>JAXHNX010000002.1:0-36710 GCA_034519945.1 Rheinheimera sp.
CAGACAAGCCGGTGCAAGCATTACACCCACACCGGCTTTGATGGCGTCGCGCAGTTGGCAGGCGCGGAGGCTGAGTAGCCCCGCGCCAGCAACCAATCGTCTTTAACAAGTCATCAGAACCGGTAACCCAGCGACAAACTGACTGTTCTTGGGTCACCGTAGTAAGCCGTGATGGTTTGCTCGGCTGCCAGCAGCGGGAAGTTGTAACCGGCGATGCGGGTGATCTTATCGCCTAAGTTACGGCCCTGCAGTGACACATCCCAATGACCATCGGCGGAATACCAGGTGGCGCCGGCGTTAAACAGCGTGTAACCGCCGTAGTCCAGCATCGATGGCAGTTCAAAAATCTGCGTTTCGCTGCGGTGCGACAGGTTGGCGTTCAGCACCAGTTCGCCGCCGTACATCGCCACTGTGTATTTACCGCCTAAAGTCGCGGTCAGTTCCGGCGTGTTGGCAAAAGACCACAACCCAGACACATCCGAGGTGGTTTTGGTCACGGCATCATAAAACAGCACTTCGTTAAACTTGGCGTCGGTATAACCAACAATCAGGTTAAATTGCAGTGCATCAGTCGCCACCGCGGTCGCTTCTAATTCAATACCATTGATATCGGCGCTGGCAGCGTTCAGCACTTGTGATGCGACCGTGTTGTTGACCGCGCGCTGCACTGTTACCTGCATATCGTCATAAGCTGAAGTAAATACGGCGGCGTTTACGCGCAGGCGGCGGTCCAGCCATTCGCTTTTCACACCCAGTTCATAAGTATCCACTGTTTCTGGCTGATACGGGTCGCCGGCATTCGGGTTGACCGACTGGTTGCCGCGCATATCAAAACCACCGGATTTAAAGCCGTCGGTGTACGAGCCGTAGACCATCATGCTGTCATTGGCCTGATATTCAAAACCAACGCGCGGCGAGAAATGGCTGAAGTTTTCACTGCCTTTAAAGTCCGACTGAGTGCCGATTTTGGTTGCGCTGATGCGTGGCAGTTTATAACCGAGATAAACATAACGATAAACGTTAGCGTCTTTGTCATCTTCGGTGTAACGGCCGCCCAAGGTGAACGACCACTGATCATTGACCTGATAAGTCCCCTGCGCATAACCGGCGAAAGAATCCGTTTGCACACAGCCACCGTTTTCAATTGTTACGCCAAGGCCAGACACCAGCACAGTACCAAAAGCACCACAGGCGTCGCCTTCAAACGAATACAAACCTGAGGCAAACTTCAGCGGGCCGCTGTTATACAGGAACTGCAGTTCATTGGAGGTCTGTTCGTCCTCATAAAAAGCCGGTACGTCCAGCGACGGTAATTTGGTGGCATCAAAGTCGATATTGGTGTCGGTGACGCCTTCGCGTTTGGCGGTGATGGCTTTCATCGTCCAGTCTGCATTGATATCCCAGGCCATCGTCAGCGAGTGGCCTTCAGTGCGCACCATGTTGGTGGCCGGCATACTGGTGTTTGAATCATAAACACTGGCCGGTGGAGTTTCTTTGGTCAGCAAACTTGGCGTTAAACGATGGCCGCCTTTGGAATTAGAATCATCTTTGGTTTTGTCGTAAGCAAAGTTAAAACGCAGACTGTCGGTCGCCTGATACTGCGCGCTAAACCGGCCAGTGATGATGTCTTTGTTGTAGTTTTCTGCGCCGGTATTGAGATATTTACCAAAACCGTCACGGTCATAAAAGGCGCCGGCGGCGCCGATGGAGAATTTGTCGGTGATGGCTTTTTGGCCGGACAGTTTTAAGTCGCGCTGATGGTAGCTGCCGACAGTGCCGCGAATGGCGAATTCGTCTTCACCGCTTAAAGGCTTAGTGACATATTTCACCGCACCACCAATAGTGTTACGGCCGTATAAAGTGCCTTGCGGGCCGCGTAATACTTCGATGCGCTCGACATCATAAATATCCAGCGCCGCGCCCTGAGGCCGCGCCATGTACACGTCGTCGATATAAATCCCAACGCCAGGCTCAAATCCCCACAGCGGGTCTTGCTGACCAATACCGCGGATATAGGCGGTCAAGGTGCTGTTAGTGCCACGCGATACCTGCAGCGTGGTATTTGGCGATTGTTGCTGAATAGCGGTCAGGTTTTCGATGCCTTTTTGCTTTAAGTCTTCAGCGCCAATCGAGGTCACCGCCACCGGCACCGATTGCAGGTTTTCTGCGGTGCGACGCGCCGTGACCTGGATCACTTCCAGTGCTGCTTCTTCTTTTTTGGCATTCGCGTCTGCGGCTTGTTCCTGTGCATACACAGGGCCTGCCAGCACGGCGCTGATGGTCAGCGCCAACAAGGCAGGTTTAAACGAAGTGTGAGTGGTACGGTTTAATTTATAATTATTCTGGGCCATCGGGCATCTCCTGCTGATCTCGGCTATCACTTATCTTTCTGATGTATTTCAGTTACTTGTTATAGGTGCTCCGGGCATTTCGCGTTGATACTAACCCGCCGGGTGACCGCTGTCATAAAAATCGGGGCACAGGCAAATCAGTAACGAAACACTCAGACTGATAGCGTTACTTTAGGCCGAACTGATGAAATGTTAATCTGTACCTTAGTACTATAGAGATACCTGCCCTGATGGCTCAGACTCAGAAAAAACCGAATCAAGGACCTTTTTTATGCTGAGTTTAACCGGCTTGCTGCTTGGGCTCTGCCTGCTGATCTGGCTGACGATGCGGGGGCTGAACCTGTTTATTCTGGCACCTTTATGCGCCTTGTTCGTGGCTGTCACCAACGGCATTCCATTTTGGCAAAGCAGCGGCAATACCGATTTTATCCACGCCTACATGAATGGATTTTCCGGTTTTGTCGCCGCCTGGTTCCTGATGTTTTTGTTAGGTTCTTTGTTTGGCAAACTGATGGAACATAGCGGCGCTGCCGACGCAGTCGCTTTGTGGATTGTAAAAAAGCTCGGCCGTGCGCATGCCGTCGCCGCCGTCGTGCTGGCCTGTGCTGTGCTGACTTATGGCGGCGTGTCGGTGTTTGTCGTGGCGTTTTCAGCTTATCCGATGGCGGTGAGTTTATTTAAAGACGCCAATTTACCGCGCCGCTTTATTCCGGCGGCGCTGGGCTTAGGTTCTGTGACCTTTACCATGACTTCAGCGGGCTCGCCGGAAATTCAAAACTGGATCCCAATCCAATACCTGCACACCTCGCCTTATGCCGGCTGGGAAGTCAGTATCGTGGTGGCGATTTTTATGGCGGCTTTTGGTTATGCCTGGTTAAGCAAAATGATTAAGAGTGCGGTGGCCAAAGGTGAAGTCTTTGTTGGCCGCGACAGCGACCCGCAGCTGACCGACCGTACGTTACCGCATCCGCTGATGGGGCTGATCCCGTTGTTGGTGGTGCTGGGATTATCGAACTGGCTGCATCATAGTTTGCAGCAGGCCGCGCTGATTGTAGCGCTGAGTGGCGGTGTCGTGGCTCTGTATGTGCTGAACCGACGTTTTATTCAAAGCCTGGATAAAGCATTAAACGAAGGCGTGATGGGATCTTTGCTGGCGATTGGCAACACCGCAGCAGTCGTTGGTTTTGGGGCTGTTGCCAAGCTGACACCGGCCTTTACTGAAATTGTCCAGACGATGACGCATCTGCCGGGGCCTGAATTGTTAGGCGCTGCGGTCGCCGTCAGTGCTATTGCCGGTCTTACCGGCTCGGCTTCAGGCGGTCAGGCGATTGCGTTGCCGGAACTGGCGCCGGTGTATCTGGATCGTGGTGTTAACCCGGAAGAATTACACCGCGTCGTCGCCATTTCATCCGGTGCTTTGGATTCACTGCCGCATAACGGTTATGTCGTCACCACCATTCGGGCGATTTGTGGCGAAAGCCATCAACTAGCCTATTGGCCGGTCGCTGCAGTCACTGTCGTGGTGCCTGCCGTCGGAACGCTGCTGGCGATTTTATTGTTCCAATGGTTTTAATCCAGATTCTAAAAAGTATTAAACAGGATGCTTTCGCATGCGAAATTTGATGAGATCCGCCGCGCTGTTGCTGAGTCTGGTGTTGGGCTTACTGTGCGCTGTGGCCAGTCAGGCGGCAGAATTGCCACTGGTGCAAAAACAGCGCTTTGAACTGGCGAATTTCACCACGCAAAATGGTGCTGCATTAAAACAAGTGCAGGTCGGCTGGGAAGCCTATGGCAAGCTCAATGCCGACAAATCGAATGTGATTTTAATCACCCATTATTTTTCCGGCACTTCGCATGCCGCCGGCCGGTATCAGGCCACAGACGCCGCGCCCGGTTATTGGGATGCCATTATCGGCCCCGGTAAAGCCATTGATACCAATCAGTTTTATGTCATCAGCGTCGATACGCTGGTCAATGCCAATGCCAAAGATCCGCAGGTGATCACCACGGGCCCGGCCAGCATCAATCCGCTGACCGGCAAACGCTATGGCCTCAGCTTTCCTGTGGTCACCACCACTGATTTTGTGGAAGTACAAAAAGCCTTATTGGACAGCCTCGGCATAAACAAACTGCATGCGGTGGTCGGTGCCTCGATGGGGTCTTTTCAGGCGATTGAATGGGCGCAGCGCTATCCGGAGCGCGTGCTGCGGCTGGTGCCGGTGATTGGCACTGGGTATATCGACGCTTACAGTGCAATTAAGTTAGAGCGCTGGGCCTACCCGATTAAAATGGATCCGCACTGGCAACAAGGCGATTATTACGACCAACCGCAACAGCCAACCGCCGGGCTTGCCATGGCGCTGGCCTGGGTCACTTTAGATGCGCTGAATCCAGCCGGTTTTAACCAGAAATATCCGGATTTACGCGCGGATAAAGCCGCGCATCAGGATATCCGCGCCAGTTTCACTGCACTGGATCAGTTACTCGCCGTCGCGACACAACGCGCCGCGCTGCAGGACGCCAATCATTTATTGTATTTGGTGCGCGCCTCACAATTATGGCGGGCTGGGATGGGCGATAACTGGCAGCAAGCCATCAAGAATATTAAAGCACCGGTGTTATGGTTGCCGGCAGCGGGCGACTTATTGCTGACGCCGCAAATGGCGCAACAAAGCCAACAAGCGCTGGATAATGCGGGCCGCCGTAAAACAGCCAACCAGCTGTCGCAGATCCCCGGCCAGATGGGCCACTTAGACGGATTACTGAATATTCAGGCACTGGCACCTGAACTGAAGGCATTTTTGCAACAACCGCTGTGATCGACCCTGCTCTTCCCTGTCCTGCCTGCCCCGGCGTCGCCTGTTTCCGGCGCGCTGTTTGGGCCAACCGTGGCAAAGTTATGCCTCTTTGCCCGGTTTTTTCTTCTGTGTGAAATCTGTGCGATACTGCAGGTCTGGTTGTCCTGAATAAAGTCCTCTGGATATAGTGCTGTGCTGCGATTTCACGTTCTGCTGATCTTCTTGATGACCACACTGACCGCAGGAACTCTTCAGGCAGCGCAAGTTGTTGTGCCGGCAGAAGATCCGCTTGTGCTGCGTTTCTGTTATGAAGATAAACCACTGGAACCTTATTACCGCGGCCACGGTGCGGCGATCCCCAAAGACAATCCCGGCGCCACCATCGAACACTTACAACAGCTCGTTGCCAGCTTGCCCGGCATCAGCCTGCAGCTGGAGCGCCGCCCCTGGAAACGCTGTCTGGCCAAACTGGCAAGTGGCGATACCGATGCCGTGGTTGCCAGCTACCGACCCGAGCGTGAAACCATTGGCCGCTTCCCGATGCTGGATTTACGGCCAGATCCACGGCGCGCCTTCAGTGAGCATCATACCTGTCTGGTGCAAAAAAGCGGCAGTTCCTGGCGTTGGGATGGTCAGCGCGTCAGTGGTATCGACAGTCTGGTGGTCGCCCGGCCGCTGGGGTACGCCCCGCTGATTGTACCGGGC
Organism: Rheinheimera sp.; assembly: GCA_034519945.1. Lineage (GTDB taxonomy): Bacteria > Pseudomonadota > Gammaproteobacteria > Enterobacterales > Alteromonadaceae > Pararheinheimera. Next base: position 5,855 of record JAXHNX010000002.1, read on the forward strand.
CCGAAACAAGTGCTGATGCACTATACCTTGTCCGGTACGATGGACCTCGAACTGTTGCAAGCCGGCCGCGTGCATGCCGTGACCACTTTGTGTCAAATCGCCGGGCAGTCAGTGGTGTCGCCGAATATCCTTGATCGTGGTCTGGTGGTGATGCAGCCGGCATTACATATCAATGTTGGTTATCTGATGTTCAGCCACCGCTTTTATCAGCAACATCAAGCCGTTGCCGATGCGTTGTGGCAACAGCTTGGATCTGATAAAGGCTCCGCCATTTACCGCCGTTACCTGTCCTGGTCCTACCTGCAACAAGAGCCGGTCACGCCTGCCGCTGCGTCTCAACCAGTGCAATAAGCGACGTCATTGGTCAGAGAGATAACGCTGACTGTCCGCTTTTGTTGCCTGCATAGCGTTGCTTGCCCTATGCTAGCCAGCATTGATGTGCCTTTTTTACAGGACAACTCCGATGAAATTATCCTTATCGCTCAGTCTGTTGTTTACCTTTTCCAGCGGTGCACTGCTGGCAGCGCCAGCCGCGCCACTGACCGCCACCGACTTGTATCAGGTACAAAAACCAACCGGTATGCAGGTGTCACCAGATGGCCAGCGCGCCGTATTCAGCCTGAACCGCTATGATCTGGTCAAAAACAAAAGCAACTCCGACCTGCATGTGCTGGAACTGACTTCCGGCAAACAAACCCAACTGACTTTCCATCCGGCCGCCGACAATCAGCCCGCCTGGAGCCCGGATGGCCGCCAGCTGGTGTTTGTCTCCAAACGCGATGGCGAACAAAACCAACTACAACTGCTGACTTTAGGCGGTGGCGAAGCCCGCCAGCTCACCGATTTACCGGTCAGCGTCAGCAATCCGCAGTTTTTCCCGGACGGCAAAAAAATCCTGTTCAGTGCACAGGTGCCGGCCGGTTTTGCCGGTGATTTCAAGCTGCTGAAAGATGAAAACAAACCGCTGCATTCGGCCAAAGTCAGTGAAAACCGCATGTATCGCTACTGGGACCATTTCCTCACCGACGACAAAGTCACGCAGTTTTTCGCTTATGACATTGCAACTGGCGACGTCCAGGCGCTGACACCGGGCTGGAACCAATGGACCAGCCTCGACGGTGGTGCTGAATTTGATTTGTCGCCGGACGGCAAACAACTGGCACTCAGTGCCATCAGCAGTAAGCCACCGTACAACAGCCTGAATTATGATGTGTATCTGCTGCCGACCGACGGCAGTGGTAAAGCCGTGAACCTGACCGAAGCCAATCCGGCCGACGACAGCAAACCGGTATTCAGCCCAGACGGCCGCAGCCTGCTGTACGGCGCGCAAAAACGTACTGATTTTGGTAACGATAATGTCAAACTGACCCGCTTTGATCTGGCGGCGAAAACCGCCACAGTGCTGGCCGGCAATATCGATTTGTCGCCGCAGCAGTGGTTCTTCAGCAAAGACAGCCAGATGTTGTATTTCCTCGCTGAAGACAAAGCACGGGTGTCATTGTTCTCGGTGCCGGCCACCGGTGGACCGGTGAAACAAGTACTGCGTCAGGCTAGTAATGAACAGGTACAAGTGGCCGGCCCGGCGCAGTTTGCGCTGGTGCAACATGGTATCAGCCAGCTACCGGAGATTTTCCTGCTCGACAATAAAAGCCGCACTTTAAAACAAATCAGTCAGATCAACACGGCGCTGCAGCAAAACACCCAATGGGGCAAAGTCGAAGAAATGACGTATCCGGGCTCGGATAACAAACCGATCCAGATGTTTGTCATTTTCCCGCCCAACTTTGATACGAACAAACGATGGCCGTTACTCAGTCTGTTACATGGCGGCCCGCATGGCGCTTTTAACGACGCTTTTGGCACGCGCTGGCATCCACAGGTGTTTGCTGCCATGGGCTATGTGGTGATTATGCCAAACTTCCATGGCTCGACCGGTTTTGGTGAAGCTTTCACCGCCTCAATCCATGGCGACCATGCCACCAAACCGTTTTTTGACAGCGAAGCGGCGATTGATTACATGGCGTCACGCGGTTATATCGACGAAAGCCGCGTCGCGGCTGCCGGTGGCAGTTATGGTGGTTATCTGGTCAGTTGGATCGCCGGTCATAGCACTAAATACAAAGCCTTAGTCAATCACGCCGGTGTCTACGACCTGATGGCCCAGTTTGCCTCCGACAGCACCCTGCTGCGCACTTATGCTTATGCCGGCTCACCGTGGAAAGACAAAGACAACGTACTGAAAGCCAGCCCGGCGATGTTCGCGGAAAACTTTAATACGCCGATGCTGATCACCCATGGCGAACAGGATTACCGCGTGCCGGTCACGCAAGGTCTGGCGCTGTATGGCGTGCTCAAAGGCAAAGGCGTCGATGCGCGGTTGGTGTATTTTCCGGATGAAAACCACTGGATCTTAAAACCGCAAAACTCGATTTATTGGTACCACGAATTTGGCCAATGGCTGGAGCGTTATATTGGTAAAGGGCCGAGTGACTAACCAATTGCAGCGGATAACGGTACATAAGTTACATAATTTGACAATGTTGTGACTAAATGTTTCTAATGAGGGCTGACAAAAAAGGAGCCCTCAGATGGAACTACAAACGACTTCGCTGGAACCCCGGACAACTCAGGTTCACTTTAGCGGCAATGGCCGCGAATATTTCGGGATTTGGATCGTCAACCTGCTGTTATCAGTACTGACTTTAGGCATTTATTCCGCATGGGCCAAGGTCAGAACCCTGCAGTATTTTTACGGTCATAGCCGTGTGGATGGTCAGGGTTTCCGTTATCTGGCAACCCCTCTGCAAATTCTGAAAGGCCGGTTAATTGCCGTGGCATTTTTCGCCGTCATCTCACTGCTCAGCCATTTTTTCCCGGTCTTTGCATTGGTATTCGCCATTGTTTTTCTGTTTCTGACACCATGGTTACTGAATCAGAGCCTCAAATTTAACTTCCGCATGACCAGCTACCGTAATGTGCGCTTCGGTTTTAATGGTACTTATCTCGGGTCATTGCTCAATTTTGTGATCTACCCACTGCTCAGTATGTTTACGCTGTTTCTGGCATTACCACTGGCGATGCGGGCGTTAGACAAATATATCGTTCAACACAGCACTTATGGCAAAAAGTCGTTCCAGACTGATCCGGATGTCGGTCCTTATTATGCCGCCACGTTCTTGTCGGGTCTGCTCAGCATGGGAATTGTCCTGCTGATGGGCTTAATCATTGGTAGCAGTATGTATGCCGATCCGGCGGCGACAGCAGGCCCAGGCAACAGCATGCTGGTTACAGTGGCCATGTTTTTCAGTTATGCGCTGATTGGCGCATTGTCCGGAGCCTTGTATCAGGTGTGGATCCGTAATCATCTGTTCGGACGCACCCGTCTCGAAGGCCTGGTTGAGCTGGAATCTGCCGTACCAGTATCAGCGGCGCTGTATGTGGCCGTCACCAACCTGTTGTTATTGCTGGTCACGGCGGGTCTGGCGTTTCCCTGGACCAAAGTCCGCAAGGCAAAATTGCTGGCCGCTGGTACTCAGATCACCTTATATCCGGCGCTGGATCAGCTATACGATCAATTGAGCACACCATCGTCTGTCGTTGCTGAAGAACTAGCCGACTTGTACGACGTAGATTTTGCGTTGATTTGATGATGCAAATTATTCAGGGCAGCTATTTTTACCCGGGGCAAAACCGCAAGGTCAATGCTGAGTTGCGGCTGGACGACAGTCATTTTGAGCTGTGGCAAACGTCTGAACCCTTGTTGATCACCAGTGGATCCGCCAATGCCTTACAACTGCAGGCGCTGATCCCTGGCTTGCCGGCAGAATGGCAACTATCGGATGGCGCATTGTTTTGTGCTGCAGATACCCAATTTCGTCCGGCCCGGCACTCCGGCGCCGGAATGAGCGAAAAACTGGAACAACACAAAGGGTTAATTCTGGCCTCTTTGTTACTGCTGCCGTTGTTGGGCTGGTGGTGGTTAACTGTGGGCATGCCGGCTACAGCAGAAAGACTGGTGCCGTTGTTTCCCGCTAAAGTGTACCAAATCACCAGTAGCCAGACGCTAAACATCCTGGATCAGCTGCATCTGCAGCCTTCAAAACTGCCTGCCGAACGTCAGCAGCAATATCGTCAGCAATGGTTGCAGGAATTGTCCGATCTTGAGTCGTTATTGCCGGCGCAAGGCCACTTCCGTATTGAGTTCCGTGACGGCGGGCGTATTGGTGCTAACGCTTTTGCCCTGCCAGATGGCACTATCGTTTTTACCGATCAGTTGATCGAACTGTTGCAGGATAAACCGGATGCGCTGCTGGCAGTGTTGCTGCACGAAGCCGGTCACAGTATTCACCGGCATGGCATGCAACTGCTGGCCCGGTCAATGGCATCAACGATGCTGCTGACCTTAGTGACCGGAGATCTGGAAGGTATCGCAGATACGCTGATCGGTAGCGGCACTGCTTTGTTAGATGCCGCATTTTCACGCGATATGGAGCGTCAGGCTGATTTGTTTTCGGCGCAGCAATTAATAACACGAGACAAATCCCCCGCCGCTTTTGCTGATGCGATCAGTGCGTTAAGTAAAAAAAATGGTACCACAAGCCAGCTGGCGTCCTTGCTGCGCTATCTGAGCAGTCACCCAAGCAGTGATGAGCGGATCAGCACTGCAACAAAATTGGCAGAAAAACCACAATAAGCGCTTGATCCGGCCGCGGTCACTGTTATGCTCGCGACATTTTGACCGTGCCGGATTTTTTCATGACTATTCATGCGGTATTCCCGCTGCCCGATCTTCAACTGGACCACCAGCAACAGCAGGTCTGGTTACAGCTGCAACAATTGTCGGTGCAAGTCGGCACAGGTCCAGTCCCCCAGGGGCTTTACCTGTACGGCCCGGTTGGGCGCGGCAAAACCATGCTGATGGACTGGTTTTTCGACACAACGGCCACGCCGCGTAAATTACGGCTGCATTTTCATCATTTTATGGCGGCAGTGCATCAGGAATTGCACGCCAGACAAGGTGAGACCGACCCGTTAGTGCAGGTCGCGCGCAGCTGGGCACAGCAATATCAGCTGCTGTGTTTTGATGAGTTTTTTGTCAGCGACATTGGCGATGCGATGCTACTCGCCACTTTATGGCGTCAGCTGTTTGCGCAAGGTGTAGTCTTGGTCGCAACGTCCAACTGTGCGCCGGCAGATCTGTACCACAACGGCCTGCAACGCGCGCGTTTCCTGCCCTTTATCGACTTACTGCAGCAACATTGCCACATATCCAGTCTTGATGCCGGCATCGACTACCGCCGCCAGCAACCAACCGATTGGCGTTATCTCGGCATCAATCAATCGAAAGACTGGCTGCAACAGCAGGCAGAACAGCTATATGGCGCGGTTGAACCCTGCCCGCAGATCCAGCTGCATGACAGGCCCATTCCGGCGTTGTGGCGCAATGATCAGGTGATTGCGTTTGATTTTATGGCGTTGTGCAGCGGTCCGCGCAGCCAGCTCGACTACATGGCACTTTGCCAGCCCGATGTGGGCAGACAATATCGCGCTATTGCGCTGGCCAATATTCCGCAGTTTTTACCACACAGCGACACCGCAATCCTGCATGGCGTGGAAGAGAATTATCAGCGCGAGCACAGCAATGTGTTTGTCAGCAAACTCGACAATGAAGCACGTCGGCTGATTGCGCTGGTTGACGAATGTTACGAGCGCGGCGTGTTGTTACTCTGTACCGCGACCACAGCGCCTGAAAATTGGTATCAGGCCCGCCAGCTCAGTTTCGCTTTTGAACGCACCGTGTCACGGCTACATGAAATGCAGCGCTGGACGGTGGCGGATCCGGCTTTGCAGACTGCGCCATAGCGGCTGGTTCAGTGAGGCTTTGTGTCAAAAGCGGTCATTTGCAATAAGAAAAAGGCAATGTACGCTAAGAGTTAATTGCAATCATCGTACGGCGACGCTTCGCTTGCCGGTACCTACGATCTCAATTAGCGAGTAGGTACGAGCAAGCGATAGCGCCGCCGTACAGAACGTTTCACCAATGTCCGCAACAGCAGCAAAGCGGTCATTTAGTTTTTTCGAATATCAGGCATCTTTAGATCTGTTTTTCGCTCATACCAGCTATTCACCGCATCAGTTGAACTGAGCTGCCACTTTGGCAACCCGGCAAAAGACTCTCCCGAACACCATTATTTCGCCGGATCAAACCGGCGCTGATGGGCGCTAAAATCCGGCACTGCGCGCTGATAGTCGGTCTGAAATAGACTCGAATGCACGATAAAATCCGCAGTGGCTTTGTTACAAGCTACGGGAATATTCCACACCACAGCGAGACGGATCAGCGCTTTAACATCCGGGTCGTGCGGCTGAGAACTCAGCGGATCCCAGAAAAACACCAGCCAGTCGATTTTTTGCTCAGCGATTAAAGCGCCGATTTGCTGGTCACCGCCAAGTGGCCCGCTGGCAAAACAATGCACCGGCAGCTGCAATTTATCGCTGATGAGGCGCCCGGTAGTGCCGGTGGCGTACAAAGTTTTGTTCTGGAAAAAAGCTGCATGCGTTGCGACCCAATCCAGCAGTTCAGCTTTTTTACCATCATGGGCAATCAGGGCAATCGATTTCATAAGATTCCTTGGCGAAACAGAGTCAGTTGAACATACGGTATCAAAAAATGTGGCTGGCGCGCATCGCCGCGCTTCCTGTAAGTAAAAAAATTGCCAGGAGCAATTTTTAACAACGCGAAGCGTTGGCCCGTAGGGTAAGCGCCATGGATGGTGCGCATAAAAAAAAGCCCGGCAAAGCCGGGCAAACAACCAAGGTCCACGTAAAAAACTCAGTGTGGGCTTGGACGCGCTATTTCAGCGCTGTCCACTTAAACGCTTGATACTTAAGCGCTTACTACAATCCGCTTCATCGCGGTCATGTAGCCCCGTAATTTCTTGCCAACGATTTCCACCGGGTGATTACGGATGGCATCGTTTACTTCAATCAATCGCACGTTATCAACACCGTTGCTGCCTGCAGCTAACCCTTTACCCAGCAGTTCAGGGCTGATGTGGTTGACCAGGTCGCGCAGCATTGGTACTGCGGCGTTGCTGAACAGATAGTTGCCGTATTCAGCGGTGTCGCTGATCACCACGTTCATCTCATACAGACGTTTACGGGCGATAGTATTCGCAATCAGTGGTGTCTCATGCAGCGACTCATAGTACGCTGATTCTTCGACGATACCGGCTTCCACCATGGTATCAAACGCCAGTTCAACACCCGCTTTGACCATGGCGACTAACAAAATCGCGCGGTCGAAATAATCCTGTTCTGCGATGTTCTCACTGGATACCGGTGCATTTTCAAAACCGCTTTGACGGGTTTCTTCGCGCCAGCCAAACAGTTGCTTATCGTCGTTCGCCCAGTCGGCCATCATGGTCTCGGAGAATTTACCGGAGATGATGTCGTCCATGTGCTTGGCAAACAGCGGCTGCAGAATGCCTTTTAATTGTTCAGCCAAATCATAGGCTTTGATTTTCGCCGGGTTCGACAGGCGGTCCATCATGTTGGTGATGCCACCGTGCTTCAGCGCTTCGGTGATGGTTTCCCAACCGTATTGGATTAACTTGGCAGCAAAACCGGCTTCATAACCATCAGCAACCAGTTTGTCGTAGGCCAGAATAGCGCCAGTCTGTAACATGCCGCACAGGATGGTCTGCTCGCCCATCAAATCTGATTTCACTTCTGCCACAAAGCTGGATTCCAGCACGCCGGCACGGTCGCCGCCAGTAGCAGAGGCATAGGCTTTGGCGATTGCCAGACCGTTGCCGTTCGGGTCGTTTTCCGGATGCACCGCAATCAGCGTCGGTACACCAAAACCGCGTTTGTATTCTTCACGCACTTCAGTACCCGGGCACTTCGGCGCCACCATGATGACGGTGATGTCTTTACGGATTTGCGTGCCTTCTTCGACGATATTAAAACCGTGCGAATAAGCCAGCGTCGCGCCTTGTTTCATCAGCGGCATCACCGCCTTCACAACTGAAGTATGCTGTTTGTCCGGCGTCAGGTTCAGTACCAGATCTGCCGTTGGGATTAATTCTTCGTAAGTCCCTACAGTGAATCCATTTTCGCTGGCCTGCAGGAAAGATTTACGTTTTTGCGCAATAGCGTCAGCACGCAGTGCATAAGAGATGTTCACGCCAGAATCGCGCATGTTCAGGCCCTGGTTTAAGCCCTGAGCACCACAGCCAACAATGACTACTTTCCAACCTTTGATAAAGTTACAACCGTCGGCAAACTCTTCTTTTTGCATGAAACGGCATTTGCCCAGCTGCTTTAACTGCTGGCGTAAGTTCAGTGTGTTGAAATAATTAGCCATGTGTCGATCCTGAAAATTCTGGTTTTGCCAGTCCGGGCAATGTGGCGTATCGCGACAACTGCGGGACATTTCGGCAGAACAACGCTTTGTGCGCTGTTTTGATAAAGCCAGCATACGACGCTGGTTTAATTGCGTGAAGTGATATATTCTCAAAACAGTATTTCACTTTTTGCAATTAAGATTCTGTAATCGTTCGGTTGTAGCAAAGGAATTTGATGGATATCCGCAGCGCGCAGCTTTACCTGCATCTGGCCAGCAGCCTGAATTTCAGTAAAACCAGTGAACAGTTATATGTGTCGCCGTCGACGCTGACGCGGATTATTCAGCGCCTCGAAGATGATTTAGGCGTGCAGCTATTTAGCCGTGACAAAAGGTCGGTCCGGTTAACCCCGGCTGGCGTGCGTTTTCAGCAGTTTGTGAAGCAGTATCTGGACGACTGGCATCAGTTGCAGGTTGATTTGTCGTTAACCTCAGACGCCTTACAAGGCGAGCTCCGGCTGTTTTGTACTGTCACCGCGAGCTACAGCCATTTACCGGCCATTCTGGATAAATTCCGCCTGCTCTGCCCCAAAGCTGAAATCAGCCTGACCACCGGTGACGCCGCACTGGCGCTGGATAAAGTGAAAAACGACGAAGCCGATATTGCGCTGGCCGTCTATCCACCGAATTTACCGCTCAATATCGCTTTTGCCAGTATCGCCAAATTACCGCTGCAGCTGATTGCGCCGGTGATCCCCTGTAAGGTCAATGATTTACTCAGTGAAGCGGCACCAGACTGGGATAAAATTCCGCTGATCGTGCCGGAACATGGCCCGGCGCGCAGCCGCCTCGATGCCTGGTTAAAACATCAGGGCATCACGCCGAATATTGTCGCCAAAGTGGAAGGCCACGAAGCCATGGTCAGTATGGTGGCGCTTGGTACTGGTGTGGCGATTGCGCCCGATCCTGTGGTGCAACACAGCCCGGTGCGCGACCGGGTGCGCGTGCTGGCGCTGGATTATCAGTTCAGCCCATTTGATTTGGGCATCTGTATGCAATCCAAACGCCTGCACGAACCACTGATGCGCGCCTTCTGGCAAGTCGCCTCAGGGGGCCCGGCCCTGCAGCAATAAGGCGATTGGTTTTTGCAACAACCGCAGCGCTGGCAACACTGTGGCCAGCAACACCAGGCCCAGCAGCAGCGCCAGCGCCGGTAACACAGCGCTGGGCTGAAACACCGGTGCGCCTAATTTGCCGCTCAGCCAGGGTGAGAGCCCTGCCGCCAGCAGCACACAGACCGGCAGGCTGAACAGTAATAACCCGAGTTGATGGCCACATAAACGGCTGATTAAACCCGGCACTGTGGCGCCGACGGCAAGTTTGGTCGCCAGCACACTTTGCTCTAACAGCAGCTGAGTTTTCAGCTGATAATACAAACTTAACGCGGCCAGCAGGCTAATCACCCCGGCTAACAGCATCGAGATGCGGGCAAAAATCCAATAAGGTTCATTCATTTGTTCCAGCTGTTTGGCCAAAGTGCCTTGGTAGCTGATGTCTAAATCCTGGCCTTGCCGGTCGGCCCAGTCTTCCAATGCTATGTTAACTTCGTCAACCAGCTTTGGGTTTGTAGTAAGGGTCAGATATTTATGCGGCCCCCAGCCGTTTGGTTTCAGTTGGGTATAGATCATCGGCATTGGTGCCGCTGCCACACCGCGATGCGGCAGGTTTTTCACCACGCCGCGAATTTGAACCCGTACTTCGAAGGGGGCCATGTAACTCAGTGTACTGCCGGATAAATCGGTATAAGTCTGGCCAGGCTCCAGCAACCGATCCGCTAATGCCTGATTAATCACAATGCCGTCTGTGTCTGTTGCCGCCGTGCCGGCTAAAACATCGGCGCCTAAGAATTGCAGGTAATTGCTACTGACCTGCACACTGCCGACAAATATCTCAAGGCTGTGCCCCGCGACTGTCGTCGTCAATTTTCGTTCTTCAGGCTCAGTAAAGGGCCCAGACAATGCAATTTGACTTGGAGTATAAATCCCGAATTCACCACGTTGCAGCTTCGCATCAGGCTGAATGCCTGGGTTTAATCGCAACTGCAGCTCCTCAAATGGCGACCAGCGGCTGATGGTTTTTTCCTGTTGCAGTAATTGAAACTGTAACGACAACGCCAGCAGCAGTGCCAGACCAGCAAAGCTGAGTTGCAGCACCTGCTGTGCCATAGCCAGCCGTTGCTGCAACAAGTTACGCTGGCCCTGACGATTGCGGAACATCCGGGCGCGTCGCAACAGCCACAGCAGGGGCAACTGGCTGCACAGCAGTAAAAACAAAGTCAGCCCCAACACGGCAATGGCGGCATAACCCCAGGCAAAGGGCACACCGGCACTGCCAAAATATTGCTGATACACTGTTAGCCCGGCCAACAAACCAGCCCCCTGCCAGTACAAGATCCCACCAAAGACCACAGCTGCGCACCAAAGTGGCAACTGCTCCAGCGCCAGTTGCTGGCTCAGTTGAAGGCTGCGGGCACCCAACACCTGCCGCATGCCCATTTCATGCTGGCGTTGCACCAGCTGACCGATCAGGCAAAATACCAGGTTAATAGCGACCACGGCGCCGCATAACAGCGTCAGGCAACACAGCAACCAGAATTGCTGCAATAAGTCAGCCCGCTGTTCCGGAAACAGCTCAATGCCCGGAATAATGTCGGCCTGATGCTTATCTTCAATCATTTTAAAGTCTTGCAGCCCCAGCCATTCGACCGGTGTCGCATCGTAGTTTTCAGTTAGCGCAGACAAATCGACCGAACCTTTGAGCGCAATAAAACCGATACTATTTGGCAAGTTCTCTGTCATCGCCAGTGCTTTCGGGCCAGGACCTTTGCTGACATCTTGGCCTTTATCACTGTCCAGTAATGACAAAAACCGGTCTTCCCAGGGTAACCACAATCCCGGTCGTTGTTCGCTAAAGCGGTCCATAGCAGGCGGTAACACCGCAGCGACCAGATAGCGTTTATCACTGTTACGCACCAGCACTTCCAGCCCCTGAACTTCTGGTTTGCCCAATAGTTGCCATAACCAATGACTTAGGTAAACCTGTTGCGATTGACCGGTTTGTTGCGAAAAGAATGGGGTTTTAAGCCCCAGTACTTCTGGTAGATTTTCGCTGTAAAACATCAGCTGTGTGCGGTCGATATTCTGTTCGGCAATTCGTAATTCGCTGGGTCCAAAACGGGCAATAGCCAGCTCCACCACCTCTGGTTGCTGCTTTAACCGGTACAGTTCTGCATTGCTGACCAGTTGATATCGGCCTTGCGGGTCGGTACGGTGCACAGTCGCCACTGAATCTGCCGGCTGCGCCCAGCCCGGCAACGGTGTGCGCAGCTGTGGCCCTAATTGCAGTAACAACAGCAATAAGGCACTGAAACAACCTAAGCCAAGCGCCAGCAAATTCCATTGCAAGCGCTGGCCACGCCATAAGCGCCAGCCAAACTTCAGCGTGAACAGCAAATGCATCACCCTGCCCTCTGCTGAGCCGCTGCCATATCCGCTGCTGCTGCACCAGTTGGCTGTGTGGATGTGACCGGTACTGATGCTGTTACGACAAACTGACCATCGGCCAGATACAAACGGCGCTGCGCTCTTGCTGCCAGCTGCGGGTCATGTGTCACCATCAGCACAGTCGCGCCATCCTGGTGCAATTTAGCCAGCAGGTTCATCACAATCTCGGCGCTTTGCGAATCGAGGTTCCCGGTCGGTTCATCTGCCAATAACAAACTCGGGTTAGTAATGAGCGCCCGCGCTATCGCCACCCGTTGTTGCTGACCGCCGGATAACTGTTCGGGATAAGCGTCCAGCTTGTCTGAAAGCTCCACCTGTGCCAGCACTTGTGCCGCCCGGCTGCGATAGTCGACCGCTTTGACACCGGCTAAATAACGTAGCGGTAAACTGACATTTTCCGCCACTGTCATGCTGCTAATCAGGTTAAAATTCTGAAAAATCCAGCCAATATGCCGGTTACGCAACACACTATGCTGATAAGCCGATAAACCCGGCACCGACTGACTAAGCAGCAAATACTCACCAGCCGAAAAGCTGTCGAGTAAACCAATGATGGATAACAAGGTCGATTTACCACTGCCGGAGCGGCCTTCTATCGCAACAAACTCACCGCGTGTCACGCGAAAGTCCAAAGACTGTAATACCGGCAGTTGCAGCTTGCCCTGAGTAAACACCTTTGAAGCCTGCCGGATGTCGATGAGGGTTTCAGCCTGATTGGATTGCGGGTTATGTGCTTCAGCCATTGAGGTCCTCCGGTGCAATCACTTCGTTGTTTAATAGTGCCGCCGGCACCTGCAATAAAATCTGTTCACCGGCTTTCACACCATCTAACAGCTGCATTTGTTTTGGCGTCAGGCTGCCGATCAGCACTTCGCGGCGCTGATATTGTTCAGTGGCAGCATCCCAGACAAACAGTGCCTGGCGTTGTTGTGGTTTTTGAATGTAGGAAGCGCGGTCACTGAGTAATGTCTGCTGTTGAGTCCCGACATTGATATCGGCTTTGACTTCAATATTGGCGCGGGCGGTATCTGGCAATTCACTGAGTAATGCCACATCGACCCGTAAAAAGTTGTCCACCACATTGGGCGACACCCAGCTGACTTCACCGAGCATCGGTTTGCCTTTGATATTCAGCGTCACTGCCTGGCCGGGTTTAACTAATGCTGCATCGACCGCACCGATTTTCAGCTCCGCTAATAGTTGCCCAGGCTCAGCGACTTGCCCGAGTGCTTGTCCCGCCACCACCTGACTACCGGGTTTTAAGCTTTCATCCAACGCAATCAGCTGGCCGCTGATCTCGCTGCTGACGGCTAACGCCAGCACATCCTGCTTGGCGATATCCCGTTGTTTTTCTGCCCGTTGCCGATTTAATTCCGCTGCAGCCAGCCGGTTTTGGCTGGATTTAGCAAAGCCTTTGAGTTTCTCTTCGGCCAGCAGCACTTTTTGTTTGGCCTGCATCAGCAGCGCCTCGCTTTGGGCAAAATCCAGCGCTGAAACAATTTGCTGGCGATACAGCTCTTGTTTGGCGGCCAGTTGAGTTTGCAACAGCTGCTGCTCAGCCTGAGCCAGCCGTAAATCATGCCTCAGCTGCAGCTGTTCTTGTTCCAGCTGCTGCTGCAGCAATAAAAACTCAGCCTGCTGCGCCTGTAGCGCCAGTTCCTGCTCTTCCAGCTGACGCTGTAATTTTGGATTGACCAGCTGCAAAATCGGCTGGCCGGCTTCGAGCATAGCGCCGGGTCTTTGCGCCAGCTGCAGCACCCGGCCTTCGGTCATCGCAATCAGGCTTTGCACTTTTTGTGGGACTAAAACGCCAAAGGCACCGATTTGATGGTCCAGACTACCCATGACAATCCGGCTGGTTTGTAGCACTGATGGCTTCGTGTGAGAAAAAAAAACGGAGATCATCGCGCCCAAAACTAAGATGAGCAGCGTGAGCATGACAAGAATTACACGGGGATGTTGCCAGAAGAGCTGGCGTTCTACGGGAATTTGCATTGGCGACACGTCCGGTGTGAAAGGCTATTTAACTGAATGCAGGCAACTGAGTTTTGCTCACTCAAAATGCAATAAAAAAGTAATCTACCTGCAACAACTCTTACAATAGTACCGACTCAGACTAAATAAAATCTTTCCGAAAAACCTTATGAAACATTGATATCGGAATGTGATAACGCATACCTGAATGTTGCTTTTTACATGAACTTAAGCAGACAGCTTTACCCAACCTTTACCTGCATTTTCACCCCGTTGACGTGTCAATCACTACACTCATTTCGTGCAAAATCAACACAACAAGGAAACTGACATGCCAATTTCTAGTAATGCATCGGTAAAAATGTGGCTGACGGTCTTAATCGCGTTGGTGGTGCTGTCCGGCTGTGTTGTACATCCGGCGCATCATCGGCATGTGGTGGTGGCAAAGCCAGTGGCGAAAACTGTGGTGGTCAAACAGGCGGTCGTGGTGAAAAAACCGGTGGTGGTGCGAAAAGTCGTGGTGCATTAATACCTTGGGCCTAGAAACGAAAAAGCCGCATTAAGCGGCTTTTTTGGTTTTACACAGGTAATGCCTATTTCACTACCCGCAAATGACTGCCTTTTTTCGGTTTGTCATCATCCGGCCCAGGTTCCGGGCTGTCACTGGCCGCGGCTTCTTCAATGTCAGTCTCAGCATCATCCAGCTCATCTTCCTGCCACTCTTCTTCTGGCGTAAACATAGTGCCGGCACCATTTTCACGGGCATAAATTGCCAGCACAGCACGCTGCGGAATATACAGTGCAAATGGATTGCCACTGAACCGGGCATTAAACGTCACGGCGTCGTTGCCCAATAACAAATTACCGATAGCGCCCGGGCTGATATTCAGCACAATTTGGCCATCTTTGACATGCTGCAACGGCACTTTCACACCAGGCAAAGTGGCATCAACCACCAGATAAGGGGTGCAGTTGTTGTCGACAATCCATTCGTAAAAAGCACGTAACAGATAGGGCCGGTTTGGAGTCATTTGCATGATGAATTCTCTTAATACATACCGGGATGAATGCGACGCTCTGCTTCAGTCAAAGACTGTTGAAAGGCATCGCGTTCGAACATCCGCAGCATATAATTTTTAATTGGTTTACTGCCAGGGCCGGACAACTCAATGCCCAGCAATGGCAGGCGCCATAACAAAGCTGACAGGTACACGTCCTGCAGACTGAATTCGTCACTCATAAAAAACGCTGAGTCGGCAAAAATCGGCGCGGTCGACAACAGACTTTCACGTAAATCATGGCGTGCATCGGCCGCACCGGGTGCATCAGCCAGAATTTTATTCGCCAGGCCATACCAGTCGCGTTTGATGCGATACATCATCAGCCGGGTCTGGCCACGCGCGACCGGATAGACCGGCAACAATGGTGGATGCGGAAAACGCTCGTCCAGGTATTCCATGATGATATCGGCCTGATACAGCGCCAAATCCCGATCAATCAGCGTGGGCAAACTACCATATGGATTCACTTCGTACACATCTTCCGGCAAATTGCCGGGATGTACGACCAGAATATCTGCGCTGATGCCTTTTTCGGCCAGCACCATCCGCACGTGATGGCTATCCATATCGGCTGCGGCACTGAACAAAGTCATTGTATTACGTCTGCTGGCGTTGCTCGCCATGGCTTCCTCCGAAAAAGGCAAAGGGGCCTTGCGGCCCCTTATACTGACAGCGCGTGGCGCTTAATGAACATCTTTCCAGTATTCTTTCTTCAGCAGGAATGCCAACACAAAGAAAATAAACAGGAAGATCATGACTTTAATGCCAAGGCTATGGGATTCTAATTTCGAAGGTTCACCGGTGTACTCCAGATAGTTCACCAGATCAGCAACAGCACGGTCATATTCTTCCGGGCTGAGTTCACCTGAACCATCGGCAACAATACCGACATAAACCTCTTTCGACTCACCATCAACCATCTGTGTTTCATGTTTTTTATGCGGAATGCCCTGCAGTTCCTGCAACACATGCGGCATACCAACCAGTGGGAACACTTCATTGTTCACACCAAATGGACGCGTCGGGTCGGCATAAAACGAGCGCAGATAGGTGTAAATCCAGTCTGGACCACGCACCCGGGCCACGTTGGTCAGATCCGGTGGCGGTGCACCAAACCATCTGGCCAAATCGGCTTTTGGCGTTGCGTTTTTAATGAAATCACCGACTTTATTTGCGGTAAACGCCAGCTCTTTCATGCCTACTTCATCCGGAATACCTAAATCACGGAAAGTCCGTGAATACCGTTGGTATTCCATCTGGTGGCAACCCAGACAGTAATTCTGGAACATCTTGGCACCACGCTGCAACGACTCTTTGTCATGCAGGTTGATTGGCGCTTTATCCAGGTGAACAGCATGTCCACCCGCGGCCAGCACTGAAGCAGACGTCACCAGTGCCAGTACTGAGAATAACTTTTTCAGCATTATGACAACCTCACAGGCAATGGTTTGGTTTTCTCGTTTTTGCTATACCACCACAGCAAACCGAAGAAGCCGAAGTAAGCTACGGATGCAATTTGTGCAATCAATGTATATGTAGGCGTTGCTGGTAACACACCGAGCACCCCCAACACGACAAAGCTAATCACAAAATTCACCAGATTCAGTTTGTGCAGCGTCGAGCGGTAGCGCACTGAACGCACTTTGCAGCGATCTAACCATGGCAGCAGCGCCAGCAGAATGATGGCAGCAAACATCAGGATCGCGCCCCAAAGCTGGTTAGGAATTGCCCGCAGAATGGCGTAAAACGGTGTGAAATACCAGACAGGCGCAATGTGATCCGGTGTTTTCATCGGGTTCGCCGGTTCAAAGTTCGGCGCTTCCAGCAGGTAACCACCGCCTTCTGGTGCAAAGAAAATTACTGCACAGAAGATGATCAGGAAGCCAACCACACCAACAATATCTTTCACTGTGTAGTACGGATGGAATGGAATCGCATCAACGATGATCTTCTTACCACCTTTAGTAAAATACTCGTGGAAGGTGAATTTTTCTGAGACGTTATTCTCAAATTTCTGCCCTTCGTTTGGTACTTTCACATCGATACCATCCGGATTATTCGAACCCACTTCATGCAGTGCAATGATGTGCAGGAATACCAGAATGACCAACACCAGTGGCAGTGCAATGACGTGTAACGCAAAGAAACGGTTCAGTGTGGCGCCGGAAATGACGTAGTCACCGCGGATCCACAGAGTTAAATCATCGCCAATCCCTGGAATAACGCCGAAAATCGAGATGATAACCTGAGCGCCCCAGAACGACATCTGACCCCATGGCAGCAGATAGCCCATGAATGCTTCGGCCATCAGCACCACAAAGATCAACATACCGAAGATCCACAGCAGCTCGCGTGGCTTTTGATACGATCCGTACATCATGCCGCGGAACATATGCAAATACACGACCACAAAGAACGCAGAAGCACCAGTTGAGTGCATATAACGCAGCAACCAGCCGTAATCAACATCACGCATGATGTATTCAACAGAAGCAAAAGCGCGTTCAGCAGAAGGTTCGAAGTTCATCGTTAACCAGATGCCGGTGACAATTTGATTAACCAGTACCAGCATCGCCAACGAACCGAAGAAGTACCAGAAATTGAAGTTTTTAGGCGCAGGGTATTGCATGACATGGAGATTCATCTTCTCCATAAATGGCATGCGGTACTCAATCCAACTCATGAAATTTTTAAACATCAGGCAGTCCCCTCGTCAACACCGATAACCAGCGTTGTGTCATCAGTGAACATATATGGTGGGATCATCAGGTTCTTTGGCGCCGGAACGCCCTGGAACACCCGACCAGCCATGTCATACGTGGAGCCGTGACATGGGCAGAAGAAACCAGAAGCGATGCCTTCGACATGGGCATCAAAATCAGACATTTTGTAAGTCGGAGAACAACCGAGGTGAGTACAGATACCTACAGCGACGAAAAGCTCAGGCTTTTTAGAGCGATGCTGGTTCTTCGCATAAGCCGGCTGCTGTTCTTCCTCAGAATTCGGATCCCGCAGCTGACCTTCTACGGCCGCCAGACTTTTTAACATATCCGGTGTACGGTTCACGACCCACACCGGTTTACCGCGCCATTCCACCCGAATTAACTGACCTGGCTCGAGTTTGCCGATATTCGCAGTAACAGGCGCACCGGCTTGTTTTGCTTTCTCACTCGGATTCCAGGACGCAATAAAGGGAACGGCTGCTCCGACAGCACCAACACCACCCACAACAGAGGTCGCGATGGTCAGGAAGCGACGGCGACCATGATCAACTGGCGCATTGCTCATCCACTCATCTCCACGTTTACGCTTAAAACTTAAACAGTTTAAGCGGCTGAATTACAGCGATTATTATAAGTTGCAAAATACGGCGGATCATAATGAAAAGCCCTGCCTGTTACAAGGATTTACACTGATTCTATGCGACCAGCAGCAGTTTTTTTTCGCAATTTTTTGATCCCGGACAATGTGGGCAACAGACTGAATTTGCTTTACAAATTACTAACGATAAGCGGCAACACATCTGAGCAGATGCGCACACCTTAATCACCATAGCTGTTTTATGCCGGACGCAAACAAGTATTACCGCACTTTGTCGAATTACCAGCGCGCTGATCATAGTTTCAGACGAAAAAAAACCCGGCAGAAGCCGGGTTTTTCGGGAAAACGAATTAACGTTTTGAGTACTGTGGGCGCTTACGCGCTTTGTGCAGACCGACTTTCTTACGTTCTACCTTACGAGCGTCGCGGGTTACGAAACCAGCTTTACGCAGCGCAGGACGCAGAGATTCGTCAAATTCCATCAGTGCACGGGTGATACCGTGACGGATAGCACCAGCCTGACCAGAAATACCACCACCTTTAACGGTGATGTACATGTCAAACTTGCCAACCATTTCAACTAACTCTAATGGTTGCATTACAACCATACGAGCAGTTTCACGACCGAAGTATTCAGTGATAGTACGTTGGTTGATAACGATGTTACCAGCACCCGCTTTCAGGAATACACGTGCAGTAGAGGTCTTGCGACGACCAGTACCGTAATATTGATTCTGTGCCATGTCTATGCTCCCGTTAGATGTCTAAAACTTGTGGTTGCTGGGCAGCGTGCTGATGCTCGGCGCCTGCATACACTTTTAACTTACGGAACATAGCGCGACCCAGTGGACCTTTTGGCAGCATGCCTTTGATCGCGGTCTCCAGTACCATCTCAGGTTTTTTATCCAGCAGCTTTTCAAAGTTAATTTCTTTGATGCCACCTGGGAAACCAGAGTGAGAATAGTACATTTTGTTTTTCGCTTTGTTACCAGTTACAGTCACTTTGTCAGCGTTAACTACGATGATGTAGTCGCCGGTGTCAACGTGTGGCGTGTATTCTGGCTTGTGCTTGCCGCGCAGACGGCTAGCGATTTCAGTTGACAGACGACCCAGGGTTTTACCTGCGGCATCAACAACGAACCAGTCGCGTGTTACGCTTTCTGGTTTAGCAGTAAAAGTTTTCATCAAAAACTACCCAAAAATAAATATGTTACACCTTACACAACCCATTCAGGCTGCGTCGTTTATCGTACCCCTTCGAGTACTGCAAACTGCCAGGCTACGGCAGAATCAGGCTGTAACGTGGGCCGGCGGCGGATTATAAAGGAAGGCTGCACAAAAAACAGCTGTTTTGTGCAGATTTTTTCGATCGAATCAGTGTTTTACGGCAAATGTGCCAAAGCCAGATAATCCTGTGACTGCATTTCCTGCAGCCGGCTTAGGCAGCGCCTGAACTCAAACGACAGGATCCCCTGCGTATATAGTTGCTCCATTGGCAATTCCGCAGAAATAATCAGCTTCACTTTACGCTCATAAAATTCGTCGACCAACGCAATAAAACGCCGGGCCACATCGTCATTGCCCTGCCCCATTTGCTTGACACCGCTTAGCAGCAGCGTATGGTAGATTTTTGACAGCTCCATGTAGTCGTACTGGCTGCGCATCGTCTCGCATAACTCACTGAATTCAAACCAGATGATGCCATCAGCCTCACGGCGGTACTGCAGTTTCCGGCTGGCAATTTCAATCTGACCATCCTGCTGACGCGGCTCTACTGACAACGCCATAAAATACTGCTGCAAATTTTGTTCAGCGGTTTCATCGAGCGGCGCGTGGTAGATTTCGGCTTGTTGCAAGGTACGTAAGCGGTAATCAATCCCGCTGTCGACATTCACTACATCGGTATGTTGTTTAATCAAAGCAATTGCCGGCAAAAACCGCGCACGCTGCAAACCATTGCGGTACAAACCATCCGGTTCGATATTCGATGTCGCCACCAGCGTAATGCCGCGGGCAAACAAGGCCTGCATCAGCGTGCCCAAAATCATCGCATCGGTGATATCTGACACAAAAAACTCGTCAAAACAGATGATATCCACATCACGTTTAAAGTGGTCGGCGACTTTTTCTAATGGGTTGGGTTCACCGGCCAGCGCTTTCAGTTCGTCGTGCACTTTGTGCATAAAGCGGTGAAAATGCACACGCAGCTTGCGATCCCCAGGTAAACATTCAAAAAATGTATCAACCAGATAGGTCTTACCACGGCCAACCCCGCCCCAGAAATACAAACCTTTGAGCGGGCTTACATCCGCTTTTCTTCCTAATAACTTATTGAAAATCGATGTTTTTTTAGGAGAATGCTTCACAAAATCATCATATAGGCGTTGCAGTTGCAACACGGCATGTTGCTGGGCGGCATCAAACTGAAAATCGGGGCGCTGTAAATCAAGCTGATATTTTTGCTGTGGCGTCATCATACAATGCAGTGCGGGCGCAGGTTCTGGCCGGGAAAAGTTAGCGCTTATAGTAACATGCCTTACCACTACCGATAAGAAGATCGGTTACACTTGGCAGTAAATCGTAGTTCCAGGAGTTGTTATGTTGATGTCTTCCATTCTTTGGCTGATCGCCGGTTTAATAATTGGTGCTGCAGCAGCCCGTTTTTTCAGTATCCGGCAATTTAATCAGAACAAACTGCAGGTTGAACTCGAAGAGAGTAAAACCCAACTGCAAAATTATCGCACGGAAGTGTCCGACCATTTAGAGACCACGCAACGCCTGATGAGTCAGTTGCAGGACAACTACGAGCAAATCGTTCGCCATATGGCCAGCACTAAGATGACTTTGGTTGACAAGGCGCCTGTACAACGCGCCACAAATCTGAATTATCTGTCGACCGACACCGCAGAACATATCCGTAAATCTTTGGGCCAAATTGACGAACGCCGTCGCAAACAAGTCTCGCATGCGCAACAACCGCTTGATTATGCGGGCCATTCCAGTGGATTGATGAAAACCTTCCCAACAGAAAAAAATTCAGGAAACTGAAACTTTTTAAAAAAGCACCGGTCTTCAGAGGCAGTTACCCGATGGAGACAAGTGCGTTATGAATATGAAGTTATCCTTTGTCACCGCAAGTATTCTTGCAGTATTTCTGTTAGCCCAACCCAGCCCCGCAGCGGCGAAACTTCCATTCTTCGGTGCCGAAGCCGGCACCGAAATGCCAAGTCTGGCGCCCATGCTCGACAAGGTGACCCCAGCCGTTGTTAACATTAACGTAGCCGGTAACCGGGAAGTTCGTCAGCGGGTGCCGGACGCATTCCAGCAATTTTTTGGTCAGGGTGAAATGCGTCGCTCTCAGCCCTTCCGTGGCCTGGGGTCCGGTGTAATTATCGATGCCGCCAAAGGTTATGTCGTTACCAACTCACATGTCATTAATCAGGCCGATGAAATTCAGGTCACCTTAAAAGATGGCCGGACTTTTGATGCAAAAAAAATCGGTGAAGATCCCGACAGTGATATCGCACTGTTACAGATCAAAGCCGACAATCTGACGGCCATTACCGTATCGGACTCGGACATACTGCGGGTCGGCGATTTCACTGTCGCGATCGGTAATCCATTTGGTTTAGGCCAAACCGTTACCTCCGGTATTGTCAGTGCGTTGGGCCGCGGCGGCCTCGACATTGAAAAATATGAAGATTTCATTCAGACCGATGCAGCAATTAACAGCGGCAACTCCGGTGGCGCGCTGGTGAACTTAAAAGGTGAGTTGATTGGTATCAATACAGCGATCCTCGGTCCAAATGGCGGCAATATCGGTATTGGTTTTGCCATTCCGTCGACAATGATGAAAAATCTCGTTAGTCAAATCATCGAATTTGGCGAAGTCAAACGTGGCGTGCTGGGTATCGAAGGCAATGACCTAAATGCTGAACTCGCGAAAAATATGAATGTAAAAACCAACAAAGGTGTATTTGTTGGCAAGGTCACACCGGGTTCTGGTGCAGAAAAAGCAGGTATAAAAGCCGGTGATGCGATTGTCAGCTTAAATGGAAAACCAATCCAGAGTATGTCCGAACTGCGAGCCAAAGTTGGTACACTTGGGGTGGGTAAGTCAGTCAAACTGGGCGTCTTGCGTGAAGATAAACAAGTATCGCTGGATGTGAAACTTTCTGCCGCCGATCAGGCCAATGTCACTGCCGCAAACTTGCATGAAATGCTGGCTGGCGCTAACTTTGCCAACGGTAAAACAGTCGACGGCGATGCGGGCGTGATGATTGTTGAAGTTGCCGACGGCTCGCCTGCAGCCCGGCTTGGGCTGGCGAAAAACGATGTGATTATCGGTGTTGGCCGTACTCGCATCGAAAACATTACACAGCTGCGCACTATTCTGGAAGCCGCACAAGGTGTAATTGCATTGCAAATTCAACGAGATAACACTGTGTTCTATACATTGATCCGTTAATTCGCACTATGAGACAAAGCCGGGGCAACCCGGCTTTTTATTTGCAAAATATGCTGAACCCTGGCTATTCCCCGTCAGGCCGCGACAAGCCCAATTTCATGATCAGTAACGTTTTTTCTGCTGCAGCTTTGCAGGCATCAATGCTATGCTGAAATATTCCTGAGCTCAGATAAAACCGTCGTGACTAATTTCCTGCTGCTGATTTTTAAGAGTGTGGCCTATGGGCTGGCACTTGCCCTGCTTTACCTGCTACTCGCACCGTCCGGCCAATTGCAGCTTTCACAACTGTTGCAGCCTGCAGAATCTGAGCCCGCCGCCATATCTTACGCCAGAGCCGTCCGCGCCGCAGCGCCCGCTGTAGTCAATGTTTACACCCGCAGCACTCAGCTAGATGAACGTTCGTATGAACGCCGTGTCATCCAGAATCAGTCGCTTGGTTCAGGTGTGATCATGCGCAGCAATGGTTATATCGTGACCAATTACCATGTCGTGCACGGTGCAGACCAAATCGTCGTTGCACTGCAGGATGGCCGCCAGCTGGATGCCCTGCTCATCGGCCAGGATCAGATGACCGATCTAGCAGTGCTGAAAGTAGAAGCTGAAGACCTGCCTGTTATTCCGCAAAGTCCTGAGCTGGCACCACAAGTCGGTGACCTGGTCCTGGCGATTGGTAACCCATTGAATTTGGGCCAATCAATTACTCAAGGCATCATCAGTGCGACCGGCCGGGCTGGCCTGAGCACCAATTCATACACCGATTTTATGCAGATGGACGCGGCTATCAATGAAGGCAACTCCGGCGGCGCGCTGGTCAACAGCAATGGCGTCTTAGTCGGCATCAATACCGCCGCGTTTCAGCGTCAGCGCAATTTGGAAGTGCAGGGGATTTTCTTTGCGGTACCGTACAAACTGGCCGCAACCGTGATGCAAAAGCTGATTAAACATGGGCGGGTCGTGCGGGGTGCGCTCGGTATGAATGGCATTCCGGTCGTGAATGCCGCCGGGGAACGTCAGGTATCAACTGGCCAGCCATTTTATGGCGTGCTGATTGATCAGGTCGAGCCGTTTGGCCCTGCTGATACTGCCGGTGTGCAGCAAGGCGATATTTTGTTGCAGGTCGATCATAAAGCGCTCACAAGCGTCGGTCAGGCCTTGGACATCGTGGCTGAAACCGAGCCTGGCTCAGAGATTGATTTATTACTCGAACGGCAAGGCCAGAAAGTCACACTCAAATGTCGGATTGGCTTGAGGCCTGAAGCTGAATAAACGTCAATACCGAAAACAAAAACGCCCGCAACTGCGGGCGTTTGTTTATGTATTTGATCTGGTTCGATTAAACCGGCGCGTTGATCCTTGTGATCTCTGCACCTAATTTCTGCAATTTAAACTCTATTTGTTCATAACCGCGGTCAATATGATAAATGCGGTCAACGACGGTGTCGCCTTGCGCGACCAGACCGGCAATGACCAGGCTGGCTGAAGCACGCAGATCAGTCGCCATCACTTGTGCTGCATTCAGCTGTGGCGTGTGCTGGCACACAGCCGTATTGCCTTCCAGCTGGATCAAGGCGCCCATCCGCTGCAGTTCTGGCACATGCATAAAGCGATTTTCAAAGATGGTTTCGGTAACAACACCAACACCACTTGCCACCACGTTCAGCACTGTGAACTGCGCCTGCATATCGGTCGGAAAACCAGGATGAGGCACTGTTTTCACGTTAACAGAATTTAAGCTGCGTCCGGTCATGTTCAGGCGGATCCAATCAGCGCCAGTTGTGACTTCAGCACCGGCTTCCCGCAGCTTTTCCATCACAACTTCAAGTTCTGCCGGATCGGTATTAGTACAGGTTACATCTCCACCAGTGACTGCAGCAGCAACGAGAAAGGTACCGGTTTCAATCCGGTCCGGCAGCACTTTATGCTTAGCACCGACCAGTGACGGCACGCCTTCAATCCGAATTGTCGCACTGCCAGCGCCAGTAATTTTCGCGCCCAAAGCAATCAGATAATTCGCCAAATCAACCACTTCAGGTTCACGGGCGGCGTTTTCGATAATGGTCACGCCATCAGCCAGTGTGGCAGCCATCAACAGGTTTTCAGTGCCGGTGACACTGACCATATCCATGACCAGATGCGCGCCTTTTAACCGGTCAACCCGCGCTTTGATATAGCCATTTTCAACGACAATCTGTGCGCCCATTTTACGCAGGCCATCGATATGCAGATTAACCGGACGGGCGCCGATCGCGCAGCCACCCGGTAACGATACTTCGGCATAACCAAACCGGGCTAATAACGGCCCTAACGCCAGAATAGATGCGCGCATCGTGCGCACCAGCTCGTAGGGTGCCAGCTGACTGGTGATGTTAGTCGCGTCAACGGTCACGCGGTCAGCTTCACGCTCAACGGCAGCGCCAAACATCCGCAGTAGTTTGAAGGTGGTGTCGATATCTTTTAACGCGGGCACATTGCTGATCACTGATGGCTGTTCAGCCAGCAAAGTTGCAAACAGGATCGGTAATGCCGCGTTTTTCGCACCGGAAATGGATACTTCGCCTTGCAGGCGGGCGCCGCCTTTGACTAAAAATTGTTGCATCTTTGCTTACACCGGCGGGTTAAGGAGTTTTTCACGACGCCATTGGGTTGGCGTGAAGGCTTTAATTTGCAGTGCATGAATACTGCCATTGGCGATATCGCTCATCAGCGGCGCATACACCAGCTGTTGTTGTTTCACCCGGCTCAAACCGTCGAAACAATCGCCCACCGCGGTGACGGAGTAATGGCTGCCATCAGTTTTTACATACACTTCAGCCAGTTGCAGCTGCTCAAGCAACCGCTGTTCAATCTCTTTACAATCCATCTGGATACCCTTGTGCCACAGTGTGGTGATTTGCGAGCGTCCGTAAACCGGACAATCGCCAAAAATAAAACCCGGCATGTTGGTGCCGGGTTGTCATTATATCCTGCCTCGGAGTGCTTTTCAGCTCTCTGTCGGTAAAAGGCTTAATGCATCACTGACCGCTGCCAGTGAATGCAATTGCGCTGGCATGCCACGTAACGTGACCTGCAAAGATTTTGCTTTGGCCTGCGACAACACCTGAATAAGCCAGGCCAGGCCTGCCGTATCAACATGCTTTAATGCAGCAAGATCAAACACAGCATCGCCCTGCAGACTCTGCAGCGGTTTAAATGGCCAGAACTGCACAACGGTGTTGCGATCCAACTCGCCGCTGAATATCAGCACTTGCTGTTCCTGACGGATCTCAAGCATTTTTTGCTTTCTCAGGTGCTTTGATTGGCGCTTTGGCTTTTTCTTCCAACTGTGCAGCTACGCTGACCAGGCCTTGCTGACGGATCAGACTGCCCAGTTCAGACCGCTTGCTGTCCAGCAAAGAAATGCCTTCAGCGACCATATCGAATACCAGCCAGTTGGTCGCACCTTTCACGCGGCGCAGTTTAAATTCGATTTTGATATCCGGTTTGCCTGGGTCGATCACCCGGGTTTTGATCGTGATAATTTTCTTTTGTGCTTCAATTGGCTGACCCGGTTCAATCATCACTTGCTGATCGCGATACTGGGTAAATACACCGGCATAAGTACCCACCATGTAGTTTTGGAAGGCGCCAACAAAAGTATTAAAGTCCTGCTTCGGTACTGTATTCAGTTTAACTGCGTTACCGATGACATAACCTGCGGCGTAACGACTATCGATATAGGGCACCAATTCTTCTATGACTATTATCCGCAGAATTTCCGGATCCTTTTTGATGTCAGCCTGTTGCCGGGCTATGCGCTGGAAGGTTTTATCTGCCAGCACTTCCATCATTTTGTAAGGGTCGTCATATTTCGGCACTGCGGCGTCTGCCGCCTGGGCCTGCGAAAATGCCAGCAGCGCAGTCGCTGCCAGCAGTGCTTTAAATATTGCTTTCATCATTGATTCCCACGATTGAATAAGAACTGGCCAATGAGCTCTTCCAGCACAATGGCGGATTTGGTGTCTTCGATGTAGTCACCGTTTTTCAGAATTTCAACGTTCTCATCGACAAAACCTGGTTGTAACCCGATGTATTGTTCCCCCAGCAGCCCAGAGGTCAGGATCGCCAGCGAGCTGGTTTCCGGGAAATTGTTATAACTGCTGTTGATATCCAATGTGACTACTGGCTGGAAAGACTCAGGATCTAACTGAATTGATGCAACCCGGCCTACCACAACTCCACCGACTTTGACCGGTGAACGCGCTTTGAGCCCGCCGATATTTTCAAACTTGGCCAATAACTGATAACTCTGATCCGAACCGGCGACACCGGTATTGGCCACTTTCAGTGCCAATAACAACAATGCGGCGATCGCCAGTGCGACAAAAAAACCTACAAATAACTCTAATTTACGTGATGCCATTTCTCATCCACCAAACATGACAGCGGTTAATACAAAATCAAAACCCAGTACAGCCAGTGAGGCTGTCACCACAGTCTGAGTCGTTGCCTGACTGATCCCTTCCGACGTTGGGACCGCATCAAAACCTTTATGCAGCGCAATCACAGTCACCACAAAGGCAAACACGATGCTTTTAATCACGCCATTAATGACATCCTGCTGGAAATCCACATTTGCCTGCATTGCAGACCAATAGCCGCCGCCATCGACACCAAGCCAGTCGACGCCGACCAGATGGCCACCCAGAATGCCAACCGCATTAAAAATCAGCGCCAGTAACGGCATACTGATGACGCCGGCCCAGAACCGCGGCGCGATGACACGACGCAGTGGATCAACAGCCATCATTTCCATACTCGACAACTGTTCAGTGGCTTTCATCAGGCCAATCTCTGCGGTCAGCGCACTGCCGGCCCGACCGGCAAACAACAACGCCGTCACGACAGGTCCCAGTTCACGCAACAGACTCAGTGCCACCAAAGGCCCTAACATCTGTTCAGCACCAAACTTAGCCAGTACCGTATAACCTTGCAGCGCCAACACCATGCCGATAAACAGGCCAGACACCAGAATGATCAGCAAAGACAATACGCCGACCACATAAATCTGTTTCATATACAGATGCCAGTTTTTCAGCGGCCGTGGCCGCCCCGATAAGGCACCAAACAACATCAGGGTTGCCCGGCCAAGGCCCTGCAACGTACCCAGTGTATTGGCACCTAACCGCTGGATTTGATTCAGCATCAGCGACTTAACTCCATTAATTCAGTAGCGTAATCGGCTGCTTTAAAGTGGAACGGCACAGGCCCGTCCGCTTGTCCCTGCAGGAATTGCTGTACCAGCGGTGATTCGTGTTGACGTAGCTGCTCTGGAGTACCATGACCAATGACACGGCGCTCCGCCACCACATATACGTAATCAGCGATACTCATCACTTCAGCGACGTCGTGCGACACGACAATAGAAGTCAGCCCCAATGCGTCATTTAGCGAGCGGATCAACCGGACTATCACACCCATTGAGATGGGGTCCTGCCCGGCAAATGGCTCGTCATACATAATCAGTTGCGGATCTAATGCAATAGCGCGCGCCAGCGCTGCACGGCGAGCCATACCACCGGAAAGTTCGGCCGGCATTAAATCCCTGGCGCCGCGTAACCCAACCGCTTCGAGCTTCATCAGCACCATAGTGCGGATAATCGCGTCCGGCAGTCGGGTATGTTCGCGAATAGGAAATGCGACGTTGTCGAACACCGACATTTCGGTAAACAACGCTCCACTTTGAAACAACATGCTCATTTTT
Source organism: Rheinheimera sp. (assembly GCA_034519945.1). Taxonomy (GTDB): domain Bacteria; phylum Pseudomonadota; class Gammaproteobacteria; order Enterobacterales; family Alteromonadaceae; genus Pararheinheimera. The sequence continues at coordinate 34,329 of JAXHNX010000002.1, forward strand.
TTACGGGCCTGATACAGCTCCTGCCGGCTGAGCGAGGGAATATCAGCCCCTTCAAACAGGATTTTGCCGCTGTCCGGCTTTAACTGACCGCCGATCAGGCGCAGCAAGGTAGTTTTACCGATGCCGCTTGGCCCCATGATCGCGGTAACTTTGCCACGCTGAAATTGCATACTCATGTCGTCATAGATGACACGATCGCCGCGGCGGAAAGTCAAATTTTGAATATCAACCAATGGTTTATCCAAACCAAACTCCATTCGTTTCTCGCTATGCACATTCCTGGCCGGAGTGCTGATTCCGGTCCCTGCTCTGGCAGGCGGGAAAAAACGGCGCAATATACGGGGCCTGACACTACTATGCAAGGCAAATGCCTAATTAATCACCGCATTTTAACCGCATTCAGTGCCTACGTCGCTCTGAAAAATTGTAATCATCAGTTGCAGAATTTCGAACTGTTGGCGTTTACCTGCCCCATCACTCCGACAGGCATGGCTCCAACAACTTTTCAGCTGCTGAAAAGGCGACGCAGCGTCAGGCTTTCATGCCTGCATATCGCAGTCGGTTCAGGTTTTTTTGCAATTACCGGACAGAAACTGGAAAATGCTGCGTCATCAACGCCTGCTTTCAGCATTTAGCTGATTGCATTTGCTTATAATTCGCATTTTGCCGGCGTTAACTGAATATCAGCTTAATAAAGCTGTGATGTCAGGCACGACAGGGCTGGAGGATTGGGGTGAGCACGAATTTTTGCGAGACCGCCACGCGAGTGCTGGATATAGAGGCCAAGGCTATCATTGGCCTGAAAACATATATTGATCAAAGCTTTAATGATGCTTGCCAATTGTTTTTCAACACCCGGGGCAGGGTCATTGTCAGTGGCATGGGCAAATCCGGCCATATTGGCAATAAAATTGCCGCCACCCTGGCTTCAACCGGCACACCGGCCTTTTTTGTTCATCCGGGCGAAGCCAGTCACGGCGATCTGGGCATGATCACACCAGCCGATGTAGTTCTTGCACTATCTAATTCTGGTGAAACCGAAGAAATTCTGAAGTTATTGCCGGTACTCAAACGCCTGGGTATAGCGATTATCGCGATGACAGGTAACCCCGACTCCACGCTTGCCAAGCTCGCTGACATTCATTTATGTGCCCGCGTCGAACAGGAAGCCTGTCCGCTTGGCCTGGCTCCAACCGCCAGCACCACCGCAGCACTGGCATTGGGTGACGCAATAGCTGTCGCTTTGCTGGAAGCCCGAGGCTTTTCCGCCGATGATTTTGCTTTGTCCCATCCAGGCGGCAGTCTCGGCCGCCGGTTGTTATTGCGCATCAGTGATGTGATGCATGATGGCAGTCAAATTCCACTGGTCGACGAACAGGCCACGATTTCAGCCGCATTACTGGAGATTTCCCGCAAAGGGCTCGGCATGACCGGTGTATTAAACGCGCAAGGTCAATTAGCCGGCATTTTTACCGATGGTGACCTGCGGCGGATCCTCGACCAGCGCATTGATATTCATCAGACGCTGATTGTCAGCGTGATGACGCGTAACTGTGTCACAATCCGGGCAGAACTGCTGGCCGCTGAAGCGCTGAAGATTATGGAGCAAAAGAAAATTAATGCCCTGATGGTCGTTGATGCCAACAAAGTGCCGGTCGGCGCTTTGAACATGCATGATTTACTGCGGGCAGGAGTGCTCTAATGACGCTGAGTTATCGCGAACTCTATCAGCCTTTAAGCGCTGAAGCAGAAGAAAAAGCAAGCCAGATCAAACTATTAATTTGTGACGTTGACGGCGTTTTTTCCGATGGCCGCATTTACCTGGGCAATGACGGCGAAGAACTGAAGGCTTTCCATACGGGGGATGGTTATGGCGTGAAAGCGCTGCGCCAAGCCGGCATTGAAGTCGCTATTATTACCGGCCGCCGTTCAGTGATCGTCGAAAAACGCATGCAGGCTTTGACAGTGCAGCATATTTTTCAGGGACAAGAAGATAAAATGCCGGCATATCAGCAACTCAAGCAACTGCTGAGACTAGAAGATCAGCACATCGCCTACCTAGGTGACGACTTATCCGACTGGGCCGTGATGCAGCATGTCGGCCTGTCAGTTGCCGTCGCTGACGCCCACCCGCTGCTACGTCATCAGGCAACCATGACCACCAGCCTGCCAGGAGGATTTGGCGCTGTACGTGAACTTTGCGACCTGTTATTACTCTGTCAGCACAAGTTTGGTAATTTCTCAGGAAGCAGCACATGATCAGGCAATTGCTCTGGTTATTTCTGGTACTCATCGGCGCCACAGTGTTATACAGCTGGATTGAAGCGGCGGATGAACCAAAGCAAAAACCAGTGGAGCGTGAACTGGTGCCGGATTTTGTTG
>JAXHNX010000040.1:0-17959 GCA_034519945.1 Rheinheimera sp.
ATAGTGAACTTAAAAGCTGTTTGTACGCAGCAGGTGACTGTTGGGCCACCGTTTGCCGAAATTCAGTGTTGGCCAGTGAACCAGGTCATTGGCAACAAGGCTGTGCCGGGCCGCTAAATCAAAGCCCCGTAAAACGGGGCTTTGCGGCGCTGGCTCTTAGCCTGGCTTATTCTTCGTCGATGGCGTTTTTGTAACCAGCGGCGTCTAACAGGCCGGCGACTTCGCTCTCGTCAGACGCTTTGATTTTGAACATCCAGCCGTCGGTGTATGGCGCGCTGTTGACCAGCTCTGGTGAATCGGTCAGTGCTTCGTTCACTGCCAACGATTTCACCGGCGATTGGTGCGTAGATATCAGAAGCGGCTTTGACAGATTCTGCTACTGCAACGTCGTCGCCCTGAGCGACAGAGTCACCAACTTCCGGCAGTTCCACAAACACCATGTCACCCAGCAGGTCCTGAGCGTGCTCAGTAATACCTACGGTGTACACACCGTTGCCTTCACTGCGCAGCCACTCGTGAGAAGATGCATACTTTAATTCGGTAGGGATATTGCTCATTTATTAATTCCTCGGACCAGACTCGACGTTTTTTATTGGGTGTTTGTATAAAAAATTCTGCAAAAGCCAGTTTAGACGACTTTTTTGCCCATGCGGACAAAAGACGGCTTCACCACTTTCACCGGCACTAATTTACCACGGATGTCTACTTCAGCAGTGTCGCCGGTCGTAGCCGGGACCCGCGCCATCGCAATAGAATAACCTAAGGTTGGTGAGAAAGTACCAGAAGTAATTTCACCTTCGCCACCTGCTACTACCACGCGCTGACCATGACGTAACACGCCTTTTTGTTCCATCACCAGGCCAACCAGTTTGTCGGTACCGGCGGCTTTCTGTTGTTCCAGTACGGCACGGCCGATGAAGTTGCGGTCGCTTGGTTCCCAGGCGATGGTCCAGCCCATGTTGGCCGCCAGTGGCGATACGGTTTCATCCATATCCTGGCCATACAGGTTCATGCCGGCTTCTAACCGCAGCGTGTCGCGTGCGCCTAAACCGGCAGGTTTTACGCCTGCATCTAACAGTTGTTGCCAGAAATCAGCCGCTTGGGCTTCTGGTACAGAAATCTCGTAGCCGTCTTCACCGGTGTAGCCGGTGGTTGCGATAAATAAATCACCGGCTTGCACGCCAAAAAATGGTTTCATGCCAGCGACTGCAGCTTGTTGTTCAGCAGACAGCAGCGTGGCGACTTTGGCTTTGGCGTTCGGGCCTTGTACGGCGATCATGGCGAATTCAGGACGCTCAGTGACGCTAACGTCAAAGGCTTTGGCTTGCGCGTTGATCCATGCTAAGTCTTTTTCGCGGGTGGCGGAGTTCACCACTAAGCGGAAGAAATCTTCAGTCAGGAAATAGACGATTAAGTCGTCGATGACGCCACCGGCTTCATTCAGCATGCCGCTGTATAAGGCTTTACCGGAGACGGTGAGTTTGGCCACGTCATTGGCCAATAAGAAACGCAGAAATTCGCGGGTGCGACTGCCTTTGAGGTCAACGATGGTCATATGTGACACGTCGAACATGCCGGCGTCCTGACGCACAGCGTGGTGCTCTTCAATCTGTGAACCATAGTGCAGTGGCATGTCCCAGCCGTGGAAATCAACCACTTTTGCGCCAGCTTCCAGATGTTTTGCGTGTAACACAGTTTGTTGAGCCATCAGTACTTTCCTCTGGTGCCGGTGCATAGCCGGCTGTCTAGGTATCAAACCTGTAGGGGCAGAAAGTGACACAGTAGGTCGGGCGGATGCCGTTATAACCGACTGGCCACCAAAAGATGACCCGGATTATAACCGATGGACTCAGCGTCAAATAGCCCCTTTTCGATTAGATTTAATAATCCGAAAACAAGGGCCATCGCCACCCTGACAGCTCAACATTACAGCGAGATGACGCCAGGCCGCGCCACGGCTGGCAAATCACCCTGATTCCCGAGCGCGGCAGCCAGCAGCTGCCGCTTCACCGGCGCCAGCTGATTGGTCGCCGCCATACCAACAGCTCGTACCAGCTTGGCGAATGGATGCTGCAACATAAAGCCGCGTTTAAACGCTTCCATCAACGCAATCATCTGTTGCGCCTCCGCTTTTCGCCAGCGTTCGTACTGCCGCAGCATGCGTGGCTCATTACAGGTTCGACCAGTGGCTATATTTTGTACTATTAGTTCTGCTAATGCAGAAACATCCATCAGACCGAGGTTCATGCCCTGCCCCGCCAACGGATGAATGGTATGGGCTGCGTCCGCCACCAGCACGGCATTGTGCTTCAGCCATTGGCTGGCATAACGCATTTTCAGCGGATAACTGCGCCGTTCAGTTTGCACGCTGAGCACGCCCAGTACCGACTGGCTGGCAGCGGTCAGCGCCTGATTAAATTGTTCAGGCGCTAAGGCAATCAGCTCGGCCGCACGCTGCGGTGCAACACTCCAGACAATTGAGACTAAATGAGGATCGGCCAGCGGTAACAAGGCCAAAGGCCCGGTCGGCAAAAATACCTGGCGCGCAGTGGCCTGATGCGGCTCGCTGGTGCGCACCACGGCGACTAAACCATGATGGTCGTAATCCCAAAATGCCAGCGGCATTTTTAACTGTTCACGCACCATTGAGTTAGCGCCATCGGCGCCGACCAGCAACTTGCTGATATAGGCGCTGCCGTCTGAGAGCGTCAGCAGGTTCTGCCGTTCACTGGCACTGATTTGGGTTATACGCGCATCAAATTTCCACTGGATATTTGGAAACTGCTGAGCACGTTGATATAAGCAGGCCCGCAGTTCTTCGTTATCGACGATCCAGCCCAGCGCCGGCTCGCCGCTCATCGCGGCGATATCAAGCGCACCTAAATCTGTGGTGGCAAATTCGATGCGGGCAAAGCTATCCGCTTCCCACACCTGCATCTGCTGATAGGCTGGTTTAGCAGTTAACAGCTGCCAGACACCGAGACTGTCCAGCACGCGCTGTGATGCCAGATTCAGCGCACTGACGCGGTTAAGCTGTGCCGGTCCTGCAACAGGCGTCGGGCCTTGTTCCAGCACAGTAATTTGTAAGTCCGGGCTATTTTTCGCCAGCAACAACGCCAAAGTCAGGCCAGCACTACCGGCGCCGGTGATTAGAATATCGGTATCTAGCATGATGAATGTCCGTTGGCGGCGTCTGTTGACGCATGGGGGGCCACATAAGCGGCGGCTTGCTGCTGGGCTATTTGTTGCTGGGCTATTTGTTGTTTTTGGCTGGCGAGCGGCGCCAGCCCCATCGTCAGCGCGGCAAAAGGTTGTTTCAGCACACTGCACTGGTTCAGCGCACTGAGGCCAATATTTCGGCCCAGCGCCAGTAGCTTGCTGTTATTGGAAAAAAGCCGCACCAGACTGTCGGTAAATGCCACTACCTGCGCCATGTCAGCACTTCGCAGTCGCTGATACTGCCGGGTCAGCCCATAAGCGCCAGCGTCCTGAAGCTGCAGAGCCAGCAGCTGCAACAACGCATCTAAATCGCGCAGCGCCAGATTAAAGCCCTGGCCGGCAATGGGATGTAAGTTATGCAGGCTGTTGCCACAAAGCACCAGCCGGTGATCAGCGGCTTTGGCGGCCGTTTTTAATTTGAGCGGATAGACCACGCGGTTACCAACGCCGCTAAAAACCCCGGCGCTATAACCAAAAGCGTGTTGCAGCGCGGCAATAAACTCGGTCTCTGGCAAGGCCTGCAGCGCTGCCGCCTGCTCTGGCTGGCAAGTCCAGACCAGCGAATAACGTTGCTGCGTTAATGGCAATAACGCCAGCGGGCCATCGACGGTGAAACGTTCAAAAGCTTTGCCCTGATGCGGCGAGGACACCGCGATATTGGCGATCAGTGCACTTTGCTGATAGTCATGTTGCACGCACTCAACGCCGGCCAGTGCCCGGCTGGGCGAATCGCCGCCTTCGCACAGCACCAACAAACGGCAGCTAAGCTCAGCACCGCTTTGCAGCTGTAAATGCCGGCAGTCACGCTCAGTGCGGATAGCGCTGATTTGGTCCGGCCTGAACCAACAAAGCTGAGTTGCCGGCACTTGTTGCAACTGCTGATACAGCTGTCGGCCAATCCATTCAATTTCAATGACATAACCCAAAGCGCTGCGACCAAACTCGGCTGCAGTTAACCGGCTTTTGCCAAAATGGCCGCGGTCCGACACCTGGATATGTTCAATCGCACAGGCATGCGGTTTTAACTGCCTGCCAGATCCCCCATTGTGCCAGCAAAGCCACGCTGCCAGCGGATAAGCGCAATGCTGCGGCTGTCAAAGCTGGTGGTGTGTTGGGCTGTGCTTTCTGCACTTTGCTGGCAGGCGCCTTGCTGCTCAGCAGCTTGTTGTTCGATGATAGCAATGCGTAGCTGAGGCAACTGCCGGCTGATTTGCAGCGCCAGCATAGCGCCGGTCATACCGCCGCCGGCGATCACCAGATCAAACTTATTGTTGTTGTCGCTTTGGGCTGAACTCACATCCGCTCCTGTGCTATGGCTGACCAAACTGCCGGTTACTGCCGGGCCATCAGCGCTTCAATCTGCGCGATGGTTTTAGGCGCAGTGTCGGTCAGATTCAGATGCCCGTCTTTGATCACCAACAAATCATCTTCAATTCGTATCGCCATGCCCCACCAGCGTGGGTCGCAATCCGAGCCGGTCGGAATATACAAACCGGGTTCAATCGTCAGCACCATGCCAGGTTCAAACGGCCGTTCAATATCGGCAATTTTATAGGCGCCGACATCATGCACATCGAGGCCTAGCCAATGGCCAAGGCCATGAATAAAATACTTTTTACAGGCTTGTTCGGCGATTAAGGTCGGCAGGTCGCCATGCAAAATACCTAAATCACGCAAACCGCGGGTCAGTTCAGCAATAGCGGCAGCGACCGTATCGCGGGTGCTGTTGCCGGGTTTTACCGCAGCGCAGGCGGCTAATTGCGCGTCTAACACCACCTGATACAACGCCGCCTGATCGGGGCTGAATTTGCCATTGACCGGAAAAGTGCGGGTGATATCGGCGGCATAACCGCCAAGCTCGCCAGCCGGCATCAATCAGCACTAAATCACCGTCTTTTAGCGCATCATTATTATCGGTGTAATGCAAAATACAGCCGTTTTCGCCGCCGCCAACAATAGTGTTATAGGCTTGCTGCCGCGCGCCGTGCATGGCGCAAAAATGGCGAATTTCGGCTTCAAGCTGATATTCATACACGCCGGGCATGGTAATTTGCATGGCGCGTTTGTGCGCACCAGCGCTAATGCGGCCAGCCTGCTGCATCAATGCGATTTCGTGTTCGTCTTTCAATAAACGCAGTTCTGCCGTCAGCGGGCGCAGGTCCTGAATATGCACCGGCGCGCTGTAACCGCGTTTGGGATAAGTGCGTAAGGTCTGCAGCGTCTGGAAAATCCTTTCGTCAAGCTCGGTATAAGCGCCCTGGGCAAACACCAGCGTTTGTTTACCATTGAGCGCCTGCAGCAGTTCCTGCTCCAGCACGTCATGGCATAACGCCGGCAAACCAAATTGCAACGCGGCAGCTGCCGGGCCAAAACGCCGGCCTTGCCAGACTTCGGCCTGTTCATCTTTGGGCCGGCACAACAGCAGTTCGCCGCAGCTGCCGTCGCTGTCTTTGCTTAAAATCAGCCAGGCTTCGGGTTCAGGAAACCCGGTCAGGTACAGCAAGTCGCTGTCCTGACGGTAAGGATAATCGGTGTCGCGGCTGCGGATAACTTCCGGCGCAGCGCAGTGCACCAGCACTGAACCTGGCGTTAAAGTTGCCAGCAACGCGGCGCGGCGTTTGGCATACACAGCAACAGGGATCAGGGGAATAGCATGTTGGGGCGTCATCAATGCCTCTGGTTCAGGTCAACGCGGATCGGGGTTTTGCCAATCAATGTAACGTCTGGCTCGATACTTCGGTCGCGGCAAACTTCTGGCCAACTTCACAAAAGCAAGTCAGCACCATAATGCGCACGTGCTCCAGCACGAGGAAATAGGACTCTTCGTTGTCGGCTTCGCTGGTATCGTCCGGCGTGTAGATATCAATACGCGTCACTTCAGTTAACTGTTCAACCGCATCGCGTACTTCTTCTGCCACGATCGATAAATCGGTCTGCTGAATGGCAAAACCGACCAAAAACGCCTGTGACCATTCGACTAAGGCTTCCAGCCGCTCCGGCAGTGCATCATCGTCGCCCGGCAGCAAAGGACTGAAACCCAGTTCTTCGTCGGCAAGTTGCCGCGCAGTTTCGGTGATAAGTTCAGTGATCTGGCTTTTTAAAGCTGCATTGACCGCTTGCCCGTCGTTTAAGAAGTCGTGTAAAACTGGTAGAATCTGACTTGCATCCGCGGGGACGCCGGCGCTTAACATGCCGGCAACCAGACCATGCAGCTCAGCTGCCGAGGCCATCAGTGCATTTTGATCTAAAGTGCTGGTCCAAAAGTCGAAATTCATTAAGGGATGTGCAGGCATCGGTAAGAGCACCCTATAGCTTATGCTGAATGTCACTATGCTAACACCGGGCTTCCTGAGCGCCAAGGGCGCACCACCCCGAACCTATTAACCAGACAGGGGCAATTGCCGCTGTAGTTTCAACAAAAGCAGACAATTTATGTATCCAAAAGCGCAAAAACCAGCAGCCAATCCAAACAAACCAAAACAACTGACCATCGCGGTATTAGGCCGGCATATGAAAATTTCCTGCCCGGCCGGTCAGGAAGAAAAGCTGCAGGCGGCGCTGTCTGAGCTGGAAAGCCGGGTCAGCAATACCAAGTATCAACCCGGCGTGCATGGCGCCGAAGACGTGTTGCTGATGATTGCGTTAAATTTGTGCAATGAGTTGCTGGAAGCGAAAAAGAGCGACGAATAGGGCTTATTTCGCCGGATTCCGGTGGTATACTTCAGCCGTTCTCTGAGTTGTTTGTGACTGGCTGATGTCCCTGAGCCGATAATTCTTTACATCAGGGTTTCTTCTCCAGCGCTATTGTGCAAGCCCGGCCCGTACCGGGAAGCCTGCGGTGCTGATTGGTTTCCCGCCTTGAACCTCTGGTTCAAGGGCTTACGCCGGTCACGGCAATTCGGAGAACACTTTGCCCGCGCTAAATCCTGATGTCATCAATGCGGATAAGGACCAACAAGCACTTCGCCAAGCATTGCGTGGCACTATCCGCCGGCAAGTGCGGCAAGCCCGGCAAAACCTCACCCCACTGCAGCAACAACAAAACGCCGCAGCGCTTACACAACAAATTGACCTTATCCCTGAACTGGCCGCTGCCCGGCATATTGCGCTGTACCTCAGCAATGACGGCGAGCTGGATACCGCACCTTTATTAGCCAAGTTGCAAAATATGGGGAAAACCCTGTATCTGCCGGTGTTGCATCCATTTTGCGCCGGATACCTGCTATTTCAGCGTTATGATGCCAACACCAAGATGACACTGAATAAATTCGGCATTGCCGAACCAAAACCAGACGTCAGCGCCATTTTACTGCCGGCGCAATTCGACATCATTTTTATGCCACTGGTAGCTTTTGATGCGCAGGGCCAGCGTCTCGGTATGGGCGGCGGCTTTTACGACCGCACGCTGGCATCGTTACCACAAGGCGGCCAAAAACCACTGTTAATCGGCCTGGCACATCAGTGTCAGCAGGTCGACGCCGTACCAGCCGAAGCCTGGGATGTGCCGCTGCCTATGGTACTGACGCCGGACAAGATCTGGTCTTTTCGCTGATTTTTGGTCCGTTTCGCCCGCGTTCCACCGGCTGAAACTGACATCCTGCTGAATAGCCCCCTATACCTGACAAAAGTTTTTGATATACTCGGCGCTCCTCAGTCACCTTATGGTTTATATGGAAATCTTCATTCTTGTTAGTCTGATTTTGTTAAACGGCTTATTCGCCATGTCGGAAATAGCCATAGTTACAGCCCGCAAATCACGTCTGACAGCACTTGCTCACAACGGCCGTTCTTCTGCAGCCATCGCGCTGAAACTGGCCGAAGATCCAACGCAATTTTTATCCACAGTGCAGATTGGCATTACCTCGATTGGTATCTTAAACGGTATCTTCGGTGAAGCCGTGCTCGCTGGCCCGTTCTCCATATGGCTGCAAAGTTATGGCCTGTCAGCTGCATTCAGCTCGATTTTCGCCACAGTGTTAGTGGTTGTCGTCGTCACTTATGTGTCGATTGTGGTCGGCGAACTGGTACCAAAACGCATTGGCCAAATCAGCGCCGAAACCATTGCCTGCATTATGGCCAAGCCCATGTTGCTGCTGGCCCTGCTGACCAAACCTTTTGTCTGGTTATTAACCGGCTCTACCCACGCCATCATGCGGCTGTTTGGTTTTGCTCACAGCCAGGAATCAAACGTCACCCACGAAGACATTCAGGCCATGCTGCAGGAAGGTTCCAGCAGCGGCGTGATTGAACATACCGAACACACCATGGTGAAAAACGTGTTTCGCCTCGACGAGCGCAGCATTTCGTCATTGATGGTGCCGCGTTCTGACATCGTGTTTCTCGATATTGAATTAACGCTCAGTGAAAACATGCAGCGGGTGATGCAGTCGCCACATTCACGTTTTCCGATTTGCAAAGGCCACGCCGATGAATTGATTGGTATTATTTCCGCCAAACAGTTACTGGCGCAATCAGTGGCAGGCACACTGAACGACCTGCAGCAACTGGCACAGCCCTGTAACTTTGTACCGGACAGCCTCACCGGTATGGAGCTGTTAGAACATTTCCGCAGCTCTGGCAGCCAAATGGTGTTTGTTGTTGACGAATATGGCGACCTCAAAGGCCTGGTGACATTACAGGACTTAATGGACGCATTGACCGGCGAATTTAATCACGCCGATTCGGCCGAACAGGATCTGATGGTCGTACAGCGTGACGACGGCTCTTATTTGCTGGACGGCTTATTGCCGGTGATCGACTTAAAAGATTGCTTAGGCATCAGTAAGTTGCCGGAAGAAGACAGCAAACGTTATCAGACATTAAACGGCCTCATCATGATGTTGCTGGGGAAAATTCCGCAAACGGCGGATAAAGTAGAGTTGGACGACTGGTTGCTGGAAATTGTTGATATGGACGGTAAACGCATCGACAAAGTGCTGGCCAAACGGATGGAGCCACCGGCAGAAGAAGAAATGCCGGGCGCACTGGCTGATTAAATCCGCCGGCGCAGCAGCAATATTCGTAAACTGACTTCGATTCCACGCGTTTCGTCGCAGTAGCTCGCGTTCAGCACAACCGCCCGCTTGGGCGGTTGTTTGCTTTTGTGCTAGCCTCGGCAAGATCTGTTAAAAACAGCTGATTCAATAACAAGATGGCAACGCCAATTGTCAGCCATCATTTCACAGGAACATAAATGAAAACAATTCACTGGCTGACTCTCGGGTCAGCACTGGCGCTTAGCGCATGCCAGCAAACCAGCCAGCCACCAACGGCTGCTGCCACCCCCGAAGTTGCCAACAAAGAAAACAGTCAGCGCGCTGTGGCGGAACGTGTTGAAGCCCATATGCTGTTTTTAGCCGACGACGCCCTCGCCGGCCGTGATACCGGCAGCAACGGTCATCTGATCGCCAGCCACTATATCGCCAGTAATTTCCAACAGTTAGGCTTAAAAGCTGCCGGCACCGAAGGTTACCTGCAACCAGTGCCAATGAAACAAAGCAAGCTGGTGCAATCGAGCCCGAAACTGAGCCTGACCGTTGACGGCACTGCAACAGATTTCGCTTTCCCGAAACAATTTATGACAGGCCCAAGCAGCCATGAAGGCAAAGTTGACGTCAGCGCTGGCCTGGTGTTTGTTGGTTATGGTCTGGTGTCAAAAGAATTTGGCATCGACGATTACGCCGGCCTTGATGTCAAAGGCAAAGTGGTTGTGATACTGCCAGGCCGCCCTGAATCGCTGCCAAGTGAAGAAGCGGCGCATATCGCCTCATTAAAAGCCCGCACCGCCGCAGAAAAAGGCGCAGTCGGTATCATCACTATCAATACGCCTAAAGATGAAAAGCTGCGTCCGTTTGCCCAAGGTGCGTTATTCCTGCACCAGCCACGCGTGCGTTGGTTACATGCGGATGGCGTCGCTGAAGGCGATTATCCGCAGCTGAAACTGGCTGCGACGCTGGACATGAAACCAGCCGAAGCACTGTTTGCCAAAGCACCAATGTCATTAAAAGACATCTACGCCCAGCTGGAAAAGAAACAAGCGCCAAAAGGCTTTGCCATGCCAGGTGAAGTAAATTTCAGCCGTCAGTCTGAACATCAGCAAATCAGCAGCCCGAACGTGGCTGCGGTGCTGGAAGGCTCTGATCCGGTGCTGAAAAACGAATACGTGGTCGTGACCGCACACTCTGACCACATTGGCGTCGGCGTCGATATGCGCAGCAAAGACCGCATCAACAACGGCCTGATGGATAACGCCGCTGGCGTTGCCATTATGCTGGAAACTGCGCGGTTATTTGTGAACGCACCAGTTAAACCAAAACGCTCAATTTTATTTGTTGCGGTCACAGGTGAAGAAAAAGGCCTGCTGGGCGCGGACTACTTCGCCCACAACCCAACCCGCCCGGCCGACAAGCTGGTCGCCAACGTCAACCTCGACATGCCAGTATTGTTATACCCATTTGCCGACATCGTCGCCTTTGGCGCCAACCACTCCAGCCTTGGCCCGGTGGTAGCAAAAGCCGCTGGTTTGTATGACGTGAAACTGGCCGCCGACCCAATGCCAGACCAGGCCATTTTCACCCGCTCAGACCACTACACGCTGGTGAAACAAGGCGTGCCATCAGTATTCCTGATGACAGGTTTCACCTCCCGCGACCCGAAACAAAAAGGCGGTGAAGTATGGGGCAAATTCTTCGCCAAGCACTACCACAAACCAACAGATGACGTGGCAAGCCTCACCAAAGACTTCGGCGCCATCCGCTACGACTACGGCGCGCTATTCGCCGACATCAACTACGCCATCGGCACCGAAATCGCCAACGCCCCAGCCCGCCCAACCTGGAACAAAGAATCGTTCTTCGGCAAGATTTTTGGCAAAGACTACAACACTGTGAAGTGATTTGTGGTTGGGATTTGAGATTGAAAAAAGCGCCGGAAGGCGCTTTTTTGTTGGGTTTACTCCCGGCTGCTGCGGGATTGCGTATTCCTAACGCATGGCGATCACCCAATAACATCCATGCCGATCACGAAATAACATCCATGCCGATCGCTCAATAACATCGCAAGCCGATCACTTTTGCCTTTGGATGGTAAACCCTGATCGGCATGAATGTTATTACGTGACATTTTCTCCCCGCTTCGTTAAACCCGCACTTTCTGCTCATTCAATCCTGAGGAAAGTGCATGTCTGCGAGGCCTATTACTATGAGAAAACTCAAAGAAGTCCTGCGCCTGAAATACCAGGCAAAACTGCCACACCGGCAGATCGCGCTGAGCCTGAATATCTCTGCCAGTACCGTGTCCTATTACACCAACCGAGCTGCTCAGCTTGGGATCCAAAACTGGCCACTGAGCGAGCTCTGGACTGATGACACGCTGGAACGCGCTTTTCTCAATACCAAAGCCATTCCTAAAAAGCAGCATAAACCTATCCCGAACTGGGCTGTCGTTTATCAGGAGCTGAAGCAACCTGGCCAAAAAGGCGTGACGCTGGAACTGTTATGGCAAGAATATGCGCAGCGCACCGGCAGTGAGCATTACTGCTATAACCACTTCTGCCGCCTGTACAAAGAATGGGCCAGAGTTTTGCAGCCCTCCATGCGCCAAACATATATCGCCGGTGAAAAACTTTTTGTTGATTATTGCGGCCAAACAATGCCGATTGTTGACCCGCACACCGGTGAAATTCTCTATAAAGCTCAGGTGTTTGTGGCGGTGCTGGGCGCTTCCAATTACACCTTTGCTGAAGCAACCCGCACCCAGCAGTTGGAGGATTGGGTCATGAGCCACAAGCGCGCCTTCGAATTCTTTGGCGGCGTGCCACAGTTAGTAGTGCCGGATTGTTTAAAAAGTGCCGTCAGTGTGGCGCGCAACACCGATCCTGACTTGAATCCGACTTATCAAATGCTGGCCGCTCACTTCGGTACGGCGATCATGCCGGCCAGACCACGTAAGCCCAAGGACAAATCTAAAGCGGAAGTCGGTGTGCAGATTGTCACGCGTTGGATCTTAGCCGTGCTGCGCCATGAAGTGTTCCATAGCCTGACAGCGCTCAATCAGCGCATTGGCGAATTGCTGGCTCGCCTGAACCAAAAACCGTTCCAGAAAATCCCGGGTAGCCGTGCATCATTGTTTGCTGAATTAGACTTACCCGCACTGAAACCGTTGCCGGCTTACCCGTATCAATACACCTTCGTCAAACAAGTATTGGTCGGCAAGGATTATCACGTTGATATAGAAAAACATTATTACTCAGTCCCTTACGCCTTGCAGGGCAAGCGAATTGAAGCCCATGTCAACGCGGATACGGTGGTGTTTTACCACAGCAGTAAGGCTGTGGCTGAACACAAACGCAGTCAGCGCAAAGGTCAACACAGTAGCAACCCTGCCCACATGCCAGCCAATCATCAGATCATGCTGGAATGGACACCTGAGCGTTTGCTGAGCTGGGCGTCTTCAATCGGTCCATACACCAGCCATTGGGTGTATGAATTTATTCGTCAGGCCGATCATCCGGCGCAAGCGGTGAGACCCTGTTTGGCGCTGTTAGGCCAAGCAAAAACTTATGGCAAAGAGCGGTTGGAAGCCGCCTGTTTACGCGGCCATCTGACTGGTGCCAACCGGTTGCATAACATCCGCACCATGCTCAAAAACGGCCTTGAACAGCAATCCATCAGCCAAACCAAGCACGACCCGTTGCAGTCCATCAGCCATGACAACGTTCATGGCGAAGGCTACTTCCATTAAACATAACGCATACAAGGAGATACAGATGCAATTACGCGTTGATGAACAACTGAACCAGCTGCATTTAAGCGGCATAAAACAAGCGCTCAGCAAACAACAAGAGCAAGAAATACTCTATCAGGACATGAGCTTCGAAGAGCGACTACAGTTGCTGCTCAGCCATGAATTAGTGCAGCGGGAGCAAAGAAAAATCAACAGGTTAGAGAAGCAGGCCCGCTTCAGACTGGCTGGTCAGGTGGAACAACTGGATTACCGTGCGAGCCGTGGTTTTAGCACAGCACAGATCCGGCAATTACTGGAAGGACACTGGTTAAGCCATCAGCAGAACCTGCTGTTAACGGGGGCAGCAGGCTGTGGCAAAAGTTATCTGGCCTGTGCACTTGGCCGTTACTTTATCCGCCAAGGCATGGCGGTGAGGTATTACCGGCTAAAAACGCTGCTGGAGGAAATGCGACTGGCACAAGCCGACGGCAGCTATCCAAAACTGCTGGAGCAACTTAATCAGGTTGCTATCTTGATCCTGGACGACTGGGGCATGGAAATGCTGGATGCAGGTGAACGCAGTAATCTGCTGGAGATCATCGACAGTCGGCATGGCAGAGTGTCGACCATGGTAGCGAGCCAACTGCCGGTCGATAAATGGTACGGCATGATCGGTGAAGCAACCTTCGCAGAAGCGATCTTAGACAGGCTGATCCATAGAGCCGTTAGGGTGTGCCTAACGGGTGAATCGATGCGAAAACAAGGCGCAAACTTGACGCATGCCGATCACGCGGAGTAAAAGAAAGACGTTGTATGTGCGGGAAGAGAATTAGTGATCGGCATGATGTTATTGGCTGATCGACATGATGTTATTAGCCACGGGATAATAGCTAGACCTGCGAATGGCTGCGTATTCTGCCCCAAAGTGAACACCTGTTCTGGTTCAAAATGAACACCTGTTCTGGTTTTATGTGAACACCGATTCTGGCGCAAAGTGAACACTTTGTGCGGATTTCCAGAATCAGTGTTCACTTTCACCAGAATGCCTTTCCCGCGTTGATTGTTGTCACTGATAACCTGTTCATTTTCAGATGGATATGGTTATGCCCAGACAGAGAACTTCAATGCGTAAACTTCGTGAGATCTTAAGGCTGCGTCTGTATGCCGGCCTGTCCATCCGACAAATCCGCGATAGCCTGCGTGTCAGCGTCGGCGCTATCCAAAAAGTCGCTGCTATCGCTGAGCAGCAAGGCATCACCTGGCCGCTGATTTGTAGCCTTGATGACACCGAACTGGCGCAGCGGTTTTACCCGCAGGCGGATCCGCAACCGTCTTCCCGGCTCGAACTGCCCGATTGGTGCCTGGTACACAAGGAGCTGCGCAAAAGCGGCGTCACCAAGCATTTACTGTGGGAGGAATACACGCAGCAGTATCCCAACCGGTGTTACAGCTATGCCCAGTATTGCCACCTGTATCAGCAGTGGCAGAAAAAACAGCGCCGCTCAATGCGCCAGCATCATGTGGCCGGTGATGTGCTGTTTGTCGATTACGCCGGACAGACGGTGCCGCTGGTGTGTGCCAGTACCGGCGAAATACGCCCCGCGCAGGTGTTTGTTGCGGTGCTGGGCGCATCAAACTACACCTATGCCGAAGCCACGTTCAGCCAGAGCCTGCCGGATTGGTTAGGTAGCCATGCCCGGGCCTTTAGCTTCTTTGGCGGCGTGCCCCGCCTGATTGTGCCGGATAACCTCAGAAGTGGCGTCAGCAAAGCCTGCCGCTACGACCCGGACATCAATCCGGCGTATCAGCAACTGGCCCATCATTACGGTTGCGCCATCATGCCGGCGCGGCCTTATAAACCGCAGGATAAGGCCAAAGCAGAGGTCGGCGTGCAGGTGATTGAGCGCTGGATCTTAGCGCGGCTGCGTCACCATACCTTCTTCTCGCTGGCCGAGCTGAATCATTGCATCAAAGCCCTGCTTGAGGAGGTCAACGCACGGCCCTTTAAACAATTTAGCGGTAACCGGCGCGAATGGTTTGAGCAGCTCGACAAGCCCGCGCTTGGCCATTTGCCGCGCGAGCCCTACCAATACACCGACATCAAACAGGTGAAACTGAACATCGATTACCACGTGCAATACGATGCACATCTGTACTCGGCACCACACCATCTGGTGGGTGAGAAGCTGGAGCTGCATGCCACAGACAGCCTCATCACGCTGTACTTCCAGCACAAACGGGTTGCCAGTCATCCACGTGTGCACCGGCGCGGCACGAGTACACAGGCGCAGCATATGCCAACCCGGCACGAGAAGCACCATCAGTGGTCGCGGGGGCGGTTGATGAACTGGGCCAAGGATATCGGTCAGGATACGCTGAACTGGGTGGTGCGGGTGCTCGATAGCAAGATGCACGAACAGCAAGGCTACCGGGTCTGTCTTGGCCTGTTGAACTTAAGCCGGCAATATCCGCCAGAGCGGCTCAATCAGGCCTGCGCAATCGCCAACAACCATCAGTTAAACCGACTGAAAAACATCAAAGCCATCCTCGCCAGCAACCTCGATACAGTAGTGCGTGACGATGAGCCACAACCCAGCTTGCCACAACACCATGAAAACATCCGCGGCCCACAAAGCTTCCACTAATCCGATAAAGAGAGACTTATGAACCAACATAACATCACGGTATTGCGCCAACTGAAACTGAACGGCATGGCGCAGGCGCTGCTCCAGCAGCTTGAACATCCGGGTACGTATCAGGCCTTGTCGTTTGAAGAGCGGCTGCAATTGCTGATAGACCATGAACAACAAAGCCGGGATAACCGCAAACAGCAACGGCTACTGACAGGCGCGACACTGAAGGTGCAAGCCAATGCGCGCGATATCAATTATGAACATCCACGCGGGCTGAATCAGTCGGTGATGGCCGGCCTGCTGAGCTGTGGCTGGGTGAACGCACGGCAAAACGTGTTGCTGACCGGGCCATGCGGCAGCGGGAAAACCTATCTGGCCTGCGCCTTAGCGCACAGTGCCATCAGCAAAGGGCACAGCGCCAAATACTACCGGCTCTCGCGATTGCTGCTGGAGCTTGGGCAACACAAAGCGGACGGCAGTTACAGCAAGGCACTGAAACAGATAGCGAAATATGACGTGTTAATCCTGGATGACTGGGGCCTGGAGCCATTAAAGGCCGCTCAGCGCAACGACCTGATGGAGATTATGGATGACCGGCACCAACAGGCATCCACAGTGATGGTAAGCCAGTTGCCAACAGAAGAATGGTATCAGGCGATAGGCGACAACACGTTAGCCGATGCCATCTTAGACCGGCTGATGCACAACGCGCACCGGATCAAACTCAAAGGAGAATCGATGCGAAAAAGCAAAAGTGAATTGACGGAAAATGAACACCTGAGTTAAACAGGAGCAGAGCCCAACGCGGAAAAAAAACTGGTGTTCACAATCACCAGAATCGGTGTTCAGATAAAACAGAATGCGCAATTGACGATTGAATCACTTATAGTGGCAAAGCCAACACCGCCATCACCCACTGACACGTGATGACAACACGTGACACCCACTGCGTTTTACACCCGACTGCTCAACACCGACACGAACACCGACACGTGACACCCACCGAAATGACAACACGTGACACCCACCGAATAAAACAAGCGACAATAGATACAAGAAGTGACACCCACCGCATTTGCCGCACTCCTTGACATTAACCTTTTTGCAACCACAGTTAAAGTCACTCACACGACAAGGATTGTCAGGGAGCTCAGACATGGCCCACGCAAGGAAGAAGCAAGTTTCTGTTGATACGACACCAAGTTATCACGTCGTCAGCCGCTGTGTGCGACGCACTTTTTTGTTTGGCAGTTTTGAAAACAAGGATTTCAGTCATCGCCGGCAGCTGATTGTCGAACGGCTTGCTGAACTGGCAAAAAGTCTTTTGTATAGCAATTTCGGCCTTTGCAATTATGTCCAACCATTACCATTTAGTTGTCCGCATTCAAAAGCAACAAGCGCTTGATTTAGATGCACATGACGTTGTCAGACGCTGGAACGCTTTATTTCGATTACCTGTTTTGGTCGAGCGCTTTTCCAATGACATCCCAATGTCGTCAGCAGAAACAGCTGCTGCGCATACCATTATTGCCACTTGGCGCAGCCGGCTTTACGACCTCAGTTGGTTTATGCGCTGCCTGAATGAACATATCGCCCGTATCGCGAATGCCGAAGACCAATGCACCGGCCGATTTTGGGAAGGCCGGTTTAAATCGCAGGCCTTATTAGATGAAAAAGCCGAACTTCAAGCGATGGCATATGTTGATTTAAACCCAATCCGTGCAGATATGGCGGCTTCTCCGGAACAGTCAGACTATACCTCTATCCAGCTTCGGATGAGTTCGGATAACAACTCTCCAATGAAAATACTGTTGCGACCTTTTGCCGGCGATTCACATCAGGACAACAGCCCTAGTGACATCCCGTACAATCTTATTGAATATATTCAATTGGTTGATTGGTCCGGCCGGCAAATCCACCCGAAGAAACGCGGTGTTATCGCCGTCAGCTTGCCACCGATTTTCACCCGGCTGAATATGCAACACCATATCTGGCTACGAAATTGCCTGAGTCTTGAAAGCACCTATCACAGAGTGATAGGACCGGCGGCACGCATGCAGGAGTTTTGTGCTCTGATGCAACAGAAATGGCTGTTGGGCATACCTGCAGCACGCGAGGCATTTGGTTAAACAACCCCGTTTGTTGATTTAAAATGTTGGCAAAAACCGGCCCAATCAGGCCCGGTAAAAGTTTTGTTTTGCCCGAGATAGCCAACCCCGTTAATTATTGCCAATGTTCCATCCAATCATACCTTGAAAAGTAAATACGCCTTCACAATCGGAGAGCGTATTGCATAATAATCGCTCACTTTTAAACCTCCTGAATTAGGTGGGTGTCACGCGGTTTCTCGCGCGGTTTGGTGACCGTGTATCACTATGATAAAC
>JAXHNX010000048.1:0-227204 GCA_034519945.1 Rheinheimera sp.
ACAATCCACAAACGGCGATAGAAACCATTGAGCAGTACCGACCAGATGTTGTTTTGCTTGATATTGAATTAGGTGAACTTAACGGTTTTGATGTGCTTGATGCTATCTCGCACCCTTGCCATATTATTTTTACAACCGCCTATGGCGAATACGCAATTAGGGCATTTGAAAGTCGCGCTTTGGACTACTTGCTGAAGCCCTTTAATATTGCGCGTTTGCGTGAGGCATTATCGCGGGTGCAAGTAACACAACATCATCAGAATAACCCGGTACAAAGGCTCAGTGAAAAACCATTAATTTCCAAAGTTGGCGATAAAATGCGGGTGTTGGATTATCACGATATTGTGTACATCACCACCAGTAATGGTTTATGTCGAGCGGTTGAGGCTACTTCTGAATATCATTTAGACGGCACGCTGGAATCTTTGCTGGCAATTTTACCTGGTTATTACCTGCGGGTTCATCGCAACTGTATTGTGAATGCAAAAAAGGTGTGGCAAATCGAAAAGTGGCAAAATGGCAGTTATTTGCTGCGATTCAGAGATCATCCTCACCCGGTGACAACCAGTCGTGGCGGCGCTGGTTTAATTAAACAAGCATTTAATCTCTAATAATATTTAAAACCATCATTTAAAAATAACACCGTTCACTCGGTGGGGCTTTTTTCGGCCTGAATTTAGGGGGATATATGAAAATTGTAGTTTTTTGTTTGTTGAATATGATAGCTGCGATGTGTTTTGCCAATGCGCAATCCCAGAGCTTTGTGTTAAACAATGTATTGTTACCCAACTTTAAAGCGCAACAATTGGAAGCTGTGAATGTTGCCGTTGAAAATGGCAAGATAGCTAAAATAGTGCCGCTTAATACACTGTTGCAGCATCGTGATGTCCGCGATGGGCAGGGCAAAGTGCTGATGCCTGCAATGATTGATATGCATTCGCACAGTATGGGTAATTCATCGCTCGATCGATCGGACTATCAATACATTGGCATCCGCGGCACAGCGAACGCCATGCTCTATGCCGGAGTGCATGGCTGGCTCGACCTATACAGTGATGAAAAGGATATCTTAAGCTACCGGGATAACCACTATGGCCATAGTCGCAACGAAGCATTTGTATTTGCGGCCGGGCCCTGTTTTACCGTGCCTGGCGGGCATTGCGACTTTGGCGCGCGAAATCGGTTGATCAATTCACCAGAACAAGCCCGAAGCGAGTTAATTGACCTGAGTAAATCAAAGCCGAATGTGGTGAAAGTCGTGTATGACCACAACCAGAAAAAACCAACGCTTGATGAAGCAACGTTTAAAGCATTTATCGACAAAGCAAATGAGCTTGGCATCAAGTCAGTGGTGCATGTGGGCACCTGGCAAGATATAAAAACAGCCAGTGAGTTTGGTGCCAGTGCAGTGACCCATTTACCAGATGATAAAATGCCTGAGGGCATGGAAGATTTATTGGTAAAAAATGGCACCGTCGTGATCCCGACTGTCGCTGTTATGACGGAACTTCTATATATGCACCAGGCATCGGAGCTAAAATTGCAAACTTCGGTCGTGGGTTTACCTCTGACGAAGACGCTGGTGGACGGATCGTTACTAAAAGATTATCCGGTTTCACAACGCCATCCCCGCTATTTAGGTTTTCTAAAAAAATCAGCAGAACAGCAGCTTGAGAGCAATATGCAAGATGCCGTGTTACGTCTGCATGCACGCGGCGTGACCTTGTTAATCGGCTCAGACGCGGCCAACTTAGCAATGTTTCAGGGCGTAGGCTTTCATCGTGAGCTGTTTCATTTAGCGCGGTTTGGATTATCGCCCTGGCAACTGTTCAAAGCTGCGACCTTAGATGCCTATGAATTTCTGGGTATTGATTGGCAAATCAAAGTAGGCGCGGATGCACATTTCACTTTGCATGATCCGGCCATTTTTACCGACGTTGCCAAATCAACTGAAGTGCAGCAAGTGTACCTTTACGGACGTTTAGTTGAGCGGGAAGCATTATTAGATTATGCAAAACCTGGTTTTATTCAATACGCCAAATTATTTTTAGGTTTTGAGCGCTAGTGTTTTGCACGAGTCTCTCTTTGTTTTGGTGTGCATTATGTTGTTGATATAGTTCTGCGTCTCACAAGGTGCGGCCGCTGTGGCACCAAATCGCTACACGCTTGGCCGCGCCTGCTCTAATCGTTAGCCGTTAGCCGGCTTTAAAATGTCCTATCGGTTTAGCAGCCAACACCTAGGCCCGCTCTGGCCGGGGAGGTGGCTTTGTTCGGCCAGTGCGTTGCTTGCGTCAAATGCAAACGGAATTTGCGTTCTTCGTTTCCTTTCTGGTAGTTTTGTATTTACTAAATATTTACATGTCCAGATCCGTGCTTTTGGCAGCAAGCTGCCAAAGTCAGTTGTTCGCGGGATTCGTTTTAACTGTGCACGTGCGGCGTTGTCTGGGTTTTCGAGTTGTCGTTGTTAGGGTCTCGGCCAACACGACGTGGCACTCGCGGCCCGCGGCCGCAGCGACGCTCACCAAGGTTCGCGCGCGTGCGCTCAACGTTAGGGCTCAGAGCTGTCGAGGGTCTCGAACATGGATAATTTTTCAGAAGAAATCGCGAATAAATTCCGTAGTCAGTTCCCCCAATGGGCTGAATATTGCGAAGAAGTTGACCATGACGGAACTTCCATATTTGCGGCGAAAATTCCTTGCCCAAATGGAAAAGGGGATGCTGTTCTGGAGCTGGATACTTTCAATGATGAAGTAACTGTCTACTTTGATTCTTACCATGCTCATTTTGATAACTTTGGAAAAAATGATGCATATGAAGGTACGGTTGCGCTGGTTCTGGGGTGCTATGTTATTCCATGGCTCGTCGTAAAATGAAGAATACAAAGATTGCAGGTTTGCTTGGTACTGTTTTGTCATCGTTCCCAATTTTTAGTGTTATTTATATTTTTATATTGCTGTTTGAAAAATGTTCAGATTCAGTACGGTGGTTGTAAGTAGTTGCCGTGGTTTAAAACAGGCAAAAGGATCTGTTACTTATTGCTCAGTTGTTTTTAGTGTTATTTTCATAAGGGTGAAATAAAAATGAATGTGTCATCGTTGCCAATGGTTCCGTTAATTATTTTTTTAGTTATCTGCGCGCTGCTGTTTTTGCAAAGTATTGCAATGAAAAGAGGTCATTTTGTAAAAGTTGAGTACTCTAAATCGAAGAGGCTGTTTTGGGCTTTGCTGATATCATTAATGGTGGCGAGTAATAGTGTGGTGTCCGGTAATATATATTTTTTATTGTTGGCTGTAGCTATTGGATTTTATTTATATTTTTTCAAGCAATACTATGCAATCAAGAGAAAATAGAGCTAGCAAGAGTCATGTCAGTTTGAAAAGGTTTTTTGTTTATATAGTTTCGATTTTAACTTGCATTTTAACAGCAGTTCTTCTGGGTTCTGAATTGCTAACGCAATATGAAATGTTTTCTACGGGTCTGAAACGACATTCACTCGGCGAGGACCTGGGATTCGGCATCTTGTTGTTTATGGGCCTGGTACCAGAGCTGATAATAGGTGTGATTTTGGGCGTGTACATTGGTATGCGTATAAATGCAAAGATATCAGGCTCGTAACATCGCATCGTTGCCAACGATGCTTTTCGTAAAAACCAACAGACTCTGCTGTACCCGATAGATTTCGCCAGTTCAGGCACTCAGGGTTGTGCGGTTTTATCATTCGATATTTCAGCGCGGGCAAAACGGAAAATGTTGAGATTGTTTCGATGGCAAAAGGGCAGGCAACAAAGCGGCTACGAAAAAATGTTGCTGGCTGGTGCTAAGTGGCCGCTGAAATTCGACCTTTATTTGCTGAAATTTCCAGAAGGTTGTGAAGTGCCGCCTCATACTGACGTCGTCGCAAGCGGAAAACATTTTCGGCTGAATATCGTGTTAAAACAAGCTAAATCCGGCGGCGAATTTGTCTGTAAGTCGCCGATATTTTGCAGCAAACGCATCAAGTTTTTCCGGCCGGATCTTTGTGAGCACTCAGTTACGCGGGTGATTGCCGGTAACCGGTATCTGCTGAGTATTGGCTGGGTCAAAGACGCATAACACAATCTGCACAACCCTTTATGGCGGCGTCTGCTGCCTGCCCGCCAATGCTGGCCTGATGACGGTGATTTGCCGGCTGAGCCGGCTGCCGTCTGCTGCGGTCAGCACTAACTCATAGCTGCCGGATGGTACCTGGATCGCCATTTGGTGCGGGCTGCGGCTGCGGCCTAAATATTTACCGGCCAGATGCCAGTCCAGCGTTTGTTGGGCGTTTTGGGTCACGGCGCGAAATACGGCGGCACCGAGTTTACCGTCGCCTTGTAGCGGCAGCATGATATTACCGTTGCTGACCGGTGACAGGATGGCGATGGCGTCCTGCTGCTGTTCATGCTGATCACAGCCGGGCCAGTACGGCGGCAGTGGTGCGTAGTCCGGGTGTTGTTGCTGATAAAACCAGGCCATCGCGAGCGGCAGTACCAGCCGGGTTTGTGGCTGGCTTTGCAGGCCGGGCACACAGCCTTGTGGTAACTGGAACTGACCGGTTGGGTCCAGCCATAACTGACGCATAAACCCCGGCTCCAGCTGCAGTTGCGCCGCTTTGGGCTTTTGCGTCAGCAGGGCCGGGCAGTTCAGCCGTTTTGGATAACCGTCGGCCTGACAGACATCCACGTCGGTCAAATCGAACCAGGGTGGGCTCAGCCAGTTTGCCGCCGGCAACTGATGAAACAAATCAAATAACACCGGGCCGGCACTCTGGCCACCGGTCAGGACTGGTGCCGCGCGGCCGTCGGCATTGCCAACCCAGACCCCGACGCTGTAGCGGCCATTACTGCCAACCGCCCAGGCGTCACGCAGGCCAAAACTGGTGCCGGTTTTCCAGGCGATGGTCTGCACTTTGCTGTAGTCACGCCAGCTGCCTTCTGAATCCGGTCGTTCCACTTCGGTCAGCGCCTGCAAAGTCAGATAAGCAGCACCCACCGAAAACGGCAGTTGCAGGCTGGCCGGTGCTTGCTGTTGCCAATAACGCAGTGTCGGTACTTGGCGGGTCTGGTGACTGACACTGTGGCTGAGCGCGGCATAGGCCTGTGTCAGTTCGGTCAGCCGGGTTTCCGCGCCGCCTAAAATCAGCGATAAACCATAGTGATCGGCTGGTTTGGTCAGGCTGGTCAGGCCGCTTTGCACCAGTACATCTTTAAATGGTGTGACACCAAAGCGGGCCAATTGCCGCACCGCCGGAATATTCAGTGATTCCGCCAAGGCCGTGCTGGCCGGCACCGCACCGCGGAACTGCAAATCAAAATTGGCCGGGCTGTAACTGCCGAACTGGCTGCGGATATCCGCCAGTAAGGTGGTTGGCAAAATGAGGCCGGCATCAAGTTCTGCTGCGTACAAAAATGGTTTCAGAATACTGCCGCTGGAACGTGGGCTGCGGGCGATATCGACATAACTGCCGGCCTGTGGCTGCAAGGTCAGATTACCGTGGTAAGCGAGAACCTGCATCTGGTCGTGATCCACCACCAGTGCGGCCAGATTGTGCACGGCCTGCTGGGCTAAAAAGCGCGAATGCCGTTGCAACGCCTGATGGGTTTGCCGTTGCAGCGCGCCATCAAGCGTGCTGTCAAACCGATATCGCGCCGGGGCCTGTTGCTGCAGCTGGCTCAGCAAATGGGGGGCCAGATGTGGCCAGCTGCGGGATCTGGCTGGTAGCGATTCGGCCATCGCCAGTTCCAGATCAATCGGACTCAGCAAACCTCTTGCCTGCAGTTGTTGTAACAGCCGGTTGCGCTTTTGCAGCAAGGCGGCATTGCGCCGGCCTGGAAACAAGGCGCCAGGGTTATTCGGCAGCACCGCCAGTAAGGCCGCTTCGGCCCAGCTTAACGCCGCGGGTTCGCGACCAAAATACCACCAGCTGGCGGTTTGCAGGCCAACGATATTGCCGCCAAAAGGCGCGTGGCTGGCATACATCACCAATAACTGCGCTTTGGAAAAATGCCATTCCAGCTGTAACGCCAGCCAGGCTTCGCGGCATTTTTGCCAAATGCTGCGTTCGGTTTTGCCATAGGCCAGCCTGGCCAGCTGCATGGTCAGGGTACTGGCGCCACTGACGACCTGCTGGTGCCACAGATTGTCGCGGCTGGCGCGCAGCACTGAGGCGGGATTTATGCCGGGGTGCTGAAAAAAATGCCGATCTTCAAACTGCAGCAGCGCGTCCTGATAACGCGGCGGGATCTGGCGGCCCTGATAATACAGCCGCCACTGCTCGTCGCGCGCCAGTTGCAGGTCCAGCAACTGGCCCTGGCGGTCATAGATCGCGACCGACCAGGCCGGTTGTTGCAATGTTGCTGGCCAGCTGGGCCAGAGTAAACTGCACAGCGCGCCCAGCAACAGCGCTGCACTGAATGCTGCTGCTAAGCTCCTGCGCCGTTGGTTCAGGGCAAGATCTCCAGCCACTGGCCAGCCACAGTGCTTTGCAGCTGTGGTTTGTACATCGATTGCACGGACCAGAGCGGCAGATAGAACCGGCCGGCATAGGTGGCGTTTAACGTGGCTTTCAGTACGACTTTGGCCTGTTTGGTGCCCGCCGGACCAAGGTCCAGATAAGTGTAGAGCCGGTCGTCGCCGGTTTTCTGATAGCTGACCGCGCTGCTTTGTTCTTCCTGCGCCAGCATGGCTGAGCGCAATTCAAAACCGGCGGCAAACAATTGCGTCAGCGCCACTTGCGACAGCGTATCTGCCGTGGTGTTTTCCACGCTGACCCAGGCAATAAAGTCAGTACCTTGTTTCAGCTCGTTGATTTGTAGTGGCTGTCCGGCCAGATCGGTAAAATGTCGGGTCAACCGCAGGCCCTGACTACTCTCCTGTTCGGTACCGGCCGCCGGAATGCCCTGACGCAGCAGACTGATAAATAACGGCGCGCTGCCGGTGTTGGTGACTTTGAATTGCTCGGCCTGATAATCCGGCAGCGGCAAGGTATAACCGGGCTGACTCAGGGCGATATCCAGTGGCTGCGCTGTGCTGATCACCGTCATGCGGCGTTCATTGGCCTGACTGGCGCCGCCGTTACTGAGCAGTTCGGTCAGGATCTGGGCGGCCAGCGCCTGTTCAATGGTCGCGCCGCCCGCCACATTGACGTCATTCAGCAGATCCTGCGCCTGCTGCATGGCGGCGCTGTCCTGCCCAAGCGCCTGCTGCGTCTGTAACCGCACCAACCGTTGGATCAGCGGGCTGCTGAACGCTGTTGCAGAGGCCTGACTGGCCGCCAGCGTTTTGCTGTCTGCCAGTTCACGGGCAGCGGCCTGCTGGCCCTGTTCCAAATACGCCAGTGCCAGCCACGACCGCGCCATGGGCAGGCGGTGGTCCTGGCGCAGCACATCACGCTGACGGTTCATCGCGCCTTGATCCGGCGCACCGGCCTTGGCCAGTAACCACAGCCGTAGGCTTTGCAGTGTCAAATCATCATCACCGCGACCTGCGAACTGATTGGCACGGTTTTTCTGATAATTCAGCCAGTTGCCGGCCATCGGCTGCGGAAGCTGATAACCCTGGCTTTTGGCCTTTTGCATAAAATAACCGGCGTACAGATCCGCCCATTCGACGTAATAACCGCCGTCGCGCCAGTAGGCAAAACGGCCGTCGGCAAGCTGGTAGCCGGCCAGATATTTCAGCTGCTGGCTGATCGCCTGCGTCATTTTATCCAGCTGTTGTGGGCTGAAACTCTGATATTGGCCGGCATACAGCAGCGGCAAGACGCGCGAGGTACTTTGTTCGACGCAGCCATGCGGATAATCGCTGAGCGCATTCAGATAGGCCGTCAGATTAAAATTCTGCAGCGCCAGTACGCTGAGCCATTGTTCGTTGCTGCCGGCGATGCCAAAGCGTTCCGCTTTGGGCTGCCAGCTGTCGCCCGGCTGTAACAGCTGCGACAACAGGCGTTGTTGCACAGCGTTGGGCGCGCGCAGCGGCAGGTGGATCACTTCTTCACTTTGCAGGTTGCCGGCGCTGGCGCGAATGGTCAGCGTCGAGACGCCGGTCATTTCTTTGGCTTTGAGGCGCAGCAACAGCGTTTGCTCGCCCGGGCCGCTGAAATGGCTGCTTTGCTCGTGCTGTGATCAGTTCCAGTTTGTCATCCGCGGTTGCACTGACGGTCACGTCAACGGCTTGTTTGCCTTGCCAGAATAGCGTGACCGGCAAACTGAATTCATCGCCGGGCCCGACCAGCCGGGGTGCCGTGGTCAGTAAATCCAGATCCTGGCGGATCTTCAGTTCCGCTTCGGCCTGGCCATAGGCATAGCCGTTGCCGGCAACCAGCATCGCGCGCACCGCCCCCATATAAGGCGGCAGTTGGATCTGATGTTCGGCGCTGGCCCCGGCGGCAAGCGTAAATGGCCCAAACGTCTGCACCAGAGGTTTAAAGCGTTGCAGGCGTTTGTTATCCCGTTTGGCGATAAGCTCAGAGCCACCGACTGCCAGCAGCCGGCTTAAATCACTGGAATAAGCCCCAACCACCGCATCAAACAAATCCCAGCTGCGCACACCAAGCGCTTCGCGCCGGAAAAAAGTACTGTGCGGGGCCGGGGTTTTAAAATCAGTGATGCCCAGCAGGCCTTCATCGACCAGTGCCAGTGTGTAGGTCATGGCCTGGCCTTGTTGTTCTTTCACCGTGATGTTGAACTGGCTTTGCGGCGCAACTTCACTGGGCAATGTCAGTACCGGCTGCAGCACTGATGCCGGGTCCTGCACACTCAGATTGACCAGGCCATAACTGCGCAGCGGCAAGTCGGACGGCCGGTTGGCATGTGGCAAAATCTGGCTGATATGGGCGTACACGTTCGGCACCATCCGCGGGTCAAGTTTCACTTCGAGATGGTTCTGGCCGGCGTCCAGGTTATACCAGCGTTTGTCCAGCAGCTGACTGCCATTTTCCAGCGTCAGCAGCACCTGACGTTTGGCGCCGGCCGGCAGATTGATCCGGGCCGTTTCGCCAACCTGATATTGTTCTTTGTCGGCAGTGATACCAAGGCGGGTGGCGCTGTCACGGCCTTGTTGTTCACTCCAGCCCCAGCCATTGTAAAAAATCTGGCTGGCACAATGCGCATCAGCGCCGGCGCTGCTTTCATCACACACCACCAGCCGGTAGCGGCCTTGTTCATAGTCGCCCGCACTGATGTTAAAACCGGCCATGCCGCTGGCGTCTGTGGTCAGCTGCAGATTGGTGACTTCTTTGTTATCTGCATCGCTGGCGTAGCTGTACTGACTGTCTTCGCCATCCCACCACCAGCTCCAGCGCAGTTTAAACACTTGCACCCGCAGCTGTTGTTGCGCCAGTCTTTTGCCCTGTTGGTCGACTAACACTGTGTTGACGGCCATTTTGGCGTTGTCACTGAGCGGTGCGTCTTTAAATTCTGCCGGCAGCGATAGCCCGACGTAACGGCCATAAGGGTGGAACAAGGCTTCTTTATATTGGGTGCTGAATTGGCCGCTCGGTTCAAACACCCGCAAGATAAACAACGCTTTTAAGGCGCCGGGCGAGGCGGTATTGATCTCGGGTTTCAGCGTGAACGGTGCTGTGCCGTCCGGGCCTAATTTGCCTTGCCAGATCATCGCCTTTTGCGGATTAAAACTGCGGCGGACATCGTCAAACACAAAGCCCTGCAGGCCATCAAATTCAGTCTTTGTCGCGCTGAGTTTCATTTCCACATCGGCTTTGAGACCTTCGGCGCTGGCGCCACTCAGCCACTGCGAACTGAGCGTCAGCGCAGCCGGAGTCTTTTGCAGCACTTCCGGCAGCTCTAATGCCAGTTTCAGCCGGTTCGGCAGGATATTTTCTACTTTGAGTACAGTGTCAAAATAGTTATCTGCCACTTTGGCGATCGCGGTGTAGTTGCCGGTCGGGGCTTCTGCGGTGGTGGTCAGATCAAAACGGTAAAAGCCGGCGCCGACCGGTTTGGCTGTCAGGCTGTGCACCTTCTGACCTTGCGGCGAGAAAAAATCCAGGCTGATCGGGAAATCCGCCGGCAATTGGCGGGCTTTATCCTGCACGATCAGATTCAGGTAAATCGGATCACCGGGCCGCCAGACATTGCGCTCCGCATAAAAAAAGGCTTTGACGCCGCTATGGCTGCTGCTGCCGCCGGTGTCGAACTGATTGGTCGGCAATGCCACATTGCTGGCGACTTTCAGATAAGCGCTGTCGCCGTCTTTTTCCGCCTTGATAAAAAAGCTTTCGCCTTCCGGTTTCAAAGCCACCATGCCCTGCGGATCTGTGGTGCCTTTGCCAATCAGCTGTTGCTGGAAGTTGTATGCACTGACGCTGACACCGCCCAGAGGTTGGCCCTGATCCAACGCCGTGCTGAACAGGTGCAGCTGACCGTCCTGACCAGCTTTGGCTATCAGCCCAATATTGGAGGCAATAAAGGTTTTTTTACTCAGCCGGTTGTTGTCGTAATACGCATCGGCACAGGGGTTGTTGCGCTGCTCCCAGTCGTAATCGCCTTTGCTTTGGTAGAACTTCCACAGCCGCTCGGGGATCTCACTGTCTTTGTAGGTGCCGTCGTAACTGAGGCGGGTTAACGGCGTCAGCGGTGCATCGGCCAGTTTCAGATCACAGGGATACAGACTATGTTGTGGCAACACCCGCGCTTCGAGCCGGAACACACTGCCACGGTATTGCCCGACTAAATCAGTGACATCCAGTTGCCAGACGGCGGTGGTATCGCGCACGGCATCGGGTAACGGTAAAGTTCGCTCGGCAATGTACCGGCCCACTTCGTCATCACGCCAGCTGCTGAGGTTGTCGTCGGCGTTTTGTAATAACTGCGGAATATTGTCCGGGAAAATGCGGAAGACTCGCAGCTGAACGGCACTGACATTGGTGGCTTCAACCGGAATTAACAGCCGGTCGGCTTTAGGCAGAATATGGCCGCTGCCAATAAAATATACTGCCGGCAGCAGCGAACTGACCTGCAATTCGTGCTGATACACAGTGCCGAGTGCTTCACCGGCTGCTGATTTTAACGTCGCCGCGAGCCAGATCTTCACCTGACCGCTCAGTTTTGCCGCAGGAAACAGCTCCAGCTGATTGCCGTTAATGCGGGCGCGGGCGTCCTGGTCGTTTAATTTTACCAGACCGGTTAAATCCTGACTGGCCAGCGGCTGGCTGAACGACACACTGAAACGTTGACCGTCGGTATCATCAAAGCGGGTCGACAACACGGCTAAGCGGTCTGGCTCTGGTAATGGCAGCACCCGTTCCGCGGCGAAACCGGCGTCATTGGGCTGATGTTTCCAGCGCAGGCGGAAACTGCCGGGGCCTTGGGTCAGGCCAGTGACGGTCACCTGCCAGCGCCTTGGAGTGATTTGACGGAAGACCAGACTGGCGGCGGGGGCCGTGCTTTGGTCCAGCACCAGCATCTGGCGCAGCGAATCTTCAGTTAAATCATCGTCGCTGCTGACTTCCATCGCATAGCTGACGGCCATGGCCTGATTGGCTGAGTTGGCTAGGGCGGCATCAACTTTAAACCCTTGTTCCTGCAACGCTAACCGCTGGCGGATCACATTGATTTGACTGCTGAAATCCGCCGCTTTGCCGATAGTTCCCAACGCTCCAAGACCCTGGCCGGATAAGGTCAGCGTGACCGCCTGTGCTGAAGCCAGTGGTTGCACCGCATTGAGCTGCAAGGTTTTCTGATCAAGCCAAACCGGGCTGAACAAGTCCGCCGGCTCTGATTTGACCACCGCTTCAGCGGTTTTCCCAACCAAAGCGGCAGGGGCTACATCCTGATTAAAGCGGTAGGCCAGTCGGGCCTGTGAGGGAACTTCACCTCTGGGATATTCCAGCAGCAGGTTTTGCAGATCCAGCTGATCAGCCGGGCTGCTGGTTGTTTGCGCTGCGGGCGAGCTGTCGGGCAATGTCGTGTCCGGCAATGAAGTGACATAAAACAGTGCGGCAGCGCTGAGCGCGGCGGCCGTGGCGAGCGCAGCAAGATGTTTCACCATCAGAGCAATCCTTAGCGGTCTGGAGCGGGGAAGACGAAGTCGTCAGAATAACAGAATTGCTAAAGATGTTAAAAACTACAAGCAAATGGGCCAGTGCGGTGCCGGCTACTTGTCGGCTGCGCCGGGCACGGCTTGCGCCTGCGTAGTGGCCAGTTGCTCCAGATGCCTGATCATCTGTTCGCTGTACGTTGACTGGTAAAGCCGGCGCATCGTGCCATCACGGTAAGTTTGCAGTAATGCCTGTTGCCAGCGACTTACCCGCTCAGGTGCAATTTTTAATGAAAATGCCAGATATAACCGGGCGGCGGACAGCGACTGGATGGCACGCAGACTGTCGTTCTGCCGGGCCAGTTGCTGATTCACCACTGGCAGAACTAATTGGTTTAACGCAACCAGATCCACCCGACCTTTTAACAGCAGTTCATTACATTCACCGGCCTGCGTAGTCACAATCAGATTGCGGTTTTCCTGATAACCCAGCTGGCGGATCTGGCCTAAGACGGCTGAATCACGATAGTCACAGGCGATCAGCCGTTTACCGCTGCGGCTTTGCCCGGTGGCAGCGCTGCTTCGGCCATACAAAGTAATGTCATGGATTTTTAACGGCCCGACCCACTGATATTTATCTTCGCGCAAATCGTTGCGCACCGTTTCAAATAGCACTGAATTGGCATGCTGACTGGCTAGCTGGACAGCACGGGCCCATGGGTAGATCTCAATTGGACCTTCATCCTGCAGCCTTTGTTGCAAAGTGCGGATCAGTTCAACGGTAGGGCCTTTGACCTGTCCATCAGTGGCCAGATACTCACCCGGTGGGCTGTGTTC
This sequence comes from Rheinheimera sp., assembly GCA_034519945.1. Taxonomy (GTDB): domain Bacteria; phylum Pseudomonadota; class Gammaproteobacteria; order Enterobacterales; family Alteromonadaceae; genus Pararheinheimera. The sequence continues at coordinate 12,853 of JAXHNX010000048.1, forward strand.
GGTAAAAAACTGCAGTGGTTCTGCACTGAGCTGGCCTGAGACGGTAATCAGGCAGCTCAGCCACAAGGGCGAGAACATCCGTGGCAACCGCCGCCAACAACTCCGTTTGGTCATGTCTAGTTCCCTGAAATATCGCACTTAATGTAACTAAATCCAACCAGATTGCAAAGGCAAAGCGTGAAACCGATCCAAGCATAACCGGTCCTGCCAAAGGGTCAACAACACTCACGGCGGGAATATTCGGTGCAATAAAAAGGACGGCAGTTGCCGTCCTTGTTTTACCCTGACAGCACAGATTATTCTGTTTTTGCCAACGCTGCGTGGGCGTGTTCGCCGCGGTGCAGCTGGTCGTGGATGTCGTGATTGTGGTCCAGGTACTGTGGTATCAACGAGCCGATGATCATGCCGGCGAGGCTGGCCAGTAAACCGGCGAATTGTGCCGGAATAAACGGGTCTTCCGGCCCCAGCCACATCACGCCCTGCCACACCAGGAAACCGGCAAAAATAGATGCCAGCGCGCCCTGATTGGTCGCTTTACGCCAATACACGCCAAAGGCCAGCGGTACAAAAGCAGTCACCAGCGTGACCTGATAGGCACTTTCTACCATGCCAAAAATTGTCGCTTCGGTATTGAGTGCATACACCATCACCAGGCAAGTGAATACCAGCGTGACCATCCGCATCATTTTCAGGAATTGTTTGTCGGTCATCGGCGGTAACATCGGTTTTAAGATGTTCTCGGAAAACGATACCGAAGGCGCCAGCAGCGTGGCGGATGCACAGCCTTTAATGGCGGATAACAGCGCACCGAAAAACAGCACCTGCGCGACAAACGGCATATGGGTCATCACAAAGTGCGGCAGGATCAGCTGGCTGTCGTTCGCCATCAGTTTGTTGACCATGTCCGGTACCAGCATAACCGCGGCATAACCGATAAACAGCGGGATAAAGGCAAACAACAGATACAAAGAGCCGCCGAGGATCGAGCCCCACACCGCGATGCGTTCTGATTTGGCCGATTGAACCCGCTGAAACACGTCCTGTTGTGGCATAGAGCCAAGCATCATGGTGCAGGCAGCAGCGATAAAGGCGATGAGTTCCTTGGCATCCATGGCGGGCCAGAATTCAAATTTTCCGGCCGCTGCGGCATGGTTGATGACCGTGGAGACACCGCCGGCCATGTCAGCAACTTCGCTGCCAATAAACAGCAAGCCGCCGACAATCACGATCATTTGCACCAGATCGGTAATGGCCACAGCCCACATGCCACCGAAGAAGGTATAAATCAGGATAGTGACAGCGCCAATCCACATGCCCATTTCCTGACTGATCATGTCCTGGGAAACCACGTTAAACACCAGACCCAGCGCGACGATTTGGGCGCCGACCCAACCGAGGTAAGACACGACGATGGCCAGTGAAGTCAGCACTTCGGCGACGCGGCCATAACGACGTTTATAGAAGTCGCCAATGGTCAGCAATTTCATCCGATACAGCGGTGCGGCAAAGAAAATGCCGACCAAAATCAGACACAAAGAGGCGCCGAACGGATCTGCGACTATGTCGCGCAAATTGCCGTCGATAAATGTGGCCGGAATACCCAGTACAGCTTCAGAGCCGAACCAGGTGGCGAATACAGTTGCCGTTACCATATAAAATGGTAAGTGGCGGCCAGCTACAGCGAAGTCAGCCGCGCTTTTGACGCGCATGGCTGCCCATAAACCGATAGCAACTGAGATGACCCAATAGGCGATAACAAACCAAAGTAACATAATGGCTCAAGGTCCTGTGTTAGGTTGAATTGAAAACGTCTTTCCGGAAGATGCCCGGACGGGCAGGCTTCAGGGTCAACCAAAGAGCGCTGCAGGAAGCAGCAACCCTTGTCACCCGGCCGCATCAGATGGATGCGATTGGTTAGGGATAAAACTATTGTAAAGTCGAGTTTGGCTCAGGGCAAAACAAAATCAGCGGATTTGGCCAAAAAGATGACAATGCAGGCTGCAAATACTGGTGCAATCAGCGATTTATGTGGAGTGATTAATTTTAATCTATTGAATAAATTCAATATTAAATCGATAAGTCAGAGTTATCCCGTTCTACAACAAAATTCATCAGACAGCGCAGATTGCTGCTAGTTATCTTGCGCTGAAAGTGCGGGCGTTACCGAGGTTTATTGTCCTGCTGGTTGTGAAATGTACAGCGCTGTTTTGCCTTGTTCTGGCGCTATTGCGCCCGACAAAGATGTTGCCAGGCGGTTATGTCAGCGGCGGTCAGCTCTTGCTGGGCGCTGCTGAGCTGGCTGTGCATAATGCTGGTGCTGTCTGGCAGATGGTCCAGCCCCAGGGCATGACCAAATTCATGTAGCAGCGTCAAAGTCAGATGATGCGCGTCTTTGTAAGCGAAAATGGTCATAGCGCGGCTGGCGCCCCGTTGTTCCAGCAAACCGACTTCGGCGAGGCCACTGGCTTGTTGTGCCGGGATCAGCGCATTACGGTCGGCGATGGTGTTATTCAGCTGTTTTTGCCGATCCTGCAGTCTTTCAGACAGCGCATCCAGCTGTTCGGCTTCCAGTGCATGCTCTTTTTGCCGGCTCAGTAATTCGGCCTGCTCACGACCTAACATTGCGGCTGCGCCCGGATCTGCCTGCTGGGCTTTTTCATTAAACAAACTGATGTCTGCGGCCAGCACTTGGTCTTTTTGTTCAAAGGCGCTTTTGTTCTGCTGAAATTCGGCCAACTGACGTTCGAAATCCTGTTGTTGATCGGCAATGCGGTCATCGTAGCGGTGCAGATTACGCTGCAACATTAATTGTTCTAACTGCTGTTGCTGGCGGGCGTCAAAGATAAACCGGATCGGAAAACCCTGTTGCGCGTCATAGCGCAGGACTTCTGTACCAAGGGCCTGATTCCATTGCGCGGCCGCGTCGGTGATTAAGGGTAAAGCCTGCTCAGCGCTCAGGCCAAAGGCCGGATCTATGTTGTCAAGGCGCCAGCCGATTGGTTGTTCACAGCTGGCTTGTTTGCTGGCGAGCGGCGCGCGCATCGGCGTGGGCTCGGGCCAGAACAGCCACAGCAACAAGCCGGCCAGCACTAACAACAAAGGTGTTTTCAAGTTCGCCTTACTCCGGAGCTCAACAGCCAGTGCAACTGACTCAGTTTAATTTGTTTGAGTGGGTCGGTGAAAAAACCGACATAGTTTACCTCAGAGCGTCAAAGCGGCAAAAAATTCTACAGGAAGGTGATGTTTTTCGGCATAGTCAGTCTTGCAGAAAAAAATTTGCAGGGACCGGCGGCTGGCCGGCACCCTGCAACAATGGAGTAAACAGACATAGAGTGTAGCGCTTAATTTAACCGGTAGTCACCACCTGCTTTGTGCGTGTAACAGGCGCCGCTGCGACATTGCTTCTGCGTGGTGACGACAGTACCACGCACCAACGAGAACCACTCGTCAGCGGACAGCTGCAGTTGGATATCGTCAATGCCGGCGCAGTCTGCGCTGCCATTGTCGCTGTGACGACACAGGCTGATTTCCAGATGGCGGCTGCCATCGTTGAACAGCAGCGTTTGTGGTTGTTCTTTGCTGCCACATAAAGCGACAAACTGCGCCGGATTTTTCAGGCCTGTGCTTTGGCCGTCGGCGAAAAACACCAGTAAATGCTGGTAATAGACCACATAGCTTTTCACTTGCTGATGCGAGCCATGTTCCAGTGGAAACAATTTATCCAACATGGCTTTTGAATAGTCCAGCACCTGACGCAGGTGGGCGTCGTTCAGCGCAGTCAGTTGTTGCAGCTGTTGCTGGATCATTGGGTCGGTTTCAATCTGCAGTGCGGTCATTGTCATCGTCGTATCCTCGCTCACTCTTTGTCTGTTTGGGCCCGGTAGGGTGGCGGGCATGGCGGCTGTTGTACTTGCCTGAAAAACAGTCTATGTTGTTTTTAAGCGAAATTTCACAATTAAAACTTCACAGTGTGAATTTTACAAAATGACTAATGCAAAAAGCCTGTTACGCCAATCACATTTTCTCGGGACTAAGATAAGAAACCTGAGAAAACGCAATAACTTAACGATGGATGACTTGTCCACGCGCTGTATCCGCATTAATGCGGAATACGCGCCGTCGGTGTCATATCTGTCGATGATCGAAACCGGTAAACGGGTGCCTTCGCCCGAAATGCTGGAAGTGATCGCAGAAGTTTTTCAAAAAGCACCGGACTGGTTTTTAGACGGTATCGATGCCGGCCATGACTTAACGCCGGCCAAAGGCAGCCGCGGCGGTATCTCTGGGATGGCGCTGGAGCCGGGCTTTTTGTTTGCGCCGGATATCCTGCAAATTGCTATTCCGGAGTTGTTGTCGCAAACCGGCACTGGTGGTCGCCAGTTTGCCCAGCTGCTCATTCGTGCCCATCAGGAACATCACCAGAATCATTTCCCGGAACTGGAGCGGGCGGCTGAAGAAATTGGTCAAAAACGGATGCCGCTGGGCGCTGACGACTTATTGCTGTTAGCAAAAAAGGTCGGTCTGCAGGTGCGCTGGTTTACCGAGGTGCCGACTGAGCTGCTGGACGAACTGGGCGTGCGCAGTAAAAACGTGCAGACCTCGTATTTCCTGCCGCCCGGCACTTTGCATTTAAACCGCATTCTGGAACAACATCCAACCCGGCTGAAATATGAGCTGGCGGTGCACATTGGCCATGCCGTGTTGCACAACAAAGATGGCGTAAAAAGCAGTATGCGCGTTGGCGGCGCGCATGAGGCGTCCGATGGCAACGTCAATCTGGCGCCGCAGGATATTTTGCATGCCTGGCGTGACTTTGAATCGAGCTTTTTTGCCGGCGCATTGCTCTGTCCAAAACTGCCGTTTCGCCAACTGTTGGACCGGCATGGTTATGAAATCAGCTCGCATCAGGCGGCCGGTGTGTCGGCCTCAGTGGCGATGCGGCGGATGACGGCGGTGTCACCGTATCAACACTGGCATTATTTTGATGCTTACACGCCCGGTAAACTGAAAGCGGTGTATCGCGGTAATGGCATTCCATTGCCCTGGGGCAACATGCGCCAGGTGGAAGACCCTTGTCAGCACTGGGCAGTGTTCCGGATGTTTGAAGCCGCGACGCAGCAGCATTCGGCACAGTTGTCTTTGCTGGAAGTTCAAGGACAGCCACGGATTTATTGCTGTGAGTCGACCAAAGTGATGGATCTGGCCGGCAATCCGCATGTGCTCTGTGCCGGCATTGACCTGAATCCGGCGATCAGTGCGCAGGGCATTGATGCTGACAGCCTGGCGTTGGAGCTGAAACAGCTTTGTGTCAAAGGTGGCGGCAAAGTGGCAGTGCCAGCAGCGATCCGCGCTACCTTAACGACAGTCAGTAACATCTTAAATATCAACTGGGTAGCGCGTTCGCTGGACAAACCGGCGCAACTGATTTGCAGTCGTGGCAATAGTTGCCCACGCGAACCGGGCTGTTATGCCGAGTCTCAGCAGGAAAGCGGTGGGTGTCTTTGATTGCTTTAAAAACGGTGGGTGTCACGGATTGCTGTTAAAAACGGTGGGTGTCGCGGAATGCTGTCTCTTTGATTGCTTTGGTGGGTGTCGCGGATTGCTCTCCCACGCGAACCGGGCTGTTATGCCGAGTCTCAGCAGGAAAGCGGTGGGTGTCTTTGATTGCTTTAAAAACGGTGGGTGTCACGGATTGCTGTTAAAAACGGTGGGTGTCGCGGAATGCTGTTAAAAACGGTGGGTGTCGCGGAATGCTTTGATTGCTCTCGCGGAATGCTGTCTGTGGGTGTCTTCGACTGCTTGCTGTTAAAAACGGTGGGTGTCGCGGAATGCTGTCTTGTTTGTGGGTGTCTTTGATTGCTCTCGCGGAATGCTGTCTGTGGGTGTCTTCGACTGCTTGACGATCTGCGCACTGGCGCTGCGCACGGTGCTGGTATAGGCTCGCTATAAGCCTGGTAAAAGGATAAAACGTAAGCGTCCGGCCATCACATCTTTTATTAACTCACTGATCACGGATCATAGCTCTCACTGTTCCCAACCATGAGAGTTATCAATGTCTGCCTTAAAACCATCCGATGTGCGTCGGAGTTTTTCTCCCGAGTTTAAATGGCAGGTTGTTCAGGAATCAAAAGCCAGATTACTGTCGGCCTCTGCGCTCGCGCGCAAATACGATGTGAATACCAATCAGCTTTTTCGCTGGGTGCGAGACGCTCAGGTCGGGAAAGCGTTGTGGGTCAGGCGGGCTAAAGGTGAGCAAGCCATGCCAGCGGCCCCAACACCATTTCTTCCAGTCTGCGTTCAAACCGCTGAACCACCTCCGACTGTGCATCAAGGCGCCGTAACGGTGTCGTTTCGCAGTGGCCATCAACTGGTTTTACATGACGCAACGCCAGACATGCTGCGTCAACTGGTGGCGGCATTGTCATGATGATGTTATCGCATGATGTGCGCATCTGGCTGTGTGCGAGTTACACCGATATGCGCAAAGGCTTCGATGGACTGGCGGCCATGGCTCAACATGTATTGCAAAAAGACCCGTTCAGTGGCCACGTGTTTGTGTTTCGTGGGCGTCGCAGCGACCGGGTTAAATTACTCTGGTGGGATGGCCAGGGATTGTGTTTGTTTTACAAACGCCTGGAGCAAGGCCAGTTCGTCTGGCCACACGCAAAAACCGGTGCCGTGCATTTAACTCAGGCCGAGTTGGCGCTGTTGCTCGAAGGCCTAGACTGGCGTCCACCCGCCCGAAAAAATGCACCAAAAAATGCTGCATAAGTGCTATTAATCAATGAGTTAGCTGCCATGCTGTGATATCATGCATGGCATGAAAACGATGGCATCTTCCTTACCCAATGACCCGAAACAGTTGCAGGCAATCATCCTGCAGCTGCAGGAAACACTTGCTCAGCAAGAGTCGGTGATTGCCACGTTACGCCATCAGTTATCTGTGTTAAAGCGTGCACGTTTCGGTCGTTCATCCGAGCTGCTCGACACCCAAATCCATCAGTTGGAATTGCAACTGGAAGAGCTTGAGATGCAGAGTGCTGCAATCCCTAAGCTCAGCGCGCCAACAACCGAAGATAAAACAACACCACGCCGACGCGCTTCTCTGCCTGAGCAACTGCCCCGTGAAGAACTACGCGTTGAAACCGCTTGCCAGTGCCCGGCATGCCAGGGTGAACTGACCCATATTGGTGATGATGTCTCGGAAATGCTTGATGTGGTGCCGGCCTCTTACCGGGTTATTCGCATTGTTCGTCCTAAATTCAGCTGCAAGCATTGCGACACGCTGGTGCAAGGTGCTGCACCAGAGCGTGTGATTAAAAAAGGACTGGCCAGTGCAGCGTTACTCACGCAAGTGATTGTGGATAAATACCTCGACCATCAACCGCTGTACCGTCAGTCTGAGCGGATGGAGCGTGAAGGCATCGATATCGAACGCTCGACGTTAGCCGACTGGGTCGGACAAACCGGTGCTTTACTCACGCCACTGGCGGATGCCATCGGACGTCATGTAAAAGCAGCTCAACATATTTATGCGGATGACACCACGGCGCCGACGCTATCACCGGGCAAAGGCCGCACACAAACAGGCCGATACTGGACTTATGTGCGGGATGGCCGTTCATGGGCAGATACCACAGCGCCAGCGGTCTGGTTACAATACAGTGAAGACCGAAAAGGCCTGCATCCGACAGCCCATTTAAAAGGCTATCAAGGTTCGCTACAAGCGGATGCTTACGCGGGTTACAACGAATTATACCAACAAAAAATCCAACAACATGGGTGTTGGGCGCACGTGCGGCGTAAGTTCTACGACATCACCCAATCCGGCCCGTCACCTCTCGCCGATGAAGCGATAACCATTATCCAATCACTGTATGTCATTGAAAAACAAGCGCGTGGCCAACCACCGAATGAACGACAACACATTCGGGCGACACAAGCAAAGCCAATCCTTGAGCGCTTCCATACGTGGTTGCAGGCAACCTTGCGCACCTTATCAAAAGGCTCGCCGTTGTCCAAAGCCATTCACTATGCACTCAAGCAGTGGGATGCACTGGTTGCGTATGTCGATAATGGTTATGCCGAATTGGACAACAACAGCGCGGAGCGTTCATTACGCCCAATCGCCTTGGGCAGGAAAAACTACCTGTTTGCAGGTTCGGTCGCCGGAGGCCAACGAGCTGCGGTGCTCTACTCGATACTCAGCACTGCCAAACTCAATGGCATCAACCCGAATGACTATCTGACCGCGGTTCTTAAACGGATAGGAAATCACCCAATCAACCGCATCGATGAGCTACTGCCGTGGAATATCGACTTAGCGTCACAACCTGACGACGCAATTTAAGACACTAAGTGTCCACTAAAAATAAGTGGACACTTAAATTAAGGCATCAACCTGTGATCGCCGGACGCTTACGATAAAACTGCATGATCAGACTGATGTTTTTGAGTGTGCTGAGTTTGTTTGTTGCATTGTCGCAGGCGGACGAAGCGCCGCCGGTCAAAGCGCCACCACCGGCCTTTACGGCGAAGCCTTGTGATATTGCTGTGGTCTCGGCAGCGGTCGCGGCGCGGCTGCACTGCGGCACGCTGAAAGTACATAGTCCGGATGGCAGCGTGTTTCAGCTGGCTGTGGTGCGCAAAACAGCAGCAGAACCCAAAGCTGGTGCAGCCCCGGTGTTGTATCTGCACGGGGGGGCCGGCGCTCAGATGACGCGGTTCATCGGCCTGTCAGAAGATGATTTTGTGCCGGGCCATGAGCTGATCGCCATTGACTTGCGTGGCTCTGGTCGCAGTACACCATTATTTTGTCCGCAACTGGCGGCGAACTTAAATCAGCTGTTGCAGCAGAGCGCGGATGACAGCAGTTTGCTGCTGCAAAGACGTGACGCGTTATTGCAATGCCAGCAACAGATGCTGGCGCAGGGTTTTAGCCTGGCCGATTTTGGCACTGCGCAGACAGTACAGGATCTGGAGCTGTTGCGAGAACAGCTGAATATAGAAAAATGGCATTTGTATTCAATATCTTATGGCACTGTGGTCGCTCTGCATTATCTGGCGGTCGCGCCGCAGGCCATCACGTCGGTGACACTAGACTCGGTTTATCCACCCGACGAACTGCTGACTTCGTTTAAACTGCAGCAAGACCAGTGGCTGCGTAAACTTGACCAGTTGTGCCGGCAACAGCCCGGCTGCAGCCAACGTTTTGGCGAGATGCCACAGCTGTTTAACCGGGCGCTGGCGCGACTCAGTCAGAGCCCGCTGCAAATCGGGACTACTCCGGTGCAAATGCTGCTAACGCCGGACAAACTGCGGTTAGCAGTGATGGCAGCCGCAAGTGCCGAACAACCGCTGTCCTTATTACCGTTATGGCTCGAAGCGGTCAGTCAGGGCAAAACCACTTTGTTGCCCCCCTGGGCCCGGCTCTTGTCGGAGCCGGCAGATTTGCAGCTTGCGACGGTGATGGCAACCGAATGCGCCGATCGAAAAAGATTCTATCAACAAAACCGGGCTGACAGTCTGGAGCAGATATTTGCGTTGCCGGAGGGCATTTGTGAGGCCTTTGGTGGCGTCGCGGCAGAATTACAAACTCCGATGGTGCCTGAAACCGCCAAAGTCCGGACGCCGGTATTAATCCTGGCCGGCGGTCTCGATCTATTCCAGCCGGACAGTCTGGTGCTGTCACAATGGCTCGGACCGCACAGCCAGCTGGTGGCCGTGCCGTTTGCCTTGCATGGTGTGCGGGGGGCGGATCCGTGTTTGCGCAAGATGGTCAGCGATTTTATCCACGCCCCAGATCGGTTTGGTCCGCCGGCTTGCCTGAAACAAGCCGCCATGCCCTATCTGATCACCGACCTTGAGCCAAATGCGCGGCTAGCCGCTGAGTATGCTGCGTTCAGTCAGGGTAAGCCTGGTTCGGTGTTATTGGCGCTGGCGGCGTTGCTGGTTTTTGGCGCGTTGTTTGGATTGATTTGGCCATTGCTGGCGGGATGCTGGCGTTGGTTAGCCAGTACTTCACAGCACTGGACGAAGGCTGAACTGCTCAGTGTTATGTTGATTTGTGTGACGCTGAGCGCCTGGTGTGGTCTGGCTATGGTGTTGTGGCAAGGTCTGGCGCGGCAAAGTGCCGAGCTCTGGCTCGGTTTGCCGGTCGACAGCCTGCCATGGCGCAGGGGACTGTTGATCCTGACGATACCTGCATTGGCTATGGTCTGGTGGCTGGCACGCTGTCAATTGTGGCGGCCGTTACTGGCGCAGCTGATGTTTCTGGCCGCAGCTTTGGTTGCATTGGCGCTACATCTGCTGCCCTGACCACGATTAAAAGTCTGGAACCGGTCATCGATCCCGCAGAGCGGACCACTGAACGGATTTAACTGCAATGCGGCTGGCTCCAGCCAGCCAGACTATGCTAATGAAGACGCGTTTTGGTGTCATGCAAAGGTTTTGTAAATTCACTACGGGCACGGCAATGCTGCTGCTAAAGTACAGCTGCCGTGACTGCTTCACAGAGAATAATCAAATGTTTCAAGTAGTTGTTATTGGCGTCAATCCAACATTACAAAGCCTGGTCCGGCATCTGTGCCTGGAACGGGCGCAACTCTGGCAGTGCCGTTTTTTTCCAACGGTGGGCAGTTATCTGCAGGCACCGCGGCTCGATAGTCAGATTGATTTATTGATGTTTGATGGTCTCAGTACCACCGCCAGTCTGGAAGACAAGCGACTGATCTGTTTTCAGGCACCGCTGGCGCTACGCGTCATTGTGACAACGCCAGAGCATGACGATGTGGTGCTGGGACATTTGAGTCATTTTCACAGTTTTGTTGGCAGTGAACTGAATACCGAACATTTGCAGCTGTTGTTCACTAACGCGGCGCGGTTATCTGAGTTGCCGTTGGGCGAGCATGAACGCCGGCTGGTGGGCGGTCTGATCGATTTCCCACAGCTGCCATCGTTACTGAGTGGGCTGGATAAGCTGCTGGCTGAGCCGAACGTCAGTTCTGCTGCGGTGGCTGGTTTGGTCAGTTCTGATCCGCTGGTCGTATCCAGATTGTTACAGTTGATTAATTCGCCATACATGGGTTTTGTCAGCGAAACCTGGAATCTGGAAGTGGCGATCAGCCGGCTGGGTTATCAGAGTTTGCGCAGTCTGGTGGTGTTGCTGGCGATGAAAGGTGGCAACGTGCAGGCGGAGCAACAGGCCGAGCATCAGCAGGTGCTGGACCAGATATTAGCCCAGGCCGGACAAGCACGCAGTTATGCCCGCAGTTCTGGTTTTAACCGGGTGCTGCAGGATCAGGTATTTATTGCGGCACTGCTCAGTGGCTTTGGCAAGCTGGTGTTGCTGCAAAACGGTCGTGAAGCCGGTGATGCCGAGCTGACCGAAGTCAATCCGGCCGGACGTGGCAGTTATCTCGCAGTGTCGGCCTTTTTACTGACGTTGTGGGGGTTTGAGAATTGGGTCGTTGCCGCGGTGTTGAACCAACACAGCTGGCAGGCCGCGGGGATCGGCGCGCAGATCAGCAATTGTCTGTATCTGGCGCGGGCGCACCAACAAGGCGAAGTCACATTAAATGCATCGGAGCGACAGCAGGCATTGCAGGCTGGTTTTGTGCTCTGAGCGCAATCAGCAATCAGACAGAGTTGGATAGGGAAAGATGCAGTTAAAGACTTGGGTTTCAGGCGCGGTATTGCTGGCAGCAGCAGGGATTGGCGGATATTTCTGGCAACAGCAGGCCGAAGCTCCGGCTGCATCGGGGCCTGAGGCGACGGCGCAAGGCGCGGCGCCAGCAGCCGGATCTAAAGCGGGTGGGCCCAAAGCAGGCCAGCGTCCGGGCGGTGAAGGTCGCGGACCGCGCCGCGCCGGTGGCCCTGGCGGTGCCGGTGGCAATCCGTGGAACGCCGCAGTCCCAGTCCGGGTGATAGAAGCCCAAACCACTGATTTAAAAGTACAGTTTAAAACTATCGGTACCGCGACCGCATTAAATACAGTGTTGGTGCAACCGCGGGTTGGTGGCCCGCTGTTAGCGCTGCATTTCACCGAAGGTCAGAAAGTCGAAGCCGGTCAGCTGCTGGCGGAAATCGATCCGGCACCCTTTCAGGTCAAACTGGCGCAGGCGGAAGGCCAGCTACAGCAAAATGTCGCACAGCTGAAAAATGCTGAGCTGGATTTGGCATTGTACGAAACGCTGAAAAGCCAGAATTCAATTTCGCGTCAGCAATACAACACACAACAGGCACTGGTGAATCAGCTGAAAGGTTCGATGAAATCCAATCAGGCGCAAATCGACGCTGCCAAGCTGGAATTATCTTATACCCGCATTCTGGCGCCAATCAGCGGCAAAACCGGTTTGCGCAAAGTCGATGCCGGCAATCTGGTGCAGGCCAACAGTGCCGACGGCCTGGTCAGTATCACCCAGAGTGCGCCGATTTTTGTTGTGTTCAGCATCCCGGAAAGCCAGCTGCAAAGCTTGCGCCTTGCAGTGCGTGATCTACAAATGCAGCAACATAAGCAGCAGAAAAAGTTGGTGGTCGAAGCCTGGGATCGCAGTGACAAACAATTACTGGCGAGCGGCGAGCTGACCACCCTGGACAACCAGATAGACCCGGCCACCGGCACGCTGAAACTCAAAGCGCAGTTTGCCAACAGTGACGAAAGTTTGTTCCCGAATCAGTTTGTTAATGTGCGGCTGAATATCGCCGAACAGGCCGGCGCTGTCACGATTCCGCAAGACGCGGTGCAATATGGCGCCGACGGCACTTACATTTATGTGGTGGAAAACAACAAAGCGCAGCTGAAAATGCTGGAGCTGGGTGTGGTCGACAACGGCCAGGTTGAAGTGCGCAAAGGCTTAACCGCTGGCGACCAGATTGTGATGGAAGGTCTAGACCGGTTAAGGCCGGGCCGCGACGTGACAGTGGTGCAAAGCAGCAAGCAGGATTAAGCCATGCAACTGTCCAAACCATTTATTTTGCGCCCCGTTGCCACGTCACTGCTGATGCTGGCGCTGCTGATCGCCGGGATGCTTGGCTGGCGTCAGCTGCCGGTGGCGGCGTTGCCCCAAGTTGACTATCCGATCATTCAGGTGTTCAGCTTTTACCCGGGCGCCAGTCCCGATGTGATGGCGCGTACCGTGACTGCGCCACTGGAGCGCCGGCTGGGTCAAATTCCCGGTCTGAAACAGATGTCGTCGTCCAGCAGCGGCGGCGCCTCAGTGCTGACGCTGCAGTTTGCCTTAGTAGTTGATATGGGTGTCGCCGAGCAGGAAGTGCAGGCGGCGATCAATACCGCGTCATCCTTGTTACCAAACGACATGCCGATCCCACCGGTGTATCGCAAGGTTAACCCGGCCGACGCACCGATCCTGACACTGGCGGTCAGTGCCAAAGCGATGGCGTTGCCGCAGGTGTATGACTTAGTCGACACCCGGATGGCGCAGAAACTGGCGCAGGTCAATGGTGTCGGCATGGTGAGTCTGGCGGGCGGACAACGGCCGGCCATTCGGGTCAAAGCCAATCCTTCCGCGCTGGCCGGGCTTGGCCTGACGATGGACGCACTGCGTAGCGCCATTGTTGCTGCGAACACCAATCAGCCGAAAGGTAATTTTGACGGCCCGTTCCGCTCGACGATGCTGGAAGTGAACGACCAGTTGAGCTCAACCGCCGAATACGAAGCGCTGATAGTGGCATTTAAAGGCGATGCGCCGGTGCGGCTTGGTGATGTGGCGAAAATCGAGCAGGGCGCCGAAGACCGTTTTCTTGCGGCATGGGCCAATCAAAGCGCAGCAGTGCTGATTAATATTCAGCGCCAGCCCGGCGCCAATGTGATTGAAGTGACCGATCTGGTGCGTGAATTGTTGCCGCAGCTGACCGCGACTTTGCCGGCAGAGCTGGACGTGTCAATCCTCAGTGACCGCACTGAAAGTATCCGAGCCTCGGTGCGCGACGTGCAAAAAGAGCTGCTGTTTGCCGTGGCACTGGTCATTGCGGTGACCTTTGTGTTTTTACGCACAGTGCCGGCCACCATCATTCCGTCGCTGGCGGTGCCGCTGTCGATCATCGGCACTTTCGCCGTGATGTATTTACTGGAATTTTCGATCAATAACCTGACGCTGATGGCGTTGGTGATCGCCACTGGCTTTGTCGTCGACGATGCGATTGTGATGCTGGAAAACATCGCACGGCACCGCGAACAGGGTGAATCAGCGCTGGAAGCGGCAAAAAAAGGCGCCAAAGAAATTGGTTTTACACTGATTTCATTAACTTTTTCATTGATTGCGGTGTTGATCCCGCTGCTGTTTATGGCCGATGTGGTCGGGCGGTTATTCTTTGAATTTGCCGTGACGCTGGCGGTGGCGATCCTGATTTCTCTACTGGTGTCGCTGACGCTGACGCCGATGTTGTGTGCCCATTTATTAAAAACCTTACCACCGCATGACGACGGCACTGGTTTTATGGCCGGTGTGGTCCGTCGTTATGGCGAGATGTTGCAGTGGGTGCTGGCACATCAGCGGCTCGGCATGGCGGCGATGGCAGCCAGTGTCGCGTTGACCGCCGTGTTGTATCTGGCGGTGCCCAAAGGCTTTTTCCCGGTACAGGACAGCGGCGTCATTCAGATTGTGACCGAAGCGCCGCAGGATATTTCCTTTGCGGCGATGACAGAGCGCCAGCAGCAACTGGCGGCGGTATTGCAGGACGACCCGGCGGTGGCGAGTCTGAGTAGTTTTATCGGCGTCGATGGCAGCAATGTCAGCCTGAATGCCGGCCGTATTCAGCTCAATTTGAAGCCACACGCTGAGCGCGACGACCATGCGCTGGCGGTGATCGACCGGCTGCGTGATAAAGCAGAGCAGGTGCCCGGCATCAAAGCCTGGTTCCAGAGCGTGCAGGAACTCAGTATTGAAGACAAAATCAGCCGCACCCAATATCAGTTTACGCTAACCTCACCGGACAGCGCGGTGCTGGCAGACTGGTTGCCGGAAATGATGGCCGCGCTGCAAAGCCGGCCTGAATTGGCTGATGTGGCGGATGATTTAGCAGAAAACGGCTTACAGGCTTATGTCGATATCGACCGCACCGCAGCGGCGCGGCTTGGCATCAGTGTTAGTCAAATTGGTACTGCGCTGCAAAGCGCTTTTGCCCAGCGCCAGATCACCACGTTGTTTACCCAGGCCAATCAATACCGCGTGATTCTGGAGGTCGATCCAGAGCAGGCTCAGGGGCTGGATGCGCTGGACAAACTGTTTATCAACACGGCGTCCGGTAGTCCGGTGCCGCTGTCATCTGTTGCCACAGTCACGCAAAAACCGGCGCGTTTATTGATCAACCATCAGGGCCAGTTCCCGGCGGTGACGCTGTCGTTTAACCTGGCAGAAGGCTATTCGCTCGGCGATGCGGTGGCAGCGATTGAACAAGTGCAGCAGGATTTACAACTGCCGGCGTCGATGGAACTGACGTTCCAGGGCGCGGCCGAGGCCTTCCGCGCCAGTTTGAGTAACACCTTGTGGCTGATTTTGGCGGCCGTCGTGACGATGTATATTGTGCTTGGCGTGTTGTACGAAAGCCTGATTCATCCGGTGACCATTTTGTCGACTTTACCTTCGGCCACCGTCGGCGCGTTGGCGGCATTGCTGATCACCGACCGGCCGCTGGATTTGATTGCAGTGATCGGCATTGTGTTGCTGATTGGTCTGGTGAAGAAAAACGGCATCATGATGGTCGACTTTGCGCTCGAGGCTCAGCGTAGCCGCGGCCTATCGCCTGAGCAGGCGATTTACCAAGCGGCGCTGCTGCGCTTCCGGCCTATTTTGATGACCACGCTGGCAGCCTTATTTGGCGCAGTGCCGTTGTTGTTAGCCGATGGCTCCGGCGCTGAGCTGCGTCAGCCGCTTGGCCTGGTGATGGTCGGCGGGCTGTTGGTCAGTCAGGTGCTGACGCTGTTTACCACGCCGGTGGTGTATTTATGGTTTGACCGCCACCTGAGCCGTAAAGCCGGCCGTTGCGGCGGAGGCGCTATGAAACTCAGTCTGGCGCTGATCCAGCGGCCTATTGCCAGCAGTTTACTGGCGATCGCCATCGTCTTGTTGGGCTTGTTGAGTTACCGCGCCTTGCCGGTATCACCGCTGCCAGCGGTAGATTTTCCGATGGTGGTGGTGACCGCCAGTTTACCGGGAGCCAGTCCCGAAGCGATGGCGGCAACAGTCGCCACACCGTTGGAGCGTCAGCTTGGTACTATTGCGGGCCTGCGCCGGTTAAGTTCTTCCAGCAACCAGGGCTCGACCCAGGTCCGGCTGGAATTTGAGTTAAACCGCAATGTCGATGAAGCCGCGCGCGAAGTACAGGCGGCGATCAATACAGTGCGGGGTCAGCTGCCGGCCGGCATGCCGGGCAATCCGACTTACCGCAAAATGAACCCGTCGCAGATGCCGGTGATGGCGCTGGCGCTGTCCAGTGACAGTTTGCCGGCGTCGGCGTTATACGATACCGCTGCGACGATCCTGGCGCAGAAAATTGCACAAATTCAGGGCGTTGGTGAAGTTGAAGTGGCCGGTTCTTCGCTGCCGGCAGTACGGGTGCAACTGAATCCGGCGCTGCTGAGCCAATATGGCGTGGCGTTGGATGAAGTGCGAAGCGCCATCGGTGCGGTCAATTCAAACCTGCCGATCGGCACGCTGGAACAAGGCGATGTGCGTTGGCAGATCAACCTCAGTCAGACGCTGCGAAATGCCGATGACTATGGCGATCTGGTAGTTAAATACGTCAATCAGGCGGCGATCCGGTTAAAAGATGTGGCTGTGGTCAGCGATTCGACGGAAAACCGCTACAGTGCCGGCTTTCACAATGATAAACCGGCAGTGATTTTGCAGATCAGCCGGCGCAGTGGCGCCAATATTGTTGCGACCATCGACGCGATTTATCAGCAGATGCCGGTGCTCGAAGCGTTAATCCCCGCAGGCGCCAAATTGGCGGTGGTGATGGACCGCAGTCCGGTGATCCGCGCGACTTTAGATGAAGCACAGTTGAGTTTGTTGATATCGATTGGTCTGGTCGTCGCCGTCGTGCTGCTGTTTTTACGCAGTGTCCGCGTGGCGCTCATTCCGACGCTGGCTATTCCGGTGTCGTTGATTGGCGCGTTTTGTGTCATGTATGTGTTTGGTTTTTCACTGAATAATTTGTCGGTGATGGCTTTGATTGTCGCGGCCGGTCTGGTGGTTGACGACGCCATTGTGGTGGTGGAGAACATTAAACGCCATTTGGAGCAGGGCCTGTCGCCGTTAAGCGCGGCCCGGCGTGGCGCCAGCGAAGTGGGGGTCACGCTGGTGGCGATGAACCTGGCGCTGGTGGTGGTGTTTTTATCGATTTTGTTTATGGGCGGTTTGGTTGAGCGGCTGTTCCGTGAATTTTCCATTACGCTGGTTGGCGCCATGCTGATCTCGTTGCTGGTGTCGTTAACGCTGACGCCAGGCTTGTCGGCACGGCTGATGGTGAAGCAAACACCAGTTGATCAGGCGGCCGGTTTTTTTTCTCGGTTTCAGCAACGTTATCAGCGCAGTTTACGCTGGGTGCTGGGCAAACGGCATTGGGTGCTGGCGCTGTTAGTGTTGTTATTTGCCGCCTCGGTCTGGTTGTTCCGCACGCTGCCCGGCGGCATGTTACCGGAGCAGGACACTGGCCAGCTGAATGGTTTTGTCCGCGGCGACGATGGTTTCTCTTACCAGCTGATGCAGCCAAAAATTGAAGCTTACCGGCAATATCTGCTGAAAGATCCGGCTATTGCTGATGTCACCGGCGCCAGTGGTGGCGCGATGGGCACCAGTAATTCGTTTCTGCGTATCCGGTTAAAACCTCTGGACGAACGCGGAGTTTCGGCGCAGGAAGTGGTGAACCGTATCCGCGCCGGCGCGCCGGTGATCCCGGGCGGTATGATGTTTTTAAGTGTTGATCAGGACATCCGGCTGGCATCACCTTTTGCCAGTTCCGACTACGAACTGTTGCTGATGTCGGGTGATCTGAAACTACTGAAAAGCTGGTCGAAGCAAATCGCCAAAGCAATGCAGGAATTGCCGGAGCTGGTCGACGTGAATACGCCGGGAGGTGAGGACACCCAACAAATTGTGTTGTCGGTTGACCGCGAAGCGGCGCAGCGACTCGGCGTCGATATGCGTGCAGTAGCCACGCTGCTGAACAACTCGTTTTCACAGCGCCAGGTTGCCACCCTATATGACGAAATGAATCAGTATCGGGTCGTGATGGAGTTGTTGCCGGGCTACACCGCGCAGCCGGAAGTGTTAAAACAACTGCAGCTGATTAACAGCCGTGGTGAGCGGGTACCGCTCAGTGCTTTCACCAGTTATCAGTACGGCCTGTCGAATGACCGCATTCGCCGCGACAACCAATTTGCCGCGCAAGGCATCGGCTATGCGTTGGCGGAAGGTGTCAGCGCACAACAAGCTGATGCAGCACTGGACCGGATGCTGGCCGAACTGATGGTGCCGACAGCGATTTATGCGCTGAACGGCGAAGATCAGCGCAACGCCGTGTTCAGTCAGGGCGACCAGCTATGGTTGTTTATCGGTGTGGTGCTGGCGGTGTATTTGCTGCTTGGTATTTTGTACGAAAGTACGCTGCAGCCGCTGGTGATTTTATCAACCTTGCCTTGTACCGCGCTTGGCGCCTTGCTGGCGCTGTACCTGACCGATACACCATTGAATCTGATCGCGCAGCTCGGTTTGTTCCTGCTGATTGGTATTGTGATGAAAAACGCCATTCTACTGGTTGATTTTGCGCTGGCTGCCGAACGTCAACAAGGGCTGCAGCCGCTCGAAGCTATCGTATTGGCCGGTCAGCAACGGCTGCGACCTATTCTGATGACCAACTGTGCCGCGATGCTCGGCGCGGTGCCGCTGCTGCTTGGCATGGGCGAAGGTTCGGAGCTCAGACAACCGCTTGGCACCAGCATTGTCGGTGGTTTATTACTCAGTCAGCTGTTCACACTGTACAGCACACCGGCGGTATACTTGATGTTGAGCCGGTTCCGGCGCATAGAAGAAGCCGGACAGGAAAAAGAAGCCGGACATCCACAAGAGTAGAAAGAAGCCGGACATCCACAGAACACAGAAGAGAAAGAAGCCGGACATCCACAAGTAGAAGAAGCCGGACATCCACAGAACACAGAGAAAAAGCCAGACATCCACAGAACACAGGAAGAGGCCAGACATCCAGCTATAAAAGGAGAAAGAAGCCGGACATCCACAGAACACAGAGAAAAAGCCAGACATCCACAGAACACAGAAGAGGCCAGACATCCAGCTATAAAAGGAGAAGCCGGACATCCATAGAACTCAGAAGAAGCCGGACATCCAAAGGAAGATCCAGTACATCGAGAACATCCAATGACGCTTGGTATTCGAGAAAAGCTCCCATAAACTTGATATTAACATTTATGCAACTAAATTTAAGGGCTAAGAATTGGTGACTGTCAGGATGACAACATGCCTAAACCTCGTAAACTACAAATCGCGCTTAGTGAAACACCTTATTACCACCTCATCAGTCGTTGTGTTCGTCGTGCCTTTTTATGTGGTAAGACAGAGACTTATAACTTTGAACATCGCCGCTGCTGGGTTTTGGCACGACTAGCTAAACTCCAAGAAATGTTCGCTGTCGATATTGCCGCTTTTGCTCTGATGTCCAATCATTATCATCTGGTGGTTAGGGTTGATGCCGCAAAAGCAGCCGCTTGGCGTTATCAGGATATAATAGAACGCTGGCAACTGTTATTCCGATTGCCGGTACTGGTCGAACGTTATCTTCGCGGAGAGTCGAGTGGTGACGCTGAAATTCAAGTTGTTGAAACCATTATGGAAAAATGGCGTTTAAGGCTTTGCGATATCAGCTGGTTTATGCGATGCCTGAACGAACATATCGCAAGACTTGCGAATGCTGAAGACAATTGTACTGGTCGGTTTTGGGAGGGGCGGTTTAAATCGCAGGCGCTACTTGATGAAAAAGCCGTTCTTACCGCTATGGCCTATGTCGATCTGAATCCGATCCGCGCACAAATTGCTGCGACACCGGAAACTTCCGATTACACAAGTATCCAGCAAAGACTCAGTAACGCTGTTCACAGTAATTTTCACGGTGAGTTACTTCCTTTTGCCGGAGACAGCCATCAGAACAACGTTACGCACTATATCCCCTGTCATTTTGTTGATTATGCTGAGCTCGTAGACTGGACAGGGCGACAAATTGGGTCAGGTCATCATGGAGTTATCGACACGACTGTCCCACCTATCCTGACCCGCTTAGGAATCCCCACTCACAGCTGGATAAAAAACTGCCAACAACTGGAAACTGATTTTCGTCAGGTTATTGGCCCCATTAGCTTATTAAAGCAGTTCTGCCGAAAACTCGGCCTACATTGGTTGCAAGGCCAAACTGCCTGCCGACGAAGTTTTGGCTGAGTTTGCATGAAACCTATTCTTTTGTTGAAGCCTGATTTGCTGAAGACAGAGCAATCGGCTGGCAGCTTTTGCCTTTGCCGAGTCTGTAAGCTGAAATAAAATCAGGTCAGCCAGTTTATCTTCGCCAAAGTATTGGTCGTGTGTTGTCATATAACCATTTCAGGGACATTTTTAGCGGCTTGTCTGCGAGTTCAAATGATCTGGATTATTGCGAATGTCCTGCATGGAACTTTGGCTGTCCTGGATGATTCTTCTAGATTATTTGGCTGTCTTAGAGCATTTTTTATGGCTGTCTTGAATGATTCTTCTAGATTATTTGGCTGTCTTGAATGATTTCTCTTTGAATGATTTCTTTCAGGTGTTTTTGTAACTTAAATCTATTCAAAAAAAGGAATACAACCGAATGTCTCCGCAGATTTCAATCCGCCCGATCCGTGAGCAAGATTATGCGCAGTGGCGCTTTTTGTGGGATGACTACAATGCTTTTTATGGTCGCGCGGGAGACACGGCGTTGCCCGAGCAGATCACGGCGTCAACCTGGGCGCGATTTTTGGATCTGGACGAGCCGGTTTATGCCGCCGTGGCGGAGATGGATGGCCAAATAGTAGGTCTGGTGCATTATCTGTTTCACCGCAGCACAACACGACTAAAGGATGTGTGTTACTTACAGGATCTTTTTACCGAACCCTCTTTACGAGGAAAAGGCGTTGGCCGGCAGCTTATCCAATGGGTTTCCGCGGCTGCCCGCGCAGCAGGGAGTGAACGCCTGTACTGGCAGACGCATGATTCCAATCAGGCTGGTCGATTGCTGTACGACAAAGTCGCCAGTCACAGCGGATTTATCGTTTACTCACAACAACTTTGATAAGACGTAGGTGCAGTCTGCAAGGAACTCAAAAACCACCAAACAACGTTTTCAGCTGTTGCACCTGGCGGCGACTGACGTCTATCTGTTGGCTGTCCTGTAATATCGCCAGCATGCTGCCGGCAGCGACGCCGGGTTCTAACGCCGTGATGGCGCTGATACGGATAATGTCGGCGCGGCTGGCTTTGAAAAACTGTTGGGGGTCGAGTCTTTGTTCGATGCGTGATAGCGAACTTAATACAAAACTTTTGCCATACGGCGTATACACCGCGCTGTGATTGCCAACCGATTCAAAGCGGCTGATTTCACACAACCGCACGATACGGCTGTTTTCGCCGAATTTCAGCAATAAACCGTGGCTGTCCGGCAAGTAGTTTCGGTCGCTTGATGCGACAGTTCCAGCCTGAGCGGCAGGTAGCCGGCTTAAACTTTGCGCCAGGCGTTGCGGCACTATTGGTTTGACCAAATAATCCAGTGCATTGAGGGCAAAGGCGTCCAGCGCATAGCTGTCAAACGCCGTGCAGAACACAAAAAACAAATTGGGTCTGAGTTCTGCAGCCAATTCAAGCCCGGTGCTGCCTGGCATCTGAATATCCAGAAAAACCAATGTGATGTCGGGCTGCTCTGCCAGAATGTTACGTGCGCTGTCAGCACTGTCGGCTTCTGCGACTATTTCAATAGTTGGATGGGCCTGTAGCAGCCGTTTTAATTCACTGCGTGCCAGGCGCTCGTCATCGACGATCAGCGTTTTCCACATGGTGAAACTCCATTTCATTGGGGCCAAATTGATGCTGAGATTCGGCTGGCAGGTCCAGTGGACCGGCTTCAATTTCGATGCTGACCTGATATTGATCCAGCTGCGGTTCGATATGTAAACTATGCCGGCCCGGCAATAACGCCAGGCGTTGGCGCAGATTTTTCAGACCGGTACGGGTGCCGTGCACGCTGCTGAGGCAGGCACAACTGTTACCGACCATCAGCTGCCAGCCATTCGCGACCGGGCGGCTTTTAATCCAGAGCCGGCCGCCTTGTGGTAGTGGTGCTATGCCGTGTTTAATCGCATTTTCAACCAATGTTAGCAAACTTAACGTTGGCAGTTTTTGCTGCCACAGCTGCTCGTCAAACTGCAGGTCGAGCTTGAGCCGTGCTTCCAGCCGTACCTGCTCAATCTGCAAATACTGTGAAGCAATTTGCCATTCGTCGGCGAGCGTCGACAAGGGTTTTAAATGCGCCTGCAAATGGAAACGGAACAACTCCGACAGCTGCGTCACAGTGGCTGCGGCTTTGTCCTGATCTTCATATATCAGCGCGCGGATGCTATTGAGTGCATTAAATAAAAAATGCGGATTCAGTTGATTAGTCAGCTGCTGTAGCTGCGCCTGATGCATTTGTTTTTGCATCTGACGTTTACTGATTAAAGTGCCCCAGAATACATACGCCAGCGCCCAGAGCCAGAATAAAACCGCCTGATTAAAGCCGCCAATCAGCTGTAAAATAGGCAAGCCAATTTCCAGCTTCATGGTTTCGCCATTGGCTTTTTGCAACGACATATGGCGTAAATCGACTTCTTTTAATGGCGTTAAATCAGCGATATTCAACGACAGGAACATTAGTAACTGCCCGAGCAGCAGCGAGTACAGCAGAAAACCGAATAGGTTGCTGCCATATCGGCCTTGCGGCAGCAATTCCAGTTTCAGATATGGCCGAATGAGGAAATGGCAAAATAACGCCATCAGGCTGGTATCGAGCAAGCCGCGCAGCGTGGCGATCAGGTAAGTTTCAAAGTTCGGCGCTTTAAACATCACGCTCATCGACAGCATATAAAACACCAGGTACACCAGATAAGCTGTCAGGCTGACCCACAGATAAGCTGAAGAGCATTGAAAACTGATGCGCCACCAGCGCTGCAGGCGTGACTGCCAGCCGTTTGCGGTGAGTTCTGACATCTGGGTTCCTGTTCTGATAAATTTCAATGGCTTATTCATACCGCAGCGCATCAATAGGCGCAAGTCTGGCGGCTTTCACCGCCGGCATCAGGCCAAATACCACGCCGATAAAAGTGGTGAAGCCAAGCGATAACAACACCGCCCACAACGGCACTACCGCATCCGCGAGGCCCGGAATTAATGCACCAAGCAAAGCGGCCACGCCATAACCCAGTAACAAACCAAGCAAACCACCAAATAAACTCAGCAGCACGGCTTCGAGTAAAAACTGCAGCAAAATCACTTGTGGCGTGGCGCCGAGCGCTTTGACGATGCCGATTTCACGGGTGCGCTCCGTCACCGACACCAGCATGATATTCATTACGCCAATACCACCAACCAGCAAACTGATGCCAACCACACCAGCCGCCACCAACGTGACCGAGTTCAGTACCTGATTAAACTGGCTTTTCATTTTCTCGGCGGTGATAAATTCAAAAGGGTCGGCCGCGTTACTGGCGAGGCCGCGTTTGGCACGCAGCACGGCACGGATTTGCTGCTGTAGTGCCTGTTCATCGACGCCGGTTTTGGCGCGATAACTGATTTCCACCTGTAACTGGTCCGGGCCATTCAGCGCTTTAGCGGTTTGAAACGGTGTGATGATGTAGTTGTCCTGGTCAAACCCAAACAGGCTGCCGCGTTTTTCGCCAACGCCAATAATGCGGAACCAGTCGCCGGAGATCAGCACAAATTCGCCCACCGGATTTGCCGGCAGCTGTAACTTGTTGATCAGCGACGGGCCGATAAACGCCACGCGGCGGCGGCGTTCGTCATCCTGCGGCAGGATAAACCGGCCCAGCAGCGGGTAAATCCGGATCACATGCTGATAATTTGGTGCCGCGCCAATCAGCTGGCTTTGACTGCTACTACGGCCATAGCTGACGCTAAGTCCCATACTAAAGGCCGGCATCGCCACAGTGATTTGCTCAAAGTCACTGATTTTGTTCAGTAGTGCGTCGTAATCGCTGTCGGTCAGTTTGTTCCGAAAGCCCAGCAGTTCCTGATCCGGCGTGGTAAACGCGCGCAGCGTGGTCATGTCGGAGCCGAGGTCATCAAGTTGTCCGCGAATACCGGCGCTTAAGCCCTGCATGATCGCGACCACACTAATCACCGCAGCCACGCCGATTATAATGCCGAGAGTGGTCAGGCTACTGCGCAGCAAATGCAGCCGGATCGATAACACCGCGTTTTGCGCGCACTGACTAAACATTTGCCAGAAAGCTAACATCTCAATTCCTTGTTCGTTGTCACAGTGCAGGCTGCTTATACGGCCAGCGCGCGTGGCCCTGCTGTTGCTGCCGGTCAGCGACAATGCGGCCATCCACCAGTCGCACTACTCGGCGGCAGTGATCAGCAATTTCCTGTTCATGTGTGACCAGAATGATGGTCTGGCCTTGCGCATACAGTTCGTCAAACAGCGCCATAATGCTGGCGGTGGTTTTGCTGTCGAGATTGCCGGTCGGCTCGTCGCCAAGCAGCACTGCCGGCTCTGTCACTAAGGCCCGCGCAATCGCCACCCGCTGACGCTGACCGCCGGAAAGCTGACTCGGCAGATGCTGCGCTTTGTCGGCAAGGCCTACGCGTTCAAGTACCGCCATGGCGCGCGTCATCCGCTCAGTTTTACTCATCACCCGGTACAGCAGCGGCTGCAGCACATTCTGCAGCGCTGTTAAGCGTGGTAATAAGTTAAAACTCTGAAAAATAAAACCAATCTGCTGATTTCTGACCTGCGCCAGCGCGGTTTCATCGAGGCTCGCAACCGGCTGTCCACAAAGCAGATAGTCACCTTGATCCGGGACATCCAGACAACCGAGCATATTTAGCAACGTGGATTTACCGGAGCCACTGGGGCCGATAAGTGCCAGATAGTCGTTGCGGCTCACTTTGAGATCAATGTCTGCAAGCGCTGTGAAGGTTTCACCCGCCATTTGATAAAACTTGCTGATGCCGCGTAGTTCAATCACCGGCGTGTCGACTGCTGCATTCATGGCTGTCTCCGATCTTATCCTGTCGATTGCTGTATTTATGGGTGTCTTCGATCTCACCGATCTTATCCTGTCGATTGCTGTATTTATGGGTGTCTTCGATCTCACCGATCTTATCCTGTCGATTGCTGTATTTATGGGTGTCTTCGATCTCATCATTGTCGACGGCTGCATTCATGGCTGTCTCCAATCTCATCGCATTCATGGCTGTCTCCAATCTCATCCAATCTCAGCCATTTGATAAAACTTGCTGATGCCGCGTAGTTCAATTACTGGCGTGTCGGTGTTTGTTGCTACTTTCATCGCAGCTGCACTCATGGCTGCGCCTTGGCCACAACGGCAGTCGGACGGGGATCAAATCGCACTTTAGCGCCGGATTGCAGGCTGGCAAAGACCCGTGCCGGCCCGGTGATCACTTGTTCAGTGCCCTCGAGACCTTTACTGATTTGCTGCGCGGTATCTGTGGCAAGGCCCACTTCGACCGTCTGTGGGTAAGCGCGGCCGTCGCGTACCAGCCAGATCTGCTTGCTGTTCGCGCTATTGCTTGCTGCACTGGAAGCGGTCGGTAAGGATTGCAGCGCGGACACCGGTACCGACCACACTTGCGACAAGGCGGCAGTTTGCAGTTCCGCACGACAGCTCATGCCCGGAAACAACGCATCCTGCGCGTTTTCCAGTAACACTTTGACTTTAAAGGCCAAAGCCTGGCTTTGTCCGAGCTGACGCGCACTGCTGCTGATGCTTTGTACTTTGCCGCTGAGCGCGCTGTCCGGCGCGGCGGCGGCAAAGACTTTCACATTCTGGCCCACATGGACGCTGTGTACGTCGGCTTCGTCCAGCCGCAATTCGGCTAATAACGCGCTGGTATCGGCGATGGTCATCAAGTCACTACCCATCATCTGTGCGCTGCCCGGGATCACTGTTTCACCGGCTTTGACATCGACCGCGACAATCACGCCACTGATGGGCGAGCGCAGTTCAGTCTTGGCCAATAAATCTGCCGATTGTTTTTCGGCAGCGAGACTTTGCGTCAGTAGCTGCTGCGCCGATTGTTGTTGCAGCAACGCCAGTTGCTGGTCACTGCGTAGGTTATCTAGCAGCTCCTGTTGGATTAGGCCTTTGTTTGCCAGCTGTTGCTGGCGTTTTAACTGTCGTTCTAAATTTTTCAGCCGGGTGCTTGCCATCTGAATATCAGTGCGGGCCCGCGCCGTTTGGGCCCGGGCCTGCTCCAGGCTGGCGCTGTAGCTTTGCGGGTCGAGCTGCAATAGCAGCTGACCGGCTTCAACTTTGTCGCCTTCCTGCACAAACACCGCGTCTACCCGCGCCATTAATTCAGAGCGCAGCGCGACCTGCGTGCGGTACACCAGATTACCGGACGCCAGGATACTGTCGGTCAGATCGCCTTTGCTGACAGGGCTGACCTGCACATCCAGCGCCTGCGTTTGTTTGCGGTACATTGTCACGCCGGCAATGGTCACCAGGATCACCGCCGCGATCAGCAGCCGGCGCCAGGGGGGCGTGGCTGTTACGGCTGTCGCTTGAGCATTTGATACATCAGTCATGGCATAATCCTTCAACTGTTCCTATGAAACGTTGGTTACGCCAACAGAGCCCACAAGCCAAAAATCAGCAGTACCGGTGTGCCTGTGACAATAGCGGCGCGTTTGGAACTAAAGCTCGCAGCGCTTTGCAGACCGGCAAACAAAATCCAAAGTTGCCAGATTAAAAACACATTGATGCTTTCAGCCCAGGTATAGAGCGCATGACCAACGGGTAGATCCAGCACTAGCTGATTCAGTGAGGCGTAGTTCACCAGCATCAGCGGTTGATCCGGGCTGTTTGCCAGCAGCACCAGCAGCGCCAGGCCAACAATGTTCAGTAGCGCCGGCAGCTGGCTCCAAACCACTAAAGCAAACCACTGGCCGTAATTCAGCGCTTTTTGCAGCTTGCCGGTTAACAGCAGATAACCGGCGGTGATGGCGGTAAAAGCCAGACTGCCGACCGCGACGGAGACAGCGCCAATTATTGGCGTCGCACCGGCCATGCCGGCCATCGCGGCGCGGATTTGTTCGGTTTCGGCTGGGGTAAGCTCGCCGGCATGCAACATTTGTTGGTCGACCAACCAGGCTGGACTCATACCGGCATAAAACCAATAAATAATGGCGGTGGTCAGCAGCAGCTGAATGGCCAACAACCAGAAATGGCGGCCGCTTTGTTGCGGTACAGCTGCCATCGCTGTCGACGGATTGAGTAAAGTATTTAGTATTTGGCCAACAAAGCCGGGGGTAGTTGTGATTGCGGTCGTCTGTTGTGGGGCAGTGATTACAGGGTCTGTCATGTCAGTCTTCCTTGTTGTGATTCACAAAGTGGAGTTATTGAGTTCAGGGTAAATTGGCAGGAAGGATCAGGTGAAAAAGATGTGAGGTTCGGCAGTGGTGCGTGATAAACGGCTACACTGCCGGACAAAAGGGTGGCTATCGTGAGATGTGCTTTTTGAGATGCGATGTGCTGAAAAAGTGGCTGTCCTAAGATGCGCTCTCTGCCGGACAAAAGGGTGGCTGTCCTGAAATGTGCTTCCTAAGGTGTGGCTGTCCTAAGATGTGGGGTAAATTAGTAGCATGGACCAGGTGAAAAAGATGTGAAGTTCAGCAGTGCTGCGTGACAAATGGCAGCGCTGCCGCACAAATGGGTGGCTGTCCTAGAATGCACTCTAGAATGCACTCCAAATAGATGGCTGTCCTGGAATGGGAGTTATCGTAGCGCGATGCGCTCGATGCTGCCGTCACGTTGCATCGTCACATAGAGCCAACGTTCGTCCGGTGATAACGCTACATTGGTCGGATATAGGCCGTGCAAACTGAATTCTTTTAATATTGTGCCAGTCGGACTGAGTTTGACCACTGTGCCTTTACCGTAACGGGCAATATACAGATTGCCTTTGCGGTCGCAGCGCATGCCATCGAGGCCAAAATCGGCAAATTCAATCAGCAGTTTTTTGCTGCCAATTTCCAGTTGGTCGTTCAGTGGATAGACCCAGACTTTACGCTGCGCACTTTCGTTCAGGTACAGCCAGCGCTGATCCGGGCTGACTTCAACGCCGTTACTGGTGCCGGTCTGGTCAATCAGCCGGGTTTTGCCGTCGGCACTGATACGCCACAACTGGCCTTGGTTGTTTTTCCAGTCGGGGTCGCTGGCAAAGATGACGCCAGCCTTGGTCAGCGCCAGATCATTTGGCTGATGCATGTGTGGCTCATGCACAAAAGCGCTTAAAGTGCCGTTGGCATATCGCCAAATCTGATGGCCGGTATAGTCGGCAATCCACATCACCCCTTTTTCATCGATTTGAATGCCATTGCCGGTACTGCCGGCGGGTAAGCGCAGATGCAAGCTGGCTGCTCCTTCCGCAGTCACTTTACCAATGCTGCCTTTATTGCTGTCGGCGGCACCACCAAAGTTTACCGCGTACAGATTGCCGGCGCTGTCGGTATCGGGGCCTTCCACTTCAGCATGAAAGGTGCCTGCCGGCACAAAAATGTGGCTGTCTGGTCCTGCAGCGCAGGCGCTACAAGCGCTCAGCAGCAGGCTGAGGCCGGCAACAGTAAGTTTGTTCCGCACTGATTATCTCCATATTAAATGTTATGAACTAACATATCCTACTTTTATGCCTTGACGCTGGCGGAACAAGCTTTGCGGGTCATATTGGCGTTTGATTTGTTGTAGTCGGGCATAATGTCCGGCGTAATAGGCGGTTGCCGGGTGTTTCATCAGACCATCGGTGTAATTCAGATAAGCGCCGCCGCTGCTCCAGCGCCGCATCAGGTAGCGCATCTGATGACACCAGGCCGCACTTTGCGCCAGCAGGGGTTCATCGCTGTGTTCCGGGTGAATCGTCAGGTACTGCGCGCTGAACAGTGCCCGCCGATGGGCAAAAGCATTGTAGTCACGTGGTTTGGCGGCGATCGCGCCGCCCATCAGTGTCAGTAACACGGCGCCGGTCTGGCCTTGTTGAGCGCGCTTGCGCATAGCACTGAGCAGTGCCTGACAGCCCGGTGCCGGCAGAATGTTGTTGAACATGTCAGAGCTGCCCGCCATCGCGACCCGTTTGAGTTTGCCTGCGTCGTGTTGGCCCGGCAATTTACACTGGTTGCTATCCAGGCCTTTACAATCACTCAGCATAAAATCCAGATATAAGTGATCCTGCATATCGACTTCCCCCCACAGACCGCTCAGGCGGTTTTCCAGCTGTTGCCAGGCCTGCGTCACATCAGCCTGATGGCCGATACCGCAACAACGGATCTGAATTTCCGGCGTTTTCTTACTGTTCCCATTGACCCAGATCGCCAGCTGCGTCCAGACCGTATCCGGTAGCTGAGCCGCCCAGCGTTGCCATTCGGTCAGTACCAGTTCACCGTTTTCCAGTGGGTAACGGCCAATATAGTTGCGCACAGGCGCGGTTGGAAAAGTCTGGAACGTCAGTTCTGTCAGCACACCGAACTGACCACCACCACCGCCGCGCAGGGCCCAGAATAAGTCGGCATGCTGGTTGGCGTTGCAGCGCAGTAACTGACCGTCTGCAGTGACAATTTCTGCCTCAAGCAATGCATCACAGGTCAGGCCGTACATCCGATCGGCGATACCCAGACCGCCACCTTGCATCAGGCCGGCGATGCCGACACTGGCACAACTGCCGGCCGGAATGGATTGCTGATATGCCGCCAGTGCCGCATAGACGTCACCTAGTTTGGCTCCTGCGCCAATGCGCACCTGACCATCGGCATAATGGATCTGCTGCAGCCGCCCCATGTCGAGTAACAAGCCGGCCGTGCCGGATAAGCCGGTGTAACTGTGACCGCCACCGCGGATAGCAAAAGGCAGATTAAAACGGCGGACAAACTGCAGGGTCAGCTGCACATCGGCACCAGAGGCGACCTGTACAATGACAGCAGGCACTTGTCGGTCAAATCTGCTGTTGGCACTTTTGGCCCGCCGGGCAAATTCGTCGTGATCCTGTCCAAGCAACTGGCCTTGCAGTTGCAGCTGAAATTGTTGCCAATCATCGGCTTCCGGCAATGCCGGGCCAGCGAGTGGGGGGGTAAAAAGCGGCATTTGGGTACTACAACTGCTGAGCAATGGCAGCGGGATACCCCATAACTTTAAAAATTGGCGACGTTGCAAATGGCTCTCCAGAGGCAGAAGGGAGTGCGATTATGATGGCAGTACGACGCTGGAGTTTCGTGTGGGGCGACCATCAGGCGAAAAATTGCGGCAGTTGGTGCCGCGGGCAGACGCGATCAGTGGTGTTCAGCTCTGCAAGCCGGCAACCAGTTCCAGACTGATTTGCAGCACCAACTGCAGATCTGCATCGACCGGATCTTGTTGCAGCTCGTTCAGGACCGTCTCTGCCAGTCCCAACAGATTTTGTTTCAGCGCCAGCGGGTAGGGGTGACTGTCATCGAGCATCAGACCACGAATGGTGACCCAAACCAGCCGGCAATCGCCACAGACCTGGATCAGCGCATAAGGATCAGCATTGTCTATCGCCCGTTCCAGCGCATAACAAATTTGCGCCAGTACCTGGGCATCCAGCAGTTTACTGTGCGTCGTCAATTGTCTGGTTTGCTGGTACAGCTGGATGGCTTTATTCATCGGTGTACTTCTTGAATGAACGCACAGAATTGCCTGCTGGCAGGCGGCCACCGCGGGGCAGCCTGCAAACAGGCGTCAGGTGATCAGCTGAACAGGGCTGATAAGGAGTTGACGTTTTTGTTGCCATTATTTTGTGACAAACCACTGAACTGGGTCTTGATTTGTTCACGCGCCTGTTTGGCTTGTTCGATTGCCTGATTGCGTTTTTCTTCTTCGTCGGCGGACAAAGTGCGGTTGTTACCGGTTTTAGCAGTTTCCAATCGTTGCGCCGCTTTGGCGGCCAGACTGGCAGTTTCCAGACGTTTGCTGACATCGGCATCGGCTTTTTTCAGCCGCGCTGTGGTGTCTTGGGTGGTTTTTTCGGCATTGGCAAGGGAACCAGCTTTTTTGTCGTCAGCGCTTAGCAACGCTTTGGCATCAGCGGCAGAGCCGATTTTTTCCGGTAGCCCCAGTGCTTTGGCAGACTTGCTGCTGGCTACTTCCAGTTCGCCACCGCGGGTATTGGTTGAAACGGTCTGATTTTTCGCATCAGTCAGCAGATTGGTTTTGGTTGCGCTGCTGCCAGTGCCGGATTTGACAGTGGCTTTGTCCTGACTGGCAATAATGTTGTCACGCGCTTTGGTGTAATCCGCCTGCAGTTTTTCCCGATCTTTCCCGGTAATTTTCTCGTCGGCTAATTTTGTTGCGATG
This sequence comes from Rheinheimera sp., assembly GCA_034519945.1. Lineage (GTDB taxonomy): Bacteria > Pseudomonadota > Gammaproteobacteria > Enterobacterales > Alteromonadaceae > Pararheinheimera. The sequence continues at coordinate 44,489 of JAXHNX010000048.1, forward strand.
TCCCGCACTTGTTTCAGCTGACCATCGATCTCTTTATTGGCCGTGCTGGCGGCGCCGACCGCGGTTTTACTGTTGGCGAGGCTTTGTTGTACTGCAGTGTATCGTTCGGCGTCTGAGCTGCGGGTGGATTTATTGGAAGTTGCATTCGCGCTGCTTTCCGGGCTACTGGCTTTAGCCGGTGTGGTGGCGGTCGCAATGGGAGTGCTTTGTTGCGTCTGAGTGACGGCCTGAGTGCTACCGGAAATTGGACTGACCATACTGGTCTCCTGCTAAGGGCGAAAAACTCTTTGAGTGTACCGCAGATTTGTTGTTTTTTCAGCCATTGATGGCAAAAAATTGCCGCAGTTTAAACCAATGCAATTGAAGGCGGCATCTTCTGAGCAGCCCGTCTTACAATGTAAATCCTTTGGGTTCCCTCCTTATATTGACGGTTGCGCTGAAGTCTTTCACACTGAGTCCGACATTGGAATTGTGACGCGCATGTCTTGACTGCGTACGGCATACAAGGACGTCTGAACCAAGCGCATTGGAAAAGGGTGTTATGTCAGATGTGTTGAAGGCTAAAATCGCGGAACTGTCCAACAATTACCGCGCCCGTTTACCGCAGCAAGTCGGTCAGATTGCCGATATTTTTCACCGACTCGAAACACGCTGGAGTCCATACGGCAGTCACGAATTAGTGAACCGGTTGCATGTCATGAAAGGCTCTGCCGGTACTTTTGGTCTGCCCCAGATTTCCGCAGCGGCCTCAACACTTCTTGATATTCTGCACAACGAGGTTTCGGACCAGCCTGGGTTTGTCCGCGTACAAAACGCACTCCACCAAGCGATGGCAGCTCTGAAAGGCGCAGTCGAACAGAGTCAACAGCTGACTGCAGAGTCTGCTTTACCTGTGACTACTGGTCTGGTCGCTGCAAAGCCGGTGGTTGATCGGTTGTTGTTGCTCGAGGATAGTGAAAGCCACGGTTATCTGTTAACAACCAACCTGTCTGAATTTGGTTTTGTGGTGGATTGGGTCAAAACTTTCAATGCCGCCCGGCAATACCTGGACGTTCAAACGCCGATGGTTGCCATCATCGACCTGAACCTGCCGGATGGAAGTCGTGCCCAGGTGTTCGAACTTGTCGCTTCGCTGCATCGTCTGGGCAGCAAAGCAATTATGATGACCAGCGAAAACAACTTTGAAGTCAGGATGTTAGCTGTACGGAATCATGCGGCGGCATTTTTTAATAAACCACCAAAAATCAATGAATTGGTCGCAAAAATTCGTGGATTGCTGGATATCGAAAACGAACGCCCATACCGGATTTTAATGGTTGATGACCAGGACTCAGTACTTAGCTATTACAAAACCTTGCTCGAACACGACGGATTTGAATTTCGTGGCATCACCCGCCCAACCGAATTATTAACGGCACTGGATGCATATAGCCCGGATTTGTTTATTTTAGATTACCTTTTACCTGACTATAACGGCGCAGAACTGGCGCGGATGTTACGGCAGATCCCGGAATATGAAGCGGTGCCAATCCTTTTTATGACCGCTGAGCAAAGTGCGTTGATCAAAGATGATTTAGTCGAGCTGGGGTCTGATGATGTGATCCCGAAGGACCTGAGCCCTGACTCTCTGCTGGCGCAACTGAATGCGCGGGTAAAACGCGGACGTAAGCTTCGCCAGCTGATGAAACAAGATAGCCTGACGCGTTTACACAACCACGGTTACATTCAGGAATTAGCCCAGCAGCTGTTTGTGATGGCACAACGCAATCAGCAAGGCTGTAGTTTGATCATGCTGGATATCGATCATTTTAAGTCGGTCAATGACCGCTTCGGGCATGCCGTTGGTGACCGCGTTATCGTGTCGCTGTCGCAGCTGCTGTTGCAACGTCTGCGTAAAAGTGATGCGATTGGCCGCTATGGTGGCGAGGAATTTTTAGTGCTGATGCCAGACACCATGCCTGCTGATGCATTAAAAGTGATGCAGCAAATTCTGACGCAGTTTGGCCAGATCGCCTTTAACGAAGACCGGCAGATGTTTTCCGTCACCTTTAGTGCCGGGATCGCCTGTAGTACAGATTTTGATTCAGCCCAGGCTGCATTGGAAGCTGCAGATAAATCGCTGTACCTCGCCAAAGCCGCGGGCCGCAATCAGGTGCAGGTGGCGGAAAAGCCCTGACCTTTTGTTGCGGAAAAGGTCAGGCTATCCATTACATTTCAATATATTGTGGCCAACCCAATAACGGATTCAGCATGCCTTGTTTATGTTCAAAGGCATCCAGCTGCTCCGGTGAAGCATGAGCGACCGCTTTTTCGCGGTATTTCACCGCAAATTGCAGTGTTTTCAGCATAGCGGGTGCAAAATTTTGGCCGATGTCAGCCCGAATGGCGTCGGCGATGCCAGCCGGCAATTCAGCCAGTGCAGCTTCGGTTTGTAGCAGCAGATAGTCGGTATTAAACCAGCGTTCCTGCATCTCGGTCTGGCGGATGCGCTGTTTTAAATCCTGTCTGACTTTGCCGTGGCCACAGACCACCCGGTAAATCACCACTTCAGCCAGCATGCCTTCGAGACTGAAATGTTCAAACGGGTCAACTTGCTGTTGCTGGAAAAACTGCTGTTTCAGCAAGTGGATGGCATTACGCCGGTTCGATTCGAGCAACGCGTTCTGATACAGCTGCCAGCCGTGCCATTCTTCAGCGTCCGGCGGGCTGGAGATATCGTGCAGCAGTTGCTCATCGACATCGCCAAATAATGATTTGCGGTTTTGCTGTTTTGGACTGACCGTGACCAGCATGCTCCAGCCTTTTTGAAATGGCTTCATCACGCCATCGGCGCTTTGCAGCAGCGTCAGCGCGCGCGCCGGATCATGGTAGGATAACTCAGCAAGGCCAAGACTGACCACGCCAACCACATCATGCGCCGCCTGTTCCAGCAGATGCATTTTGTATTTGTTGTAAAACTTGTCAGCGAATTTCAGGCTCATTAGCACCGCTTTGGCTTTTAACGCCGCCACGTCTTCGCTGCTTAATAACTGTTGTTCTTTGCCGAAGCTCAGCACTTTGCTCAGAAACGGCCCTTGTTCCTGGTCGCGCAGGACTAATTGCATGCGATGGTCCTTAATCGAGGAAACTGAACATATCATCCACTTCAGCGTATTCGTCGCTGCCCTGGTTCTTATCTTTGGCCTGCATCACCAGTTCGGTGGCGAACTTGTTGATAATGCTTTCCCAGCCAGAGTTTTCATTGCGTACCAGCGCTTTGATTGCCTGTTCAACCTGTGGGGTTAACTGACGGATCAGCGCCAGCAGGCTGCGTGGGTCGTCAAAACCCAGACCATGTACTTCTTCATTCAGATGACGTTCGGTGTAGCTGACCGCTTCTTCCAGATCCTGCTCTTCTTCGTGCAGGATATCCTGATAAAAATCTTCATCTTCAACCACTTCGCCGCGATACAGTTCAATAAACGGGATCGACAGATAAAACAGGCCGGCCGGATCTTCGGCGATACATTCGAGGATCTCGGCTTGTTTTTCTTCAGTTTCCTGCGTGCGGATCAGGTAGGTCAGAAAATCAAAGGTATGCTGCTTTAAATCTTCTGCATTGTTTTTGATTTTCTCTTCCCAGTACAACGGCTGTTGACAGACGATGTCGCGGATTTTTTCCGGCGTCATCAGCTCGGAAATAATCGATGGGAAAGAGATATCGTGTTGGCTGTTAATTTGCGTCAGCGTGACAATATCAATCTGTTCAATCACTTCGACCAGCTGCGCGTCTGACATTTCATTGGCGATCAGCTCGAACTTTTTGCTGGCCTGCTTTGGCTCGACCATCGCCAGTTCTTTGATCTCGGCAACGGTAATTTCAATCAGATTATTCATCAGCGACCTTCTCCTTTAAAGCGGATATCGTCGTAGGCATCGTCATAGCCTTCTTCGTCTTCATCGTCATTGTCGCGGCCGTTGTAGTCGTCATCGGCTTCATCGCGCATCTCATCGTCATCTTCGTCGTACGATGGTTCTTCGTCGTGATCTTCGCTGCTGCTGCTTCGGCTGCGTGCCGGTGCTTTGCCTTGATGTTCCAGCAGATATAACACAGCGCAGGACTCAATCAGCAAGGTTTCGGAATAGTCACGGACAGTTTTCACCAGTGGCAGGTCAGCATTATTAAACGCCACCGTGACTTTAAATTCGTCCCAGGCTGGTAACGTGGCGGTTTGCAGCCACTTGGCCCATTTCAGCTTGGCTTCTTTGCTGAATTTGACGCGGCCATAAAGCGCCACCGGAAGATATTCCGGCACTGATTCGAGCATTTCCGGATCAGCCTGCAAAATCGCTTTGATTTTGGCGCTGAACTGTTCCAGCGCTTTGGGCGTGTCAGGGTCGTTGTACGAATCGATGTTTTCGTATGCATCAGTTTTGAGCTGATTGATTTTTTCGATATTCAGTTTTTTCGTCATAACGTCCTCAATAGAACTGGTCCCACAGCTCTTTCATCGCTGCGGCGGGGTCTGTGACAATGACATTGTTAAAATCTTTGATAAAAGCTGCTTTGGCTTTTGGGTCGGACAGCACGTCATACGATAATTTGACCTGATGCAGCGTGTTGGCGGCTGCGGCTTTTTCGTCCTCAGACAGGCCAAGTAACTTGTCCGGATGGTATTTATTCGACAGCCGTTTATAGGCTTTTTTTATTTCATCTTCACTGGCGCTTGCTTTGACGCCTAACACGCGGAAATGGTTGATCATAATTCGCCTTGGGAAAGCGCTGAGCGATGCTCTGGCATGACCGGCTATGATAGCAGAATTCGGCCCGGCGTCATGTGGCCCGGACCGTCTTCAGTACAATCTTTTCTGCGGCATTGATTTAACCGGCGCGGCTTCAAGGGTTTGCCAGCAACACCGGCGCTGTCAGTTCGAACTCGAAGCGCTGGCTGGCGTTGCCAGCACTCGCTGTCCATAACAACATCGTAATGCGGCTGGGATCCAGGCCCTTCAGCTGCTGCAGCGGCACGTCGATTTGTTGAAATGCAGCAGTGACGGTAAAACTGAATTCAGCAGGTCGTTGATTACCTTCGCTAAATGCCAGCAACCGGTATTGGCCGGCAGCTGCCACGCAGCTGAAATTGCAGATGGCTGATGCCGCTGAAATCCAGGCCTTGCTGATAATCCTCCGATGCCATCCAGGCGACGCCGGCCCATGGATAAGGCGCTGCGGCGACAATTTCGCCCTGAACCCTGATCGTCGCCGGTGAGCCTTGCGACTGCAGGCTGACACTGGCGCTGGATTTGCCTTGCATCATCTGATCACTGCTGGCGACAAACAGAGCGCCTTGCTGCGGGCTGATACTGTGGCGGAAATCAGCCAAGGCGCCGGCGCTGACTGCCGCCCGCTGCGGCGGTGCTTTGCTTAAATTCACCGCCCAGCCATTTTTGTACACTTTCGCCTGCAGCAGATCGGTGGCCTGGTTCAGTGCGGGCAGCAGCAAAAAGTCGGCCCGATAGCCAACCGCAATGCGACCGCGCTGCGGCAAATCAAACGCCTTGGCCGGTGCAGCGGTGGCCGCCTGCAGCGCGTCAAAAAAGGTCAGGCCGGCCTCCTGCAGCAGCGCCACTTCCAGCACCATACTCAGACCATGATAAGTGCCGGCATTCGGTGCATCCGTGCCAGCCAGCAGCCGGACGCCTGCCTGATGCATGGCGCGGCTGTTATCAATGAGGTTCTGGTATAAATGCGCCGGGATCCGTGGGTTTTTCGCGCCGGACAGCGCCGCTTTTGCCGCCTGACTGAGTGGCAAGTCTGGGTATTGCAGCAGATATTGCTGCGCGCCGTTGCCCCGCACTGCCGCTTCGTACACCGTCATCGTTGGGATCACAAACACATCCCGTTGTGTTAATTCAGCCAGCAACGTGGCACTGATGCGGGAGTCAAAAAAGCTGTGTACCAGGCCATCAGCGCCGGCTTTGACCGCATCTATTGCTGAGATCTGTTCGGCAATATGCACCACGGCTTTGAGGTGTTGCCGGTGCGCGGCGGCGATCACCGCTGTTAGGCTCTCGCGGCTAACCGACGGCATGCTTTTATAAATGGCGCGTTCGGACTGATAGACAATTTTAATAAAATCAGAGCCTTCTGCTTTACGTGCTGCAACAAAAGCCTCAGCGTCATCTGGTGAACTGTAACACCGGGATCTGCATGCCATATTCAGTACCATGACCTTTAGGCGCTGTGACTAAAGTGCCGGCACTCCACAAGTCGGATTGCTGCGCCTGACTGAGGTCTTCACGGCTGGTTTTCAGCTCAGGCAACTGTGCGGCCGCGCTGAATAAATCAATCGCACTGGTCACGCCAAAGCTCAGTTGCTGTTGCTGCGCATTGCCCCAGCTATGCACATGGGCATCGATGAGGCCCGGCATTAACCACTGCAGGCTGCCGTCCGGATTTTGACTGTCGACAACAGGCGCGTCACTGTCTGGGCGCTCTGCACTGATGCTGTGGATCAGCCCTTGTCGCACTTCGATGTATTGCGGTTGTGGCAGCTGTGCTTCGCCATCAAACACCCGCACCGGCCCAAGCACAAAGCTATTGGTCAGGGACCGCGGCTCTGGCAATAGCAGGAAGAAGGCGCCAAGGGTCGCCACTGCGGCGAGGCTTAGCCAGCTGTTTTTGCTCATATTAATGTTCATTCTCATGCTGTTCTCCTTCTGCTTAACGCCGGTCCTGGCTTTGTGCCCGAAAACGCCGTGTGGCCAGCCAAATCAATACCAGGCTATACAAAACCAACACCGCCACATTGACCCAGAATGGCTCGCCCCGATCTTTGCCGATGACGGCATAACCAAGCTGGCCCAAATGATAGCTGGGTAACAGCAGCGCCAGCTGTTGCAGCGCTGTTGGCAGCATCTGCAGTGGCAACCAGAGGCCGCCTAAAAACGCCAATGGCAGATAAATCAGGTTGATAGTGGCAGGGGCGGATTTGGCCGACAGGGTCAACCCGAGCGTCAGACCCAGCAGACAAAATGGAATGGTGCCAACTAACAACACCAACGCCAGTTGCAGCCACTGACTGGTATGCAGCCGCACGCCAGCGATAGCCCCGGCACAGAGAAACAGCAACAGAATAATCAGTAGTGCCAGCAGCAGGCAGGACAGAGTTTTACCAAATAACCAGCTGCCAATCGGTGCCGGCGAAATTTGTTTCAGCGTCAGCCAGCCTTGTGCCCGCTCTGTCGCCACATTGGCGCCAAAGTTAAACAGCGCCGGCCCCATCACGCCAAAAGCGGCATAAGACACCAGCAGATACTCCGCATGCTGACCATTGGACAACACCACACCAAACAGCAGGTAAAACAGCACTGGGAAGGCCAGACAAGGCAGGATAAAACCCGGCGTGCGCCACAGGGTTTTCAGATCCATTTCCGCTTCGGTTTTATACAGCGCCACGCGCTGCGACAAGCTTAACCAGGGACTGTTCATCAGTGTGTCTCCGCTTTGGTTTGGGTGAGCTGTAAAAAGGCTTGTTCCAGGCTGGCGGCGCTGACGGTTAAATCAGCCAAGCAGCGGGTCTTGTTGCAATAGTTGCCGCAAGCAGTCTTCGACCCGGCTGCTGCTGATCTGCACCTGTTGATCTGCCAGAGGCAACACCGCGCTTACGCCGGGCAACTGTTGCAGGGCGGCCAGCGGCAGGCTGCTGCGACAACGGATTTGGCGCTGACTCAAACCGGCTTTTAATGCTGTCGGGCTGGTGTCGGCAATAAACTGGCCGTCTTTGAGCAGCAGAATGCGGTCGGCCAGCGCATCGGCTTCTTCGAGGTAATGCGTGGTCAGCAGGATACAGAGCCCTTCAGCTCGGGCGGTGCGGATCAGCTGCCAGAAGCGCTGGCGCGCTTCAACATCCATGCCCACGGTCGGCTCATCGAGAAACAGAATCTTCGGCTGGCCTAATAACGCCAGCGCCAGCAACAACGACTGCCGCTGACCGCCGGACAAACTGCTGCAGCGCTGCTGTAAAAAGCCCTGCAGGCCAAAACGCTCAGTCAGCGTCTGCAGGTCCAGCGGTGCCGGATAATAAGCACTGAACAAACGCAGCTGCTCGAGGACAGTGAGCTGCCCCGGCAAACTGGCTTGTTGCAGCATCACGCCGAGCTGACCGCTTAACTGCGGGTCGCGGCGGATTTGGGCCGGAGACTGGCCGAGGATGTTAATTTCGCCTTGTTGTTGACTGAGTAAACCCAGCATCAGCTGGATCAAGGTGGTTTTGCCGGCGCCATTGGCACCGAGTACCGCAATAATTTCACCGCCATACAATTCGGCGCTGAGCTGCGCCAGCACCGGCGTGTTGCCATAGCTGTGGCTCAGTTGGCGGATACGGATAAGGGGTTCGGTCATCGTAGGACACTCCTGTCGGGTAGATGCAGCTATTGTGCGGGCGCAGCAGGGCTTGTGGCAGGGCGCGATGTCATCAGGCTGTGGTGACATTTGTCATCGCTGATCAAAAAAGTTGGTATCGCCGTACTTGAAAAAGCACACTTGCGCCTTTATGTACCATTCGGTAAGTTAATAAAACTGTCGGCAACCACGCAGTGTCGATTGCCTCCACGCATTTGAATCAAGGAAACAACATGAGTGATTTATTCAGCCCGTTTAAGCTGGGCGCCTTAGAACTGAACAACCGGATTTTAATGGCGCCGCTGACGCGCACGCGCGCCGATGCTGACCACGTACCGACGCCGATCATGGCGGACTATTATGCGCAGCGCGCCAGCGCTGGCCTGATCATCGCCGAAGCAACGATGGTGGCTGAAGGCAATTCTGCATTCTGGCGTGAGCCCGGGATTTATTCGGCAGCGCAAATTCAGGGCTGGAAGCAAGTAACAGATGCGGTGCATGCCAAAGGTGGCAAAATCGTGCTGCAGCTGTGGCATGGTGGCCGCGCTTGCCACCCGGCGCTGAATAACGGCAATACGCCGGTGTCTGCTGCTGCTGTTGCCATCGACGACACTGTGCATACGCCAGAGGGCAAGTTGCCATACACAGTGCCGCGGGTACTGGCCGATGAGGAGATCCCTGGCATTATTGCTCAATTCCGTCAGGCGGCGATCAATGCCCGCGATGCCGGTTTTGACGGTGTGGAAGTGCATGGTGCCAACGGTTATCTGCTCGACCAATTCCTGCGTGATGGCGTCAATAACCGCAGCGGCCATTACGGCGGAACGCTGGAAAACCGCAGCCGCTTGCTGCTGGAAGTGGTGGCTGCAGTGGTTGACGTATGGGGCTCTGATCGGGTTGGTGTGCGGATCTCGCCACTGAACAGTTATAACAGCATGGTCGATTCAGATCCGCTGGCGTTAACCCGGCATGTGGCTGCGGCGTTAAACCCGTTGAATTTGGCCTATTTACATCTGATGCGGGCTGATTTCTTTGGCGTGCAGCAAGGCGATGTCGTGACGGCCGCCCGCGAAGCTTATCAGGGCAACTTAATTGGCAATATGGGGTATCAGAAAGCGGAAGCGGAGCAGGCGTTGGCCAGTGGTCAGTTGCAGGCGGTAGCTGTTGGTGCAGCCTTTATTGCTAACCCGGATTTGGTGGAACGCTGGCAACAAGACTGGCCGTTAAGCGCGCCGGATCAAAGCACGTTTTATACCCAGGATGCCAAAGGCTATAGCGATTATCCGGCTTATCAGGCCTGAAGCTTTGCGCGACCAAATCTGCAGACAACGGCGGTTTTAAACCGCCGCTGTGTTGTCTGCTGTAAATTAATTGCAAATTATCCGGCTGCATAGCTTCTCAGCACCAGTCCGGATGTTTTATCTTGCTGGTAACCTCTGCCATGCGGAAACACCGATGACTGATTTTATTGAGATCTACGATGACGCGTTAAGCCCTGAACTCTGTCAGGCCATTATTAACACTTTTGAACAGAGCCCGCACCGCACGCCCGGCCGCACCGGTGGTGGTGTTGACCCGAGCAAAAAAGTCAGTACCGATTTATACCTCAATGACCATGCCGAATATCAGGCCTTGTTACAGCAAATCATTGCCGTCACTGGCCAATATGCCGAGCAGTATTTCCGTAAGTATCATTTTGCGCTGATTGCGCCGGTGGCGCTGACCATCCAGCATCCGGTCACCGGTGAACCGGTCAATCTGACGCATGAAAACTATGCTGAACTGGGCGAAGCGCGCGCTGGCGATTACATGCGGTTGTTATACCGGCTGGGGCCGATCCAGGCGCAGAAATATGATGCTGGCAAAGGCAATTACAACTACTGGCACTGCGAGGTGTATCCACAGGCGCCGTTAAACGAGCCGCTGCACCGCACGCTGCTGTTTATGTTTTATCTCAATGATGTGGCCGAAGGCGGTCAGACCGATTTCTATTATCAGCAGAAATCAATTCAGCCCAAAGCCGGCCGGATGGTCATCGCGCCGGCGTACTTTACCCACACCCACCGTGGCTCTGTCCCGGTATCGAACGACAAGTACATTCTGACCAGCTGGATTTTGTTGCAGCGCGCCGAACATTTATACGGCCAATAGACCCGGTGTTGCCGGTTTGACCCTGTCAGCAGCATAAAAAAAGCCTTCGTGCAGGCGAAGGCTTTTTTTGTTACCTGAGCTGGATTCAGCTGTTAGTTTTGCTCTGACGACGGCTTAACCCTAATGCCAGCATGCCAAACGCGATTAACGTCAGCGGGGCAGAAACTGGTACGCTTGAGTTTGGCTGGCCATCACGCACCAGGACATAACGCTGCCATTCCTGATCACCGTTTAAATATGTATTTAAGCCTGAACGCCAGCCGCCGGTCACATCGGTGTCATTGCCGGTATGCCAGGATAAACGCAGATCGCCATCACCAAGGTTGTCATAAGCACCCCAGCCGGCACCGCCAATGTCAGCACTGTTTTGTTGGATCAGTGCACTTGGCGAAAAACCAACAGAACCGTTATTCCAGTACCAATAAGCGTCGTCAGCGAAGATAGTGCTGTTATAAGCAGTCATGGTTTGTAATGTGGTGCGGGATGTACCGGCAAACAGATCAAAAGTTAACGCATTGGCGCTGGACGACGATGCTAATGCAACCTGTGAACCCGGAGCCAGACTGTTTAACAGTGCAGCATAGTCAAACGAACCGCCATATGAGCCCTGATATGCAATAGACCAGCCGGCAGAAGACGCAGCAGTTTTGTTGTAATCAGACATGATCGCGGCATTGGCTAAAGAGCAAGATAATAACGCGGCAACAAGTATTGAATTTTTCATCGCTTTCATAAGTAAGATGTCCTGTACTGCTTGAACTGACCCGTGTTGAGTTTCAGCTGCTGAAACTCGCCTATTGAGTGAAAGTCTTCCGTTACCTGCCAACCTGTCCGTACTTCAGTCCGGCGTTTCAGCCAGACACTGCGTTTTGGTAAATTAGTGATTGCACTTTTAATGCCAGCTATTTTTTTATCGTAAGCCATTGATTTTAAACGATCGCATGTAGTGGCTTTACATGGTGTGTAAACATTTTCGACAGTTAAATGATGCGGGTAAATTGAGTTGCACAGAGATGGTGTTTAATGCAGACGGGAAGTGATGCCACGATCAGGTATGTTGATCGCAGCACAGCAAAACATGGCGATGGTCGCAGGACACAAATCAGCGCCCGAGGCTGTTACGCCACAGGCCGGATCATCTTCAGATGCGGAATATCATCTTCGAGATAGGGTTCGCTGGCGGCGACAAAGCCCATGCTTTCGTAAAAACGCTGCAGATAACATTGCGCCGAAATATACAGGTCCAGTTGTGGCCATTGTTCACTGGCTACTGCAATCGCTTTGGCGACCAGTAATTCGCCAAGACCAAGCCGGCGCGCCGTTTGCGCTACACAGACCCGGCCAACCGCCGGATGGTCCGGATAACTGACACCAGGTGGCAACACCCGGCTGTAACCGAGAATTTTGTCCTGCTTCTTCAACAGGATATGCAACACACCTGGTTGTAAATCTTTACCATCTAATTCCGGGTAAGGGCAGTTCTGCTCTACCACAAACACGTCGACCCGCAGCTGTAACATGTTGTACAGCGTCAGGCTGTCTAACTGCTCAAAAGGTACAATTTGCCATTCCATCATCGGTGCTGTTTGCCTCAGTTGCCGTGCAGGGATGTCTGCACTATACCAGAGCCCGGCTATGCTGTGTCAGCCTGTGCGCACGCAACTTTTGTCGAAGTCAGCACAAAACCAATGTCGTTTGAGTTTTTGCCTGTCATACAAATGTCGATGGCATGTCGCAAAACTGTCGATGAAACGTCACTGCACTGACATCTGTAAAAGCTCTAATACCGGCGAAACTTTTTGCACCCTCACTGCCGGAGCGCTCATGTATAACAAGCAGCAAAACAATCAGTTAGATTTCGATAATAGCGGCATCGATCCGCAAACCAATTTTTCCGACAACCCGACGTTCAGCGATATCGTCGCCAGCCGTCGCGGTTTTTTAAAAGGTGGTATTGCCGCCGCTGTGGCTACCCCTGGCCGGCTGTAACAGCGACACCAAAGCGCCGCTGTTGTTACCTGAAGCGGTGAAACCAGCCCCAGTACTGCTGAATTTCGCTGCCATTCCGACCAACCGTCTGGACAAAGTGACAGTCCCACAAGGCTACACTGCCCGCACATTTTTACCGATGGGCACGCCGCTGACCGGCGCTTATCCGGCGTACAAAGAAGGTGGTCTGAATACCGGTGCTGAGATGGAACAGCAAGTCGGCGCGCACCACGACGGCATGCATTTCTTCCCGCTGGATACCCGTACCGACGGTAAAAACAGCGCTGAAGGTCTGTTGGTGTTTAACCATGAATATTGTGAACCGGCAACGCTGCATCAAAATGGCCCAACCGGCGCGCCACGCCCGGCCGATGAAGTGCGTAAAGAAGTTGCTGCGCACGGCGTGACTGTTGCGCACATTAAAAAAGATGCTTCCGGCGCCTTTCAACTGGTACAGGGCAGCCCGCTGAACCGCCGCATCACCGGTGCCACGCCAATGGAAATCTCTGGCCCGGCGCGCAGTGATGCCAAGATGATCACCAAATACAGCCCGGACGGTACCCGTACCCGCGGCACGCTGAATAACTGCGGCAATGGTTACACGCCATGGGGCACTTATTTAACGGCTGAAGAGAACTGGGCCGGTTATTTTATGAATTCCGATGCGACGCAGCCGCGCGAACATAAACGCTACGGTGTCGGCACTAAAAACGGCCGTTACAGCTGGGAAACTGCCGATTCAGGCGCCGACCAGTATCAACGTTTTAACGCCTCCACCATCGCCACAGACGCCAACCGCGACTATCGCAATGAACCGAATACTTTTGGCTGGATTGTCGAAATCGACCCGTTTAACCCGGACAGCGTGCCACAAAAACGCACAGCGCTGGGCCGTTTTGGTCATGAAGGGGTGGTGTTTGCGCCAGTGGTCGAAGGCCAGCCGGTGGTGTTTTATTCCGGTGATGATTCAACGTTTGAATACATCTATAAATACGTGTCAAAAGCACCGTATTACAAAGCGACCGCCGGTGGTCACCTGTTAAACGAAGGCACGCTGTATGTCGCTAAGTTCAATGCGGACGGCAGCGGTGAGTGGTTAGCGCTGGACTTTAACTCAGAGAAATTCCGCGCCGCGGCGCTGGCGAAAAACGTTGAGTTTGTCAGCCAGGCAGATGTATTAATCAACACCCGTTTAGCCGCTGACGTGGTCGGCGCGACGAAGATGGACCGCCCGGAGTGGGGCGCAGTGCACCCAACGACCGGCGAAGTGTATTTCACCCTGACCAACAACTCAGGCCGCACGGCAGCGCAAGTGGATAAAGCCAACCCGCGCGCCAATAACGCGACCGGCCATATCATCCGCTGGCGTGAACGTCAGCAGCCACAAGCGCTGGCCTTTGACTGGGATATCTTCCTGCTGGCTGGTGATGTCGGCACTGAAACGCCGGGTACAGGCCTGAAACTGACGGCTGACAACCATTTGGCAAGCCCGGACGGCCTGGCGTTTGATAAAAACGGCCTGCTGTGGATCCAAACCGATATGAGCGGCTCGCAACAAGGTTCTGGCCCTTTTGGTAACAACCAAATGGTGGTGGCTGACAGCAAAACCCGTCAGATCAAACGCTTCCTGGTTGGCCCTATCGACTGTGAAGTCACCGGCATCAGCTTTACACCGGATATGAAGACGATGTTTGTCAATATTCAGCATCCGGGTGACCGCTCGACAGTGACGAAACTCACTTCAACCTGGCCTGCCAATGACGCAACCAGCCGGCCACGTTCGGGTACTGTCATTGTGACCAAAGATGATGGCGGCGTGATTGGTTCGTAACCGTTGCTTCTGCTGACATATTGAAACTGAATGGCCGCCGAACCGCGGCCATTTTTATGTACAGGATGTACGGTACGCCGGAAATGCATGGAGCAATTTTCGGCGATGCCGGGTTCAAAGAAAGCCGGCCCAATCTGCGATCCAGCGCTATCTGCGAACAGGCTTTTTGCCGTATAATCCGCCGGTTTTTTCTGCGCGCCGCGCAGATGCCGTTACCAGCGTGTGTTGTCATCAATTGAAAAAAGTCCTGTTCCGAATCGCTATTTCCAAACTGCTGCTGGCCGCGGTGTTATTACTGTCGTTGGCGCTCAGTTATATCCCTGATCAGGCCTATCATGTCCCCGCTGCTGACATCGCGCAGAAAAACTTCCATGTGATTGAATTCAACGACGAAGGTGAGCCGCATAACCCGGCACAGCTGGCTGGTTTAAAAGCCCGCATCAACCAAAGTAGTGCCAAACCTGAACTGCTGATTTTTATCCACGGCTGGCACCACAGCGCAGCACCTGATGATGAAAATTTCATTGCATTTCAACAGTTTTACCAGCAAATGGCGCAGTCAGATGCGCAGCGCAACCTCATTGGTTTGTACATTGGCTGGCGCGGCGACAAATTCGATCCGCTGTGGCTGGATGGTTCGACTGATGCCAGCAGTCAGGTTGAAGCGTTGGATTTCCCAACCATTTTTCAGCGTAAATCAGTGGCGCGGCGGATTGGCCAAACCGGATTTGCTGCGCTGTTGGATGAGCTGGATGGGTTAGTCAGTGCAGGACAGCTACAACGCTATACAGTGCTCGGCCATAGCCTCGGCGGTGCGGTTGCGCTGCACGGCAGCAAAGATCGCATCAGCAATGCGATTAAAGCCGGTGAGGACAATCCGAATTTATTCATTCTGCTAAACCCGGCGGTGCGCGCCAGCGAATACCGGCCAATGGACGAACTATTAAGTGTCGACCGGCAAAAACCGGCGATGGTGGTTTTGCAATCTAAAGGCGATTACGCGTTAAAAGAAGCCTGGAGCTGGCTGCGTGATGGTGAGCGGGTGATGGGCAATTCCTGGGCTATTACCCATGATATTGACCGTTGCGTGCGGGGCGATTGTTCACTGGCGCTGAATATCCCCAAAGCGCTGGCCGAGCATGATGCCACGCCGGGCTGCATGATGAATTTGTCTAAGTCCGGTTGGAAAATCCGTGCCCGCCTGCAGGCGAGGCGCACAGTCCAAACCTGCGGCGACGCCAATATGCAGGCGGTCTGGGTGTTGGCAGTGTCAGACGATATTATCAGTGGTCACAATGGTATATTGACGCCGGGCCATGCTGTGGCCCTATCGGAAGTCATGGCGAAAATAGATTTACACCGCAATCAACTGCCGCTGGTGCAACGCGAGGCAGAGCAAACTGAACAACCCGCAGAAACCTTGCTGACAAGTCCGACGCCCTGACTGTTCTGTTGAACGGGTATGTCGCAGGTTCCAGGGCGCCAGCGCAGACTTATCACCGCAAAATCAACCATCGACAGCGGGTGAAGTCTGATAGCGGTCAGCTCGCACCGTCGCAATATCCGGCCCCGCTTGCAACTGGTTAAATCTTCAGGCTTTTTGCCGTAACATGCCGTGCATCCTCAGCCAGCGGCTGAAGGCGTCAAACCAGCCGGTACTGCTGGTGGTTTTCGGGTACATGCCAAAGCCGTGGCCGCCTTGTTCGTAAAAGTGGAATTCCACCGGCTTTTTCGCAGCAAACCAGCTTTCAATCAGACCAAATTTGCCCTGGGCAAAAAACGGGTCGTCAGCGGCCAGCGCGACAAACAGCGGCGGCGCATCTGCTGGTACTGTCACCGCATCCAGTGGCCCATAGATATTGGCAATAAAAGCCGGTTTGGCCTCTTGGCCAACCAAAGTGGTCGCCATCGTCAGCATAGCGCCGGCCGAAAAACCAATCATGCCGATGCGGTTGGGGTCTATCTGCCATTCGCCGGCGCGGCTTCGCACCAGCGCAAAAGCGGCGCGGGCATCTTCCAGCTGCGGCGCCAGTTCAGTGGCCATAGTGGCTGGATTGGGCCGGGGAGGCCGGCGTGCCGCGCCAGAAAAAAGCTCAGCCATCGATTGCTGAAAACCGGCCATATCAGCAGGTGTCTGGTTCAAGCGGTATTTCAGCACAAAAGCGGCAATGCCTTGTTTGGCCAGCGCGTTGGCCACATCCCAGCCTTCGTTGTCCATCGACAGCGTGCGAAAACCGCCGCCGGGCGCCACAATGACCGCAGCGCCACTGGCTATTTTCGGATCTGGTAACACTGGTGTCAGCGTCGCGACCGTGACGTTGCGGGCAAAGCGGCTGCCATATTGTTGATGCCAGGATTCTTGCGCCTTGGCGCCGGGCAGGGCGGGCGTGCCCAGTTCAATCGCCTGCGGCTGTGCCGGTGTGGCGATAGGTGTCATCTGGTCGTCGGCGGCGGTGGCCTGAAAAGCACAGAAGCAGAGCGCGAGTAATGTCTGGCTGAGGCTCTGTGGCCAGTGCCGGCGGGCAGTGCTGCGCTTATATCGATTGTTCATCGGTTCCTTCTCCTTGGTGGTTGTGGCGTATCACGACGTCTGTATTTAGGGTTTGCGGCTGCGGATGATGGGCCTGATAGAACCATCCGGATTAAAAAACACTTGGTCCAGCGCCACAGACCGGCGGTAATTGCCACCGCCCGGCAAGTCGGCATTGTGATAGGCGAGGTAGGTCTGGCCGTTAAAATCAAACAGCGCCGGATGGATAGTCGTAGTGCCGGGCAGCGGGTCCATGATGATGCCGCGATACTGCCAGGGGCCGGTGGCAGCAGTGCTGGTGGCATAAGCCAGACTCTCTGGAAAACCGGCGGCATACACCAGGTAATAAATGCCATTGTGTTTGGACAGATGCGGGCCTTCTTCGAAGTTCGGTAAGCTGTCGACTTTATTGATTTGCACGGCGCTGCTGTCGCGGTTTTGCATGCGGCCTTTGGCATCTGACTGATATTTTTCGCCTTTCAGATGGACCAAATCAGCTCCCAGTTCCGCCCACCATAACTGCTGATTGCCCCAATACAGATAAGCGCGGCCGTCATCGTCAACAAATACCGCCGGGTCGATATTACGCCAGCTATGGTTTTTATCTTTGGCGGTATCTTCCAGCAAAATCAACGGCAGACCACGAGGGTCAGCAAAAGGCCCAAAAGGGCTGTCGCCCACCGCCACGCCAATCGAAAAACCAAAAGCGCCACCGGTCTGGCCGCCTTCCACTGCAGCATAAAAATAGAATTTGGTTTTACCGCTCTGGTCTTTGCGCGCAATCACATGATGGGCATACGCATTGCCGGTTTTGGCATCACCACGCGCCCAGGCAAAATTGGAGTAGCGAAATACCGCACCATGGTTTTGCCATGTCTGCAAGTCGCGGCTACTCCAGAGCCGGTAGTCATACATGCGGTAGTCTTTGCCTTGTGCAGTCTGTTCGTCGTGCGTGGTGTAAAGGTACAAAGTACCGTCATACACCAGCGCCGCCGGATCTGCAGTGTAAATCAGTGGGCCGTTTGGGGACGTCGGATCTTTGCTGTCGGTTTTGATAATTGGGTTGTTGAAGTGGGTTGGCGCTGTTGCCGGGGCGGATTGACTGACCTTTGATGCGGCAGATTCTGCTGCATCAGCAGCACCATAAGCGGTATTGAGCAGCACAGCGCCAAGCAACATCATCGGCGCGAATCGCGGTTTTACCGCATTAGTAGAGGAGAAAATCAACATCACCACAAGCCATGACAGATAGTAAAAAGTGCTTGTTAGTGTGTTGAAAATTCAGCCAAAACGGAACGGCAATGCCGTTATGAAACTGGGTATGGGGATTGTTTTATTTTGGTGTTATGAGTACGGTCATGCTTTGTGGGCGATGCTGATTCGGGGAGTGAACTGATGGCTGTTTTGTGTGAATGGCCGGTTCATCGTGGCAAAGCCAACACCGCCACCACTGCGTTCGCCCGTTCGCGCCTCCCGCGCTCACTCTTGATCGCTCACTCCGCGGATGCCGCTGCTGGCTTTGTTGGGGTTTGAAGAAGACTGCTATGAGCGAGTTGTAGTCATCGAATATGGGGTCTTGTACGGCGACGCTGCGCTTGCCGGTACCTACGATCTCAATTAGCGAGTAGGTACGCGCAAGCGAAGCGCCGCCGTACAGGAAGTTTCACAAATGTCTGCAACTGGCACAAAGCGACGATTCAAATGCACTGTCAAAACGGCCGGACGACAACGTTAGCAGACCCTCTGCGGCATGGGTGAAGGCGGGATTTCAGCAAGTCAGACTTCTGACTTGCTGCCGACTGAACGGGTTTTGCTCTGCAAAACCCCGGAACGCCGCAGAGGAGCCTACACGGATGTATTTACGGCGTGCGTGTGACGCCCATCGTGTGACGCCCAGTCTGGTGTTGTCGTCCGAGTCGTTTGCCTCGGCCTTCGTTTTTGAATGTGAGTCCATAGATTCGTAGTCGTACGGCGACGCTTCGCTTGCCGATACCTACAATCCTGTTCAGAACGCAGTTAGGCGCTGCAGCCTTCCCGCGGCGTCAAGTTCTATTCGCCAAACAAAAAAAGCCCGGCTATAGAGCCGGGCTAACCAGTTTAAAACACACATACACACACTGGGACTACAAGCGCTGGCGGGGACAGGGCGACCTCGCCAGCGGGGTACAGCAAAACTAGCGGTACAGCACCAGGTTGACCTGGTTTTCCAGCAATTCCTGGCGGCCGCTGACGGCTTGTGGATTCAGCTGTTTTTGCTCGGTCAGATCAGCCAGCGATTGCAGCGAATGTTGACCTTGCTGAATGCCCTGACCGAGTGGCGCGCTCCAGCCGGCGTAGCGTTTGGCGACGGCCTGGCCGAGGAAGTCTTTTTCAATCAACAGCGCGGCTTTTTTCAGCGCTAAGGCTAAGTGGTCCATGCCGCCAATGTGGCCGTGGAACAGGTCGTAGCGGTCGACGCTTTGGCGGCGTAACTTGGCATCGAAGTTAAAGCCACCGGTCGAGAAGCCGCCGGCTTTAAGGATTTCGTACATCACCAGGCTGAGTTCTTCCACGCTGTTCGGGAACTGGTCGGTGTCCCAGCCGTTTTGTGCGTCGCCGCGGTTGGCGTCGATGCTGCCAAAAATGCCCAGCGAAATGGCGGTGGCCACTTCATGGTGGAACGAATGGCCGGCGAGCGTGGCGTGGTTGGCTTCGATATTGACGCGGAATTCTTTCTCGAGGCCAAATTGCTTGAGGAAACCATACACAGTCGCCGAGTCATAATCGTATTGATGTTTGGTCGGTTCCTGTGGTTTAGGTTCAATCAGCAGCAGGCCTTTAAAGCCGATTTTGTGTTTGTGTTCGACCACCATCTGCATAAAACGGCCAAGTTGCTCACGTTCCTGACGCAGGTCGGTATTGAGCAGCGTTTCATAGCCTTCACGGCCGCCCCACAGCACATAGTTTTCGCCGCCTAAACGCTGGGTCGCGTTCATCGCGTGAAACACTTGCGTGGCGCCGTAGCTAAACACTTCCGGGTCCGGGTTGGTCGCTGCACCGGCGGCATAACGCGGGTTACTGAAAAGATTGGCAGTGCCCCACAGCAGTTTGACGCCGGTTTCTGCCTGTTTTTGTTCCAGTACGTCGGTCATGGCGGCGAAGTTATTGATGTATTCGCTGATGCTGTGGCCTTCCGGCGCAACGTCGATGTCGTGGAAACAATAATAAGGAATGGTCAGCTTGCTGAAGAATTCAAAGGCCACGTCGGCTTTTTGCCGGGCCCGTTCCATCGCATCACCGGCTTCTAACCATGGCCGGCCAAAAGTGCCCTGACCAAACACGTCCTGGCCGTTCCAGCAGAAGTTATGCCAGTAACAGGCGGCCATGCGTAAATGCTCGGCCATGGTTTTGCCGAGAATTTTTTCGTTGGCGTTGTAATGTTTAAACGCCAGTGGGTTGGTGCTGTCGGCGCCTTCAAATACGATTTTGTCTAAGTTGTCGAAATACTGAGCCACGCTGCTCTCCTGAATATCATCGATACGGTTGGTGCTGTTGTTGTCATGGTGGGCGCTGGCTGGCATTCCCACAATTATGTTTTTTCAGAGCAATCTTGTGCTTTTCATCACAAGGGGGGCGCTGAGACCCCAGGCGCAAGCCACAAAGGCTATGGGCCTAAAAATGCGGCTTAACAGCGTCGTACAGCGCTTTAAACTTGCTAAATCGCGGAGTCAGCAGTGCGTGCCGGGCACTATCCGGCTGATGTGCGCTGACCAGCGGCGGTGGCGGGCATAAAGCCGCAGCAGACACTTCTGGATTCAGTGCCAGCATTGCAAGCCGCGCCGCGCCGAGCGCCGGGCCGACTTCACCGCCTTCGCGGAAATTCAGTGGCAGGTTCAGCACGTCGGCCAGTAACTGGCGCCAGTAAGGGCTGCGCGCGCCACCGCCAATCAGATTGATTTCATGTGGAATTCCGGCCGCACTGTGCAGTGCTTCTGCGCCTTGAGCTAAGGCAAAACTGACGCCTTCCAGCACTGAATAAGTCAGGGTGGCGCGGTCGGTGTCGTGGCTCAGGCCAAACCACACACCTTGTGCGTTGGGGTTGTTATGTGGCGTGCGTTCACCGGATAAATACGGCAGGAAAATCGGCGCCTGGCTGATGGTGATCTTATTTTGTTCCAGATGGGTTTGTTCCAGCTCTGCCAGAAGCTCTGCCACCGGCATTTTCATCAGCTGTTCGCTGTACCACTTCAGGCAGCTGGCGGCGCTTAAAGTCACCGCCATCAAGTGCCAGCTATTGGGCAGCGCATGGCAAAAAGCATGCACGGCCGATTGCGGATTGGCGCTGTAGCCTTGGCTGACCGCGAAATAAACGCCGGAAGTGCCCAGCGACAACATGGCCTGACCTGGCGCTAAAATCCCGGCACCAACTGCGCCGGCGGCATTGTCGCCCCCACCAGCCACCAGTGGCACTTGCGCCATGCCCCAGCGCTTGGCCAAATCGCTACTCAGCACGCCGGTGATTTGATTGCCTTCATACAGTTTCGGCATTTGCGAGCGGCTAAGGCCACAGACACAGAGCAGTTCGTCGCTCCAGTCGCGCGAGGCCATATCCAGCCACAAAGTGCCGGCCGAATCAGACATATCGGAGGCAAAATCGCCGCTTAAACAAAAGCGTAAATAGTCTTTGGGTAGCAACACCATGGCAATACGGGCAAAAATGTCCGGTTCATGCGCGCGCAGCCACAGCAGTTTTGGTGCGGTAAACCCCGGCATCGCCAGATTGCCGGTGATGTCGGAAAGCTCCGGCACCCGCTCGGTCAGTTGCTGACACTCAGCGAAACTTCGGCCGTCATTCCATAAAATCGCCGGGCGCAGCACCTGGTGTTGGCTGTCCAGTAAAGTCGCACCATGCATCTGGCCGGCGAGGCCAATAGCTTTGACTGCGCTTAAATCCTGACGCGCACTTAGCACATCCAGACATTGTTGCAACGCAGCCCACCAATGCGCCGGCTCTTGTTCTGACCAGAGCGGCTGCGGCCTGCTCACCGTAAGCGGCGCACTTTCGCTGTCGATCACCTGGTCTGTTGTATGGTCTTGCGCATCCAGCAAAATCACTTTGATGCCGGAGGTGCCTAAATCGATGCCAAGATACATGGGCCAAATCACTTCTGTTATCGGGAAAAGATGGGCTCATGCTTGGGGTTTGGCGGTCTGACGGCAATTATGAAAATTCATAATTTGCTGTTGAATTCTGCTTTCGACTTCCAGTCTTGATCCTTGTCAGTCTATTATCGGTGCGGATAAGGCGATTTTACTGATAACCAAAAAAGATAAAGACGGTGGAATTATGTTCAAGGCAAAACACAGTATTACGCTGCTGTTTAACGCAAACAAAGTGTACGATCGACAGGTGATTGAAGGTATTGGACATTATCTGCAGTCGTCGAAAGTCGACTGGGATGTGTACCTCGAAGAAGATTTTTTATGCCGGCTGGAGCATATCCAGGAGTGGGGCGGTGACGGCATTATCGCCGACTTCGACGACATGGAGATCCAGCGCGCGTTAGCCGGTGCCTGCAAACCCGTGGTTGGGGTCGGTGGTTCTTATGCCAATGCGCAGGATTATCCGCCGGTGCCGTATGTGGCCACCGACAACTATGCGTTGGTGCAGGCCGCGTACGAGCATTTAAAGCGCAAAGGGCTGGACCGCTTTGCTTTTTACAGCGTGCCAGCCGATGAAAACCATCGCTGGGCGGCGGAGCGTGAAAACGCCATTAAAAAACTGACCGCCAAAGACGGTTACGATTGCCAGATCTACAGCGGTCATTGCACCCGGCCTGAAACCTGGCAATACGCAATGAACCGGCTGACCGACTGGATCCAATCCTTACCTAAACCTATCGGCATTATTGCCGTCACCGATTCGCGCGCGCGGCATCTGCTGCAGGCTTGCGAACACGTCGGCATCATAGTGCCGGACAATATCGCTATCATCGGCATCGACGATGATGACATCGCCCGGTATTTAAGCCGCATCAGTTTAAGTTCGGTGACGCAGGGCTGTTTCGAAATGGGTTATCAGGCGGCGAAACTGCTGCACACTCAGCTCAATAACATCGATGTCGGCCGTAAGCGCATTTTGGTATCGCCGGTCGGCGTGGCGTCTCGCCAGTCTACCGACTTTAAAGCGCTGCGTGACCCTTATGTCATTCAGGCGATGCATTACATTCGGCGCAATGCCAGCCGTGGTGTCAAAGTCGAGCAGGTGACTGATTTTGTCGGCATCTCGCGCTCTAATCTCGAACAACGTTTTCGCGCTGAACGAGGCCATTCGATCCACACCGAGCTGCACAATCAAAAACTGACCCGCGCCTGCAAAATGCTGATCGACACTCAGGTCAACCCCACCGAAATCGCCAACTTATGTGGTTACCCGTCACTGCAATACATGTACGCGGTATTCAAACGTCATTTTGGCCAGACGCCAAAAGAATACCGTATGGCGCGCGGTGAGGCTTTTGTGGATCAGGCGGTGAATGATTAGTGCCGAAGATAACGTGCCGCGGCGATGAATTTACGGCGGCACTGCGTTTGCCGTATCTACGGTCATTTGAACATACAAGATACTCTGTTTCCGGTCAATGGTTCAGGTGCTTTTCACTGAACAATAAAGTTGAGTCGAAGTTAGTCTGGGTCTGCATGCAGGCCCAGATGCCAACCAGATATTTCCGCATCACTGCACATTGTGCCTGGATTTTCTTTTTGCCACGCCCGGTTAGCGCCTCATAAAATGCCTTGGTTCTTACATCGTGACGTGCTGCACTCATTGCTGGCATGTACAGAGCTGCACGCAGATAGGTATTCCCCGCTTTGCTCAGGCGGCCGGGTTTGTTAACGCTGCTACCAGATTCGGTTTTGCGTACGTCCAGTCCGGCATAACGGCTGACCTGCGGGGCTTTCATTGTCGATGGCAATACGCAAAGCTCAGCCAGAATAGCGATAGCGCTGGTCTCTCCAATGCCTTTGGCTGCAGTTATACGGCTAAAGTGTGCGGCCAAAGTGTCGTTGCCAGCAATCAGTGCCAGTGCTGCCTGAGTCAGACGGTTGATGCGTCGTTCCAGTTGTTCAATCCCTTCCTGCTCGTCTTCAATCAGCATCGGCAGCGTCATGCCTTTGGACATCAGCGCATGCAGACGATTCTTTGCCTGAGATGCGACTTGCGGTTAAGCCGGTTGAGCTGCCGGCCAATATCGCGAAGTCAAGTTGTTCGTCTTGAGGCAGCGTCCATAAGCGCGGCCTCATGCACTGCGCGAACTCAGCCAGTAGTGCAGCATCGACCGCATCTGTTTTGCTGCCATTAAGTTTAAGCGCTGCAAAGTGATGAAAACTCTTGGGATTAATCACTGCCACCGGCAAATTTGCCTTCGCTAACGCCACCGCAAGGTCGAGATAATAAATCCCGGTAGCTTCCATCACGATGAGCTCAGGGGCTAGCTTTTGTAGCTTGCGCACCACAGCAGCATGGCCATCAGGTGTTTGGCTGAACTGCTCGGACTTACTGGTTTTGTCATCATTTCTGACTACCAAATCAACAGTCTTCGCAGCAATGTCAATCCCAACAAATCCGCTCATATGCTTCCCCCTCTGAACATCAATTAGGTCAGAATAGTCACCGGCTCCCCGACCTCGCACTTGATGCTTAGTTCGACCTTGTGATGCGAAGTCCTTGTCATACAAGGCTTCCGGATACTCTTCGAGTTGAGCAATGAGGCGGGGGGCTACTCTACGAACGAGGTCAGAATAAACAGCCTCAGGGTACGGCCAGCCTCCCCGGTAAACTGGTTTTATTATCAATTCAATAAGGTTCAACATACAAGATACGGCAAGCACAGCGTCACCGTACGATTTTGATTAGCGATGCACCCGGCCAAAAATCGCACAGCGCTGACGCATTTTCATAACCACCAAAGCATTGCCGCCTGGCGCTTTTTTCCTTCTAATTCATCAGCAAACATGGAGAGCTACTGATGAATTTCACGTTAAAAATAACTGCGGCCGCGCTGATGGCGCTTAGCCTCACAGCTTGTCAGGACGCCAACATGGCAGCCCCTGCTACAACAACCACGCCCGCAGTACAAGCTGCGCCTGCCGCTGCGGCTTTTGACTGGTTTAGCTACGAAGGCCGTGACCCTGAGTTCGCTACGCCTTTACCCGCCGGCACTTACCAGAACCCGGTACTGGCTGGTTATTTCCCGGACCCGACCATCACCAAAAGAACCAATGCCGACGGCAGCGAAGATTTTTATATGGCGGTGTCGTCATTTGTCATGACGCCGGGTTTGCCGATTTTGCACAGCAAAGACTTAATCAACTGGCAGCTGATTGGCCATGCGCTGGAGCGTGATGCGCAGTTTGATATGCGTGGCCAGCAAATCTCGCAGGGTATTTACGCGCCAACCATCCGTTATCACGATGGTCTGTTTTATCTGATTAACACCACAGTCGCGACTAAGACCACCAAAGGCGGCAATTTCATCATGACTGCGACTGATCCGGCCGGCCCCTGGTCTGATCCGATTTGGTTGCCGGAAGTGCCGGGCATAGACCCGGATATCTTTTTTGACGACGACGGCAAAATTTATATCACCCACAATGCTGAAGCACCTGGCGAGGCTTTATACGAAGGCCATCGTGCTATCTGGCTGTGGCAATACGACCCGGTGCAAAAAGCCGTGCTGAAAGATTCGAAAAAATTGCTGGTGAACGGCGGCGTTGATTTGGCGAAAAAACCCATCTGGATTGAAGCGCCGCACCTGATTAAACACAATGGTTGGTACTATCTGATTTGTGCTGAAGGCGGTACCGCCGACCAGCATTCCGAAGTGGTGTTTCGCAGCAAAAGCCTGAGCGAGCCTTTTGTGCCCTGGCAGAAAAATCCAATCCTGACCCAACGCGATTTGGCCCCGAACCGGCCAGATCCGGTAACCACGGCTGGCCACGCTGATTTTGTTCAGCTGGCGGATGGCAGCTGGTGGGCGGTGTTTTTGGCAACGCGCGCCTATGACGAGCAATATTTTAATGCCGGTCGTGAGACCTTTTTATTACCGGTCAGCTGGCAGGATGGCTGGCCGATGATTCTGCCGCAAGGCGAAGTAATACCGATGCGGCCGGCGTTGCCTGCCAGCCTCACCGGTAAAATGCCCAAAGTCGCTGACCCGCTGACGGGCAATTTCAGCTGGCGCGATGATTTCACCACGTCCACTTTATCCAAACACTGGTATCAACTGCGCGAACACAGCAAAGCCAAATTACAGCTGGACGGTCAGCAGTTAAGCCTGACGCCGGCTGCTTCGTTGGCCACGCTGGAACAACCGGCCTTTGTCGCGCGGCGGCAGCAACATCTGCATTATGACGCCAGCACTGCGTTGACAGTGCCAGCTGCCGGAAGCTCTGCCGGTTTAGTCGCTTTCCAGAATGAGCAATATCATTATTACCTTGGCGTGCGCCGCCATCCGGATGGGGCCGAGATTTTCCTCGAACAAGCCGCAGGGAGTGCGCCACAACAACTGCTGAGTCAGGTGGTGAAGGCCGCGTCGCAACAAATCCAGCTGAAAGTGAGCGGTGATAAAGGTGAAGTGCGGTTCTTCTATGCGCTGGGTGGCGTGGGTGGGTGGGTGAGCAGGCTAAATGGCAGCCGGTAACTGGCCCACAAGGTGCGGTGTTTGACGGCAAAATCCTCAGTACGCAAGTGGCCAAAGGTTTTGTCGGCACCATGCTTGGTTTGCATAGCCGGCTGGAACCGGCGCTGCTGAATACAGTTGCTGTGGCGGATAAACCCTGATGCGATGGCTGCGGTCTGTCTGTGCTGCAGCGGCATTCTGCCTGTGGTGGGCTGGCGGCCTGGCGCTCGCAGCTGAGCCTGGATTGGCCGCTGAGCCTATGCCAGCCGCTGCGCCATATGTCCTGACGCAGCCAGTCAGCGCCGCTGATTTTGCGCTGGTCGGTGACAAGCAACAGGCGCAAATTCTGCTGGACGCGAAGGACCATAAAGGTTTGTTGCGGGCCGCTGCAACTTTGCAGCAGGACATCCATAAAGTCACAGGCCGGCAGCTGCCGGTTTTTCACAGCGTGACCGCAGGTTCGGCGACAGATAGAGCACTGATCATCGGCAGTCTGGACCAATCCGCGTTGCTGGCGGATTTGGTTCAGCGCGGCAAGCTGGATGTCAGCGCCATTCAAGGCCGCTGGGAAGCCTTTCAAATCAGCCTGGTCGACGCGCCGCTGCCGGGCGTGAAACAGGCGCTGGTGATCGCCGGCAGCGATAAACGCGGCGCGATTTTTGGCGTTTATGACCTGGCTGAACAAATCGGCGTGTCGCCCTGGGTCTGGTGGGCCGATGTGCCGGTGCAAACCAGCAAGGCGCTGTATATCAAAGCCGGCACGCTGAAAGTGGATGCGCCGAAGGTCAAATACCGCGGTATTTTCCTGAACGACGAATACCCGGCCTTAACCAGCTGGGTCACGCAAAAATACGGCGGTTACAACCACAAGTTTTATCAGCAGGTGTTTGAGCTGCTGCTCAGGCTCAAAGCCAATTTCCTTTGGCCGGCGATGTGGAACAACGCCTTTGCCGACGACGACCCCCAAAATGCGATTCTTGCCGACGAAATGGGCATCGTGATGAGCAACAGCCACCACGAGCCGATGCTGCGCGCCGACAAAGAATGGAACCGCTATGGCAAAGGCCCGTGGGAGTATTCAAAAAACCGCGAAGCGATTTATCAGTTCTGGCAACAAGGCGCGGCGCGGCATCAAAACCTCGAGAGCATCTTCACGCTTGGCATGCGCGGGCAAGAAGATGAGCCGATGAGCGAAGGCGAGAATATCGGCCTGCTCGAACGCATTGTCGCCGATCAGCGGCAAATTCTGAGCGAGACCTTTAAAAATCGCGATATTAAAACAGTGCCGCAGGTCTGGGCTTTGTATAAAGAAGTGCAGGGCTTTTATGAGCGTGGCATGCGGGTGCCGGATGACGTGACCTTGTTGTGGTCCGACGATAACTTTGGCCATTTACGCCGCTTGCCGACCGCTGATGAGCGCAGCCGAATTGGCGGTGCCGGCGTGTATTACCATTTTGATTATGTCGGCGGGCCGCGTTCTTACACCTGGATCAACTCCACACCCATAGCCAAAATCTGGCAACAAATGGATTTGGCCTGGCGTTATCAGGCGAATCGTATCTGGATAGTCAATGTCGGCGATCTAAAACCGATGGAATATCCGATCGACTTTTTCCTGCGGATGGCGTGGAATCCAACGCAATTTACTGCCGGTAACCTCGAACGTTATGCCCGCGATTTTGCTGCGCAGCAGTTTGGCCCCGAGCATGCAGAAGAAATTTCATATTTATTAGAAGGTTATAGCCGCCACAATGGCCGGCGCCGGCCAGAAGCCATGACAGCGCAGAGTTATCCGTTACTGGCCAATAACGAAGCGGCGCGGGTGAGCAGGGAACTGGCAGATCTGTCTGCTCGTTCGACGGCATTATTGGCAAAAATACCAGCAAATCAACGTGATGCCTTTATTCAGCTGGTCGACCATCCGGTGCAAGCGACGCAGGCCTTGTTTGAGCTGTATCACGCGACAGCGCGCAATCAGTTGTGGGCGGCGCAAGGCCGGCGTCAAACCAATGCCGCAGCGGCGGACGTCAAACGCTGGTTCATGCGCGATGCGGCACTGACGACACGTTATCACCAGCTTGGTACCGCACCAGGTCAGTCTGGCCGCTGGGATCAAATGATGGCGCAGCCGCATATTGGCCTGTCGTATTGGCGCAATCCGGAGGCCAATACCATGCCGGCAGTGCTGACCAATCAGCCGATCACCCCGGCCGATATGGGTGTGGTGGCAGAAGGTTCCGCTGCTAGCTGGCCGCAAAGTGATGATTTAGGGCAAAGCCTGGTGCTGCCGCGCTTTGACCGGCTCGGTACACAGCAACGGGTCATTGAGATTTTTAATCGCGGCAGTCAGCCTTTTTTATTTACAGCCAAAGTGGTTGGTGCCGGTAAGGCTGCAGCCGACTGGCTGCAGATCAGCGCGCAACAAGATGAGGTGGCTGAATCCTATCCACTTCGCGTCAGCATCGACTGGCGCAAAACTCAGCCAGGGATCAATCAGGCCGAAGTTTGGGTCAAAGGCACCGGCTACGGCTGGGCTAAAGTCAAAGTGACTGCGCTCGATAGCGCGGCTGCGCGCGAACCAGTGCTCAAAGCGGCTATCGATTCGGCAGATGCAGCGCCTTTTGCCGACGCTGATGGATATATCTCGGTCAATGCCAGCAGTGCTTTGATATCCGGCAATACAGCCCTGCGTTATTGGCAGCAGGTAGCAGGCCTTGGCCGGTTTTTATTGGCCGAACAGGCCGGCAGTATGGTGGCAGTGACGCCAGCGGATGTTCTTGTTGATCCAAGTCCGGCTGACATCAGCCCGGCCGCCATGCAACAGGCGCCACAGTTGCAGTTCCCGTTGTATTTCCAGCAAGCCGGCGAATTTGAGCTGCAGATCTATCTGTCACCGGCACTGCAAATTACGCCGGGCCGTGGCGTACGGTTGGCGGTGGCGCTGGATGACGCAGCACCGCAGCTGCTGGACTTGATGACCGGGTTTGACGACAACCTCTGGCAGCAAGCGGTGCTGGACAATATCCGTATCCTGCAGCATCGCCTGCAGGTCGGTAGCCCAGGTCTGCATCAACTGAGGGTTTATCTGGTCGACCCTGCCGTGGTGCTGCAAAAAGTGATGATCAATACCGGCGCGTTACAGCCGGGTTATCTGGGGCCGGTACAAAGCCGTCGCCTCCAGCCATAGGAGAACCAATGAAACTGCGTTTAATATCGAGAACTTTGTGTGCTTTTGCTGTGTGCGGCCCGTTGTGGACGGGCCTCAGTGGCTGTGCCGGTGAGTCGGCAAACCCTGAGCAAACCGCAGGTCAACCAACCGCGGCGCAGCAAAGCGACAAACCGATTGCGGCAACCGGCCTGCGTCATGCTTTTGCGCCGTATTTTTTGCTCGGTACTGCGCTGAACACGCCCCAAATCAGCGGCGACGAGCGCAGCATTCAGCCGTTACTGGCGCAGCACTTTAATAGCCTGACCGCCGCCAACTTAATGAAATGGGAAAACATTGAACCCGTGGAAGGCCAGTTTGATTTCAGCGGCAGTGATGCGCTACTCGCACTTGCTAAAGCACAGGGCAGTGTGGTGATTGGGCACAATTTAGTGTGGCATCAACAAACGCCGGCCTGGGTATTCCTTGGCCCGGACGGTCAGCCGGCCAGCAAAGCCTTGTTAACAAAGCGGTTGACCCGGCATATTCAGGCCATCGTTGGGCGTTATCGCGGCCAAATCAAAGGCTGGGATGTGGTCAACGAAGCGCTGAATGAAGACGGTAGCCTGCGTAACAGCGAATGGCGGCAAATTCTGGGCGATGACTATGTCCTGACGGCCTTTCGGCTGGCGCAACAAGCCGACCCGACGGTGGAGCTCTACTACAACGACTTTAACCTGTACAAACCGGCAAAACGTCAGGGTGTGCTGCGGTTGGTCAAACAGCTGCAAGATGCCGGCATCCGGGTGGCCGGTATTGGTATGCAAGGCCATTATGGACTGCAGTCACCAGCCCTGAGCGAGGTGGAAGCTTCGATCCGTGCTTTTGCCGCGACCGGCGCGCAAGTGATGATCACGGAGCTGGATATCTCGGTATTACCCTGGCCCGAGCAGGTGGCCGGCGGCGCGGAGATTTCGCACAAGCTGGCACTGGAACAGCGGTTAAATCCCTATGCCGCCGGGCTGCCGGCAGATGTGGCGGCACAACAAAGTCAGCGTTATGTTGATTTATTCCGCTTGTTTTTAAAATATCAGGCCAGTATCGACCGGGTGACTTTTTGGGGCGTGCATGATGCCGAGAGTTGGCTGAACAATTTCCCGATGCTGGGCCGTACTGACTATCCGTTGTTATTTGACCGGCAACAGCAGGCGAAACCTGTGGTGGCGGCGTTAACGCAGCTGGCGGAAAGTGTTAACGCTCAGTGCGCAGTGCCGCGGTTGCAACAACCGCCGCAATGCCCTGCATCTCCGTAACCAGCGTGCGCCGCGGTGTGACGACAGGCCGTCACTTACGCGTT
Source organism: Rheinheimera sp. (assembly GCA_034519945.1). Lineage (GTDB taxonomy): Bacteria > Pseudomonadota > Gammaproteobacteria > Enterobacterales > Alteromonadaceae > Pararheinheimera. The sequence continues at coordinate 75,534 of JAXHNX010000048.1, forward strand.
GCTGCCCGCCCGCCCGCATCGCACTGCGCACAGCCGGAATTAAACGCCGGCTGACCGGGATCTGCTGCCCGCCGGCCAGGATTAACACGGCACCGCTGCCGCTGTCACTGTCGGTGGTGGTGCGAAATTGCCGGACCTGATGCGCATTGACCAGATAAGAGCGGTGCACGCGGATAAAGTGGCTGGGTAATTCCTGTTCGAGCGCCTTGATAGTCCCGCTGTACAAATGTTGCCGGCCATCGGTTAGCCAAAGCTCCGAGTAATCCCGCGCGGCCTGACAATAAGCAATGTCGTCGGCCAACAGCCGCTGCACTTTGCCGGCACTGGTTAACGTCAGGCTGGCCTGTGGCGCAGTGCTTGGATGTTGTTGTAATTGCAGCTGGAGATGCAGGATCAGCTGTTGATCGGCAAGTTGCTGCCTGAGCTGTTGCTGACGTTGCAATGCTTGTTCGATAAACAGGCTGCAGAGCAATAAAGTCACCAGCAAAAAGGCCAGAATTTCCTGAAAAATACCGTTTAGCACCACTGCCATTCCGACATAAAGCAGCAGTAAAACCGCACTGGTGCCGGCGCCTGTCTGCTCAGTGTTTTCCTGCTGATACCAATGCGCGCCGGCGATGCAGGCAGCCAAGGCGGCCGGCAATAAAGTGGCTACGGCGATGCGGCCATCAAAACTATCCAGCCACCACAGCAGCGGCAGCAGTATCAGCACAGTTGCCAGCGTCCAGAAGCGCCAGTGCGCGGGCTGATAGCGCAGCAGCGTTAACCACAACAGCGCAAAACCAAAGCCACAGGCGCACAGCAAAATGGCGCAAAGCCGCAGCTCATGCAGCGGATACGCATAACCGAAGAGCCCCCGGCTCATTTCCAGCCCCAGCTGCGCCGCAGCACATAAACACAACAGCGCCAGCAGCGCATCCTGGCCACGGCTGGCAAAGATGGGGGCGGCAGCGCCGGTGACTGCAACGCCACTGCCCAGCACTGCCAGCGCACTGAAATACAACAGGCCGGTGCATAACACGCCAAGCATGAACAACCCGAGCCCGGTGTATTGCTGCAGATAACTACTGACATCGCCGTAAGGGCCAATGCCAATAAAATGAATGGGTTGTGCCAGTTTAAACCAGCCTTGTTGCGCCGACATCAACAGCACCAGTTGATTGCTGCCGGTGCGAAGCTGCGCCGGCGGCAAGTAAATCCGGCTGTCCATGTGGCCGGGAATTTCGCTGGCAGCGACACCGGGCTGGCCGTTTTGGCCGACTAACTGGCCGTTTAAATACACAGCGCTGGACGCTTTGGCAAAGATAAACAGCGCCAGCGGTTGGTCTGTGGCGTCTGAGGGCAGTTCAAACGGCAGTTCTAACCATAACAAGCGGCCTTGTGGATCGGCTGGCTGTGTTGCCTCCAGCTGACAACTGGCGGCATTGAAACTGGTGGGAAAGGTGCGGATTTGCTCCGCATCACACCAGGCGTGGATCGTTAACTGCTGCAGTTGTGGCAGCGCACGCGGTTGGCTTAATACCCAGGCCAAACAGCCGAGCAGGATGATCAGCAGCAGCGCCAGCGCACTATTGCGCGCCAGTGGCATTCGGGGGCGCACCCGCGGCATTTGGGGCAGGGCAAATGTTGGCATCGATGACTCCGGTGGCAAAAAAGCGCTGCCGTTTAGCGGAAAAAACACCACCGTTCAGCGCTGTCGCAGTGATTCATCCTACCGTTGGCAGATCACCGCTCGCGATGCAGCTTCAGCCTTGTTTTACTGCAGGAAAGTTAACCAAGGAGTGCATGTTATGTTATTGAAATGTCTCACCACAAGTAGTTTGTCCCGCCGCCCGGTCCGGCGAGTTTTTGTTCTCGCCACCACGCTGTTTCTGCTGGCCACTTATAGCGCGCCAAGTCTGGCTGCAGGCGCAACACCGCTGCGTTACGCCAATGAAACGGCGTTTCGCTTCGTTGCCGGCAATGGCGAAAGCACCGACGCTTATCGCGGCTTCTTTTTAGTGCCGGAGAACCGGCAGCGCGCCGGCAGCCGCTTATTAAAACTGCATTATGTGCGGTTTCCGGCCACAACAAAGCAGCCGGGTGCGCCTGTTGTTTACCTGTCCGGTGGCCCTGGTGGTTCTGGCATCCATACCGCTAAGGGCCCGCGTTTTCCACTATTTACCGGTCTGACCGCGCAGGCTGATGTGATTGCGCTGGATCAACGCGGCACCGGTTTGTCGGCGGATATCAAGCCTTGCCAGTCGTCGGTGCTGGTGCCGACCCGGCAGCGTATCAACGAGCAGCAATTTGCGACACTGTATCAGCGGGCTGCCGCGCAGTGCCAGCAGCGCTGGCAGCAGCAAGGCGTTGATTTGCTGGACTATACCACAGTGCAGAATGCGCTGGATCTTGATGCACTGCGCCAGCATCTGGGCGCGGACAAGCTGACGCTGTGGGGCATCTCTTATGGCACCCACCTGGCACTGGCGGCCAGCAAGTTGTTCCCAGAGCGGCTGGATAAACTGGTGCTGGCCAGTGTTGAAGGCTTAGATCAGACGGTCAAACTGCCGGCAGAGACTCAGCTGTATTTCCAGCGTCTGCAGCAGCTGATTGCAATGGACCCCGCATTGCTGGCGCGTTTTCCCGATATTGCCGGTTTAATGCAGCAGGTACTGCAGCAGCTGGAGCAAACACCGCTTGCACTGCAACTGAAGCAGGCCGACGGCAGCAGTCGCGATTTTTTGTTTCAGCGCCTGCACCTGCAAATGCTGACGTCGATGTCGCTGGCCGACCCGAACCAGCGCATGGGGCGATTACTGCAGTTGTATCAGGGTTTAAAAGCACAGCCGGAGGCGATGAAGCCGGTGCTGGAAGAGATTCTGGGCACTGGCCTGCTTGATGGTTTCATGGCGGGGCCCATTGAATTGCAACCGATGTCATTGCTGATGGATGTGGCGTCCGGCATCTCGGCGCCTCGTTTACAGCAATACCAGCAACAACAGCCGGCGGCTTTGCTTGGCGGCATGCTGAATTTCCCGATGCCGCAGTTAAACGGCACAGTGTCTGGGCTGGATTTGGGCGATGCATTTCGCCAGGAAGCCCAGCACGCGATTCCGACGCTGGTGCTCAGCGGCACGCTGGACGGCCGCACTTATCTGGCGGAACAACAGCAGGCGGTCGCTGGTTTATCCGCGCGCCAGCAAGTGACAGTGCGCTACGGCGGGCACAACTTGCTGGAAAGCTCGCCGCAAGTGCTGGCGCAGATGCTGCAATTTATCAGCACAGGTAAAGTCAGTCAGCAGCAAATCGATTTGCCGGTGCCTGATTTGGGGTTGTAACAGTCACGCCGGCAGGCTGCTGCGCCAGCGCTGACAATGCGGTACGTGGATATAGGATGCCCTGCCGGATCACCATATCGATGTCGTTGTATGCCGCGACATCCTGCAACGGGTCGCTGCTGAGGATCAACAGGTCGGCATGGTAGCCGGTCTGGACTGCGCCGAGTTTATCCAGCGCAAAAGTATGCGCATTGTTGTAGGTCGCGGCGCGGAATATCTGCGCCAGCGGTACACCGGCCGCAGCCCAGCTCTGCATTTCCAGAAATCCGTTATAACCCGGCGGGTTGCTGTATAAATTCATCGCCGGAGTGTCGGAGCCGAGCAATAAATTAGCCTGGTGTTGACTCAAAAACTGCAATACCTGCGTCAGCCGTTGTTGGTACAGCGGATAAACCCGGTCAAAGATGGCGGGGCCGGCCAACTGTTGATCGGCCATAAGTTGTTGTACTTGTTGGCTCCAGCGCTGTGGGCGCCGCAAAATCTGTGATTGCGCCCACTGCGCTGATGCAGTGTTCAGATAAGCCAGATAGGTCGGTGGATAGACGTGTCTGAGTGAAGGATCGGCCAGTACTTTGCCCTGCAATAATTCGTGTTCCGCCAGGATAGTGCGTAATGTCGGCTGATAACCGATGCCGGCTTTGGCGATGTCGCCAAGCAGTTGTTGTTGCGTTGGCGACAGATTAGCTGACCAGAAGCTGTCTTTCTGCAAAGGCCAGCCCCACAGACCATGCGCCAGTACCTGCGCTTTGGCTTGCAGTGCCAGCCGGTGTCCCTGCTCTGACGGGGCATGTATCACCAGCGGTAAATCTGACTGCTGCGCTAACGCCGTTAATAGTGGCAGATCAGGCGACTGCCAGCTGACGGGCAACGCGACCGTTTCATCTTCATAAATAATTTTCAGGCAACGTCCTTGTTGCTGACGCACTCGTTTCACCGCAGCGACGATGCTGTGAGAGTGGCCGGCATCGTCTTGATCAGGGGACAGCGCCAGATAAGGTAATTGCCGGCGTGCAGCGTCCGGTAGATCTTCCATCGCCACATTAAAATCATGCAGTAACTGCAGTTGGGCGCCACAGTGCAAAATGCGTGGTGCAGGCACTGCGGCAGCGACTGTAGCAACCAGTGCAGGGTTGTAGTTGTTGAGGTCAATTAAAGTAGTAAACCCATGATACAAATAACTTTTTGGTAATTGTTGCAGATAAGCACTGACCAATGCCTGTTGCTTGCGCTGCGCGCCCCAGTGCATACCGGCAATATTTGCCAGATGGACGTGCGAATCAATCAGGCCAGGGATCAGATATTTACCGCGGCCATCGATCGTCTTTATGGCAGATGGATTCGGAAGATTTGGCCGGCCAATAGCGGCAATCATGTCGTTTTGCAGCAATACATCTGCCTTAAAACGCTGGATCTGCTGTGCGTCTGCACTAATCACAGTGATCTGGCGGATCAATAAATCTTCAGATTGGCCGGCTAAAGGCCAGAGGAACATGGCCAACAGGCAAAGTCGCAATAACATCAAAGCATCAGACATTATTGTTTCCTTATTCGTCTTTGCCGGCAGGAGCCGAACTGGATCGGTGAGGGACTGACTGGAAAATGTCGTTGCTGCTCATTAATTTGCCACGAACAATCCAGTGATTGATTTGTTGATAGGCCTGCACACTTTGCAGTGGATTACTGTCAAGCAGCAGCAAATCAGCGACTTTGCCTGGCTGAATTTCACCGGCAGGCAGCCGAAAAGCACGGGCATTGCGGGCGGTCGCTGCCAGAAAAATGTCAGTTAACGGCACCCCCGCATCTGCCCAGGCCTGCAGTTCAGCGATACCATTGGCACCGGCAATAGTGACAGGGTTGCTGTCGGGGCTTGGTGTGTCAGTGCCTAAGATCAGTTGCACTTGCTGAGACTGCATTTGTTGCAACATTCGTAAGGCGCGCTGAGCCATCCGCTTTGCCAACTGCTGCGCTGAAGCCGCTGCTGCAACTGGCGGCAGGGGCAGACGCTGTTTTAGCGCTGCAGTGAAATCGAGCTGATCGGTACGGCCCCAGCGGCCTGCTTCCGTCTGGTACCAGTTCAGCAGTTCGGGTGGCAGCGCCTGCTTCAATATCTCAGGCAGCTGCAGCTCATCTTCCAGCGCTTGTTGCTCAGCTAGTACCACCCGCACCGTTGGCTGTACATACTGCTGCGCGGTCAGTTGTGCCAGCACCGTGGTTACTGCTGCCGGTGGCTCGATGCTCCAGAAATCGGCATAAGCAAAATGCCATAGACCGTGAGCGAAAATATCGACACCGGCCTGGACTCCCAGTTGATAGCCGTTTACTGAAGTGGCATGCAGCATCACCGGCAAGCCGGCCTTATGGGCTTCTTGTACCAGTTGCTGCAGCAATGGTTGCTCTGGCAGCACCAGCTCAGGGATCGCACCGCTAAAACCATCTTCAGCAAAAGTTTTTAAGGCGATGCCATGTTGTCGAACCACCTGCTGTACTGCAGCAGCCGGTTGATGCCGGACAGGATCTGCGCCAGCGGGCAATTGCTGGGTCGGATTAAAGATCCAGTTTGGTAACGCCTGATAAGCTGCAGGCTTCGGGTAGAAATTGTGGCCATAACCGTCGAGCTGACGCACGGTCGCTCCGACGCCGTATAAAGTCGGGCTGGTGGCGGCCTGATAATATTTGTTGGCCAGTCCCTGCTGCCAGTCACCGGCATCCACCAGGCTGGTAAAACCATGCCACAAATACAGCCTGGGTTCGGCCTGACGCCAGGCTTCCGCCCATTGTGGGTACTGCCGATAATGACCAGCATGAAAACCCGGCACCCGGTACGGATGGACATGGGAATCAATCAGGCCCGGGATCAGATATTTACCTTTAGCATTGATGATGTGCGTATTCAGCGGTAATGGCGGGACTTGCGTCGTGATGCTTTTAATCAGGCCTTGCTCGATCAAGACAAAACCTCTGTGTTGCCGGACCTGCCGTTGCGCTGTGGTATCTGCTGTGACAATAGTCGCATCGGCGATTAATACCGCGCGGTCATTTTCGTTTTTAACGGCAGCAACGGTATTGGCTGCGACGCCGGGGCTCCATAGCCCCTGACAGAGCAGCAAGGTTAATAACGGACGAGTGGTGTAGGGTCTTAACTTCTTCATCTGAATGCTCCGGCCTGAAAACAGCCGCAGCATAAGAAATCAATGCTGTGCACGTCGTCCGGGATCATGATCCTGCACAGTGAATTTAATTAAGTGCATGATAAATATTGAAATTATTTTTCGATTTGCTTTGAATGCAGCTGGCGGTATTGGCTGGGCGTACAGCCAAATTCACGTTTAAACATCAAGTTAAAAGTAGATTTGGAATTAAATCCAACCTGATGCAACAAGGTCAGCATATTTTCTGGCGGTGTTTTGGTCAGCAATGCTTCCGCTGCCGCACGCACTCTGTAGCCATTGATAAAGTCGGAAAAATTGCGCGAAAAACCCTGATTAATCATCTGCGAGATGTGCCGGGGGGGCAGGTCCATCGCACTGGCCAGTTGCTGCAACGAAAGATTCGCTTGCTGATAGATTTGGCTTTGCAGAATAAACTGGTGCAGTGTCTCCAGCTGGGCAGGATCCGGCACTTCCGGTGAGGCCTCTGTAACAGCAGCAGATTTACTCAGCAAAGTGGGTGGTGGTTCAGCCATTGGCAATGTCAGTAAAAAATCCGGCTGGCGCAAAGCCTCCCACACCAGACCCGCAAACAGCAAGGTTAATAGCAGCATGTCAGCGAGATACAAAGTCTGGCTGACAAAAATGCCACTGCGTGCCAGCAGCAGTTCAGTGGCCTCCAGCAGCACCATCAGTAAAAAGCCGGCAATAGTTCTCTGGACCCAGTGTAATGAGGTCGACTGGCTGATACTGACTTGTGCATAAATTTGCTGTTGCCGGTACCGGGTCAGGCGCCAGGCTTGCACCAGATAAAGACTAAACAGGAAAAAAGTCGCACTGAGCAGGCAAGGTTGCCGCCAGTCAATGGGCAGCTCTGGTCGCAGTGGCAACCATAGCAGCACCGGGGTCAGATGCATGGCATGGTTCAGGCGCAAGCGCCAGTGGCTGAATACCAGTGCTTTAACAAAGCCGAAAAACAATGGCCCCAGCAGCAGCGGCAATAATTCACGCAGCAGGGGTTTTGTCGACAGCCAACCTGCTTCAACACTGTGATTAATAGCAATAATCACGCTTACAGTCAGCAAAAAAGCAGCCAGTAAAGACTGCTGTAACTGGTGGGGCCGGCGTAATAAAAATCCCGCCAATAAGCCGCAATAACAGATAATCATCACTTGCAGAATATACATGTTGTCCTCTTGGCTCACGGTATTGGACATAGTAGCCGGAGATAGTGTTTGCGAAACAACGCCATTTTGACAGCAATAATGGTGATATATAAGTCCGGGGTCTGCAGGCATTTGCATGAATGACTTGATTTAAGTTTCCATGGAATCCTAAATATGACCACAACAGCTGCACCACTCCAAGCGCACCTGGGTTTTTGGCTGCGTTTTGTCTCTAACCACGTCTCGATACGGTTTCAGAAATTATTAGAAGAACAAGGCGTGACACTCAGCGAATGGGTCGCCTTATGCACTTTATGGCAACAATCCGGCACCAGCCATGCCGCCTTAATTGAGGCGCTGGGCATGACCAAAGGCGCGGCGTCCAAAGTAATGAGCCGGCTGGAGGAAAAAGGCTACGCGGTGCGGCAATTAGCTGAAGGCAAAGCCCGCGCACAAAACCTGGTGCTGACACCGGCAGGTTCGGCGCTGGTGCCGGTGCTGGCGGCACTGGCCGATGCCAATGAAACGCACTTTTTTGGTCACCTGAGGCAGACCGAGCAACAAGCGTTACTGCAGAGCATGCAGGCACTGGTGTTACATCACCAGCTGACTGAAATCCCAACCAACTGATTTTATTGAATAACATTGTATTGAATAACAGTTTATTGAGCTGGTCATTTTAACGAGTAACTGAGGTATCTGATGACACAAACAATCAACGAAAGTTGCCGGGCATTAATCCAGCAAACATTTATGGCGTCAAATAACGGCACTATCCATTTTGGTCAGGTGATTGGCCAATTGTTAAGTGCCGGTGTTGAAGCCTATCAGGTGGACTACCGGGCCGGTCGTGCAACTTATTATCTGCCATCCGGTGCGACGCTGGACCTGGATTTTGCCCGGCCAGAGCAGGGCATTGCCGACATTTTTAATGCCGATGCGCTGCGTGCCGCCATCCGGGGGGCACAGCAAGGCTCTGTGATGTATCCCGAGTTTAAGCTGTTGTCACAACAGGCCGGATGCATCGGTTACACCGTCTGGATCACCGGCCGGCATGTCAGCTACTTTGGCCGTGGTGGTGAAGTGCATATTGAACGCTTTCCCGATTAACGGCGGCACTGCTGCGCCGGCGATCCGCAGCGCAGTAATACATCAATGAAAACGCAGGGCGCTGACATTCAGACCGATAGCTGTTGCTGCAGCTGCGCCAGCAACACTTCCAGTTTGCGCTGATCAACGGCAAATTTACGGATGCCTTCCGCCAGTTTCTCGCCGGCCATGGCATCTTCATTTAGCTGCCAAAGGAATTCGGCTTCAGACAGCCGCTGCTTTGGTGTGGTTGCCAGCGGCACATCCGGTTGTAGTTGGCGGGGCAGCACAGCATCTGCCGCCTGTAGCTGGTTTAACAAATCCGGTGCAATCGTCAGTAGGTCACAGCCAGCCAGCTGGCGGATCTGGTCGATATGACGAAAGCTGGCCCCCATCACCACGGTACGGATAGCATGGCTTTTGTAATACTGATAAATCTGCCGGACTGACTGCACACCCGGGTCCAGCTCGCCGCTAAAGTCGGCGTCAGGTTGCTGTTTTTTATACCAGTCCAGAATACGGCCGACAAAAGGCGATATCAGGGTGACTTTGGCGTCCGCACAGGCTTTGGCCTGGGCCAGTGAAAACACCAGCGTCAGGTTACAGGCGATGCCCTGCTTTTCCAGTTCAGCTGCAGCCTGGATCCCTTGCCAGGTGGCGGCGAGTTTGATCAAAACCCGCGATTTATCAATGCCTTTGGCAGCATAACGCGCAATGATACTCAGCGCTTTTTGCACGCTGGCGCCAGTATCAAACGACAGCCGTGCATCGATTTCGGTCGAGACCCGGCCGGGAATATGTTTGAGGATCTCGGCGCCAAAATTGACCGTGACCTGTTCAGAAATTGCCGCAATCGAGTCCGGATGAGCGCGGCAGGCGTCCAGTAATAACGACTGGTACTGCGGCAGCTGACTGGCCTGTAAAATCAATGACGGATTGGTGGTGGCCTCAGTTGGCTGCAGCTGTTGGATCGCAGCAATATCGCCGCTATCAGCGACCACAGTGGTCAGCCGGCGCAGTTGTTCAAGTTGGTTCATCGGTTCTCTTTGCGGGTTGGTTCACGATGCTGGACAGAGTACAAAGCCACAGCCAGCAGGACACTGGCGCATTTTGCTGCGGGGCTTATGTTTTTTGCAGTGTGCCTGCTGTGCCCGGGAGGTCGATGGGGTCAGCCGCCTGCAGCCGGCAGAGTATGGCGGTAAAAGGTTCTGGTTTCGCCCAATGATAACCCTGGCCTTTTTCACAACCGAGTTGCTGCAGCACCGCCAGTGTGTCGGCATTTTCCACGCCTTCGGCCACACATTGCAGGTTCAGACTATGTGCCAGCTGAATAATGGCGGTGACGACTGCCTTACTGCGATGATCATCCAGCAGTTTTTGCGTAAATGACTGGTCAATTTTCAGCAGCTCCAGCGCAAAGTCCTGCAGATACGCCAGATTGGAATAACCGGTACCAAAGTCATCAATGGAAAAATGTACACCGGCGCTGCGCAAATGGTGGATCACCTGCTGTAACTGCGCGGCATCTTCGACCAACATCGATTCGGTCAGCTCCAGTTCCAGCAAAGCGCCGGGCAGGGCGCTGTGCTGTAAAGCGGCCAGCACATCCTGATCTAAAGCGCGGCGGATCAGCTGGGTTTGGGAAATATTTACCGCAACCCGCACCGGCTGCCGGCAATGTTGATTCCAGCGCGCACAATCCAGACAAGCCTGTCGCAACACCCAATTGCCGATGTCGGCCATCAGCCCACATTGCTCAGCCAGTGGAATAAACAACGCCGGCGGGACCATGCCCCGGCTCGGATGGTGCCAGCGCAGCAGCGCTTCGGCCCCGCTGATTTGGCCGTCACTGAGCTGGTACTGTGGCTGGTAATACAGCTCAAACTGTTGTTCTGCAAGCGCTTTTTTTAAGTCGTTTAACAGGCTGAAGGTCAGATCGGTCTGCTGACTCATGCTGTCGGCAAAAAATACGCAGTGATTGCGGCCGCCGGCTTTGGCCTGATACATCGCCATATCAGCTTTCTGGCACAGCACATCAAAATTGTCACCGTCACGCGGATACAAGGCGACACCAATTGAACAGGTCGGACTGAAGGTTGTGGTCTCAAGGGGGACCGGCGTGGCAACGGCGCTGAGTAGTTTACTTGCCAGCTGCTGTACTTCGGTGTCCTGATGAAAGCTCCCGGCCAGCACCAGAAATTCGTCGCCGCTGATCCGACAAACCAGATCGGCAGCACGCAGATGGCTGCGTAATTGTCGGGCTACGGCTTGCAACAACAGATCGCCGGCATGGTGGCCCAGGCTGTCATTAACATGTTTAAAGTTGTCTAAATCGATAAACATCAGCACGACCAGCTCGCCAGGTTGTTGGACCTGCTGTAGCGCCTGCGCAAATTTTTCCCGCGCGACGATCCGGTTTGGCAGTTGGGTCAGGGCATCATGATTAATTAATTGGCGGATTTGCTGCTGCGATTGATGCACCCGGCTGTTTTCAGCGCGTAGGGCCAGTACCAGTTGATTTAAATCGCCGATCATCAGCCAGACACTGCTGGCCAGTAACAACAGGATCAGACACAGCAACAAGGCGGAATGTATGCTGCTTTGCATTGGGGTATGTGTCAGCCACTGCATGTCATTGCTGTAGCCAAGCGCCAGCATATTGACCACCATGAGTACCGTCAGCGCCAAAAAAGTGCGGCGCAGCCCCATTAACGCAGCAAATACCAGAATACAGGGATATCCAAGCAGGGCCTCATCAGACAGGCCGTTAAACACCCATAACAATGTGGTCACCAGCAAAGTCAGGCCAACCAGTAACCATTGAGTGGCAAGTTTCAGCGCATTGCGCCGGGCCAGAAACCAAACCGGACTGAGCAACAGCGCAGATAAAAGTAAAGCCACCGACAATTCCAGCGCCAGAGTCTCCGCGGCAAAAAGCCGGTGAATGACTTCAATCAGCAACACGGCTTCAGTCAGGAAAAAGACCTGCAATAAACGCCGTTTCCGATGTTCTTCAAATTTTTCGATGACCATAACGATGTTCTGACTTGAGGGATATCAATAGGGTAGACGATGATGACCAGGTTGGGGTGAGTACCGGACTTCAAAGCAGAAAACTTCGAGGTTTCAGTGCTGTTACGCTGTGAGGCGTATTTTGAATTAGATGAATTCTAATGTAATATGGGTAGATCCGGACCGGCAACGTTTGCCGGTAACACATGACCGTTTCACAGGAAAAAATCATGATCAAATCGTCGCAACAACTGGTGGCTGAAGCCCGTAGTCAGATCCGTGAAGTGTCCGTGCAGCAGTTAACTGCGCTGTTGGCTGACCATCAGACCATTTTGATTGACGTACGGGAGCCAGATGAATTTCAGCAAGGCCGGGTTGATCGTGCGGTGAATTACCCGCGCGGTGTACTGGAAATGAAAATTCACCAACATCCAACTGTGGCAGCGCACTGCGAGCCGCAGCAGGCGCTGACAGAGCTCGCCAACCGCCCGCTGTACCTGATGTGCCGTTCTGGCGCCCGTTCGGCGCTCGCAGCGTTAAGCCTGCAACAAATGGGATTCACGCAGGTTTATTCCGTCGCCGGCGGATTTCAGGCCTGGCTGGATGCGGCGTTGCCGGTGGAAGTCTGAGATTGTCTGAACAGCAATAAGCCCGCAGCTGCGGGCTTATTGCTGTGGGCGTACAGAATTATTCTTTGGTGCGGTGAATACCCACTGCGCCTAACACATACTTTTCATAAATGGGCTCGCTGGTACCGTGTTTGACCTTGTACAAAAAGTACTTTTCAAATGCGACTTTCGCCACATGGACCCATTTACCCATCGACGTCCAGTTGACGTTGCGCGGCGGGTTTTGCGGCAAGGCAACAAAAGCAGCGCCTTTATCGCCCATATCAGCCAGACAAATGGCGTTCAGGGTTGGCCGGGTTGTCATCGCTTGCCCTTTTTCAAGGCTCAGGATGTTCTCGACGATGGCCGTGGTCATCGACTCAATCATAAAGCCGGTTTTCGGCACGCCGACCGGCACCGGTGTTTGCTCCAGTGGTGGCAACGCCACACAGACGCCAGCAGCAAATATTGCCGGATGCTGCGGGCTTTGCTGAAATTCGTTGGTGATGACAAAACCTTTTGGGTTGCACAAGCCAGGTACTGCAGCAACGGCTTCAGATCCCTTAAATGACGGCAGAAACATCGCTAAATGGAAAGGTAAGTCGTGGTTAAAATCCACTTCGCCCTTGCGGTTTAGTTCCTCTACATGCGCCATTCCGTCGGTGAATGAGTTGACGCGGGCATTACAGATCCATTTGATGCCGCGGTCGCGGAATTCATGTTCCATCAGGGCTTGTGAATCACCAACACCACCCAGCCCCATGTGGCCAATATAGGGTTCTGCAGTAACAAAAGTGATAGGGATCCGGTCGCGGATTTTTTGTTTACGCAGCAGATGTTCCAGTGTCAGTACATATTCATAGGCCGGGCCAAAGCAGCTGGCGCCTTGCATGGCGCCGACCAGCACTGGGCCCGGCTTTTTCAGTAGTTGCTGATAGGTTTCATAGGCTTTGACTGCATGGTCGACCGTACAAATCGACTGGGTAAAACCATGTTCTGGCCCGGCGCCCGGCACAGTTTCAAACGCCAACCGTGGTCCGGTACACAACACCAGATAATCATAGGCATATTGCTGGCCGTCGCCGGTGGTCAGTTGCTGTGCGGCGTTGTCGATATGACTGACACCGGTGCCGTTAAACGGGATTTTGTATTTCTTCACATAGGGTGTCAGGTCCAGAATCACCTGATCGCGAGTTCTTTCGCCTAAAGCGACCCAGGGGTTCGAAGGAATAAAATGGAACTCGTTACTTTCGCCGATCAGCATCACTTCATGATCTTTTGGCAGCTTTTCGCGCAGCTCATACACCACAGACATACCACCTAAACCGGCACCGACGACCACAGTTCTTTTCATATCAACCCCCACTGGATGGCTAAGTACCGGCTACTTTATGGTTTGGGCGGTACTGACATAATTTAATTAGTGATTACTAATATAGTTCAGCATAGTCTGCACTCAGGTATAAATCAACAAATGGAATATGCTTATGCAAAAATTGGATATAACGGTTTGTTTACTGTCTGTTTGCCATCTTGCGGGTTTTTCCGGACCTGGTTAATGTAAATTGTGTCCGGACCCGCTTCAGCCCTGATGTACCAGCTGCCCAGCACTATCCAGCACCTGGACACTGACTTCTATCCCCTGGCGCACACTTTGGGTGACGACGCAGAAATCTTCGAACTGACTGAGTGCGCGTGCCAAATGCGGGATTGTCGCCGCGTCAGCGCCAAGCTGTAGCTCAACCTGCAGTTTGCCAATACGCCAGCGCCCGTCCTGCCGTTCCAGCTCGCCGTGCACAATAGCCGTCACTTGCCCCGGATCTTCTTTAAATTTGCGCACTGCAAACAACAGGCTGGCGGCCAGACAATTGGCGACTGCTGCAGCCAGCAGACGGGATGGATTCGGCCCGGTACCTTCACCAAGTGGTGGCGTTTCATCGCTGAGTAGCTGGCCGGCCTCAGCAAAATCGATTTCGAATTTATAACCATCTAATAAACGCAGCGCGACGCTGAATTGCGGTTGTTCTGCCATGGGACTTACTCCTGTGGTAATGGTTTAGGGTGTCAGCTGTGACTGTCGATGCGTTTCAGTAGCTTAATAAAGGCGTCAATTTGCTGCTCATTTTTGGCATCGATATGATATTTCTGGTGAAAACCTAAAGTGAGACTGACACCTTCAGCAAAGAAATATAGGTCATAGCCATCAAAGCCGGTGGCAACCTGCATGCCGGCGAATGCAAAGCCATTGCCGACCGGCGTCTGCACCGATTCACCCTGTTGTTCAATTTTGCTGAATACCTTCATCAGCTGTTTCGCGTCGATTAAATTTTGCATTTGAGTTTCCGTTTGGGCCTTGGCCCGAAAAATACTGCATTGAGCATGGCACTGCATGGTACGTCCGCCCAGCCGATGCAGATGTATTGCAGATCAGGCGGCCTGCTTTGGCAACACGATTTGAATAGCAGTAAATAATTCTTGCCAATCGGCTATGGCCAGACTTGGCTTAAACGATTAAATGTTGTCTCAAGTGTTGCTATTGTCCTATTTGTCCTTTAAAGTTGCCGAAATAATCAACAACCCTTTTGATCGTTGATATGGTTCGACTCTGTCCCCCCCAGGCGAGGTATTGGTAATGCAACTACATAATTTCCGGATTGGTGCACGTTTAACACTTGGATTTACTTTTCTCGGTATATTGATGGTGCTACAGGGCGTTTTTGCCTTGTATAGCATGGCGTCTATGCACAAGATCACTGAATCTATCGATAAAAACACCATCCCAAGCCTGCAGCATCTGGCAGAACTGAATCTGAATGTGATGCGGATGCGCGTGTTTTTGCTACGGTTGTTGATCGCGGATACAGATGCTGACGTGCAAACGGCTAAACAGGCGATTGATGACATTGGCCAGCGCATCAACAAAATACGCAGTGACTATGAACCCTTAATCTCGGTGGATGGCGAACAAGCCAGCTACGACGAATTCAGCAACGAGTTTCTACGCTACAGCCAGTTAAAGACTGACCTGGTTGGATTGGTTGATACCAAACAGCACAATAAAGCCATCCAGCTTGCGAATACCACGCTGGCCGATACGGCAGATAAAATGGCCAAAGCCCTGTTGCAATTAAACGAGCTGAATGAGACACATGCCACGGCACAGGCCAACACGTCGGAACAAAGTTACCTGGACAGCTGGAACTATGTTACTGGCATCGTTCTGGTTAGCCTCGGCATTGCGGTACTGGCGTCAGTGGTGTTGAGCCGCAGCATTGTGATCCCGGTACGCCGTGCCTTGCGTTTAGCGCAAAAAGTCGCCGGTGGTGATTTGACCCAACAAATCGAAATAGCCGGCAAAGACGAAATGGCCGATCTGGCGCAGTCGCTGCAAACCATGCAACACAACCTGCGTGACACCATCCGCCATATCGCCGTATCAGCACAACAGCTGGCGTCAGCCGCGGAAGAACTGAATATGGTGACTGATAACGCTGCGGCCGGTGTCAGTCAGCAAAATGATGAGATCCAACAAGCTGCTACAGCCATCACCCAAATGAGTGCGGCGGTGGAAGAAGTGGCGCAAACGGCGCTGGCTACTTCTGAAGCTTCCGGTGAGTCGGCCCAAAGTGTCAACGATGGTAAGCAGCAGGTTGGCTTTACGCTGAACGCCATCGCAGACATCAACAAAGACGTTGCCATCAGCGCAGGCCTGGTGGGCGAGCTGGCAGAACAGTCACAACATATCGGCAAAGTGCTGGATGTGATCCGTGCCATTGCTGACCAAACCAACTTACTGGCACTGAATGCGGCGATTGAAGCGGCCCGCGCCGGTGATGCCGGTCGTGGTTTTGCCGTAGTCGCCGATGAAGTGCGGGCGCTGGCTTACCGCACGCAAAGCTCGACCAAAGAAATTGAAGCGATGGTGCACACCATTCGCGGTGGTACACAGGCGGCCGTGTCATCGATGCAACACAGCCGTGACAAAGCTGAGCTGGCGCTGAGTCAGGCGCACAAAGCCGGTGATGCACTGGACATGATTGCCCTGCAAATCAACCGCATCAGTGACAGCAACCACATTATCGCCAGCGCGGCAGAGCAACAATCCAAGGTCGCGCGCGAAGTGGACCGGAACATTATTAATATCAGCGATTTAGCAACACAAACTTCAGCCGGAGCCCACCAGACCAGCGCAGCGGCACATGACTTGTCGCGGCTGGCAGTGGACCTCAATACGCTGGTTGTACGCTTTATCGTGTAACTGAATACCACATCAGGTAGCTGCCCCCCAAGTTGGCCACCTGCTGTACATGCGTTCGCTGATACATCACCGACCGGAAGCTGGGGGGCTGAAGGAAGTCGATGTGGTCGTGACCGGGGCTCCGGGATGAAGCCCCTTTTTTTAGCACAAAGATAAATGCAGCGGGTCTGACCCGTTTTGTCCGAATCTTCGTTGTAATGACAACCCTCCTTGGTCTGGGAGCGTTGTTCCCCCCTGACTATGAAGGTGTCGTTATGTTTACTCAGATGTTTGCCCGTAAAACTGCGACAGTACCGCTACAAGCTGCAACATTGGAACAGCTGTTTTATCAGGCAGTTCAGCAGCAGGTACCGATGATAGTGTTCACGCCGCAGGGCGAAATAGTTGATGCTAACTCATTGTTTTTACAAACCGTCGGTTATGAAAAGCATGAGCTTCTCGGCCAACATCACCGAATGTTCTGCGCCGCAGAATATACCCGGAGCAGCGAATATCAGCGTTTCTGGCAACTACTGGCGCAAGGCAAAGCACAAGCCGGCACTTTTACCCGCTATAAGAAAAATGGCGAAGCCATTAATCTGGAAGCCAACTATTTTCCGGTGTCAGATCACGCGCAGGTGCGCTGGGTGGTGAAGTTCGCCGCCGACGTCACGGAAAAAATGGCGCAATTGGCCGATCAACAGGCAATTTTCAGTGCGCTGGATAAATCGATGGCGGTGATTGAATTTCTGCCGGATGGCAGTATTGTGCGTGCGAATGCGAACTTCCTTAAAACGGTACAATATTCTGCGGCTGAGATCGTTGGTAAACATCACCGGTTGTTTTGCCCGACCAGTTTTTTACAGCAACAACCGAATTTCTGGGCCGAGCTGGCCGCTGGCCACTTCAAACATGGTCGTTTTGAACGGATCAATAAAGCCGGCCAGCCGATTTGGCTGGAAGCGACTTACAACCCCATCTTTGCTGACAACGGCCGGGTGCTGAAAGTGATTAAATTTGCCAGTGACATCACGGCAAAAGTGCAACATGAGCAGGAAGTCGAGCGGGTGGCGCAACTGGCGCTGCAGTCTTCGCTGCAAACGGTGGATGTGGCCGGGCAAAGCAAACAACTGCTGACATCGGTCCAGAACAATTCCGTTGCCGTTGCTGCTGAGGTTGGCCAGGCCTTTGCCCAGATTGAACAGCTGAACGAAGAATCGAAGGCGATTTCTGCCATTGTCACGACGATCCGTTCCATTGCCGATCAAACCAATCTGCTGGCGTTAAACGCCGCGATCGAAGCGGCGCGCGCCGGTGAACAGGGACGTGGATTTGCCGTGGTCGCCGATGAAGTGCGCAACCTTGCTGCGCGCACCAGCAGTTCCACTGTCGAGATCCAGCGGGTAGTGGAGCGGAATATGACGTTGACCCACACGGTGTTGGATCGGATGAAACATGCCAGCGCTTTATCTGATACCGGATTGTCTCTGGTGGGGCAGGCGCATCAGGCGCAGCAACAAATCACCGCTGTGGCGACAAGTGTCAGCGAGACTATTGCCAACCTGACCTGAAAAAGGAAGGGGCGCTACTTACGCCCCATCCACAGCCAAAAACCGACCAGAACCAACAACATCGCGCTGCCGAGAGTCTCCAGCGTGCTGTTGTGCTGCACGCGTTGCACTGGTGCCGACACCGGTGTTTCAGCGGTGGTGGCTGGCTTTGCCATCTGAACATCCAGCTGCACCGGCATTACATTGGCGGGCGTTGCCACAGTTTCAGTGCAGTGTTGTTGCAGTTGTTGCAGTTGTTGCAGTTGTTGCAGTTGTTGCAGCGAGGCGGAGTCTGACTGGCTGCGCTGACGCAGTTGCGCGCAGCGCTCTTGACTCCAGATGTCCGCAGTATTTGCCCACAAATCAAAGCCGTACAGCAGCAGGGTCAGCAGCATAAAGCAGGTGATGTTACGCATAGGAGCTTGCCTATGAACGACAGAAACATTTGCCAATAGTAGCCGATATTGGCTGTGGGCAGCCAGCCTGAGACCTTAGCGTTTATATTGGCTCGGGCAATAGCCTCGGTTCACTTCAGGTGATCGCAGTGCCAGATGCTTAGTAGTGCGGCCATTGGTGCGTGCCCGCCACAAGCGAAAACTACCGGCTTGCAGTTCACGGCGCAGCAGTTTGATTAGTTGCTGCTGATTCAGGCCATATAACTGTTCTATCGCCTCAAATGGCGTACGATCTTCCCACGCCATTTCAATAATACGGGATAAATCGGCGGCGCTAAATTCGATTGGCATCAGGAGTTACTGGTTGGTGACTGATGCGCTATGTACGCAGCAACGACAGGGTTGGACCAATTGCGGTCGCTGAGGCCGCGGCTGATGGCCTGGATAGTGGCAATCGCCGACCGTTGAAAAATGTTGGATGGCGGTCTGGCAACGCAGCCGCGTACCATTACACAAGGTGACGTTGGGATCAGACCCGTAGCCCGGCCGGAGCCCATATGCAAGCAAAGCATCACTGCCAATATTGTTGCTGCCCGGGCAGATCTGAGCTTCCTGCAATTTGAAACTGTGGCCTGATTGCGTTAATGTTTGACGCTGTGGGCATTTATACGCAGACAAGGACGCAGATGAACTTATTTCCCTATCAGGTATTTTCTACTTCACTCACTTTTATCCCTTTGCTGGCACTGGCGGTGTTGCATCTGATCTTTGCGGTTGGGGTGTTTCAGACGGCATGTCGTGGGCAACAACATGGCGGTCGTTGTTGGTTGGTCAGCCCGATCTATTGGGCTTTTGGCACTTTGTTGCTGGGACCATTTTTCGCCGCTGTGTATTGGGCTATGCATCATTCTGCTTTCGGTGGTTTTGATCAAAGCGCGTTAGCGGCTGTCCGGCAGCGCCGGCAACAAAGCACTGAAACGAAACCGGAATAACAAGCGGGGCCCTGGTGTCGCCCCTAAACCCACAGAATTAATGCATCAAAATCAATACGGTACCGCCCACCGTCAGGGCTGCACCCAAGCCAGGCTCCGGCGGCGGGCCGGCGTTTATACACCAGCCAGAGCAGCGGTAATACCAGCACCGGGCTAACTGATGACAACATCGCCACCAGACTGGCATCACCCAGTTTCAGCGCCTGCAAAATCAGCGTCATGCCAATCACCATCGACAACGTGGCATTAAAGGCGACCATCGCCAGCACTTTTTTGGTCATTGGCAGATAGGTCCGGGCCACTTTGAACCCAAGCCACAGCAACAGTAAATGACACAACAGCGCAGTCGTCATCCGCACGGCAGACGCGGCGATGGCGTCGATATCAGTTTCCATTAATGGTTTGAGCATCAGCGTTGACACTGCCTGACACAAAGCCGACAACATCCCGAGACCAATGCCTGTCCCCAGCTGATGATTGGAGGTTTCCCAGTGGTGTTGCTCACAGGCTCTTTTGCCAAACAAAATCGCGCACATCACGCCACTGACAAGTAATCCGGAGCCAAACAGCGTCCAGCCCCACATCGTTTCACCAAGAAACAAATAAGCCAACACCGCAGAAAATAACGCGTGTGTTGCGAAGAGCACACCGGCGCGGCGTGGCCCCAGCCGGTTCATTGAAGCAAATAGCGCCGTGTCGCCAATTAAAATACCAATACAACCAGACGCTGCCAGTAACCAGAGCTGGTCTATCGGCAAGGTTTGCCAGCTGCCACTATAGAGTGCAACCGACCACAGCAATAAGCTGGCAAAAGTCATCCGCCAGCGGGTAAAAGCAAAGGCGCCCAGATGGGCTGATGCCGGTGCCGAAATCAAACTGCCTACCGCCCAACACAAGGCCGCAGCCAGCGCCATCCATTCAAAAGTCACAGCTGTTCCTAATTATTAAATAAACCGGAAGACAAATATCGGTCACCGCGGTCGCAGATAATGGCCACAATCACTGCGCCGGGATTTTGTTCAGCCAGCCGGATAGCAGAAAAAACCGCACCGCCGGAACTGACGCCAGCACAAATACCTTCTTCACGTGCTAAGCGCCGGGTGGTTGCGACTGCATCAGCTTCACTGACATCGAGCACCAGATCAACGCGGTTTTTTTCATAAAAACCAGGCAGATAGGCTTCCGGCCAGCGCCTAATTCCCGGAATAGAACTGCCTTCGGCTGGTTGTAAACCGACAATCTGGATCAGCGGATTTTGTTGTTTCAGATAAGTAGAGACGCCCATGATGGTGCCGGTAGTACCCATGCTGGATACGAAGTGGGTGATAAGCCCTTGGCTTTGTTGCCAAATTTCCGGGCCTGTGCCCTGAACATGCGCAGCCGGATTGTCGCGGTTGTTAAACTGGTCCAGCACTTTGCCTTTGCCCTCAAGCTGCATTTGCAGCGCTAAGTCGCGCGCGCCTTCCATGCCCTGGGCCTTCGTTACCAGAATCAGCTCGGCCCCATACGCCTGCATCGAGGCTTTGCGTTCAGCGGTGGCGTTATCCGGCATGATTAACACCATTTTATAGCCTTTAATCGCTGCCGCCATTGCCAGTGCGATACCAGTATTGCCGCTGGTGGCTTCGATGATGGTATCACCGGGCTGAATATCACCACGCGCTTCGGCCGCGTTTAACATATTTAGCGCCGGTCGGTCTTTGACTGAACCCGCCGGATTATTGCCTTCTAGTTTTAGCAAAACGGTACTTTGCGTATGCACCGCCATGCGCTGCAGCCGCACCAACGGCGTCTGGCCGACATAATCGGCAATGGTGGGGAAATTCGGTTTAGCAGAGATAGACATCCGGGGCTCCGGCGCGTGAAATTGGCGCTATTGTAGCGGAAATCGCCGGCCTTGGCAGGTTGTGTCTATTGCATCGTGCCTCTTGCCGCATGATGCCGGCTGGCGAGTTGTCGAATTTCTGTTGCCTGGAAATCCTGTGAGTAGCTGAAGCAGAAAATGAGTGCCAACACAGGCTGGAAAATGTAATGCAGAATTGATAATGTTTTACTCTTTTTTACATAATCCTAATGAAATGCAGAGAGTTGTTAAATGACACGGAAGACATTACTGGCAGTCATTGTCAGTGCGGTTTTTACCCATCAGGCTCAGGCGGCTGAAGCTGATATTGCCGCAATTGCGGCGGCAGGTGCTTTACCGCCTGGCAGTTATCGTCAGGATCTATCTGACAGGGTACTGCGACTGACAGAACCAGAGCGTTACCTGGTGCAATTAGACACAGCCGCTTTATATCCGCAATTAGAGCAGGAATTGCGGGCGCAACAACAGATACAGCTCGCGCCGGAGTTAGCGCTGAGCAGCGATAACTGGCAACAGCTCAGTTTCAGCCAAATCAGTGCCGCTCAGGCCCGTATTCAGAACGAGCAGCAGCTGGCTAAAATCCAAATCCAGAGTCGTTTCCCACAGGTGCGGGTGACGGGTCAGTTCAGTCAGTTAGAAAATGCTTTAACTGTGACGCTGACCGCGCCAAATAAACAACAGCTTGCACAACAAATAGCACAACTCCCCGGGGTGAAAGCGGTTTACCCGGAGCAGCTGGTCAGAGCTTATCTCACAGAAAGTGTGCCGAAAATCGCGGCGCCTAAAGTCTGGGAGATGCAACGTGATGGCCTGCCGATCAAAGGCAAGAATATTCGGGTGGCGGTGTTAGACACAGGTGTGGATTATAGCCACGAAGCATTAGGTGGCTGTTTCGGAGCAGGCTGTAAAGTTGCTGGCGGTTACGATTTTGTCGCCAAAGACAATGACCCGATGGACGTGCACGGTCATGGTACGCATGTGGCATCTATTATTGCCGGTCAGTCGGCGACTATCACTGGTGTTGCGCCTGAGGCGAGCATTTACGCTTATAAAGTGTTGGCTGACAATGGTTATGGCAGCAGTTTTGACATCATCTCGGCATTGGAAAAAGCCGTAGATCCAGACGGTGACCCTCAGACCCGCGATGGCGCGCAGATCATCAATATGAGTTTGGGAAATGATGGTCGGGATGCCAATGACCCTTTAGTTGTGGCGGTTAACAATGCCGCGAAAGCCGGCGCTTTGGTGGTCGTTGCAGCAGGAAACTCGGGTCCCAATTTAGAGTCTTTAGGTTCGCCTGGTATTGCAGCTGATGCCTTAACGGTCGCCAATACCTCGAAGACCGACGAGGTGTCTTTCGACAGTAGTCGGGGACCCGGCGTCGAAGGCGCGCTGCTGAAACCTGAGATAGCCGCACCTGGTAGCAGCATTTATGCTGCGATCCCTGGCAATAAGTATGAGTATAAAAGCGGTACCAGTATGGCCGCACCGCATGTGGCTGGGGCTGCTGCTTTATTGCTGCAAGCGGAACCAACTTTAACAGCAGCGCAGCTCAAGCAACGACTGGTACAGAATACAGATCCGCTGAAGGAATCATTCTGGGACCATGGTACTGGCCGGTTAAATGTGCAAAAAGCAGTACTTGGTCAATTAGCTGTTGATCAGAACGCTCTGTATCTGGGGCTTTTGAATAGTGCTGATTTCGTTAAGCAGGGAACCCGCCGTTTCAGTGTCAAAAACAACTCAAGCCAGGCCATTGAATTAACTTTAAAAACCTCAGGTACACCGGCATTTTTGACCGCCACTTTAAGTAGTTCATCTGTCAAATTAGCGTCAGGCGAGACAAAAGAGATCGATCTCAGCTATCAGGTTGATGCGTCAAAAGTCCCTGAAAACCCACCCGGAAATGCGGTGCACCAGTTCAATATTGAATTGACCGGAGGTAGCCATAGCCAAAATCTTCCGGTGATATTGGATCATTACTTTCTGTTGAAGCTGAATTTGGCCAGTTCGATGAATTCGGTAGGTATTTACACGCCGAAGTGGTCGAGAGTCGCTTCCCGCTACAACCTGTGGGGGCTATCCAGTGTCAATCTGCGGTTAACGGATAAAACGATTCATATTTTTGCCGATGCATTTTTGCCACCTGCTGCGCTAATGCCGGAAGAAACAAAAAATCTGTCGATCAAGCGCGATAACTGGATCTTCCGTACTGATATCGATGTGGTGGCCACGCCGGAAATCACGCTATCCAATACTGAAATCAAGCATCGTTTACGACTCAAAGCGCCGACCAAAAATGGCGCGCCATTCTGGGCCGGCGATTCCAAGAAATCGTTTGGTGCTGTATCGCTGTCTGATGGTGAACAATTGGTGAGCGGTTTTACGTTCTGGCGGGAGTGCCGGACACTTTGCGAAACCCAGCCGCCTGCAGAGGTGTATCTGAGCGACGTGCCAGCCAGCTTTAACCTGCACAGTCAGCAGCAGCTGTTGTTGTCAGATACTATGCCTCAGCACTTGATAATGGCGAGTTACCGTTTTAATCCACCGCTACAGACACAAGATCTGGAGATGGACTTTACTGAGCAAAATCTGGTGCGGTTGCGCAAGCAAGCGGAAAAACCGGGTTATTCGTTTGTGTTGGGTGCAGCAAGTGGCACAGAACTGGCTGGGCAGCTGGATCTGAGGATCTGGCAGAAATCGATTGGCCTGCATGCCAACGAAATACCGGATAGCAGAATACAATTTGTCGATTGGACAAAAAGCAGTGCATCAACCACAACCCAGCACTGGCGATTGGCGGACGATGGCAAGCTGCAAAAATTCCGTTGTAAGGCAGAGTCATGCAGTTATACAAAATTGTCTGATCTCGAGCTGATCTACAGTTCAGGATCCCGTGAGTTGTCTTTTGATAACAACTTGCGTTACCTGACTTCGCCATTGCAAGCCAATGGAGATGGGCTTTTTATCAACCCAAGGCACCGTGTCACAGACTTACATTACGGCAACAATATTTTTAATGACTTATGGCAAAACGATGTACCGGCTTATACCCAGATTAAAGCCAGCCATCAGTGTGGCCCGCAAGCCAATTTGTTGAACGAGTTCAGAGCAAATCTCTGGGTTGGCAGCGCGACCCCCGCACATTTTCGCACTGACCTTATTCAGCCATATGATTGCAAAGAAAATGCTGTCTACCTGAAGTATCCGCTGGATGGTCGTGACAGCCAGGGGCTAATGGGGGAAGTTCGCTTTGATCAACTAAAAGCGGGTTTAGAATCGCCTTACTTTGTCGATTTGGCCACGTTTAACCGCGTGGATCGTGGCGACACCATCAGCCGGATTGATAACAAATTCAGTGTCGAAGTTGCCTCAAAACAAGATCCGGTGAAAGAGTTTAAAGTCCTGCTAAAAACCAAAGATGGCGAATGGAAGCTGGTTTATCACGGCTATAACGCGGGTTTGCACCAGTTCCCGTTGCCGCTGCGTGCCGGCGAGCAATGGCTGGATCTGCGACTGCAGGTGCTGACGCAGTCAGGTAATCAGTTGCTGAATACTATGCCGGAAGCACTGCGTATCGGGGCCAGCGCCGGTGGTGATAACGATGTCGACAGCGATGGCATTCTGAATGATGCCGACACCGATAACGACAATGATTCGGTACCGGATAGCAGCGATGCGATGCCTTATAACCCAACGGAAACCATTGATTCTGATCAGGATGGCCTTGGCAATAACGCTGACCCGGATGACGACAATGACGGCACGCCGGATGTCGGCGACGCCTTCCCGTTAGATCCGACGGAAACGCTGGATACCGACAAAGACGGCATTGGCAATAACGCCGACCCGGATGATGATAACGACGGCGTGGCAGATACTGCAGATGCTTTCCCACTGGATCCAAAAGAGTCTGTGGATACCGACAAAGACGGTATCGGTAATAACGCCGACCCGGATGATGATAACGACAGCGTGGCAGATACGGCCGACGCTTTCCCGTTAGATCCAAAAGAAACGCTGGATACTGACAAAGACGGCATCGGCAATAACGCTGACTCTGATGACGATAACGACGGCGTGGCAGATTCTGCCGACGCTTTCCCGTTAGATCCTAAAGAGTCAGTT
The DNA here is from genome assembly GCA_034519945.1 of Rheinheimera sp. GTDB lineage: Bacteria > Pseudomonadota > Gammaproteobacteria > Enterobacterales > Alteromonadaceae > Pararheinheimera. The sequence goes on from JAXHNX010000048.1 coordinate 101,041, forward strand.
GACACTGACAAAGACGGCATCGGCAATAACGCGGACCCGGATGATGACAACGACGGTGTGGCGGATAGCAGTGATAAATATCCGCTGGATGCCACGCGCAGCAGCGATCCGGTGACGCCGAATACCGGCAGCTCAGGCTCTGGTTCGGGCGGCGGGGGCGGTGCCGGTTTAGGTGGGCTGTTGTTTGGCTTACCGCTGCTGGCATGGCGCCGGCAGCGCAATCCGACACAGAATAAAGCCGCCTGATGTGTGGCTGTTGTCAGCCTTGAGACAATAAAAAAGCGCCTGCGGGCGCTTTTTTATTGGTAAAAACTAAGGATTCGTTGCTTTCTCAGCCAGCTATTTGCCGGAAAGCCGCAGCAAATTATCGACAATCACCGCACTGGCGATGCCGACATTTAAACTCTCAGCCTGACCAAAAGCGGGAATGGTAATACGGCGGTTCACGCAGGCCGCGATGGCGTCGCTGATACCATTGGCTTCATTGCCAAGCACAATAAAACCACCAGTGTTGGTCAAAGCCAGCTGATGTACTGAATCGCCGTCTAAAAAGGCACCATAGACTGGTTGCTGTGCCTGGCTCAGTACTGGCGCTAAATCGCCATAATGCAGTTTGACCCGCAAAAACGAGCCTTTGGCACTGGCGATGACTTTAGGGTTAAAGGTATCGACCGTATCCGCGGAACAGAGGATATGACGGATACCGTACCAGTCGGCGATGCGGATAATAGTGCCAAGGTTGCCGGGGTCATTGACGTTATCCAGTACCAGCGTCCAGTCTCCAACAGTTTCGGCAAAAGGTGCGTATTGCGGAATGGCCAGCACGGCCAGCGCCGCATTATTGCTGGTAAAAGTGCCGACCTGCTCCAGTTCACTGGCGGAGCAAGGGTGGCTCATCTCGGCGGCATATGCGGTTTCAGGATAACGGTCAAAAAAGTCGGCCGTGCCAAACAAGGCTTTGACCGGCCAATGGGCCGCCAGGACTTCCAGCACTGCTTTTTCCCCTTCGACAAAAAACAGTTGCTCTGCTTTTCGAAACTTCTTTAAATGCAGTGACTTAATCAGTTTTGACCATTTCTGGCTAATCATAAAAAACCTTATTTATTCACGGACCGGTTTACTCACGGCACTTTCTATTCCCGGACTTTTTATTCACGGAATTGGTACTTCAGTTCGCCGCCGACATAAGTTGCCAGCACTTTGCTTTGCCACAGTTGCTCCGGCGCGACTTTGACGATGTCGCGGTCGACCAGAATAAAGTCAGCCCACATACCGGGCGCAAGGCTACCCATCGCTTGATCCTGGAAAGCGCCATAAGCGGCATCGACGGTAAAGCTACGCAGCGCCTCAACCAGGGTTAGTTTTTGCTCCGGCAACCAGCCACCGGCCGGCTGATTTTGCTGGTCCTGCCGCGTCACAGCAGCATGAATGCCAAAAAACGGATTGGCCAGTTCCACCGGATAATCTGAGCCGCCGACAATCCGATTGCCATCATCAACAAGGCTGCGCCAGGCATAAGCGCCGCGCAGGCGTGCCACGCCTAAACGATCGCCTGCCATGTTTTTATCCGAAGTAGCATGCGTCGGTTGCATCGACGGCAGCACATGTAATGCGGCAAAACGCGGCAAGTCTTTTGGCGCGACAATTTGTGCATGTTCAATGCGGTGGCGGCCAGCTTTGCGCTGTGCTTCAGTTTGCAGACTTTCAAAGCGGTCTAACGCCAGCTGATTGGCATAATCGCCGATGGCGTGCACATTAGCCTGGAAACCGGCGTCGATGGTCAGTTTCATTACTGCCGTCAGTTTATCCGGCTGAGTCACTAACAAACCGGTTTCTTTTGGCTTGTCGCTATAGGGGGCTAACAATGCAGCGCCGCGACTGCCAAGGGCTCCGTCGCCATAAATTTTCACTGAGCGCACATCGAGGAAATCCAGTGGGTCGTCGGTGGGGCCGGCTTTGAGCCAGCTTTCCAGCGCCGGATCTGTCGCTGACAACATTGGATACAGCCGCAGCGGTAGCTGTTTGGCTTCACGTAATTGCTGGTAAGTGGCGAGGTTGGCCGCGTCGATGCCGGCATCATGGGTGCTGGTAATGCCAAGCGACAGCAAATGGTTAAAAGCCGCGTTCAGCGCACTGACGCGTTCGGCTTCATTGATGGCCGGAATTTGTTTTTCCAGCATTAGCATGGCGTTATCGATCAGCACACCGGTGGGTTCGCCGTTGGCGTCACGCAGGATCTGGCCGCCCGGCGGGTCTATGCTGTCTTTGCTGATGCCGGCAAGCGCTAACGCTTTGCTGTTGGCCCAGCCGGCATGGCCGTCGACGCGACTCAGCCAGACCGGTTTATCTTTGATCACTTCATCGAGCAACTGTTTGCCTGGAAACTGCTGGCTGGGCCATAACACCTGGTTCCAGCCGCGGCCTAAAATCCACTGCGCCTGCGGATTGGCTTTGGCAAAAGCAGCGGTTTTAGCGACAGCCTGCGCTTCGGAGCTGCTTTCACGTAAATCGACCTGACTGAGGTTCTGACCAAGGCCGAGCACATGACCGTGGCCGTCAATCAGCCCTGGCAATAAAGTGCGGCCCATGCCGTCGATTTTGCTGGCAGCCGGGTAGTCTTTGGCAATGCCCTGACCGCGCGCCAGTACTTTGCCAGTGGCATCATCAAATACCAGCTCGCTGAAGGACAGCAGCTGACGCTGCTCGTCAAAACCATAACCTTTGATATTGCTGATAAGCACAGGCGCGGCGTGCGCCGATAGGGTGAAACAGCCGGAAACTAACAAAGCCAACAGCGACTGCTGGCGGGACAGACGAGACATCGCAAACTCCGTGTACGTGGGCCACAGCCGGAGATTGCCAAAGGGGCAACCTGCAGATGTGGCAAACCTGGGTCTGGGCGTCAGCGACGGTTTTTCTTGGTGCGGCGCGCCCGCTCTTTATCACGCTCCGCTTTTTCTTTGGTTTTGCGGGCTTCCTCTAACTTAGCATTGGTGACTTCTGCTGTCACCATATCAGGGGTTTCCAGCGTGATGGGGCCAAACAATCCCGCACGTAACTCATTGATGAGAATGGCGCCGGCTTTGGTCACATCGACCACGCCGCCTTTCACCATACAGCCGCGGCGCTCACCAATGGCGTCGAGCAGCGCCAGGTCATTTTCTGGTTTTTCTTTCAGTTGATAACGGCTTAACACCTGATCGGCATAATGTTCCAGCAGATATTCGGCCGCGAACATCGCGATATCGCCGTAATCAAAAGCGGTTTCTTTAATCGCGCCGGTAATGGCGAGGCGATAGCCACAACTGGCCGGACTGAGTTTTGGCCACAGAAAGCCTGGCGTGTCGGTCAGGATCACACCGTTATCGAGTTTAATCCGTTGCTGAGATTTGGTGACGCCGGCTTCGTTGCCGGTTTTGGCGATGACCCGGCCGGCTAAAGTATTGATCAGCGTTGATTTACCGACGTTGGGAATCCCCATAATCATCGCGCGCGGGCCACGCACGTCGAAATTGCGGTCTGGCAATAAGGTGGTGCAAAGGTCAAGTAAAGCGCGGATTTGCGCCGGGTCCTGCTGGCTGATTGGAATGGCTTTGACACCGGCTTCCTGCTCAAAATGCGCCTGCCAGATGGCAGTGATGGCCGGATCGGCCAGATCGGCTTTATTCAGCACTTTAATACATGGCGTGTCGCCACGCAGTTCAGGCACCAGCGGGTTTTCACTGGAGAATGGAATTCGGGCGTCGAGCATCTCGATGATGACATCAACCTGGGGCATCACCTCCGCAATTTCTTTGCGGGCTTTATGCATATGACCCGGGAACCAGTTAATTGACATCACACATCTCCAACACACAACAAAGCCGGTTATTTTAGCCCGAACCGGCGCTGACCGGAAATCTTTCGCAGGGTTGCGACGTATATTCATCGAAAAAAATGCTTTAACGACTGAATTTGTTACACATTTGTTGGTCTTTGAACTGTGATGCAGCGTATGCTGCTCTGTACTTTGGTATTGGTCTAAGATGAGGAACCACAGGATGTCCCCGGCGCTGCGCTCGTTTTCTGTTTATTACATCCCATCAGGCAAACTGCTGACCGCATGTCTGGCCGGCGCGTTAGTGCTGACGCCGGTGCAGGCGCTGCAACTCAAAGCGACCACAGTAAAACTGGATCATCCGGCCAACGGCAGTGTGGTGCGTTTACCGGGTCAGCCGGTGTTGTTGGTGTCCGGCCACAATCACGAGTTCCGCTGGTTAAGCCGGGTCGACTATGCCAACAACAGCACTGAACAAATCGCTTTGCCGGAACAGGTGCAGTTTTTCCAGCCGGCGACCTTGGCCGGCCACGTTGGCAGTCAATTGGTGGCGATGGGGCAGGATGCGCTGTGGCATTATCAAAGCGACAGTAAAAAGTGGCGCCAGTTGGCGAGTGCACCATCGGCTTATCCGGTGACCGATGCCAAACGGATGTTGGAGCTGGAATTCGCCGCTGATTTGGACCAAAACGGCCTGACCGATTTTCTGATCCCGGATTTTCGTGCCCTGCAGGTGCTGATGCAGCAAAAAGACGGCACCTTTCGCACTTATGCCTTGCCAATCGCTGCACAAATGCAGATTTTCCAGAAAGACCCGGATTTTTTACTGAAAACGCCGCGCCAGGTCGATTTCACGCTGGATGGCCGCACCGATATTGTGTTTAACGTCGACGACAGCCTGTGGGTTTACCCGCAGCAAGCGGATGGCAGCTTTGCCGCCACGGCCACAGTGGTGCCGCTGGGGCTTGGCCTGACGCCGGACGTGCAGGCGCAGCAACGTGGCGGCGATGGCCGTAGCTACGAAGGCCTGACCATCACGCGGCTGGAACGGCTACTCGACTTAAATGGCGATAAAGTCACCGATTTAGTAGTGCAACAACAGCATTATGTTGATGTGATGGAGCAGAAATACAGCTACCGCATTCACTATGGCCGTAATGACAACGGCAAGCTGGTATTTCCAACGACCGCAGATCAGCAAATCAACACCACCGGCGTGCAGTTTGATGTGCAGTTTGCTGATTTAGACGCTGACGGCCGGTTAGATTTTTACACGCCGGCGGCGGATATCGGCATCAGTAAAATAGTGTCGGCGCTGTTGACCGGTTCAGCGTCGGTCGACTGGTTGTTCTACAAACAGCAGGCTGATGGCAGTTTTGGCACCAAACCGGTGCACCGCCAGGAAGTGGATGTCGGCATTTCGCTTGGCAGCGGCCAGTTTAACTTGCCGGTCACCGCAGTGCTAAAAGGCGCTGACGGTAAAGCGACTTTGCTTAAAGCCGAAGATGAAGACACGCTGCGCAGCTATGCGCCGGTTGGTGCGAAGCTGTTTTCCGATAAAAGTACGCGGCAGAATATTAAGCTGCCAAAACGCGCGATTAACTTACTGGTCAATGACTTAAACGACGATGGCAAAGAAGATTTAGTTTTGCCGTTTGGCGCGCAGGAAGCCAAAGGCCAGACCAATCAAATCACCATTTTATTGCAATAAACCACAAGGAAAAGCGGATGAAGCTGCTAAAAAGTGCGGTGTTATTATTAAGTTTGGCTGGGGTCGGCGTAGTACAGGCGGCGCCAACTGCGGTGATTGAAACCACGATCGGCACAATGAAGTTTGATTTGCACCAGCAAGCGGCGCCAAAAACTACCGCGCGTTTTATTGAACTGGCCAACGCTGGCTGGTACAACGGCAAGTCATTTTATCGCGTGGTGAAAGGCCATGTCGCACAAGCCGGCATCAATGACGACAATCATTCGGACCACCAAAAATATCGCGTCCCGGCCGAGTTCTCCAATAATCTGCCGCAGATCCGCGGCAGCCTTGGCATGGCCCGCGACGAAGACCCCAACAGCGGCAGCACTGAGTTCTATATCTGCCTGGAACGCCGCGCGCATTTAGACGGCAAATACACCAATTTCGGCCAGCTGACCGACGGCGACAAAGTACTGGACGCCTTTGCCGCGCTGCCAGTCGACGAAAAGTGGATCGACAATCCCGGCGCAAAACCGATTGCCTTCCATAGCCCGAAACAGCCGGTGTTGATTAAGCAGATCCGGATTGAGCCTTGAGTGGTGGGATGTGTCTGAAGCCTATTTTGGTAAAACTGAGGAACAGGCTAATTGTCATTAAATTGTCTCAGTCCACCGTTTGTAGTGCTTGATTCAACCAGAAAACATTGGCGAACGGCACGGCCGCTTACAACAGACTGGGCGTCACACGCACGCCGTGAATACTCCCGGGTCTCGCAGACATGTAGGCTCCTCTGCAGCATCCCTGCTGCAGAGGGTCTGCTTTTGTAATCATCCGGCCGTTTTGCGAGTTCAGTTGAATCATCGCTTTGTAGCAGAAGTTGACATTGGGAAATGTGCGGTAGCTTTGCGTACGGCGGCGCTTCGCTTGCGCGTACCTACTCGCTGATTGAGATCGTAGGTACCGGCAAGCGCAGCGTCGCCGTACAAGACCCCATATTCGATGACTACAACTCGCTCAAAGCTGCTGTTCCCAAACCCCAACAAACCCGCCACCGTGAACGGGCGAACGCAGTGGTAGCGGTGTCGGGTTTGCCACTATGTACCAATTAATGAGAGGGCTGCACTAAAGCACCTTGCTCATAAAATACTTAGCGCCGCCGGCGAAAGGGTAGTCCTGTTGGGTCCACTGCAGTTGATAGCCGTGTTTTTCGTAAAAAGGCCGGGCTTGAAAATCTAAAGTGTCCAGTACCACATAACGGCAGCCGCGTTCGCGGGCTATTTGTTCGGCGCGGTTTAATAGTGCTGAACCCTGGCCTTTGCCGCGTAATTCTGGCGCGAGCCAAAACGATTCCAGATAAAACCAGTTGCCAAAAGTGCGGCCGGCTAGGGCGCCTGACAAGGTGCCGTCGTCAGCATGGATAGCGAGGCCGAGCGGCTGGCGCAGGCTGGTGTCCCAGTGTAGCGCGTTAAATTCAGCGATTTTTTGTTTGGCAATGTCACCAAACTCAGGGTGATGTTGTTCAGTCAACTGCATTGATGCGACAATCCGCGTGGAAAAAATATGCGCTTGTTATACGGGATTTCGCCTAAACCGCCAAGCCAATAACAGGAAGGTCTCGGGTAGGTACCGGGTAGGTACCGGCAAGCGCCAGCGCCGCCGTACGTTCGTCGCCGTACACTTCCGCCGCAAAGCAACAATTCAAAAGGAAGCCCATTGTTCAGCAACATTCTTTGGTTAAGCCTCGGCGGTGCGCTGGGATATTGGCTTAGTGGCGAACTGGCAACTTGGCTGTTGTCCTGGCTGACGCCGGCGCTGGGTGTTGTCGATGCGCTGTTATGGACCCAGCTGACGGAGCTGGTGCTGCTGATTGTACTGGCGTTTGGTTTGCTGCAACTGGCGAAACGGCAAAAAGCGCTGCATGCGCTGGCGGGCGCTGTGTTGCTGCCGCTGGCGGTTATCGTGAGCTGGAGTGGCACTTTATCGCTATATCGCGCTGAACTGGATTTGGCTTTGACGCCGGCGCTGGCGCCGGCCCGCGCCGTCGAGATGGCGCCTGCGCAGCAACTAGAGCTGGCCTTGCAATGGCAACAACAGCATGCGCCTGCTGCCGCCCAGCTGTATGTGGAATTCGCTTTCCCCCGCAAACCTTATCTGACGTTACATCTACAGCAACCGGGTAGCTGGACCTTAACCCGTTATTGGCTACAACTTCCGACAGATCCTGCGCAGGCGGGTCTCACCGCCCTCGGTGAACCGCTGGAGCTGACACCTGGCAACAGTCGGCATAGCGTTGGTGAATTGTTTTTTTCACTGCATTATCAGCTGGCGGGCTTGTTGAAGCGTGCGGCGCAGCCGCTATTAATCGGGCTGTCGGTTGCGCTGCTGGCATTAACTGGGTCTGGTGTTTATCTGCTGTGGCAGCGCTGGCGGCAAGCCGGTACCACGCAGCTATTGAGCCATGTCCTCGGCCGCGGGCCGTTACGCTGGCACTTGGTTGGGGCGCTGCTAAGTCTGCCGTGGCTTTGCTGGTATTTTGGCTCGGCATTGCTGACGCAATACGGTAACTGGGCACCGGATCTCATTAAGCAACACAGTGCCGCCTACTATCAGGCCCTGTTTCCACAACCGCTGCCGCAGCCAGTCGCTGCCGACAAAGAAACAGTCATGGCAGCAACTAAGCCAGAACTTTCGGCCTTGCTGCAAACACCGGGCTGGCCCGTCGCCAAAGTGCAGCTGGATTTAGCCAGCGGCAAATGGTTGTTAACCGAACAGCCCAACTGGCCGCAAAGCGCGCCTTATCAGCTCAGGCAACAATCACTGAATACACAGTTACAGGTGCTGCCGCAGGCTGATTATTGGCAAAGCAGCCCCTGGTCGCTGCGAAATCTCGGCTACGCGGCGCATCAAAGCTTGTATGCCGGGCCTGCGCTGCGCGCTTTGCTGGCGCTCGGTGGCCTGCTGGCCGTGCTGATGCTGTGTGGGGCGGCGGAATCTTATGGCCGCAAACAACGCTGGTGGATTTTGGGTGTGATGCGCGCATTGACCAGCGGTTTTGTGCTGGCGACGGTCTTGCTGATGTTGCTCAGCACTATGATGCCCCCGTTTAATGCCGCCTTACTGGTATTACTGGGGATCTGTTGGGTATGTAGCGGCATGGTGCTGATTGGCTGGACCTGTTGGCACTACCGGATCCGGCGCTGACAGTCGCATCATAACTTTTGGTTATAGCTCTGCACTTTTTGATTCTTTTTATCTTGACCGAATTGATTTAGTCTTACTGCCATCAAGAGATGTTCAGACGTCTGTATATCTGAAACTGCCGGAGCCTCGCGACCGGCGGTCAGTCCTGAGTGCGGAGTAAGCCGTTGCCACAATTTACTTTTTCTCTGCAAGTCAGCGCGACATGGCGCCACTTGCAGCCGTCATCGCGCCGAACCGGTTCGCTTCGGTTTTGGCTGTTGTTGCCGCTGCTATGGCTGGCGTTGTTGCCGCAATTACAAGCCAAAGAAGTGCGGTTGCTGAACGTGTCATACGACCCAACCCGCGAGTTTTATCGCGATATTAATCAACAATTTGCCGAAGTCTGGCTGGAAAAAACCGGTGACAGGCTGATTGTCGAGCAGTCGCATGGCGGCTCTGGCAGTCAGTCCCGTGCGGTGCTGGATGGTCTGCGCGCTGATGTGGTGACCTTAGCGCTGGCTGCGGATATAGAGCCACTGGCGCGGGTTGGCAAGCTGATTGAACCGAACTGGCAACAACAATTACCGCATAACAGCTCCCCCTATAGTTCGACTATTGTGTTTCTGGTGCGTAAAGGCAATCCGCTGAAAATCCTCGACTGGAACGATTTGGTGCGCGATAACATCGATGTGATCACGCCCAATCCAAAAACCTCTGGTGGCGCGCGCTGGAACTATCTGGCGGCCTGGGCTTATGGCCTGAAAAGTAGTGGCAGCGAAGCTGGCGCCCAAGCTTTTGTGCAAAAGTTATATCGCAATGTGCCGGTACTCGACAGCGGTGCGCGGGCGTCGACCGGCACTTTTGCCCGCCGTGGTATTGGTGATGTGTTGTTAAGCTGGGAAAACGAAGCTTATCTGGCAGTCAAAGAATTGGGTGCGGATCAGTTTGAAATTGTGGTGCCGTCGATTTCAGTGCTGGCCGAACCGCCGGTGGCGGTGGTGCAGAAAAACACCGAGCGTAAAGGCACCACTGCGCTGGCGCAGGCTTACTTAGAATTTTTATACACGCCAGCGGCACAAAAGTTAGCGGCTGAGCATTATTTCCGGCCTTTGCAGCCGGTGCCAGGTGTGGCGGCGTTGCCGCAACTGGAGCTGAAAACCATCGCAGATTTTGGCGGTTGGGATTTGGTACAAAAGCAGCATTTTGCCGCAGACGGTATTTTTGATCAGATTTATGCGCGCTGAGTCCGGCCAAAGGAGAATTCGTGTTGTTTAAAAAAGCTTCGCACAAACCGGTGTTGCCCGGCTTTGGTCTCAGCATGGGATTCACCACCTTTTATCTGAGTCTGCTGGTGTTCCTGCCATTGTCGGCGCTGGTGCTGAAAAGCCTGGAGCTGGACTGGGCTGGTTTTGTCAAAGTGGTGGCGAGCGAACGTGCCATCGCCAGCTATCAGCTGACCTTTGGCAGCTCTTTTATTGCCGCGCTGATTAATCTGGTATTTGGCTTGCTGGTGGCCTGGGTATTGGTACGCTACAGCTTTCCGTTTAAGAAAATCATTGATGCACTGGTCGATTTGCCCTTTGCACTCCCCACCGCAGTGGCCGGTATTGCGCTGACGGCGATTTATGCGCCAAATGGCTGGATTGGTCAGTACTTTTACCAGTGGGGCATCAAAATCGCCTATACGCCGATTGGCGTCACGCTGGCATTGGTGTTTATCGGTCTGCCTTTTGTCGTGCGCACTGTGCAACCGGTGCTGGAGGATTTAGAGCAGGAACTGGAAGAAGCGGCGGCCAGTCTGGGAGCGAACCGGCTGCAGGTGTTTTGCCGGGTGATTTTTCCGGCGCTGATCCCATCCTTGCTGACCGGTTTCGCTTTAGCCTTCGCCCGCGCTATCGGCGAATACGGTTCTGTGGTGTTTATCAGCGGCAATATGCCGTTTCGCACGGAGATCACGCCGCTGCTGATTATGTCGCGTCTGGAAGAATTTGATTATGCCGGCGCTGCGGCGCTCGGCAGTGTGATGCTGTTGATCTCGTTTTTATTATTGTTATTGATTAATGCGTTGCAGCACTGGAGCCAGCAGCGGCACGGAGGTGGACGGTGAGTGCAGGTTCAGGTCAGTTTCAACCCCGACGCGCCACGACCGAACCTTTGTGGTTAAGGGCGTTATTATTAACCTTCGCGCTGGGGTTTCTGGCGTTATTTTTGTTGCTGCCGCTGGTGATAGTGTTTGGCGAAGCCTTTAGTAAAGGTTGGCAAGTCTATCTGGCTGCCGTGACCGAACCAGCCGCGGCCCATGCCATTAAACTGACCTTAATCGCCGCCGTGATCGCAGTGCCCTGTAATGCGATTTTTGGCCTCGCCGCAAGCTGGGCCATTGCTAAGTTTCAATTCCGCGGCCGGCAGTTCCTGATCACGCTGATTGATTTGCCGATTGCAGTTTCGCCGGTCATTGCCGGTTTAAGCCTGATGCTGATTTTTGGTGCACGCGGCTGGTGGGGCGAATGGCTGAATGACCATGATTTACAAGTGATGTTTGCGGTGCCGGGCATCGTACTCGCCACCATCTTTATTACCTTTCCGTATGTAGCACGCGAGCTGATCCCGATGATGCAGCAGCAGGGCCGTGAAGCCGAAGAAGCCGCGCTGACGCTGGGCGCCAGCGGTTGGCAGACCTTTATCCGCGTCACTTTGCCTTCTGTCAAATGGGCGCTGCTGTACGGGCTGATTTTATGTAACGCCCGCGCCATGGGTGAGTTTGGTGCTGTGTCTGTGGTGTCCGGAAAAATCCGCGAGCAGACCAATACCATGCCGCTGCATATCGAAATTCTGTACAACGAATATCAGTTTGCCGCCGCTTTTGCCGTATCGTCTTTGTTGGCTTTATTGGCGCTCATCACTTTAGTGTTAAAAAGCAGCCTGGAATGGCGCGCTGCGCGCGATTTAGCCGAAGCTGAGGCGTGTCGCCGGCCGGAATAAGCGTTAACTTGCCGGGTCAGGCACGCTCGCTATACTCAATTTTGGTGTATCCGTTGAGTGAGTAAGCGTTATGAAGTTACTTCTGCTGCTGGCTGGTCTGTTGCTGCCTGATTTACTGATGTCAGCGGCGTTGGCGGCGACACCACTTCGTGTGACCATGTTGCTGGAGTTCAGTGAACAAGGTGCAGAGGCTTATCAGCTGCAACAGCAGCAATGGCAACTGCTTAGAGATTTTGCCGGTGACCAGCTTGATGTCAGTTATGAACATGTCAGTTTGCAACGCAGTTTGGAGCTGGTGCAGCAAGACGGCTTTTGTAGTCTGAACAAACGAAAGACTTCACAACGTGAGCAGCAACTGCTGTTTTCCCGCTATCCGCTGAATATCGGTGCACCGCTAAAATTAATCCACCCGGCTACACAGCCACTGCCGGCAGATGTTGATCTGGCAGGCTGGCTGGCGACCTCGCCGCGGCTTAAAATCGGCATTGCCGCAGGGCGTAGCTACGGCCCGGCACTGGATGCGCTGATAGCACAACAAAGCGCGCGTTTTTATCAAGTCGCTGGCGCGGACTCACATACCAAACTCTGGCAGATGCTGCAAAAAGGCCGGCTCGATGCGCTGATTGATTACAGTGCTCGCAGCAATTTACTGGCAAAGCAGAGCGATGATATTGAGGCCACGACCATTCGTGGTGAACCCCATTTCATCGTCGGTTATTTGGTTTGTCGTCGCAGTGAACGCGGCCAGCAGCTGATTAGTCTATTTGATCAGTTACTGCAGCAACCAAGCTTACAGCAACAACTGTTGCACAATTATCAGCAGTATTTTAGTCCCAAAGAGTGGCAACAGGTGTCGAGCGGGATTACGAAGTTGTTTTTGCCTGAGTAAGCACTGGTGGTTTGCTACTTGGTTGCTCTTGCGTGCCGTAACTTTTCATTATTAACTCAAATTCAGCCAATGGTAGGGGTTTAGACAACAGATAGCCCTGAATATACTCGCAACCCGATTTCTGTAAGAAAGCCAGCTGCTCTTCCGTTTCTACGCCTTCTGCTGTGGTGGTCACTTGCAGAGATTTGGCCAATTGCAGGATATTTTCCAGGATGGCACGGCCTTTAGAGTTGCTCATGCCTTTACGGATAAAACTTTGATCAATTTTCAGGTTCTGTACCGGCAAACTTAATACGGTCGCCAGATTTGAATGACCAGTGCCATAGTCATCGATTGCAATACCGATCCCCGCTTTGATCAGCCTGTGCATGTTTTCTGCTGTATGTGTTTCATCTTCAATCAGACTGTATTCCGTCACTTCAACTTCCAGCAGTTGGGCTGGGATATCGAATTCGCCAACTTTTTCAAATATATAAGCAATGGTGCTGTCATCCACTAGATGCCGGGCTGATAAGTTGATCGAAATGGGCATCACTTGCCAGCCATTGTCAAGCCAAGCTCTGATTTGCCGGCAAGCCTGCTTGATAACCAAACGGTCTAATTGTGGCATCAGGTGACTTTGCTCTGCTAATGGGATAAAAATCCCCGGCGAAATAAATTGTCCATTAAGTTGCCAGCGTAATAAGGCTTCTGCAGAAACCGGGAGTCGGCTCAGTGCGGCAAATTTAGGCTGGTAATGAAAAAACAGTTGTTCATCCCGGATCGCCTGATCCAGCTGATGACAAATGAAAGCATTTGTCTGCAGTTGCTGGATCAATCCGGGGTCTACTTGCAACATGCTGCCGCGACCTGCAGATTTCGCCTGACGCATCATTATTTCAGCACTATGCAATTGTGTCTCAATAGTTTCAGTGGTTTGTAGTAATTGGAAGGTCGTGCAGAAACTCAGCTTTACAGTAAAACCAACCAGATGTAACTCCGAGCCTTGCAGCGCCTGAAACTCATCAAGCCAATAGGCCGGCGGCTTGTTACTTAATAGAATGAACTCAGCCCCCTGATTACGCGCCAGAATATGGTCGCTTCCCAACCGCTGCTGCAACATCCGGTAAAAGGCTTGGATCAACAGATCGCCAACAGTAAAACCAAAACTGTTATTCAGATTAGCCATACCGTCGACATTGAGGAGGTACATCCAGTTTAACGCCGGATTCTCCTGCAGTGAACGTTTCAGGCCATGCAGGTTTGCTGCCCCGGTTAGCTCATCGGTGAAAGCCAGTTGTTCAATCGAACGCTGATAATGTCGTTGCTCGGTATTGTCTTTCAGAAATGCGATGTAGATAAGCTGACCTTCCAGCGATGCCTGGGTCAGGGTGATATCCAATGGCACTTTAGAGCCATCTTTGCGCAACCCTTCAACTTGCCGTAAGCGATTGAGGAAATGGCCTGATGGCTGAGCTTCTCTTTTAACCAGATGTTTTCGATGGTCTTGGCGATGCTCGTGCGGGACCAGTAAGTGTAAATCCTGACCGGTTAATTCGTCTGCGTTCTGATAGCCAAAGATCTTCAATCCGGCCTGATTTACTTGCAAAATCCGCCCCAGATTGTCGGTGCTGACAATGCCATCCGTGGTGCTATTTAACACTAATTGGTTGAACAACATCGTGTGTTGACTGAATGTTCTTTGCTGATCCAAAGCGTCCAGTGTACGGTTTAGCATCAGTTCCAATCTGCCAAACTCGTTATTGTCATTCACCTCCGCTCTTGCATCATGTGACCCTGCAGAATACTGATTTAACGTCAGTTCCAAACGACGTAAACGTAAGTGCAGGATTTTCCTTAACAATAAAAAAGTCAAAAAGCCGCTCAGAAGCATACTCACGAGGTAAACCAACATATTTTGCAGGGTGATAGCCAGTCCTGATGTCAGCGCGTCGTGTAAATCGTATTGCAGCACCAACCAGCCTTGTTCCTTCGCAAACTGCAGCGGTAACGCCATCATCAGTTCATTTGTGTCGCCTGATAACAAGATTGGTTTTACCATCTGCTGAGGCGGCAGGGTTGCCAGCTCTGCAGCAATATTTGCATGATAGGATTTGAGGCTGTCACCTTCGATAGCGACCTGATGAGCTGCAACAATGTTTTGTTGCGGGTCGACAATCATGACCGCCAGCACGTGGGGGCTTTCTGATTTCAGTGATGTCCAGTTCTTTAATGATGCAACATCATTTTTCATCAGGTAAAGCTGCAGCAACGAATGCTGTTCCATCAGGTCAGTTTCAAGGTGATGTTGTTCGTTAGCAATCAGTTGTGCCCGCGTCATGCCCTGATGCATCACGTAAAGCAAAGAAATACCAAGGCAGGACAGGCCAAGGGTCAGTAATAAAGGTAACAGACTGATATTTAGCCGCATTACAGCGCTTCCAAATAGCGGGTATTGATGAGATTACTGCAGTCACAAGGCTGAGAAATCATCCCAATGTCGAGCAGAACCTGCTGGTACTCCCGCATGATTCTTTGCATGTTCGCCTTGTTTGACAAGATCTGTAGTTGCATTGTAACTGTCGGGATCTGCAATTCACGGTATGTTTGCGCCAATTCCGGCTCTGAAAGTTTGAGCCTCTTATTCAGCTGCGGATACCAGTCATGCCAGTTCTGCTGCATCTGTTGGAAATGCCGGTGGTACTGTCGGATAAACTGCTCGATTTGTGTTGTTGTTGGAGCGTCGTCACCGGTTTTGCGGACGATCAACACATCAAGGACTTCGCCTGGTACTTCTTTGCTGGTAAACAAAGCCTTCGCATCGAGCCGCAGTAGTTTGCTTTTTTCCGGTTCGAAGGACATGACCGCATCAACTTCACCACTTGCCATCGCCTGGGCATGGGCGGCCAAATCTAGTCCAACAAGCTCATAATCTGCAGCATTAAGATGGTTCAGTGTTAAAAAACGCTGCCATAAATAGGCACCGAGCGCATTGCTTTCAATACCGATGCGTTTGCCGGTGAGTTCTGCAATTTGGGTGATCCCTTTTCGGGCTAATAGCTGGTCTGCACCGTCTGAGATATTAAATAACCAGATCACTTCAATCGGCAAGCCGCTGGCCGAGATCCGCACCGCTTCATCCAGCGTGACGGCCGCCATATTAATAGTGCCTTTACGTAAGCCATTCAGTACCTGACCCGCCGCGCGATACTCGATGAGCTGAACATCCAGCGCCTGAAAGGCCTGCTGATCGCGTGCCACATACAGCGGCTCATAACCGGGCCACAAATTGGTCCCTATCCGCAGTTTTGGTTCAGGATGCGGTTGGCAAGCCACCAGACACAGCAACAAGCCGGGCAGAAGCGCGGCTTTCATTCGTTTGATCATCTGGCTAGTTTGTCACTGCAATAAAAGACCTATAATCAGTTAAAGACCAAACAACGACAGACAGCAAGTAAACTCAGGAAAAAGCCCGAAAAATCAGACCTTAAGACTCTCATTTTTAAACGCCCGGCCAGCCAGCAGATCCCGATACTTTCGCCGCGAGGTCATTACCAGCGTCGGCCGGTGACCAACTCGATGTCAGTGATGGGGATGCCAGTTTGCAACGCAGGCTGGAACTGGTGCAGCAAGATGGCTATTGCTGTCTGAATTAACGCCATTATTGCCACCCGCACATTAAGCAGAATGAGTCATTTTCGGGAAAGATGCAGCTAAGATCTGGTAAAAATCAGCAAATTGTTAATTGCTCGGTAAAGTGCCTGCGATGTATTTGCTTGTGTCAGACTTACGGCTACACTGCCAGAATATTATACGGTTGGGGGCCATATGCGATTTTGGCTGGGATTTTTCATCCTGTTCTGTGGCTGCGGTTCGCTGCAGGCGGCGCCATCGACTGTCACCATCTTAGTTGAATTTAGTCCCCAAAATGCCGCCGCTTACGCCCAGCAAATGACACATTGGCGTTTGTTGCAGCGCCACGCTGGCAGTGCGCTGGAAGTACGGTTTGAGCATGTCAGTCTGCAACGCAGTTTTAGCCAGGTACAGCAGAGCGGCTATTGCGCCATCAATAAAATGCGCACGCCGCAGCGCGCAGCCAATTTATTGTTCAGTCAGAAGCCGCTGAATGTCTCACCATCGATCCACCTGATCCGCACTGGTGCCGCAACCGCAGAACCGGCTATCGATGTGGCGGCCTGGTTGGCTGGATCGGCCAAACGCAAAATCGGTGTCGCGGCCGGACGCAGTTATGGCAAAGATTTAGATAGCGTGATAAAGGCAAGTCCGCAGCAGGTGTATCAGGTCTCCGGCGAAGATGTGAATCTGAAACTGTGGCAAATGCTGCAAAAAGGCCGGGTGGACGCGGTACTGGACTATCAGATCCGGATTGAATATTTACGTGGGTTACAACAAGACCAGACCCCTTACAACGCGACCAAGATCCTGGGCCAGCCGTTGGTCAACGAAGGTTTTATTGTCTGCAACCGCACTGCGCATGGCCAACAGCTGATGCAGTATTTTGACCAGCTGATGGCGACACCCGCGTTACAACAAGCCTTGTATCAAAGTTACCGGCAATATTTCACCGTCACCGAATGGCAGCAGGCGCAGCCGTATTTCCAGACGACATTTCCGGCTGCGCTGGGGCCATAACGCAGCCGAAGTGCGGGAGAGAATTTATACCCGCAAGCCCCAATCCTCAAACGCCTGCCGGGCCAGCTGTTCGCGAAATTGCGGTGCGGCGATATCAATTAAAGCCTTGGCGCGCTCGTTCAGGCTTCTGGCACGTAAGTTTGCCACGCCATATTCAGTCACAATGTAATGGGCATGGGCGCGGGTGGTGACCACGCCGGCTCCCGGGCTTAACAAGGAGCTGATGCGTGACACTGTGCCACCGGCGGCCGTGCTTGGCAGCGCGATAATGGCGCGGCCGCCTTCGGATAAACCAGCACCGCGGACAAAATCCATCTGACCACCTACACCGGAATAAATCTTAGTGCCGAGCGAGTCGGCACAGATCTGGCCGGATAAATCGACCTGCAGCGCACTGTTGATCGATACCACCTGTGGGTTTTGCCGGATCACCGCCGTGTCGTTGGTGTAAGCCACGTCGAGAAACACTACTTCCGGGTTGTCGTCGACAAAGTCATACAACGCCTGACTGCCCATGGCAAAAGTGGTGACCACTTTGCCCGGATGTTTTTTCTTATTGCGGTTATTGATGACGCCCTTGGCTAATAACGGCAGCACGCCGTCGGAGAACATCTCGGTGTGCACGCCGAGGTTCTGCCGGTCACCCAAACAGGCCAGCGCCGCATCGGGAATGGCACCAATACCCATTTGCAGGCAGTCGCCGTCGCGAATAAGGCTCGCGACATTGGCGCCGATTTGTTGGGTGATCGGGTCTTGTTCCGCTGGCAGATGCAGCGGAATTTGCGACTCCAGCTCAACATAGGCGGCAAAATCCTGTAGGTGGACAAAAGAATCGCCGTGCGTGCGGGGCATGCGCGGGTTGATTTGCGCAATGACACGCTGGGCGTTTTGCATGGCGGCGCGGGTGGCTTCTACCGACACACCGAGGCTACATAATCCATGTTTATCCGGTGGCGATACCTGGACGATGGCGGTGTCGATGCGTTGCTCTTTGCTGCGGAACAACTTTGGAATTTCCGATAAAAAACAAGGCACATAGTCGGCAAGGCCGCAGTTGATGGCCGGGCGTGTCGGGCCACCGACAAAAAACACCCGTTGGCGTAAATGGCCGGCCAGCTCTGGCGCACATAAGGCGCCGCTTTTTTCGGTATGCAGGCTGAGCAGCGTCAGCCGCTGTTTATCGCGGGCCACCTGGGCCAAAGCATCCAGCATGCTGTATGGCGTGGCAGCCATCGAGTGGCTCCAGATAAATTCATCGTTACCAATCAGGTTCAAAGCGGATGCAGCATTAGGATATTTCATGGTCGGTTCCGTGGCTTAGTTAGCGCCTAGTGTAGCGGGTCCTTCGCGCCGGAACTCTGACCTTGATCAAGAACCAGCTCAGTTAGTTTGTAGTGCCAGCCAGATCCGGGTTTGTGCCTGATGCGCCGGCACATCCGGGAAAAAACTGATCCGTTCCAGTAACAGTGGCACATCGGCCGGGATCCAGCCCCGCGCTGGCAGCAGTTCGGTGTACATCGCCCGGATAATGGACTCGAGCTGCGCATCCGGGCCTGTATGGTCAAAACGTGCATACAAACCGGCGGGCAATTCGACATAACTAAGCTCTGGCGATTGCAAGAATTCCGGCTGCGCTGTATTCAGCTGCAGTGCCAGACCAAAACGATATTCAGCTGCAGCAGTGTCCTGCGGGTCGTCATACAGCAAGTTAAAAGTGGCGAAACGACCTGGATGGAGCTTGTTGCTGCGGCGAAATTCGATAAAACGCCGGATACTGTTGCCGATGCTGGCCGGATGGCCCTGATGCAGCCACTGCAATAAACAGGTTCTGCTGCGTTGCTCGGTCCGGACTGCAGCCAGCGCCTGGGCAGAATGTGTTTGATCCGCTGTCACAGCGATTTGATCCAGTTGGTTGGCGTGCTCCGCCCAATATAACCAATCCGGTTGCTGACGGAACTGTGCCGGTGCCTGACCTAACCAACGGCCAAAAGCACGGGTGAAACTTTCCGCGCGTTGATAACCGGCGTCCAAAGCTAACTCGGTCACCGGCGTTTGCCGGTAAGCCAGTGCTGTGGCTGCGCGCTGCAGCTTCAGCAAGCGCTGATAACTCTGTAGTGGCATGCCGCAGTAAAAGCGGAACTGACGGTGTAAATGCCAGGCGGAATAACCGCTGCGGGCACTGAGTTCCGTCAGTGTCAGCGGTTCATCGGCAGCTTCAATTAACTGCAATAACTGCGGCAGCAGCGCTAAAAATGGGTCTGACATCAGCAAGTTCCTTGAACAGAAGTGGCCTTACTGTATCAAAGCCATGCCACTGCCGCCTGACCGTTCTTGCTGGTGGACAGTCAGAGCGCAGCAGAAAATATCAACTGTGGATCCTGCTTAAGGTTTTAGTTTCTCCACAATTGCGACAAAGTTCGCCACGCCCTGGCCAACATCGGCGATACCGGCGGCAACTTCCTGGATGCTGTGCTGACCTTGCTCAGCGATCACACTAATATCGTTCAGCTGACTATCAATCGTCTTGATCAATTCGGTATTGGTATGGACCACCCGGGCAATTTCGGCAGTGGCGTCGCTGGTGCGGCCAGCCAACTTGCGCACTTCGTCGGCGACGACAGCAAAACCACGGCCCGAATCGCCGGCACGTGCCGCTTCAATGGCCGCATTCAGCGCCAGCAAATTGGTTTGTTCGGTAATGCCGCGGATAGTCGCGACTATATCGCTGATGTTTTTCGCTTGTTGACTCAGTTCATTACCATTACTGGCTGCTTGTTGCAGTTGACTGGCGATGCGGGCTGAAGTGTCAACAGCTTCGTTCAGTACCAGTACTGCATTGCTGGTGATTTGCGAGGTTTGTTCTGAAGTGGCGGCGGCCACTTCAACAGCCTGACGGGCGGAATGCACGCGTTCGCTGATATCGGACGCAAATTTAATCACTTTGTATACTTTGCCGTGCTCGTCGCAGATCGGATTGTAAGTGGCTTCCAGCCAGATACTTTGGCCCAGGGAGTCTTTGCGTTCAAACCGACCGGCAAACACCTGGCCATTGGCCAGACGCTGCCAGAAATCAGGGTGCTGGCGGTAAAACCCATCAAAACAAAACATCCGGTGGTGTTGGCCAGCCAGTTGGCTGAGCTGGTAATGCATCGTCTGCAGGAAGTTTTCATTGGCGGTGAGAATGGTGCCATCCGGTGCAAATTCAATCACCGCCAGTGATTTATCCAACGCATTTAACACGGCGTTTTTATCCCGCAGCGCCAGTTGATCAGCCGTCACATCGCTGGCCAGTTTGAAGATCTTGGTCACGCGGCCGGTGTCATCCAGTACCGGGAAATAGCTGGCTTGCAGATACACGGTTTTGCCGGATTTGTGCAAGCGGGTAAAGGTCCCCGTCTGCGGCGTACCCTGGTTCAGTTGTTGCCAGAATTGCTGATAGGCGTTGCTACCGGTGTAGCTTTTGTCACAAAAAATGCGGTGGTGTTTACCCACGGCTTCGGCATAGCTATAGCCCAGCGTATCAAGGAATAATTTATTGGCGTCGGTCACAGTACCGTCTGGGTTAAAACTGATAAACGCAATATTGGCGCGGATTGCATTTAAATCGTTTTCCAGCAGAGCAAGATCTTTTGCATAAAGCAGCGTTGCGTGTTGGTCCGTCTTCTGGCGCGAAAAGAACATAGTGACTCCGGCAAAAAAAGTGGGTGGGCGACATGGTGGGAAGCAAAAACTGAAACAATTAAGTCGATGCTTTGAGAAGATAGTCGTATAAACGCTGATGGCTAAAATATAAACAGATATTTGTTGATACAGATCAGGAGAAAGCTGGTGTTGCCGCCAAAATCAGTGCGCCGACAGACCAAATTTGCGTTTGAGGATCAGATGTAACCAACTGCTCGGTAACACCGCTTTGAGCAGCGGTAATAACCAGCTGCCGCGGCCTACCCGGATGTGTAACTGACGTTGGGGTGTTTGCAGCGCCTGCACCAGTGCGCGGGCATATTCTGTGGCGGGTGTCGGGAAATCCTGCGACGCACGGGCACGGCGCCGTACGCCGTCACGATAGGGCCACCAGCTGGAATCTTCCGACAACACCTGTTCAGCCAGTTGGCTGGCGCGGTCGGCAAATCCGGTGTCAACCGCACCGGTCACGGCTAATAATACTTGCACACCAAGTGGCTCTAATTCCATCCGCAGCGCTTCACTGATGGCATGCAAAGCGGCTTTAGACGCGCAATACACCCCGGCAAAAGGCGTGACCAGACTGGCACTGACACTGCCGATATTCAGCACAGTGCCACGGCTTTGTTGCAGCAGCGGTAATGCCGCTTTAGTCATCGCGACTACGGAGAACACATTGGTCTGAAATTGCAGCGCCAGTCGCTCCGGGCTGATATCCAGCACCGGGCCTATGGCACCATAACCGGCATTATTGACCAGTAAATCCAGCCGGCCTTGCTGAGCGGTTAACTGTCTGACCACACAATCGATTTGCTGCTGGTCATTCACATCCAGGGCAAACACAGCAAAACCTTCGGCTTGCAGCCGGGCTAAATCACCAGGCTGGCGGGCCGTGGCGAAGACCTGATAACCGTAGCCTTTCAGCTCACGCGCCAAAGCCAAACCAATGCCGCCGGAACAACCGGTAATCAGGGCGATCAAAGGCGAGCGGGCTTGCAACATCAGCGACTCCGGCAGACAAAACGTGAACTTCAGCTGTACCTTAACTGCTTTTTTCATTGACAGGAAGGGTTGTGGCCAGTTATCACAGCGGCGGTAGTTCAGCAGATGGTACAGAATAAACATGCAGAAAATTGCAATCATTGGCGGGGGCCTGGCCGGTGCTTCTGTCGCGATGCAGCTGATTAAACAGGCGCATAAGCCTTTGTCGCTGGAGATTTTTGACCAATCCGGCCAGTTTGGCCGCGGTCTGGCCTATCAGCCAAGACAAGTGGCGCATTTGCTGAATGTAGCAGCCGGCAAGATGAGCCTGGACCTGACGCTGCCGGATGATTTTCTGCAATGGCTGCAGCAGCAACCACAGTTTGTACACGACGACGCCGTCGTCCTGGCGCAGGCCTATTTGCCCCGTGCTTTGTTTGGTGATTATGTCGCACAGCGCTGGCAGGAAGCGCTGATACTGGCCGCACAAAAAGGCCTGCAGGTCAGCCTTCGCACTGCCAAAGTGACCGCCCTTGATTTAACGGACCACACAATTGCGCGGCTGCAGAGTGAAGGGCAATGGCAAAACTATCAACAGCTGGTGCTGGCTTGTGGTAACGAATTACCACGCCATCCGGCTGGTTTTGCCGTGTTGGCTGACCACCCGGCTTATGTCCATAACCCCTGGTCTGATGACTGGCTTGATAAACTCAGGCCCGATAGCAAAGTGCTGATCCTCGGTAACGGTCTGACGATGGTCGATACGCTGTTATCACTGCGCGGGGCCGGTCTGAAAACGCCAGTGTTGTCGGTGTCGCCGCATGGCTATGGCATGTTACCGCACCGCCATCCTGGGCTGCAGCTTCGCCAGTTCAGTGAAGGGCTGCCGCAGCAGGCCAGCTTACGCCAGCTATTGCGGCTGTTTAACCGGGCGCGCCATCAGGTGCGTCGCTTAGGCGTGTCAGCAGAACCGCTGATCGATGCATTAAGACCGCACACCCAGCGCTACTGGCAGCAATTCAGCACTGCAGAAAAAACGCTGTTTATGCGCCGGTTGCGGCATTTATGGGGCGTAGCGCGCCATCGGGTACCGCTGCATTTGCATGATCAGCTGCAGCAACAGCGCCTGCATGGATTGCTGGAAGTGCATGCGGGTGTTGTAGTTGAAGCGCAGCCGGCGGGAGTGCAGCTGGCGCTGCAGATTAATAGCCGGTTGCATCGTGATATGTCGGCGCATAAATTTGATTACAAAGCAGATTTAGTACTGAACTGCACCGGTCCGGAGCAGGATTATCGCAATCTGCCGGGCCATCTGCTGCAACAAGCCATCGCGACAGGTGCTTTGGCGGCGGGGCCGCTGGGTTTAGGTTTAGCCGCAGATGTGGCGAGTTTGCGCGTGAAGAACGCGGCAGGCGTTGTACAGCCGGCAGTCTTTGCCATCGGTGCTTTATTGCGTGGGGAATTATGGGAAAGTACCGCGTTACATGAAATTCGCCAGCAAGCGCAGCAAATTGCCGCGGGTATTTTGACAAATTGAAGCAACAAAAAACCGCCTCAGACTGTGACGTACCGGGCGGTTTTTAGTGGTGTTGCCGTGTCTTAGCGGTAATAGGCTTCAACCGTGCCTTTGATGCTTATCAACAGCGGTTGGCCCCGGCGATCGACTGCTTTGCCGGCTGGTACTTTGACCCAGCCTTCGCTGATGCAATATTCTTCGACATCAAAACGTTCTTTGCCATTGAGGCGGATGCCAATGTCGTGTTCAAACACGGCCGCATTGTAAAACGGGCTGCGTGGCTGGACGGACAGGCGGTCTGGTAATTCCGGGCGTGCGGTGGTGTCGTTCATGATCACATTCTGCTGAAAAAAAAGAGCGCTATTGTAGGCAATTGCACTGGCGCTGCTCAAGTGTTGCCGGCAGAAATGTCCGGGCGGTTTTTGTGTGCCGCCCGGCCCGCACAGTGACCGGATTAACCCGCAACCAGATTAAACCACTGTTGCTGGCGGTTTGAGTCCAGCGTTTTCAGTTTTTCCACTGTGGCGTTTGGCAGCTTACGTACTGAACCCTGCTCAAATTGTCTGATAGCACTGCCCAATTCAAACACCGGTGTGGCAACAGCACGTTGCTGTTGCAGGCTGCGGCATTCACGTTGGCTTGGTGCGTAACCCAGTTTGCCGGCATACGCGGCCAGCAGATTGCGCTGAAATGGTGAGGTGCCTTTGGCAGCCAGCTGACAGTAGCCGCTATTGCTGTAGCGATGCAGTGGTTCTGCCGCCTGGGCCGCGTCGATATTCATCAGACCCAGGGCAAACAGGCCGGCCAGCAGTGTTGGAGTGTGAGTCAGCAGTTTCATCCGATTTTCCTTCAGAGGCTTGACGCTGCGGCTGCAGCAACGGGCGTCAGATTAATCGGGCTTCGTGACAAGGCAGTGGCGGAAACACAAGAAGAATTGTGACAGAAACATTAGATTTTTTGATGCCACTTGGCTGATGCGTGGTTCTTGTAGTTCAGTGTGTTGGGCGGGCTTTGTGGCATTTACGGACATTTGTGAATGGACGGCGGTTTTCTGTACGGCGGCGCTGCGCTTGCGCGTACCTACTCGCTGATTGAGATCGTAGGTACCGGCAAGCAAAGTGTCGCCGTACGATCGCCGTTAAGATACATCACCTATCAAATGTCAGATAACAGCTCTTTGCAGAGATTAAATCCCTTCGCCCAAAAACACCCGGCTGTAGCGTGGTTTTAACCAGGTGTGCTGGCCGACGGATAATCCCAGCTGTTTAAAGCGGGTTTTATCCAGTTCAACATGGATAATCTGGTCGGCTTGTTGTGACTGTAATTCCAGTCGCACCGTTGGGCCTACCACGGTGATCAGGTCGAGACGGGCAGCGATGGCGTCGGCTTCCTGTGTATGCAACACATCAATCTCATGCGGGCGGACGTAGGCGAGGCCAGGTTGCTCCAGCTGCGCGGCTTCGGCTGGTAAGTCGGCGCTGCTGGGTTGTACCAGCTGGTCGCCGTCGCGCACTCTGGCGTGGAATAGATTCACGGTGCCTAAGAATTCGTAAACAAATGGATTGGCCGGGTGGTCGTAGACCTGCTCCGGCGTGCCGTCTTGTTCAACCCTGCCTTTATTCATCACGACGATGCGGTCGGCCACTTCGAGTGCTTCTTCCTGATCGTGCGTCACAAATACCGAGGTTACGTGAATTTCGTCATGCAACCGGCGCAGCCAACGGCGCAATTCGGCGCGTACTTTGGCGTCCAGAGCGCCAAAAGGCTCGTCCAGCAGCAACACTTTAGGTTCGACGGCTAAAGCGCGAGCCAACGCGATACGCTGGCGTTGGCCGCCGGATAACTGCGACGGATAGCGGTCTGCGGTCCAGTCCAGTTGCACCAGCTCCAGCAGTTTCTGTACTTTTTGCTTTATTTCAGTGTTGGACGGGCGGAATTTTTTTGGTTTGACGCTGAGGCCAAAACCAACGTTTTCCGCCACTGTCATATGTTTAAACAAGGCGTAATGCTGGAACACAAAACCGACGCCGCGTTCACTGACATGGCGGTCGCTGATATCTTCGTCGTTAAACAGAATACGGCCACTGTCGGCCTGTTCCAGGCCAGCAATTAAGCGTAATAAGGTAGTTTTGCCAGAGCCGGACGGGCCAAGCAATGCAGTCAGTTCACCGCTTTTAATCGACAAACTGACATCATCAACGGCTTTAAAATCGCCGAAATTTTTCCGCAGTTGCTGGACTTCAATACTCATGGCTGTTCCGGTGTAAAAGGATTGTCGTGACGGTGTTGCGGTTGCCAGGGGCCCAGTTCTGCGCGGATTAACGCCTGTTGCAGCCATAAGGCTGTAGCGTTGCCACCAGGTGAGTTGGGTCTGTTGCATACGAGTCTCCGTTTAGACATCTATATATCTAAGAGCCTGCATTAAAACAGAGCGGCTTAATAACCTTAAATACTTTTTCGGAGCAGGATATAACTGAAAAGTTATATGAGGGGGTTTGGTGGTGAGAACATGGATCGCGTGTGACGTACGGCGGCGCTGCGCTTGCCGATACCTACAGCGTTAATGAGCGCGTAGGTACGTGCAAGCGTCAGCGTCGCCGTACGATAAAGGTGCTCGTCACATAACTATTACCGCTTTAACACGGCTTCCAGCTGCTGCAACGGTACCAGTTTCAGATTTTGACCGGCTTCCGGCATCCGGTTGCGGCCATCCTGTATCGCGATGGCGCCGAATGGAAACGCCGGTCCCAGACTTTTCACGGTCAGATCCAGGCCGTCGGTTTCTGAGCTGCCATCGATACCCAGAACTGGATTAGTGCCGACGCGAAAGCGCTGCACAAACGCATAAGGCGCCGTTGCTTCATACAGCACATAACTGTCATTGCCCTGGCTCGAAATCAGCAGCAGTGGTTGGGGTTGCGCGGCAAAAGTGCCGGCCGGTAGCAGCGCCATGCCCTCAACGTCGGCGACCAGTGGACCTTCGCTGTCATTGGCGCTGATCACCAGCTGTCCGGCCACAGCTGCGGTGGCATCGGCGGCAAACTGCCAGATGCCGACATCTTCTTCACCGACATAGAGCCGGTGATGTTGATCGTCGGCCACGCAACCTTCCGGTTGTGATGGCACTTTGAGCGAGCGCACCCACTGACCTTGCCATTGTTTGCCGTCTGAATGTAAGCGGAACTGGTCGATGCGACCGCTTTTATCATTAACAAAGGCATAGATCTCACCGGCTTTGGGCTGGTACAGACACATGCCATAGATATCCGCCAATTCGGTCGGCACTTGGCCGGCGTCGTGTAACTGGCCTGTGGCATCAATGGCAAACAACTGCAGGCTGTTATTGTTGCGCAGGCTGGCCACGGCAATATCGTGCGGCTTGCCCTGCCAGCGCAGGCCATAGCGCACATCGACATTATTCAGCCGGCCGACCGGCAGCTGCTGCACCCGTTCCCCTTGCAGGTTATACACCTCAAGACCAGAGCGTTTATCGGTGGCCAGAATACGGCTGTTGGCCGGGTTGGTGGCGTGATGCCAAAACGCCGGGTCGTCGATCACATCACCGCGCGTGGTGGTTGACGCGGTTTCCAGCGTGGCTTGCAGTTGCGGAAAAACGACAGCCGTTGCGGTTTTTTCCGGCTGTAACTGGATGGGTAGCGTCGCGCTCAGCAGCGGCTGCACGTCAAGCAAATGCGCTGGCTCAACAGCGAACTGCAGGGCAATCTGCTGATTGTTGTGCTGCAACGCCATGCTTTGTAGTGACATACTTTGCAGAGCAAGCTCAGTTGGCAGCGAATATGCCGTTGCACTGAAACTATCGTCTGAAGCAGGAGTAAAACGCAGCAGCCGCGCCGGTTCTGCTTCCAGAGCCAGCAACTGGCCGTCGGGTAACAGCTGCATGGCGCTGATTTCACTTTGAATGGCGCCAAAGGGCTGGCGGGCCTGCATCAGCGTGCCGGCTTCATCCGATTCTGCTTCAGCGTTAAACTGCCATAAGCCCTGCGGCTCACTGACGTATAGCACACCTTTGCTGCTATCAACTGCGCAGGATTTGGCGTCATACGGCAGGTTCAGCACGCGCATCGGCACAGGTTGTGGCAACCATTGGTCCTGCTGTTGCAGCAACAGCTGGTCGGCGCCGCCGCGATCGCCGATGACAAACAGGCTGAGCTGCTGATTTTCTTTGCTTTGATAAAAACACAGATCTTCGGCGACCCGGCTGGTCAGGGTGTAGTTGAACCGCGGCGTGAGCGCTCCGGCCTGATACTGCCACAGCCATAACTGTTGCGTTTCTTTATCAACGGCAGTGATGAGCAGCTGATTGGCTTGCTGTTGTAACAAAGTCAGCCGCTCAAAGCGGCCGGCGGCGCTCGCCAGCACTTTGCCTTGTTTATCCAGTACTTGCAGTGTTGTGGCGTCAGTGCGTAGCTGCAGCGTCTGACCCGCGACAGTGGCTGTGGCGCTGTAAGTGCCGGTCTGATGCCAGCGATTGTAATGTGAGCAGGGTGACTGACGTGCTACTGTTTGGCATCCGACAGGAACCAGCGTTAGCAGCTGTTGCTGACAACCGGCCAGACCGAGCAGCACAGCGCTGCTCAGTAACGTACATGCAAAGCGGGCCGCACTTGTAAAAACAGGATAATTCATTCGATGTGCTCCCATCTTAGTGACTGATCTGCAGACCGAGCGCAAAGCTGCGGCCGTACTGTTCGTATTGGAAATTGGCATTGCGCTGTCCGGTATAAGCGTAATAAGGCTCGTCGTTGAGGTTGACGATGTTGAAGTACAGCTGCACAGAATCCGACCACTGATATTTACTGGAAAAATCCAGCTGCAGATGGTCGTCGGCAAAGACGTCATAGGCCGCATCATCCAGCTCGCCAACTTCGGCTAAATAAGCCGATTTATAGTTGGCCGCCAGGCGCAGGCTCAGAGCGTCGGTTTCATAACCAATCGCAATGTTGGCGGTACGGTCTGACTGACTCGGCAGCGTGATCTCGCGCTGTTGCCATTGGCCGTCATCGAGATACCCCAGACTGGCATCAGAGCGGGTCAGCGTCAGGTTGGCCGATAACAGCAATTGATCCAGCCAGTTATCAAAGCCAGACAGTTGATGTACCGCATTCAGTTCAAGGCCGCTTAAGCGGGCTTTGTCACCGTTACGATAGGTTTCCGCCACGGCAAAGTTTTCATAGCCTGCGCTGCCAGCCAAATCGGCCTGATAAATAAAGTGTTGAATATCTTTGTAAAACACCATGGCGGACAACACGCCAAGTCCGTCGGCGTAGTGTTCGAAACCCAAGTCGAGGTTGTCTGAGGTCAGCGATTTCAGATCTGGGTTACCAAAGCTGGCTTCCAGTTCACCGTCGTCTTCTTCCAGCAAATAGGCCGGTGCTAATTGGGCAAAATTAGGCCGGACCAGCGAGCGGCTGTACGAGGCGCGAATTTGGGAATTGTCATTGAGCTGATAGCGGCTGATCAAGGCTGGCAACCAGTCGCCATGGCTGGTATCGGCGTTGGTGGTGGTGAAGGTATCCTGTTCGCCGTCATAACGCATACCGCTGCTGTCGCGTTGTTCATGCTCATAACGCGCACCCGCGACTAAATGCCACAGGTCACCTTCCCATTGCGCCATCAGGTAAGCGGCAGTTAACCGCTCGTCGGCGTCGAAGTTATTGATGGCAGATTCGACATCATCGATATAATCATCTCTGTCTAAGCTATTGACCAGGCTATAAATGCTGCTCGCGTTGATGGCTGGGCCAAACCGGGCTGGGGCAAAGTCGACGCTGCTGTTGCTGTATTGGCTCAGGCTCAGCGCTGTGACGCCAGCGTCAGCAAAGTCTTCAAAGGCCCACACCGTTTCCCGGGCAGTTTTTTCGCGCTGGCTGATTTTCATACCGGTTTTCAGCTGCCAGACACCCTCGGCAGCAATAAATTCGCGGCTCAAATCAGCCCGAACATTGTGCTCCTGCTCTTTGGTGTAGGTGTCGCCCATCTCGACTTCGTCAATGCTGTAACCGTCGGCCAGATAAGCTGCATCCGGCGCGATCAGTTGCAACATGTCGCCGCCCTGAAAACCCAGACCGGTTTTGAATTTCTGCGTGAAGGCCGCGCCGGAAATACTAAAAGGTGTATCTTCATCGGCCTGGCTGCTGCCGGCTTCGAGTTGCCACTCATAAGCGCCTTGCTGCTGTTTGGTACCCAGCACCAGCGCGCTGATGCTTTGCTGCTCTTCGCGTTGCTTCAGCTCCCGCACCAGTTTGCCTTTGCCGGTGACGCCGGCCAGCTGCGCCTTGTCCAGCTCGGTGATCAATGCCTGCCGGCTCTCATCATCGGTAAAGCGGCTATATAGGGTGCGGACATAATATTCAGTCAAGCTGTCGGGTCTGTAGTCGGCGTTCAGCGCCAGACCTAAGCGTTCGCGGCTGATTTGATAATCGCGAAGTTCAAACTCTTCGAGGCCGTCCGGGAAATCCCATTTGCCACCGGTTTCGCTGTTGTCAGAGCCAAATTTACGTTTAGCGAGGCTGGCAGCAAAAGCGATGCCCAGGCTGTCGCTGTTATCGCCAATATCAAATAACCGGGTCACGACGCCGGACAGTTTTGGGCTTTGCGCATCCACCAGGCTGTTATGGCCGACTTCTGCCGTGAAGCTGTAGAAATCATGGCTACGGTCAAACGCAGATAAGCTCTTGATTTCAATAGTGCCGCCTAAAGAGCCAGCCGGCATATCCGGCGTCAGCGTTTTGCTGACTTCGACCGATTCGAGCAAATCAGACGGGATCACATCGAGCGCAACCGCGCGGCGGCCGGCTTCCGGCGCGGCCAGCGAAGTGCCATTGTAGGTCACGGCGTTGTAATCCGGTGCCAAACCGCGCACGCTGACAAAACGGCCTTCGCCCTGGTCACGCTCGACCGACACACCAGCCAGGCGTTGCAAGGCTTCACTGGCATTACTGTCCGGGAACTGGCCCATTTCGTCGGTGCTCGCGACCGTGACAATGCCGGCGGCATTGCGCTGGCGGCTGAGCGCTTTACTGACGGCGCCGGACTGACCGGTGACTTCAACATGCTCCAGGCTGTTATCAACGGCGCGCAGCTTGATATCGCCGAGCTGCAGCGGGTCGGCTGCGATAATCACGGCCTGCTCAGCGAGTGCCGCGCCGACATATCGCACCTGCAGCGTGTAGTTACCTGCCGGTAGTTTCGGAAAGACAAAACGGCCATCGGCAGCGGTGGTGCGGCTTAAATTCAGTTCGCGGATCACTACTTCGGCGCCGGGTAACAGCCGCTGCTGGTTGTCGGTGATACGGCCACTCAGCGCCGCATCGGCGTATGCCGTGCCAGTTGTTGTAGCAGCAGTTAAACAAAGGCCAAGCCAAATGGCGCGACTGAGCCGGTGCGGATGGAACAGAGGGAAAGAAGTCATATGCATTTCCAGGGCTGAAGGTCAAAGTTCTGGCTGCTATTGTGCGAACGCTGTGTGACAGAGACGCAGACAAAAAACCGATTCTGTGTGCCGGGCGGACCCGGGTCTTTGCAGCGCAAAGCGGGG
Source organism: Rheinheimera sp. (assembly GCA_034519945.1). Classification (GTDB taxonomy): domain Bacteria; phylum Pseudomonadota; class Gammaproteobacteria; order Enterobacterales; family Alteromonadaceae; genus Pararheinheimera. Next base: position 131,970 of record JAXHNX010000048.1, read on the forward strand.
CAGCATTTGTCATCCGGCTGTCACGGCACTGTCATTTATCCTGCCGACAATGAGGGGTTTAGAGGTCACGGATTGACGCAGAGGGCAGGTTCAATGTGGCGATATCACCGGCAAAAACTTAGTGTCTGCCTGCTGTTGTTACTGGCGGCGCTGGTGCTGGCCTTTAGTCAGGGCGAACTGAAAGATTGGGCGTTACGCGACGGCGTCGACAGCTTGGGCGAAGCCGTGACGCTGGCGGTTTGTGGCGCCTGGTTGAGCCTCATTATCAGCAGCCGTCCTGTGGGGCGTATTACCAACTATCTGTTTTTTGGCAGTTTTTTACTGCTGTTTTCCGCCACTTTAGATTTGGCCGACGAAGTATTGGATTATCCGCCACAGCAGCGCTTACTGAGCTGGCTGGAATCTTTTCCGGCGCCGGTTGGCATGGTGTTATTAACCATCGGCCTGTTTGGCTGGCATCGGGAACAGCAAGTGATTAGCCGGCAGTTACAAGGCCGCGAAGGTTTTTTGCGCGACCATCAGCTGATTGACCCATTAACCCAACTTTATGGCCCAGTGTATTTGCATGCGGTGCTCAACCGGGAAATCAAGCTGCGCCGTCCCGGCCAGACTTTATCGCTGTTGTTATTAGATATTCAGGGTTTTGCCGCCTATAACCGCCATTTTGGCGTGGCGGCCGGCGACGAGTTGCTGCAGCGTCTGGCGATTTGGTTTGCTGGTCAGCTGCGGCCACAGGATGTGATTTGTCGCTACAGCGGTGATTGTTTTGTCGTGCTGCTGCCAGACACACCACCGAGCAGCGCCGGACCTGCTGGCGCAGCATTTACAAAGCCAGTTGCAGTTTATTTGCACTGAACCTCTGGTGCTGCAGACGGTGGTCCAGCCGGTACAGGATCAAAGCGCAGCGGCAGCGTTGCAACAGCTTGAGTTCTCCTTGTTGCAGACAAAAACGCAGCCTTCGTCGCGACATGCCGACTATTCCAGGTGTGGTACTGATGCGTCGGCCGGGCGGATATCAGGATAAACAGCTACTGGTCGCGCATGGCGTGCCCGAATTGCTGCAGGCGGCACAGCGGCGGGGCGCTTCGCTGCATCAGCTGCTCGCCGGCACCACTTTGTTTGAAGCCGATCTGCAAAAACCGCAATTTCGGATCCATCCCGGCGCGCTGCAGCGCCTGCTGGGTAACCTGAATAAAGTACCGAGTCCGGAACTGCCGGCGGTGATCGCACAGGCGATTTTACTGAATCCACAGATCCCGGTCTGTCGGCTGATCCTGTCGGCGCCAACCCTTGGTAAAGCACTGCGTTATCTGTGGTTTTATCGCCAGCAGCTGTGGCCATTATGTTTGCCAGTGTTGCAATGGCAAGGCGCCACGTTGCGGCTGACGTTATTGCCGGCAGTCGGCATGGGCGCTGCCCAACCCCTGGCGCTGGCAATTTGCCGGCAATTTGTACTGGCACTTTGTGCCGCCCGTCAGGTGCGCTGTGCTACCGCGGTGAATCCAGAGCAGGGCGCAACAGCGTTATTGATACAGCTGACTTCGGCGCAGTTGGCGCAGCGGTTGCTTTCTGTGCAGTCGTCTGAGCACGCAGCGGCGCAAAAAGCGGAATGCCGGCATTGGCGGCAGATTTGTTGTCAGCAGGCCAAGTTATTACCGCGTCAGCCCGGCTTGCTGGAATGGCTGAGCCGGCAGCAATTGCGGCGTTTGCCGCATTGGCTGAGTCCGGATGAAACTGCGGCTATGTTACAGCTGCATCCGGCCGCGCTGAAACGCTTACTGGCGGAACAACATTGCAGTTTTAGTCAATGGCAGGATCTGTTACGCAATCAGCTGGCACTGTTCTGGTTGTCGCAACCAGAGCTGTCAAACCGGCAGCTGGCCGCGCGGTTGGGCTATTCAGATGAGCACAATTTCCGCCGGGCGGTGAAACGCTGGACAGGATTATTGCCCAGCGCGTTCAGGCCGGGCTGAATCGCCAAGGCACTATTTATCCAAAACAAAAACGGGTCGCAACACAAACACCTAGCGTTGGGGCTGGCGGTGGCCAAACTCCTGATCAGGCAGCTTGGCAGATAAATCACCAAACTCGGCCAGCAAAGTCGCGATCTCACGATCGGTAAAACCTACCCGGTCAAAATGACTGGCCAACTCTTCCATACTGGCGCCTTTGGCCAGCATGCGCTGACCGGTTTGCAGATGAATATTGCGGACAAAATCTGAAGTCATAATCGGTTCCTGCATAGTTAAACCATTGCAGGCGGCATCATGCCGGCCGAACAATACAGGCAGATGACATTTATTTTACAAATCGACCAAATACGGGCTGCACAGGATAAGAGGCTTGATCAGTCGCCCAGTACCAGCGCAGTTTTGGCCTGGATACAGCAGGTCAGTACTTCGCCGGCGGAGAGCGGGACGGCCGGGTCCAGCATCTGGATCACTTCACCTTTGAGCAGGCGTTTTTTGCATAAACCGCAAGAGCCACCCCGGCAGTCGGACGGAATGCAGGCGCCGGCTTTGATTCAACGCGTCCAGCACTGAGCGAAAGCCGGCCGAATCGGTGCGGATCTCGCCATATTGCAGCAAAAAACTTTGTTGGCTGGCAGCGGCACTAAACAGTTCAGACTGCAGCGACACCCCGGATCGCGCCAGTTCATGGCGCAGCTGCTCTGTCATTGCCGCATTGGCGCAGCAATAATAATCAGCCTGTCGGCCACCCAGCGCCAACAACTGGGCCGCATTGATGCGGCCCTGTCCGCCAAGCCAGTCGAGTGGTGGCTGCGACAAGACCGGCACATAATGCAGACCAGGTAAACGGCTGAATAAGCGGTGGAACAGCAGATCGGCTGCGGTACGCGCCTGGTAGACCAGCGTGACTGGCCGGCGACTGCGCAGCGCTTGATATACCATCGCAATCATCGGGGTGATGCCAACGCCTCCGGCGATCAGTACCAGCGGTCGGCGCCAGCCCCGCAGCACAAAATGGCCCTTGGGTAAACTGACTTGCAGCAGATCACCGACCCGGAGCTGTGTCAAACAGTGAACTGCTCAGGCGTCCACCGGGTTCTGCTTTAATCACCAGCCGGTAAAAATGGCTGTACCGGCAATCTTGTGCCAGCGAATAAGCGCGGCTGACCGGTTGACCGGCCGCATCAGTGCCAAACAGCTGAATATGCTGGCCAGCGCGTGCTGGCGGCAGTGCCTGGCCATCTGGAGCAACCAGGGTGAGCTGGAGATATTGGCTTTGGCGACGTACCCGGCTGACGCGCAATATCAGGGCCAGCTCAGACTCTTCGCGGCACTTATTGTACTGATGCAGTTTCAAGTACAGCGCTTTTAGCAGCCGGATGGCAGGAAGGAACAGGATCAGGAACAGTGCGACAGCCGATATCATTTTCATCAATCTGGTTCGTTAACAGCAGAGCCATGCTGTATATGTTGGGAAAAGCTGCAAAATGGCCAGATTTGTACTCCGGCTTTTGCACAAAGGTCAGTTTAACACAGACGCTGCTTTAATAAGAATAATTATCATTAGCAGATGTGACAAATTGATACATTTACTAAACAGCCACCCTGACCTGTCAATGCGTTCCTTAAAAAGGAATTTATGTTTCTGCGCTGTTTCTTCTTAAACGTTTCAATTTTGGTGTTGTGACCATCTTGTGTTTAAAGCGCGTTTGTGCCCTGGCGGCAGAGCGGATGGTTTTACAAAACAGGAAATTTTTTCTCTGCTGTGCCGAATTAGCTGCTAATAATTAAACTTCATTTAACTTGAGCGAATTCCGATTCTGTTCATATAGTTAGTCAGAGTTCAGCCTGTGCTCTGACGCAAAAAGCCAAGAAAACTCAGACCTTTGCACCAGGAAACATCAACTATGGCACACCCTGAAAATCAGCATTTTATTCCTTCGATCATTCTGACCGCAGCACTACTGGGATTTGGCGCTTTATTGTTGTTAAGTCCGGCCAGTTTCACACTGCGACTGGTACTGACTTTGTTGTTACTGGCGGCGGCGTTCTGGAGTGTCATGCAGTTGCGTCAGCACAGCCAGCAAGCGCAGCAACAATACGCGACACAGCAGGAAAATATCCGTGACCTGCAGGCGCAGCAGGAGCAGACGCTTGGCAACCAACAACAATTTTTACAGGCGGTATTGCCGGTCTGGCGTGACCAGCAACAGATGGCGTCGCATCAGCTGGAAACCGCAGTGACTGCGTTAGTGGGTCAGTTTCACGGCATTTACGACCAGCTGCAGCAATCAATTCAGTCGTCGCGTTCAGCCACCGGCGGCCATAGTGGTCTGGCCGATGTGGTCCAACAAAGTGATCGCAATCTGACGGCGATTGTCAGTCTGCTGCGTGAAGCTATCGGTAATCGCGATGAATTATTAAAAGAAATCAATGCATTGGCGGCAATCACCGATGAGCTGAAAACCATGGGCGCTGAAGTGGCTGCGATTGCGTCACAAACCAACTTATTAGCCTTAAACGCAGCGATTGAAGCGGCACGGGCTGGTGAACAAGGCCGCGGTTTTGCCGTTGTTGCCGATGAAGTGCGTACGTTATCGACCCGATCTGGTGAAACCGGTGCGCGCATTACCAGACGTATTGATGATGTCAATGAAATGCTCAAACGAACACTGGCACGCACCGCGCAGTTTACTGAACAGGACGATCAGCGTTTGCAACAATCCGAAGTCTCAATCCAACAAGTACTTGGTGATTTTAAACAAGTCGCCAGCGCGATTCTGGCATCGTCCGAGACGCTGGAAAGCAGCAGCCTGAACGTGCAGCACGAAATCAGTTCGGTATTGACTTCACTGCAGTTCCAGGACCGTGTCAGTCAGATCCTGGCGCATGTCAGCACCGACATTGACAAGCTGAACCAACTATTAAATCGCGCTGATGGTCTGAACCAGCTGGACCAGCAAAAATGGCTGCGCGACATCGAAAAAACCTACACCACTTTAGAGCAGGTCGCAGTCCATAGCGGCAAAAAGGCGTCGCAAGGCCCGGCCAGGTCTGACATTACATTTTTCTAGGGACAGATATGAGCAAAACCATTTTGATAGTGGATGATTCGATTTCAATCCGGCAAGTCGTTGGCATTGCCTTGCGCAGTGCCAGCTTTGACGTGATTGAAGGTGTGGATGGTAAAGACGCACTGACCAAGTGTGACGGCCGTAAAATTCATCTGGTGATCTCCGACGTCAATATGCCGAACATGGATGGCATCACTTTTGTGACCGAACTGAAAAAGCTGGCGGCGTATCGTTTTACGCCAGTGATTATGCTGACCACCGAAGGCTCGGATGACAAAAAAGCAGCCGGCAAAGCCGCTGGCGCCAAGGCCTGGGTGGTGAAGCCGTTTAAAGCTGAGCAGATGCTGGACGCAGTGAACAAACTGATCCTGCCGTAACTTGCCGCATGGACCGTTTTTGCACAGAAGGGATTTCCTATGGCAGTGACCATCGAACGAAAAGCTGATTTTCATATCCTGGTGTTTAGTGCCGAACTGAGTATTTTTTCGGTGCGCGACGATTTTGACAGCCTGAAAACCTTGTCGCAGGAAGCGGTATCGCAGCTGATGATTGATCTCAGTGCGGTACAGGATTTCGACAGCGCCGGCTTGCAGTTATTGCTGTATCTGCGCCAGCAGCTGCAAGCGGAACAACCTCCGCGTTGGCTGGGGCTGGATAATCCGGTGATTAGCAAAGTCCTGGCGTTGTTTCGTCTCGATTTAGCGGCACAGGAGGCCTGAGCATGGATATGGCGCAGGCCGAACAGATTTTTATCGAAGAAGCGCAGGATTTGCTGCAGGTGATGGAAACCTGTCTGCTCGACATCGAAAGTGGCGAAGCCACGCCTGCAGATCATATCGCGGCGATTTTCCGCGCCGCCCACACCATCAAAGGCTCCGCCGGCTTGTTTGGCTTTAACACTGTGGTTGGCTTTACCCATAGCGTCGAAAGTGTGCTGGACAAAGTGCGCGACAATAAACTGCAGATGGACGCCAGCCTGGTCGGGCTGCTGCTGGATTGCCAGCAACATATGGCGCAAATGATCGCGGCATTAAGCGACCCGCAACAAGTGGTCAATGCGGTGCAAGGCACTGTATTGCTGGAACGGCTCGGTGTGTATTTGCAACCGGTCAAAGCGGCAGAACCCGTCAGTATCGCGGCGCAGGTGGCCGCGGCGGACGCCTGGTCCATCGACGTGAAATATGGTTTGGATGTATTTCGCGACGGTATGGATCCGGTGTCGCAACTGAGTTATCTGGCCACGCTCGGCACGCTGGACCAAGTGTCGCTGCAATATCAGTTTCCGGCTGATTTTGACCCGGAAAGTTGTTACCTGCACATACAGCTGTTACTGAAAACCGACGCCGGTAAACAAAAAATCGAAGATGTATTTGAATTTATTCAGGATTCCAGTCAGATCCAAATTCAGCCACCGCTGACGGTGGTGGATCAGCTGGCGCATACACCGCTGGCGCCGGAAAAAATCGGCCAGTTACTGGTTGACGCCGGCGCCGTCACGCCACGCGAACTGGAGCAGGTGTTAGCGCTGCAAAAGCAGCAGGCGCACAGTTCGGTCGGTGAATTGCTGGTGCAACAAGGTGCAGTGCCTTCTGCTGTCGTGGAGGCGGCGGTAAACCGGCAGGCGCATCAGGAACATAAACGCGCCAGCGACTATCAGGTGCTGAAAGTCGAAGCGCGCAAGCTGGACCATCTGATCAAGCTGATTGGCGAACTGGTGACTGCCGGCTCCGCCAACGAAGTGTTGATCGCCCAGACCGACAACGAGCGGCTGCAGGAAGCTTTTTCGACCATTTCCCATCTGATTGAACAAATCCGCGATGGCGCGCTGAGTTTGCGGATGGTGCAGATCGGCGAGTCGTTCAGCCGGCTCAAACGCATTGTGCGTGATGTGTCGCATGAGCTGGGCAAAGAGATTGAACTGGACATGCAGGGTGCCGAGACCGAATTAGACAAATCGATGGTGGAGAAACTGTCTGACCCGCTGATGCATATCGTGCGCAACGCGCTTGATCATGGCATCGAACCGGTCGACATCCGCACGTACCGCGGCAAACCGGCGCAAGGCCATCTGAAGCTGGCGGCTTATCATGAAGCCGGTGCTGTAGTCATTGAAATTCAGGACGACGGTGCCGGTCTGGATGCCGCCCGGATCCGCGCCAAAGCCGAAGAAAAAGGCCTGATCAGCAGCGATCAGTCCCTCAGCCAGGAAGACGTATACCGGCTGATTTTCGAGCCAGGTTTTTCCACCGCCGCCCAGGTGACCAATTTGTCCGGCCGTGGCGTCGGCATGGATGTGGTGAAGCGCAATATCGAAGAGCTGCGTGGCCAGATCCTGATTGATTCTGAGCTTGGTCAGGGCACCCGCTTTCGCATCCGCCTGCCGCTGACGCTGGCGATTATTGATGGATTTGAAGTCAGCGTCGGCGATACGCATCTGGTGCTGCCGGTCAATATGATCCAGGAATGTCTGGAGTTTGACAGCGCGGAACTGGTGGAAGATCGCAATTACTTAAATTTACGGGGTGATGTGTTGCCGTTTGTCCGGCTGCGCCAGCTGTTTCAGCTGCCAGAACCGGCAGGCAGCCGCGAGAATATTGTGGTGGTTCAGTACGGCCGCAGTCGCGCAGGTCTGGTTGTGGATACGCTGAATGGCGAATTGCAGGCGGTGATTAAACCGCTGGCACCGATTTTTCGTTCGACGCATGGCATCAGTGGCTCGACCATTCTGGGCAGTGGTGACGTCGGGTTTATTCTTGATATTCCACAATTAATTGAATATGCATGTTCCACCGAGTCGGCACGGTAAGCGGGCTAACAGAACACCTTCGGCAACAATACCTTCAGTAGTAAGGAGACAGCAGGTGAATCAAACCGACCTTGAGGTCAACCGACAGCAATACCTGACTTTTCTGCTTCGCGATGAATGCTTTGGCATCAGCATTGACACTGTGCGGGAAATTATCGAATACGCCCAGCTGACCACAGTGCCGCTGATGCCGGATTTTGTCAAAGGTGTCATCAACTTACGCGGTGACATCGTGCCGGTGATCGATTTGTCGATCCGGCTTGGCCGCAGCGCACTGGCACTGAAAAAACGCACCTGCATCATCATTCTGGAGATCCCGTTTGAAGGGCAACAGGTGGTTATTGGAGCGGCGGTCGATTCGGTCAACGAAGTACTGGAAATCGCCAAAGAGCAAGTGGAGCCGCCACCGAGTTTTGGCGCGCGGTTAAAAGCACAGTTTATTCAGGGCGTGGTCAACATTGAACAGAGTTTTGTTGTGCTGCTGCACGGCGACAAAGTGTTATCCATCGAAGAATTAGCTTCATTGATTGAAAACGTGAAACCCCAAAAGGGACGAGGTGAAAATGTTTAGTCGCATGAAAGTATCAGTCCGGCTGGCGACGCTGGCTGGCAGCATGATCGCATTAATTCTGTTGATTGGTCTGCTCGGCATCTCCGGCATGCATAATTCCAATCAGGCGATGGCCAGCGTCTATAACGACCGGGTGGTGCCATTAAAAGACCTGAAACAAATCGCCGATATGTACGCCGTCAATGTGGTGGATACGGCGCATAAAGTCCGCAACGGTAACCTGGACTGGCAACAGGGCCTGGTCAATGTTGAACAGGCTTCCCAAGTGATCCACACCCGCTGGGACGCTTATCTGGCCACCACGCTGGTGGAAGAAGAACAGTCGCTGGTCAATCAGTTAAAACCTTTGCTCAATGAAGCAGATAAGTCGGTGGCGGTGCTGAAAAACCTGCTGCAGAGTAAAGATCAGGCCGGTCTGGATACCTTTGTCAAAGGCGCGCTGTATACCAGCATTGACCCGGTGTCTGAGCGTTTTTCGGCGCTGGTTGATGTTCAGCTGACTGTCGCAGAGAAGTTTTATCAGGCTTCTACCCACGAATTTGAAAACAGCAGAATCGTCAATCTGGCCATTATTGGTTTTGCGATTCTACTTAGTGTGTTGCTGGGTTTCCTGATTGGCCGCAGTATCACCAAACAATTAGGTGGTGAGCCGAATTATGCCGAAGAAGTGATCAGCAAAGTGGCGGCCGGCGACTTGACGGTGCAGGTACGGTTAAAAGGCGATGACCAGAGCAGTATGTTGTTTGCCATCTCTCAGATGGTGGTGAAGCTGTCAGAAATTATCGCCGAAGTGCGCTCTTCAGCAGATACCTTATCATCGGCATCGGAGCAAATGAGTGCTACGTCGCAGTCGCTGAGCCAGGCCTCGTCCGAACAAGCCGCCAGTATTGAACAGACGTCGGCAGCGATGGAAGAAATGACGGCGTCCATCAGCCAGAACAATGACAATTCCAAAATCACCGAAGGCATCGCCAGCCAAAGTGCGGTCAAAGCGATCAGCGGCGGCAAAGCGGTGGGCGAAACGGTGCTGGCGATGCGGCAAATTGCCGAGAAGATCAGCATTATCGACGACATCGCCTATCAGACTAACCTGTTGGCTCTTAATGCGGCGATTGAAGCCGGCCGCGCCGGCGAGCATGGCCGGGGTTTTGCTGTCGTTGCCGCAGAAGTGCGCAAACTGGCGGCGCGCAGCCAGACGGCTGCCAAAGAAATTGGCGAAGTGGCCGGCAGTTCGGTAAAACTGGCGGAACAGGCCGGTGGGTTACTCGACGAAATTGTACCGGGTATTCAGCGTACCTCTGAGCTGGTGCAGGAGATCGCCGCGGCCAGCAACGAACAATCAGCCGGTGCCGGTGAAATCAACGATGCCATTGCGCAAATTACCATGGCCACGCAACAAAACGCGGCCGCATCCGAAGAGTTGTCCTCCACCTCAGAAGAGTTAACCCATCAGGCGCTGCAGTTGCAGGAACTGATTTCTTATTTCCAAATCAACAGTAATAAGCCAAAACGCCGGGCGCAGCCTGCCCGGGCCCCAGCGGCGCCGGCACCGAACCGGGCGAAAAAAGCCAAAACTGAGCAGGACTCTGACGACTTTGATTTTGAGAACTTCTGAGTGAACCCAACAATCCAGTACAGGAGTAACGGATGACGGAATTGGTGATGCGGGAAAGCAGATATATCAGCGATCAGCAGTTTAAGCAGATCAGAGAATGGTTGTATCAGCGATCCGGCATTCACCTGAACGCCACCAAAAAAAGTCTGGTCACCGGGCGTTTGTATAAACGCCTCAGTGAACTGGATCTGGCTGATTTTGATGCCTATCTCAAAGTGCTGCGCAACCCGCAGCAAACGCAGGAAGCCGAGCTGGCGCTGAATTTACTGACCACCAACGAAACTTACTTTTTTCGTGAACCCAAGCATTTTGACTTTCTGCAACAGCTGTTCGAACAGGGCGAGATCAGTAAACGCGCGCGGATCTGGAGTGCGGCGGCATCAACCGGCGAAGAGGCTTTCAGCATTGCGTTGTCGCTGGCGCGGCAGTTTGGCCTGCATGAACCCTGGCAAGTGATTGGCACAGATATTAATACCCGGGTGCTGCAACATGCCCGCAGCTCGATTTATCCGTTAACGGACAGCCATAAAATTGCACCTGACTTACTAAAAGCGTTTTGCTTAAAAGGTGTTGGCAAAGACGAAGGTTGGTTTCGCCTGCGGCCGGAACTGCGCCAGCATGTGCAGTTCCAGCAACACAATCTGATGCAGCCACTGCAAACCAGCCAGAAATTTGATGTGATTTTTTTGCGCAACGTACTGATTTATTTTGAATTAGAGGACAAGAAACACATAGTGCTGAACATGTTGAATGCCTTAAAACCCGGTGGTTATTTGTTGGTGGGCCATTCCGAGAGTATTCATGGTTATGACGCCAGGCTGTTGCAGCAACGGCCGGCCTGCTACCGGTATCAGGCATGATTGCCGCGATCCGCGCCCGCACAGTGCATCTGGCACCTGGTGATTTTATCAGCGGGACTGCTTTGGATCGCAGCGTGATCACGGTTCTCGGTTCTTGTGTCGCGATGCTGTTATGGCATCCGCAAAGCCGTTTTTTTGCCTGCTGCCATTTTGTCTGTGTCAGCAATAATCAGCCACATGCGGGGTCTTATTTGCCGGACGGCCGTTACGGCGACCAGATTTTGCCGCATTTTTTCCAGTTGCTGCAGAAAAAACAGATCCCGCTGTCAGAAGTGCAGGTGCGGTTATGCGGGGGTGCCAGCTCACGCAAGTCACAGCGACTGGTACCATCTTTTCAGGTTGGGCAACTGAATCGCGACTACGCGATGCAATTCTGTCGCGAACATGGTTTACAGGCCGAGCTGCTGCAGTTTGGCGCTGAACACGGCATTAAACTGAAATTTGAAACCAGTGATGGCACTTTGCAAATTAAAGCATTAACCGCCGCCGTGGATCCGGCAGACGGCGTGTCCGGAGGCCGGTGATGAGCAAAAAAATCAAAGTGCTGGTGGTCGATGATTCTGCCGTGGTGCGGCAGGTGCTCAGCAGTATGTTGTCTGGTCAGACCGATATCGAAGTGATTGGCACGGCGGCCGATCCGCTGTTTGCCGTCAACAAAATGCGCGAAGAATGGCCTGATGTGATTACTTTGGATATTGAAATGCCGCGGATGGACGGCCTGACTTTTTTGCGCAAAATCATGACCTCCCGGCCAACGCCAGTGGTGATTTGTTCGTCGTTGACTGAAAAGGGCGCAGAAACCACCGTTGAAGCAATGGCTGCCGGCGCTGTGGCGATATTCACCAAACCGACGATGGGTGTCAAAGATTTTCTGCAGTCGAGTAAACAGGAGCTGCTGGCTGCGATCCGCGAAGCCGCCGCCAGTCGGGTCAGCCGGTTAACTTCGGCCGCGCCGGTGGCCAAAGCTGCCGCCGTGGTACCGGCGCCTGTGGGCCAAACGGCAATGGCGAAAACCACGGAAAAAGTCATTGCGATTGGCACCTCAACTGGCGGTACGCTGGCGCTGGAACTGATTTTGACGGCACTGACGGCGGAATGTCCTGGCATTGTCGTAGTGCAGCATATGCCGGAAAAATTCACTGCAGCCTTTGCCGCCAGACTGAATTCGTTGTCGGAAATTGAAGTGCGCGAAGCTAAAGACGGGGATCGGGTGCGGCCTGGCCTCGCGTTGATTGCGCCGGGCGGCCAGCATATGACGATGCAGCGCAGCGGTGCGTTTTATCAGGTGCAGGTCAAACCGGGTCCGGCCGTGAACCGGCATTGTCCGTCGGTCGATGTATTGTTTCGCTCAGTGGCGAAATGTGCCGGTAAAAATGCTGTGGGCTTTCAGCTGACCGGGATGGGGGATGATGGTGCCCGTGGTTTGCTGGAGATGCGCGAAAACGGCGCCGTCACTTATGCACAGGATGAAGAAAGTTCGGTGGTCTTTGGTATGCCGAAGGAAGCGATCAAACGTGGTGGCGCGGTGCATATCGTCGCGCTCGCTCAGGTCGCCGGCCAAATCATGTTGTACAGTCAGGGTTAAAGGTGAACAGGATGAATGCTCTTTCTGTATTAATTATCGAGGACAGTAAAGCACAGCGGTTGTTTCTGGTTGAACTGTGCCGGCAAATGGGCATCAGTGATATCGCCGAAGCGGACAATGGCCGCTCTGCGCTCGCGGTGCTGGACAGCCGCGTCACGGCGTTTGATATACTGATTTGTGATCTGGAGATGCCGGATATTGATGGCATTGAGCTGATCAATCTGCTGTCGGCCCGGCATATCCGCAGTGGTCTGATCATCGCCAGTGGCCGCGAACGCGCGTTGTTGTCTGCAGTGGAGCTGATGGCGACGACCGAAGGCTTGTATGTACTGGGCGCCCTGCAAAAGCCGGTGGCGGAAGCCGATTTACTGGCACTGGTGCTTAAGTACCAGCAAAAAGGACTGACGAAAAAACACGGCAGCGAGCAACCCGAACGGCTGGTGCTGGGGAAAAATGAACTGCAGCAGGCACTGGATGAACGGCGTTTTGTGCTGCACTATCAGCCAAAAGTGGATTTTGCCAGCCAGCAGCTGGTCGGTGCCGAAGCGCTGGTGCGATTACAAACTGCCGACAACCAGCTGATTTTTCCCAATGATTTTATCCAGCTGTGTGAGCGGTTTGGTCTGATTGATGAACTGAGTTACCAGGTGATCGAACTGGCCATTGCACAGCAGCAACGCTGGCTGGCGGCGGGCTTGTCGCTGACCCTGTCAATCAACCTGTCGGCCTATTCTTTTGAACAGCCTGAGTTTTCCGCCCGCGTCATTGCGCTGATCAAACACTGCGCGGTGCCGCCGAATTCACTGATTTTTGAAGTGACCGAAACCGGCGTGATCAAAGATATAGGCCGGGCGCTGGCGATCCTGACCCGGCTGCGTCTGTTTGGCTCCGGGCTGTCGATCGATGATTACGGCACCGGTTATTCGTCGGTCAAGCAGTTGTCGCAGATCCCGTTTACCGAACTGAAAGTCGACCGCAGTCTGATCCATGGCATCAGCGGCAAACCGCATTTACAGGTGATTTTTGAAAGTACGTTGTCGATGTGTCAGAAGCTTGGTATTGAACTGGTCGCTGAAGGGGTCGAGCGGCCGGACGACTGGCGATATCTGCAGCAGGCCGGTTGTAATACGGCGCAGGGTTATATCATTTCACCACCTTTGCCTGAGCAGCGCTTTTGCCAGTGGGTGCAAAGCGGCATGACTTTTTTAAGTCAGGTGGCAGATAAAAGCTGAGCTATCTGCACGGCCGGCACAAGTTGCTGCTGCAATTTTTGTCACGGCCGCTATAATAGCCCTCTTTTTTTTAAGGCTATTTAGCCAATCAGCTGCGGAGCCCCGATGAGCCAATTACCACCATGTCCACAATGCCAGTCCCCTTTTGCCTATGAAGACGGCGCGCAGCTGGTCTGCCCTGAGTGTGGCCATGAATGGCAACCGGGTGCTGAAGCCGCTGCCGAAAGAAGCCGTGAGATCCGCGATTCAGCCGGTTCAGTGCTGCAGGATGGCGATACTGTGACTGTGATCAAAGACTTAAAAGTCAAAGGTTCTTCACTGGTGGTAAAAATTGGCACTAAAGTAAAAAACATCCGGCTGGTTGATGGCGACCATGACATCGACTGCAAAATCGATGGGTTTGGTGCGATGAAGTTAAAATCTGAATTCGTTAAAAAGGTCTGATGGGACTGAACGAAAAATGGCGCCAAGGGCGCCATTTTTTATGCTGTTGCCACGTCAGTAAGCGCGGGATTTAAAAGTCGCTGCATCTAAAATCGACCACAGATGCACCAGACCTGCAATCACTGCCGGAATAAAAATCAGCCACCACATGGCATAACCGGCCATACAAACAACAAAAAACAGAATGGCTGGCAGCAGGCGGCCTTGTACCAGCTGGCCCAGCCCCGGAATAAACACACTGCATAATGCGGCAATTACATTACCGCCTGAACCTTGTTCTGCCATAGCCGGCTCCTTATTTTCAACGATTTAGCCTTTGACTTGACTCTATCTGAAAACTTTCTGTGTGACAGCATAATTCTGTAAGCAAATTTATAAGGGCGTGACGTCACAGATTGGCTGCGGTAGGCTGTTGCCAGTATGCAATTTTGGAGTTAACAGATGGATGCTAAATCGGCACAGGCACAACGCACTAATCTGTGGTTCCGGCTGAAACTGAATCAGTTATTGCCTGAACTGCTGGTGGTATTTACCGGTGTATTTGCCGCATTTTTACTGTCAGCTTACCAGGCTGAGCGGCAAAAAGAGCAGCAACGGATTGAGATCGTGCGGGCGGTACGGATTGATTTGGTCGCTTATATTGAAAATGGCAGCGACCCGAAACAGGGTTTTGTGAACTATTTCACTGAGATCAACCGATCAAATCAGATGCAACTGAAAAAACACCGTCTGGAACGATTGCCCGGCGTGATTTTTGGTGATTATTGGCACCTTGAAGGCGTCAATATGATGCTGGCTTCCGGCCGGTTAAATGATATCGATTTAACGCTGTACCGTAGTCTGGCGCGGTTTAATACGCTGCATCAGAATTTTCTGAAAATGATTGAAGGCTATAACCAATATCAGCTGCAGTACTTGATGCCACATCTGGTGCAGCAACCATTTTTTCAGGCCGATGGTGCTTTGGCGCCAGGCTATGAATCTATTGCGATGTACCCGAAACAGTTGCAAAGATTTAGTGAAGTGACCGTCAAGATCGCACAGGAATTACTGGGCGACATCGACAAAAAATATCCGGAACTTAAGCCCCCGGCTCAGTCAGAAACCCCAGCTGAGTGATCCCGGCCTGCTGCACGGCGGCCAATGTCGATACCACGTGCTCATAAGCCACAGTGCGGTCACCTTTGAGCTGAAAGCTTGGCTGCGGTGTTTGCAACGCCGCTTGTTGCAGACGGTGCGTCAGATCGGCGCGGCTCAGTTTATCGCGGTTCCAATACACCGACCCATCTGCTGTGACGGCCAGCGTCACAGTGTCCGGTTTGGTCTGACTCGGCTGATGGCTGACTTGCGGCAGTTCCAGCGGAATAGAGTGGGTCAGTACCGGCACTGTGATCATAAAAATAATCAGTAACACCAACATCACATCGACCAGCGGCGTCATATTGATTTCGCTGATCACGCCGCTGTCCTCATCAAAATCGTTGTGAAAAGACATCAGGCGGCTCCGTTCATCGGGTTGCTGTGTGTATGCGACACCGTCGCTTTGGGTGCGGCGCCGGTAATAAAATAAGCATGCAACTGAAAGGCAAAGCGATTTAACTGCGACACTATGCCTTTATTGCTGCGGCTGAAGGCGTTAAATGCCAGCGTGGCCGGGATCGCAACCGCGAGGCCAAAGGCAGTCATAATCAGCGCTTCACCGACCGGACCGGCAATTTTATCGATGCTGGCCTGACCGCTGGCGCCGAGGCTGACGAGTGCATGATAAATGCCCCAGACGGTGCCAAACAGACCAACAAAAGGGGCGACTGAGCCGACTGAGGCTAGGATCGCAAGGCCGCGTTGTAACTGTTCGGCACTTTCATCAATCGCGCCTTTTAAATTGGCCGTCAGCCAGTCGGACAACGGCAAATGACCATGTAAATCATCACGATGTGTGCTGTGATGCGCCAATGCCTGCTGGCCTTGATCGGCCAGATAAAAAAACGGATTGCCTGGCCCGTCAACCGGACGTGCCTGTTGCAATAGGCTCAGGCCTGCCTGAAAACTTTGCGCATGCCAGAATTCGCGGCCAGCCTGCTGCAAACGCCGCAGTTGCCACAAAGCGTAGCTGCGCCTTGCAATCACAGTCCAGCTGGCGACCGACATCAGCAGCAACAAAAACGCCACGGTTTTGCTGACCATATCGCCTTGTTGCCACAACAACGCGATACCGTATGGATTGTCTTGCATCATGTACTCCTGTCTAAAACCTGGCGCCTGGCGCCCAAAATCTGTGCTTAACCCTGCTGCAATGAGAACTTCAGCGGCAGCTCGTACCAATAATCAATCGGCTGACCTTGTTGGCGCGCCGGCTGGAATTTCCATTTTTTTACTGCCTGCAGCGCGGCTTGATCAAGCCGGTCAAAACCACTGGTTTTTTTCAGTTTTAGTTCACTCACCAAACCTTCTTTACTGACCAGCAACAACAACCAGACCGTGCCTTGTTCTTTGCGTTTGCGCGACAACATCGGATACACCGGCGCTTTGTTATTGAGACCGGCCGCATCGGCACTGGGCAACTGCGTGGTTGGTTCGGCAGTTTTGGCCGTGCTGCTGGCCGGCGCCCGCTGCGTGACAGGCTTTGTCAGCGTTGGCGCCGGTGCTGCCGCCGCTGCTTTGGCAACCGGCGGTGGTGTTGTTTGCGAAGGCTTAGTCCGCTTGAGCGGGGGCTGTTTCGGGGGTGGCTTTGGTAGCGGTTTCGCGGGTTCCGGCTCAGCTTTGGGCGGAGGCGCCATTTTTGGCTCTGGCGCAATCAGCATGCCTTGCAGTTTGGGCGGTTCCATCTCGGGTTTGGGTGCTGTAATAGCTGGCTCCGCCTGTACCAACGCGGCAATGGCGCCTACATGCAGTAACAGCAACAACAGAAAGACTCCGGCAGATCCGCGCGACATGATAAAACTTAAAGCATATGAGAATGATTCGCATTATATGTAAAGCAAAAGAGTTTGTCAGCAGCTTTCTGCTGCAGGGCTGTGCTTTCAACTGAAAAGTTGTGCTGGCGCAAACTTTCGCGCCAGCTGCAGAATTTTGCTGAACGAGGGCGACTTAACCCGGTACGCCGGACTGCACCGCCGATGCTTTTAAAGTCGCGGGGCGAAAGATATCCGGGTAGACGCGGTCGCGTAATGCCATCGCCGGTGCTTCCAGCAATTTGTACAACAACGCGCTGACGCCAAGCGAAACGGCAATATTCAGCATTAACACGGTACTGCCAGACCAGCCTTGTTCCCCAGCTTGCTGGTTAATAATAAAGCCAATAGGTTTATGCACCAGATACAGTGAATAGGACCAAAGCGCCAAAGTGGCCGCCCCAGGCACCCGCCAGCGCGCGAGCAAACTGCCCGGCTGCAGCGCGCTCATCAGCAATAAGGCAAACGCCATCGCCAGCAGGGAATAACCAAACACCGTGGCGAAAAAACCATAACCCTCATCTTTGATATAAGCGTAATTCAGCAGCAGATACAGCATCAGGGCCACGGCGCCAAACGCAATCAACTGCAGCTTTTGCTGATGTTGCGCCAATGCTGCCCAGCGCGCCGGATAGGCATTTTTAAACAATGCCACGGCGAGGCCTGGCAGCAATTCGTCCATCCTGGCAAAGCTGGCATAATAAATAAAAGCATTAAAATAACGGGTCTGGCCATCGGCCTCCAGGCCATATAACTGCCACATCTGATAACGATAACAGCAAGCCGCAACAATCAACGCCCCCATCAGCCAGAACGCATGCTGCACTTTGTTGCCCACCCGCAAACAGAACCAAACCAGCAACGGCAGCAGGAAATAGAATTGTTCTTCAATACATAAAGACCAGGCATGCGAAAAGGCAGTGCCGGGCATTAACTGGTAATTTTGCGTGAAGGTCAGAAAGCGCCATAGTGGCGGTGGCGTATTGCCGCCCATCAGTTCAGGCAGCAGGAAGAATGCCGCTAATACCAGCCAGAATACCGGCCAGGTCCGTAGCGCCCGGCGCCAGTAAAAACGCCGGAACGACAGTTGTTTGCCCTGCGTCAGACCTTTAAATAACTGATTGCCAATCAGATAACCCGACAACACAAAAAACAGATCCACACCGACCCAACCCACCTGACTGAGCCAGCCAAAAGTCGGTTCGCCACTGACAAACACCATATAGTGATACATAAACACCAGCGCTATAGCGCAGGCCCGCAGCAGATCAAGCCCACTGTGGCGAGAAGAGTGGCGTGACGACAACACGTTCATTAATACCCCGGAAATTGAAAAAATGTGATTGTGATCAGATGTCTGCACTGACAGTACCATCCTGGCGGCTGATTGTCGTCAGTATCTGGGGGTTGCGCCGGTGGCACTGGGATGAGTGGGGTATTCCATGGGATTTTGGTCGCTGAACGCTGGTTTTTCGCCCTGCGGGCGGCCGTTTGGTTGTTTTTATCATTTTTGCCTTCGCGGCTAGTCCGCTTAGCAGAGATTTCACCTGACGGTGAGTCACTTGTTGCTGACGCAGGTGCTTTGCCCTGCGGGCGGCCGTTTCGCCCTATGGGCGAGTTACTTTTTATCGCGATAAAAAGTAACCAAAAAGCGCTCGCCCGGTTCCGCTCGAAATCCCGTCTGAAAAGTCGCCGTCCAAGGCGAAAACGTAACTCGCTGGGCGCTACCGTCGCCCAGCTCAGACACCCGTTTTCTTAAAACCTTGGCCAACGATTTTCAGCCGGCTCGCTCCAACGGGCAGCCTGCTGCAGCATCAAAATTTGTTTTTAATTCACTCGAGTCAAAAGCAATAACATCTCAGAAAACCAATTCCCCGTTGAAGCGAGCCGATGCAAATCAGCGGTTTGAGGTTTTAAGACGGCGGGTGTCTGAGCAGGCTGACGGTAGCAGCCTGCGAGTTACGCCGGCGCCTCAAGCTGTTGATTTTCATCGGGCTTTCGAGCGGAACCGGGGGCGGTTTTTCTTTGGTTACTTTCTTTTGCTGAAACAAAAGAAAGTGACTCACCGTCAGGTGAACTCTTTGCTAAGCGGTCTCGCCGCAAAAACAAAAAACAAAAAATGACCGCCGCCCGCAGGGCAAAACCAGCGTCAGGCCACTTGCTTCTCAGCCAGGTGTAATTCCATCGTGGCTTTAAGTAAACGAAACAGCAGCACTGAAGCGTCGATCTCTTCGCGGCGGTTGGTCAGACTTTCCACGTTCAGACCCAGCGGGATATCCAGATTCGCGCAGTGCTGCAGAATTTGTTGTAGGTTGTCGCGGCACAAACGAATCGATTCGTTCAGCGGATTTTCTGCATCCAGAATACGGTAACGGGCGGCTTCCGGCACTGAAATACCCAGCCAGTGCATAAAATCTAAGGTTTGTTCGCCACCACAGGGCGTGAACGTCAGGATAATACGGTTTGGCGTCAGGCCTTGCTGGCGGCAGCTGCGGGCGTAGCTGGTTAATAAATCGATGGTGGCCTGTGCGTTATAAACCGCCTGAGTGATAAAAAACTGGCAACCCTGCGCTGATTTCTCAATCAGACGCTGATGTTCATTGCCTTTACTGGCGTGACGCTCAGCAATTGCCACACCGCCAAGATACACCTCAGCCGGATGCTCGGCTAACTCGCGGTAGGCGTCAGCCAGACTCAGTTTAATAGTACCGTTGGACGACGGACTACCAACCAGCACCAGATTCTGCAGCTGATAATCCCGCACCGTTTCACCTAACCAGTCGCGAAATTCTGCCGCATCACGCTGCGCCACAGACTTGTAGGTGATCACGTCACGGCGTGCCAGCTTGCGCAACAACAGGCTGTAGTCACGCGGATCCAGTGTCGCATGAAACGGGAAAGGCCGTTCACTGCTGACCCGGCTGCTTTCGTCCTGAATGTCATAAACAACTAAACCGTCGAATTCGATTTCGTTTAAGCGCTTCAGCAGCTTGCTGGCAATGCGTTCGGTTTTATCCGTCGCAGTACCGGCTTTTGGTGGCGTGGTGCCAATCAGGTAGACACCTTGATTCGGGTCCTGAATTTTTTGCTGCAGACTGAGCGCCATCGTCGAAATCTCTAATAGAAGCTAATACGGCTAAGTATACAGATGTTTGGATGGCTGGCCATCTAAATTTAATTGAATTTTTTCGAATCTTCAGTTGAGAAAAACTCAAACAGGTAGTTTTTGTGGCAAATTTAGTGGCAAGAACAGGCGGAGTATGGCTGAATTGGTTAAGGAAATACTGTAATAAACAGGAGTCAGCACAGTGCTCAAACGGAGGATACGCAGCTGGTGTTTTGGGCTGATCGGATTCATCGGCAATACTGTGGCGGCTGAGCCGGTGGTCTATCCGCTGGTGCATGTACAGTTGCTGACGGATGAAAGTTCGCGGCCTGACGGCAGTGAAAGCGAAGTCACGCAGAAGTTACGCCAGCAACTGGCAGCGTTTCCGCAGCTGCGCTATCAAATTCACTATGTATCCTGGCCTAAAGCGCTGGCAGAAGTAACCAAACGCTCTGATGCGCTGGTCTACAAAATGCTGCGCACCCCCTCCAGAGAAGACCGTTTTCAATGGTTACTGGCCGGTGAGCGGGTGCAGATGCATCTGTATAGCCTGGCCGGTGAACCGCTGCGCCAGCACAGTCTGGAACAGCTGAAATCAATAGCCGACCTGCGGATCGCCTGCCCGGCGCAGTCGGCGCATTGTGAAATGTTACGCCAGCGCGGTTTTCGCGCTGCTCAAATTCTCGAAGTGCGTTTAACTGAACAAACCAGTGTCGAGCGGTTGCTGCTGGCCCGACGTGTGCAGTTTATTGCGGTGGCGGAAGAGGATATCCGCCGGCGCATGGCGCAGCTGGGTATTGCAACAAACGGTTATATCAAAGGCCCGCAAGTTGCTGAATTACAAGATTATCTGGCGGGTGGGCCTTTATTGGAACCAAGCATCAGGCAGCTGCTGACCCAGCGTGCGGCACAATCCTTATAGTTTCTTTATAAAGCCGGCCGCACCACAGTTTTACAATAAACACCTCTGATGTTGAAGGTGTTTGCTGATGTCCAGCCTCACGTTGTCGGCGCCGCGCCAGAGTGGTCGCCTGCTGATTTACAAAGTCCTCGGTTATTTGCTGTTGTTGTTATCGGTGGTGCACCTCAGTGGTGCTGCGGTGTCGGTGTATTTTAACGAAAGCAGTTTCTGGACATTCCTTGGCACTGCCGCGACTTGTGTCATCTTTGGTTACAGCCTCACGCTGATGGGCAAGGATGCGGTCGCGATGAAACAGCGCCAGCTGTTTTTGTTAACCACCTTAAGCTGGCTGGTGATCTGTATGTTTTCCGCCTTGCCGTTTTGGCTGATCATTCCCGATTCAAGTTTTACCAATGCCTGGTTCGAGACCGTCTCCGGTATTACCACTACTGGCTCGACCGTCTACTCGGGCCTGGACAATATGCCCAAAGGCATTTTGTATTGGCGTGCGATCCTGAACTGGATTGGCGGTATTGGTATTATCGTGATGGCGATCGCTATTTTGCCGGCGCTGAAAATCGGCGGCATGCGACTGTTTAAAACCGAAAGTTCGGATACTTCAGAAAAAATCCTGCCACGCAGTTCATCAATGTCGGCCGCCATCGGCGGTGTCTATCTGGTGCTGAGTCTGGTGACGGCTATTGTCTATTATCTGGCGGGCATGAATGGATTCGATGCGATAACGCATATGATGAGTACTGTCGCCACCGGAGGTTTTGCTAACTACGACGCTTCTTTTGGTATTTATAAAGACATGCCGCAGATTTATTGGCTCAGCAGTATTTTTATGTTGCTGGCGGCGATGCCTTTTGTGCTGTTTATCAGCATGGTAAAAGGCGATCGCAAAGCGCTGTGGAAAGATCCGCAGGTGCGGGCTTTTTTGCTGATCGTGGCTTTTTGTACGGCGCTACTGACCTACTATCAGGTGCAGCACAATGCCCGGGGCACGTTTGATGCACTGACACATAGCCTGTTTAATGTAGTTTCCATTATTACCAC
This sequence comes from Rheinheimera sp., assembly GCA_034519945.1. Classification (GTDB taxonomy): domain Bacteria; phylum Pseudomonadota; class Gammaproteobacteria; order Enterobacterales; family Alteromonadaceae; genus Pararheinheimera. The sequence continues at coordinate 154,144 of JAXHNX010000048.1, forward strand.
CTGTGGTTTTGCCTCCGAAGACTACACGCTGTGGGGCAATATGGCAGTGATGCTGTTTTTCTATATTACCTTTGCCGGCGCCTGTTCCGGCTCGACTTCAGGCGGGCTGAAAATCTTCCGTATCCAGTTGTCGGCGATGTTGCTGGTCAAACAGCTGAAACTGCTGATCCACCCCAAAGCGGTGTGGAGTCAGAAATATGGCGGCAAATCGGTCGACGACCAGTTACTTGGCAATGTGTTGGCGTTTTGTTTTATCTACTTTGCCAGCATCGGCTTTATCGCGCTGATGTTGTCGTTTTATGAGCTGGATGTCGTGACGGCATTAACGGGTGCAGCGACCGCGGTGGCAAACGTCGGCCCGGGCCTTGGTTCTATTATTGGGCCGGCCGGTAACTTTGCCAGCTTGCCAGATGGTGCCAAATGGTGGTTAAGTTTGGGTATGTTATTGGGCCGGCTCGAAATTCTGACGCTGGTGGTGTTATTTTCCCCGTCGTACTGGCGGTATTGAGGCAACACAATGGCCTTTGTGGACCTGCGGAATAACAGCGGTTGGCGTCATTCGCTGCTGTGGTCGGTCAGCGGCATTCTGCTGTTGCCGGCGCTGGGTTGTCTGTTGCTGTTGCCACTGCGCGAGGCCATCAGTTCAACAGATGTGGCGATGCTGTTGTTGTTGTGGATCAGTGCGATGGCACTGCAGTTTGGCAAAACACCGGCAATGCTGACAACAATTTGGTCGGTGTTATTGTTGAACTGGTGTTTTGTGCCGCCGTATTACACGCTGAACGTGCATGACATCAGTAACTTTATCAGCTTTTTTGTCATGGCTGCTTTTGGCGTCTTTATCAGTTATTTGTCGGATCGTTTGCGCCAGCAACTGAATACCAGCGCACAGCAACAATTGCAGGTAGAACTGGAACAACAACGCGCCGTGTTGCTGCGCAGTCTGTCGCATGATCTGCGCACACCGCTGGCAACTATCATGGGGGCGTCCAGTATGTTGGCGGATAGCGAATTGCAGCTGTCAGCCGAGCAACGCCAGCAACAGGCACAGAACATCTATCAGCAAAGTCGGCTGTTAAATCAACACTTTGAAAAAGTACTGGAATTAAGTAAAGCCCAGCTGATGCGCGATTCGTTGCAGATCAGTGTATTCAGCGCAGATGATTTAATTGCCGGCGCGCTGGCCAGGCGCAGTGACGATGCCGGTTTAATGCCGATCTGCCTGCGACCGGAGGGCGCCTTGCAGCAGTTATCCGGTGATTTGGAATTATTAGAAATGGCACTGGCAAATTTACTGGAAAATGCCCACCGACATGGCGCACCGCCTTATCAGCTGGCTTTCAGCGCGGCGGACGGCCATTACCAGCTGCGACTGCACAATGCCCCCGGCGAAAAACGTCCGGCGCAGCGCGACAGCGGCACCGGGCTTGGCCTGCGGATCTGTCAGACGGTCGCCGCATTGCATCGTGGCCGCTTTGTGCTGGAACACAACGCCACCGGCGTGACGGCGTTACTGGAGTGGCCACAATGAAAAGTACCATGCCAACGTTAACGCCCACATCAAACCGGGTGCTGCTGCTGGAAGACGACGCTGGCATGCAGAGTTTTCTGCAGACTTTGCTGCAAAGTCAGGGTTATCAGCTGCAGATCTGTGCCGAAGGCCACAGCGGTCTGGCACTGCTGGCGCGCCAACAGTTTGATGTGTTGTTGCTGGATTTGGGTCTGCCTGATATCGACGGTATCGAGCTGCTGCGCCAGTTACGGCAGTGGTGTGAGATCCCGGTGATTGTCATATCCGCCCGTGGCAAAGAGCAGGACAAAGTGACAGCACTGGATTATGGTGCCAACGATTATGTCACCAAGCCATTCAGTGCCGGCGAGTTGCTGGCGCGTTTGCGGGCGGCGTTACGGCCGCGGCATGGGCATACGCCGGTACTCGGTTTTGGCAGCGTGCGGATTGATCCGGTGCAGCGGCTGGTGCTGAAAAACGATGTTGCGGTGCATCTGACCAAAACCGAATTTGAAATGTTGTTATGCCTGCTACGGCACGCCGGCTCTGCGCTGACGCACAACCAAATCCTGACCCAGGTCTGGGGCGCCACTTATCAGGACAGACCCGAATATATTCGCGTGCATATGGCGCAGCTTCGGCAAAAGCTGGAAGACAATCCGGCGGCGCCGCAGCATCTGAGAACTGAAGCAGGTGTCGGATATCGGTTGTGTTTGTAGCCATCTCGTATTTGTCGGCCCTGCCCGCCGGTTGCGCCTTGTGTGACACAAGTGCGTCAGCGCACCGAAGTCCTGCACTGCAGCAGGCATAGTTGCAGTTCCTGCCCCGCACTGCTGCGGATCTGGCAGAGTTCTGAGGTAGCTATGCAAACGTCAACCGACCCGCTGAAAAAGAATACCAGTACCAGCACCGATGCCAAAGTATCGGGTTTTAATCATGTAATTGACCATGCGTCTGCTGCAGCCCATCCGGTAATTGATCAGTTCAGTGTCAAAGCGCATGACACCGTTGATCGGCTGGCCAGTGCTGCCAGTCATAGTGCCGAGAATTTTGATGTGCGTACCGAACAGCTGACCGCTGCCGGGCAACGTCTTGGCAGCGCAGTCAGAAGCCAGATCCGTCGCCGGCCGGTGGTTGTGCTGGGCGTCGCGGTAGTCACCGGTTTTGTCATCAGCTGGTTGCTGAAATCCCGTGTCGGCTGAACCGGCTGCACCTGCTGATACGTCAGACGCTGGGCCGGTCAATGCCGCAGCGCCCGGTCTGATGTCCCAGCTGACAGACTATCTGCAGCTGATCCGCAGCCAGTTGCGCCAACAGCTGCAGTTGCTGACACTCGAGACGCAGCGCGCCGCCGAAAGTCTGGTGGCGATCTGTGTGCTTGGGCTCTTTACCGCATTGCTGCTGCTCAGCAGTTGGGGGATTGTGCTGCTGTTAGTCTGGACGGGTCTGGCAGCGCTTGGCTTGTCAGCCTGGCAAGGTTACCTGCTGCTATTGCTGTTGCAGCTGTTGGCATTAGCACTTTGTTTGCGGCAAATCCGTTATTACAGTCACTTTTTACGTTTTCCGGCAACATTGCAAAGCTGGAGCGATCACCCGCCCGGCGATACCTGCAACAAATCTGAACCACTTGCTGAGGCAGCGCCATGTCCACCACATCCAGTCAGTTAAACCAGCAAATCGAGCGCTGTGCCAGTATTTTGCAATCCAGTCGGACCACACGCCGTCATTTACAGCACCGCTTGATCATCCGCCTGAAAACGCCGCTGCTGCTGGCTGGCGGATTGTTGCTGACGGTGAGTCTGGTGCAGTACCTGTCTGTGAGTGCAGGCAGCAGCCGTGCCGTCAGATCGTCCTGGCTGCAACAGTTACCGGTCTGGTTGCTCGGGTTGTGGCAGAGTGCACAGCATGTGCGTGTTCCGCTGCTACAACGCGCCGTAGCAGGTGCCGGCGCCAATCAAACCTCTCAGTCGGAGTGATAAAATACGGCGGGTGCGCAGGTGATGTCCGTCACCGGCAACCGCCGTCGCAGCACTTAATTCAGATGGCTACCGTAAAAACTATGCAGTGATTTTTCCCATTCCACATCTTTCATATTGGGCCAATGGCCTTTGTCAAAACCCGGCGCATTTTTCAGCCGTTCGGGTGACAAATCCATGACAAAACATTTTTGCAACGTGTCCAGTTTCAGCATCGACCATGGGACAGCGAATAATTTCTCGCCGAGACCAAAGTAAGTACTGAACGACAACACGGCATAACCGACGCGGCCGGTTTCCACTTCCAGCATGATTTCTTTGATATCACCCAGGGTCTGACCTGTGTGATTCAGTACGCTGTTGCCAATCAGCGTTTCTGCGCCCATCAAATGCGGGCCTGGGCCTTGTGCCATTGATGGCGGTGCGAACTGTGGGTTGTTGTAAATGCCATAAATATCGCGTTCGTGATAATTCATCTGATGAACCTTCTCTGGTTGCCGGCGAACCGGGCTATGAGGAAAACGCCGCATTGGAACCTCGGGCGGCGGCGGATGTGTCCAGCACTGGACAGTTCGCTAAGCATGCGCCGCCGGCGCACTGTTCTCTGTTCGGCGGGGCACTTATCACGGCAAGGCCGGACATTGGGCTGTAGATAAATTAACCATTGGCACGGTGCTGGGTGCGCCAGCGCACCGATCGTCAGTACTGAACCGCGCAGACTCGGGTTATCCGGGACCTTGTTTACTCCGGCGCCAAGGAGGCCCCCATGTCCATTTCCACTATTTTACTGATCATTCTGATTCTTTTGTTGCTGGGCGCTCTGCCCACCTGGCCGCACAGTCGTAGCTGGGGTTATCGCCCCGGAGGAGTCATCGGCATCATGCTGCTGGTGTTGATTGTGCTGTTGCTGACCGGTCGCGCCGGCTAATGCGGCAAGGTGATGTTTTTTGCTAAACCACGGAGTGTATGTAATGAAAACCAATCAAGTTATGCGTATTTTTCTGCTGACGCTGAGTCTGGCGTCCGTTGTCGGCTGTAGTTCTGAGCACAACAAAGAAGGCACTGGTGAATACCTGGATGACAGTGTGATCACGACCAAAGTGAAAGCGGTGATCCTTGGCGAAAAAACCCTCAGTGTCGCGGAAATCAATGTCGAAACCTTTAAAGGTGTCGTGCAGCTCAGTGGCTTTGTTAATTCGCAGCAGGACATCAATACCGCGATGCGGCTGACGCGCGAAGTCGGCGGTGTGGTGTCGGTGAAAAATGATATGCGGGTGAAATAATGCAGGATCACGCAATGCCTGTTGCCTCAGGGTTAGCAGCTACATGCTGGCCATCCCGTCCGCTGTTTGTTGATGTGTTCACAAAGGAGTCTTATGCCAGTCGTGATCCCCGTCACCCAAAGACCACAGATCCAAAACTTGCTGCTGCGCCATCTGCCGGAAGCCGAACAAACCGCGTTATTGGCGCAGGCCGAGCTGGTGCAACTGGAGTTTGCAGAGGCGCTCTGTCTGCCCGATGCACAATATCAGTACCTGTATTTTCCGTTGACGGCGTTTATCTCGCTGATCGCCAAATTGCCGGGCCATCCGCCACTGGAAATGGGCCTTATCGGCTACGAAGGCATGTTGGGTGTCACCATGTTGCTGCAGACCCGGCAGGTGCCGTCAGAAGCCATAGTGCAGGGCGCAGGCCTTGCCTGGCGCTTGCCGGTACCGGTGTTTGAGGCGGCGCTGGCAAAGAGCGAGCATTTGGCGCCTTTACTGCGCGTGTACATGTATCTGCTGTTACGTCAGCTCAATAAAAACGCGGTCTGTGCGCATTTTCATCAGGTGGAAGCGCGGTTGGCGCGTTGGCTGCTGATGAGTCACGACCGGATCCAGACGGACGAATTGTATTTAACCCATCAGTTTCTGGCCGACATGCTCGGCGTGCGCCGCAGCAGTATCACGGTCGCCGCCGGTGATTTACAGGCCAACGGCATCATTTTGTATAACCGGGGCCGGCTGCATATTCTCGACCGGCAAAGTCTGCTGGCACGCAGCTGCAGCTGCTATCAGCCACTGAGTGGCTAGATGAACCGTAACCCTGGCCACAACTAAACATGTCATATGTGCGTTACCGCACATAGCGACAATTTTTTTCTCTTATACTGCTACTGTATCTTTTTAGGTACGCTACCGCACAAGGATCTGCTATGACGATAGACCCGCCGGAAGTTGAATCTGCATCGATAGTGCAGCATAAATCAGCTACGCCGCCGCCAGCACCTGAAACCAACCGTCTGTTAGGTGAGCTCCCGCCAGACGTCAAACTCCGGATTAACCCACACCTGGAACTGGTAGAGCTTAAACTGGGCCAGGTGATTGGTGAAGCCGGCTCTAAAATGCGTTATGTGTATTTCCCCATCGACTCGATCATTTCGTTGTTATATGTGATGGAAAATGGCGCTTCGGCAGAAATAGCAGTCGTCGGCAACGACGGCATGGTCGGGGTGGCGTTGTTTATGGGCGGTGAAAGCACCACCAGCCGTGCCGTGGTGCAAAGTGCAGGTTATGCCTACAAGTTATTTGGTCAGCGCCTGAAAGATGAATTTAACCGCCACGGCGCATTGTTATATCTGTTATTGCGCTACAGCCAGGTGTTGTTAACGCAGATGGCGCAAACGGCGGTGTGTAACCGCCACCACAGTATCGAACAGCAGCTGTGCCGCTGGTTATTGTTGTCGATAGACCGGCTGCCCAATGACCATTTGTTGATGACGCAGGAACTGATCGCCAATATGCTCGGGGTGCGCCGGGAGGGGGTCACAGATGCTGCCGGCAAACTGCAGCGGCTGGGCGTGATTAATTACAGCCGGGGGCATATCGAAGTGGTCAACCGCAAGTTGCTGGAAGCAACCTGCTGTGAATGTTACAGCGTGGTAAAACTGGAATCTGAACGTTTAATGCCACCGGGGCATTGCGGCAAATTCTGAAAAGTCACAGAAAAAAGAACAGCGGCATCAGCCGCTGTTCTTTTTTCTGTCGTGCGGAAGTCGTTATTGCAACAGCAAGCGAAACAGCACGCGCATATTGGCCATTGCTGCGTTGGAGCGCAGTTCAGAAGGCATTTTTTCTACTGCGGCCGGTGATGCTTCGCCATAACCGATACTGGTCAGCCGGGCCGGCGTCAGCCCGCCTGCATTGGTCAGATAGTCGAGAACTGCCTGCGCCCGGCGCTCACTGAGCTGCTGATTATAAGCATCGGTGCCACTGGCCGAGGTATAGCCTGCGATCTGAACCCGGCTATCAGGTTGTGCTTTTAACGTTGCAATATGCTGCGCCAGAATGGTTTTAGCCGCTGGCGTCAGCGCAGACTGGTTAAACTCAAAATGCACGTCGGCCAGTTCTATCAACACCGGCGCAGCTTCAGGCGCTGCGGGCGGTGGCGGATCGGCGTACGGTTCCGGTGCTGTCGTTGGTGTGGGGGCCGCCGTTGGCTCGGCATAAGCCGTATGCTGACCATATTGATACACCAGTCCCAGCGACAACAGCTTCATATCCCCCTGGTCGCCCCAGATATCGTCGAGCCGGTAACGTTCCAGTTCCAGCCGCATGCCCCAGGCCGGCGTCAGCTGATATTCCAGACCTGCACCAAATTTATGTTTCAGATAATGCTTGCTGCGATCGTACTGATCCAGTTTGATTGGGCGCTGATAATCGAGCCGGGAATCAGTGTCGTTATAGGTCAGACCCAGTCGCGCCGTGACGGCAAAAGCACTGCTTAATAACATCCGCGCCACCAAATCCAGATTGGCCCCCTGATCACGCAAATGACCAGCGAGCGGATACGTGCTGCCACCCGGCGTGGCGGCAGTGACGGCAGAGAAATCCACCTCACCGAGGCGAAAATAACCGCCTTCCAGTGCCAGGTAATCATTCAGCGAGGTGCCGGCATAAATTTTATAACCGGTGTCATTGGTGTTTCGCGACAATGACGCCAGTGGTAACCCTTGCGCCTGCATATCCCGTTCGAGTTGTGAGGTGTCGATACTGAGCCGCGATTCGCCAACACTGGCACCGCCATACCAGGACGGTGATTCCATCCGGTAGCTATCGGCCAGCACTATCTGTGGCAAAACCAACACGCAAGCGCTGCAAAACCACAATGCCAGTTTTCGCGGCGCCGGGCACGATGCAACAGATGCGTCAGCGGGCAAGGCCGCGGCGACACCTTTAGTTTTTATGAACATAATCATCTCCAACAAATCAGGACCCGCCTTACGGGGGCGGATCCGGCAAAAATCGGGGCTGCCTCTAACTGCGGGCCTGAAAGACATCAACCAGCAGCAGGATCAGCGCAAATACCAATAACGCGTGGATCAGGCTGCCTACCCCGATCGGCGATAACAGTCCAAGCAGCCAAAGCACCAGCAATACCAAAGCGACGGTTTTTAACATGTCAGTTCTCCTATGGGTTAATGGCAAACAGACAGCGGGCCGGTCTGGCCAAACAGTCAGTCACTGCTATAAAAGCCATCTACTTTGCGCTGCCATTGTGGATCGGCCATCGCCGGCCACAGGGCACGGTCAAAGCCAGCCTGACGCTGTAACTCATTGTGCTCGGCTTCAACACTGAAGTGGCGTTGGTCGCCATCCAGCACCAACGCATGCCAGGGTAGGGCGAACAGGCGCGGTGGCGCGACAACTGAACAGGGGTAAGCCAGCACTGCATAGCTGATCCGGCCGGTTTTCAGATCCAGCACAATGCTGTCCAGCGTGCCTAATACTTCGCCACGATGATTTTTCAGCCGCTGCCCGACCAGCTTTTTACAGCCAAGCAACAAAGTGTCGGGATTGTCCGCGTTGACTGGATATTGCTGGGACTGCCCGGCATGGAGTGCGGCATGGTTTGCGGCATTGTGCCGCTGCGGGTTAGCACCGTAGCTGGATCCTGTTGCTGATAAGGTTGGTTTGTTGTGTTTGTTCATCGGACGCTCCTGTGTCATGCCATTCACTCCTAGCAACATGGCTGGTTTGACTGCGTTGATCTGTGCGCTGCAGCACCAAGTCAGTAAAAGTCCCCGGCAATATTGCTAACAGCGTTGCCACAATTCATGCCATGCGCGCTAACGCACCGACTACAGTCTGCTGACTTGCCAAGCTGCATGTCCGGTTCCTGCAACTCTGCAACGCGCCGAATTACCCTGAGGTCTTTATGAATAAGTTCACCGAACAGAATAAAGCTGCCGCAAAAATTGACCCGAATACCAATTCTGCAAAAACCGACGCGCTGACCAAAACCGCCAAAAACGATGCCAAAGCTGCCGCCAGCGATACCACCAACATGGCTAAAGCCGTGGCCGCCGATAGAGCCAAAATGGATGCCGCAACGCTTAAATCAACTGAAACCGCCAAACCAGCTGACAGCGTGAAAAAAGACGCGTTTAACGGCAAATGGCACAGCCAGATCCAGGCGGCAAAAAGTAACTGGAGCAAAATCAGTGAAAGTGAATTACTAAAATCCGGTGGTGTGGAAACCAACCTGACTAATTTGGTGCAACAGCGTTATTCGCTGAGTCAGGACATGGCCAGTAAACAGGTAAAAAGTTTTATTGATAAATGCCATTGCTAAGTAAATTTGCACCGGAACCTGACCAGCAAGCGGAGCATCAATACCTGATCCACCGCAGTTGTCCGGCCCTGTGCAGCACAACCGGTACTGCCTGCACAGCACCGGTTGCTTTTTCCACCAACAGGAGCACGCTGATGAACCCTCTCTATCGCAAGTTTATGTTCGCCTCGGCTATTTTATTGACGATGTCGCCGCACACAGTACTGGCCGCCGACGCAGCCACCAGCTCGATGGATGACGTGCGGCATGAAAGCCAGATCGCCACCAGTTATGCGTTAAATCCGTATTTGCGCGCTAACGACCTGAAAGTCTCGGTGCAAAAAGGTAAAGCGGTGCTGACCGGTAAAGTGGATGAAAAAGTCAGCAAGGAGCTTGCCAGTGAAATCGCGTTGGGCGTCGCCGGCATCACTGACGTCGACAATCAAATTGTGGTTGAAGCTAATTTTTTGCCACATTTTGGCCAGGGTGGTTATGGCGACAAAATCGATGACGCCAGTATTTCTGCCGCTATCCGCTCGAAATTACTGTGGAACAAGGATGTGGATTCAGTTGGTACCGACGTGAAAACGAAAAATGGCCGGGTCACCCTGACCGGCAGTGCCGACAGTCAGGCAGCCAAAGACATCGCTAACCGGCTGGCAATGAATACCCGTGGTGTGATGTCTGTCACTAACAATCTGAAAATTCAGGATCATCCAATGAGTGATGACGATAAAGCCAAATCCAAATTGCAGGATGAAAGTCACAACATTTCGGACAGCTGGATCACCGCCAAAGTGAAATCCAGTTTTATGTACTCCAGCAATATCAGCGGTGGCGACATTGATGTCAGCACCAACAACGGCATAGTGACACTGACCGGCAAAGTGGCCAGTGGCATTGAACGGTCACTGGCGATTGAAACCGCACAGAATATTCGCGGCGTCAAAAGTGTGACGTCAAAAGCATTGTTGTTCTGATATGCCGGATCCGGCAGGGCCTGGTAACACAACACGCCGGGCGCTGCAGGCCTTTTTGTACTGAACATTGCCGGTATAAAGAACCCGGGCAAGGAGTTGCAGATGTGGAATCAAATGTGGAATCAAATGTGGAATCGAATAGTGCATCAAATCGGACAGTGGTTGCCGGACTGGCCACGCTTGCCATTCTGGCCACGCTTGCCAATCTGGCGCCGGCTGCTGCCTGCGATAGCGCTGCCGGTGTTGGCGCTGACCGGAGTTGCTGGCTGCAGTTCTTCGCCGCTGGCCACCACTGAGGAAATGAACAGAGCAGAGCGCACCATCGCCCGCGCTGAACAGGACCGTGTTGGCCAATATGCTGCCAGTGAACTGGCCGAAGCGCGGCAAAAACTACAGGCATCACGTAGTGCTTTGTTGCAGCGGGACGCTGTAAATGCGGATCGCTACGCCGTGCAGGCCACTTTGGATGCTGAGTTGGCTGTCGCCCGGGCAGGCCTGGCACAAGCGAATAGTGTCAACGACGAGATGAAAAACAGTCTCAGTATCCTGCAGCAGGAAATGCTGCGCCACACCCAAGGAAATCAGCCATGAACCTGCCCATTGTTTTGACCCCGTTACACCGGGCCCGCCAGCTCTGCTGGTATGGTCTGACGCTGACTATATTGACGGCCTGCAGCAGTGCACCAAAGCTCGCCAATGGCATTACCGATGTCCGCGCTGAACTGAGCGCGCTGCAAGCCAATCAGGAACTGGCGGTATTGGCGCCGACTGCGATCACCCAGGCCGAACAGTCGGTGCGCGCGGCGGAACAACCGGTAAAAGACGAAGCATTATCCAGTCATTTGGTGTTTGTCGCCGATCGCAAAGTGAATATTGCCTGGGCGCAGGCGCAAAGCCGTTTTGCCGAAGATCAGCAAAAAGTGCTGGCCAAAGCGCGTGATGATGCCCGGCTGGACTCCCGCACCCGTGAAGCCGATGTTGGCGCAACAGGATGCGCGCAATGCCCGGACTGACGCCGCAACAGCTCGGCAGGAAACCGATGCGGCCGAGCAGCAGGCGCTGAATGCCAAAGCCGATGCCGATAATGCGGCGCAATTGGCCAGCGAACTGCAGGCGCAAATCAAACTGCTGAACGCCCGTCAGTCCGAACGCGGTTGGGTGGTCACACTTGGGTGATGTATTGTTTGACACCGGCAAGGCCAATCTGAAAAGTGCCACCAGTCAGCATCTGACTGATTTGGCGTTGTTTCTGGGTAAATACTCGTTACGCGGCGCTATCATTGAAGGCCACACTGATAATGTCGGCAGTTCGGATTACAACCAGGGGTTGTCGCAACAACGTGCCGACAGTGTACGGAATTTTCTGTTAGGCCGTGGCATTCAGTCTGGCCGGCTCAGCAGTTTGGGTAAAGGCGAAGACATGCCGGTTGCGGGTAATGACTCCGCAGGCGGGCGGCAGCAAAACCGCCGGGTCGAAGTGATTATTACTGAGCCAGCACTGGCCGCCCGCTAAGCCTCAGCATCAATTTTAGGCATCGCAGCTGCCGGGTCTTGCACCGGCAGTGTTTTTTTCAGCCACGGAGTGATGATCATGATTACCTTCACTACACCAAACTGGTACCCGCTGACTTACCTGCAGGCACAAGGCGAGCAGATGCTGCAAATGATGGGCTGTACGCCCTATGACAACAACACCGGTCGTGGCGGTCAGACGGCGAAAGCCGAAGGCATAGTGCCGGCTGGCGCAGTTGCTGATGCGCTGGCGTTATTACAGCAACACTGCGACAGCGACGCACAGGCCGCCGTACAAACTGACGCAGCCGACAATAGCAGTCTGACCGGACACATTGCACCAGTGTTGCAGCATGAACCTCAGATCAGTCTGGCCGCCCGCACTTTTCCACTGCTGCAGTTGCTGCGGGCCGCCCAAACCGCTGGTGAACCGGTGATTTGGCGGCATTCGACCAGTCGCTGACGGATGCGGCGCCGGCAATAACCTGTTCAATCTGAACGGATCCAGCGGTCAACCTGTGGTCTTGCCATTCAGTGTACTGATGTGAAAATGCCGGCCGCCATCCGCTTTGGCGGCGTACATCGCCTGATCGGCCTTGTCAATCAGGTTGGCCAGCGTCTGACCATGCAGCGGGTATATGGCGACGCCGATACTGATTTGTGGCACTATGACCTGCTGACTGATGGTCATCGGCACTGAAGCGCATTGCAGCAGTTTGTTGACCAGCAACTGAACATCACGTGGTTCGTGCGTCAGCGGCAGCAGCAACACAAATTCGTCACCGCCATAGCGGCAGACGGTGTCACTGAGCCGCAAACATTGTTGCAGCCGTGCCGCCAACTGCACCAGCACCTGATCGCCAGTACTGTGGCCAAAGCTGTCGTTGATTTGCTTAAAATGATCGATATCAATAAACGCGATTAACACTTCGGAATGCTGACGGGTCGCCTGGCGGAATGCCTGCGTCGCCCGATCGTTCAGTAACAGCCGGGTGGGCGTCTGGGTCAGAAAATCTAGCTGACTTTGCTGGCGCAGCCGCTCAAAGGTTTGTAGGTCGTTGGCGATTTGCTGCCGGGCCTGATTTAGCTCAGTGCGTAACCAATTGTTTTCAATCACGAGTTCTTCTTGTGTCAGTGGTGACGTTGTGCAGTGTACTAATAAAGTCTGTTTGATTTTTTCAGCCATGTTGTTTGCTCTCACAATCCTTTCACGCACTGCTGTGCTGGTGGCTGCCTCACAACATCATGTCTGCCTGGCAGAGACAGACAAAGTTTATCAGCCGCTGTTGTGCTGATCAGTTCGTTATCACACATGACTGACGCGCCTGGCTGTGGGCTAGCGCACCGAACATAGGCTTTGAGGTGGTGATAATAGCGGCGTCTGTACAGCAATATCGCTGACACTCTGCTGTTTTTGCCGCTGTATTATTTAAGTAAGGACACCCATGATCATCAAAGCGAACACCGAGAATACAACACCGCTGCGGGCCGGCTTTAACAGCTTGGTGCCGGATCCGGATAAATGGCTGCAGTTTGACCTGGACCAACGCGTGTCCCAGGCGCTGCGTAGCAAAGCGATAACGCACCACCATCACTGGCAAGGCTGGAGTGCCATGTTAGTTAAATTACATCTGAAGACCAGCCCCGGCAGGTGACCGGGCTAAAGTGCGGTACCAGTGCATGGTTCGATCAAAAAAGCCGCCTTTTTGCTGCAGTAGCACCAAACTTCCAATTGTGACCAGCGGCATTTGACCCGCCACACAGAAAGAACAGCGATTACACCGGCTTTGATTGTCATTGCATTACAATAAGATTATAATGGCTGGTTGCTGTACTTTTAATGTTCAAATAAGGAGTTGATTAGATGCAATCTTTTTCCGAATCGCAATGGCGTGTGGGTATTGATGTGATTGTCACTGATTCAACCAGTGAATATTTTGGTCTGGTGGGCTCTGTGGTACGGATCTCCACGCGGGAAAAAGCCGTCAGATGTTCAGTCAATTTTGACGGGGATGTGTACGGTTTTGAAAAAGACGATCTGCAAATTGCTACGCTCTAAACACTTTTTGTCGAATAAAGTTAAATAAACCAGTTATTTAATCTTGCTTGATGCTGCGGCCGAGGCATAGTTCGGCCAACTTTTTCCCTGCTTCATTCCCCGATTTTTGCCCACGATGTCCGCCGCAAATATACCGCTGAATCGCGACTGCGTCGATCAATATCGTCGCTGGTACAAGCCGCTTTGCTGTGTCTGCTATTGCTGTGTCAGAGATTGTTCTGTCTGAGAGGCATTGGGTAGTCGTTTCGGACAGAAAAGGCTGGTACTTCGGGAAGTTTGGCGCAACAGGCCGGCAGAAAAAAATGGTCGGTGATGCAAGATTCGAACTTGCGACCCCTTGGACCCAAACCAAGTGCGCTACCAAGCTGCGCTAATCACCGACATCTGAATTTGGAGAAAATCAATTCTTCTAACAGTTTCATCAATATGCATTTGATGATAATGCCATTGTAATGTGATTACACTTCAATTGCCAGACGGCGACCTGCGATTTTTTCGCGCGGGCGCAAACAGATTGGGTTTGCGGGCAGTGATCACCACACAGCACGATGCGGTTGATGCGGATTTCGGCTTAGATGCCGGGGCACAGCTTTATGCGCGGCAGTTACGCAGAGGTCTCACCGTCACGTTTGGCGATCCTGGCTTTGTAATCAATGCCATGGTCAGTCAGGTAAGTGCGGATCAATTGTCGCAACACCTGAGAGGGGGTGATGTCCTGTTGCAGACACAACTCTTCCAATGCGGCTTTTTTATCCGGGTCAATCAAAATGGTTAAGCGGGCAGTTTTCTTTTCCATGGGCACACTATTGAGTTAAGGTTGTTCTGGACGGTCAGAATAAGGCTTATGTTGGCTTGTCGTTACCATTGTATTGTAAGGCGATTGTAATCAATTGCCAATGTCAATGCAGCAGCCGGCAGTCGTTGCGCCGGCATTTCCGACCAGGCCGCGGTAACAACATGTGCGCGGTCGCTCCATCATTGCTGCATCATCTCGACTGAAGGTCCAACCGGTTGGCAGCTATTGCCATGAAATTCATCAAAGCCGGGGAAATGGTCCATACCCCAGCGTAACACCGGTGGGTCCGCCGCCTGAACATTGCCGGCGAATATCAGCAAACTGCAGCAGCACAGCAGAATCAGCCGCTGGCGTGCCGTTGGCAAAAAGACTGCCGTCATCAATGCTGGGATCATAACGCCTTTTGTTCTCGGAACCGGGTCAGAACAGTGACGCAGCCTGGCATTGTGTCGATTGGGCGACAACCAAACCGCCAGGTAGACGACAGTTGCAGCAGCGCTGGATTTACGTTGCAATAACGGGGCAAAAGCAGGCTATGTTTAACTGCCACTACCAGAGCTGCTGCATGGACATATTATTTCTCTCTTCCGCAAACTATGGTATCGCCAATCTGGTATCAACAATTTAATAATCTTTACTTGATACTCACTTTCGGCCCGTTAACGGGAATAACTCTATAATATTTAGGCGATTATTGTTTACTTTTAGTCGTGGCTGACTTAAACAGTTAAGTCTCTTTAATATCGTTCATTGAGCCTGCCCTATGTTCAATTCCATCACCGCTCCTGCCGTTCGTTTGTCCCGCTCGCTGAGTTTCCAAAGTAAGTTTCTGCTGATTTTTACCGCTTCAATCATTCCGGGTTTGTTGTTATTGGTGAATTTAATGCTGGCTGATCTGGCCGCCATTCAGCGGGATGAAACCGAGCTGGCAGGGATAGAGTTTATTACAACGCTGACACCGGTCAGCAGAGCAATGTCAGATCATCGGGCCTCTACGGCGCGGGTGCTAAATGGTGATGAGTCTGCCCGCAGCCAGGTGACTCAGGATGCTGATGCTGTGGAACAGGCGCTGCAGCGCTTGAGTCAGACCACGAAAATAATGCAGGCTGAGCAGTGGCAAGACAAAATGGCAGAATTCGGCAGCAAATGGCAAAACCTGCGCCAGCAATGGCCGACATTGTCTGCCAGTGCTAACTCGCTGGCCCATATTGAACTGATAAGTCTCGTCAACGAATTTCGTCACCACGTCGCTGGCGACAGCGGTTTGTTACTCGATCCGGATGCCAGTACTTATTACCTGATGATCACCGCCGTCGACAGTTTGCCGGCCTTGTCGGAGCAGTTGCAGCAATTACGCGGCTCTTTAGCCTCAACTTTGGCTGGCAAGGCTGTTGGCCAAACCCGACTGGGCCGGATGGAAAGCGCGGTGCAGCGTGAGTTGCCACGGGCGCTACAACGCATTGATAACGATCTGGAATTAGCCACTGACGTGGATCCTGACGTCGCCAAACCTTTGCTGCAACGCTGGCAGCCGCTGGAACAACAGCTGCAATAAATTCAGTACTGAGCTGCAACAGGCCAATTTTAACAGCGTCTTTGAGCAGAGCCGGGTCGAAAACCAGCTGGTCATGCTCGACCGCATTTTTGTTGAATTGCTGGACGTTGAAAATTTTATGACGGCAGAACTGGAGAAAGGTCTGCAGGCCCGGATCAATGCAGAATGGCAGAGTTTTTATTGGTTGCTGGTTTTTGGTCTTGGCATCCTCGGGCTGGTGGGCTGGCTGATTGTTGGCTTTGCCCGTGATTTAACCTCCAGAGCGCGCAATCTGGAACAGGATATGGCGTCTTTAGCGGCCGGTGATTTCAGTACTCATGTGCGTGAACGTGGTGATGATGAACTGAGCCGCATTGCACAAAGTGCGATTGAATTGTCGCGTCAGTTAGGCAGCATGATGCGCGAAGTGCAGCAAAGTGCGGCGCAGCTGATGGATGCGGCCAATGATATTGCGGCGTCCAGCGCGCAGCTGGCCGGTTCCAGTGTTGAACAAAGCCATGCGGCAACTTCCATGGCGGCAGCGATGGAGCAACTGACCGTCAGTGTCAATCAGATGTCCGGCAATGCGCAGGAAGCGCGGCTGCAAACCGAAGCATCGGGTAAGGCCTCTGCAGCAGGCAGTAAAGTTATCCATGACACAGTGCAAAGTATGCAAAATATCGCAGTCACAGTGCGCGAAGCCTCAGACAGCGTGGTGGCGCTCGGCGATAACGCCAAGGCGATTTCCGGCATCGTTGATGTGATCCGCGGCATCGCCGAACAAACCAATTTACTGGCGTTAAATGCCGCCATTGAAGCGGCACGGGCTGGTGAATCGGGCCGCGGTTTTGCCGTGGTTGCTGACGAAGTTCGTAGCCTGGCGGGCAGAACCGCGACCTCCACCCGTGAAATTGCCCAGGTGATAGAACGCATTCAGGCCGGCACTGCGCTGGTTGTGACCAATATGGAACGCGGTACTCAGCAGGTGGAGCAAGGCGTGTTGTTGGCGACTGAAGCGGGTAGTGCGATTGCCAGTATCAGCGAGCGTTCGGCCACGGTCGAACAGATGGTGCAGATGATGACGCAAACGCTCAGTGACCAAGCGGCGGCAGCGGCAGAAGTGGCATTGAAGGTTGAAAGTATTGCCCAAATGTCCGATCAGAACACCCAGGCTACGCAGCTGACGGCGAAAACGTCGACCGACTTAAAATCGGTGGCAACAGTACTGGATGGCAAAGTCAATCAGTTTAAATTTTAACCAAAACAGTTAGCGTGCATTGTCCTGCAGAGTAAAAAACAATGCAGGACAATAAGTTATGTTCAGTACAAAAAATGTACTGGTCAGGCCTGAGCCAAGACTGGTAGCATGCGCGCCACATTCAGGTTGTACAGAGGACTGTGTTGTATGAAATGGGCTGTAATTTCTGCGTTATTCCTGGCACTGGCTGGTACTTCAGCACAGGCATCTGTGATCAATAATGGTAACTTTGAAGACAATGTCATCGGTAATAACAGCTGGACCTGGCTTCGGTGCCGATCAGGTCAATGGCTGGGATGGCAGCAACCTGGAGATCTGGCGCGGTTATGCCGGTGTGCAGGCGTACAGCGGCCAACAGTTTATCGAATTAAACGCCCACGGCAGCAATAATAACGCCTGGTCGATTTTCCAGACTTTTAATACCGTCAGCGGTGCCCGCTATCAACTAAGTTTCGCCTACCGCGCCCGCGCCAGCGAGAACGAAGTGTTTAGTGTGTCAGTGGCAGATCTGAATCAGCTGATGACTGATCACACAACTGGCGAATGGCGGCTGTTTACCGGTTATTTCACCGCCGGCAATACCAGCAGTTTGCTGCGTTTTACCTCTGGTAATGGCGGCACTATCGGTAATTTTATCGATGATGTGAAAGTGACTGAACTGCCAGTGCAAATTGCCAGCAATCCGGTGCCAACAGGCTCAACCGGTGTATTATTGGCAATAGCCGCAGCCGCCATGTTCTGGCGCCGTCGCAAAGCTTAAGTGCGAAATCTCCGAAAAAGCCGCAGCAAGTCTGCGGCTTTTTGTTGTCTGTGAGCGAAGTTAATCCCGTGTCACAGCAATGGTAAATGGCCGGTTTTTACCAGGATCACCGTTTCTTCGCGGACAAAAGGCGTATGCTGACTTTGATGTGGGCTACGTAGCCAGCTTAGCGCTGGATATTCACCGAACTCGTCACAAAAAGTCCCGCTCAGTACCAGTATTTCTTCGCCGCCAAAATGGCGGTGCGGCAGAAACACTTCACCGGCCGGCCAGCGCACCAGCGCGGTATGTTGGCCTTCGAAGCTATGCAGCGGCATCACCTGTAAACCGCCGTGGCCCGGCAACCATACCGTGTTTTTGCTATCAATCCGCACTGTGGTCTGATCGGCCGGGTCAAACTGCTGTAGTTTGACAAACAACAGGCAGCCTTCGCGGCTAAATGGCGCGTGCTGGCTACCTGGTGGATTCCGCAGGTAAGTACCCGGGCCATAGTCGCCGTGCTCATCACTGAACACACCATCCAGCACCAGAATTTCCTCACCACCAGGATGCGGATGCGCCTTAAAATGCGAACCGGCGGCATAACACACCAGGCTGGTGGCATGGCCAGATTCTGCGCCGCCGCGCGACAACGGCTTGCGCTGCACACCCGCCATCGGGCTCGGTTGCCACGGCAGCGACGTGGTCTCGATCACCACGCGTTCAGCAAAATTCATATTTAACATCTGGAGCTCCAAACACATCACTTAGGCATGGCGCTGTTGCCCGCCAGCGATCACATCAACCTGTACGCAAACGGCTGCACTACTGATCACAGCTTAAATGTATAGAGTGTATTGCCCAAATTATTGTGACAGGCTGGCGCTAAATGGCGAGGCCGGTAGGCCAATGCCGTTGTAGAGCACGGCATCCGGGTTGTCGGCATGAGCATAACGCACTTGCGTCGGGGCCGGGATTTGTGGATGCGACAAGCGGATTTGGCCATCTTCTAAGGCAACTTCTGCCCAGATAAATTTTCCATCTGCGCCGGCGATAGCAAAAGCTCTGCCGGGTTTTAACACTAAGCCCTGTTCCTTGTTGTGGAAACTCAGCAGCAGCGACGCGCCTTGTCGTAACAGACTGTGCAGCTCAGGCCCGCGATAAGCAATGTTTTCGCCATAAACCAGAGCCCGTGCCGCCAATGCCATCCGGCTGCCGAGTGTGCGTTTGTCGACCGGATGAATGTCATTCCACTCACCGGTGTCGATGGCGACTACCATGGCCGTGTTGGGTTCGGTGAGCACAGCGGCTTGGGCCTCCCGCAATCCGGCCCAGCTGCTTTGCTGCGGGTTTGGCTGCTTGGGCAGATAATTGGCCAGCTGCACATATAACACTGGCAACTGTGGTTGCTGCCACTGCGCCCGCCACTGTCGGATCATGGCGCGAAAGCGCTGTTCATACTGTTGATAAGCGCCAACATTAGATTCGCCCTGATACCACAACACGGCTTTGACCGGCAGTGTTTGTAGCGGCGCAATCATCGCGTTATAAAGCCCAAGCGGCTTCCAGCGGATAAAAGCATCCATCGGCAGTGCTCTGGCAGGCGACGACGTCTGCATTTTCCACTGGCCGGTTAGATCGAATTTGTTTGAATCAGTCCCGAGCCAATAAGGTTTATCCGGAATAAAACCACTGCGGTTCTGGGCGCCGTTGGTGACCGTCACCCGTACCGCAAGCAGATTGTCGCCGGCTTTGAGCAGCCCCTGTGGCAGCGCATACCGCCGCGGCGGATACATATAAGTGGTGTTGCCGATTTGACTGCCGTTGACGTACACCTCTTCGGCATCCACGATTGAACCCAGCCGTAAAATCCGCGCTTGCGCTGCTTGTGCTGCCGTTAAATGCACGGTTTTACGCAGCCACCACACGCCGGTAAAATTATCTTTGCGGTAGCCGGGCACCTGGAAATCAGCCCATACACTGTCATCCAGCGCCGGCGAAAACCAGGGCGTTTTCGCATGCAGCCCGGCATCGTTTTTAGCTAAGTCGCCGTACCAGCGGCTGTTTTTAACCTGGTCCGCCGCTTCAATATCGCGAATTAAGCGGTCGCTTTTGTAAATCTGCGCCAGTTGATACGCATCCGGAAATTGCCTGAGTGTCGGTTCATCCAGCCAGGATTCAACCGGCGAACCGCCAAGCGCCGCGTTATAAATGCCAATAGGTACTTTGCTGTGCTGTTGTAAATCGCGGGCGAAATAAAACGCCAGCGCAGAGAAATGCTGGATAGTCTCTGGGCTTGCCACTAACCATTGCCCTGCGGGGTCATCTTGCTGCGTCGCCGGGAAATCTTGCTGTGGCGCTTTAAAATCATAGCGTTGCGGTACATTAAACTGACGGATCAGCGGATAGTTGGCGTTTTGCAAATCGGCCGGATAAGCTTCTGCCAACCGCGCCATCGGCAGCTCCATGTTGGACTGACCGGAAGCAACAAACACATCACCAAAATAAACATCCTGTACTTTGAGCTGATTCTGACCCAAAAACGCCAGCAGATGGGGCCCGCCGGCCGGTTGGGGTGGCAACGTCAGTTGCCAGCGACCGTTTTGGTCGGCAGTGACGGTGCCGGCGGCTGTGTTATTCAGACGGAGTGTCACTGATTCACCGGGTGCGGCATAACCCCACAGCGGCAGCGGCTGGTCGCGCTGTAACACCAGATGATCGCTGATGAGTTTGGGCAAACGGATGTCCGCCTGCAGCGGGGCGGCGAAAAATAAGATGAACAGGGCGGACAAAAACAGCTTTGGCATCAGTCAGTTCCTTGGCTAGATTGCACAAAACTCCAGATTGCCACGTACCCGTTGCAGGTCAAGCCATTTGGCAGTTAAGGTCAGCCGCAGGTGAAATTTCGTAAAGCTGCAGAGCAACATCAGCCCAAAAAGTCAGCCAGTTAAAGCCAGCCACGCTGCCGGGCAATGCGGGCGGCATCGACCCGGTTGGCGGCATTGAGTTTATTGATGGCATCGGACAGATAATTGCGCACTGTGCCTTCCGCCAAAAACAACAACGCGGCGATGTCACTGGTACTTTTGCCTTCGCTGCAAAGCCGCAGAGCCCGGCGCTCTTTGTCGTGCAGCGGATTGTCCTGCCCCAGTGCCAGCATCGCCAGTTCCGGCGCGATCACTTTGCCACTGGCCATCACTTTGTCGATGGCGGCCAGCAATTCCGTGGCCGGGCTGTCTTTTAATACAAAACCGTCGACTCCGGCCTGCAAGGCGCGGCGGACATAACCGGCACGTGAAAAGGTCGTCAGGATCATCAGTTTGCAGCGCTGGCGCTCCGGCTTGTGCTGTTGCTCCTGCTGCAGAATTTCCACCAGTTCCAGTCCGCTGTACCCGGGCATTTCGATATCAGTGAGCAGTAAATCAAAAGTCTGTTGGCGTAGCAGTTGCCGGGCTTGCTGACCATCTTCGGCTTCGGTGACCTGATGCTGACCGAGCATCCGCAATAAGGTCGCCAGCGTGCTGCGTAAAATGGCCTGATCTTCAGCGAATAAAATGTTCATGCGGCGTGCTCCGTGATAGTGAGTGATTGCTGACAAGGCCAGCGCAAAACAAAACGGGTTGGCGCCAGCTGCCAGCTGAAGCTACCGCCGAGCGCCTGCAGGCGCTGGCGGATGCCGGTCAAGCCACCGCCCGGCACCAGGTCGCTGCACTGACCATTGTCCTGCAGTTGTAGTTGCCAGTAGTCACCATCATTTCCCGACTGCAAACGGGCCTGTAATACCAGTTCGTGGCCGTTGCTGTGTTTTAGCAGGTTAGTGCAGAGCTCGGTCAGGCAGAGTTCCAGCTCCGGCGGGCTTTGCGCGGCCAGCCTGGTTAAATCCGCATCCACGACACAAGTCCAGCCGTTGCTGCGTAGTAACGCCAATAATTCCGGTAACAGCACATCCAACCCTTGCTGCCGATAGCCGCTGATGGTCTGGCGTACCTGCAACAGGCTATGCCGTGCCAGCTGCTGCAACTCTGCCAGTTGCTGCCGGGCCGCCTGCGGTTGTTGTTGTGCCAGCCAGACGTCGGCGAGCTCCGCTTTTAGCGCAATACTGGCGAGGCTATGTCCAAGTAAATCATGCAAATCGCGCGCGATGCGTTCGCGTTCCAGCTGGCGGGCCATCAACTGCAGTTCGGCGTCGCTGCGTTGTTGTTCCTGCTGATGTTGCAAGCGTATCCGCTCGACGATGCCACTCACACTGACACCAAGCGCCACAATCACCGCATAGGCCTGCAACCAGGGCATCGGGTGCCACAGCCACAATACCGCGGCCTGCCATAGCAACAACACAACAAGGGCGGCAACAAAACGGCCACTATTGAGCCAGAAACCGAGGAAAAAACTGATGTAAGCAAACATCGCCATACTGCCGCTATTGAGGGGTGTCACCCCACTGGCGATGGCCCATAACCCGGCCAGCCACCACCAGCGCTGCTGTGGGTTGGCCTGATCAAGCTTCTGATAGATAAACAAAAAAGCGCCAAGCGCTAAGCTCAGAATTGCCCACTGCCAGAGTGCGGTGGGTTGTAGCAATGGCGGCAGGAAATAAAAACCGAGGTACACCAGATAACCGCGGCGCATGGTGTTTGTTTGCATGGTTCACTCCCTGATTAAAAGCTACACCGGACGGAAAACGCCCGGTGTTGTTGTTGGTTGCATACAGTGGTGTTTAAGCGCCTTGCAGCAGCTGTTTCGCCCAGCCGTAGTCGGGCGCCAATTGCAGGGCTTGCTGCCAGTCGGCTTTGGCACCGCTCAAGTCGCCTTCTGCTTTTTTCGCCAGACCGCGCCAGACATAAGCTTCAGCTTCGCCCCAGCAGATGTCCTGACAAGGTGCGGCGAAAGCGCTGATGGCGGCATTGGCGTGGCTTAATGCGGCTTTTTTGTCACCGCCAAATAAGGTGGGTGTCTGATAAGCCAGAATGGCGGCAGAGAGCGTGACACGCGGATTTTGCGGTTGCAGCGCGGTGGCGGTAGCCAACGCTTTGCTGGAAAGCTGGCCGTAATACATACCTTTAATTGGGGAATAACCGGCCTGCATACCACGGGTCAGTGCCAATAAGGCCAGCGCTTCGGCTTTTAAGGTTGCTGCCGGCTCACTGGCGATCAGCTGCTCCAGCCGATCGGCGGCAGCGGATAACGCCGGCTTTAACACCGCTTCATCCGCCCGCACCGATGCGGTAACAGCCAGCCGGTATTGGGCGTACGCAAACTGATAATCGTCTTGCGCTTGCTGACTAAATTGCTGCAGTGCCAGGACATCCAGTTGTTGGCTGGCAAGGTCAATCGCGGCGAGTTGATTGACCGCTGGCTCAGCCGCAGGCGCCAGCTGGCTGACCGCTAAAGCGCCCAGTAAAAAGACTGAGCGCAAAGCCAGGCGCAGCTTCTGTTTCGATAAAGTGTGTTTTGCTGCAGTGTGTTTCGATGAAGTCGGTGTTGTGGTTGTCATGATGTGTGCTCCAAAAAAACGCCCCCCTGGCGTTGTTGCAAGCATGATGGCGCGCCGGCAGGAAATTCGGCAGTGTCAGACATCAGCAAGAGCGGGTGACAAATGTCAGGAGTTTTGGGGAGCATGTGGGGCTGGTTGCGTTTACGCTTCATCTTGCCATATCTGGCCTGTACGTGAGCTTTGTGCCAGTTGCGGACGTTTGTGAAACTTCCTGTACGGCGGCGCTTCGCTTGCACGTACCTACCGCAGCGATTTGAGTGCAGGTACGGTCAGCGAAGCCCACTGGCCACCACGTGGCGTACATAACATATTTGATTGGCTACTATTTGCTCAAAGCTGCCAGCCCAAACTCTAGCAAAGCCCATATTGGCAGCCGGAGTCTGGACGATGAACAGATTTCGTACCAGCTGCCGGCAACCAACCATTCATGGTGACGCTGCGCTGATCGTACCTACCATTAGTATTCAATCGTAGATGCGGCAAGCCTCTGCATGCAGGTCATTACTTGGCTTGCTATTGCCCGCCGCCACAAATGCCGTTGCCTTCGTTCTCCGTTAAGCGAACTCTGGCCAGCTGGATTTGCAGGCCTTTGCCGGCGCTAATCAGCAATGGATGACTGATTTTGGTCAGGTCAAAGGCTTTGTTGTTCTCGGTAAAACAGCGCAGCGGGATCTTCAGTTGTTGCCAGCCTTTGCCTTGCTGGCCAGCGAAGTAGGCGGTGAAGTCGAGTTGGGTTTCACAACCCGGCTGATCTGCGCTGCAGCGCATGCCCAGCTGGACTTTGCCGTTTTGTTCCGGCATTGCCAACAGCTGATACTCCAGTTCCAGCACCATATCGCCGTTGGCCTGGCGGGCCAGATCAATGGCTTGCTGCTGGGCATGGGCAATTGCCGCTGTGGCCGGCGCGTGAAAGCTCAGCAGGATAGAATCTTCCTGCTGCAGCCGGTCAGTCGCTTTGCTGGTCAGGGCGCCGCCGGCGGATTGTTGCTGCGGATCTGTCACTATCGTGACCTGATCGCCATCAATGAGCTGCAACTGCCATGGACTCACTGCTTTGCCTGCATGCAGATAACGGCTGAAGTTCACCACCAAATCGGCGCTGATGCCGGAGTTTTCGCTCAGTTTTGCCACCACAACATCATCCTGATAAGTCAGGCCATAACCAAAAGCGAATTGTGGTTGGTAGTCGGCGTCGCCGATATTCAGCGGCTTGCCGGTGGCATCGGCCGGCCAGGAGAATGGCAGTTTGCCCTGGAAGTCATAGCGAATTTTGCCATCCGGCGCCCGTACCAGCACATCGGCAATGGCACCGCCTTCAGTGCCCGGTAAAAAGGCGGCGACAAAAGCGTCGGATTGGTTCAGCTCCGGATTGACCCACAAAGGCCGGCCCGATAAAAACACCGACACGGTTGGAATACCCTGCGCTTTTAACTCGGTCAGCACCTGCAGCGCGCGGCTGTCGTCAAAGGCCAGATGGGCGCGGTCACCGACAAATTCGGCATAAGGTTCTTCACCAAACACCACCACGGCCAGATCCGGTTTGCTGGTAAAGCGGCCGTTTTCACTGAGTTCGACTGTGCCACCACCGGCTGCCAGCGCGCCTTGAAGGCCGGCATAAATGGATTCACCATTCGGGAAATCGCTGTTTTTATTGCCGGCACCTTGCCAGCTTAACGTCCAGCCGCCACTTTGTTTGCCGATATGGTCGGCGCCATCACCGGCCAGTAACACTTTGCTGCCGGCTTTGATTGGCAGTAGTTTCTGGTTGTTTTTCAGCAAGACCAGCGACTTACGCGCGGCTTCGCGCGCCACCGCCCGGTGTTCTGCACTGCCCAGCAAGTCAAACTTGCCGGCGAGCGGGCGTTTGGACGGTTGCACCTGCTCAAACAGGCCCATTTCGGCCTTGATGCGCAGCACGCGGCTGACCGCTTCGTCGAGGCGGGCTTGAGTAATACGGCCGTCTTTGACCTGCGCCAGCGTGTTGTCATACAGCTTCTGCCAGCTGTCCGGCGCCATAAACATATCAAGGCCGGCGTTTAATGCATTGGCACAGTCGGTCGGCGTGCAGCCTTTGACCTGACCATGGCCGTTCCAGTCGCCAACGACAAAGCCGTCAAAACCCATCCGGCCGACCAACACGTCGCTTAACATCGGCTGAAACCCATGCATTTTTTCGCCGTACCAGCTGTTGTAAGACGCCATCACCACGCGGGCGCCGGCTTTGATCGCGCTGTAATACGGCAGGCCATGCAGGTCGCGTAAGTCGGCTTCGCTGTGCTGATTGTCGCCCTGATCTTTGCCGTCCACAGTGCCGCCATCGCCCAGGAAATGTTTGACGGTCGCCAGCATATGATTGCCGCGCAGGAAGTCGGCGCTGCCCGGTTCGCCCTGAATGCCCTGCAGAATTTCCGGCGCGTAGGAGGCGACCAGTGCCGGATCTTCGCCATAAGATTCATAAGTGCGGCCCCAGCGGTCGTCACGCACCACGGCGATGGTTGGGGCGAAGGTCCAGTCGAGGCCAGTCACCTGCATTTCAATTGCGGTGACTTGGCCGATTTTGCGCAAAAGTTTTGGTTCGCGCATCGCGCCTAAACCAATGTTATGCGGGAAAATAATGGCGCCTTTGACATTGCTGTGGCCATGTACGGCATCTGTGCCCCACATCACCGGAATATAAGGCCGGCCGTCGCTGGTATCGGTGCTGGCTTGCCAAAACGCATCGGCCAGTTCCAGCCAGGCTTTGGGGCCGACTCTGTTGTCGCGGCCGGGCGCTGAGTTGCCGCCGTTCAGCACACTGCCGAGATAATAATCGCGCACTTGTTGTGGTGTGACCGAGGCGATGTCAGCCTGAATTAACTGACCGACTTTTTGCGCCGGGCTCATTTGCGCCAGCAGTGCTTTGATTTTGTCCTCGATCGCCGGCTGGCGGGCGATAGGGGACGGTTGTAATGGCCAGTTGTTTGGTTGAATTTGTGGCACTGTAGCTGCCTTTGCATCGGCGGCAGGATCTGCCGCCACTGCGGATGTTTCTGTCGCTGCACTGGCAGGTGATGTACTGGTGGGCTCTGGCGCTTTGCCGCAAGCACTTAACGCCAGGCTGGCGGACAGCAATAAGCCGGTGCTGAAGTCTTTGTTCATGGGTTCTCCTGATAAATTCGGCTGTGGTGCCACGCTGGCCAGTTTTTTCATGGGGCGCTACGATTTATGGTTCACGGACTTGCATCACTGACGGCAACCCGGCTTTGTAAAGCGCGGGCAGCGATGACATCGGTCACTGCGCCCACGATGTTAAACCCACCGCGCAGGCGCAGATCGGCTGAAGAACTGCCAATCATCACGCGGATATCACCCGGTTCCACTACCCAGCGCATCTGGCTGTCGAGAAAGGCCAGCTGATTGACCGGCAAATGAAATTGCAGCTGTGCAGTTTGGCCGGGTGCCAGACTGACGCGGGCAAAGCCAGCCAGTTGTTGCACCGGTCTGGTTAAACTCGCCACCGGATCCTGCACATACAGTTGCACCACTTCAGTGCCGGCGCGCTTGCCGCTGTTTTTCAGCTGAAACCGGATCAGCGCTTCACCACCGGCTTGCACTTGCGGCGTGTCGATGGTGAGGTCGCTGTAACTAAATTCGGTGTAGCTCAGGCCATGGCCAAACGGATACAGTGGGCTGATCTCGTCCTGCAGATAACCGCGGCTACTCGACGCTTTATGATTGTAAAAGCTGGGAATATGGCCGGCGCTGCGCGGGAAGGTGATCGGTAATTTGCCGGATGGGTTCACATCACCAAACAGCACATTCGCCACTGCAGTGCCGGTTTCCTGACCCAGATACCAGGCTTCAACAATGGCCGGCATGGTTGTCGCAAGCTTGCCAAGCGCCAGCGGCCGGCCGTTGCTGAGCACCAGCACGACCGGTTTATTGCCGGCGACGGCCAGCACTTGTTCCGCCAGCAGCTGTTGATCGGCGCTTAATTCCAGCGTAGTGCGATCACCTAAGTGTTTGTCGGCCCAGGC
Organism: Rheinheimera sp.; assembly: GCA_034519945.1. Lineage (GTDB taxonomy): Bacteria > Pseudomonadota > Gammaproteobacteria > Enterobacterales > Alteromonadaceae > Pararheinheimera. Next base: position 181,613 of record JAXHNX010000048.1, read on the forward strand.
TTCGCGGGCCAGCCCTTCGTTTTCACCCAGTACCAGCACCACAGCATCAGCCGTTTTCGCCAGCGCGACCGCTTCGGCGCGAAGCCGGGCGTTGTCCAATGGATCTGCCGCCACTGTGTCGTCATGGTTCCAGCGCAGCATCGAATAAGTGCCGGCGTGCTGGCTACGTTGCTGGATCGCAGCGGCCGCTGCGGCTTGCAGCGCATTGGTGCTGGAGGTGTCGGTGCTGTCTGTTGTTGAAGTGGCGGTGGCAGCGCCTTTGGTCTGCAGAAAGTTGTTCGTGGTGATGCGGGCGCCGCGGGCAAAACTGACTTTGGCTTTGCCCTGTAGTTTCTGCTGCAGGCCCTGCAGCATATTGACGGTCTGACGCGGAATACTGCTGTAACCGCCTAATAAGGTTTCATCGGCGTGCGGGCCAATTACGGCCAGATGCCGGATTTTACTGGCATCCAGTGGCAGGGTGGCGCTGCCACCCAAAGCTGAAACGCTGTCGTTTTTCAGCAGCACAATGGATTTTTCGGCGATGCTTTGTGCCAGTTCACGACTCTCCCTGGAACCGAGCGCCTGATCTGCCGGTGCAACCACCACTTCGTGCTGTTCAAATAAGCCCAGGCGGAACTTTAACCGCAGCACTGCCCGCACCGCGTCATCAATCACTGCAATATCCAACGCACCAGTTTTCACCTGTTCGGCCAGCAGCGGATAGGCTTTCGGATCTGGAGTTTCCATATCAACGCCAGCCAGCAAGGCTGCTTTGGCGGCCTCTGCGTCATTGGCATACAAGCTGATGGCGGCTACGCAGTTCCTGAATGGCAAAATAGTCGCTGACGATAGCGCCCTGAAACCCCCATTGCTTGCGCACTACATCGCGCAGCAACGGCTGATTGATATGCGATGGCAGCCCGTCAACTTCGTTGTAAGACGGCATGATACTGGCGGCATGCGCCAGCTTCACTGCGGCTTCAAACGGCGTTAAAAACACCTCAGCCAGTTCACGCGGTGCAATATGGGCCGGTGCCGTGTTGACACCCGCTTGCGGCTGACCATGGCCGGTTAAATGCTTCAGCGTCGCAACTACCTTGTCATTGGCAAAGGGCTGGTCCCAGCCATGCTCTGGCGCAGGTTCGCCCTGCAGACCGCGAATGGCGGCGATCCCAAGCGTGGACACCAGATAAGGGTCTTCACCCATGGTTTCTTCAATCCGGCCCCAGCGTGGGTCGCGGGCAATATCCAGCACCGGCGCTAACGCCCAGTGCGCACCGGTGGCGCGCATTTCAGCGGCGGCGACGCTGTACATCGCCTGCATATCCTCGGGCGACCAGCTGCTGGCAAGCGCCAGCGCCTGTGGGAAACTGGTGGCGTCAAAAGCGACATAACCATGCAGCGCTTCTTCGTGCATCAGCGCCGGAATACCCAGCCGGGTGTGTTCACGCAGCCAGCGCTGTGCCGCGTTATTAAATTCGGCAGTTTGCTTGGGCGTTTTAAATTCGCTGGGCCTCGCGATATGGCCAATGCCATGCGGCATCAGCTGCGCAGCTTTGGCCGGAATAAACTGCAGCTTGGCATCTTCCATTTGCCGGCGATGGTGCCAGACGCTTTGCAGCTGCGCCAGTTTCTCTTCCAGCGTCATCCGCTGCAGTAAATCTTCAGTGCGCTCAGGGACGCTACGCGCCGGATCCTGATAAGGCAACTTCGTCGCTGCGGCAACGGCAGCGCTACTGAGCACTGTGATAGAAGCGGCCGCCGACACCGCACTGAGCAGAGATTTACGCATCAAATGTCCTTGGTATGTGGATGATGTCCTAACTTTTTATTCTCACCACTTTTAATTCGCGCCACCTTTTATTCAACATAAGGCTTCAACGGCACAATGCGGCCGTCGGCGTCATACTGCAGTTCGGCCATTTTGATACTGCGCAGGTGCGTCACACCGCCGGACAAAATCGAGTCGTGGTAAAACAGATACCATTTACCAGCAAACTCAGCGATTGAGTGGTGGGTGGTCCAGCCGACCACAGGTTCGAGAATATGGCCCTGATAGACAAAAGGCCCGTAAGGGCTATCGCCTGTGGCGTAACACAATAAGTGGGTGTCACCGGTCGAGTAAGAGAAGTAGTATTTGCCCTGATATTTGTGCAGCCAGGATGCTTCGAAAAAGCGCCGGTTGGTATCACCGGCCAGTAACGGCTGGCCTTGGTCATCGACAATCAGCACTTCACGCGGCGCTTCAGCAAATTCAAGTAAATCAGCGCGAAGCCTTGCCACGCGTGGGCCTAATGCCGGCTCCACTGCGGCAGGCTCCTGATGCTCAGCCTGCCATTGGTTATCGCGATACTGCTGCAGTTGGCCGCCCCAGATGCCACCAAAATACAGATAATATTCACCGTCATCGTCGGCAAATACCGCCGGGTCAATTGAATAACTGCCGGCGATGGGTTCAGGTTGTGGCGTGAAAGGGCCGGCCGGAGCGTCGCCAACCGCCACGCCAATCTGAAAGATACCGTTGGCTTTTTTCGCCGGGAAATACAGGTAATAACGGCCATCTTTACCGGCCGCATCCGGCGCCCACATCTGGCGCTCGGCCCAGGGCACGTCTTTGACATGCAGCGCGACGCCGTGGTCGGTGACTGGTTCGCCTGGACCTGCCAGCGACAGCACATGGTAGTCTTCCATGCCAAAGTGATCGCCGTTGTCGTTAAAGGCAATGCCGGCGTCGATATCATGCGACGGGTAGATATAAATGCGGCCGTCAAACACATGGGCGGACGGATCTGCGGTGTAGATATGCTCGACCAAATCGGTTGAAATGGCTTGTTGTTTTAGTGCAGCAAGCTCTGCTTTGGTGTATTCAGACATCACAAACTCTCTGTTTTATTCGGTTAAAAGCCGTGCCGCGGCGCGCCGGGCGCTCAGCTCCTGCTCAATCTGGCTTTCTTGCTGTTTATTGATTTCGTACAGGCAGACGATGCCAACGCCAGCTAAAAACGGCAGCGCGGCATAAATGCTCACGGATAATTTGATGCCGTCGATGGTGTCGGCGCTTTGGCTGGCGAGGCTGGCGTCATAACCGACGTTGGCCAGAATGCCGGCAACTAAAGCGCCACCAATCGACAGGCCCAGTTTCAGACCAAAAATCATCGCGGAAAAAATAATCGCAGTGGCGCGGCGGTGGTTTTTCCACTCCGAATAGTCGGCGACGTCGGCGATCATCGCCCACAGCAGCGGAATGGTGATGCCGTAAAAAAAGCCGTGCAGAAGTTGCGACAAAAACACCAGGCCAATGGCATCGGACGGAAACAGGTAAAAGACCAGAATAAACAGCGTGGAAATAAACAGCGCCACCGCAAACACGTCGCGTTTGCCAAAGCGGTCTGCCAGCGGTTTGGAAAAGCCGATGCCGAAGATCATGCAGATGATGCCACCGGCATTAAACAGGCTAAAGCCGGAGGTGGCCGCGTCTTTCGGCCATAAAAATTCAGTCAGGCCAAGGCTGGTCAGCATGCTGTTTAAGCCAGCAATAAAACCATTAAAACCAATGTCCTGCAGGAAAGTCGCTACTTCAGATTCATCCAGATAATTCTCAAAATAGAAAATGTACATGCCACCTTTTAAGGCCAGTGTGATAAACACCAGCACGGTTAAAATCAGCATGATTAACCAGGGTTTGTTGTGCAGCAGGTCGCCGACATCCTGGCGGATACTGGACGACTGCGTTGCAATGGTCAGCACCCGCTCGCGGGTAGTCAGAAAAGTGATCAGGAAAAACACAATGCCGACGCAGGCAAACAGCGTCATGGTGTTTTCAAAACCAACGGCTTTATCGCCGTCGCCCAAAATCAGCACCAGCGGCAGCAACAGCGCCTGAATAATAAATTGCGCGACCATCACCGCGACAAAACGGTACGCCGACAAACTGTTGCGGTCGGCCATATTGCCGGTTAACACACCACTGAGTGCCGAGTAGGGCAGGTTATTGGCGGAATACACCAGCACCAGCAACACATAAGTACAAAAAGCGTAAGCGATTTTTCCTTCCGGACTAAAAGCCGGGGTGCTGAAGGCTGCCAGTGCAATCACACCAAACGGGATGGCGGTCCACAAAATCCACGGGCGGAATTTACCCCAGCGCGTTTGGGTGCGGTCGGCAATGATGCCCATGATCGGATTAAAACAGGCGCCGATTAAACCGCCGGTGAAAATAATGGTTGCGGCAGCAGCCGGCGGGATCTGGTAGACATCGGTGTAGAAAAAGGCGAGAAATGTCATCAACGTCTGAAAAATCAGATTAGCGGCCAAATCGCCGAGGCTATAACCGATTTTCTCAGTCACGCTTAAGTTCTGTCCTGCAGTTTGCATCGTCTGTTGCCTGTGATTAAAAGTGCTGTGCCGTCACTCTGCCGGCAGTCAGCGCCTGCTGTGAGCGGTTTTATTTATAATTATGTTTTATTTCAATTATTTATTGTCTTTATTGTGCCGCAGTTGCGCGCTCTGGCTACTGCGGGGTATCACCGCGCCGACCGTGCTGGTGCCAAGATGACAGCCTTACCATACAAGAACAACCGGAGGTCTGGTCTAACGGAATGTTCTGAAAGAATTATCTTTTTTCACATCATCAGTGTGTTCCTGACAGAGAAAACTTATGCTGGCGAAAATAACAGCATCTGACAATAACAAGAAAACTGACAAGGAGTGACTTCGTGCAAACCGCAACAGATCCGCTGGCCCCTGCGGCCGGCAATTCGCCACAAGACCATGTACTAAAAGACCTGGCGCAGGCGCAGGAGAATAAATCGTTAATTCTGTTTATCAGCCTGGTCGCCACCATTGGTGGCTTTTTGTTTGGTTTTGACAGTGGCGTGATTAACGGCACCGTCGATGGGCTGAAACTGGCGTTTCAATCCGAAAGTGTTGGCACTGGCTTTAACGTCGCCAGTATGTTGCTGGGCTGTGCGATTGGCGCCTATTTTGCTGGCCGGCTGGCCGATATTTATGGTCGCAAAGTGATTTTGTTGTGGTCGGCAGTGTTTTTTATTGTCAGCGCCTGGGGTTCTGGTGTTGCTGACGGTTCGCTGGAATTCGTGATTTATCGCATTCTTGGCGGCTTGGCTGTGGGCGCCGCGTCGGTGATCACGCCGGCCTACATAGCAGAAGTGGCGCCGGCGCGTTATCGCGGCATGCTGAGTACCTTGCAGCAAATCGCTATCATCCTTGGCCTGTTTATGGCCTTTGTCAGTAATTACCTACTGGCTGAGTTTGCCGGTGCTTCAACCGAACCACTGTGGCTTGGCATTGCCGCCTGGCGCTGGATGTTCTGGATGGAGCTGGCACCAGCGGTGCTGTTTCTGCTGATGTTGCTGTTTATTCCGGAAAGTCCGCGTTTTCTGCTGTTAAAAGGCCGCGACAAGGCGGGTGCAGAGGTGTTGGCGCGGCTATACGGCAAGGACGTAGCCAGCCGTAAAGTGCAGGATATTCGTCAGTCGCTGCAGGCTGATCACGCACCGCGCCTCAGTGATTTGCTCGACCCGGTCAGTGGCAAATTACGCAAACTGGTGTGGGTGGGGATTGGCCTCGCCAGTTTTCAGCAGTTAGTTGGCATTAATGTGGTGTTTTATTACGGCGCCGTGCTGTGGCAGGCGGTCGGTTTCTCTGAATCCGATGCGTTAATGATCAATGTGATCAGTGGCGGTATCAGTATTGCTGCTTGTGTGCTGACGTTGCTGGTAATTGATCGGATTGGCCGTAAGCCGCTGTTATTGTGGGGTTCTGTCGGCATGACGGTCACTTTAGCGCTGGTGGTGTATGCCTTTGCCAATGCCGATCAGGATGCCGCCGGCAATCTGCTGCTCGGTGACCATGGCACGCTGGCGCTGGTCAGTGCCAATGCTTATGTGTTTTTCTTTAACCTGTCGTGGGGCCCGGTAATGTGGGTGATGCTGGGCGAAATGTTCCCGAATCAAATCCGTGGTGTCGGCCTTGCGGTCAGTGGTCTGGCGCAGTGGCTGTGTAACTTCCTGATCACGATGACCTTCCCGCTATTGTTAACCGGGATTGGCCTTGCCGGCGCTTATGGCCTGTATGCGCTTGGCGCCTTATTGTCGGTGTTTTTTGTACTGAACATGGTGCACGAAACCAAAGGTAAAGAGCTGGAAGAAATGCAATAGTGCCAAATGCGGCCGCCTACTGTCTGTCACCACGTGTCTGCCACCGCATGTGACGCCCCAGATACAGGGCGTCACACACCGGACAATTTTACAACTTATACAAAGCCTTTAATACCGGATCTGCCGCCAGTTGCGCTTTGGCGGCCGGATCGCCGACCAGGATCAGCGTCATCTGTTCAACCGGCAGATATTTCTGCGCCAGAGCCGACAGCTGTGCCGGCGTAATGGCATTAATGTTCTGCACATAGTTTTCCAGATAGGTCATCGGCAGACCATGAATTTTCAGGTTCCATAACTGATTGATGATGGCGCCGCGACTGGAGTTCTGCAGTACATAAATGCCGCCTTTGTAACTTTTAAAGTTACTCAGTTCCTGATCGGATGGTGGTGTACTTTGCAGCAGACGGATCTCTTTAATGATCTCCGACAACGCGGCGGCCGTTGATTCTGCCGTCACGTCAGCCTGCTCAAACCAAACCGCCGCTTTGATCCGGCTGTTGACTGAACTGCCAGGTGAATAGGTGTAGCCTTTGTCTTCGCGGATATTGCGCGTAATGCGGCTGCCAAACGAGCCGCCAATCACGGTATTCAGTAAATCCAGCCCGACATAATCCGGGTGTGATGGGTCTACCACCGGTAAACCCAGCCGGATGGTCGATTGCACTGCTTTGTCGCGCGGGATAAATACCAAACCTGGTTTGGCGCTGCTATTGGGGTTGGTCAGCAGCCGGCCTTTGCCTGCCACCATCCCGGCGAACGCTTCGCGTACGGCTTTTTCGGCCGTCGCTTCGTTAAACTGACCGGAGATAAACAAATGACTGCGGCTTGCCACCAGATGGTTTTGCACAAACTGCTGACAGTCTGCCAGTGTGAGTGTTTCCACTTTGGCGGCATCGGCAAAAATTTTGCTATACGGATGGCCGGCAAACAAATGCTGGTAAAACGCTTCGGCGGCCTGATTTTGCGCCTCTGATTTAGCAACTTTTAAATCACGCACAAAGCTGGTAACGAGGCGGGTTTTATCGGCATCGGTAAATTGTGGATTGACCACTAAATCGGCCAGCAGCGCTGTCGCGTCGCCGACAAATTCGGACAACACATCTATTTCCAGAAAACTGCTGTTCACATCGACGGATGTATTGAGCTGACCGCCCATCAAGGCCGCTTGCTGGGCAATGGTTTTGGCGTCGCGGTTTTTACTGCCTTCTAACAGCAGCTGATAACTCAGATCAGACACAGCGTCTTTGTCACCGTCATCGACATTGCCGGTTTCGGTTAACAAGCGCAGTGTGACTTTTGGCGTGTTGCCATATTGGACAAAGGTCACACTCAGGCCATTGTCCAGCGTGATACTGCGCTGCGCTGTCAGTTTAAAGGCCTTGGGTTCGCCGCCTGCCGGAGGGGTTTCTTTCGCCAGTACCGGCGTGACGGTGCACAGCAATGCTGCCGTCAAAAATACGGTCAACGCTTTCATGGTTTGGCTCCTTGTTGGCTGGCTGGCGGGGTTTTGGCCGCATCGGCTGGTGCTTCGCCGGGGCGCAGCGTCAGGATGGTGCGGTTACCGGGGCGCAGGTATTCCTTCACAGTGGCTTTAATCACATCTGGCGTGACGGCTTTAAAGTTGGCCTCTAATTCGTTGAACCGGGCCGGGTTGTTGTCGAACAAAGCAAAGCTGGCCATCAAATCCAGTTTGCCGAAGCCATAGAAGTCGTCGATATTGTCGTACAGATTCGAACGCAGTTTGACCAGCGCGCGGTCAATATCGGCCTGGGCGATCGGTTGTTCCAGCAGCTTGCCGACAACAGTGTCCACCGCCGCCACCAATTGGTCCGTCGTATGCTGCTCGTCGTGGGTGAATGAGCTCATCCATAACATTGGGCCGTTGTAATTAAACATATTGCCAAGCAGATAGTTAATACCACCACCGACCGAGCCGGTCAGCTGACGGTTTTTTACCAGTTCCTGGTACAACAAGCTGTCGCTGCCCTGCACCAGTAACTGGTCGATAATGCCCATGGCATAATATTCCGGCGTATTACGCGGTGGCATTTTGTAGGCAAAAGCAAAAGCGGGTTTAGGTGCCAGTTTGTCGTATTTTACAAAGCGTTTTTCCTGTTCCTGACGCAGTTCGGTCAGTACCGGTGCTTCGGGTAGTTGCGACGCCGGAATGGCCGCAAAGTATTTCTGTACCATCGCCAGTGTGGCATCGGTGTCAACATCACCCACTACCACCACGACCGCATTGTTTGGCGAATAATAGGTTTTAAAAAAGGCTGCAACGTCGTCGAGTGTGGCGGCGTCCAGATGTGCCAGATCGCCATAAAAGTTATGCGCGTTGTACCAGTTGTCAAAGGCATATTGCGGCATGTCCAGCCACGGGAAACCGCCGTACGGCTGGTTCAGCACATTGACTTTCACTTCGTTTTTCACTACGCCTTGCTGATTGGTCAGGTTGTCCTGTGTGATCGCCAGACCTTTCATCCGGTCGGCTTCGGCCCACAGCATGGTTTCGACTTTATGCGCCGGGACTATTTCAAAGTAGTTGGTGTAGTCAAAGCGGGTAGATCCATTCAGGATCCCGCCATTACTTTGTACCAGATTAACAAATTCCATCTTGCCGAGATTGGCGGAGCCCTGGAACATCATATGTTCAAACAGATGGGCAAAACCGGTACGGTTTTTCGGTTCATTGCGAAAGCCAATGTTGTAATAAACACCCACCACCGCCAATGGCGCGGTTTTGTCTGGTGAAATCACCACTTTCAGGCCATTGTCCAGCGTATGGTACTGGACCGGGACATTAAAACTGACCGGGCTGCTGGCGGTCGCGGCTTGTTGCGCAATTTGTTCGGCGACAGCTTCGAGCGGTTTGCTGTCAGGGGTGGCGGTGGCAGCTGGCTTGGGTCCGCACCCGGCCAGAAGTGCAACCAGCCCAATACTGCAATATCGGCTGAACATAAGTAGGTCCTTGTGATGGTAATAAACAAACGTTGCAACAGCAGCCAAAGCAGATGCTGTCCTGTGGCTTCTCGCCCAATCACTTAATCATGCAGTTGCTGCTTTTTCAAGCAGAGACCACCACGGGTTGGCGATTGATTTGTAAGAAAATGCAGTGAATAAAGCAAAACAGCAAACAAAGCACCAGACAGACTTATCGGCAGGCCCGGTAATCGCCTAACAACCAAATTCCGTAACAGGATCAATAACAAAAGTCATTCAAAGCACCGAAACCGCAGGCTAGGCTGAAACTTTCAGCGGACAAGGCGACGCGATGCAGCAATTCTCTTTAATCAACCAACATGGCGATGAACTGGTGGTGTTGGCGCAAGGCGCTATTTTACAGCGCTGGTCGACGACGCTTGCCGGTGCGCGGCGTGAGGTGATCCTCGGTTATCAGCTGCCCGCTTCTTATCAGTTCGACCCGTTTTATCTCGGTGCAGTGGTCGGCCCTTATGCTAATCGCATTGGCGGTGGTTGCTTTATGCTGGACCAGCAGTTGGTTCAGCTGGAACAAAATGAAGGCGCGCAGCATCTGCATGGCGGCAGTATTGGTTTGCACCGGCTAGTGTGGCAGCTGCAGGAGCACAGCAGCGACGCTCTGGTACTGGTGGCTGAAGTGCCGGACGGGCAGGGCGGTTATCCCGGGCCCATAACATTCCGCATTCGTTATCAGTTCAGCGCGCCCACCGCGCAGCAATCTGAATTGCAGGTCACGCTGGAAGCCAGCAGCAGCAGCGCCACGCTGATTGGCCCCACCTTACATCCATATTTTAATTTGGCCGGTGGCGCAGCCGATGTGAACGCTCATCAGCTGCAGCTGGCAGCCGCGCATTATGCCGTGGTTGACGAGCACTGTATTCCGACCGGTGAACTGCGCAAAGTGCAGGGCTCGGCTTTTGATTTTCAGCAACCGCGGCTGCTGGCGGATACCCGGTTGGACCACAATTTTGTCGTGCATGGTCATCTGCAGCAAGCTGCGGCGGTGCTGACCAGCCCGCAGCGTGACTTAGCGCTTTGCGTCAGCTCGGATTATCCCGGCCTGCAGGTCTACACCGGCGATCACCTGAACAGCCCGTTTTCGCCGCGCCAGGGCATCTGTTTAGAACCGCAGTTTTTCCCCGATTCGCCCAATCAAAAAGGCTTTCCGTTTCATTTCACCCGGCCGGGCCAGCCGTTTGTGGCGAAAATGCGTTATCTGGTCAGTAAACTGAGCCCGAACACGATATAAAGCGATAAGATGCGGCGTAGCTGCCCGTCACGACCGCTCCTGGCACACTTCAAATCATCGGTGCCCGGATGGGACCCACCAGTTCAGATCTGCAGGCTCAGGTCCAGCCAGGCGGATAAACCGCTCAGATGGTTGCCAGCATCTGGCGTTTAATCGCCACCCAACCGAACATTGGCACAGCATTAACGCCGTCACGGCAGCGGAATAAACTCGGTTTCATCACCGGGCACGGTTGGAAACTTGCCTTGTTGCCAGTCAGCTTTGGCCTGGTCGATGCGTTCGCGTCGGCTTGATACAAAATTCCATTCGATAAAGCGCGGAGCCATCTTTTCGCCGCCGATCAAGGCGATGCGGCTATCGGTTGTGGCATGAATGGTCACAATGGTGTTGGCGTCCAAGATCGCCATCTCGTATTGCGCCAGTGGTGTATCGCGCAGCTGGAGCTGACCGCTGGCGACATACAGCGCGCGCTCCGCTGCTTGTGGCAGCGCCAGACACTGGCCGGCTTTGAGGTGGGCTTCGATATATAAAGTTTCGGCAAATTGTTGCACCGGTGAGGTCTGACCATAAGCGCTGCCCATGATCACCCGTACCGGCACCTCATTGACGCTGACTGTCGGGATCTGTGCGGCCGGGTAATGATAAAACGCCGGTGCGGTTTCTTCGTCGGCTTGCGGTAACACCAGCCACAATTGCAGGCCATGCAGCTGATGGTCCACCGCCGTGACTTCTGGTCTTTCCCGTTCAGAATGCACTATGCCTTTGCCTGCTACCATCAGATTGATATCGCCGGGGACTATCGGCTGCAGGCTGCCAAGCGAATCGCGGTGCAGAATTTCACCTTCGAACAGGTAAGTCACAGTTGCCAGATTGATATGTGGATGCGGCCGCACATTGATGCCAGAGCCCGCCGGGAAAAACGCCGGCCCCATGTGATCAAAAAAAATCCAGGGCCCCACCATTTGCTGGCCGGCGACCGGTAACAAGCGGCGTACGGAAAAACCGCCGAGGTCTTTTTCCCGTGGCCGGATGACTTTTAAGATGGCGCCGCAGGCTGGATCTTCGCTGCAGTCACCAGCCAGCTGTGGATTTATGTTACTCATGTGTGTCTCCGGGCATGGATAAATGATGGGCCTGACAACAGGCGTGGCTGCTGTGCAGCAACACGGCCAATAGCGTTAAAAGGGTGATGCACAGCAGCCCGGTAACCGGACCAAACCCGGCGGCAAGCATACTGACGGGTGGCAATATCACGGCAACACCGAGCAGTAAATAACGGCCGAGACCGCTAAATACAAAGCGATCGCGCACCAGCCAAAGGCCAAACAAGTAGAGGGCGACTGGTATTGCGACAGCACCTGTTGCCATGGCACTGCTCAGGTGGGCGCTGCCGGTCAAAAGGTCAACCTGCACGGCAATGCCGGCACCCACTGCAGCGCCGGCGGCATAAATCAGCAGATGGCCATAACCCCAGGTCAGTGCCATCCGCAGATTTTGTTGCTGTAAATGTTCCTCCCGCGAGAAATACAGCCACCACAAACTGAACAACAGGATCATCGCCATCAGCGGCACCAGTGCTAATGTCAGCAGCGGCCAAAAGCCGGCAGTATTGCCAACCAGCTGTTGTAGCTGGCCGATCGCAACAGCGCCGGCCAACAAGGTTTCACCCAATACAATCAGGTTTAGCAGACCATACCTTTCCATCATATGATGGCGATGCCAGGGCGTAGTCCCCTGACGCTCCGCGAGCGCAGGTACCGCGAGTTCTAACAAAGCCCCGCAGCCAAACAGCAGCAATAACACTGGCAGTGATAATGGCTGCGCCAGCATCAGGCCAACCCAATAACTCTGTACCAGCAGCAGCCCGATGGCGTAAGTCAGTGCTGTGGCCCGGCGCGCCGGATCATGGCGGGCAGCCCGCAACCACAGTAACACCATACAAATCCGCATCCAGACAAAACCTAGCACGATCAAGGTCAGGGCGTTGTGTTGAAAAAACGGCGTGATGCCGGCCGACATCGTCAATGACCCCATCATCAGCCCCATCGTCAGCAGGCGGAAAATGGCATCGTCATTGTCATAGGCGGAGGCGAACCAGCTGAAATTCATCAAGAGCACCATTGAGTTTAATTAGCGGCAGCAGCGATAAGCGGAATGGCCGCAGGTAAGGCAGATTTTTGAAGCTTTAGTGGTGCTAAAGCGAGAAAATCTAACGCCGCATGCGGTCATTCAGCTATCGCCCTGTCGGGAGCTCCTGCAATTGCCTCAAGCGGCGTTGCCGCAGCTCGAAAGAGTGCCACTATTCCTTCGCTGCGCCGTCTTGCCTGAGGCAATTGCAGGCAGCTCTGCTGTTCGCTCATTAATCTCAATGGTGCTCTGACCCACCAGATGGCGAAAAACGCCAAAACAAATTTGCCGGCCCCTTCCAGCATGTGGCCATGCGCAACAGCATGATGTAACTCGCCGGCGGCTGCGGCGATGGCAATCACAGCCACCAAATCGAACAACAGCTCTAAAGGGGTTGCAGCGCGGTGATGTTCATGCACATCCCGCGCTGGCATGGCGCGGATCCCCTGGCGCCAGTATTGGCTCAGCCATTGTTTTTGCATCGGCACTTCCTTGGTTACAACAAAAGAATGTAAAAGCCGCAAAGGCCCGGTTTATGACTTTAACGCACCGGCAGTAATTGCCAGGCCACTGGCTAATAACAACAGATATAACAAGCGGATAAAATACTGTTGCGGCAAATTGCGTTGCACCCAGACGCCGGCCTGCACCGCGATAAACGCCAGCGGTGTACAGTACAGTACGCGCAGAATATCGGCCGGGTCAAACTGGCCGGTCAGCCAGTAGGCCGGTACTTTCAGCAGATTCAGCACGGCAAAAAACACCGCACTGGTGGCGATATAGCTGACGGGAGGCAGTTGGCGGGCTAATAAATGTAAGGACAGCGGCGGGCCACCGGCGTGTAACAGCGTTGAGCTGACGCCACTGATAAAGCCCAGCGTAATACCGGCTTTGGCGCCGGCAAACAGGCGTAAATCGGAATTGCCGTAAAAATAACGCAGCGCGAACAAAGTCGCACCGATACCAATAAACAGCTGCAATTGCTGGATGGTTACCAGCAGCAACACAAAGCTGGCTGCAACAATGCCGAGAATCGCCGGCAATAACAAAAAACGCAGGGCGGCCAGATCCCATTTTTTCCAGCTGCTTTGCAGCGTAAAGGCATCGCATAAGATCAGCACCGGCAGTAACAGCGCCAGGGCGCGGTCAGCCGGAAAAGCCAGTAATAACAGAGGCATGGCCAAAAGCCCTAAACTGCCGGCAAAGCTGGTTTTTGAGATGCCGGACAACATCACTGCACCTGCCAGTGTCAGCCATTGCCACAGATCCATCGGTCTGCTCCATTGCGATCAATGGCTTATATTAACGCAAAGTATTGATAGTTTTGATGGAAAAAATGCGGCTGATGTTTCGATTTTTTTGGCTGTTCGGGCTACTGGTTAGGCGGAAACGGGACATGCGGACAGGGCAGCTTAAAGCTGCCCCACCAACTGTTTTTCCGCCATCAGCTGTTCGATTTCAGCCAGACAAGCCGGGTCATCAATCGTCGACGGAACGCTGTACTCGCTGCCGGCAGCGATTTGCCTGAGCAGTTTACGTAGAATTTTCCCTGAACGGGTTTTCGGTAAGCGTTTGACGATAATCGCCTTTTTAAAGCAGGCCAAAGCGCCGATTTCCTTGCGCACCATCGCTGAGAGTTCAGCCTCGAGTACCGACTCTTCAATGTTACTGCCGTTTTTTAATAACACCATGGCCAGCGGTTGTTGGCCTTTGATGGGTTCGTGAATGCCAATGACACAACATTCCGCCACCGCCGGGTGGCTGGCGACGATTTGTTCCATTTCACCGGTCGACAGGCGGTGGCCGGCGACGTTAATCACATCGTCGGTGCGGCCCATCACAAACAGGTAACCGTCTTCGTCGAGATAACCGCCATCACCACTGGCGTAATAACCGGGAAAGGTGCGCAAATACCCGTCGGCAAAACGTTCGTCATTACCCCAAATAGTGCTGAGGCAGCCAGGTGGCAGCGGCAATTGGATGGCGATATAACCCTGTTCATTCGGGCCAAGCACAGTACCGTCGTCACTTAAAATTTCGACCTGATAACCCGGTACCGGCACTGTGGCTGAGCCGGCTTTGGCTGGTAACAACGCCACACCGGCTGGATTAGCGCTAATGGCCCAGCCGGTTTCGGTTTGCCACCAATGATCAATCACCGGCTTGCCGATGTGGTCACTGACCCAGTGATAAGTGGCTGGATCTAAGCGCTCGCCGGCCATAAAAATATATTTCAGTGCCGACAAATCATAAGTTTGTAAGGCCGCTTCCGGGTCTTCTTTACGCACGGCGCGAAAGGCGGTGGGCGCAGCGAATAACACTTTGACTTTGTATTCGGCACAAAGCCGCCAGAAGGCACCGGCATCCGGCGTAAACACCGGTTTGCCTTCGTACAGAATGGTGGTGCAGCCCGCGAATAACGGCGCATAGACGATATAGGAGTGGCCAACGACCCAACCGACATCCGAGGCGGCAAAAAACACGTCGCCGGGGCCGCAGTCATAAATAGTGCGCATGCTGTAACTCAGCGCGACCGCATGGCCGCCGTTATCGCGCACCACGCCTTTGGGCTTGCCGGTGGTGCCCGAGGTGTAGAGGATGTAGAGCGGATCTGTTGATTTGACCGGTACACAAGCGGCCGGGCTGGCGCTGGCCATGGTCTGCTGCCAGTCCAGATCGCGGCCGGGTTGCATCTCAGCCAACAGCTGTTCGCGCTGGAATATAATGCAATGTGATACCTGATGCTGCGCCAGTTCCAGTGCTTCATCGAGCAGCGGTTTATAGGCAATCAGCCGGTTGATTTCGATGCCGCAGGAGGCGCTGACAATCACCTTCGGTGTAGCGTCATCGATACGCAGCGCCAGTTCGTGCGCAGAAAAACCGCCAAAGACTACCGAATGCACGGCGCCCAACCGCGCCACGGCCAACATCGCAATCACTGCCTGCGGGATCATCGGCAGGTAAATCACCACGCGGTCACCTTTGCCCACGCCTTGTTGCTGCAACACACCGGCAAACAGCGCCACTTCATCCAGCAGCTGTAAATAGCTGTAACTGCGTTTGCTGCCGGTGACCGGCGAGTCGTAAATCAATGCCGTCTGATTGCCACGGCCCTGATTGACCTGACTGTCGAGTGCCAGATAACAGGTATTGAGCACGCCATCGGCAAACCATTGATAGTGGTCGGCATCCTGCTGCGTCAATATTTGCGTTGGGGTTTCAAACCAGTCGAGCAAAGCAGCTTGTTGCTGCCAGAACTGTTCAGGCGCGCTGGCGGCATGGTGGTGCAATTGCTGATAACGCTGCAGTGGCTGATTGTTAACTGGCAGCAGATTTGGATTTTGGTTGGTCATGGCAGTGAGCCCCGGCAAAAGTAACTGCTCAGACTGTAGTCTTTTTTTTTAGCCGGCGAACTTAGACTTTTGGCGGGGGCGGTTTGGGCATGTCGGAGCATGCAAAACCGGGGATGGTTAGTTTATTGTGATGTTGAAATGTCTTAAAAACTGACGTTGCCCTTTTGCCGTTATTTTCAGCGCTCTGTTGTCGAGGTTTTTTTCCACCCATTGTTGTTTTTCAAAACACTTCAACAGGGCCGCACCCAGGGCACCACCAACGTGATGACGGCGTTCGCTCCAGTCCAGGCAGGTACAGGCAAATTGCCGACGGCTGTTGTTGGCGCTGTCTAAATCAATACCCAGGGCTTGCAGGCTGTGTTTTCCATGCTCAGTCAGGGCGTAAAATTTACTGGAATCAATAACCTGCAGATATTTATGTTCTAACAGATAGTCGTGCAGCAAAACCGCAATGCTGCCAGCCATGTGGTCGTAGCAAGTGCGGGCCAGTTGTAAATGATTGGGCGTAGAGGGCTGAAAACCAGGGCGCGTGGTATTTGCCACGACCATCAAAGATTCTATCGCGTTTGCCACTAAAGTATCCGCCAACTGATAGTACCGGTGTTTACCCTGAGAGAGCACCACCACTAAACCTTGCTCAGACAATTTGTGTAAATGCGCGCTGGTCGTTGACGGACTCACTTCCGCAATCACCGAAAGTTCAGTGCTGGTGCGGGCGCGGCCATCCATCAGTGCACACAGAATTTTCGCGCGTGCGGGCTCTGCAATTGCGGCTGCAATTCTTGCCAGTTGGTTATTGATATCTGCTGCATCCATGCTTCGATGATAAGCGAATTGAGCTGCGCAAACAACGAATAGAATGGCCGTTCAGACAGTCACCTGATGCGCAAAAACTCAGCCAGATACGGGGTAAAAATGAGACTTTTTTTGTTGATTAGAGTGGTTGTAGCCAGGGCGTGTTAATTGAGCTGAATAAGCTATTGATATAAAAATAAATGGGAAGTCATATTGGAATGGTTATGAAAACAAAATTACATGGGTTGCCCCTGCTGCTCAGTGCTATGTCGACGTTTCAGCCGGTATATGCTGCAACGAATAATGCTGTGAACGTCTTACCGGACGGCTGCGAACTGCTACAGCAAACGGCGACTGACCCTGTAAACCAGCCGCAGGCCAAAGTACCGTTCCCACCGATTGCATTGCAAATCCAAGTACCGGTGCCACCTCAGGCCTTTTTAAGCGATGGCAGGAACTATCTGGTCTATGAGTTACAACTGCAAAACTTTTCCAATCAAGCCCTGACGCTACAGAAAATTGAAGTGCAGGATGCGCAGGCCGGGCCGGTCAAAGCCGTGGCCCGTTATCAGGGCGACACCTTAAACAAGGTCCTCCAACCTGCAGGGATTGACGATGACGAAGGTGAGCGCAGCGTGCTGCATGCCAGGCAGGGTGTTACCGCCTTTATTTGTGTTGCCCTTGACGCGAACCAGGCCATCCCACAAAAGCTCAGGCATCGGCTTGTGCTCAGTAGTGGTGACGTGGTCAGTGTGGAAACGCAGGTCAATAAGCAAAAAGTGGCGACGATTGGCGCGCCGTTGCAGGGCACTGACTGGGTGCCTTTACATGGGCCGCATGTGGATTCACATCATCGCAAGGGCTTGTGGGTCAATGCTGGCAAGGTAGAAAACTCACGGCGGTTCGCTGTGGATTGGCGAAAGCTGCAACATGGCGCCTGGCATTCAGGCAATGTGGCTGATCTACGTGCTTATTATGCATATGGCGAGACGGTTTTAGCAGTGGCTGATGCTGTGGTTGTGTTGGCGAGAGATTTATTTCCCGACAATGCGCCGCGGACTCCGGCAGGTTTTAATCCGGCCGTGGCAATCACCATGGAGTCCATTGCCGGTAACACTATCGTGCTGGATATTGGTGGTGGGCAATACGTTTCGTACGCACATTTGCAAACCAAAAGCGTGCAGGTCAAAGCGGGTGATCGGGTGCTAAAAGGGCAGCCGATCGCAAAAATTGGCAACTCCGGCGATTCACGTTCTCCTCATTTACACCTGCAAGTGTCGACAGATCCCAACCATTTGTTGTTTGGCGAAGGGCTGCCATTTGTCATTGATACTTTTCGCAGTAAAAAACCAGATCAGCAATGGATGCCTCGTGCCAACGAAACGCCATGGGGCAATGATGTCCTGATTGATTTTGGCAAGTCACGCAGCCCGGAGTAGCGCCGGTTTTAGCTTTGGCAGATGTCGAACAGCCCAATGCAGGAAAAAACCTGTAGCAGCAAGGGGAGAGCGCGCTGCCACAGGTTACAGGTTAAAAAACGTTTAGAACTGATATTTCACTTCAACACCGGCAGTGCGTGGTGGATTCAGTGAAGTGATTGGCGTGCCAAGTACAGCTGCAGCGAAACCACCGATACCGCCGGTCATTTCGTTGTCGGTCAGGTTTTTGCCATACACCGCCACTTCCCAATGGTCGCTGTTGCTCTGCCAGCTGATGCGCGCATTAAGGTTTTTGCTGTCGGCAAAATAAGCCGGAATTTGTCTGGCGATCGCCAGCATATCCGGGTCGTCGGCGCGGGTGTTTTCTTCATACACGTAGTCGACATGCACTTTCCACTGGCCATCGCCAAAGGCCCAGTCTGGCGTCCAGTCGGCGGTCAGGGTGTAAGCGTCAGCGCTGGAGTCTTTTTCGGTGTCGGTGACTAAGTCGCCGTCGCCGTTATAAAACTGCTCCCAGCTCGATTCGGTTTTGCGATATTCAGTGACAACACCCAGTTTCAGCGCAGCGGTGGCCTGCCAGTCGACAATCAGCTCCATGCCGCGAATATCCTGGTCGCCGTTGATGATCAGCGGCACGGCCACACCATCGCCCGGTCTTTTACTGCTGACTGAGCGCTGGCGGTTGGTCAGATCCATATTGTAAATCGAGGTTTGTACCCGCACGCTTTGCCACAGTTCAGCTTTGTAGCCTAACTCGATGTTGGTGACTTCTTCCGGCGCATAAGGATTGGCCGCAGACATTGGGTCTAACGAGTCATAACCACCTGATTTATAACCGGTTGAATAAGATAAGAACCACAGCTGGTCGGCATCCGGCTGGAAGCGCACTACAGCACGGCCGGTCAGTTTGCTCCAGTCTTTGCTGGCTTTGAGGTTCGTCACCAACGGGAACAAAAATTCAGTCAGGCTTGGCAGTGATGCGCCAAATGAACGCTCGCGGATATCCCAGCTGAAGTCTTTTTCATCGCGGCTATAACGCAGGCCGGCAGTGAAACCCCACTGGTCGTTGTACTGATAGTCGACGTCGGAATAGATGCCGTAGGAGTTAAATACGCCATTGTTGACGATATCTTCACTCCACATCTTGCCGGCGTAGGATGGGCCAAAAATTTCGGCAATACCCAGGCCGCCGCCAATCAGTTGATAAGTCAGATCGCCGGTGGCGCTGATCGCTGCCGCCAGTTCCGGGCTGAATGGCTCGGCACCTAGCTGTTGCAGCAGACCGGCCACAGACGGGTCGACCATCGCCAGAATACTCAGCACACTGGCCCAGTCGGCTGGTTTCCAGATATGGTCAATTGGCAGGCCCATCTGACCCAGCGCTTCGGCGGGCACGCCGGCTTGCATCAGGGCACCACCGAGCATTTGGTTCAGGTTATCGCTGGTCAGCCGCGCAATGGTATCGGCGGTGATATCCAGTGTGGTGGTCTGGTGCACGTTTTCTTTGCTGTAAGTAATACCGCCGACATAGTTCAGCTTGTCGTGGCTGTAGTTAATTTGCAGCTCGTTGTAGAAAATGTCTGAATCTTCAAAGTTGATGGTGTCGAGGTAACGGGTTTTGTCGGCGGTGCCGTCGGCGTCATCGCGGCCGGATACTTGCCATTGCCGTTTGCTGGAGATCAGTTTGCCGGACCAGTCACTGTTAAATTCATGATTGATTTTTAACGTCCAGGCATCCATGTCGCGCCGCTCGTGGCCGTCGACCACATCGTTTTCGATGGTGCGGTCCAGCGGGTTTGTGCTGTAAGCGTATGGGCTTAAGCCGATGGCCGGTGAATACCCCTGATCCATATCGTCATAGTCGTAACTGAGCTGAATTTTAGTGGCTGCAGAAGGCGTCCACAGCGCAGCCGCGCGGGCGGCCTGATGGTTGGCATTGCCCAGTTCTTCGCCCTGGTAGTCTTTGTAGACATTGTCGAGATAACTGTCGCGCTGGTTTGACATCGCATTGATGCGGATGGCGAATTCATCAGATAACGCGGTATTCGCCATGCCTTCAAAACGTTTTAAGCCATAGTCACCAAGCGTGCCTTTGATAAAGGCTTCGTCGCTTTGTTCCGGTCCGTTCGGCACCATACTGACCACACCGGCAGCGGCGTTTTTACCGAACAGAGTGCCTTGTGGGCCTTTTAGAATTTCGATGCGCTGCATGTCAGCGAACAACACACTTTGCGCTGCGCGCGGCAGATAGACGTCGTCATAGAAAATCGCCACCGACGGATCACCGCCGGTACTGATATTCGAGCTGGACACACCGCGCATGGTAGCCGTGGCCTGCGCGACACCGTCTTTACTGAATTTAAAGCCCGGTGTGTAGTCGGCGATATCGCCGAGCAGCACCGAGTTAGTTTCTTCTAAATCTTTGGCCGACACCGAATCAATCGCGACCGGCACGTCCATCAGGTTTTGCACCCGTTTTTGTGCCGTGACGGTCATCACTTCGATTTGTGACTCAGCGTTTTTGTCGCTGTTTTGTTGTTCTAACGCGTTACTGACCTGGCTGTACAGCGCACTGCTGCAGACCAGACCGATGTAAAACGCGAGGGGAGTCTTCCTGTGTTGCTTGTTCTCACCTGTCATCTCTGTTCTCCGGATTATTTTAGTTATGGTCGGCAGATACCGGTCTGCCTTGGGGTCCGCAAAGGTGTCCGCACACGCAGTTGTCGCTACGACAACAACGCCGTGACACCGGCTTTCCCGATAATATCGGGGTGCAGGGTGAACGCAACAGAGCCACCGCCGCCGGCGGCGGTTCGCAGCGACGCGCAAAATGGCAGAAATGCCGTGACTGTCTGACAAATGACGGACCGGCAAACTCAGGCAGCGCAACGGCTGCAGGCTGGTTGTTGCGACAACAGCCGGTGGATTTCAGTCGTGTTCTGCCCGGCTGAAATGGCGGATTTTCGCTGCGATTCTGTACACTTTTGTACACTATTTTGTTTGCCGAGAACTGCCTGCCGACGCACCCTACTATTATTCGGAAAACCCCGGATCGCATTCGGATCACACCGGCACCGCATCCGCAGAGGCAGCATTGCACCGTCAGCGCAGTAGTGACGGCACAGGAGTTGACGTGAACATCTACAGACTTTGGATCAGTATGTTATGGGCCTCGGCTGCGGTCTGGGCGACCGGTGTTGCCGCACAGGCCGCATTGCCGCTGTGCCACAGCTGTCATCAGGCGGATGGCTCCGGCAACGCCGCGCTGCTGGCGCCGGCGCTGGCTGGTCAGCAGCAGGACTATTTACTGCGCCAGTTACAGCATTTTCAAAGCGGTTTGCGTGGCGCTCATGCCAAGGATGCCAGCGGTGCGCAGATGCGCGCCGCCTTGCCGGGAGATTTATCCACAGACGAACTGACGGCGCTGGCCGGGCATTTTGCGGGTTTAGCTGCACCCGCGAAAACCGCCACTAAGCCCGCTGAACCGGCGCAAATCGACAAGGGCCGGCGCATTTACATCAATAGTTGTGGTGCTTGCCACGGCGCTAAAGCCGAAGGCGTTGCTGCGCTGAAAGCGCCGGCGTTGCACCAGCTCGAGCCGGCTTATTTAACGCGTCAGCTGGAGTATTTCCGCACGGGCGTCCGCGGCACAGATCAAACGGATAAACCGGGTCGGCAAATGGCGATGATGGCGCGCACCCTGACTGGCGAGCAGGAGATAACGCAGGTGATTGCCTATATCAGGTCTTTGCCATGAGTGATTTGTTATGAAAAGCGGGTTGAATCTTGCACTGTTGTGCTGTGCGGTGTTCTGTCAGTCGGCAGCTGTTGTTGCCGCGCCACGACTGGCCGGAGCCGGATTTTCCAGCGATAATTTTGCCGGCTCAGTGCCTTCACCGATCCAGCTGACGACCGAATGCCCGCCTAGTTTTGAACGGGTCGGCAATCAATGCAAACTGGTCAATCTGTATCAGCAATATGATTCGCTGCAAAACAAAGGGGTCGGCGGTACCAAAACGGCGTTGCCGGCGGCGCGCGATGGTTTTAGCCCACAGCAGATTGACCTTGGTCGTTTCCTGTTTTTTGACCCGTTATTGTCTGCGAATAAACAACAAGCCTGTGCCAGCTGCCATCAGCCGGACAAAGGCTTTACCGATGGCAAAGCCGTCAGTACCGGCGCTTTTGGTCAGCAGGGCAAACGCAGCGCGCCAACCTTGTGGAATGTCGGATTTTTGCAAAAGTTATTTTGGGATGGCCGCAGTCCGAGCCTGGAACAGCAAGCCGCCGGGCCTTTGTTTGCGCCCGATGAAATGGCCAATACGCCGGAAAAACTACTACATGATTTAAATGCCAATGCGGTGTATCCCCGGTTGTTTGCCGACGCTTTTGGCCAAAACGGGCCGATTGAGCTGGCGCAGGTGGAGACGGCACTCGCTGCTTTTCAAAGTTCGTTAATTTCCCTCAATAGCCGCTACGACCATTATGCGCATGGTTTTCACCAGGCGTTAAATGAGACGGAAATCAAAGGCATGAATGTGTTCCGCTCTTTTGTCGCACGCTGCGCCGAGTGTCATACGCCGCCTTTGTTTACCAATCAGCAAATTGCCGTGATTGGCACGCCGGAGCCGGAAGGCAAGCCCTTTGATGCCGGTGCCGGCACCACAGCGGAAACCGCCAAACTACGCGGTGGTTTTAAAGTGCCGACGCTGCGCAACGTGGCGCTGACTGCGCCTTATATGCATTCCGGTCGTTTTGCCAACTTAGAGGAAGCGGCCGAGTTTTACAGCAAAGGCCGTGGTCATGCCGTGCCCAAAGGCGAGAACCTGCTGCTGCACTGGCATATCTGGGAGCCAAAACTCAGTGCCGAAGAAAACCAGCAAATCGCGGCGTTTTTACAGACCTTAACCGATCAAAGCCTGACGCCACAGCTGCCAAAGCAGCTGCCGTCCGGTTTGCCACTGCCGGCTGAGGTCAGACCGCAGCCGGTGGTAGAACAAACAGCGCGACAGACACAACAAGCAATCAGCCAGAGCAAAACATTGGCGACGAACGGGGAGCATCAGGAATGAAAACAAGCTGGATTTTAGCGGCGTTATTGCCGGTCACATTGGCCGGTGGTTATTTATTGGGGCAAAAACCACAGGCGCCGGCCGCTGTGGTGCAGGAAGCCAGCCTGCAGGTCACGGGCGCCAATTCAGGTGTAAGCAGCAATGCGAAAAAATCCGTGCTGCCGGATACGCCACCTGGCAACGTGCATCAGGTCAAACCCGGCATGCTGATCATGGATGCGGTCAAAGCAGCTGCACCGGGCGATGTGATCCAGGTTTGGCCCGGTGATTATGTCGAAACCGTGTATATCGATAAAGACGGCATCCGCTTAAGTGGCGTCATTATTGACGGCAAAAGACCGCGGTTATTTGGTGAAGAACGCCTGAACGACGCCATTTTGTATTCCGGCAACAATATCCTGATTGAGAACTTCCTGATCACCAAATACAAAGGCAATGGCATCATGGGCCAGGCCGGTAATAACTTTGAAATTCGCAATAACATCATCGACGACACCGGCGTCTACGGCATTTTCCCGCAGCTCGGTGAAAACGGTCTGATTGAACACAATATTGTGTCGGGTATTGAAGATGCAGCGATTTATGTCGGCATGAGCGACCATATTCATGTCGCCAATAACGAAGTGTTCGACAGTGTTGCCGGTATCGAAATCGAGAACAGCCGTTATGCTGTGGTGGAAAACAACTTTGTCCACAACAACACCGGCGGCATTCTGGCCTTTGTTACGCCGGGTCTGCCAATTAAAGACACCCACACGGTGATTATCCGCAATAACTGGATCCGCAATAACAATACCGCCAACTTTGGCGCGCCGGGTTCGATGGTGTCGGGCATTCCGGCCGGTACCGGTATCCTGATCATGGCGGCGGATAATGTGATCGTCGAAGACAACCTGATTGTCGACAATAAAGTGGCCGGTATTATTATTACTGACCACGAAAATGCGCCCAATGCCTCGTTGGATCCGGAGTCTGATCCGACGCCAGATAAAATCCAGCTGTTGAATAACCTGATGTATCACAACGGTTTTGACACAATTCCTGAAGCCAAAGTGCTGCTTGGCGCGGAACTGAAACAAGGCGAGCCGGATATTGTCCGGGTCGGTAAAATCAATGACAGCTGCATTGCCAATCCGGAGCGTTATGTCACCGCCGGTGTCAGCAGCTGGCCGGCCTGTAGCTTCACCAATACTGATACGGTTGCCAGTTATTTACTGGAAGCCCCGGCCGCACCGCGCAACACTGCAACGGCGGACAAAGGTAAATACGCTTACCTGGGCATCTGCACCGGTTGTCACGCCTACACCGGCCGCCTGATTGGCCCACCGGTACAAGTGATCCAGTCGCTGTATATGGATGACCCACAGGCCTTAGCTAACTTTATCGCCAACCCAATGAAAAAACGCGAAGATTATCCAGCCATGCCAAAACAGGATTACCTCGACGCCGAAACCCGGCTGGCCGTGGCGAAATATATGTTGAGTGTGCAGAAGTAGGGTTCTGTCTGATTTTAGAAAGGGCGTGCTTTTGCATTAATGCCAGTCAGATAAGCTGACTGGCATTATTTTTTGTGTGAATATTTACTTGGTCTTCTTTTACCGGCCTTGGATATGAGCGTTCCTCTCGCCTGAACGGCAAGATAAAAAACTCCGCTTTTCTCGTTAAATCATCCAACTCTTGGGGAATGTGGTGGCTACTAATCAGCGTAAATCCGTATTCAAACAAACTCACTATCGCATTGGCACATAACGTAAAACTCAGCTCGTTCGGGTAAATTCCCGGGAGAGTTTTGGCCATCCTAACCAATTGATAGCGGATGAGGTTGTAGCAGAGCAATACGCCCCATAACTCTTGCTTTACCATGTCTGATTTTTTGCTGCGTAGGGTAAATTCGTTGGCCAGCAGTTGCTGTTTTATCTCTCTGTAACCTAATTCGATTTCCCAGCGTTGACTGTATAAATCGACGATTTCATCACCCATAAATTGTTTCGTATCCAACATCGACGTCAGAATAAAGCATTCTTTTCCCTTCACTTTTTTATGCAGCAACCTGGCTTCCACATGCGTGGGCAGGCTTGGCCATTTCTTTTGTGCTTGCGGGCTGGTGGCAATTCGAACTCGTAAATCTTGTTTACCTAGCTTTTCCACGACCTCATATCGCACACCTTTTTTAAGCGGAATAAGCCAGTGACGGTTTTTGATGCGGCGATTTAAAAACGTCAGTACGGAAATTAGTTTACATATTCTGGCTTATAACCTTAAAAGGATGATATCTATCTGGGGAACGGCAGGATTGGCAAGTAAGCTACAAGAACTCTCTATGGCTAGCAGCGCTCACCATTTTTGCCACTGCTAACAGCCACATAGCGCCCGATACCGGACTTAAAAAAAACTCTGCACTGCCTTTATGAAAAACACATGATATGAGACTAACTTCAGAGCCATTGTTACGTATCTGGCTGGAAGAATGACGAGATACAGCGAAAAACGAGTTTTCACACAGCCTGAGCGAATTGCGGTCGATCATACCGTCTGGCTTTAAGGATTTTAATCGTCTACATTCGCGTTTAAAGCAGCCATTCATTTCTATTGGAGAGAGAAGTAATACCGTGGGTTCAAAGTGTAACGCGATGTGGGTGCCGTTTAGGCGCGCTGTGCAGTTGGAAGCAAAATCATGTCTGTATTTTTTACACTTATAACCTGCGGTGTAGCTCGATGTCACGCAAGCCCATGTTTCGTAGTCAAATGGTATTGCGGCATTTTACTTGCATGTACTCGTTAATCATGGTCGTTCCATTATAATGGTTCCCTAGGACGAGGTTAACGGATAAATGATGTTAAAAAAACTTGTGTTGCTTTCTAGGGGCTGTTGATCTTTGGTGATGGAATATTAGACAGCATGATGGATTGGTATAATCACTTTCGCCAAAAACTAACCACGACAACCCATCATGCCAAGAACGATATTAACAGATGAATACTGGGCAAAGCTAAACAGATTAATGCTTAAAACTGGCCGCGTTTATGATAAGCCAGAGCATAGAAGTACTTTTGAAGGGATCCTTTACCGAATGCGAGTCGGTTGCCCTTGGCGTGATGTACCAGAAGCATTTGGTGATTGGAGTGCAATTTACCGTCGGTTCCATCTGTGGTCGAAGAAAGGAATTCTAATGCAGTTGTTTGCAGAGCTAAGGCAAGGTACTGATTTAGAATGGGAATTCATAGATGGAAGTATCATCAAAGCACACCAGCATGCTGCAGGCGCATGCACAGAAGATGATGAAGCTATTGGTAAAAGTCGGGGTGGGAACACCACGAAGATACATTTAGCAGTTGATAGTTATGGACTACCAATAGAATTCATCCTGACAGGTGGAGAAGTTCATGACAGTAAAGCAGCCATTGAATTAATTGAAAAATTACCAGCTGCATGCCATGTCATTGCAGACCGGGGCTACGACAGCGAGCGGATCCGCGAGCTTGTGCGTAGTAAAAAAGCTATTCCAATCATACCGAGAAAACGAAATTCGAAAGTTGGTAATGGTGATATTGACTGGTGTTTATACAAATATCGCCATCTGGTTGAGAATGCGTTCGCCCGATTAAAGCATTATCGGGCTATAGCGACACGTTACGATAAACTTGCTAGGAATTACGCCAGCACGCTGGCACTGGCCTGTTGTTTGATGTGGTTGCCCATGTGGTGTGGTTGATTTATGAACACCAAAGATCAACAGGCCCTAGTCTGCTCGTCACGTCGATGACTGCGCAAGCCGCCTTAATTTCGCATTTCGGTTATGAGCGTGATAGCGCGTCAAATGTTGTTATCGGCGGCGGGTTAGAATGGTTGAGGTGGGATTTGACCCGCGGTCGGTCGGTAAACCAAGCCGTCGCTGAACACGCCGGATGGACGCTTGCATCTAACGTGCAAATGGCCTCGTTGTTTAATGTATTCCAGTTTGGTAAGACGAACTGGAGCGCCGATGAGTCGCTTGGTCAAGGTAAAGCGCGATATTGGGACGCCCAGGAAGAGGGTCCACATGAAGAGTTTATGCGGTTGTTCGGAATAACTGCATGGTACGGACTGCCCCACTACCAGCATAATGACCCGTTTGTGAACGCCCGAGCCGTTTACGGGTCCGACGAGAATGGCAACTTGCAATATAATGTCGCCAGCGTGGGGTCCGATTTCACGCGGTTTGATGGCAGTGTAGGGAGCGCGGGGGCCGGACTTTGGCCGGACGAGGTTTCACGTGACTGGAGAGGCGATGATACCGGCGTAGCGCTTGTGCGGGCACGCAGTGTTGTTCCGCCGGACCAGGTATCTTTGCCCGGCTCGCTCAGCCTGCTAGCACTTGGCTTAGTCGCGTTACGTTTTCGCCGTCGTCAAGTGTTAGGCCGCTAAGTCCGGCGGTGGTCTAGCGTAACCAACGTGTCAAATAGCGAACACACTCAGCAACACCCGAAGTGACTTCTTCGGGTGTTTGCTTTTTACGCGCTTGCTCATAAAGCTGTTGCCATTTTTCGCGTCATATTCTCTAGCGTTTTTACCGCTAGTTTAAGCGATGCTCTATCATAGCGGTAACCCAAAAAATCGAAGCCTTTGCTGACTTTACCTATAAAGGTTTTATCGGGGGCTTTACTCAGTTTTAACTCTGACAGTTGGTTGTGGATTAGCCTTACCGCGCTGCGCAGTTGCCAGCGGGTTTTACACAACACAATGATGTCATCCATATAGCGACGATAAAATATGCCTTTCTGGGTCATCAGTATATCGAGCGACAATAAATACAACGCTGCTAAAAAACTCAATGGACATTCATGTAATTTTCGACCGGTATTGTTGCAAATTTTATGATCTAATCTAATCGAGCAGAGTTGTGCGTCAATTAATGCCTGCCAGATAGGCTTTGATTTATTGGATTGTTAATCCTAATTTGCACACAACACTGGTCCACCATTTGAATTGAATTTTTAGTCGTCATACTAAGGCAGTATTGCCCAGGGCAAGATCGCGAACGTTTTTCGACCTATTAGCCTGATAGTTGCAGCATCAGCCTGTTTATGATCAGATACGGCCTTTTATTGCCAAGGCCGTTGTACAGATGCAATTACGCGGTGATGAACAACTGAACCAGCTGCATTTAAGCGGCATAAAACAAGCGCTCAGCAAACAACAAGAGCAAGAGATACTCTATCAGGACATGAGCTTCGAAGAGCGACTACAGTTGCTGCTCAGCCATGAATTAGTGCAGCGGGAGCAAAGAAAAATCAACAGGTTAGAGAAGCAGGCCCGCTTCAGACTGGCTGGTCAGGTGGAACAACTGGATTACCGTGCGAGCCGTGGTTTTAGCACAGCACAGATCCGGCAATTACTGGAAGGACACTGGTTAAGCCATCAGCAGAACCTGCTGTTAACGGGGGCAGCAGGCTGTGGCAAAAGTTATCTGGCCTGTGCACTTGGCCGTTACTTTATCCGCCAAGGCATGGCGGTGAGGTATTACCGGCTAAAAACGCTGCTGGAGGAAATGCGACTGGCACAAGCCGACGGCAGCTATCCAAAACTGCTGGAGCAACTTAATCAGGTTGCTATCTTGATCCTGGACGACTGGGGCATGGAAATGCTGGATGCAGGTGAACGCAGTAATCTGCTGGAGATCATCGACAGTCGGCATGGCAGAGTGTCGACCATGGTAGCGAGCCAACTGCCGGTCGATAAATGGTACGGCATGATCGGTGAAGCAACCTTCGCAGAAGCGATCTTAGACAGGCTGATCCATAGAGCCGTTAGGGTGTGCCTAACGGGTGAATCGATGCGAAAACAAGGCGCAAACTTGACGCATGCCGATCACGCGGAGTAAAAGAAAGACGTTGTATGTGCGGGAAGAGAATTAGTGATCGGCATGATGTTATTGGCTGATCGACATGATGTTATTAGCCGGGGTATCCACTTCCTTCCCGCATACCCCGAACTAAAGTTGGGGGGCGTTCATATCATTCACCCTCACGCCGTTAAAGTCTTCCGCAGCTTAATCAGCTGGTCGCGCAGTGCTTCTACTTCTGCCAGTGAATCGCCGCAACTGAGGGCGATATGCTGATTGATTTTCAGCGCTTCTTGCTGCATGGCGCGGCCAGCGTCAGTTAAACGAATTTCCAGGGTGCGTTCGCTGTGTGGGCTGCGGGCGCGAATGAGTAACCCCATCTCCTGCATCCGTTTTAATACCGGGGTTAAAGCGCCGGATTCGGTATGCAGTTTCTCGGCGATATCGCGCAGGGCGACGCCGTCCTGTTGCCACAAAATCAGCATCACCAGATATTGCGGATAGGTGAGGCCAATGTGTTCCAGCAAGGGTTTATAAGTTTTGGTCATGGCGAGCGAAGTGGAATAGAGCGCAAAACACAGCTGATTATCCAGATGCAAAGCACTGGCTGGCCAGGCACAGCCAGGATCGCTGAGCAGTGGTTTTAACTGCTTTGGCTCGGATTGGGACTTTTTTGCATCTGCCATTTTAATTCTCTTTTGTTTGATTAATTGCTCTGATGAAACAAGCCGGCAGGGCCGGCTTGCTGTGAGCTGTGAGCTGTGAGCTGTGAGCAGCGTCAAATCTGCCTTATTTCAGGTGCTGTTGCAATGCGCTCGCCGCATGGTCCAGCTGGGCTTGTACTGTCGGCACTGTGCTCAGCGGGTTTAACAGACCAAAGTCATGGATCATACCGTTATATCGCACCGAGGTCACTGTCACACCGGCCTGGTCCAGTTTAATCGCATAAGCTTCACCTTCATCGCGCAGTACGTCCAGCTCAGCGGTTTGTACCAGCGCTGGTGGCAAACCTTGCAATTGCGCGGTAGTGGCGCGCAGTGGCGAGGCATAAATTTCGTTACGCTCAGCCGGATTGGTGGTGTAGTTGTCCCAGAACCAGTGCATCATATTGCGGGTCAGGAAGTAACCTTGCTGGAACTGCTGGTAAGAGCCGTTCTCAAAGCTGGCGTCTGTTACAGGCCACATCAGCAGCTGGAATTTCAGCGCTGGCGTGCCAGCCGCTTTGGCTTTTAATGCCACCACTGCCGCCATATTGCCACCGACACTATTGCCGGCGACCGCTAAGCGTTTGCCATCGATCTTGATCTCGGCGCCATGTTCAGCCACCCATTTGGTGGCGGCGTAAGCCTGGTTAATCGCCGTTGGATATTTGCTTTCCGGTGACGGCGTGTAATCCACATAAACAGCGGCAGCGCCGGAGCGGGCGACTAAGTCGCGGATCAAACGTTCGTGGGTTGGGAAATCACCCAATACCCAGCCGCCGCCGTGAAAGAACATGAATGCTGGCAAAGTACCTTTGCTGCCGGCCGGGCGCACAATCACCAGTTTGAGTTTCTGGCCATCGGCGACAATCCATTTTTCACTGACATCGGCTACCGGTAAGGCGGCACCGGCCTGAGCGCCTGTTAACACAGCTCGGGCATCTTTCGGGCTTAACTGTTCCAGTGGTTTGCCACCGCCTTGTGCAAGTACATTTAAAAAGGCTTCAGTATTTTTTTCGACACCAGGGATCTCCGCGGCGTACGAAGTGTTACTAACAACGGCGCTCAGCAGGCCTAAGGCGGCAATGCTGTAACCAATCGATTTCTGTAAATTTTTCATCATCTTGCTCCGGTATTCAGTGTGCGGCCTGTGGCCTGCTTGGGTTAATCTTTGTTAGTTCGGTATATATTACTGCGATAACTATTTGCTGAAAAAAATGTCCGGGACGGACGCTGGTTACACCAGCGTCAGGCGGACTTGTAAAGAGTTACGGGTCGCATTTGAGTACGGACACACCTGATGCGCTTTTTGCACTAAATCGTTTGCCACATCTGCTGAAACACCTGGCAGGTCGATGAAGAGTTCAACATCCAGACCAAAACCGCCAGGGATTTGGCCGATGCCAACTTCAGCGCGGATATTAGCGTCAGCCGGGATCACGATTTTGCTTTGGCCAGCGACATATTTCACGGCGCTTAAGAAACAGGCTGAGTAGCCAGCGGCAAACAGTTGTTCCGGGTTAGTGGCAGCACCACCGGCACCACCCAGTTCACGTGGTGTGCTTAATTTCACATCCAGGTTGTTGTCGCTGGACACTGCGCGTCCGTCACGGCCTGAAGTACTGGTTACAACTGCTTTATAGATAACTTGCATGATTCATCTCCAATGTTTGGTTTGTGATTTTCGCGCTTTGCGTATTTCGCAAAGTATTATCGCGATAACTATTTACTTAAAAAAACAACCTTCGTTTTGTTGCTGCAGGCAGGGTGTTCACCGTACCGCAGTCTGCTCACCAGGTCATTTGTGTTCTGGCTTGGATGTATATTATTGCGATAACAGTTATTGCGCAAGCAAAATTTTTTAAATTTGAATGAATTTGAGTTATGCACTTGATTATTAACTAATAATTTTTTTGGTGATTGAGTTTGTCAGGTGAAGCTGACCTTGTGGGCAGTTAGATATTGGCTTGGTCGCTGTGATAGACATGAAACCTGGGCTTCATTGTACGGCGACGCTTCGCTCGCCGATACCTACCCATTCATTCGCTGCGTGGGTATTGCCCAGCATCAGCGCGGCCGCACCCATTCATTCGCTGCGTGGGTATTGCCCAGCATCAGCGCGGCCGCACCCATTCGTTCGCTGCGTGGGTATTGCCCAGCATCAGCGCTGCCGCACCCATTCATTCGCTGCGTAAGTAGCGCCCAGCGTCAGCGCCGCCGTACCCATTCATTCGCTGCGTAAGTAGCGCCCAGCGTCAGCGCTGCCGTACTTATTCATTCGCCGCGTAGGTATCGGCCAGCGTCAGCGCCGCCGTACAGAACCGGTCAAACGATGGCAACTTGCCTCTGGACACCAGGAAGAGCATGGATGGTTACGGCAGATGGAAAAGCAATGGATAGGGCGATTGCCAGTCAGCAATCGCCCGATCGAGGGGATTTACAGCAGATTCGCCGCCAGACAGGCCAGCGCATAAGCCAGCAAGCCATAACCAATCACCAGTCCTGCGGCGATGCGGTTGCTGCCGGTTTCGGCGCGGATGGTGGCGACAGTGGCGACACATTGCAGCGCCACTACATAAAACAGCAGCAGGCCAAAGCCGGCGCCAAACGCCAGGCCGTCGGCCTGAATATTGGCGGCAAGTCCGGCGATGTTTTCGTCGGCGCCATCGATACCAAACAGCGTGCCGAGCGCGCCAACAAAGACTTCACGCGCCAGGAACGACATCAAAATCGCCACGCCATAGCGCCAGTCGAGGCCCAGCGGCGCAAACACCGGTTCAATAAAATGACCAATCTGGCCGAGGTAAGAATGTTCGAGGCCACCAGCGTCATGCGGGAAATAACCGAATAACCAAATCAGCACAGTCACGGCAAAAATCACCGGACCGGAGCGGTAAACAAAGCTTTTCGCTGCACTCATCACCCGTACAATCAATGGTTTCCAGTGCGGTAGCCGGTAGTTGGGCAGCTCCAGAATAAACGGCATATCGGATTTTTCGTCGCGGCTTATCACAAAACGCGACAACATCAGGCTGACCAGCAGCGCGATGACTATCCCCATCATATATAAGCCAAAAAACGCGACACCCTGCAAATTCACCAGGCCACCGAGGTAAGTGCGCTCGGGAATAAGCACTGAAATCAACAAGGCATAGACCGGCAGCCGGGCCGAGCAGGCCATCAGCGGTATGGTCATCATGGTGATCAGCCGTTTACGCGGCGATTCGATAGTGCGCGCCGCCATAATGGCCGGAATGGCACAGGCATGGCCGGACAAATATGGGATAAAACTGCGGCCGGACAAGCCGAAAAAACTCAAAGGCCGGTGACAAATCAGCGCAGCGCGGGCCAGATAACCACTGTCTTCCAGCAAGCCAATGATCAGTGTCAGCATCATGATTTGTGGCACAAACACCAGGAAAGAGCCGAGACCACCAAAAATCGCATCATTAAGGAAATCGCTGACGGTGCCTGCGCCGATAAAACCGGTCACCCATTGCGCAAAAGCCGCGATGCCGGCTTCCACCGCGTCCATCAGAGGCGCGGCGAGGGTAAAAATACTCTGAAATAACAGGAACATCACCAGCAGAAACGCCAGGCCGCCGCTGAGGTTATTCAGCATAAAAGCGTCGATACGGTTTTGATTTTTCAGCACCAGGCTGGCCTGGATACCGTATTGGCGTGACAGACTGCGGCTGAGGTCGCGCAGCGCCTGCTCATCACCGTGATCCAGCGCAGGCACGGCCGGTTCAGCGGCACTGGCCAGCGCCAGCACGCCCTGGCGAAATTCATGAATGCCCAATAAAGTTTTGGCGGAGATTGCAAATACCGGGCTGCCCAGCGCGGCACTTAAAGCCACGGTATCCAGCTGATGGCCAAAGCGTTGTAGTTCATCGGCCATATTCAGTGCGAACACCAGCGCTTTGTGGTGAGAGCGCGCTAACGCCTGTACTTGCAGACCAAACATCAGGCTACTTTCCAGCCGGGTCGCGTCGAGATTACAAATCACCAGTGCGGTATTCGGATCCTGCAGCGCGTCGTTGAGCTTACTGACGGCGATTTCTTCATCGCGCGACAAACTACTCAGTGAATAAGCGCCCGGATAATCCACCAGTTCAAATTGTTCAAAGCGGCCGGATTTCAGTTCCACCGTCACGCCGGGGTAGTTCGCCACTTTCTGCCGTAAGCCGGTCAGCTGATTAAACAACAGGCTTTTGCCAGAATTGGGTTTGCCTACCAGAACGATTTTTTTCATCAGAAGCCTTTTATACAACGTCGCGCCAGTTGCCTCAGCAAGGCGCTTGAAGAGTTGGCAGGTCGGTTGACCAAAACCAGCAATAACTGTTTAAAGCTGCGGTTGGATCAGAATATGTTGCGCGACTTGCCGCTCCAGCGTGTAGACGCAATCCTGGATCTGAACCACCAGCGGGCCGTTAAAAGGACCGCGCCCCAGACAAAGCAGCTGTTGCCCCGGTTCCAGTCCCATTTCACGTAACCGGTTGACGACCAGCGGATTTAGACCAACCAGCAATTCAACAACACTAACCGACGCTTTTTTCGGCGCATCCCATAAGGTGTGCCGTGCTGGCGTGTGGATAGCGGTGGTGTGAGCAGTCATCAGGCACGAACTCCCGGCAAGCTAAATGATAATAATTGTCATTGTCGCTAAATTAGCTGACGAATTCAAACCCAATTTCGTTTTAGGCGCCAGATCATTGCATCTTAAGCAGGCACACAAGTTGCTTTGCCATGACTACTTCTGGCTGAAATAGGAACAAACAGCATGACACTCCAGCTACAAGCCGCGACCAACCTGTGGTCGGCACAAAGTGGACGCATCGGAGGCAATAGCGCGCTGCAACAAAATGCCGCTGATCCGGCAGAAAATGGTCACGACCTTAGTGCCGACTTTGCGGCGGCGATGCAGCAGTCGCAAACGGTGCAACAACAACTCGCTGCTGCGCCGGCTGAACAGGAAAGCGTCAGCACTTCTGGCAGCGGACTGAACAACGGTCAGAGCACGCAGAATGTCAGTGGCAGCAGTCAGACCAGCGGATCTGCAGGCAAAGAGGCAAATAGTGAACAAAGCAGCGAACAGGCGCAGAAATTCCTCGATGGTCTGATGGAGCAGTTGCTGGCCAACCGGCTGGGGCTGAATAAAAAAGAAATGGACCGGCTGAAAGAGAAAATTGCTGAGCTGGAGCTCAAACGCAAAGAGCTGATGGCGCAGGCGAGTCAGGGCGGGGATAGTGCCAAACTGACGACGGCTATAGCACAAATGGATACGCAAATCAGTCAGTTACAGAAGCAGCTGGAGCAACTTATTCGCGAATACGAGCTGGCTAAAAACAACCCGGACGATGATAAACGGCGTGAATGGTCGGCGCAGAGCCTGGGGCAGAGCCTGGATCAGGCGTTGTAACCAGGCTCTTCAGCAAAACAACAATAAGGTGTCATACGTTGCGCTTTTTGCACCCTACACCAGCCAAGCCTCAGCTTTGCCGGGTAGGGTGCAACGCAACGCACTGCACGGCTGAACGGTATCAGCTCAGCTGGCCCGACTGACGCTGGCGCACCAGCATTAATAACAGGCCGCTCATTAGCAACAACGGCGCCGGGGCCGGCACTGTGGCGTTGTCGGTGACGCTGAAACTGCTGCCAATCCAGTCAGCGTCCTGCAGATCGCCACCGGCCGTCAGGAAGCCCAGGTAGGCCGGGTCCAGCTTCAGGCTGAACAAACCGCTACCGCTGGCTTTAAACTGGATAGTCGCCAGAATAAAACTGCCGTTTTGCTGCGCGGCTAAAGTCGCGAGTGCCGCTGCCCAGTCGGCATATTCTTCCAGCGCCAGACTGCCTGAGCTGTGGTCCGAGAACTGATAAGAACCCAAACCATCATCAAAGCCATTGCCAAAGCTGAAGTTTTGCAGCGACAACTGCCCCGGCTGATACTGCAGCGCCAGGAAAAAGCCGGTCAGCACGTCGCTGAATGCACTGGCGCGGAGTGTTGCAGTGATGAGCTCGCCGCTTTGATAGCTGCTTTTGTTGGTCTCAATCTGAATCACACCGGCTTGCGCCGTGCTACACAGACTACAAGCGCTGGCAGCAAGCAGCAGACCGGCTATTAATTTTTTTATTGTATTCATGATGTTACTTCTCTTTAATTATTTAAGTTAGCCGGCAATAGCACAGCGGGCGCGGTCACAGAGTTTGCTCATGGCCGTGACATCACGCTGGTCGACTTTTTTGTCGCCATTAAAATCCAAGTCCATCGTCAGGTTGGTTTTGCTGCGCAGGCGCTGGTTAAACAGGTTGATGTCACGGCTGTCGATGGCGCCGTTTTTATCTAAATCCGCCGGGCGGAATTGGCTGCAGTTGCCGTTGCCTGCGACCAGACAATCCAGCCACTGATGAAAACCAACGTCAAAGCTGCTGCCCCAGCTGCTCAGGATGTCCTGATACGGGGTGTGTGGTGGCAACTCAGGTTCAGCGGTTTTTTGCTGACCACAGGTCCAGACCCAATAGCCCGAGCCCCAGGCGCTGTCGTCATAGAGCCAGCTCCAGTTGTTGGCAATGGCCACCGGTTTTTCCTGCCAGCCCCAGGCAAAGCTGCAAGGTGCACTGGAAATCACATATTTGGCGGCACGTAATGTTGGCAACAGCGGGTGGTTGATTTCAGCGCGCTGACGCTCAAACATGTAACGCACGGCCAGATAACCCCAGTGATAGGTGCGGCTGGTGTTGCTGTTGGCGTAGGTGGTCTGAAACAGCTGGCTGAGCTGATAAGTTTTTAACGGTGCTGCGGCCAGCGCATTGGCGTTCGTCGGTGGCTGCGACAGATATTCAGCCAGGCCTTCACCCCACCAGACCGAGTTTTCCGGCTGGTCACTGAAGCTGCCCCATTGGTTATAACGCCCGTCCAGATAGTGGATATATTCGTGCTCTAAGTTCCACACCACAAAAGCCGGCTGCAGCCAGGTGGCCTGATAAGCGATAAAACGCGCCTGATTGTCCGGATCGGACGGCGTGCCCTCCAGATACATACCGCCATTATTGGTATTGATATCAAAGAATTGACCGGCGTAGTTCTGATAGTCGGTAGAGGATTTAAAGATCACCATTTCCAGATCTTCGTTCTGGTCATTGGCCACTGGCTGGCTGCTTTGGGTACCAAAAGTCTGGTGGAACAGCTGCTCTTCCGCGCCCAGTTTGCTACAGATTTGGCTTAAGTTGGCGGCGCTGATACTGCCCTGATAACGCAGTTTTAACGTGTCGCTGCACTGATGTTTGCCGGAAAGCACAGTGTCTTCCAGGTTAAAAGCACAAGCGTTGCCGTACAAAGCGCAGTTGGCGCTGTCGTAGGCTTTCACCATGCCCTGCGCATTAACCCAGGCTTGCGAGCCGGTACCGCCGTAGCTGTAAGTACTCAGAATGTGCTGCAGCGCCGGGCGCACTGTATCGGCCACAGTACCACCGAGTTTCAGCAACCGGCCCAGTTCAGACACTGCATCATTCAGTTGATATTCGCGGGTATGACCGAGCAGCCACTGGCCGTCCGTCAGCACAAAATCACGCAACCGGGTGACGATTTGTGGTTGTTGC
Organism: Rheinheimera sp.; assembly: GCA_034519945.1. Taxonomy (GTDB): domain Bacteria; phylum Pseudomonadota; class Gammaproteobacteria; order Enterobacterales; family Alteromonadaceae; genus Pararheinheimera. Next base: position 218,907 of record JAXHNX010000048.1, read on the forward strand.
GCCAGTAAGGTTTGCAGCTCAGCACTGCCCTGATTGACCGCATTAAAATAATGCGTCAGCAGCTGGGTCATGCCGTTTTCTTCATAGGCCACGCCCCAGTTATTGGCGCGGTTAATGGTATTGGCATAACCACTGATCGCTTCGCTGATGCGCGGTAAAAACTGCAGCGTCTCAGTGCCTGAGCTGTTGATTAAAATCAGCATTTCATAGCGCAGCATAAAATTACGCGACGTCATACCGTCAAACTGCACAAAATGTGCACCGCTAACATACTGGCGCAGCGCCTGTTCTAACTGAGTTTTGTAGGCGTTCTGAAACACCCGGCCGGTGCCGGATTGTGCCCAGTGCATCGCCCGCAAATAAGTCACCAGCTTTTCCAGCTCTGCAGCGCCGGTAGCGTCTGAGCCATCAAAACCGGCCAGTTTGCTGTTGATGGCAGTGGCAACGGTCAGTAGTTTCTGGTCGCTGAAATGCGCAGTGCCAACATAAGCCACGTTGTACAGCTGATACAAACAGCCGGTCAGGCTGCTGTTGCTGATGGCGTCAACCAGCGCCTGATCCTGCAACGGCAATAAATCAGCCGGGCTGGTGCAACCAACAGCCTGCGGACTGTTATTTTGCACTGCGTCGTTGCTGAGATTTGGCTTTGCTTTGCCATTCAGCGGCGCAGCGGATTTTCGATCGGCAGTTAAATACGCCTGCTGCGCCGCCGTCTGCCACTTGGCCGACAACGTCACGCCCTGATGTTCGGCATAGATCTGCGCCTGCACTTTTTCAAATTCTGCCGGCGACATTAACCGCGGCTGTTGTGGTGCCAGCAAAGTGCCGGGGGTTTTGGTGGTTGCAGGCGACGTTTGTTGCAACGCTAAGCGCTGCTGCAGATGTTGTTGCTGTAAATCCTGATTAATTTGCCCCGGATGCGACAAATTCACATCCTGCGCCATGACCAGGCCACTGCCGAGCAAAAGCGGCAGCAGAAGAGGTTTGAATTTCATTATTTGTTCCCTGTTGTGTGTCGTTATCGTTGTGTGGCCTGCGCAGGCTGATTTAACTTAGCATAAAGGATATTGTATACAATATTCTTGTTGAGTTTATTTTGCGCATATCAGCGGGTTTTTAAGAAGAATTGGTTATAAAAGCGGCGGGGTTGGTTGGGGCGTGTAAGCAAGCGGTAGGTACGCGGGTAGGTACGTGCGAGCGAAGCGCGCTGGCCACCACGTGGCGTACGGTCGAGACCGCCGTACGTTCAAGACCGCCGCACGTTCACCGCAATCGTAAGTGGATTTAGCGGCCACCACGTGCCGCACGGTCAGGAAGCCGCCTGACAAGATCGCAAACTCAATATTCTGACCCTGAATCTAAAACGAACGCATATTGTGCGTAGGTATCGCGCAAGCAAAGCGCCGCCGTACATGGACTCACTTCAATCATGTGTCGTATGTTCACCGCAGCTTTAAGGAGTTACACATTGGCCAATCAATTTTGCAGCCGCAGTTTTTTAACAACTGTGTGAATGAAGGATTAGTAACGAACTCAGCGAGTTGATCCCCGCTTTGAACCCGCAGTTCAATCAATATTAGGTACAAGCGCTTGAGAGCATTGGATTTTTGCGTTAGCGTGAGGTTATCTGAGAAAGAAATCGAGGATGCTTCAGGCTTTAAAGCGAGAGGCGTCCTTTTGTCGGATTTGTTAGAAAATTAAAGGAGAAATGATGACAGGGTCCGATTTGCTCGGAATTGCCGGTTTAATCGTTGGTATTATGGGCTTGGTGTATGCGGTTTACGAAAACCGCTCCAAAGCTAGACTTTCTGATTACATACGAGCCCAAAACTGGCATATTTATGCGAAGGCAAATAATGCGAATGGTTCGGTTCAACTCGCTCTTCAAAAATATAAAAGTCAGGCAACCAATCAGACAATTGATCTTGAAGCCTTTGAATGGCTATCCAAAGCTGACGCATTTGGGCAGGATGTGTTCAAGGATGTCATTCGTCAAATTCAAGTTTCAGAGCCAAGCTTTTCTGCACAGGATGTAGAACGTTGGGTAAACGAAAAACGAATTTCTGAAAAGCATGCGCCACTTTTTTATGCACTTACACCAGCCAACAAGTCACTCCAGCCTACAGCTAAAGGTGCAGCTGAGTGAATCGTTATGTGATATTTCCGGCAGATAACGTGAAATAGCTGCTAACCAATATTTGCGGCAGAACGAATTTTTTATCTCAACATTCGTCTGGAGAATCGGGCGTTAGGTGTTGTGGAAAATGTAGAGGAGACACATATATGACGATGGCAGAAGCAATTAGAAAATTTCTTGAAAAATCAGGCGGAAGGAAGGGGGGGAGGGAGGGAGAGGGAGGGAAGGGGAGGGGGGGGAGAGGGGGAGGGAAAAAAGGAGGGAGAAGGAGGAGGAGAGCTGAGGGGGAGGGTTCCGGGGGACGAAAACTCCGGAGGGGGAGGGGGGAAAAGGAGGGAAAAGGGGAAAGAGGGAGGAATAAAAGGGATCACGGGAGAGATGAGATCACGAAGAGGGAGAAAAAGAGGAGATGGGGGGATGGCTGTTGTGATGGAGGGGGTGGGGGAGAGGGAAATACCCCCGGAGGGTGGGGTGGGGATAAACTAAAGGAAGAGTAGAGAGCTGGGATGGTAGGTAGATGCCGCTTATAGTTCTTTGGGGGTGCCGCGAGGGGATAACAGAAGGGGTAGAAAGCTGCCGCTAGACGGAATAATCGGGATAACTATTAATCATCACTAGGCTGGTGGATAGGGGGCTTTATAAAGAGGATAAGGAAAGAGAGGGGGTGAGGTGATTGAAGGGATCTTAGGGGGCTGGTCACATACCTTCTTCTGCTGGGAGTGAATATTGAATAAACTGTGAGGAGGTAAGAGGCCCTTTAAAAATAGGGTAAGGGGAATGGTTTGAGTGAAAGCGGGGGATTTTGCCAGAGCTTACAATAACTGGAATAAAAGGGAAACTGAAATGATTACAGGGAATAGATGAATCTGTACTGGACAAACGGGGGAGAAGTGGAGTGATGCCAAGAACTCATCATGTACTTCCAGAAAAGGCGCCAGCATCCAGGAGGGGGAGAGATAAGGGAGATATGCCAACCGGAGAGAAGAATAGGGTGGGGGGGGATAAGGGAAGGATATGGAGGATACCTGAACGGGGTGGGGTGTATAGAAAAGATGAGAAAGAAGGCTACGGGCTGTCTTGGCCTGTTGAACTTAAGGAATATCCGAGAGGGCTAATCAGCTGGAACCAAAAATAGTAAACGACTGAAAAAATCAAACATCCTCCCAGAACTGATAAGAGGGGAGATGAGCAAAATGCGGAAATATGAAAAAATCCGGGCCAAAACTTCCACTCAATCGATAAAGAGAGACTTATGAACCAAATAACACAGGATGGCCAACTGAAAACGAAGGATGGGAGGGCTGCTCAGAGTTGAAATCGGGTAGTATAGGCTTGTGTTTGAAGAGGGTGAATTTGATAGAATGAAAAAAAGGATAAACTGAAAGAAGGCTACGGAAGGGGAAGGAAGGTGAAGAATGGGGATACTCACTATGAAATCCAGGGTGAATAAGGGGGATGGGGGCTGTGAGGGGGGGGAAAGGAAAAGGGGAGGGATGGGGGGGAAAACTATCTGGCTCTTAGGAAGGATAGAAAGGGAAGGAACTCAGGCTCTGGATTGTGGGAGAGGGGAAAAAAGGGAGGAGTAGAAAGGATGAAAAATAGAAATAGAGGTAATCCGGAGAGGGGTGAGATTAAAGGTAGGAAAGGAGAGATAGGAGAGGAAAAGGATCAAGGAGGAAGAGAAAGAAGAGGAAGGGATAGGGAAGAAAAAAATCAAGGGAGAAAAGGAAAAAAAGAGAATAGGAAAAAAAAGAAGGAAAAAAACAAAAAAGACAAGGAAAAAAGGTAAATCACAGAGGAAAAGTTACTTCTGAAGAGGTAAAACAAGCCATTAACGCTGACTATCCAGGACAATGGAAGCCGACAACACTGCAAGCCCACCTGTATGCGTGCGCGGTGAATAATCCCAAAGCGTACATTCATCATCCATCGGCAATAAAATTTCTCTACAAAAATTCAGATGGGAGTTTTGAGCTATATGACGAAGAGCGGCACGGCTTAAATGAGTGGGCTCCGGCAGAGGGGGAGGAACAAATCTCGCCGGTAGCTGAAATGGTTGAAACATCCATCGGTCTTGAGCGTGATATCGAAGACCACTTGATAAATAATCTTGCTTCGATTGAGAAAGATTTGAAGTTTGTCTCGCGACAATTTCATACAGACATTGGCCGTATTGATATTCTTGCTGCAGATGCCAACGGTGAAAGGGTTGTTATTGAGGTCAAGGTTGGCGAGGCGAAAGACTCAGTCATAGGTCAAATCGCTCGGTACCTTGGGTGGTTCGCAAAATCTGATGGAAAGCTGCCTCGTGGCATCGTTGTCGCCTCAGATTTCCCAGAAGGTGTTCGTTATGCCGCAAGTGTCATTCCTGGACTGAAGTTACTTTCGTATAAAGTTCATTTTTCATTTGAAGATTCTTCGTTGTAAAAAATGCCGAATAATTTGCTGCAAGGCCGAGGCTTCTATATGGCTGCGCCTTGAGCACAAACATTCGGCCTAGCTGGGTACAAATAATCAGAGAACACTCACGAAATGCAAGAAACCATCTTAGATTTAGGTTCGGAAGGCGGTTCTATAACACTTCTTGGGTTTCGGGGAAGTGATGGTCTGAGAAAGTTCGTTCTGGAAAAGAATGAACTGGCACTTAGAAATATGCTGCCAAATGAGGAGTTTGACGGCGAGGCCGTAATGCGGTCTGCGCCAGTTACGTCATGGGAGGCTGCTGTATCCCTGTTGAATCAAAACCTAAATTGGCATCGCCTATGCCCAAGATGCATTCACCCATACTTTGCTGGTAGGATCTTTAGCCTTGTTGAAGAACGTGGAAGGGATTTATCGAAGTCGGGGCATGGCGGCGATTTTATATGTCTGCGAAAGTTTTTAAACAAGAAGAACCATCAGGGCCACAGGTGGATCTGGGTTTAGTCGGAACCCTCAGTTTGGAAAAAATTCGGATTCTTTATGAGGAATATCTCGCTTTAATTTGTCTTGAAACTGTTGAATTTGGTGTAAAGCCAACTGAAGTCCGGCACCTTATTGGCCGTCTTGGGGAGTTTTATTGTGCGTTAAAAGTTGATGGAACTCTAGCTATTACTGCAAACCAGCATGGGTTTGACGTCTAGCTCTTTCATGAAAACGGCAGAAGAATCAGCGTCAAAACAACCGCCCAGAAATCTGGCTTCGTTAGAATTTCTGATTCTACTCTCGAAAAGGTGGACGATCTGATGTTAATTCAGTTCAAGGATCAGTCTCCTTCAATCATTTACCATGGACCTGTAATGGCTGCGGTAGGAGTTGCAAGGCAGCAACTATCCAGAGCTTGGGTGGTGATGAGCTTGATCTTTCGGAGAGCGAAAGAGGTATGCCGAAGCGACAAGTAATTCTGCACATGCTGTAAATCCCTGACAATTCGTTGAAGCCCGCCTAGTCCGGATGGGCCCGGCCTTAGCCCAAACATTAAACACCCATGAATCAAAAAAACATTTTTAGAACCTTAGTGATCGCCACAAATCTGGGCTACGTCTTTTCTGCGTTGTTATCTGTTTATTACAGTGACATGCAGCTTGAAGAAGCTTATGCAGCTTTACTGCGTATTTCGGGGTCATCCGGACACCCATTTCCGGTATGATCCGGCCAGTCGTTTCGGTATCGTCCGGCCACCCGTTTCGGTGTGATCCGGCCAGGCTCGTTTCGGTATCGTCCGGCCAACCATTTCGGTGTCGTCCGGCCATCTTTTTCTTTCTCCGTTTCAGGTGCTTTGGCATAACAGGTTTTTCCCCTGAATGCCGGAGCTTGTATGACACGCAAAAAGAAATCGATGAGGACTGATATGAGAACTTATCTGGATGTGTTCCGGCTTTGTTTTGAAGACCAGCTTCCCTGCCGCCAAATTGCCCTCGCTTTGGGCATTGGTCGCTCGACCGTGACCGAGCTTGTCGCCCGGTTTAATAGCCTCAACCTCGCATGGCCACTCCCGCCTGATGTGTCGTTACTGGCGCTGGATCAGGCGCTGTTACCCGGTCGTGATTACCAGTATCCAAGCGGCGCAGCTGCCGGATTGGCGCGGAAAGCGATATTGAGCTAAAAGATCCAAAGCTTAACCAAGCAGTTATTGTGGCAGGAGTACCAGGCTGAACATGGTCGCGCCGCCTTAGGTTATACCCAATTCTGCGAGCATTACCGCCGCTGGAAAGGCATCGTAGCGCCGCTCGATGCGCCAGACTCATTATGCCGGTGAAAAGCTGTTTATCGACTTCTGCGGTCCGACGGTGCCGATTGTCGACCCGCACACCGGCGAAATCCGCAAAGCTGCGATCTTCGTGGCCACGTTAGGCGCGTCCAATTACACCTATATCGAGGCGTGTGCCGGGCAAGATCAGCAATCCTGGCTGATGGCCAACAGCCGCTGCTTAGAGTTTTTAGGCGGCGTCCCGACCTTGTTGGTGCCGGATAATCTCAAAGCTGCGGTGGCTAAAGCTGACAAGTTTGAGCCGGTGATTAACCACGACTATCAGGCGCTGGCGAGGCATTACCGCTGCACCGTCATTCCTGCAAGGCCTTACAAACCCAAAGATAAAAGCAAAGTTGAAGGCGCTGTGCTGATTGTCGAGCGCTGGGTGTTAGCGCGGCTGCGCCATCACATTTTTTACTCGCTGGAGGCGTTAAATCAGCAGCTACGCTTCCTTACAAAGGAGCTAAACGCACGGCCGATGAAATCCTATAACGGACTGAGTCGTAAAGACTTGTTTGAGCAAATTGACCGACCGGCGCTCAAAGCACTGCCTGCCTATCCGTATGAATATACCGAGCATAAAATCGTAAAAGTCGCGCCGGATTATCATGTGCAATATGACAAACACCATTACTCGGTGCCGCACGCGCTATGTGGCGAGCGGCTTGAGATCCAGGCCACTGCCAGCCTTATCCGCCTTTATCATCAAGGCAAATGTGTGGCGCAGCATGTGCGAAGTTCTAAGGCATATGGCCAGACGAGTGAGCTCTCTCACTTCCCGCTGGCGCACGCGGCGCAGCAAAAATGGGACAGTGCGCGACTGCAGCAATGGGCGGGCAACATTGGACCCGACACGCTGGGTGTGGTGTTGGCGCTGGAGCGACGTAAAGCACATCCGGTGCAGGCGCAAAGGGCTTGTCTGGGGCTGCTTAGCCTGCAAAAACGCTACGGGAATGAACGGCTAGAACGCGCCTGCACTATCGCGCTGCGCCAGCAAGCTGCCTTTACCGGTTTTATTAAAAATCTGCTGAAAAACGGTTTAGACGAGGCAGAGCCTGCGTCAGAACAAACCGGTGCGTTCCCCCACCATCACAATTTACGTGGCCCTCTTGAATACCAATAAGGACAACAAAATGGACCTTCTCAATACCCAATTACGTCAGCTGAAACTGGCCGCCATGGCTGGTGCACTGGAGCTGCAACGACAAAATCCACACACTTACAATCAGTTAAGCTTTGAAGAACGGCTGGGGTTGTTGGTTGAATATGATGTGTTTTCGCAAAGCGATCACCAGGCTTACGAGGCTTCGCAAAAGAGGCTGCGCTGCGCTTCGGGCTACGCCGGAAGGGCTGCGATATCCGGCAACACGCGGCTTGCGACCAGAGCAACTGCAGCCACTGCTGCAAGGGCATCACCTGCAATATCAACAAAACGTGCTGATCACCGGCGCCACCGGCTGCGGTAAAACCTATCTGGCCTGCGCGCTTGGTGAGCAAGCCTGTCGGCAAAATAAACGGGTTCGTTATTACCGTCTGGGCCGGTTGCTGGAAGCGTTAAAACTGGGCCACATCGACGGCAGTTATTTAAAGCAACTCACGCAACTGCAAAAACTCGACTTGCTGATCCTGGACGATTGGGGATTGGAGGGATTTAAAGGCAAACAAATCAGCGATCTGCTGGACGTGATTGAAGACAGATATGAACAGCGCAGCACGATCATCATCAGCCAACTGCCGGTCAAAGAATGGTATGGCTTAATGGAAAATCCGACGGTGGCAGACGCGCTACTAGATCGGCTGATCCACAATGCCCACCGGATCGAATTAAGCGGCGAATCGCAGCGGAAAAAAGTGTGGCTGAACCGGTGGAAGTAAGTTAAAAAAGTGGTGAGTTACGATGAGAGGATCGGTGTCCGGACGACACCGGAAC
>JAXHNX010000010.1:0-52441 GCA_034519945.1 Rheinheimera sp.
TATATTTGAGCCGTTGAAATAGGAAACCCTAAGCTGCAATGCTAAATTAATTTTGGATATGCTCAAAATACCGTGTAATAAAATATAACTTTTTACATGAAATTGATTCGGGACGAAGCATGGTTTTCGCTTGAAGCGGGCGCATAACCAGTTTTATGAGGTCTTTCAACCCCTCGACATTGCCGGCAGAAGTTAGTTTTTCCCCGTCAAGTAAGAAATATATGTTTTCCAGACTTCAATTAAAGTCTAAAGTTACGTTGCCTTATGCAAAAGCATTATCCATTAGCCACATCAGCAAAAAGCCAACCAGAAACAACATCGTACTGCTGCGTGGTGAGTAACTGGCATGTGCGCTGTGGGTTTCCGGGATCACTTCGTGGATCACTACAAAAAACATCGCGCCGGCGGCCAAAGCTAATGCCAATGGATTGGTCAGGGCGAGAACGCCATTCAGACTGCTACTCAATGCCAGAGCTATCACGGCCGCGACGGGCTCTAAAGTTGCCGCCAACAAAGACCAGCCGAATGCAGCAAGGGGTCTGACATTCAGTTTTAAAAGCACCATCACCATGGCAAACCCTTCTGGAAAATCCTGCAAGGCGATGGCCAGACTGACACTCTGGCCAAGTTGTGAATTGACACTGGCAAAACTGACGCCGACAGCTAAGCCTTCGGGAATATTGTGCAGGGCGATGGCACAGACAAATAACCATAAGCGGCTGGATGGCCCCCGGCCTGTTGCCGAGTCACCGGCAACCGGATGACCATGCGGCACATGCTTTTCCAGCAGGCTCATCAACAAAGCCCCTCCTAAGACTGTTCCGGCCAACACCAACTGCCACTGTGCAGCGATCTGTTGTTGGCGCAACAGTTCACTGGCCGGCAACAGCAGTGAAAAAACCGCTGCAGATAGCATCATACCGCCTGACACGCTCAGCGCCAGATCTAACCAGCGGGTATGATGGCGGCCGGGGATCAGCAAAAACACCGCGCCGGCTAAGGTGGCGACAAATCCCAGTCCTGTCCCATACAACGTATCCCGCAGTTGCTGCACAGACGTGGAGGTCTGTAAAAGCATGACGAATATCAGAATAAACAATCCAAGCCAAAACCAACGCTTTACTGCACTTAAGGGGCTACCCGCAGGCGTTGTCTGGGAGGCTGCATGGCCGGTGTTATTGGGGGAATTCATCGGGAGCTTCTCTCTAAGCAAAAGGTCATGGCTGTAGTTTAATTTAAATTGTTGCAAATGATAACTATTCGCATTAAATTAAATAAAAATGCATTGGAGGCAGTGATGAATAAAAAATCTGTAATGACAGGTCCGGCCCTTTTTGAGCAGGAACCACAGGAGCTGGTTCGGCCATGCCCTGACATCAGGCAGGCCAGTTGTGTAATTGGCAATGCACAGATCAATTTGTTCTGGCGCTGGCAACAAAGCACCCGCAGCGCCAATCAGGCGTTGCTGGCGCAGCAACTGCAGCTGGCCGATGAACATTATCAGCAGGCATTACAACTGGCGGAGCAATTGAGGCAGCAAGACGACCAGCAGGAATCATACTTAGCCGCTTTTGTCATCAGCCTGCATAACCTGGCTGATCTGGCGTTGTTAAACGGTGAACCAGACCAGGCCCGGCGCGCTTTGAAACGGGCGTTTCGTGAACTTTGGCACCAGATGAAGCAACGGCCTGCAGATATGTTGCTACCGCATTTACAGGTTTGCCGGCGGGAGCTGGCCTTTTTTTGCCAGAATTTCGGCGCAGATCCTGCCGCCAACGCTTTATTGCAATTGCCCTGGCCCAAGCAACAGGCCGGTCACTAACCACAACACGTTGTTGTCACAGCTTACTGGTAGCACTCACCCCCGGAGAAATCATCATGTTATTCAGTTTACCGGATTTGCCTTATGAATATGACGCGCTGGAGCCTGTGCTTGACAGTCTGACGATGCAAATTCATCACAGTCGGCATCATCAGGCCTATGTAAATAATCTGAACGCGGCTCTGGCCGGCAGTGACTATCAGGATTGGCCGCTGGAGCGATTACTCAGAGGTATCCAGCAGTTGCCGGCGGCATTGCAGGTTGCTGTACGGGACCACGGCGGCGGACACGCCAACCATTCCCTGTTCTGGCAAGTATTGTCACCGCATGGTGGCGGAGAACCTGGTGGAGCATTGGCAAGTGCGCTGGAACTCGCGTTTGGCAGCTATTCTTTATTTCAGCAAGCATTTACCAAAACGGCCCTAAGCCGGTTTGGCAGCGGCTGGGCATGGCTTACTGTGATGCCCGATGGTGGCTTGTGTGTCGAGAGCAGCGCGAATCAGGATAGTCCGCTGATGCACGGACACATGCCAATCCTTGGCTTGGACGTCTGGGAACATGCCTATTATCTGCAGTACCAGAACAAACGCGCCGACTATATCAATGCGGTGTATCAGGTATTGAACTGGCCTGAAATTGAACGACGTTATCATCAGGCTCTGAAGCAACTGAGTAATTGAAATATGACAACACAATTCAGGCCAGTATCTGGACAGTTGTGGCAGGAATATTGTGCAAAAGAGCAGCAGCTCAGAGCGGATTGGCAGTTCCGACAATACAATCTGGTGCATTTGCTGGCTGAACTAAGTCAGATCGCACAATTGTTGTGCAGTGATATTGAAGCCGCTGGACAACCCCTGATGCAGGAATGGCTGTTAAAACGTTGGTTATTTTTTCTCAGCGATCTGGCAAGAGCATCCAGCGAGGCATGGCAGCGTCAGCTTTTTCTGGACCGTTTGTATCAACCTATGTTGGCTTTGTTTGCTTTATTTCGAAGGTACACAGACGGCCAGCAGCGTCAGTACGCATTGCAGGCAGACATTCAGCGGTTTTTTGCCGGTTTGCAGGCAGAAGAGTAAATGAGCAGAGGAAAATCGAAAATGGAATACCGGATTGAACGGGACTCGATGGGTGAGTTACAGGTACCGGCGAATGCCCTGTACCAGGCACAAACCCAAAGAGCGGTGCAAAATTTCCAGTTGCACCCAAGTACCATGCCGCAGGCTTTTATTCGGGCATTATTGTTAATTAAACAATCGGCTGCAGCTGCTAATCAGCAACTCGGGCTATTAAGTGAAGAGCAGGCATCAGCAATTATTACTGCGGCCGGGTCGCAGTTGGTCAATACAGATCCGACACAGTACCCCGTCAGTGTGTATCAGACCGGCTCTGGCACCAGTTCCAATATGAATGTGAACGAAGTGCTGGCGACCATTGCAAGTCAACAAACCGGTGAAACGATCCACCCCAATGACCATGTCAACCTGGGGCAAAGCAGTAACGATACCATCCCTAGCGCTATCCACATCAGTGCCGCATTGGCGCTGACCATTGAGTTACTGCCTGCGCTGAATCAGTTGCAGCAGGCGCTGGGGCAACTCAGCAGCGAGCAGGGCCATATTCTGAAAACCGGCCGTACCCACCTGATGGATGCAATGCCGTTAAGTTTTAGTCAGGTCATTGGCGGCTGGCAACAGCAGCTGCTGCATGCAGAACAGTTGTTACGCTATCAATTGGAAAGTCTGCAGCAATTAGCGCAAGGTGGCACTGCGATTGGCTCCGGCGTCAATGCGCATCCGCAATTTGCCGCAACCTTCTGTCGTTACCTGAGTCAGGTGACTGGACTGGTGTTTCGTCCCAGTCCGGACTTCTTTTTTAGTCTGAGCAGTCAGGACGTTGCCGTGGCCACGTCCGGTGCGCTGAAAACCCTGGCCGTCGCGTTGTTGAAAATCGCCAACGATTTGCGCTGGATGAATTCCGGTCCGCTGGCTGGTCTGGCCGAGATTGAACTGCCGGCCTTGCAACCAGGCTCATCCATTATGCCCGGTAAAGTTAATCCGGTGATCCCCGAAGCGGTGGCGATGGCCTGTGCGCAGGTGATAGGTCACGATACCGCCCTGACCATCGCCGGCCAGTCCGGTAACTTTGAACTCAATGTGATGTTGCCGTTGGTGGCGTTTAACCTGTTGGATAGCATTACTTTGTTAAGCGGCAGTTGCCGGGAACTTGCGCAAAAAGCCATCAAAGGTCTAATCATCCGCGGGGACAACACAGCACAGGCGTTGGCAAAAAATCCCATTCTGGTGACGGCACTCAACCCTCTTATTGGATATGAGAAAGCCGCAGCCATCGCCAAACAGGCTTATTTGCAACAAAGGCCGGTGCTTGATGTCGCGCTGGAACAGACGACAATTCCTGAACCTGAGCTGCGAAAACTACTCAATCCGGCGCTATTGGCAAAAGGTTAAACCAGTTCAATCAATTTGTAACAAGCCTTCCATTATTTCAGGACAGAGCCTGTGCTAGACACAGGCTTTTTTGTTTCTGCAGTCGCAACTTTCAGTGAAGGAAATGACACTCCAGAATGCTGGAAATCCATCAGGCGTTTTTTTCAAGCGTGAACTTAGGTTCTGGTTTTATCTGAACTTTGAGAGGATGTCACTGCAAATCTTGATGGCAACTGATTTTATTGCAAATGTGAGATTCTTTGCTTCTATTTTCATTCCGACTAATCGGCTTGCTATCGAATAGGTCGCCTATATGTGCAGCTAACTCACCTTGTTGTATCAGTAACGAGGCAATTAAAGGCGTCGGCATATCAGGTTGTTGTAACGCCGTATGCAACCATCGTTGAGTTTGCTTAAGCAGAGATCTGGCTCTGTCCGTTTGTCCCAGATAATCGTAACAGCATGCAAGATTTCTGAGAGTGACAACCAGACAACAGGTTGGCAAAATTAAATCGTCTTCGTTGGTGGACCAGCTGACAGGTAGTAGTGTTGATTGATGCCAAATAGGCCAAACATCTGCAAGCGCATGTTCAAAACAAATCTGCGCATTGATCAGTTCTTTGTTTTGCCATGCCAGATTGCCTTGCTGCATCCAATGCTGCCAATTTTTCATCAACGATCTCCTATTTTAGGGGAACCCACAAAAATAGGCTGTTAAGCCATAATAAGACCGTTACCGCGACCAGCAGTGTAACGGCAATTAATTTTTGTCTGGTTCTGGCTTTGATCATTTGCCACTCCTTATCTTACAATTTCAATAATATACAAATGATAACTATTTGCAATTGCAAAATGAGAATCAACCACCTATCTAGTGCTCTTTCCACTTAATTCTGACTGATTAAATTGCCATACGCCCGGTTCAGTTTTCTCCGGGCTCCATCCACATCAAACATCCAGTTGATGCTGGCTTTTTCTGCATTCCGGCTACCTTCCCACGCTTTGAGTTCGCTGATTAATAGGTCCCAACTGCCCATTCTGCGGTCCAGACATTGCCTGTTCATCACGCCAATTTCAATCTCAGCCATGTTCAGCCAGCTTGCATGTTTGGGCGTGTAATTGAACTCCAGTCGTTTCAATATCCGTCGTGCTTCTGCTGCTGGGAAGGCTTTATAGAGCGATGCCGGCCGGTGTGTCGTAAAGTTATCCAGAACCAGTCTGATTTTCTTCGCCTTCGGGTAATGGATGTCCACTAAATCCCGCATGCATTGTGCAAAGTCAGTACTCTTTTTATTAGGAGTCGCTTTGGCACACCGCCAGCCCCGATGTCGGTCAAGCATCATAAAGATGTTCGCCACCGCTTCGCGTTTGTACTCATAATCCTGCTTGGCCACATGGCCGGGTTTCGCTGGTTTTAACGGCGTTACTTCTGACACCAGCTGTTTCATCGCTTCATCGAAGTTGACTACAGGGTAGTCCTCGTCCGCTTCTTCAGCATAAATATCAAGCACATGCTCCATCTGGGCGATGTAATCCGCATCAATGGTGCCGATGCACCACATTTTTTGCTGCCAGGGTTTGAGTTCATTCTGCTTCAGGCGCTGGCGCACCGTTTCCAGTGAGATACTTTCGACATCCGTCAGTGCAACAAATTGATTGGCAAGCAGTGATAACGTCCAGCGGCTTCGACCTTGCGGTGGTATGGTGCAGGCGATGGTGATGAGCATGGCATCTTCTTTGGCATCCAGCATTTTAGGCTGGCCAGGTCTGTATCCTTCCGCTAAGGCGAACTCCAGCCCATCTTCAACAAACCGGCGTTTAGTGCGATAAATGGTCGAGGTGCTGACATGCAGTAAGGCACTTATTTCTGTATCTGAGTGCTGATGACCATCCGCCAGTAACAACAGGTTCGCGCGTTTGAGTTTGCGGGCACTATGCTGACCTTTACTAAGCATTTGTGTCAGTTGGTCGCGTTCATCCTGGGTCAGTTCTACTCGGTACAGATAATTCATGTCATGATAGCCTTGATTTCAAAACCGATAATTGATCACAAGGCTGTCCAAATGTCGATCCCAGCGCAGGTTTCAACCGCTGAATTTACTCAGAAACAAGGTCAGTATCTGGCGTACATCTACTATTACAGCAAGGTCAATGGCCGACCTCCGGCACAGGCTGATATTCAGCGCTACTTTAAAGTCACACCACCCACGGTGCATCAAATGTTAGTGGCACTGGAGAGTAAAGGTTTGCTGGAAAAAACTGCACATCAAAGCAGGGCAATTACGGTCTTAGTTCCGGTCCATGAGCTACCAACTGACTGGTAACTCAATCGATCAGAATTAAATTGAAAAGGTACTAGCATTATGCTAGGCGAGGAATTCTGGGTATGGTTGATACCAGCTGGATAGCGTCGACGTGCATCTGGCCTGGGTTTGGCAACCGCGATCTGACGCGCTACAGCTATCAGGGTATTGACGATACTGCCGGTACTAGCACCAAGCCGTTACAGGCGTCGGCTTATGATCAGCTCGACAGCAAAATCCAGTGGCAATTGTGGCCGGACCTGCATTTGTATGTGGGCGGGACGACCCTACTCAATGTCAACCAGACCGGAAAACTCAGTTCTCCGCTGATGTATGGCGCTGCCGGCGGTTAAGACGTCGACTATATTTTTGGCCAGCTACAGGGCCGGAGTAAGTATGCCGGCGCCCACTGTACGTGTTGATAGAGGTGCGAGCAGCTCAAATTTAAAAGGGTTGCCGGAACGCTGGTTAATGCGCAAACAGCGGTCATTGTTCTGCATTAATGCCTTACTTAGCATACTTATGCGGTTGACCTGCTGGGCATTTGCTTGACAGGCGACTTCCCAACAGATTTCAGGCAGTTGCAATTATTCGAGCTTATCAACAACTGCAAAGGCTTGATCAATATCCCTTCGCATAGCGACAGCCGGCAATGATACTGCTATTTGGCGCCGATTGCCGTTTTTGTGAACAGCAGGTACGACTGATGGCAAGTCAGTTGTCAAAGTGCCTTCAAGCACAGATGGTGCTCGTTGGCGTGCAGGGTTCACGGGACGACCTGTTATAGGGGCTGGGCCTGCAGCAAACCTCGTTACCGGCTTTTCTGGCAGATGCCGCCTTTTTACGCTCAATTGACTGCGTGCAGGCGGTTCCAACGACTTTGTTACTTAACAACGAAGGCTATTTGTTACTTAAGCACCGCGGCATGTTAGATGCACAGCAAGTGCAGCTCGTGTCAGAGCAGATGTTGGCGCCAACCTGGTTGGCGAAGGCCAATTAATCAAATCGGCCCCGGATGTTTAAGTTTCAGATCATGCCGATTTGTGCTGGTAACTCCAGCGTGCCAACGCCGCCAGCAACAGTGCCAGCAACAAAGCCGTCAGCGCCGTCAGCAGCTGCAGGCTGGCGGTCGACCAGTGGCATAGCGGCACTAGCAATGTCAGCAGCGCAGATAAAGCCAGCAGTTCGGTGCGGGCTGCTCTGGCCGGACGCAACAGGGCCCAAGCCACAGAAATTGCCAGCACTGCCACATACAGCGGGTGGTTCCAGCTTGCCGGCAACCAGGCCGCAACGGCGAACAGCAAAGAGATAGCGGCTACAGTGCCGAGGCAGACTCCATTGGTGAGGCCGGCCATCAGCCGCAGCTTCCAGTCATTGCCTTCCGCCAGTTTTCGGCGCAGCCATAACCAGTTGCCGCTGTAAAACAGCAAAGCACCGGCCAGTCCCAGCACAAAATACAGCCACTTGCCGGTATCGCCGGCGAAATTGCCATAATGTAGGCTCTGCAGGCCGCGCAGAAACACAGTGCCGGGTCTGAATTGCTCCGGCGTCAGCATTCCCACCACTTTGCCATCGGCAGTGCTCAGTACCACGGCGGCAGTAGCGGTCAGCGTCTGCTCGCCGGCAGCTTGCTGATAATCGCCAAAAAAGGTTACGTTGCCATGTAAGTCGCCGGCGTCATGATAAAACGCTGAACTGATGTGCAGGGCCGGCAACGTTTGCTGCGCTTTGGCGTACAGTACATCAAGCGGAACCAGCGGCTGTGTTTTACCCGCCGGTTCGACATGCGGCAGGACTTCAAACTCAGGCTCGAGGATCTCCAGCAATTTGCCGTCGTAGACTGTGAACTGAAAAGGGGCGAGCAAGACAAAGCCGATGGTCAGCACCGCGCCGCTCCAGGCAAAGATGATATGAAAGGGCAGACTGGTGATGCCAAACAGATTGTGCAGGTCCAGCCATCGTGTTTTCATCCCCTGTTGCCAGCGCATCGCCAACAAATCCCTGACAATCACCGGCGTATAAATCACCACCCCGCTGACTAGCGCTAATCCGTACAAAATGCAGACAATACCAAACAGATATGTGCCGAAAGTGCGCGGCAAACCAGCGGTGAAATGCAGATCATATATAAAACTGACCAGATCTTCACGGGCCGGGCTCAGCTGCAACTCACCATCCTGCATTGTGACTTTGTGCTGCATGCCTTGCTTGCTGTCAAACCACAACAATTGCGCTTCCGGGCCGTGATGGCCGGGTAGCAGCAGCGAAAAACCGTGGCTGGCTTCGGGCTTTTTCTGCAGCAGCGTGTCAATCTGCTGCTGCAGCACCGGCAGACTGGTGCTGAGATCCTGGTCTGCAACCGGCTGGCTGACCGTCGGTCCGGAGCGTGCCTGATGCAGCCACTGGTAAAGCTCATGGGAGAATACCGTAATGGCGCCGGCATAAAAGGCAATAAACAGCAGACTGCCGGTGATGAGGCCAACCCAGGTATGCATCAGCCGGTAACTTTTTTGGGTGGCGACTTTCATGTTCCGCTTCCTGCAAAGAATTTAATCAGATGTACCAGCGCAAAACCGCCGAGTGTCAGGCCGCCCAGCCAGTACCAGCTGTCACGTTTTCGTTTATGTAGCGGCAACAATGACAGCACCATCACCCAGAGCGGAAAGGCCAGCAGCAGCCAGCTCAGTACCCAGCGATTGTCAGTGCCCGGCCACAACAGCGCGACCACACCAATACTGGCGACCGTTAAAGGTAAGGCCAGCAAGATGCCGGCTAGTGTTTTATTCCACATCCGGAGTTGTACTCCACATATCGTTAGTTTCCTTCGGCATCGGTTAGGGTGGGAGCAGGCGGCTGACGCTCGCTGCGCCTCACTGATGCCGCAAAAAGCAGCGGCCATAGCGGCAAGGCGGCCATCAGTAACGTCAGGGCCAGATAAAGGGCTGGCCAGACGCCAAACAATGGCACTGCGCTGGCTACCAGACCGCAGATGCCGACGAGCGTGGCTGCCGACAAGGCAGCGCGATGACGGCGTGCTGCTGGCCACAGTGTCTGGCGTGGGCTGAGCAGATAGAGGCTGGCTGACAACAGGAACAGAGCCAGCCACAGACCGATCACCGCAACAAGGTTCATTGGCGTTACCACTGATAATCGACCGACAAACCGACAACCCGCGGCGTGCCGACAATTTCATTCGGCTCTTCAACCCAGGTGTACTGGATATAACGCTTGTCGGTCAGGTTCTGCCCATAAAGTGCCACAGTCCAGTTATTACGCTGCCAGGACAAGCGTGCATTCAGTAGGGTACGTGCACTCAGCACTTCGGAATTGCCGGGCTCCAGCAACATGCTGCTGCGATAGTTGCCGTTGATGTTCAATGCAAAGCCGTCGGCCGGATACCAGTTGAAGCCGGCGCTGAAGGTGTTTTTCGGTGCATAGCTGAACGACTGACCGCTATAATCGGTCACGCTGCCACCGTCAACCAGTTCAAACTGATCGTACTGAGTGCGGGCATAGCCCCAGGCCAGATAAGTTTCCAGTGCCGCTGACAACTGGTACTGCAGTTCCACTTCAGTGCCGTATAAATGTGAGCGACCAGCGTTCACGGTATGCCTGTCAAAGCTGTTTAGGCCAAAGCTGGCATTGACCTGTTTGTCCTGCCAATCGATGTAATACACGTTGGTACCGAGACTCAGCGGCTGCTCTGTCGGCTGCCAGCGCCAGGCCAGCTCGTAGTTGTTGGTAAATTCCGGCTCAAATGCAAACACCTGACCACGGGCAATGTTAAAGCTGCTGCCGCCGGAACGATAACCCCGTTGCAGGGTCAGTGCCAGACTTTGGCTGTCGTCGGGCTGATAACGCAGGCCCACTTTGGGTAAGAAAGCGTTGAAGTCGCGTTCGCTTTGCGGCACAGTCCCGGCGGCATCGGCGACAAAACCGAGCACGGCCTGATTGATGCCGGTGATCGCCATGTATAACAGGCCAAAGTCCGGGTCAAACGCTTTTGGATCCGGTAGGGTGCCTGCAAAGGCGGTGTTGGTTTCAGAGCCGTACTGGTAGCGCTCGCGGTCGACGCGAAAACCGGCCAGTAAAGTCCATTGTGAGGTCAGGGAGTATTCCAGATCGGTAAAAAACGCTTTGTTACCGGATTCGGATGGCGTAACGCTGCGGTAATCAACCGGGATCACGGGCAGCGCCTGCCCGTACATGCCGGCGATCAGCATGGCTGTCTGGGCATCAAGGCCTGCTCCTTGCAAGACGGCCGCAATGGTGGGCAGCGGTGTGTCGACGTTGGTTACGCTGGCATTGTTATTGAAGTTGTCGCGGCCTGACAGATAGACACCACTGAGCCAGCGCCATTGCTCGTCCTGATACTGCAGACGCAGTTCCTGCGACCAGTTTTTATAATCTTCGTCAGTATTGCCGTATGACAGATCTGCCGCCGTCAGGTCGCCGTCATAAGCGCGCTGATAATCGCTGTTGCTGCGTGCGGTGACACTGCTCAGTTGCCAGCGGTCATTCAGCTGGTAGCGTAAATCCAGTGTGGTGAACGTGCCATCCGCCAGCGTTTTGTTTTCGCGATTGGACAGGTTCACAAACTCACCGATATTGGCGTCCGGGCGACGGCGGTAGCTGTACATGTAGGGGCCGTTGCGTTCGCTGTCCAAATGGGTCAGCCGGGCGCTGACGCCAGGCAGGCCAACCGGCTGCCACAGCAATTTAAGCCGGATACTGGTGTTGTCCTGCGCATCTTCACCGATGTTTCGTGTGATATTGCGGATAAAGCCATCATAATCGCGTTTTTCAGCACTGAGTCTGGCCTGAAGGCTGTCATCTTCGGTCAGGGCACCACTCAGTGCGACCGCATAACGTTTGTCGTTAGGATCTGCCAAGGTGACACGAGCACGACCGCTGAAATCGGCGGTTGGGTCGTTACTTGTCAGGATCACTGCGCCGGCCAGCGCGTTTTCGCCCTGAATCGTCGATTGCGGGCCGCGGAAAATTTCGACCTGACTGATGTCCCATAAATCCAGCGGGCCACTTTCACTGATTTGGCTCGGGATAGCGGCGCCATCCAGATACACAGTGGCGAGTGGGTTTGGCGCACCGGATTCGTTGGCAATACCCCGAATGGTGAAACCACGGTTGCCGTACATGCTGCTGACGTTGGCAGTGCGCTGCACCACGTCGCTGAAATCAAATAACTGTTCCTGTTCAATCCGCTCGCTGGTGGTGACGCCAACGCTGCTGGCGGTTTCGAGCAGACTGCGGCTGGTTTTTTCCCCAGTGATTACAATACGTTCAATTCCGGCTTCGGTGTTTTCAGCGTCTTCGGCGGCATAACCAGGGAAAGCCAGAACGGTCTGAATCGCGGCTGCCAGCAGGCAAATGGTGTGAACTGAGCGTAACTTCGTTGAAATTGGCATAAAAATCTCCTTTTAGCTGAGCTTCATGCTAGCGAAAAGGTCAGCACTAGTAAATACAAATGAAGTGTATTATCAACATTGTTTGAGAATCATTCGTATTATTTCGGCTTTTTGTGATGGTATCACATTTGGCTGTTCAGCTTGCACCGCTTGACTGAGTAGCGCCAGTAACCAAAGTGACAGGCAAAGAGGTTTTTATGCAAAAAGGCATTCATCCTGAATATCGCACAGTGTTGTTCCACGATATGTCGGTCGACGCGTTTTTTCTGGTCGGTTCCACAATCGCCACCAACCGTACTTATCAATGGACCGATGGCAACACTTATCCATATGTGACGCTGGACATCTCCAGCAGCTCGCATCCCTTTTACACCGGCAAACAGAAAGTGTCGCAAACCGAAGGCCGGGTCGCGGCATTTGGTAAGAAATTCGGCAATTTGGGCGTCATCCGAAAGTAAAAAGTCTGTTGTTTAAGGAGTTGTATTGTGAAAGTACTGTCGTCGTTAAAATCAGCCAAAGCACGCCATCCGGACAGTCAGATTGTACGCCGGCGCTGCAAAGTGTTGGTGATCTGCAAAACCAATCCACGCTTTAAAGCGCGGCAGCGCTGAACAAAGAGGGTCTTTGCTTTTCCTGCCTGACTGAGGTGCATCTGGGCTATTGCCGCGACTGTCACTTGTACCTGACGCGGCCGTTTTACCCTGTCCATTTCCTGTCTCTGTTTACCTGAGCAAAGGCTGCCAGCCGGTCGGTCGCCGCAGCTTTTACCGCTGCTTATCTGAATTTTGTTGATAATAATTATCATTTAGGTATTGTGGGTCGCTTCAGAGCCACAGGACCGGCACTGCCGACGCACACAGAGATCATATGATAAAAGGATCATCCACCATTCACCGCAGATTCAATCGGATGCTGCTGCGCGACCGCCGGCTGACGTTGAGCCAGCATGTTGCTTTAACCATCACCGCGTTAATTACACTGGTGGTGACAGCCACCCGCTTGCAGGCCACTGAATCAATGCCTGAGGCCGCTGTGCCAGTCAGTGCCAGCCAAAGCCGCACTCAGCCGTACGACACCATTCAGGAGTTTACCGGCAGTTTCCGGCCTGTGCTGCACAGTCAGTTGTCGGCGGCTCAGCCGGGTCTGGTGCGCCAGGTGCTGGTCGAAGCCGGTCAGCAGGTCCGTCAGGGCCAGGTGCTGGTGGCACTCGATGATAGCGTCGCCCGCCAGCAACAAGCCGCCGCCAAAGCCGCGCTGGCGCTCGCCGAGGCGCAGTGGCATGAACAACAGCGGCTGGTCGGTGAAGCACAGCAAATCGCCAAAGACGCCATGCTGCCAGCTACTGAACTGCGTAAGCGACAAGCGGCTTTGCAACAGGCAGGAGCCGAAAAAACACGGGCTGAGGCTTTGCTGGCTGCCGCAAGTGTTGCGCTGGCGCAGCATCAGATCAGCGCGCCTTTTGCCGGCGTGGTAACTGAGCGTACGGCGATGCCCGGCAACTGGCAGCAGCCCGGCCAGCCACTGCTTGAACTGGTGTCGCTGGAAAAACTCTGGCTAGATGTCGAGATCCCGCAGCAGTATTACCCGCAAATCGCCTGTCTGTCGCAGGCTGAAGTAGTGGCCGATATGGCGCCATCGCAGGTGTTGCAGTTGCCGCTGACCGCCCGTATCCCGCTTGGGCGCGCCGATTCACGGGCCTTTCGGATCCGCCTCAGTTATCTGCAATCGCCACAGACGCAAATCCTGCCGGGCACTTCGGCACAGGTACGTTTTGTTCTGTCGACCGAACCGCTGACTTCCGTGCCACAAAGTGCCTTGTTACGCCAGCCGGACGGCGCCTGGTCCGTGTTTGTAGTGCCAGCGAGCAGCAAAGCCGGAGACTCAGTGCTGGCGAGCCGTCAGCCGGTAGAGCTGGTGTCACGCCATCAGGGCCAGGCAATGGTTCGGGGTCTGAATGACCAGCCGCTGGTGCTGACTGCCGGCCATCAACAGTTAAAACCGCAGCAGCAGGTGCGCCTAGTTGAGCTGCAATCGACCGTTCTTCAAGCAAAAAGCGGAGACTAAGCCATGTTTTCCGCCTGTTTACGCCATTACACCTTAGTGATTGTAATGACCTTAATTGTGGTGTTGTTATCACTGGCCGCTGTTTTGAAACTGCCGGTGCAGATGATCCCAGATCTGGATAGCAAAACGGTCAGTGTACTGACTGTGTGGCCAGGGGCGACGCCTGCCGACATTGAGCAGGAAATATTGCTGGAGCAGGAAAGATACCTGCGCAGTCTGCCGAATTTAAAGCGGCTTAGTAGCGAAGCCGACACCGGCTCTGGCTGGGTGGAGCTGGAATTTAATCAGCATGTCAGCCTCAATGAAGCCTTGCTGCGGGTCAGCAACGCACTGACGCAGGTGCCGGCTTATCCGGAAAACGTCGATCAGCCGCGGCTGCTGACCGGCGCATTTTCGGAAAATCCCTTTCTGTTTTACCGGCTGATGCCGTTGCCGGGCAATCCGCTCAACATCAATATCGACCTGTTGCGTGATTATGTCGATCAGCACATCCGACCGCAGCTGGAACGGGTGGATGGGGTGTCCGCCGTGCAGGTGTGGGGCGCGCCGGAGCGCCAGGTGCAGATCCTGCTGAACATGCCACAGCTGGCACAGCGCGGCATTAGTATTGTGCAAATTCGCGATGCGATCCGCGAACGTAACCGCGACGCCAGCGGCGGCGATTTGGACGAAGGCAGCCAGCGTTTTCTGGTGCGATTGCAGGGCCGTTTTGACTCCATCGACAGTTTGCGGCAGTTGATTGTGGCGCAGCAGCAGGGCCATATCACCCGGCTGGGGGATGTCGCAGAGCTGCAATTGCAGCATGCCGAACTGCGTGAGCGGGCATTCGCCGAGCAGGAGCGCAGTCTGACCCTGGCGGTTAAACGCCAGCCGGGTTCCAATGTGATTGCGATTAAACAGCAGATGACGGTGCGTATCGACGCGCTGAACCAGCAACTGGCCAGTCAGGGGTTGCAACTGAACCTGTATGGCGATGACGTCCGTTATGTGCAGGCCGCGATCGACAATGCCTGGCAAAACCTGTTGCTGGGCGCTTTGCTGGCAAGTGGGGTGTTGTATCTGTATCTGCGCTCGGCGAGTATGACGCTGCTTGGCATGCTCAGCATTCCGCTGTCGACCCTGACGGCCTTTGCCGCATTATTGCTGTTTAATCGCAGTATCAACGTCATTTCGCTGGCTGGTATCGCATTTGCCATCGGCATGACGCTCGATAACGCCATTGTGGTACTGGAGAGTGTCAAAGAACAGCTCAGACGGGGACTGAGCAAAGTGCAGGCTATCCTGAGCGGCGTACAGCAGGTCTGGACGGCCGTGCTGGCTTCAACGCTCAGTACTGTTCTGGTACTGGTACCGGTGCTGTTGATTGAACAGGAAGCCGGCCAGCTGTATTCCGATATCGCGATTGCCATTATGGCGGCCATTCTGGCATCAATGGCTGTGGCCTTGTTGGTGATGCCGGGTGCTTTAGCATTGCTGAATGCCGGCGAATTCAGCAATGCTGGGGCTGCTGGGCCGAAACCACAAAAAGCGCTGTTGCTGGGGCGCCAACTGAGTGCGCTGACAACCCTGCCGAAGCGCAGGCGGGTATTGCTGGTCGCTGGCAGCGCGCTACTGCTGGGTAGCCTGACCGTGGCACTTTTTCCACCAACTGAATATCTGCCGGGGGGCGAAGAACCAAAAGCATTTACCCGCATGAGTGCGCCACCGGGTTACAGTTTAAGCGCGATGCAGCAAATTGCCGACGGGATCCAGCAACAACTGGCTCTGGAAGTACAGGCCGATCCGGCGCGTTTTGACCGTGGCGACAGCAAAATTCCGCCGTTGCAGTACTTTAGTCTCAATGTGGAAGCTACGGGCTTAAACGTATTGGCTGAACCGGTCCGGCCTGCGGATTTAACCGCCATGATGCGCGGCTTAACTGACTGGTTTGAAAGTTATCCGGGCATGCGGGCTTATTCGAGCCGCGGTTCTATTATTTCCAGCAATGACGGCGGTGCCCGCGCTGTGGTGTTGGATATCAGCGGCATTGAGCAGCAACAGCTGTTTAAAACCGCGCAGCAGATCTATGACGCTGCCAGTCAGTTGTTGCCGGACGCGGATATCTACACGGAGCCGGGTAATCTCAGCATGGAACAGCCGATGTGGCAGATTAAACCAAACTGGACTCGCTTAAGTGAAACTGGTCTGTCGGCTGGCGCCTTTGCCTACAGCATGTCCGCGCTCAGCGACGGGGCTTATGTCGATGAAATTCTGCTCGATGGTCGCCAGGTGGATGTGATGCTATACAGCGGCAGTGGTCTTTCGCAACAAATGTCCAGCCTGCAGCAACAACCACTGGTATTGCCGAATGGGCAGGTATTGCCGCTCAGTGCGCTGGCGGAAATCGCGCAGGGTATGGATAACGCGGTGATCAGGCGGGTGGATGGAGCCAGAACAGTCAGTGTGTATATTATTCCGCCCCGACAACTGGCACTGGAGCAGGCCGTCGCACAAGTCAAAGATCAACTACTGCCGGCTTTATACCAGGCCGGCCAGATTGCGCCGGGCGTGCAGATCCGGATCAGTGGCGCTGCCGATCAGATGGAAAAAACCTGGCAGGATTTAGTGCTGTACTTCGCCTTAGCTTGTGTCATGTGTTATCTGGTGCTGGTGGCCATCTTTAATCATTGGGGTTACGCCGTGCTGATTATGTTGCTGGTGCCGACCGCGATGGCTGGTGGTGTGCTGGGTCTGGCACTTTTTAACGGTTTTGCAGATGTCTGGCAGCAGGTGACAGGCCAGGCTATCCATCAGGCGCTGGATATGATGACGATGCTCGGCTTTCTGATATTACTTGGGGTCGTCGTCAACAACCCGATTCTGATTGTCGAACGTTACCGCGAACTGAAAACCCAGTTGCCGGTGGCAGAGGCAATCCATCAGGCGGTGCTGTCCAGACAAAGGCCAATTCTGATGACGACGATGACGACAGTGATGGGCTTGTCCCCCTTGGTGTTTATCCCTGGGGCCGGCAGTGAGATTTACCGCGGCATCGGCATAGTACTGCTGAGTGGCTTGCTGTTATCGACGCTGCTGAGTCTGTACCTGCTGCCGTTGTTGCTGACACTGTTACCGACAAGCCGTCGCACACCGGGCCAGCGGTTGGCTGCAAGGCGCTGACTGCATTAACGGCTGGCCGGTCTGATGCGCCGGTTCAGCCAGATCCGAAGGCCGGTAATACTGAGCAGCAGCGGCACTAAGCCGCCGACAAACCACAAAATCCGGCTCGGCAGACCGGCGAACTCGCCAAAATGCAGCGGTTGCAGATACTGGCTGCTCAGCCGGCTGGCCAGTGGCAATGTGCGGGGGTCCGCAGTGCGAAGGACAGTGCCGTCATAAGGATTCACCTGCAAAAACACCCGGTGCTGAGCGCCGGCTTCTATCTGATGACGGGCCTGATAACCAAAAGTATAAGTGCCGTCAGCTGCCAGCGAATGCCACAGATTACGTGGCTTCATGCCGGAGGGCGTTAGTTGCAGCTGCAGTCGGACAGCATCGGCGGTGCTGAGCCGTGTATTTGTGGTGGTCTGGTGCTCGAACCGTTTTTGCCAGAAACCCGCTGGTGTAGGTGCTGAATGCAACAGCCAGTCAAGTGTGCGCTGCATCGGGCCGTCAAACACATAAAAAGCACCGGTCAGTGCCATCACCAATAGCGGAAGACTGAACGCCACGCCACTGACTGCATGCAGGTCGTAATTTAGCCTTTTGCGATTGCTGGTGTGGATAGTCAGGGCTTTGGCAAAACGGCGTTTGGCCGGCCACCATAAATACATCCCGCTGCTGACGCAAAGCAGCGCAAACAGCAAAGAGGCGCCAGCAGTGACGTAACGGCCATAGTCGCCCAACAATAAATTGCTATGGATTTGGTATATCAGCTCAAACAGCGGACTCCAGTAAGCACCGCCATCACTGTGCAGGCTGGCATCGTGGCTGTCGACAAAATACCAAGCCGGGTCCTGCTGCAGCTTTAGCATAAAAGTTTCGCGGCTGGCATAAGGCCACTGCAGACTCTCGATAGTCTGTCCATAACGCAGCTCGAGCGCACTGACCAGCGCGGCAATATCCGCCACCCCGCCCGCTGTCGCCTGGAGCTGGGCTTGCTGATATAAATCGGGCCGCCACCAGGCCGAGATTTCCGGTGCAAACACATACAGAGACCCCGTCAGGCCTACCAGGCTGACAATAAGCGCTGTGACCAGCGCCAGCGCCAGATGCAGCCGGCGCACCCAGGGACGCAAATGAAACATAGAACTCCTGATTGTAAAAGCTAAGGCTGTTTCGGTACCCGAAAAAACAGCCCCCGGCGCAAGCCGGCAATCTGTGATGACGGCTTGCGCCGGGGCGGTCTGTCCGGGTGGTCAGCCAGCCACTGCCCGCGCTGCGCTGTTATGGTCAGAACTGCCAGCGTAGCTCGGCGCGGATATCCCGCCCCGGTTCCGGCATACCAACCAGTCCTTCGTAATCCGGGATATGGTTGAAATCGCCCAGCGTGGCCTGATCGCGATATTGTTTATCCAGCAGGTTTTTCACGCCAAGTGTCAGGCGCAGTGCATCGAGCTGCGCCGGACTGTATTGCAGATAGGCATCCCAGACGCCATAACCCGGCTGTTGGATCAGACCGGCGCTGGTTGTCAGGTCACGTTGGCCTTCAGCGACGCGCAGGCTGAGGCCGGTTTGCCATTCGTCTGCGGGTTGCCAGTTGCCGAATAAGCTCCATTGCCGGCCGATGTTGGTGCCAAGGCCGCCATGGTCATAAGGGTTCAACACAGCACCGTTAATTTTCGGATTGGCCTTGGCCACACTGCCACCGACGCTGAAACTGCCTGTCCGGTAGCTGAGTTTCAGGTCATAGCCGCGGTTCTCCAGGTCGCCAAGGTTCTGATAAACACGCGACTTTTCGCCAATCACATCTTCGAACAAAGTGTCAAACAGGTTGGCATTGAAATGCCAGCCGGCGCTGATAAACTCGGCGCCAATCTGGCGGTGGTGCGCCTGCTCAGCCTTCAGGTTGGCGGCATTGCTGCGATTGTCCAGCACAAAGCTGTTGGTGGTCAGCCGGCCTCGCAGAGCGCTGCTATAGCCGGTAAACAGGCGCCAGTGATCGCTGAGTTGCAAGGACAGGCCGAGATTCGGGCTGACGCCATCGGAGCTCAGCTGCTGGCCTTTCATGTCACGGACCTGATAATCATCAAACCGGGCGCCGGCATTGATGCGAAGTGTCGGCGTCAGGTTGTAATAGTCCTGCAGATACAGGCCTTTCACGCTGGCGTCCTCATTGTCCCTACGCCCATTGGCGACTCCCACCGGAAACAATTCGGTGGCTTCGGCGCGGTAGTCCACGCCATACACCAGCCTGTGATCGCCCAGCAGGCTGGTATTACGCAGGTCAAAACCTTCGTTTTGCACACCGCCATGGTACAGGCCGAAGCGGGCGTTTTGCTCAAGTTCAGTGTTGCTGTGATAAACCGACAGGCTGCCGTCAACCAGCTGTGACGCCGGGTCAAAGGTGTAGTTCAGGTTGTGGGTGTTGCGTTGGGTTTCCAACGGGAAAGCGCGGTTCCAGCTGCTGACCTGCCAGTTGGGTCGTTGTGGCCGGATACCTTCATCACGCGCCTGTTCAAAGCTGTAACGCAGCTGGTGACCTGCGGCCAGCTCCCCGGTCAGCTTGGCAAAATGGAACTGCTGTTCGCTGGCAGTACCCTGATAAGCCTGGCCGTCGGCGTCTTTAAACAGGCCGCTGTCCTGCTTGCTACTGCTGCCGAGCAGTTCCCATTGCTCTGACAACTTGCCGGCCAGCGTCAGATGGTATTTTTTCAGGTCGTTATTACTGCCATAGGCAAATTTGCTTAAAGCGCTGAAGCGGTCATCACCAGTCAGCAAATCGCTGGCATCTTTACTGATAAAGTCAACGCTGCCGCCAAGCGCTCCGGCGCCTTGAGTGGCGTCCCCCGGGCCAGCCTGCACTTCAATGGCGCGCACCAGTTCAGGTTCCAGCGTCAAACGGCCAATATGGTGAAACATACTGCCGCTTTGTACTGCACCGTCGAGCGCCACATTGAGCAGCAGTTCTTCGATGCCATGCAGATAAAGCTTTTGCGCGACGCCGAGACTACCGCCGACGCTGAGCGCGCTCTGGCCCTGGAACATTTCTTTTAAGTCGCGTGCCTGGCGCTTTTCCAGCTCATCCTGTTCGATGCGGATACGCTCGGCAGTGATACGACTGCCTTTGATCTGGATCCGTTCAATGCTGCGCTCTGTGTCGGCTGCATCGATAAGCGTGTTGTGCTGTTTGTCAGCAGGGATTGCCGGACTGGACGCGGCCAGCACCGGCTTACTGAAGGTGGCGCACAGGGCCAGGGTGAACACGGAAGGGCAAAAACGGACAACGACAGACATCGGGCACTCCTGCAAACGAGAATAGTTTTCATCTGCATCTATTTTAAGCAGGGGCCAGCGAAAACAAACGACTTTTACAATTGTTACATTTGGGCTAGGGCCGGCAGCCACAGACGTATTTGCAAACCGGTGGCAGCTGCGGTGATGTTGCTGGCGCTGATGTGGCCTCCGCAGGCGCGGATTTGGCGTGCTGCGAGCGCAAGTCCCAGGCCAAACCCCTGGGCAACCGGCTGGCCGCCGCTGCCCGCCGGGACGCGGAAAAATGGCTGAAACAGCGATGACAGATAAACTGGTGGGACGCCCGGCCCCTGATCCACACAGCTCAGTTGCCAGCCGTCGCAGCCTTGCTCGTCCTGAAGACTGTGGGCCTCAAGTGTGACGACACCGGCGGCCGGTGTGTAACGCAGCGCGTTGCGAATAATGTTCTCCAGCGCCTGCCCCAACAACAACGAGTTGCCCGCCGCCAGCAACATCTGGGGTGGCAACTTTAATACCAGCTGCCGATCCGGGTACTCAAAGGCGGCATTGTCGGCGATAACTTCCAGCAGCTCGGTCAGACATAAGCCGGGCTCAGGCGGCACCACAGCCGGATGATGCTCGAGCCAGGCAAAAGTCAGTGCATTTTCCGCCAGCTTGCGCATCAGCAGGCTTTCCTGTTGCAGCCTCTGATGTAATGCAGGCTCAGATGCTGCAGTGGGCAGACTGTCCAACGCCAGCTGCAGACGGGTCAGCGGCGTGCGCAGTTCGTGCGAGAAGTCGGCAATAAAGTTGCGTTGGCCGATTATTAGTTGGCTCAGTCGCTGCGCCATCCGGTCATAGCTTTCGGCTAAATCAGCCAGTTCATCTTGTCGCTCCCCCAGCGCCATTCGCACACTGGCCGGTGGTCTGTCCTGACTGAAATCACTTTGTTGCAGGGCGCGGGCCGCTTGTTGCAGCTGTCGCACGGGTCTGAGTAAGTGCTGATAAAGCGCATAAATCAGCAACATCAGCAACATCAGTGGCAACAATAGTTGCAGCAACAATTTTAACGGCGGCCAGTAAGCGCCAGGCCGCATCCGGGCCGGCAGTTCTAACAGTAAGCGGGCGTCAGCACGTTGAAACATCAGGTCCATCACCGGATTGTAGTCCTGATATAAATGGATTTTCCAGTCAATGCTGCGGCCTAAAATAAAACCTTCGTCAAATTTGGCGACCAGATCTGTGTCGTCAAAACTTTCCACTTTGACATGCGCGACCGCCGCCCAGCTTTGTTCCTGCTGCCGGAGTTGCTGTAAAAACAATTTCAGACCGATTTCATTGCCCTCCACATACAGCTGCTCGGCTTGGTCGCGCCAGGCCAGCATCTGTTGCCGGTCCTTTGGGTTCAGCAGACTGAGTCTGGTTTCCAGCATTTCCAGGCTGGCGGCAATCAGCCAGAACATCAGCACAGTGCCGACGCCAAGTAGCAGGCTCAGTTTGGCAAACAGCGACAGGCTATGCAGCTGCTGTTGCAAGTTACGCAGCAGGGGCGGTTTTAACATAAACGATATCCCTTGCCGTGTACGGTTTGTAGCTGACCGGCACTAAATCCGGCGGCGCTGAGTTTTTTCCGCAGCCGGCTGACATGCATGTCGAGACTGCGGTCATGTTCAGTGCAAGGGCGATTGAGCAGCAGCGGATACAACAATCTTTTGCTGAGGATCTGGCTGACAGACTGTAACAACAGACCGAGCAGTTTGTGTTCGACCGGTGTCAGTGGCAGTGCCTGTCCGGCTAGCAGGGTTTGCTGCGGTAGCCAGTGCAGCCCCTGCCAGTTCAGCGCGTCGGTCGATTCAGGTTGTGGCCACTGGCTGCGTCTGAGCACTGCTTCAATCCGCAACCGCAACTCGGCGGTATTAAAAGGTTTGGCCAGATAGTCGTCCGCACCGTTCAAAAAACCAGTGATGCGATCTGATTCGGCGCCACAGGCCGATACGACAATGACGGGTGTTTGCCGCTCACGTCTGAGCAGTTGCAGCAGTTGCAGGCCATTTAGTCCGGGCAGACGAATATCCAGAATAATCAGCGCAAAGGGCTGACTAAGTGCCAGCAGCAGGCCTTGTTCGCCATCCTGACAGGCCACCACTTGATAGTCGGTCTGCAGCATCTGCTGCAACTGGGCGCAGAGACTGGGGTCATCTTCGATAAGCAACAGCGGCTGTAAGGGGTACTGGGCGGGCATTGGCTCTATCACAAATAAGAATTACTCTTATTTATGATAGATACATTTAAGGGTTGGATGCAACAGTGACAGCAGAGCACTGTCACTGTTATTTTCGGCGCCGGATTCGGCACCAGCTCTGCCACCGGCCGTATAATTGCCGACCGTTTTGGCTGATGCTTAACAGGCGGGCAGACACTGCCCACAGGATCAGAAGCGGTAAGTTACGGAGCCGCCAATAGTTCTTGGTGTCACTAGCGCAACATAACCTTGCGGATATGCCGGACCGGCTGGCTCGCGCGCTGTCTCACCGTATTCGTCAAAGGCATTGTTGACATAAAGCGTCAGTTGCCAGTTATCACCGTGGTAACCGGCTGACAGTCGTGTCAGCATATAGTCACCAGCCACCCGGGTAGCGGTATTACTGAAGTCGGCATAAAACTCATCGACATAATTGCTGTGCACATCCAACTGCCAGTTATCACCCAGCCAGTAGGTCAGACCCAAGCTGGCGGTAAAGGCCGGCGCTGAATTCAGCTCCTTGCCAACGATACTGGCAAAAGCGGCCGGCGCCTGGTCGATGTTAGTTTCCAGCAATCCCACCGCCGCATGCAGCTGCAGATCAGCACCCAGCATGCTGTAGGCTTCGAGCTCCAGGCCGTAACTGGAAGCCTCATCAATATTGGTGATCTGACGGGTACTGCTCAGTGCTTGATAGTCGCTGAAATCGTTATAAAACAGGTTGGCACTGATGCTGGTATCGCCACCCGCCAGCACGGACCGCGAACTCAGTTCAAAGGTGTTCACTGTTTCAGAATCGTAGTAATAATACTCATTGGTCATAAAATTCAGTGCACCACCGCCGGCGTTGTAGCCCTGGCGGGCACTCAGTGACAATGTGGTGTGGCTGATCGGCTGATATTGCAGCACCAGCTTTGGCAGTGTGAAAGTTTTGGCCTGATCAAGCCCGGCTTGCGTCCAGCGGCCACGGAACATGTTAAAGTCACGTTGCTGACTTTCACGCTCTACCCGGGCACCGGCAATCAGATTCCATTCTGATGAAAAGCGATAATTACCTTCGCCGTACAACGCTTTAGAATCACTGCTGTCATCACCAAAATATTGTGTAAAGCCGACGCTGCGAAATTCCTGTTCCCGTTTGAAATATGCCAGCCCGACAAAGCCTGAGTGTCCGGTTTTGCTGTTGCCGATGCTCAGTTTGCTGTCTACAGTCCATTCCTGCTGGTCCATCCGCACGTCTTGTTCATCAAGCGGATCCGGCTCGTAGCCATCAAAACCCCATTGGTAATCCAGATGCGCCACTAAGGTCTGCAAAGCCAGGTCAGGTGCCAGCTGATAGTCCAGTTTCAGGCTGTGGGTATCCGCCTCGGTGCTCATATCACGCTGCGACAGCGGAATATAATCGTCCGGCACTTTGGCATCAAAAAACAGCCGGCCTGCATTGCCTTCTTCCTGATAGTGGCTGTAGCTGTACAACAGCTTCAGATCTTTGTTCGCCGCCGGTGTCCACAATAATTTAGCGCGACTGTTTTGGGTGTCGAGTGCGTTAAAATCGGTTTTGGTTGGATTGGTGCTGTAAACCACCGGGTTGGAATAAGTGTCACCACTGATCCATTGTGTGGCAAGGCGCACCGCCAGCTCGTCGTCCACCAGTGGCGTTGAGAACGCCAGTGCGCTGTCAAAGAAACTGTCCTGGTTGCGATAACCAAGGCGCAGCGCGCCTTCAGTTTCCATCACCGGGTCACGGGTGGTGGTAATGACCGCGCCACCGATACTATTTCGGCCGTTACTGGTCGATTGTGGCCCGCGAAACACTTCGATCTGTCCGATATCCCACAGGCCAGTGTCACCGGTCACTTCTGCGACAAAAGGTTGCGCCACACCGTCTACCAACTGACTGACCCGCGCCCGCGCGCCACCGGTAAAGGTATTAAAACCAGTGGCTGAACCGTTGCCCGACACACCCCGGATATCCGGCACTGAACCGGTCAGTACCACCAGATTGGCGACATCTTTTAATGCATCAGACATTGAGACAATTTGACCGCTGTCCAGCATCTGCTGATTGATCACGGCCACCGAAGCCGCTGTGTCTTTCAGCGATCGCTCAGTTTTTTCCCCAGTGATGGTGATGACTTCGATCGATTCACGCGCTTTGCGCGCCGATTCCGCATCCGGAGTTTCAGTCGCCTGTGCCTGGTGACAAGCGACTGCAGCCACGACGGCCAGCCACACTGGCTTGAACCCCAATCTGAATCCTGTTTTATTCTGTATATCCATTCTGCCCGCCCTAAAATGCAACACGCCATTAAAAACCGGCAATACGGTAGCATAGTAAAACTAACAGATCAATTGAGAATCATTATTATTTGCGTTAGTATGGCACCAGTTAAAAAGGAACTTTCCTATGCTGAAACTGATTCTGAGTCTCACCCTCATCCTCGTTGCTGTGTCGTTGTGGTATTGCAGTACCAAACATCAGCGTTTACTTAGCAAACCTCTGGTACGGCAATGGCGCTTTCTTGCTGCCATCAGCTTGCTCGCCGCCTTGGTATGCGCCGCTGTGCAGCTCAGTAGCAGCGCCACACTGTTTTTTTGCCTGCTGTTGCTGATGCTGCTTCTGATGTTGTTGCCATTCGCCAGCCTGCTGTTGAGGGGTCGTCATGAGCCGAACTGATTGGAAGGTCGCCAGAAGCGCCGACTGGCTGAGTAAAACCCTCGCCGGGCTGATATTGGGACTGGCGATTGCCTTTGTCTGCATGGGGTTTTATGCCTGGTATGGTCCTGGCGATATCCACTCGGCGAACAAATCGCAATTTGTCATGTGGCTGGTAAGCCCTCTCTGGCTGGTGATTCTGGCGGCTGTCTATCTGTTTCCAAGTGGTAAGCAGGCCTGGACTGTGTTGTTTGTCGTCACTGTGCTGCTGTACTGCGGCTTTTTTCTGTTACGGAGTCTGTGATGAAAGTCAGAGCAGATATCTTACGGACTTATCAGAGTCTGCATACCTGGACCGGCATTTGTGCCGGTTTGTTGCTGTTTATCGGTTTTTATGCCGGCAGCCTCACCATGTTTAAACACACACTGCAGCAATGGATCACACCTGCAGTCAGTGCAGGCAACGGCAATGTATCTGCCCCAGTAAGCGCCTGGCAACCGTTGCTGGATAAAGCTTTGGCACAGCATGGCGACCAGCTGGCTGGTGGTTTTGAGCTGGACCTGCGGGAACCCGAGCCAGTGCTGCGCTGGTACCAGCAAGGGAATGCCAGAGGGCTGGCATTGGATAATCAGATTATCGAAGCCCGCCTTCAAGTGCCGGGTGATGCGCAAAGTGGCCTGCTGCTGCATCAGCAAACGGAAAACCGCTTCGCTGATTTGCTGGATTATCTGCACCGCAGTGCCGGGATCGGCGGCGAAATAGGTCATGACCAGGCTGGCGTTTATCTGCTGGGTATCGCTGCCGTGCTGTATTTTCTGGCACTGGTGTCCGGCGTCGTCATTCTGCTGCCGACGCTGGTCAAAACTTTTTTTGCATTGCGGCCGGAAAAAGGTGCCAGCCGGTTCTGGCTTGACAGCCACAATCTGGTCGGTATCGCCAGTTTGCCTTTTCACTTTATTATCGCCTGGACTGTGATCGTCTTTGCCTTTCACGACCTGATTTATGACGGCCTTGCTCAGTTTTACGGTGACACGCCAATGTTCGCGCAAGGGGAGCCGCCAAAACAATCTTTTACACTGAATGAGCTGCCAGCGCTGACCCAGCATGTGGCGGCGGCACAGGCGTACAGCCCGGCGCACCAGCCGGTTCATTTCAGCTTTATGCGACTGAACAGCCCGTCCCCTCTGTTAATCGTGCAGATGTTAAATCCCAACGGCATGGTTCGGGGACCTGATGCTGATTACCTGTACTTGCACCCTTATACGCTCGAAGTGCAGCCATTCAGTTTTTCCAACCAGCCAGGCGCAGCTTACGGTAAAACCGTCGAAGGCCTGTTTGCCCTGCATTTTGGCAGTTTCGCCGGCGACTGGGGGCGCTGGGGCTATTTTGTAATGGGGTTGTTGGGGGCGTTTTTGTTCTACAGCGGTAATTTATTGTGGCTCGACAAAAGAAGCCGGCAGCAACAGAAGGTCAGTCGTAGTACGCGTTTGATGGCCGCTTTAACAGTGGGCGTCTGCCTTGGATCTATGCTGGCAGTCGCGCTGACGCTGCTTTCTGGCAAAGTACTCGGCGCGGTTATTCCTGATATGAATACTATCTATCTGCTGTGTTATTACACGGTGTTTGTGTCGTTTCTCGGTTGGACATGCTGGCAGGATGCCTCCAGGGCTGCTTATCATGGACTACTGCTGCTGTCACTGTGCTGCGCAGCGATGCCACTGGCCAGTCTGCTGTTGCAATGGCAGCAACCCGCGTTGTACAACATAAACCGTAATGTTGGCGTTGACCTGATGGCCCTGTTGTTTGCGGTATTGTTTGCTTTCGCCGCAGTTAAAACCAGGCGCCGGCAACAGCATGCGACCACAGGCAGTTTGTGGCAGTTGCCACAGACCGGTGTCGCACGACCGGGCAAAACATGCGGGCTATTCAAACCAAAGTAACCCGACCGTTTCAATCAAGCCGTTTCAACAGCGGGCGCGGAACTCTGCCGCCTTGTGTGCTGATAAAGTGCCCACAGACCCAATGACGCAACGATAGCCAGCGCGTTCAGCAGTCCCATTTCTGCCATCCCTGTCAGTTGCTGCTCTTGCTGACCAAGCCAGGCCGACGCCAGTACACTGCCACAGCCGGCAGCCAGATTCGATACCGTGCCCAGCAACGACATAAAAGCCGCTCTTTGCATCGGTGCTGGAATGTCACTGAAACTGCCCATCAGCACAGCGCTACGCACTGCACTCATCGCCATCAGCAAACAGAAAAAAGACCAGACCGACAACAGCGGCCAGACCAGACCTGCCAGCGCAGCAAACGCCAGACAGACACTGCTGCCATACACCAGCGCAGACTGGTAGCCCCGGTCAGCCCAGCGCCCGCACAATTGCAGCCACAACAAGCTGATCACACCACCGACGGCGTATAACAGGCTAATCTGCTCACGGGCAAAGCCCAGATTAAACTGAAAGTACGCTGACAAGTTTGGGATCAGCAGAAAATGTGCAGCCATCGTCAGCGCCAGCAGTGCCGCAGCCAGCTGACAATCGCGCTGACGCAGCAACTGACGCAGGCTGGCCAGACCGGCGCTGGCATGGCCGGGTAATGATGGCATTAACCAATAGGTAGCCAGACAAAGCGCTAGTCCGGCCGCAACAAAAAAGCCAAACGACCAGCGCCAGCTGAGCCAAATTGCTGTTTGTAATGCCAGCGGGACCATTAAAATTGCGGCAAGAGGAAACGCCGCCCCCATCAGAGCCATAGCCCGGCCTCGCTGTGATGGCGGTGTTAAGTCCAGGACTGCTGCCATCAGCACGGCGGACAATGGTCCGGCCAGTGCTGCTGATAACAGATAAAACAGATACAACTGCCATAACTGTTGTGCTTGAGCCGCAAGTGCCAACAATACCGATTTACCGGCCAGGCACAGCAGCAGCACGGTCCGTCGGTTGGCTCTGTCGAGCCAGGGCGCCAACAGCAAACCACAACAAGCTGCCACCAAAGTCGCCCAGCCTGTCAGCAGACCAATCTCATCACTGGGCAATTGCAGGTTGCGGGTCAGGTCCGGCCCTAATGGCATCAGCATCATAAAACCGCCTAGCGATACCAGATGAATAGCAAACGCCAGCCAGACAAAAGCATGTACCGCCGCCTGTTTCGCGAGAGTTTTTTGCATCATCACTGTTCCTTATCAAGTTTTAGTAAAAAAATTATCAACATAGAGTGGCTAAAATCACTTTACAGATCTTATTGATAGTAATTATCATTTGCAACAAGCTAAATGCAATTGATTCTCATTTGCATAAGGAGTAGTGCATGTACCAATCCGAATCAGGCAGCCCTGTGACGGCAGCTGCCAATCCATTTCCAACCGGCACAGAGATGCCGCTGTTCAGTGACGTTGCGACCGGGCAATCTCCGGCCGCTGCATTGCGCTACCACTCAGCCGAGAGTTGTCTGGTGGCGGCCGGTGAACAGTTTTTACTGACCAGCGGTTGTTACAGTCAGTTTCATTTGCCGCTGAACAGCCTTGGTCTTGCCGATGAGCTACGGGCCAGGTTAATGGCAGCTCAGGCAGATGGTATCGCCGACCCCGTGATGATCCAGTTGCTGCCGTTTGATCCGGCTCAGACCGGTTTTTTTCTGATCCCACAAAGTAAATCGCGCTTGGACGCTGACGCACTGAGCCAGCTGTTAACTCAACAGGCGAAGTCTCCGGCACGGCTGCAATTGGGCCCTTCGCAAGCCAGCGACTTTACCCGCCAGGTCCGGCATGCATTGCAACTGTTGCAGCAACCGGAGCTGAAAAAGCTGGTGCTGGGCCGCACGCTGGAATGTCACAGCGAGCAACTTGATCTTGCAGACTGCTTGCTTTCGTTGCTGCAACAAAATCCCGGTGCGGGCACTTTTGCCGTGCCGCTGCCTGATGGTGAAGTCTGGTTCGGTGCCAGCCCTGAGCTGCTACTGGAGCGGCAAGGCCAACAGATCCGCACTCAGCCGCTGGCCGGTACCTGTCGGCGTCAGCCGCAAGACCCGGCGGCCGACGCCGCGCTGGCCACTCAGCTAATGAACAGCCACAAAGACCGGTATGAGCACCAGTTGGTCGTGCAGCAAATTGCCCAGGCGATTTCGCCGCTTTGCGCCCGTTTGCAGGTCCCCGCCGAACCGGGGGTACTGGCAACCAGCCGGCTCTGGCATCTGGCCACTGAAATCCGTGCAGAGCTGAGCAATGACCAGATAGCACCTCTGCAGATCCTGCAGCTGCTTCATCCGACTGCGGCAGTCTGCGGTCAGCCGACTCAGGCCGCACGTCAGGCCATCGCACAGATCGAGACCTATCAACGCCATTATTTCTGCGGCGCAGTTGGCTGGCAGGATCTGGCTGGCAATGGCCAGTGGCAGGTGATGATTCGCTGCGCCCGGATCAAAGCCAACGCCCTGACATTATATGCTGGCGCCGGCATAGTCCCGGCCTCAGATCCGGCACTTGAGCTGGCGGAAACCAACGCCAAATTCGCCACCATGCTGGGCGCCTTGGGCTTGCCTGAACTGACGGAGGCCTGCTGATGGGACAATTTACGCCCTGGCCGGCACAACGCGCCACTTTGTACCAGCAACAAGGGGTCTGGCAGGATCAGCCCCTGCATTACTGGTGCTGGTTGCATGCACAGCAGCAGCCGGATCAAATCGCACTGATTTGCCGCGACCACCAGCTCAGCTACCGCCAGCTGTGGGAACAGGCCTCTCAATTGTCTGCTTTGTGGCAACAACAAGGGCTGCAGAGTGGTCAGCACGTGCTGGTCCAGTTAGGTAACTGCGCCGAATTTTACCTGGTTCTGCTGGCTTGCTGGCAGGCTGGTCTGGTGCCGCTGAACGCACTGTACCGGCATGGTCGCAAAGAACTCAGCGAATTTGCTGACCAGTTGCAGCCCGCGCTGCTGGTTTTCGACAGCCGCCATCCGTTATTTGCCCAAGGCGAAATCCCTGCTGCACTTGCAAACACCCACCACCGTTTCAGTTTGGGCCCGCATCCACTGGCCAGTGAGCTGCCGCAGCAGTGGTTAGAGAGTGGTGTCGCCGGATCCGCCACTGCAGAGCCACAGCTGATGCAATCACTGGCACTGTTTCAGTTGTCTGGAGGCAGTACGGGAATCCCGAAGCTGATCCCACGCACTCATCGCGATTACGCCTGCTCGGTACGCGACAGCGTGGCTGTTTGTCAGTGGGACCGTCAGACCCGTTATTTATGCGCTTTGCCGGCCGGCCACAACTTTGCGTTAAGTTCACCTGGCGCGCTTGGCGTGTTTTGTGCGGGTGGCACGCTGGTGCTGGCCGCCAACCCCGAAGCCAGCCAGTGTTTTGCATTGATCCGGCGCCATCAGGTGAATTGGGTAGCGCTGGTACCAGCTGCCGCGCGTTTGTGGCTGGACGCGCCAGAGCAGCTGGAAAAACCGGCATTGCAGGTGCTGCAAATCGGCGGTGCCGCGTTATCCCCTGTATTGGCCGAGGCACTGGAGCAGCAGTTTAGCTGTATCGTCCAGCAGGTCTATGGCATGGCGGAAGGTCTGGTCAATTACACCGGCCTGACCGATGCGCCGGCGCTGCGCTGGCACTATCAGGGCCGACCGATGAATGCGCTGGACGAAATCCGCATTATATGTGCCGACGGCACTGTAGCTGCCAGCGGAGAGAGCGGTGAGCTGCAGACCCGTGGCCCTTACACCATCTGTGGTTATTGGCAAGGTGGCGAAGACAGCTTCACGGTAGATGGTTTTTACCGCACCGGCGATCTGGTCCGGCAAGGTCCGGATGGCTTATTGCAGGTGGTTGGCCGGCTGAAAGACCAGGTCAACCGCGGCGGCGAAAAATTTGCAGCCGCCGAGGTGGAAGCCGCTCTGCTGCAACATCCGACCGTACGTCAGGCGGCCGTGATCAGCATCCCTGATCTGCTGCTGGGCGAAAAAAGCCTGGCACTGCTGGTCTGCCAGC
Source organism: Rheinheimera sp. (assembly GCA_034519945.1). Classification (GTDB taxonomy): domain Bacteria; phylum Pseudomonadota; class Gammaproteobacteria; order Enterobacterales; family Alteromonadaceae; genus Pararheinheimera. The sequence goes on from JAXHNX010000010.1 coordinate 31,334, forward strand.
CGGATCTGCCAGTGCCTTCAGCAGTCAGTCTGCGGCGATATCTGCGGGAGCTCGGCCTGGCTGATTTCAAAATTCCCGACAAAGTCACCTGCTGTGACAGCCTGCCGCTGACCGCGGTCGGCAAAATCGACAAACCCGCTTTGCGCGCCCGTTACGCCAGCCCTGTTTTTGCAGGAGAGGAACTCATATGACCATTCCACGTATTTTATCTTACCCGATGCCATCGGCATCAGAGCTACCAGCCAACCGGGCCCGCTGGCAGCTGCAGAGTGATCGTGCGGTGCTGCTCATCCACGACATGCAGCAGTATTTCTGCCGATTTTATGCCGACGATTGCCCGTTACTGCGCGCCTTGCTGCGCCATATTCTGGTGCTACGCCAATATGCCGATCAGCACCAGATCCCGGTGATCTACACCGCGCAGCCGGCCGAGCAATCCGTTGCCGACCGGGCGCTGCTCAATGACATCTGGGGCCCGGGCCTGACTGCTGCAGATCCGGCGCTGGCGGCTATTGTTGACGAACTGGCACCGCGTACCGATGACATTGTGTTGACCAAATTGCGTTATAGCGCCTTTGCCAGAAGCCCGCTGCAGGACCTGATGCTGGAATTTGGCCGTAACCAGTTGCTGATTTGCGGCGTGTACGCCCATATCGGCATTCAGACCACGGCCGTTGATGCCTTCATGCGCGACATTCAGCCTTTTGTGATTGGCGATGCGGTGGCCGATTTTGACCAGGCCAGCCATCTGCTGGCTTTGCATTATCTGGCCGGCCGCGCGGCCGCGCTGTTACCCACTGATTATTTTGCCCGCCAACTTTATCCTGAAGGAGACTTGAAATTGCTGGACGCCCACAGTCTGACTGAGCATGTGTTGTACCTGATCGCCGAAGATGTCGCTGAATTTTCTGCCGACGCCAACCTGCTCGACTACGGCATCGATTCGGTGCAAATCATGGCGATAGTCGCCAAATGGCGCGAACAGGGTCTCAACGTTGATTTTATCGATCTAGCCGAGCAGCCGACCTTAAACGCCTGGCTGGCCTTGTTACAAAGCCGCCAGCAGGCGATGGCGGAGGCTGTCTGATGAAATTCCCGCTGACGCTGGCGCAACAAGGCATCTGGCTAGGCCAGCAAATGAATGGTCAGGGCGCGTTATACAATACCGCCGAATGTGTGGCTTTTGCCGGCAAAATCGACGCTGAATTACTGGTGCAGGCGTTGCGTCAGGCGGTTGCTGAAGCCGAAGCGGTCAGTTGTCTATATCAGTCCGACGCCGATCACCCTGCCGGTTACCGGCAACCGGTGGATCTGCCGGTTGAGATCGACGAGTTGCAGCTGGATGGCCCGCGCGACCGCGAATTCTTCGAACAATACGCTCGTGAGCAAGTCCGCCAGCCGATGGATCTGAGCCAACAGCTGCCGATCCGCTTTGTGCTGTTTCGCGCCCCGGCACATGATTATCTGTTCAGCATGGCTCACCACATTGCGCTGGACGGTTATGGCCATGCCATTTTGTTCCGCCGCGTTGCCGCCATTTACAACGCACTGCGCCAGTGTACGTTAGTCCCGGCTTGTCCTTTTGGTTCGATGGCGGCCGTGGTGGCCGAAGAACAACAGTGGCAAGCGCAAAAACCGGCGTCTGCGACTTACTGGCAACAGCAGTTTGCCAGCTGGCCGGCAGCAGTGTCATTTGTTGCAGAACAAGGCCCGTTGCAACCTTATTACCGCCGTCAGTCTGAAGCGCTGAGCAGTGCGCAGTGGCAGCAGCTGCAACAGCTGGCGGCCCAACACCGGCTCAGCTGGCCTGATCTGCTGCTGGCCAGTTTCAGTGCTCTGCTGGCCTGTTACAGCGGCGAGCACCGGCTCAGCCTCGGCCTCATTATGATGAACCGGATTGGCAGCAAGGCGTTACAGGTGCCTTGCATGCATACCAATATCGTGCCGCTGTTTGCCGATGTGCAACAAGTCAGCTTGCTCGGTCTGGCACAGCAGCTGGCGCGGCGCAAACGCGAGCTGCGGCCGCATCAGATTTACCGCTATGAAGAAATGAAACGCGACCAGCGCAAAGTAGCCGAGCGGCTGTATGGTCCGCTGGTCAATATCATGCCGTTTGACTATGCCGCCACCTATGGCGACGTGCCGTCCCGCACGCTGCATTTGGTGACCGGCACCGTCGAAGATTTGATCCTCGAAGTGTACGTCGAAGGGGACGCACCACCCTTACTTGATTTTGACGCCAATCCGGTGCTGTACAGCGAAGCCAGCCTGGCCGAACTGCGTTGTCTGTTTTTCAAACTGCTGGATGCACAACTGGCTGCCCCCGACACGCCGTTGCCGGATTTAAACGCCCAATGGCTGGCGAGTGCCCGGCAAGAGTCCCTGCTGACAGCAACTGACGCCATCGCTGCAGTGCCGGAGATCATGACCCAGTTCGCCCATCAGGTGACCAGTCGCGCTTTGCATCCGGCGATTGTGGCAGGCAGCGATTCCGTCAGCTATCAGCAATTATGGCAGCAGGTGCAACAGCACAGGCAGGCGCTGCAACAACTGGCGTTGCCGACGCCACGCCGGGTTGCGCTGTTATTGCCACGGCACAGTCACACGGTGGCACTGCAACTGGCCTGTCTGGCGGCCGGTCACAGTTTTGTGCCACTAGATGCCAGTCTGCCGCTGGCGCGTCTGCAGCAACAGCTGGCGCAGGCCATGCCCGCGCTATTGGTGTTTGCCGCCGATACACAGTCGCTGGCGGAGCAACTGGCTGCCACGCTGGCGGCGCCCCCCTTACTACGGGAGATCAGCCAGCTCAACGTGCAGTTCAGTGCAATGCCGGCTGCACCAGAACCCGGAACCACCGCGGCTGCAGCAATGATCACGCCGGTCAGCGCCAGTACAGAGGCTTACCTGCAGTTTACCTCAGGTTCGACCGGCGCGCCCAAAGCTGTGCCTATCCACCGCGGTGCACTCAGTCATTTTGCCTGTGCGGCCGCACAACGTTATAGCTGGCAGGCCACCGACCGGGTGCTGCAGTTTGCACCACTGCATTTTGATGCCAGCATTGAAGAGATTTTTGTTAGCCTGAGCTGCGGTGCCACGCTGGTCCTACGCGACGACGAAGCGTTGCAATCAATGGCGGCCTTTGGCACGCTGCTGGAGCAACAGCAGATCAGCATCGCCGATTTGCCAACCGCCTTTTTCCATGAATGGGTGTTGTCGCTGCAACCCGGCCAGCCGCTACCGGCATCGCTGCGGCAGGTGATTGTCGGGGGTGAAGCGCTGCAAAGCAGCGTGCTGCTTAGCTGGCAGCAAGTGGTTGCACGCAGCGCACCCACAAACACAGTACAACTGCTCAACAGCTATGGCCCGACGGAAACCACTGTGGTCGTCCTGTCACAGGACGTCAGCCAGTGGCAAGCACAAGACCCGCAGCAGCCCGATGCCTTACCGATAGGCCAGCCGCTGCCGGGTGTCGAAGCGCTGGTACTTGACCGCCATGACCGGCCGTCTTTACAAGGTGAACTGGTGCTGCTGGGGCCGACCGTCAGCTCGGGTTATCTACCGCAGCCGACTGCAGAGGCCCCCTCAGCAGCCCGCGTGGCTCATCAGCAGCTGCAGATTGGTGGCCAGTTGCGGCAAGTTTACCGCACCGGCGATATAGTCCGGCTCCAACATGGTTTGCTGTATTACTGTGGCCGGCAGGACGATGAGTTTAAGTTATCCGGTTATCGCATTCAGCCGGCTGAAGTTGAACAGTTGCTGTGCCGCCATCCAGCCATTCAGCAAGCGGTGGTCCTTGGCATCAGCAGTGGTCAACAGCGTTATCTGCAGGCCTGGCTGGTGCTGACTGACGACCTGACGTCGCAGGAACAGGCCGAATTGCCTGCCCGTTTACGCCAGGCTCTGGCACTACACCTGGCGCCGGCACTGATCCCATCCCGTTTTTCTCTGCTCAAAGAGCTGCCGCTGAACCGCAACAACAAAGTGGATAAAGCAGCGCTGCGGGCATTGCCCGCCGGCGGTCAAAGTCAGGAGCAGAGCCCGCAACTGGACGGCACCGCCGCCCTGGTTGCCGAGATCTGGCAACAGGTGCTCGGTGACCAGCCGCTGCAACGACACGACAACTTTTTTAATCTTGGCGGGCAGTCGTTGCAGACCATTCAGGTGGTCAACCGGCTGTCACGTGAACTGGATCTGCACCTGAAAGTGTCAGATGCCTTTAACAATCCGACACTGCAGCAATTGGCCGATCATCTCGACAGTCTGCAGCAGCAAGGCAGTGAGGAGGAGATGGTATGGTAAAGCCTCCGCTCTTGTGGGTCACCGGCGCCGCCGGCGGTGTCGGTCAGGCGGTGCTGCGTCAGGCCAAAGCCGACGGTTATCGCGTGCTGGGCTTGGATCTGATTGCTGCCGAAGATGTGACCGCCCTGGATCTGACCGACAGCGCAGCGGTCCGGGCTTTTTGTCAGCAGCAGGCGCAACAGCCTGATGCACTGCCCGATCTGCTGATCCATGCTGCGGGCCTGCTGCAAAGCGCCAATATCAGCGACACCAGCGACGACAACTGGCGAGCGAGTTTTGCCGTCAACGTCGACAGCGCTTTTTACCTGTGCCGCCAGTTGCTGCCGCACTGGCAACAACGCGGCGATTGCGCGGTGGTGCTAATAGCCTCCAATGCCGGTCGGGTGCCAAGGTTTGGCATGGCCGCCTACGGCGCTGCCAAAGCTGCGCTGGCGCACTTTGGCAAGACGCTGGCGCTGGAACTCGCTGGCAGCGGCGGGCGCTGTAATGTGTTGTCCCCCGGCTCCACCGATACGCCGATGCTGCATCAGCTGTGGCAACAGCCCACCGACCGCCAACGCACCCTGGCCGGCGATCCGGAAAAATACCGCCTCGGCATCCCGCTCGGCCGCATCGCGCAGCCTGAGCAAATAGCGCAGTCCGCACTGTTTTTGGTGGCGGCCTCTACCAGTCATATCACGATGCAGGAACTGGTGATCGACGGCGGAGCCACGCTGGGCGCCTGATAGTGCCAAGCAAGTGCCGTGTTTTATTTCATTGCCGCTGCCAGCAATTGCCGGCAGCGGATCCAGCACACCAGCCGCAGCTGGCAGGAGTAACCCATGCAAGACCCCATCAGTTTACTGGCCAGCCTGGAACGACGTGGCATCCGGTTGGCCGTCAATGACGCCGGCCAGTTGGTGTCCAAAGCGCGTCCGGGTGCTATCGACGCCGACAGCACTATGCTGATCAAGAACCATAAAGCTGCCCTGCAAAGCGCAGTGGCCGCCCGCGCCCGCTTTGAGCAACCGCTCAGCGTCAGCGGCAGCCTGACAGGCCCGCTTACCTCGTCTCAAAGTGGTTTATGGTTTATCAGTCAGCAAAAAGAAGGCCTGACCATGTACAACATGCCGGTGCATTTCCGGCTGTACGGCCCACTTGATGAGCCGGCGTTGCAGTGGGCCTTTCAGGCGCTGCATCACGGTGAGCCTGGCCTTCGTACGGCTTTTCGGCCGGATGACAGCGGGGAGCCACAACAAGTGATCCTGTCGCCGGCCGATTGTCCGCTGTTATATCAGCAGTTGGACCTGAGCATGCTGGCACCAGACCCGCAGCAGCAACAATTGCAGCAACTGCTCAGCCTCGATATCCGCGCGCCATTTGATCTGAGCTCCGGCCAGCTGAGCCGCGTGCAACTGATTAAACTGAGCCCCGCAGAACACGTGCTGATCTTTACGCAGCATCACCTGATTTCAGACGGCTGGTCGATTAAAAAACTATTTCTGCGGCTGCGTCAGCTGATGCGCGCTTACCTGCAAGGTGATCGGCAGTTGCCGGTGCCGCCGGCGCTGACTTTTATCGATTACGCCCGTTTTGAACGTTCCAGTTCCTGTACCGATTACCAAGCGATGTTCTTGCCATACTGGCGTGAAAAACTGGCCGGTATCAGTGCACTGCACAGTATTCCAACTGATTATCCGCGGCCGGCGGTATTATCCAGTGCCGGTGAAGTGCATTTCAGTTACCTGCCGAACGAGCGCTGGCAGCAGTTCAAGCAATTTTGTCTGGCCCAAGGGGCCACCGCTTTTATTGGCGTGCATGCGCTGGTCGCGCTGGTGCTGCACCATTACTGCCGCGATAACGATCTGGTGATTGGCACGCCCATTGCGGCTCGTGACCGGGCTGATGTCGATGAACTGATTGGCTTTTTTGTCAATACGCTGGTGCTGCGTAGTCAGTTGGATGCCAGCCTCAGCTTCACCGCCTTTTTGCAGCAAATTTTAGCACTGGATCTGGAAGCGTTTGACCACCAGTTGCAACGGTTTGAAGCCTTGCCGGAAGCGTTGGCACTGGCCCGCAGTCCGTCGGCCAATCCGCTGTTTCAGATCATGCTGATTTATCAGGCGATGGTGGAATTTGATGAGTTGCTGCCCGGTGTTAAAGGCCGCGATCAAGTGTTGCCGGATTTACCGGCCAAAACTGACCTCGCCATCAAACTGACCGAAACGCCGGAGCATGTGCGGATCGAATGGCTGTTTAGCACCGATTTGTTCGCCGCCAGCACGCTGGCCGCGATGGCTGACATGCTGACTTTGTGTTTCGACCAGTTGCTGGCAGATCCGCAGCGGCCCATCTGCCAGTATCAGTTGGTACAGCCGCAACCTCCGCTGCTGATGGACACAAGTTGCGCCGTGCCGGCTGAAACAGCTTTACAGCCTGCCTCAGTCTTGTCGCCCATGACAGTGCTGCAGCAACTGGCGCACTTTGCCGCCAGCCAGCCACAGCGGCTGGCCATTGACGATGGCCGTCAGCGCTGGAGCTATGCTGAACTGGCGGCTGCGGTGACACAAGGCCAGCAGCAGCTGTTGCAACAGGGGCTGCAACCGGGAGCACGGCTGGCGCTATGTGGTGCACCGTCTGCCGTGTTGCTCGCCTGGATGCTGGCAGCGCAGTCACAAGGCCTGACTTATCTGCCGCTGGATCCACAACAACCGCCGGAGCGGCTGAGCCAACTATTGACAGATGCAACACCGGCCTTGCTGATCCAACCGGACAGCCCGGCCGCAGTGCTATCCTGGCCTGGACCAGTCCTGTCAGGCGACACGGCCATCCTGCATCCACAGCTCAGCAACAATCTGGCAGAACACGCCCGGCGGCATCAGGCCCAACCCTATCAGGCCGGCCAGCCACTTTATTTGATATACACGTCCGGCAGCACTGGTGCGCCCAAAGGTGTCGCAGTCTGCCCGCAGGCATTTTACCGGCTGCTGGAAGACCATCAGCAGCGCTTCGCACTGGACAGCGCGGCCAGCGTGCTGTCGCCGATGACGCTGGCATTTGACGCCGGTCACATGGCCGCCATGCTGGCACTGTATAGCGGTAGTACGCTCAGACTGGCGCCTGCCGCCGGGCTCAGCACTGTGTTACAGCAGCAGGATGTCAGCCACCTGATTTGCCCGACCGCGCTGCTGCAGGTGCTGGATAGCGCCACGCTCGGCCAGTGCCGTTACCTGATCTTTGGCGGCGAAGCCTGTCCTGAGGGTTTGCCGGCCCGTTTCCCCACCCAGCGGCTGTTTAACCTGTACGGACCGACCGAAGCCACAGTCACCGCTTTTTGTGATGAAGTACAAAGCCGCAGCCGTGCCGGCGGGCTTGGCGAGCCGGTCTCGCATATCCGCGCGTTCGTGCTGAACGAACAGGGTCAGTTGTGCGCTGCTGGCATGGTCGGCGAGCTGGTGCTCAGCGGCCCGCAGCTGGCACTGGGTTACTGGCAGGCTGAACTGCAGCAGGTCGCGGCTGAAGCCGGCGGTTTTTGTCGGGGCTTTTATACCGCTGAGCCGGAGCTTCGAGTCTACCGCACCGGCGATCTGGTGCGGCGCCACGGCGACGGCCAGCTGGAATTTCTCGGTCGGCGCGACCAGCAACTGAAACTGCGAGGGTACCGGATAGAGCCTCAGGAAATTATCACCACGCTGAAGCAACTGCTGCCGGCGCTGCGCCAATGTCACTTGCTGGTTCGGGCGCAACAACTGTGCGCTTATGCGGTGTGCGACGGTGAGCCGCCGGCCGCTGCCGGCCTGCTGCAACAATTGGCCGAACGGCTGCCGCCGTATCTGGTGCCGACAGCACTGATTTGGCTCATCGACCTGCCACTGACTGCCAATGGCAAAGTCAACGCCGCAGCCTTGCCCGATCCGCAACCCCTGAAGAGTACTCAGACCGAACCACTGGCCCTGCTCGAAGCCCAACTGCTGCAAATCTGGCAACAGGTCCTGCCCGGGCAGTATGGTGCCGATGCCGATTATTTTGCTATTGGCGGCGACTCGCTGCGCAGTATCCGTTTGTCGGGCCTGATCCGCGAACTTGGTTACCAGTGTGACGTACGTGATTTGTTCGAACAGCGCACGGTCCGCCAGCTCGCATTGCTGCTGGCCGATCCGAAGCGTCGGCAACTGGCGCTCGGTGAGCAGGGCTTACTGCAAGGGCGTTTCCCGTTGCAGCCGGTGCAGCACTGGTTTGTCCGCCAGCAATATCAGAATCCGGGTCTGTTTAATCAGGCGGTGCTCTGTACAGCGCCTGTCTATAGCTGCGGGCAATGGCGTCAGTTCCTCGATCAGTTGCTGGCGCAGCACGATGTGCTGGGCCTTGAAGTAGAACTGGACGCCGGCTGGCAGCATTATGCCGGCACACCGGTGGAACTGGTGGAACGGGATGCCAGCAGCCTGACTGCCAGCGAACTGCTGGCCGCCTGCAACAGCTTGCAGCAGTTCAGTCTGGACCCGGCGGTTCGCAGTACCAGTCTGTGCCGGCTGGTGTTGTGGCGTGGCGGTGCTGCGGTGCTGCAGGCGACAGAGCCGGTGCCGCAAACGACAACAGCCGGTGCCGATCTGTTGTTATTTATCTGCCATCATCTGCTGGTTGATGTGTTGTCCTGGCCGTTGTTGTTGTCAGATCTGCGTCGCATTTGCCGCAGTGACAGCCTCAGCGTGAAAACCCACAGCTACCGTCAGTGGGGTGAGCAACTGGCATCTTACCGTCAACAACACAGCGTGCAACTGACCATGTATCGTCAGCTCTGTCAGCGGGCCACACCGTGCCGGGCCGAACTTGCTGCAAACCCGCAACCAGCGCTGCTGACACTGAACCCGGCCCAGACTGCGCTGTTGCTGGGGTCTGTGCATCAGGTGCTTGGCACAGACCCGGCCGATCTGTTGCTGCTGGCGATTGGCCGCACACTGGCGCTGCTCGGCATTGCGCAAAAACCATTACTGGCGCTGGAAAGCCATGGCCGCCAAAATTTGCTCAATGCACAGGGGGCCATTCTGGATCTGAGCCGCACCGTCGGCTGGTTTAGCAGTCTGACGCCGGTGTTAGTTGATACCACGCTGCCCTTTGCCCAGATGTTGACAGGCGCCAAAGATCAGCGCCGGCTGTTGCCGGATCAGGGGCTCGGATTTTTGTTATGGGCTACTGAAGAAAGCAGCGCGCTGGAGTTGCCCACTGTATTGCTGAACTACCATGGAGTGCAGACCCGCCCGACGACAGTCGGTCAGCACGAGCATTTCAGCCCGCTGCGCTTAACCGAACCACTGCGAACTATCGCTACCGAAAATCAGCACCGCCAACTAATCAGCCTGCACGGCGCTGTGCTGGACGGCCAGTTGCAGCTGCGGCAAATCGGCGGGATTGCCGGGGTCGACAATCAGTACCTGCTGGATCTGCTGCAACATCAGCTGCAGACGGTGCTGACCGAAGCCAGTACGCTGGCACTGGGCGGGCTGCGCCTGACGCCCGGTGATATGCCCACGGCACCCACCGACAATACTGAACTCAGCTTGCTGCAACAACGCTATCCGCTGCAGACAGTGCTGGCGGCAACACCGCTGCAGCAAAGCATGCTGGCGCTGGCGCTTAGGGATCCGGCAGACCGCGCTTATCATCAGCAGATCCGGCTTGATTATACCGGAGCCTTTGACGTCGACAGCTATCAGCAGGCCTGGCAGGCACAGCTGAAGCGCTTTCCGGCACTGCGCAGCTGTCTGTACTGGCAACAACAACCACTGGAACTGGTGCTGCAGCAGGTGACATTGCCCTGGCAGTTGCGTCCATTACCGGCTGCACTGCAGCACGCAGCGCCGGATGCGATCGGGCAGTGGATCCAAAGCCAGGCGCAGCAACAACTGAACGAAGGTATGCCGCTGGACCAGGCGCCACTACTGCGATTGTTGCTGTTGCAAATCACGCCACAATACCATGTGCTGCTGCTCCTGATGCACCATGCCGTCACCGACGGCTGGAGCATGCCCAATCTGATGGGCAGCGTGCAGCAACATTACCAGCGACTACAGCGTCACCAGGCGGAAGTATCTTCACCGGATCAGGCTTATCTGCCCGCCCGGCGTTATCTGGAGCGACAGCAGCTGAGTGATCTGCGTTACTGGCAACAACAGTTGCAGCAACCCCATCCGGGTTATCCGTTGTCGGAACATCTGCAGACCGATCTGCGCATCCCCACCACCAGGCAACGGCGCGAACTGGCACTGAAACAGCTACTGTCGACAGCAGACAGCGCGCAATGGCGCCACTTTTGCCAGCAGCAGGGCATCACCGTCAGCGTACTTGGGCTCTATAGCTGGCATCTGTTATTGCAGCGCCTGAGTGGCCAGCAGATCAGCTGCTGCGGTTATGTGATTTCGGGCCGCGATCTGCCCATCGCCGGCCTTGGTCAGAGTGTCGGTCTGTACAACAATACGGTGCCATTGCTGCTGGACTGGCAGCAGATCGACAGCCACAGTAGCGGTCTGCGTCTGCTGCAACAGCAATTGCTGGCCGCCAATGCCCATCCGGCCTGCCCACTGCTACAGGTACAAAGCCGGCAGCACAGCTGGTTTGAATCGGTGTTCCTGTATGAAAACTATCCGGTCAGCCAGCCGCACGCCGACGCCCTGTTGCGGCCGCAGCTGATCGGTGAACCGCATGAGCCGGTTGAATTGCCATTGGGTGTCAGTATGAGCGAGCAGGACGGCCAGCTGCTGCTGGCCTGCTATCTGGACCCGGATAGCGTCGACAGCACGCTGGCCGCACAACTACTGCAACACTGGCTGAGACTGTGCTGGCAAGTGCAGCAAAGGGACAGCTGGCAGCCGTTGCAACTGGCTGCGCCGCCACGCCGCCGGCCGGACCCGAGATTGGAGGAAGTCAGCCTGCAGGAACCACCAGGCCTAGCTGAACTGCTGCAACTGCTGCCGGCCGAATTGCAGGTCCGGCCCTCGCAAGCCGCGGTGCCATTCAATGCGCTCGGGTTAACGTCGTTACACAAAGTGCTGCTGCGTCAGCGTCTGATGCAGGCATTTGGATGCCCGCTGCCGGCTGAACTGTTTGAGCAGGCCGACACCTTGTATCAGTTGCTGCGGCTGATCCGGCGCCACCGTCAGCAGCCAGACCTAGCGATGCAGCAGAGCCCGCTGCTGAAAAACGTTCAGCCACTTAACATAACAGGGAGCCCTGATGGTTCAGTTTAATCACAGCGCCGCAATCAATCTGCCGCGCTTTCGGCGGGTGCAGTTGCTGCAACGCCGACAAGTGTCGGTCAATCTGTGGCGACTGACGTTTGGCGGCCCGGCGCTCGCCGAGATGCCTTATTACTGGCCGGCCTGCCATATCAAGTTATTGCTGCCAAAGCCAGGCCAGCGGCAGCCTGAGCTGCCAGTGTTTACTGCAACAGGGCCAGAGTGGCCGGATGGCGCCGTTAAACCGGAGATCCGCACGTTCAGCGTGCGGGCACACCGGCCAGCGCTTGCCGAGCTGGATATCGATGTCGCCGTGCATGGCGACAGGGGTCCCGCCAGTCGTTTTGCCATGCACGCGCAGCCCGGCGCTCACTGCGCCTTGTCATTGCCAGCCGGTCCCAATCCGATGTTACCGGCCAGACTGCCGTTTTTGCTGGCCGGCGATATGACGGCGCTGCCGGCTATCTGCGCCATGCTGGAGCACCTGCCCACGGACGCGCAGGGGCAGGTGTTTGCGCTGGTCAGCAGCGCTGCAGATATGCCGCAACTGGCCGTACCGGCCGGCGTGGCTTGTCACTGGCTGATCGGCGATTGCCGGCAGACTGCCTTGCTGATTGACGCCGTCATCAGCCATTGCCAAACCAGGCTGCCGCCAGCCGATAGTTATGTTTTTCTGGCCGGTGAAGAACAAATCGTGTTGCAGCTGCGTCGCTTTTTACGTAAGCAGCTCCCGCTGTCCCGCCAGCAGCTGTATGCGCTGCCGTACTGGCGTGCCGGTGTCGATGAAACCGGCTTTGCCGTCTTGCGGGCCCAACAGGCGGCGACCGCAGATGCCGCAGACTGATGTTTGCCAGCCATGCAACATTGCCCACCATGCCATCTGACCCCAGTTCAATTTTGCCGGAGCTCCACCTCATGATGACCCAAACCATTCTGCAGTTATCGCTTGCCGTGCCGGCCAGTACTGCATCGACTATCCTGCAGCACTGGCAAGCCCTGTTGCCGGCCGCCAGCGCACAGCACAGCGTGCGGCGCCTGCTTTCATCATTGTGGCAACAGCAGGCGCAGCTGATCTGCCAGCATCAGCAGCAAACCAGTGCAGCAGCGGTACTACAGATCTGGCAACAGCAGCAACACTGCTGGCTGTTGCTGAGCTGGCAGCCTGAACACTGTGATTTGAGCCTGTTCTGGCAACAGCTGGCTGCACTGCCGCAGCAAAAGCTACAGCCAGCGCAGCAAACACCAGCACAGCCGGTGCTACCGGTCGGCGACTATGCCTGCGTCGTCGCCGGCTCCCGGTTAACATTGGCCAGGCTGAATCATCAACTGCAACACAGCATCCTGCAGCCTTTGATGCTGCAGCACAATTTCTGTCAGCAGGGCGCACAGCATCCGGACGGCGGACAAGCCGCCCTGAGCTTACAGCAGCAAAAATTAAGCCCGGCAGTTGACGCCGCACTTTGCAATGATCAGCCCACAGCAATGCTGGCACTGCGACTGCCATTACCTGCCGTGCTGACCGGCGCAGAACTGCGGATTGCCAGCGTGGCGCAGGGCTTGTGTCTGCTGGACCAGCCCGGCCGGCAACACCTGCTGGCCGGCCCTTTGTGCACGCCGCTGCAACTACAGGCGATCCTGGCCGGGCTGGCATCAGCAAAGCTGTCTGAAGCTGTGCCGGCTGAAACTACAAGTGCTGAAACCGTACTTACTGAAACAGCACAGTCCGACACCGTGCCATCTGGCACAGAGCAATCTGCAACAAAGCAGACGGCCGCCACTTTGACGCAACCCGTGTTTTTTGCAACACCAGTGCCTTGTGCGGTGCAGGTGCTGTTTGACCAGTTACCGCACAGCCAGCTCGAATGGGGCGGTCAGCCGTGGTCAGGTCCTGCGCTGACCAGGCTGGTGGCACGTTGGCAGCTACTGTTACAACCTCTACCCGCCGGCGCCATCGTCGCGCTGGACCTCGCCCGCGGACCGGCGCAGCTGGCCGCCTGTCTGGCCTGCTTGTTCAGCGGCTGTGCTTTTGTGCCGCTGGACCGCCAGTTGCCACTGACGCGGTTGCAGCAAATACTGCAGCAGCTATCGCCTGCGTTGGTGCTGACTGACCGGGAGGGTGTCATCACTATACCCTCGGTCCCGGCCATGGCGCAGGCGACAATGCCAACCGAACAAGCAACAATGCCAGCCGAGCCGGCAGCCAATGACGCTGCCACGCCCTGGCTCAGAGCGGTCAGTCCGGCACAACTGGCTTATCTGATGTTTACCTCCGGCAGTACCGGCACTCCCAAAGGGGTGATGCTGAGCCGGCAGGCGCTCAGCACTTTTCTGGCTGGTGCAGCCACTGCCACTGGTTTAACGCCGCAACAACAAGTGTTGGCCCATACCAGCCTTGGTTTTGATATCTCGTTGCTGGAACTGCTGCTGCCGCTGTATTGCGGGGCCCGGCTGCGTTTGCTGGGCGAGCTGCAAAACCGCGCCTTACCGGCTGAACCCGCGCTGTTGCAGCAGATTGACCTGCTGCAGGGCACGCCGACCTTGTTTCGCACACTGCTGGCTGCCGGCTGGCTGGGCGGACCGCAGCTGACCATATTGGCTGGCGGCGAAGCACTGGATGCCGACTTAGTCAGCCAACTGAAAAAACGCTGCCGGCGGTTGTTACATTGTTATGGACCGACCGAAGCCACCGTCTGGTCGATGATGGCCGAAACGCCGGACAGCCCATTACTTGGGCCTTCGCTGGCCGGTTACCGCCACCAGGTCTGGTGCAGTGATGGCCAACCGGCACGCTGTGGCATGGTCGGTGAGCTCATGATCCAAAGCTCTGCGCTCGCTGACGGCTACTGGCAACAGAGCGCCCTCAGCGCACAACGTTTTGTCCACGCAGCAGACGGCGGCCGCTGGTATCACAGCGGCGATCTGGTACGGCAGTTACCGGATGACCGGTATCAGTATCTGGGCCGGCTGGATCAACAGATCAAACTGCGCGGCCACCGGATTGAGCCGGCTGAAATCGAAGCCGTGCTGCGTCAGCACGATGCGGTACAGGATTGTGCAGTGCTGTTTTTGCAGCAACCAGCACGGCTGCTGGCCTGTCTGGCCGGCGATGCCAGGCAGGATAAAACCGTGCGGGACAGTCTGGTCCGGCAACTGCCGGCTTATATGCGCCCGCAGCTTTGCTGGCTGGACAGCCTGCCGATGACCGCCAGTGGCAAAACAGACAAACAGGCACTGCTGCGCACGCTGGCCCAACAGCAGGCGCTGGCATTGGCGATGACGGACCCGTTGTGATCACTGCGACAGCACACTCCGGGACAGCGCCGGCATGGCGGCAAAGTGTCTGGCCGCTGTCGGCTCAAGACTTGTTTGGTGCAGATTTTGGGGGAGCGCCTGCGACTGATTCCAGATCAACCTTTGTGGCAGGTTCCGACAGGCCGGCTTTTCTTGGGCCAGTACAACGTCTGCAGCCAGCTGATTTTGCCGGCATCTGCCTGCAAACCCGGCTGAATTTCAGCGACTATCAGCCCGCGGCCGCACTGGCGCTGCTGCCAACGTCCCTGACGGACGACATTAGGGTCGCCGTCCCGAAACGACAGGCCGAATTTATTGCCGGTCGCTATCTGGCAGCGCTGGCATTGCAACACTATCACCGCGAGCACTTTCACAGCGGGCAGCATCAATGCAGGCAAACTGAATTCGGGCCATCTGAGTACGGTCAGCCTCAAAGCCACCAGCCCTACTGGGTCGCTGCCAACCCGGATCGCTCGCCAGCCTGGCCAGCCGGCTTTATAGGCTCTATCAGTCACAGCAATGGCGTCGTGCTCTGTGCGCTGGCCCGCAGCTACGACATCCGGCTGCTGGGTATCGACACTGAACAACTGTTGACACCCGACGTTGCTGCCGAATTACGTGCCAGCATCCTGCTGCCGCAGGAACAGCGTTTGTTGCCGCCACAGGATGTCACCTTATGGCTCAGCCTGATATTTTCCGCCAAAGAAAGTCTGTTTAAAGCGCTGTATCCGCAGGTGAAACGGTTTTTTCCATTTTCCGCTGCCGAAGTCTTGACGATCCAGCCTTCGTGCGGTCGGCTGAGCATCCGGCTGACGGAGTCACTGAGCGCGGACTTGCCGGCCGGCAGCAGGTTCAGTTGTCAGTTCCGGCAATACTATGAGCCACACCAACCGCCTCAGGTGCAGACGCTGATTTATCAGCACACGACTGAAGAGATAGTGCTGCGCTGATGTTCTGTTAATCAAAAACGTGAATCCGGACGCGAAATGCCCAGCCACTGCTGACACGATAACTACACAGTCTCATCGCTGCTGGCTGCGATGGCCGGCGTGATGGACTGAGTGAGCTAACGCCATTGCTACGGGTTCCGTATATTTAAAAAACGTCCATTCCTCATCGCTGTTTAAAGTCGAGATTTTTAACCATCAAGGGATGACTTTCACAATCGATTTTGAGACAACAAGCTCCTAACTGAAAATCGCGGGCTAAATGGCTCATTCTGTCACTGTCATTAGCTTCGACCAGATGACTCTGGTCGAAGCTAACGAACACGGTTTTTACTTGCAGACTGCAGGTTTGCTGGCGCTTGTTGCTTTGTCGGTGTTCATGACCAGAACCTCGCCACAAGCGCCGTTTTCACAGACTTGCATGCCGTATTGCAGCGTATCTGGGGTCAGCGACCCCAGTTGCACTTCGGCCTGAGTAAAGGTTCCAACGACCGTGGGAGTCGCCTTGTCCCACTGCTCCCCTTTCGGAATGGAGACCAACTGATAACTCGCATTATTGAGTAAAACCCCGTTCATGAACGTGACTCTAAACAGATTACAGAGCCGGGCCTTTTGACCAAAATGGTCTAGCAGCCAGAGTTGCTCACATTCGGTTTTGGAGCCGAGCGCGTGCTCGATACGATTAAGGCCTCCAGCTTTGGCAAGACGGGCAATCCCCATCACCCCTGCGGCATTTAATCGACCAGCTCCACACGTGCCTCTCACATCACAGCGTGCATCTCTGACTGACTCAGAGGTCAACAGCAATGCCAATTTGAGCGTGTCATCATCGACGCCGGTTTCCCGTTTGACGGTAGCCAACACGCCAGAGACCACAGGCGTAGAAAACGACGTACCACTACTGAAACAGTAGTTCGTTTTATCGTCGTTATCCTCACAGGGAACCGGTATCCAACTGCCCTGCGCCATCACATTCCACTTCTTTCCCGGTATTGGAATAGGACGCTATAGTCCCATCCGTATCCAGGGCCCCGACAACAATCACACCACGGCAGTTCGCCGGGGATTTCACGCGGGTATCAGCGCCCTCATTGCCGGCAGAAACCACAATGGTAAACCCCGCCTTGATGGCCTCATCAATCGCTGTTTGCAGATACACAGGACATGACTCGGATTTACTGCCCAGGCTCATGTTGATGATGCCTGGCTTGCCTGCATAGGGCGTCACCAGGTTTGAGTCCTTAAATGGCTTGCCAGCGAGGAATAACAGCGAATTCGCCGAGTCTGACAAAAAGCCCGTACCACAGGTCATAGAACGAATCGCATGCCGATTAACATTGTTGGTAATGCCGGCACCACCAAATTCATTGTTGGTCTTGGCACTGGCCGTTGCAATGACCTGCAGACCGTGTGCATCACAGACATCATCCACCTCCGGGCGGACGCTAAAATCATCATTGGGTTTCTGAAACGGGCCGCCTTTAGTCAAAGCAGTGGTCGTCAGGGAACGCCCAGAGTGGTAGGTCACCTCTTTACTGGTTTCAAATTCCGAATCAATGAATATCAGGTCAATCGGGTCTTTGGGCTCTAAAACCGCGGGGAGACCCACCATATTCCACAGGTCGATGATCCCACTGCCCACATTCGCTTTGCTCGGGCTCGCAAAGTACCGGTTCAGCTGATACGAGGTAAAATATGGGTCATTGATTTGTGTGGAATCGCTCTCAACCGCCATGTCCATGGTTTCAACTGGGCGAGCACTTGTTATCAAATCTGCCTCAACCAAACCAAATTGGCCGCTTTGGGTAAATAAGTGTGCGATATAACTGGCGTCATAGCCATGTGCCGGAAGTTCATGTACAACAAAAAGATGCTCAGTGCCTGCAACCGAATTGGCCTTCGCCCCAGAGGCTGGAATACACCACTGCGTCAGGCCATCTGGCGTACTGACACACCCGGCTTGCTCTGCATTCTTTGGAGCATTTTGTGACTGGCTGATGGCCTGGTGCTGATTGAACACCAACCGCACGGTTTCCTCGGCATGAGCCGGCATCAACACGCCAGCAAGGCCTAACACGGACGATAGAATTGCAAAATGTTTCATAATATTAAGCCCTATTCTGCCTTGCACGTTTGCGTTTCAGGAAAAACGATAGAAGTGAGGAATGCGTAGTTTGCGTTGAACTGCCACTTGCCGTCTTTGTACTGCCCGAGGCTGTTATTGCCGATAAAGCGCGATAACTTTTTGCCGGTGCTGTCGAACAAGAGGGTGCCCAGTGCGATTTGAGGCACGACACCGTTGTTGGCGCTGACCGCGTCACCGATGACGGTATCGACAGTGTTGCCGTGAGCCTGCAGCAAGGCTATTAGCTCTGCGGTCGACGTTTTTAAAGCAGTCTCTTCTATAGCACCACTTTGATAGCGTGAAGCATCCCCTGCGTGAGATTGCAGCCAGGATGTAATGGCAGCCTGCTTACCTTTGGCGTTCACCTCTTGTTGGAAGCGGTCCAGTAACGTTGATTCTGTGCCGGTATAGGCGGCGTTCGTCAGCACCGCGAGCGCTGAAAGCCGACGTACCAGTTCCCGCTCGGGTTTAAGTTCGGCAAAGGCTGGGGCAGCGACATAGGCCTGATTGAACTCATCAAGCAGTTTGGCGCCTGTGGCGTTTATCAATGAAAACGACTGAGTGCGTTTTTGCACCTGACCTGCAGCATCGGTAAACGTCAAAGCCAATTTGAGTTCATGTGTGGGTACAAGGCCCAAAGCGGAACTATACCAAGTTCTTTGTCTTGCAAAGACTCGTTCATTGCCAGCACCGGAAATAAAGACTCTATGCCTTTTTCAACCTGCTTACAGCCACGCTCGCGCAGCATGCTGCGCTCTTTGCTGGCTTTCTCGTTATCCAAAATAAAATAACAAACAATCTTTAAGCTTTTGCGGCTCCCCATCCTTCCAGCTGTTTATCGACAACGCTATCTGGCAGGTGTAAATAAAGACGTAGAACCGCAAAAAGTGCGTAAGGTGTGCCAGAAAGTAATGCTGTTTGCTAAGCAAGTAGTGTAAATCCGCACTAAAAACCTCTGCCAGTGGCGGCAGGTAAGGTAATAATGCCGGTCCCTTAACCGCAGATTTTTCTGGCTTAAATTCGGCTTGAAAAGCAGTGCGAATTTCCTTTTCAATAAAGTTCAGCCTCACGTCAGCTGGCACGCTAAGCTGCAGATCACCCAGCATGGTCATTAAAACATTGGCAATACGATTGGCTGGCGCAGGGTTAGCGTCATCGGCCCAACTGCCGCTAAAAATTTGCATTTCCGGAGCAATATTTTTAATGCTGCGCTTAGAGAAATAAATGTTCTCAACCACATCCCACATTGCCGGGTCACTTAGTTTATTTAGAAAGTGCGCTTTACAGCGTTGTTGAAACTGCGCAAGTTTCTTGTCGTTAGCAGAAATCGAAAATAAATCGCCAACAAAGAAGCGGTTTACAATTTCCCAATCGAACTCGTTGCTTCTATCGCTGCGGGCAGAGATCGGAAAATAGGTTGCGGCACTATTGATTTGAGGCGTTAAATTATCAGTTAACGGCATCTTGTTATAACTCCTCAGCTTCAATGTAGTCATCATCCAGGCTGAATTTGTACTGTGTAGTCTCTGAACTGATCAGCAATTCGCTGGATTCGCGGGCGATAAGAGCAATTTTGCTGGCGACTTCATTAAGCAGAATAACTGCACTTCGGTCATTCTTACTCGGCCGGTATCCGGCATTAATCCGTTCTAACAGCTCAAATAAGTTAATGTTGATCTCTACAGCTAACACCTCGTCCCCAACTTTAAGCTGAGCCACAAAAGCATGTTGCTTAACTACTGAATTAGCTTTAATTGCCACTATGTCAGGCTTTAAATCAAGCTGTGCCGCTATTTTGTAAGTATCAAGTTGTGCTACCAAAAACTGTTTATTAGAAAGTTGTGGTGCATTACGGTTGATGTAGAGGCGCAGCGCCGATATTAGCTGCTTGTTATAAAAGATTTTTAGTTTTTCCCGACATGCTGGCGTGTCTTCATAAAACGCATGCAAACGATAAACATCGAGATAATCGCTGAGTAGGCGTTGGGTAAAATCTTGCTGAAACTGCTGAGGGAAGTTAGCTACTAACTCACTATTTTTCAGTATGTAAAACAGTCTGATATACGATTTAGGATTCGAAAGATAGGGAACTCCATATTTTTCTGCGACTTCAGTACAAAACGCATCAAATTGCTCATTTTCCAATTTCAGATCTGCAGCCATTAAAAAGCGGTCTATAGCTTTTGTGCGTAGTAATGCCGGATCAAACTCTACCAACTTATCGGCCAGCTCATTATCACCACCGCTAAACAGGTTATCGAATAAATAGCCTGCGCCAGTGAGTAGTTGATGAGACAAAATCTAACAGCGCCCTTGGCGGTAAGAAATTGATCTCGTACTAACCGCGCTTTAAACAGCAAACTCAACGATAACGTCCTGTACCTCAGCTGAGCATGAGTAGGCGATAATTTATGAGCAGTCGTTGGCTGTCAACATCCAGCTGATTGGCGCTCTCTTGCTGAAAAGTTTTGAACAACAACGACTCGGCTGATGTTATACGGGCCAAGATCTTGCGGGCAAAATCGGCCTGGATTCCGTTTGGGGTGATTTGGAATTTCGGATAATCTTCAAAGTTGACGAAGATAAAACCCGTCATTTGTGTCTTATTGTGCTGATACGCTTTTATCGCGGATTTGAAAAGCGTATTTCGCCCTTCTTGCTCGTAGTTACCCAGCATGCCGACATTAATGCCGACAACTAGAGAAAACTCTCCTTGCTCAAATTCATCAAATATCTTATCCAGGGTTTGCACTGCATTTTCGTGCGGGTCAAAACTGTGGGTGGCATCAAAGTGAAAACGTACATGCTTACTCACTTTCTTTTTAGATTGCACCAGTAATTCAGACTTACCGTCACCACTACTTCCGCATAAGAAGAACAACTTGTCGCGGTGCGGTGTTTAATAAAAGAAATAACGTCTTCGACTTTACGCTCAATCAGCATGGTGACATACAAATCCCATCTTGATTTGATCAAGCGAAGATTGTGCGGCTCGGTATATTTGTTTTCAGTCGAAACTGCATAAGGCGAGGATTTAGAAAGTACTCCCAGAACTTCTCGAAGCCGCATATAGTGAACTACCTTATTGATTTAAGCGGCTTTGTTACCGCTCCGTGGTAAACAATATGGATTTGAGATTACCATAAAAGGTACTGAGGGCAAGGGTCAAAATTTAGCTGAGAATAAAGACACTAAATATATGAAAAGTCACGTCGTGGTCACCGTTTGGTCACCAGGC
>JAXHNX010000035.1:0-102322 GCA_034519945.1 Rheinheimera sp.
GTTGTTGCTCTGCCTCTAGTCCTCCCACCCACCAGGAGTGCTTGGATTTTATTTGTTGCTGTTACTTGGCCCGCAAGGTGTCGTCGGCAGCACGCTGCAACAATTGGGCTTGCCGCATCTGGCATTCTCCTTTACGGGTATTTTTGCTGGCGTCGATTGCTTTATTCGTTGCCATTTGCCGTGCAGCCATTACAGCAAGAGCGTTTGAGCAGCTGGGGCGTCAGCCGGTTGAGATTGCAGCAAGTCTGGAGACACTGGCCCAATAGATCGGTTTTTTACTGTGGTCCTGCCTTTGTGCCGTGGTGGCTTTATCGTCGCGGCGACGCTCGGGCATTGCCCATACCCTTGGCGAATTTGGCGTGATCCTGATGTTAGGTGGCAGTATTCCCGGCCAGACCAAAGTGTTAATACATCGCTTTATCTACGATCATGCAGAGGCCATGAACTATGGGGGCGGCGGCACAGCAGCTTTCATTGTTGTTATTGCTGTTTTCGTTTGTGGTGCTTTTTGTGGTTTACGGTGCTCGTCGCAAAACCAGGAGTCTCTGATGACGGCTTTACGGATAAAAAGCGCACTGGCAAAGACATCACTTCAGTCTGAACATCGATTCCACCTTGCCTGCCAGCGGCATTACCCGCATTGTTCGGCAGATCAGGCTGTGGCAAAAGCGGTTTACTGCGACTGATAGCGAGGCCTCGAGATGGTCCCTGATGCAACTGTCATTTTTGCCGACCAACCCTGGCAACACCAGCAGAATTTTTGTCCGCTGCATCGACGCCGTATTGGTCTGGTCTTTCAGCAAAGCGGATTATTACCACCCTTATCCGCAGGGCAAAGATATTATTGTATGGCTTTCACCGGGTGCAACCCGATCTGCCGCCGGTTAAAGCGCCGCGCGGACGTTATCAGGATGCTTGAACTGCAACCATTGCTGAAGCAACCGTTAAGGCAGCCTGTCCGGTGGGCAACAACAACGGTTTGGCTCTTGGCGGGGCCTTATTAGCAGATCCCCAATTGTTGCTGTTAGATGAACCCTTTGCGGCCTTAGATAATCGAAAGTATTTCCGTGGCGATACTGCCCTATATCCGGACCTTGGTTGATGAAACCGGTATTCCGCTGTTTTTTTGTCTCGCATGACAGCCGTGAGGTTGAAAAACTTGCAGATCAGCTGTTTTGATGGATGCCGGTCAAATCACTGATGCATCCAGTCTCACAGCTGCACTGGCAAACCCCAAACAATCCTTTGTTTGATGGCTCCGATATTATCTCACTGTTTATCGGGGTACCGGCTGAAAAAAGACAGTTGGGGGCGGATTCCAGTCCCCAGCAACGCTTGTTGTATTTAGCTCGTAGATTGCATGGCTCCAATTCCAACGTCGCAAGGTCAGATCAGACTCAGTATTCGGGCCAAAGACGTGAGTCTGGCTGTTTCACCAATCGCAGATTTGTCGATCAAAATCGAGTTTCCAGCACAAATCATCAACATAATACCTTACCGTCAGCAATTCCTAATCCCAACTGCAATTGGCCGATGGCCAGCTATTACAAGCCGAAATAACACCATCGCAGTTGCACAGCTAAAGCTTACTATCGGCCTGCAAGTGTTTGCCCTGGTTAAAAGCAATCGCCATCCGCTAACCACACTCACTATGTCACTTGCTTATGCGCTGTTACACAGTCCGCGCTGAAAACTCGCCAGAGTCTCACTGTAGCTGTGCTGAGGCAACATGACTTCAATCAACCTTGGTCTACGTGTAACCCCCAAGTGCGTCGGCCAGCGCGCCATCGAACTTCGTGCAGATTCCAGATTTGACTGGCACCACAACCCCTAGCTCTGCCAAGCGCGGTATATTGCCAGCCGGCTTCTCTTCCGGCTGCAGCCAGATCTGGTGCAAATGCTTTAATCATGCCCCCCAACTTTGATTGTTCAATACTACTGACTATCGGATTAAACAGCCCATACCGCTGGCAATGACCAAGCTCCAGCCCTGTCATCTGAAATGTACCGTCACCGACCAGTACTATCGGACGTAATCCAGAACTTAACTGCACCCCAAGCGCAGCGGGCACTGCAAAGCCCATCGACGCGTAAAACGCTGGCGCGATGAGTGTGGAAGGATTAGCTGATAAGGCAGCAAACAAACAATCGCCGATATCTACGACAAAAGGGTAGGTGTGCGTTTGTTGACTTAACAGCTGATGCAGGCGATAAACCAGCGTGTCAGAACGCCAGCATTTATCTGTTTGTTCGTTTTGTTCTGATGCTGACCTTGAGGCATTTTCATCACAGTCTGCGGGCATCTGCACCTGTGGTTTTGCCTCAGCTCGGGTAGTAAAAGCATGTTGCAGTGCGGCGAATACCTCAACTGCAGGTAATTTAATGACATGGCCATCTGGCAATTGAGTTCGCTTCGCTCGTCCACCCACAGCACAGGTCTTCCGGCCAAAAGGCTGGGATGTGCAGCAAAGTTACTATCAGAGCGAATAACACCGGCACATATTAACAAGTCAGATTGCAGCAGCCAGGGTAATACCGGGTCGTCCTTCGCCCCGCTATATACGCCTTTGTAACTGGCGGCACTGATATCTAACACGCCACGCCCCAATAACGTGGTCAGCGCCGGGACCCCGCAGCGCTGCGCCAATTCGGCGACTGCATGGTCAAAGCCAAAACGCTTTGCTTTCACGCCGATCAATAAACAGGGGGTTGTTACTTTGGTCGGCAAATCCAGACAAAACTGCTCCAGACGCTGACGTTGTGCATCCCTGAGAGCTGTTTCATTGACATCATCCGACGCGCCAGATTGCATCTCCGGAAGAGAAAGACACAACACTTGTGCATTCGCCATATCGCGGGGCAGTTCTATCAATACCGGTCTACTTTCAGCTATTGCCCGTTGAATCACCTCAGTAAGCTGCTGAACTGCCGTTGCGGGGGATCATCGAGCCGGCATTGCCCGCAGGTGACTTCAGTTAAAATTCTTCGCTGCGCGTCAAGATCACTTACCTGATGATGTAGCAATAAACCAGAGGCTACTTCCTGCTGCGATGGATAGCCGGCAAACACCAGCAGTGGCACAAATTCCATGTAGGCCTGGGCAATCGCATTCACCGCATTCAGAGCTCCTGCGCCATAGGTCAGCATCACCGCAGAAGGCGCATTGCGCCAACGCGCCGCTGCATCGGCTGCATATACTGCTGAGGGCTCATGGCTGAGCTGGATCAGCCGCAGTGGCTTTGCTTGTTGCCGTTGTCCCGACTCCAGCGCGCCCAGCCACGGCAGAATAAAGTCGCCGGGAATGGTATAAAGGTCGTAGATGCCGTTGTCACTGAGTTGCCGCTGTAACAGGTCTGCCAGAATCATTGTTGCGCTCCGCAATAAAATTGCGTGCTATTGTGCAGTGACAACAGCCGCTGGCTTTGCGCTACATCAATAAAAAACGCCGCTGTCTGCGGCGCAAAAGGAGTATCCCTGAAAGTTAATGCTGTTTGCGGTTAACGCCACCAGCAACTTTTGGGCTGGACCCAAATGTCTTCGCCAGGTTCTACGTCATTGCGTTGTTGTTCATGCCAGTGTCAAAGCATCGGCATGCATCATCGAACTCAACATCCCTGAACTATCAGTTCCTACAGAATCTCCGCTTTGATGCCGTCAACGGTGACCTGTAAATTGACTCGTTGCATATCAAGCCGGCCGGGCTTTTTACGCAAGCCCTGCACCGTTTTAGCCGGCCACAACACCGGTTTTTGAACTTGTTGACCACTTAATAATTGCAGCGCCGGTATCAGTAGTTGTTCACAGGTGACCGCGGCAGAAACCGGGTTGCCTGGCAGGCCAAATAACCAAACAGGCGAGATTTGATCGTGACATTCGCTATCAGCCCGGTTCAGCCAACCAAACGCAAATGGTTTGCCTGGTTTGATGGCAACCTGCCAAAAATCCATTTCACCGAGTTCGCTGAGTACCTGACGGGTGTAATCAGCGTCCCCCACTGACACGCCACCACTTGATACGATGACATCGACCTTGTTTGCCGCAGTCTGCAGTAACGACCTGAGCGCCTCCGGGTCATCCTTCACCCAACCTAAATCGACGACATCCGCAACAAAATCGCTTCAGAACTGACAGCAGCATAATTCTATTACTATCAAATAAATCGCCATCGGACAGAGATTCTCCAGGCTGTTTTAATTCATCACCACTGGATAACACGCCGACCCGAACCTGTTGATAAACCGGAGACCTGCGCACGCAATCCCTAAAAGCTCGCCGGAAAACCAAGTTGTAATGGGCCTAATACCGTGCCCTGTTGCAAAACTAATTGACCGACTTCTAATTCACTGGCGCATAAACGGTTATGTTGCCCGGCAATCGGCCGTCGTTTAATGACCAGCGATGCGGTATCGAGCTCAACCGACTGTGTGTATCCTCTTGCATCACCACTGTATCCAGATCTGCCGGAACCACAGCCCCCGTGGTGATCCGAATACAAGCCCCTGTAGGTATCTCGCCCTCGAACGGGTGACCGGCCAGACTTTGTCCAACTATCGGCCAGCGTTGCTGTGTGCTTAACACCATCATCAGCAAACGCAACGCGTAACCGTCCATTGCTGAGTTAGTCGCTGTTGGGACCGCAATAGGTGAAAACACATCAGCAGCAAGTGTGCGGTCTAGCGCAGAGAAAATACTGACGGTTGTGGCGGTCAGCTGCATTCTGCTGCGGATAACAGCTAATAAACGCTCTTGTGCCTCGGAGAGCGGTAGCATCGCCACTTTTGGTTGCATGTTGTTGGTTATCAAGTTCTAGCTACCTTTTTTGCCTTGAAAATTGACCATCCAGACTGCAGCTTCTACGCGTGAGCGTAAATTCAGTTTTTTCAGCAAGTGCTTCACATGGACCTTAACTGTGCCATCAGAAATATCAAGCTCGCGGGCAATCAATTTATTGCTCCGCCCTTTCGCAATCAATTCCAGAATTTCTTGTTCCCGGTTAGTCAGTTGGCTGAGATCTGTCGCAGGCTTTTCAACAGGTCTGCGGATCGCATCAGCAAGTGCTGCGTTCACCGCTTCGCTGAGTACCATTTTGCCATGCACCGCTTTTTTGATTTGCTCGAGTAATTCATCCGGATCTGAGTCTTTGAGCAAATATCCATCAGCGCCCAGACTGATCGCTTTGATCACATCTTCATTCGAATCCGATACCGTCAGCATCACTATGCGGGAAGTGACGCCATCGTCGCGTAATTTTTTCAGCGTCTGATGGCCATCCATTCCCTGCATGTTCAAATCAAGGATGATTAAATCCGGGTCCAGCTCATTAGCCAGTACGATAGCTTCGGCTCCGGAGCTGGCCTCTGCAACAATCTGTAGCTCTTCCTCAAACGCCAGCAACTGGCGTAATCCCTTGCGAAGTAAAGGGTGGTCATCGACCAGCATCACACTGAAACTGTCGGTTTCTGCTGTATCGGTTGTGTTTTTTTGCTGCTCTGGCATTTCAGGTGTCCTGTTAGCATCCGGTCAGGTGCCTATTAAGAAATATTCCGTTTGTCTGTATGTTGATTTATATCATGTCTGAGCATTTGACCGAAATGCAGGGGTAATTCTCAACCATAGAACACGCTCCTTCAACAGATCATATCCATCTGTTTCTAATGAACTTTTCATCGCTATAGTGAATCAACCTACCCAATAATAGGTATCACCAACAAGCTAATAGCTGCTTTTTGCTAACTATTCCCAGATCCATTGAGGTCGCCTGATACGTCGGCCCTGCATAGTGATTGTGATTACGCAAAAACTATGCAGGGGTTTTTTATGGCTGATCTGAAACGATGGCAACCAGAGGATGAATCAGTTTTGGTCGCAGGACTGGTAAAGCCGATCGCCACACAGGAATTTATGGATCTCAATCCCAAAGCTTGTTGTATGCGGCTTTGCGGTCTGGATGCTCTGGAGCATTCTGACGGTGCAAATGCTGAATCTGGGCTTTCCTTATAGCGCCAGTGACTTATTTTCATTAACCGCTATCGCCGGCTTGACCGGTGCGACTTTGCGTATTCCGGCGAGCTTTTTTGTCAGGTTATGCGGGGGGCGCTACACCATCTTTTTAACCACGTCGCTGCTGATGTTGCCGGCGATCGGTACCGGTCTGGCGCTACAGGACAAAAACACCCCATTTTGGGTATTCCAACTGATGGCTTTATTGTCAGGGATTGGCGGCGGTAACTTTGCTGCATCGATGTCAAATATCAGCTTCTTTTTCCCTAAAAAACAACAAGGTTTGGCACTTGGCTTAAATGCCGGGCTTGGCAACTTTGGCGTGACCAGCATGCAAATTCTGGTGCCACTGTTTATGACATTTGGCGCTTTTACGCTGGTTGGTGGTGGCGATCCAATGATCCTGCAAAAAGCCAGCGGTACTCTGATTGGCGCTATTCCGGCCGGCAGTGAAACCTGGGTGCAAAATGGCGGTTTTGTCTGGCTGTTGCTGTTAGTGCCTTTGGCGCTCGCGACCTGGTTTGGCATGAACAATATCAATACTGAGGAAGTCACACCAAAACTGCCCTCGGCGCTGGTGTCGTTTGCCATTCAACTATCAATGCTTGCCATAGGTTTTTTGACCGCCATATGCTGGCTTGTGGTTGATGCTACAAGCCACAGCAAATGGCTCAGGTTTTGGCATTCCCAAAGAGTTGGTTTTAATTGCAGTGCTGTTTGCCACCGTGTTTTTATTAAAACTGTTGCCCGGTGCGATCAGAACCAGCCTTGAACGCCAATATCAAATTTTTGGTAATAAACATACTTGGGTGATGAGTGTTTTGTACGTGATGACGTTTGGGTCGTTTATCGGTTTCTCGGCAGCTTTCCCACTGTCAATCCAAGTAATATTTGGGTACAGCCATCAACTGGCGGATGGTGTGATGACGCATACCATCGTCAACCCTAATGCTCCGAGTGCCCTTACCTATGCCTGGATTGCACCGTTTATTGGCGCGTTGATCGTCCTGTCGGTGGTTGGCTCGCTGATAAACTGGGCGGGAGGTGCTTTTTGTCACCCAATTGTGTTCTATGGTGATGATTGCTTGTGCCCTGGGTGCCGGTTATTACATGCAACAGGCCTATCATTCGGCCACACCTGAACAATATTTTATGCCGTTCTTTATAATTTTCCTGGGGCTGTTTGCGGCAAGCGGTATTGGTAATGGCTCAACCTTTCGTACTATCGCGGTTGTTTTTCCAAAAGAACAAGCTGGCCCTGTGTTGGGTTGGACATCTGCGGTCGCGGCTTATGGCGCGTTTTACATTCCTCAGGTATTTGGTGAGCAAATCTAAGCGGCGACGCCTAGTAATATGCGATGGTTGGGTTTGCCGTGTTCTATGCCATTTGTTTGGTGACTTAACTGGTTCTTTTACCTGCGTAAAAATGGTGAGTTTTATAATCCGTAGAGCAATGCATTACGTTTTTAGCGAACGAAAAAGCCAGCTTCAGTTTTACCTGCGGCTGGCTTTTAACATATTGAGCGCACCGCAGTAACTCACTTCAGGCTCAGACATCATCTGTCGCTGGTTTTTACTTTTGATAGAGTTGCTGTTGTGGCAACCTTTGTTACAAGCGAATTAATGGGTCAAGTCGCCGATTAGCAAGCTGACAATCAGTTCCGTAGTGTTCTTCGTCGGCGAGTTGCCAAAGACACAACTATAGAACAACCAGTTCTCTGGCTTGAGCAGTTCCTGCTTTAACCTGTATTCGACAAACTCTGGAGTGGTCTAACAAACAGCGCAACTCCAAGAGGGGAAGCTCAATCCCCACATCCATCTCCAAGAACTCAAACTAACCGAATGATTACACCTGATGATCCACATCGAGTGGCTCGGTAATGGCCAACATTACAAATTCGTCTTCATTATTAGAAGGCCCTGATTAAAAGCCGCTCTTCACGAGATAACAGACCATGGATTTTTAATTTTTCGTATGAATTAAAACATGCTAATGCTGAAACAACTGGTCACGATTAACGACAACCGCGGGGCCGTTGGTTGCACCTTTGTCGGCTATTACATCAGTATGAAATGAACCGCTCGCATACTCGGTCAATTGCAGAAGATGGATTTGACCGTCAATCATTTGAATTTCGACGATGTCCTCCGAAGGCCTCGTTGTTACGACTATCTGTTTCAGTCCTTGCTGCAACCGCCAGTTCGAATCAACACACCAGCCTTTTTTGCCACGCCGAAGATAGGTTGTTCTATCAATTCGAAGTCATCGCGCTGTGAGAGCTCACAACATATGCTGCGGCGGTCAAAACTAGTTGTGATTGATTGCCAACACTCATCTCACTGGGCCAAGTTTCGAGTTCAAAAGTAGCGCTAAAGCTTTTGTGAGATAATTCAACTGATCTGAATTCAAACGAATGTATGTATCACTCTCGAGCTCGTGTTCTAACAGCCGCAACCGCGCAGAGAAATATCAAGCGCAACTAAATCGATGAACAGTGTGGATGCATCGGCTCGAAAGTATGACCTGCAATTTCTTTTTGTTTTTTGAGGACATCGCATACGCTTTTATGCACTTAAAAGTTTCAAGGAGGTTATTACGACAATAAAAGATGTTTGACTGGTCAACAGTCACAGAACTGTAGTCGGTAATTAATTTTGTCGGTTGGTATATAAACATGATGTAGGCTAGCGGTTTGAATTTCGCTGAAATCATCGAAGTGTTAAAGATGTCATTAGTATACATAGCCGGCTGAATTCGCAGCCGTGAATCCTCTAAAGTTAGCTTCACAAAGCTTGTACAATCCAATCCATTCAAACACTTGAGCATAGGTTCCGCCGACCACAGTAATGTCTAGATCACCATCCCACTTGTTATTGATTTTCAACGAAGCGACAACAATGGCTGGCTGCAAAGTCGTGTGTGTTTGGATTGACATAAAATCTTGATTTCGCTGTGCAAAAATACGGATTTCTTGATGTTTTGGAAATTATGTGTGGGGGCCTTCAGTTACTTCAATAAGTGTTAAAATCACTATAAATTTATCGTATTCAACGTATATACAATTAGTCATTAATGACACCTCGACTCTGGTTATAAAAATTAATAAGTTCAATCATTTCAAATAAATACTGAGTGTCTTTTTGACCTCTCTTAAACGACGAAATAGATGTTTTTTGGCGAAGTGCTAACTTCAAACTGCAAAGCGCAGTCAAAACGCTTGAGCAACGTCGAGCCATGCCTGGGGTGGAAAATCGTTAATTGGCAAACTGACAACAGCCTGCAACCTGCAGAAACCAATCGAATTCGGTGCAAAAAGCACTTGCCGTAGCGTTCTGACATCCCGGATTTCATGGCCTTGAGTAACAAGTTCTTGCAGTGTGTAAAGCGCTCGAATGGATTTGGCCGTCCAGCGTTGCTGCGAAATAAACTCGATTAGTTGCAGCGTGCGACGCTGATTGAGCATCTGCGTGAGCGTTTGGCGCTGATCGACGGCACGTCTTGGCTGTGCTGAAAAACTGCAGAGCTTTGGTTCGTAGTTAAAAATTCATGTAGCGCCGTGACATAATCTGAAAACGAAAAAGTGCTCGCCTCCTCATATTGCATCAACCATATTTCGGACCACTGTTTTCTTGAGACCACGACTTGGCATGTTTAAACCATTTGGATTTCGTCAAACTGTTGATGACGAAATTTCATAGCGATAGCTATTGGCGGACAAAGACAATGCCAGCATGTCTCGGTCTGGAGCTTCGGTTCGTAATGAGTTGAGTTCAAAAAGCCAAAAACGGCAAAAAATGTAAAAGTAACATGCTGCGCTGACCACAGGTGATGCATGGCCTAATTGACGCCAGAATGTTGAAAACGTTACCCCTGAGGTAACAACGGATGGCCGACCCGCCGAAACTGCTCTTTTAACTGTGAGATGGTGTCATCACTAAATAATTGATGTTGAAACAGCGCGTAACGTTCTCGCCAATCCGAACTGTCAAACGCCGCCATCATCAACATAAATAGCATGTTGTTGGCTGCACAATGACGTAGCGAGTGCACAACAAACTGATTGTTACCTGCCAGTTTGCGAAGCGCGGCAAGAGCGCTAGGCAGGTAAAAAGCAATCACGCGCGGAGAAAATATCTTGATTGAGTGCTGCCTTCGCATCGCTACAAATTGCAGAAAAGCGGAACGTACATCAGCTGGCATAAACATCAAGCTGACGGCGTCGTCACTTTCGAGGTTCGGCTCTTACGTTTAGAGCGCTTGGTTACATACAAAAATTCGGCGCTGACATCATCGACATATAATGTCATCGCCTCATCATGTCCCGGAGCCCCAGACAATAACAAATCCGCAGAAACCACTGTGTTGAAACATCTGATACTGCAGTAATCGCCTGCTCGAAAAGCATCGGAGAAAGATAGTGTGTGCGCGTTACGGCCACTTTCTCCAGAGAGCACATCTAGCGACTCACCAACCAAGCGGATCGGCACGTACTCGCTAACGAACTGCAGAAAAATCAGCACAGTATTTTGTCTATCTGGCGCCAATGTGACCAGATAATCCTCAATCAACTCAGTGAGATCTGCGAGAGCATCACCTTCCGACTGAGCTAGCTGGAGCAGCGCTTCATCGTTGAACACGTTTATACAAAACTGTTGCAGCGTCGATAGATAGGTCAACACTGTATTCACCGCCAAGCGCGCTTTCCAAGCAGAGCCGTGCAGAAAAAGCGAGATGCAATAATTCAGAAGCACTCCACATATCCCGCTGCAGCTGCGGCTTTTCTGCAAAAGCACTTGCAATTCAGCTTTGCAGATATTGAAAGCGCGAGTGTTTCGATGTTCGTTTTCGGATTGTTGCTGAAAGCGGCGCAAACATAACGACAATCCAGACATGACGACAGCATCGTCCTGACAGTGGCCAAATGCCAAGAATGCCGCGGTTTGCACTTGCTCCCGCGTGCCAAAAATCACACGCCGCTTACGCCGTTTTGATGACTTATCGCTTACTGCATTTTTATGCGGTTGATTGGTCAGGTGCGCGAGCACCTCCTGAGCGCTGAGCGGACAACTTATTGGATTCAGTTCATGGTAGAACAGCGGTTGCTGCATCAAACCGATAGCAGGATTAGCATCATCAAGCGTGCGAAGCCGTCCAAATTCTGGCGAGTATATGTCTGCATAAGCTGCTCGGAACTGGTCAGCAGATATCCGCGATTTGTGCAAACGTCGCCACAGCAGAAGTCCAACAGCGTCCAACAACAGGTAGCCATCGCCATGAGGTACCAATGCTCGATTGGCATCCTGCATCACGAAAATTTCATCGATACAGAAAATCTGTTCGACTCGAGTCACTGCGACATGTTTTGCCAGCAGCAATGCAGTTGCCAGCTGTCTTAGTGTCGTCTCGGAATGTGCCAAGAGAGGCTGGAAATACGCTAACACGGCGGCAATGTCACCGACTCTTGCCGTCGATTCGTCAAAAAATGGCTTCGGCGGTAGCAATCGTATCGTTTGAAGCGGCGGCAATAAATGTGGCAGGTCCAGTACAGCAGATTCATAGCACCACCATAGCGCTTTTTGTAGCGCGCTTAGCTCAAGTTCAGTTGTCGCCTCGAAGTAAATTTCTCTCGATATTTCAATGAAATGGCGTTTCGATGGCGTCGACTTAAATACTTTGTACTGCTCGAACACATCAAGGACAAAATCGAGCGTCTGGCGAAGCGATTTATCCTCATTCGCAAAGCAGGTGATTAATTGGTCTGGAGTCATCATGCCAATGCCTCCAACTGCGCTAAAGCTTGTGCATCGAGTTCAGCGAATTCGAGCTCATACAGCTCCATTTGTTGGCGTAATAAATCAGCCGCGTATCTGGGTGATAACGCCGAAAAGCGGTCCAGCAGACCAAACGCCCGCACGTGAGTGATTCATCAGAAAATTCAGCAGCCGCTGGTCGAATCTTCCGGTTGATGTTAGGAAACGCCTAGCCGCAACATGGCGAAAGCTATGCGATTTGATCAATTGATTGGTCCATTGATGTAGTAACGAATCCACCGTTTTGCGGCCAAAGTGTTGCCATTGCCGGGCATCATCGCCGAACCACATTAATGCGTGTGTCGGTGACTCTAAGAGCCCCTGCAGTGCAAAAGAAACGGCGGCATTACGCCATGCGCTGAGCAAGTGGCATGCGTGAGGATGTCAGTACGACAAAGCGCCGTTCATCCGCGCGATGCACGCGCTTGTCCGCCACTGTCATGTAACCAGCTTCAACATTTAGATGCGAAAACTCAGGAAACGGTTCATTGACAGGACGCAGTGCAGAGGTGCTGGCGATGCGAAGGTAAATGTAAAAAGCAATGGAATTGAGGTCAGGTTCAGCCAACAACACCTGATACAACCCCGCAAGTAGCTCAGCTCTCAAAGTGATTTTTGAGCCAACCTCGCAGTGGAACTGCCTTGAGACTGCAAATCTGGCGGTATCATGTGCATCAATATGCGACCACCGCATGGCCGTTACGTCACAAAAATCTCGCCATGCACGAAGCATTGTCGAGCCGATTTTATGCGGTTCAGCAGACACATAGTGGCTCTGCACAATTGTGTTTTGCGCTAAAAACGCACGGTAGGTTTCAGGAATTGTATGTTTTGAATACTGCAAAAATGCTCGATGTAATGCTGCGATACCAATTCCCCGGAGCGGCAAAGGTGTCGCTTTTAGTTTTGAGTTCAACCACCGACGATAGTCTGCTACATCGATATCTAACGCTTTTTGCAGTGTGCAACCGTGGCGCGCGTCACTACCAATGGCACGCAGAGTGGTATTAAGTAGATCCAAAATGGTCGATGGAAGCGACAATTGCAGCCGGCTTGATGCCACAAAATGAATGCGTGCATCGCTACCTTCTGGAGACATTGTCTGCAATAAATCAGCGCGCAGATTAAGCTCGGCACTGATAAACCGGCCCTCACGCTCAAATTGATAGGCAATGTAATTCTGTGATTGCTCGACTGGTAATCGCTCTGCCAACTTGTTATTGAGAACTAACTTTAGCGGTGATGGCACACCAAATAGCTGAAAAATGAACAGTAGTAGATAGCCAGCATCAACAGGCGCTATCGCTACCGTACTATTGCGAAGCAAGCCTGGCGCACAAACTTTTAAAAATTCATTGAGCTCATTTGGCATCGCAGCCTGCATACCAAGGCGCGGTTGCGTTTTCAAATGCATAATAAGCACGCTGTGCACCAGCCATTTTGAATCGAAACTTGCGACGCTGCTGCTCAGTGTTGAGTGACAGCTCACTCGCCAGACGCATAACACTGCATGATGACTCGCCAGTTTCATCGCTGGTTTCAACATACTCAATATCATCGTCAATCGCCTGTACGTGATGATTGTCAGCAGCTAACAATGCTTTGCTGCCAGACTGCGAGCGCTGCGTTTTTAGAAAAAATGGCGCGACAAGTCGCAAATCTTGCGCGTGAGCAGCAGCGCTGCTCAAGCGCTGATGCACCTCACGAGTTGTCAGGTGAAGCAGCTGATGTAGTGGCAGCACTGCTAACTTATTTTCAACAAAAGTACGATAAAAATGTAGATAAGCTGTGTAGTCGCGAAGGCCCGCCAGAACACAATACACATGCGTCAACAAAGCATATTGTTGGTTGAGTAAATTCTCCGCGTAGAGGTCGTCACTAGGCTCATCCACGAGCAGCAGCGTAGCTAAAAATGGATCCGATTTCAGATGGTTATGCAGCGCGGACCTAGTCCGTTTTGGAACCTCAGCGGATGGCACCTGCGACAAAAATTCAATCATCTCCTGAGTTTGCAAAAGCTCGAATCGAGTGAGCGGTGCGACATCGATTTTGTAATGCAGAATGCGTTTGAGCCGCGAGGCAAGTTCAAGAAAAGAAAACTCTTCTGGCACCTGAAAAAGCTCGAGAATTCGTCCAGTTTCATTTGCCATCCCCGCTGGCGAAGAGGATAGCTTTTCAACACACGTTGGATATCAACCGTCGTGATCGACTTCTTCTTTTGAAGTTTTGGCTTGCGGCGATAGACCGCAGAGCGATGTCTATCGATGATTTCAGACCACTGACGCATGGAAAACAGCTGTTCAATGGCATAGTCGTCCGCCACAGCTTGGTGCCATGCTGGTGTTGCGGCAGCAGAACGCTGAGTGACATATTGAATACTCGCGATATTCAGCAACTGCCTCATCAGCTCAGGTTTTGATTTGGCCTTCGAGACAATAACGACCGTTGCATCAAAACGTTGCAACCGCTCTGCGGCGACTGCGATCAGATTGTGCTGCTCTAACGCATAAAATTGTTTTTGGTATTCGAGCACACGAATGTTCGAGAGCAGTGTTCCGAGAAGACTACTGTCACCACGTCGATGCAAGATATCGAATAGACGTTTTGGAATTCGCGTATGCATCGGCCGCTAAAAAATCTGGCAACACGATGATTTTTTTGAAGTGAAATTTTGGGCATGGCTGCTACCTGTTTTGTTCAGATAGCTAGTTAATCTACGCACTTTTTTGCGTCTGTGTAAAATTGGACGTAGTTAAAATAGGGGGTCTGAGATCTTTCTTCATTCTCTCGCACCTTTAAAAGGTAAAGAATACCTTTTTCGGATACATGTCGAGATGTTTCACCAAATAATGATGTTTGGAACGCTTTCATACGTACTCAAACTGACCTTCTCATTGCAATTGCCGCACACAAGCAACAGGGATTCAGCAAGGAGCAACTTTGCTTTGACCTAATTGCAGCTCTCTAAACCAGGTAATCTCGAAAAAACGAATCTCTGCTTTGCCTTATTTGCAGACATTCGTTTTTTCGTGAAGACAACGCATTGCCAAAAGCATCGGATAAAACAAAGCCCCGGTAAAGGGGCTATGTCGATTTATAGGGAGCTGAGGTTTCACTCAATACTGAAAAACCAGTATTGAAATCAATTTTACCCCTAATGATGGCGAGTAACATGACAAACTGACGGTTACTCGATAGCGCCAAGGCGTGAAAAACGAACGCCGACAGGTACCCAACCTGGAAGCCAACTATTTGGATCCTGATTGAATTCAAAACTCATCCATTTAAACACTGCTTTTCCTACCAAGTTCTGCTCCGGGACAAATCCCCAGAACCTGCTGTCGTGGCTATGATCCCGATTGTCACCAAGCACAAAATAATGCCCATCCGGTACAATGAATTCGCCGCTTTCATTACCAGGCTGACGATAATAATTGTGAATTGCTTCAGGCAGCATGGCATTTTGTAGAATGTCGTATTGCCCCTTCGGACCTTGTTCAGTTAGGCGTTTTAGTTGATATGAACCGATAAAATATCTCCCCCCTCGGACTTTAATTCCTGTTTTATAGGTTCCAAAGCAGCACAAGACTGTGGTGAAAGGTCATCACAACGTTTCTGGAGAAATAATTGCTTGTTTCTATAAATAATACGATCACCGGGTAATCCAATCACCCGTTTGATAAAATCTACGGTTGGTTGCTCTGGATTTTTAAATACCGCCACGTCGCCATGTTGTGGTTTACCTGTTTGCAGCAATGTAGTGCGCCATACCGGATCTTTCACATCATATGAATATTTCTCAACCAGAATAAAATCACCGTCCAATAAAGTCGGCATCATCGAGTCAGATGGTATTTGAAATGGCTCGTACAAAAATGAACGAAGAATTGTGATCATGGCAATAATTGGAAAAATTGACTGAGCAGTTTCTGCAAGATAAGACTGTGACAAAATCTGCTTTGTGACATCTTCGGAAAGTGCGCGACCTGCAGCGGCTTCGGCCTTAATCAGTATTAGATTCCGTTTGGGAGCTAAGTACACAGCATCAAACAGCCAAATCAAACCACTGCCAATTGTGAGGATGACTAGAAAAATTGCAAAATATCCTGCCATTTAAAATCCTTATTTTTTGTTGCATAACATGGAGGCTCAATAAATTAACGTATGCAAGGCAGTATCTTACTGCTTATCTCTTGTTGGGTAATTTTTAATATTGTTACAAGCTGTAACGCTTCAACCTATTGAAGTAAAGAAAGAATGGTTGCCGTCTACGAGTTTAGATTTTCCAAGTTCGTTGTAACTCGTAAAACTGGTAACCTGCAAAAACTAAAGGTACAGCAGACACTTTTTAAACGTCCTTTTAATGGATTGAGGTCTCGAAATTTTCAAGATCTCCTAGAGATTCTATTACCCTCAGCAAAGCCCGCTTTCAGTGAAAAGCAGCGATTCGATTATTCGTAGGGTCAACGTCCATAAATGACAAATAACACCAATCCCCAAAAACAGCTCTAGTGAAATAGACTGTTTTTTTAGTACTAAGACTCCCTCAGGCAAGGATATCTGGCAGCTTGTTGCGCTGCTGACATGTGTTCTCGCCAAAAACAGGAATAATCACAACATTGAAGTTGAGAACGTGCCTATTCAGGCACTAAATGCTGAAAATCGCGGTAAAGAGCAAAGGTCAAAAGCAACAGTTCCCAGTACAGGGAAAGTGTCACAGAATTCGTTTTTTACTGTCACATAAAATAAAAAAACCACTTGAGTTGCCTCTAAGTGGTTGATTTATATGGCGCACCCATCAGGATTCGAACCTGAGACCTCTGCCTCCGGAGGGCAGCGCTCTATCCAGCTGAGCTACGGGTGCGCGACGGCGGCCATTGTATTGTGCGCGGCGGCGCTTGTCCAGCCGCAAAAACCGCGCTTTTTCCACTTTATCAATTGATTAGTCAAAATTTAACCAGTCTTGCCGTCGCAGCTTTCTTCTGTGGTCTCAGTGGGCAAGACAATCGGATTTTTTTGTGCTTATATCTGGCTGGTGGCGGCTTCGGGAAATGCATATGCGACAATCTGTGTGCTGGGCTTGGTTGCTGGGTGTGGTCTGCCAGATCGGCTCATTTCAGCTCTGTGCGCACACTGACAATACAATCATTTGGTTGACCGAGCACGCGCCATCGCAGCAACTGCAGGTACTGGACATCAACGATGGCACCTTCAGCCTGTTGCAGCAGCAACTGCATACTCTGCAAGTCACGCGGTTGCAGGCAACGGTGCCGCAGGCGGTAAAACTGCTGCAAAGCCGGGCTAATGTCTGTGTTGGCAATAAACTACCGCTGCCGGCCCGGCGCGACTGGGGTGTGATCAGTACTTTGCCGCAAGTGATTTTCCCCGGTTTGCGCCTGTATGTACTGAAGTCATCCGGACTGGTGCCCTGGCTCAATATGCTGAATGACTCGCCGCCGCTCAGTATGCAGCGGCTGATGACAACGAATCAGCGTTTTAAACTGGGATTTGCCGCCGGACGCAGCTATGGCGATAAACTGGACCGCTTGCTACAGGACGAGTCGCATCAACGCAATGTCGTATCACGTGCCGGGCCTGACAACGCCGGCGGTCTGCTGCAAATGTTCAGCCGCGGCCGCATCGATTTACTGATTGAATACCCCAATGTCGTGGCGCATTACCTGAGCCAGTTACCGCAACAACCGGAAGTGCTGAGTTACGCGCTGGCAGAGTCTCCTGCCATTTTACCCGGCCATATTATTTGCTCCGACACGCCACAAGGCCGGTTTTTGCTGCGTAGTCTGGACCAGGCGATCAGTACACTGAGCAAACAACGCCCTTATCTGGACGCACATTTACGTTGGTTTAGCCCGGAATTGCATACGGAGCTGACCCGGCTTTACAATGAAGTGTATGGAACGAATTTCTAATATACTAAGCAGTCTATTTATCCCGACCAACCGGAGTCTACTGATGTCGATAAAAACGATTCGATCGCTGTGCAGCGCTGCATTATTCACCCTGACGTTTCTGTGCAGCCCACTGGCACTCGCCGCGGAAAAAATCTGGATTGATGTGCGTAGCGCGGAAGAATTTCAGGCCGGCCATCTCGAAGGTGCAGTGAATATTGTCCACACCGACATCGCTGCAAAAATTGCCAGCGTGACGCAGGATAAAAACGCCGAGATCCAACTGTATTGCCGCTCCGGCCGCCGTTCGGGTCTGGCTGAAGCGGAACTGAAAAAGCTTGGTTTTACCAATGTGCATAACGCCGGTGGTTACGAGGCGCTGAAAACTGCCGTGGCAAAAGGCAGTATTCCGGATTAATCTGCCGGTTTACTGCAATAATTGCAGGCTCTGCTCCAGCCGTTCGGCGCTTAAGTTATCGGTGATAAACACCAGCTTGCAGCGCCGATCTTCGTCCGGCCATGCCGTCAGTAATCCGGCCGGATGCAGCAAATGCTGTACCGCGTGCACTACCAGCGGGCCGGGGAACCCCACCACATTTAAAATTGCCTTCAGGCGCAATAACTGCGGTCCCAGTTCCGGCATCAAGGCGTCCAGCCACTGGTCGATTTGCGCCGCAGTGACCTGGATGTTCCAGCACATAACAATAAGCGCGGATGCGGTCGTTATGGCGGTTCACGTCTACAGGAGCTGCGCTCACCGGCTCTGCCCGCAGCAAGCCTTGTTTGCCGCTGACCGGTGCAAAACTCAGCTTATCTGTTGGTAACCAGCTGTGCAGCGGTGCCGTGGATTGCACCGGCTCGGCATGGTCTAACGCCAGTATCTCATCAACCTGGGTTTGGCCCTGCTGCACCAGCTCAACCGGCGCTGTGGGATTCAGCGCCGCCATCGCTGCACGCGTTGCAGCTTGTTGGGCTTCAGTGGCCAGATCGGTTTTGCTGAGCAGCAATAAATCCGCCACCGCGACCTGCTTTTGTGCCTCTGTGTGTGTTGCCAGCGTACCCGCGCCATTGACCGCATCGACCACAGTGACAGTGCCCTGCACCCGGTAGCTGTCATACAGTTTGGGCGTATTGCTGATGATTTGCAGAATAGGTGTTGGTTCGGCGAGGCCGGTGGTTTCAATCACCACCCGGTCAAACTGGCGCACGCCGTTGCGGGCAAAACGCCAGGTGGCGTCGCTTAAAGTTTTGGCTAAATCACCGCGAATGGTGCAGCAGATACAACCGCTCGACAGCTCGACAATCTGCTCATCACTGCTTTTACTGACCAGCAAATGGTCCAGGCTGGTTTCACCGAATTCGTTGATGATGACTAAAGTGCGGCTGAACTCCGGTAATTGCACCAGCTGATTTAACAAAGTGGTTTTGCCACTGCCCAAAAAACCAGTTAATAAAATCAGCGGGATACGTTCATGGCGCATAAAAACTCCGGAGCAATGGCGGGAGAAAACAACGTGATAGTATCACAAAATGCTGACGATACGGTCCCATTCCGTGCAGCAATTTTTCCACTGACGGTGATTTATTTTTTGTTATTGATAACCATTCGCATTTGTATATACTGCAATCATGGCTGAATAAGAGGATTGCCGGATGAACTTTCGCAAAAAAATTGCGCCGTTAGGTACTGTCGCGTTGGTCACGTTGTTTCTGCTGGTCAATCAGCATTGCCAGTGGTTTCCGACCCAAGTGGTTCATGGCTGAAAATCGACAGCACGTCACAGCAGAAGGAGGCCACATGCAGATTTGGCAACATTGGATGGCGCTGGGCAACCAAGCGTATTTTGCGCAAGATTGGCCAAAAGCGCAGCATTGTTATCAACAGGCAATGCAGGATGTCTGGCCGATCTGGCTGGAAAGCACGTTAGGCGCGGCGGCGGAATCAGGGGATCTGCAAAACCTGGATGATGACGAATTATGCCTGCCAAGTTGCTGTTTAGTGGTGGCCGTGCGTAACTTGGCCAACTGCTATCGCGCCGCCGGCCAGCCGGGCCGCAGCCGCTCGCTGCTGAAACAAACCCAACACTGGTTCTGCTGCGCGCTGCAACAACCCAAACTACCGCCGGCGCTTTATGCCAGCCTGCTGAAGTTGCAGGCGGATTTACAGGATGCATTGTTGCTGTGCGGCCAGATCACGACGATACCGGCACACCATCAGGCCTCTGCAACACTGCATTAAGCAAGACTCAGCCGCCGATATGCTAAGCGCGAACAGTTACTTTTGCTTAAAATCATCGTCATTTTTGTATTTAAAAAAGACAAAAACATTTGAACTGTCATTAGGCACCATATGTTGGCTCCCACCCCAGGCGTTCATACCGAGTGTCGGCCAAATGTTTTTTCTAGGGTCATCGAAATAGCGGTCATAGGCTTCCAGTGACATGGCCTGCCCCTCTATCCTACACATAGTTGCACGGCATTCGACCCGAATGGCGGTAAATTCTTGTGGCCGCTGATCAAAAAATTGCTGGATCACCTGCTGGGCTTTCTCAGCCCAATCACTGGTCATCTCACCACTTTCAAAGCTTTCAACTGCGCTGGCATAAAACTCATTGCCCTGAAAAGCCGCGTATTTTCCGGCATAAGCAGCCGGATAACGCAGATGCATATTGCTGAGATTGGCCCGTTCTTGTCTTTCCCGGCGTTGTTCCGCCAGTTCATCCAGCTGTGCCGGGGTAAATTCAATGACTTCGTGATCGGCAGTTGTAGCAACTGTAGGCTGGGGAACTGCGGGTAAGGTGGTCG
Source organism: Rheinheimera sp. (assembly GCA_034519945.1). GTDB lineage: Bacteria > Pseudomonadota > Gammaproteobacteria > Enterobacterales > Alteromonadaceae > Pararheinheimera. Next base: position 20,526 of record JAXHNX010000035.1, read on the forward strand.
CTGTTGCTGTGTTGCCGTCTGAGTCATGCGGTCCAGCCGGTGGTTCCGCTGCTGGGGAAGCCGCTTCTGCCATGACTACCGGTTCAGGCGCCCACCAGGCTGACAAGGTCACTACGGCACCAGCGCCAACCAACACGCCGGCGATAAAAACCATAGGCTTTTGCATCTGAACTCCCTGATTTATCTATTGTTATATCCTTAAAACAACAGATTAACGGCAGAGCAACTACAGATGCAAGTGCCTTATAACACCCAATGGTGACTATAAACCCGGCCCTGCCAGTCTTCGATAATCAGCCAAAGTTTGTCGCCGGCTTTAAGCTGCTGTGGTGTGCGGGCATGCACATGCAAGCCATGTTTATTGCCGTGCAGCAGGCTGCTGTGGTCGCGGCTTAAACTGGCTAAATCCGGTTCCTGCTCGCTGACCAGCAAAAAGCCCTGACGGATTTTTTCGACACAACCGCTACACCACTGCAGATAATAATCTTTCACCCATTCGCCGTGATGGGCATAAGGGCCGTCACTACTGAGCGGCATCGCCGTGACTTCGTATGGCCCGAGTTGAGCTTTGGGCAGCGCCGGCGGGAACTGCAGATTCAGTGACTGATACAAAAACCAGAATGGCAGAATTAGCACCAGGCCATTGAGTTTAAACTTGTGCCGGGTCCAGAACTGCTTCAATACATTTGGCTGCGTCATTGCTTGGCTCCTGCGGTGTTGTCGGTTGCGCCAGATATAGTCTGAATGGGCAGCGTGGCCGCCATCGCCTGTTCCACCCGCGCCCGTGCTTCACGGCCAGCGGCACCTCGAATGGTCCGGCTGCCCCAAATCATAAAACCGGTGATCGCCATGCCACTGACTAACAAACCAAACCCAAACCAGATCACTTTGGTCCAAAGCCCGCCAATAGTGCCGTAATGCAGTGGATCCGCCACCGACATCACCGTTTCCAGCCCGCCCATTTGTGCCGGCACGCGGGTGTCGGCCACCTCGCCGGTCCATGGGTTGATCCAAACGTTATAGGAATACTGATCAAACCATACCGAATCGCCATAACCCGATATGCGGTAATAGTCGCGTGGGTGTTCCGGCATTGCGACAAAAGCAGGCTTGAGTTCAGGCAGGAACTGCTGTGCCCGCGCCACCGCCTGCGCCAGCGGGATCATCGCAGGCGCCGTCTGTGCCCCATCGCCGCCCGGCTTTGGCACATACAAAGCGCTGAGCGGCTCCACTTCATAATAAAATCCGACGTCGTTATGCCACAGCACCGCCTGAATCAAATACCACAAACCGGTCAGTGACATTAATAATAAAAACCACAATGACCAGACGCCAGCCAGACGATGTAAATCGGCCAGTACAGTTTTTTTGCCTTGATGCAGCCGCAATTTCGGCGCGGTAAAAGACTGCCAGAAGCGTTTGTAGATGATGAGGCCAGTGATTAACGCGCCCAGCATCAGCAGCGACATCGCGCTGACCAGGTAATAACCGACGCTGTAACTTTGCTGCCACGGGAACAATAACCAGCCGTGTAAGCTGCGGATAAAACTGATGAAGTTCAGGCCGGGGTTAATCTCCTGCACCACGCCGGTATAGGGGTTCACATAAGCAATAGCCGCTGGCATGGTTTCAGTGGTGAACAGCACCGCGGTGATGAGATAAGGCTCCAGCACCATCACGGAGGTGACAGCCGCAGTTGGCTCAGCTTGCTGCACTGCAGCAACCAGTTCGGCAATTGGTTTTTCCGGCAGATTCTCTGGGTTATAAGCCCGGGCATTTTCGTTAAATAACCAAGTCAATTCATGGCTCAGCACTGCAATAGTGCCCGTCAGGCAGACCGCGGTAAAAATCAGCCAGACCGGCAATGAACACCAGCCATGCAACTGAAACCAGAATTTTTGTGAGATTTTCATCGAACCCTACCTGCACTGTGTCGGTGCTACGTCACGCTGACGGCTGTGGCCTGCGGCAAGGCGGCAACCGCGAAAAAACAGCAATGTACCTGATTTTTTGCCGCACCTCAAATAGATCTGAGAACCATTCGTGTTAATGATTTGCAAATGCATGAAATTAATATCGATAAAAACCAATAAGTTAACTATACACCGAAAAATAAAGTGTCGAGTTTAGCTAAATCTCATGTGATAATAATTCTTATTTGCGTAGTCAACATAGGTTTTTATCATGTCTAAGTCTGCTGATGTAAAGTTACAACACGCCACCGTGATCGCATCTCCTTCCGTCCTGGCACTGGCCATTGCTGCGGCATTGTTCAGCCAGTCTGCACTCGCCGCTGATGACAGTCATGTCGAACGAATTGAAGTCACCGGCAGCCGCACTCAGGGCTATCTGGTCAATCAGAACAGCAGTGCCACCAAACTCGATTTAGCCTTAAAAGACACACCGCAGGCCATCAGCATTTTGTCGGCAGAACAACTGCAGGATTTTGGCCTGACCAACATTAACCTGGCGCTGGATCAGGCGACCGGCGTCAATGTCGAACGGATTGAAACCGACCGCACTTATTACAACGCCCGTGGTTTTGATATCACCAATTTTCAGGTCGACGGCCTGGGCCTGCCGTTCACCGGCGGCGGCATTGAAGGCGATTTGGACACCGCGCTTTATGAGCGCATCGAAATTATCCGTGGCGCCAATGGTTTAATGTCTGGCGTTGGCAACCCGTCCGCCACGGTGAATATGGTGCGTAAGCGCCCGGGCGCTGATTTCGCCGCCAATGTCAAAGCCAGCTATGGTTCCTGGGCCAATACCCGGGTGCAAGGTGATATACAAGGCGCTTTAACTGAAGGCCTGAATGCCCGCGCTGTACTAGTCAAAGAAGATAAAGATTCTTACCTTGATCGCTACAAACACGACAAAACCGTTGGTTATGTGGTGGCAAGCGCTGCACTTGGCGATAACACCCAACTGACGTTTGGCCACAGCGCACAGGACAGCCAGGGCAACGGCGGCATGTGGGGCGCATTGACGCTGCATTATGGCGACGGTAGCCGCATCAACTACGACCGCTCGGCCAGCACGTCTGCCAACTGGTCCTATTGGCAGGTCAAAGACAACCGCTCTTTTGTTGAGCTGGCGCATCAGCTCAATGACAACTGGAAACTGGTGACCTCTTATCAGCTAATGAAAGTCGAAGAGGCCGGTGACCTGTTTTATGTCTATGTCAGCGCGCCCAACGGCATAGACCCAAAAACCGGTTTAGGCAGCACCGGCTACGGCAGTTTTTATGGTAAAGACGAAAATACCCAGTTTGGCGATGTTTATCTGCAGGGCAAATTCAGCCTCGGTGGCCGTCAGCATGAATTAGTTACTGGCCTGAATATCGCTGACCGCGAATACACTGATATATCTCTATATGATTTCAGCACCGGCCTGGGTTTCCCGGCGATGCCAGCGCTGACCAGCTGGAATGGCAACACGCCACTGCCAAGCTTTAAAGATGGCCAGAGCGGCAGCGATGTCGACGCCGACCAAAAAGCGCTGTACAGCGTGGTGCGCTGGGACTTAGCCGACAGCCTGAAACTTATCACCGGCGCGCGCTGGATTGATGCCGAAGTGGCCGGTACTTCTTATAGTGTCGACCAGACGATGGCCGATGACGGGGTGGTGCCTTATATCGGTGCTGTGTATGAACTGACGCCGCAAGTCAGTTTGTATGCCAGCCATACCGCGATTTTCCAGCCACAGAAAGAGCGCGATGAAAACCGCCGGTTATTACCTGCTGTCGATGGCAAAGCGCTGGAGCTGGGCCTGAAAGCCAGCCTGTTTAACGACAAAGCGTTATTGTCATTCGCCGCTTTTGATATCGAACAGCAAAACCTGGCGGTGTTCGACAAAACAGTGTCAGATCCAGTGCAAGGCCTCTATCAGGTGTATCGTAGCGCCGATGGCATCAACAGCAAAGGCTTTGAACTGGAACTGGCCGGCAGCCTGACCGAACAGTTGCAGTTAAACGGCTCGCTGACCAGCATCGATATCGACGGAGACGATTTAGTCAAAGGTTATACACCAGAGCGCGTCGCCAAGTTCGCCGCTGTCTACCAGCTGCCACAATTACCGGGAGCCCGCGTCGGCCTCAATTACCGTTGGCAGTCGGAGATTTCCCGCAAGCAAGGCACTGTCGCCGCGGTTTACGCCAATGCCGGTCAGGACATTGTCACCACGCAAAAAGCCTATGGTTTGCTTGGCCTGATGGCCAGTTACGACATCAACGGCCAATGGCAAATTCAGGCCAATGCCAATAACGTGACTGACGAAACCTATCTGAACAGCCTGTATTGGGCGCAGGCCTATTACGGCGCGCCGGCCAATTACAGCTTCAGCGTCAGTTATCAGTTCTGATGATTTTTTCAGCCCGAAGCTGAAAGAATCTGCGCCACACACAGGTCTCTGTGAGGACTTCCCCCTCACAGAGACCTGGTTATGATTGTCTGGTATTCCCGCCTGCTGGCCGGCCTTCAGCACACTGAAGGCTTGCCGTTATTGTTGTTACGCCTCTATTTAACCCCGGTGCTATTACAGGCCGGCTGGAACAAATACCTGCATTTTGAAGACACTGTGGCCTGGTTTGGCGATATGGATTATGGCCTGGGCCTGCCGCTGCCGACGTTACTGGCCGGATTGGCTGTTGGCGCCGAGATTGGCGGTAGTCTGTTGTTATGTTTCGGTTTATTTACCCGTCTCGCCGCCTTGTCGCTGGCAGTGACGATGCTGGTGGCGATGCTGACGGTACATGCTAACAACGGCTGGCTGGCGATAAGCGATGCGTCGAGCTGGCTGGCTGACGGCACCCTGTTCCATTCAGAACGCGTTCTGGCCGCGCCGGAGAAACTGCAACGCGCGCGAGATTTACTGCAGGAACACGGCAACTACGACTGGCTGACCGAAAGTGGCAATCTGGTGGTGCTGAATAACGGTATCGAGTTCGCCGCCACTTATTTTGTCATGTTGCTTTGTCTGGTCTGGTTTGGCGGCGGGCGGTATTTGAGTGTGGATTATTATCTGGGCCGGCACTTGCAAAAACGCTTTAGCAGCTAGTCCTCAATTATTGGTTTTTAACCGGGCACGAAAGGCACTGGGTGTAGTGCCTTCCTGCTGCTTAAACGCCCGGTTGAAATTGGACTTGGTACTAAAACCGCAGCTGTAGATGATCTCCAGAATGGTGCGCTGTTCCAGTGGATCTGCCAGACAGGCTTTGACTTGCTGCAGGCGATAGCTGTTAACAAAATCGGCAAAGCTCTGACCCAAACGCTGATTAATCACCACCGACACATAACGCGGCGTTTCGCCAAGCTGACGCCCCAGCATTTGCAGATTAAACATCGGGTCCAGATAAGGTTGTCGTGTATTCATATGCGCCAGCAATTTTTGCTCTATCAGCTGCTGACGTTCTTCGCCAAGTTCCGCCGGGGCCGCCTTGCCACTTTGTTCGGCAATGGCTTCATCTTCGGCCGTGACGCCAGCAAACAGCTGATGCTGGCTACGGCCATGAATGCCGAGGATATTAACCAGTAGCCACAAGAACACAAATACACTGATTTCTGCCAGCATCTTCAATGCACTTTGACCGGTGAACACTAGCAACAGAATATTCAGCACATTTAATAATAATGCCGCCATATTTAATTGCAGCACCTGCCAGGCCCAGCGCATGGCGATTTGATCTTCAGCGGACTGCGTCTGACACAAGATCCGGGTAAAACGCCGGTATACACGGGCCGCGAGGATGGCATACACCAGCATACTTAATAACGTCAGCCCTGCACTCCACCACAGCATGGGACTGCCACTGAATACCAACAGACTCAGTACCAGCCCAGGTAAAAAATGCAACCAGTTGTGTGCCTGCCAGCGAAAATCACTGAACACCAGTGACTGGATATACAGATAGATGATAGGGCCATACCAAAGACCAAAGCCAAATGTCAGAACCGGAAAGTCAGGGAGCCAATGAAAACTGTTTTGCAGATTCAACACCATATGTACAGACAGCAAAGCTAACAATCCCAGATGCAAGCGCTGGTTCCAGTCACGTTGTTGCTGCAAACACAAAACCCCGATAAAAAACAGGCTTTGCAAAATAATGGCGCTTTGCAGCGCAGCAATAAACCCACTCAATACAGCACTCCTGTTTATTAGCAGCGACCCAGATCAGGACACCGGCTGGTCACCTCAGTCTGCCAGTTCATTCAAGCCAAACCCAGTCCCACCAGGTGCAGTTTCATGAAAATGGCCGTCCAGTCCTGTGATTCTGGTCGAACCGCATAGTTCTGTGGCCAACACTTTGCTCATTAACCAAGGAGTAAATGATGAGCACACGAACAGAATATCTGCAGCCTGACGACAAAATATCCCGCCCGCTCCGGCCTGCCCTGCGGGCTATGGCACTTTGCTGCACACTGGCCTTAACGCTGATGCCAGCCGGGGCAGTTTATAGTGCCACTGCTGCCGACAACCAACAGCAGCCAATCGCTGCGGTGCAGACAGCAGCGATTGATGTCGTTGCGCTGGAACAACAAATCCGCAACCTGATGCAACGCGAGCTGTTTAATCCGGCGCTGCTGGCTTCAGCTGTCAGTCAGGCACATCTGCAGAAACAACAACAACTTGCCGCTGAAACTCCTGATGTCGCGGTTTTTATCGAGCAGTTTAATCAGTTGTGGCGGGATGGTCCCTGGTCACATATGCAGCTGGCGCCCCGCCGTATTCCTGCCGCCCAAATGGCGGCTTTTGTTGACAACATGACCGTCGGGCCAGATGCCGTGCAGTTGCGCTGGGACGGCACTGTGCCGGTCCTGAGTGTGAATACCATGATGGGTAAAGACACCATGCAGGCGATTGCTGCGGCATTTACACAACTGCAGCAGGCTGGCGCACAACAACTGATTATCGATTTGCGCCGAAATAAAGGTGGGGCCTTTGCAGTAAAACCTCTGGTACAGCATCTGCTACAGCAGCCAATGGAGGCGGGCGTGTTCCTGAGCCGGCAATGGTATTTACAACAGGAATCCCGCCTGCCAAATCCAGCGGAAATTGCCGCGACACCGGTCTGGCAACACACCGAACTACAGTCATTTTGGCCGGCGTTATCCACTCAGCCTCTGGTCCGGATCCGCTTCACGCCCGAACTTCCAACCTTTACCGGTCAGGTCTGGTTGTTGACCAGCCACAAAACCGCCAGCGCCGCAGAAATGGCCGTCGCAGCCTTGCAACAGGCCGGTCGGGTCACTGTCATTGGCGAGCAAACTGCCGGCGAAATGCTGTCGCAACGCATGTTTGATTTGCCCGGAGACCTGCAGCTATCCCTGCCCATCGCCGGTTATATCACCAGCCAAGAACAGCCCATCGAAGGCGTGGGCCTGAAACCAGACATCCAGTTACCGGCACATCAGGCGCGGCAACATGCATTGTCGCTCGCGCAACGCGCGATTCCGCCAGCCAACAGGCAAACCACATCGGGCAGATAAAAGGCAATCCAAAGCCAATCCGAAACCAGGGGGAACCCATGGCGACTGCCGGCCGCTATGGCTGTCAGTCAGGCCAACGGGGGGAGAGACTGCCCCCACTTACATGAGATAAATCACCACTTATCCCATTAAAAACAATGAGATATGGCGTTTGTCACGCCAAAACCGGGATCGGTCACAACGGCTACGCTGTCTGGTTAAGAAAATATTAACGTGAAGTATCCGCATTGCTGACGAAAAGCGGTCCCCCGACATACAATGATAAGAAGGACAATTCCATGAAAAAACAACAGTATCCACTGCACCGGCTTTCGCTCGCTCTGCTGGCTGCAGCCAGCTTTAGTTCTTTCTCACTGCAGGCTGCCAGCCAGACCGGCACCGTGACCGGCACGGTCAGCGGCCAGGCCGGCGCCCATGTCGAAATCGTCAATACCCAAACCGGTCTGAAGAAAAGCCTGACGTTGGATGCCTCCGGTAATTTCCGCTTTCCGCAACTGGACATCGGCGAGTACCAGTTAACCATCAACCGCAATGGCCAAATTATTGGCCAGCAACAGGTTCGGGTTACTATCGGCACCACGACGCAAGCCCGCTTTCAATTGACTGACGTCGATGACGTGGAGCGGATCCAGGTTTCCGGCGGCCGTATTACCCCGATTGACCTGACCAGTACCGATTCCGGCCTGGTGATTGGCGAAGTAGAGTTTGACCGTCTGCCGGTCGGGCGCGATCTGACCTCGGTGGCTTTGCTGGCCCCCGGCACCGTTAAAGGCGATGCGCAATTTGGCAATCTGGCGTCATTTTCCGGTTCATCTGTTGCTGAAAACGTGTGTTATATCAACGGCATGAACGTGACAGATCCCGACAAAGGCCTCGGCTGTGGTTCAGTGCCTTTTGAGTTTTATAAAGAATTTCAGGTCAAAACCGGCGGCTATTCGGCGCAGTATGGCCGGGCAACCGGCGGCGTGATCAATGCGGTAACCAAATCAGGCACTAACGAATTCGAATTTGGCGCCACCGCTTATTACACGCCGGATTATCTTGGGGACGGGTCGAAAATCAGCACCTTATCCGGCGCTATTTTTAAAGACACGACCGGCGATAAAGACAAAAACATCGATGCCAGTATTTCAGCCGGTGGCCCAATCCTGCAGGACAAGCTGTTCTTTTTTGCCATGCTGAATCCGAAAAAACGTGACCGCAGTTTTACCAGTTCTGTCACGCCAAGAACGGCAGGTCCTACCCACTTTAATGTGCAAACGGAAGATGGGCTATTTTGGGGGCTAAAACTCGACTGGCACATTAACGACCAGCATCGCTTGTCTTACCTCGGATTTTCCGATAGCACCGACACGGACCGGATGCGGCAAAACCTCAGTTATAGCAACGGCGAGCCAACCAAAGGCACGGCACGTCCGGTCACGCTGGAAAACGGCGGCGATACGCATACACTCAGCTACATTGCCAATTTCAGCGAAAACTTCACCGCTTCCGCCATGATTGGCCGCTATCGCACCGACGCATCAATCTATCCATCCGATGACAGTTGCTCCTCCATTAGTGATTCCAGGAAAGTCTCAACGCCTGCAACAAAATACGCCTGCGGCCCTGGTGTTGATAACAATTTTAATAGTCTGCAACGCGACGCTTTCAGGATTGATTTTGAATGGGCACTGCCGGACGACCACTTAGTGCGTTTTGGTTATGATCGCGAAGCGATCGAGGCCGACCATATTACAAACCGCGCCGGTGGCTACAGCCTGGGTTACAGCACACTTGGCGTGGGTGCAGCCCTTGGCGGTACCACTTTTGTCAATAACACCGGTGCGCCGCTGGATATAGTGCGCCAGCGGGTTTTTGATGGCGGCGGCAATTTCAGCACCGACAACTATGCCCTGTACCTGGAAGACAACTGGACCATTAACGAGCAATGGTTTTTAAGTGCAGGTATTCGTTCAGACGTTGCAGAAAACAAAGGCAAAACCGGCGTAACCTTCGTCAAGCTGGATAACCAGATCGCCCCGCGTCTGGGCCTGACTTATGATCCGTCCGGTGATGGCAGTTCCAAAGTTTTCGCCAACTATGGCCGGTATTTTTTCCCAATTCCGGTCAACACCAACTTCCGCACCGCCAGTGGTATTCTGGATAAATCCGACTTTTACACTTTTACCGGCATTGATACCAGCAATGGCCGGCCGCAAGGCACACAACTGATTGGTACCACAGTCAACTCTTCCGGCGCTATTAACGAACCTGGTTTATCCGCGGCACCAGAGTACAGTGCGCAGTCGGTGGTGGAATATATTGTCGGCTATCAGCATGAAATTAATGATCAATATACCGCGTTAGTCCGGACGCAATACCGGGTCACCGACAACATGGGCGATGACTACTGTGATGTGGAGATTGACCCAAGTGGCGGTGGCAATATCTGTACGTTGTTTAATCCCGGCAAAGGCCACACTTTTGGCCAGGATACCGATGGCGACGGCCTGATTGATCCAGGTTCGCTGAAATACTACAGCGCCGAAGAAATTGGCGTGCCGGAAGGAAAACGCGATTACAGTGCCGTGCAGCTGGAACTGACCCATCACAGTGAAGCACTGAACTGGACAGCGCAATACACCTGGTCGCATAGCTACGGCAATAACGAAGGTGGGGTGAACTCAGATAACGGTCAGTCCGATACCGGCGTCTCGTCTTATCTGGATTTTAAAGCCTCTTCCATCGGTGCCAACGGCAATCTGCCCAACGACCGCCGTCACATCCTGAAGTTTTATGGCTCCTACACCCTGACCGATGCCTGGGCTGTTGGCTGGAACTCCTCGTTGCTTGATGGCCGGCCGAAAAATGCGATGGGCCTAAGCTTCCCGGCGGACCATCCGTTTATTACGCCAGGCTACGGTGATACCTACTTCCGCCTGGTCAACGGCCAATACCTGTTTACGCCGCGTGGCGGCATGGGACGCCAACCCTGGGTGTTTAATCTGGATCTGTCGCTGAGCTACAGCTTTAACATCAATACGCTGCAGGGCCGCGCCAGTCTGGACCTGTTTAACATTCTGGATACGCAGCAATCGCTGTCGATGGCAGATCAGACCGAAAGTCAGTCAGGCACTGCCAACCAGTATTATGGGCTCAGTCAGTCGTTCCAGACACCACGTCAACTGCGATTGGGTGTCAGTGTGAATTTTTAAGCCAGATCGCCGGCGCAGGATGGCCGGCGACAACTGCATTAAAAGCTCCCTGGACTGCTGATATCAGCATGTAACCCACGCGCTGATTTGGTAGTTCTGTTGCCGGCAGTTCCGGCGTGCGCCGGCTTCGTCTGAAGCCGGCTTTTTTCGACCACCGGTACAGCGGCTTTAAACTTGATGTCTGCGCTGCCAGATCCTGTAAACCACAAGCACAAGCCAAAAAGGCGCAGCGACGATAGCGAGATATAATGCAGCCCGATGAAATAACAGCGCAAAACCCACGCCAAGACCCACTGCCAGCAGCAGCTGACTCAAAGACAGACTGCCAAGCTGCGCCCTTATATACAACCGAAAATCAGTCCAATGCCGCCAGCCGGCACACAATACGCCGCAAGACAGCAGCAGAATAAATCCAGCTGCCACTGGCTGCATCGGTAAATTAATCAGCGCGTGCGCAAAAATAGCCGGCCACAGTGAACCGCTGTACAGCGTCGCGAGCGCAAGCACCAACCCCACAAAGCCGACATTCACCAGCATCAGCAGATTAAACCAATCCGTTTGCAGATACTGCGCATGGGAACAGGCGAATAGTACCGAGGTTAACAATACCGCCGGGCCGTTTTGCCAGCCTCCGGCCAGTCGGTTCAGCATAAACCCCCGGTAAAACAACTCTTCCAGCACCGGGATCAGGGCAAAACTGCCAACGGCGGTAAAAAGCCAAAACTGCCAGTCCCAACTGCGTTGCTGCAAAATATCAAACCATGGCGCTCTGCTGCCAAAATGCCAGATTTCCTGCGCCTGCGTCAGCGCCACCGCAGGGATTGCAATCAAGGCACAAGCGACCAGTGTCAGCCAACCGCGCGACATCTGCGGAACATGGGCAGTGCGTTTGCGCTCCCGGACAGGTCTGAGCCAGAACAAAATCACAGCACAAAGCCCCCAGCCCAGATATTGCCAGCCCAATAACACGGCTAAATCCACTGCCAGCGGTAGAAGAGGCGCATCGGGCTGTTGCTGTAAAATCTGCAGCGGGTTTTGCAAAGTCATGCCGGCCATCTGAGCCAGCACGGGTCCAAGCACAGCGCCAAAAGCAAACACCGCCAATACCTCAGCGATGACTAATACAACGGATAGTTTGAATAACTGCATGAATACCTCATTTTTATACGACATAAGGTTTGCAGCATGCAGGAGAGTCACGGGAGATTCGGCCGTCTGGACCCAGACTTACTCTAATAACCAGCTTTTTTTATCCGTCTGAGTGCAGACGACGCCAGGCAGAAGGCGTCTCACCGGTTTGCGCCTTGAAGGCTTTGTTAAAAGTAGTTTTGTTGGAAAATCCGCAGCTGAGTGCAATATCCAGAATCGACTGATGCCGCAGCGCCGGATCCTGCAGCCGTTGTCGGACGGCATCGACTCTGAGTCCATTAATGAAATCATAAAAACTCTGCCCCCGCACCTGATTCAGGGCCCAGGACAGCTGCTGTGGACGAACACGCAATGCCGCGGCCAGTTTATCCAGGCTCAGGTTGTAGTCGAACAATAATGCTGGATCAGCAGGCAACTGCTCCAGCCGCTGTTGTAACTGTGCAAGTTCGGTAGCCTCCAGCAAGGGTTTGCCGGCATTGAGCGGCAATGAGGCAGAAGCAAGCGCAGCCTCTGCTGTATTTGACGCCGGCAACGTTGCGGCAAATACCGGCGTCCCGCGCAGGCCATGAAACGCCGCGGCAATAATTAACAGGCACAAAGCGACTGCCAGGATCAGGTCGTGTTGCTGCCCGCTCCAGCCGGTTGCCCAGAACATGGTCAACGTCAGCACCAGCAGCAGCGTGGTCCACACCAACAGCCTCAACCAGCGTAAAGTGTAAGCTGTCACTTCGGCCAGCTGCTGCCGCAAGTTGGTTTCATAACGATATAATAAAAACAGTGCGGCCACACTGTAAAAGATAAAAGAGCCTTGCTTCACTGCCGGCAGCAAAGAAAAACGAGCAGCCTCCGGCGATGGACTGACCAACAGTTGTTGTAATTCCGCACTGTCCCGCCCCAACAAAGGTAAAATCAGCAGGTAAAACAGCATTGGCAGCAGCAAATGCCCGTACAAATAAGGTCGCTGTAGATAAATCTGTTGGTGAGTGTGTGCGGCTACATGGGCAAATAGCAAAGGGCCAAACAGCAAGGGCAACCCCGACAATAAAATCAACAGTCGCGGCCATTGCAGCCACAGACCTAATTCCTGCGACAACGGGATATTCAGTGTCACCGCCAGACATGCCATCAACGCAGCGAGCCAGCGGCCCGCCATCTGCGAATCCTGCGACATTGCCGGCGATCTACTCAATAACGCCACGACCAAGATCCACGCCTGCACCTGGCCGAGGAGTAAAAAGCTACTGGCCGCTGACCACTGTACCGGCTCTGTCATTGTTTGTTGGCTAATCTGATTGGCATTCACCCAGTGTAACCTTGAGTCTGCTGAATTACAGCCGAATTCACTGCGGTAATTCCTGATGTGCAACTACTTGTCTTGTCCGCAGCCTTATCACTCATTCAATGCCGTTTGTCCCTGCTCATTGGGCTCCCGGTCATAACCCTGTACTATCTGACGACATCTTCTGAACGGACCTCGGCTTATGAGGCAATCATTAATCAGCATCAGAGCAGGCAACCGGGTGAATACTCCTGGTCGTCTGGGAATAAGTCTGCCCCTGTTGCTCTGTATTTCACCGCTGCTATGGCAACCGGTGCAGGCAGATCAAAGCGCCAGTCCACAAGCTGTTAATCCACAACTACAGGCCCTGCAACAACATGAAAAAAACATCGCATTGGTGCTGGCGCAACAAGGCTTTGACGCATACAGCCGATCTTTTCATCCGGCCTATCATAACTGGCCATCAGGCAAGTCTGTGAAAGACCGCAGCCGTTTTCTGGCCGATGTGAAAATCTGGTATGAACAAGGCAACAAAGCTGTCGCGGTGCAAATGCAACCGTTACATAGTGAACTCATTGCGGATTTCGGTTTATCGCAATATCGCTTACGGGAAGACTTTAACAACGGCGAGAGTTTTGTTGGCACTTTCACCAGTTTGTCAAAACAATCGTCAGACGGCTGGCAATTTTATAACACCAGTTTTCATACTGAATATTACGGACCAACTGCAGAAGCGCCGGCAGTAGCACCTGCACGGGCTTCACAGTAGGTCAGCACAACCTGAAGTTATCCGTTTCATCGAATAACTTCAGGATGATTTTTCGGCCATAGCCTGTTGTAAAATCCGGCGCAAATACGCCACATCAAAATGGGCCGCACGCTCTACCCCTTTGCTGTCTGGCAGAAATTGAGAAACCAAGCCAACCAGCTCTCCCGCCTCATTTAATACCGGGGCGCCAGATAAACCAAATAAATCCTGAAACTTCACTTTACCTAAATCAACCAGTAAATGAGGTGACGTCATTTCAACGACCTGGCCGGTTATTTTTTCGCCACTACAATCCGCAGGGGCCTGATAACTGCAGCCAATGGCTGTCAGCGTATCGCCGACTTCAACCGTTTTGTCGGCCAGTTTTAGTGCCACAAATCCTTCAGGCACTGCGTCCAGAGCAAAAACCAAAGTGTCTTTTTCTAAAACTTTTAGGTCTAAAGGTTCAGCAGCACTGGCGTTCAATGCAGCGCCAAACGGGTTTTTCATTTCTGGTGCGGCCTTATTTCGTAAGAACCATTGGGTTCCCTGGGGCAATTCAGTGCCTGATGCAGCGGTGTTTTGACCCATCAGCAACACATGTTTTGCCGTCACACCAAAAAATCGTCCCTGATACTGCACGACAAAACCATTTCCCAGGTGCGCCTGATGATTTCCTTTGCCAAAGTTCACGTCATTGACACCACTAACCGCCAGCTCGCTGTGTCGGTCCGCTGCCAATAGAGCGGGGGACGCAATGCACATAACAAGCAGCACCAGGACCGCTTTACCGTTTTTTTTAATTCCAGTTATTAACATTGAGATTTGCCTTATAAATTAAGCGCCAGAAAGGATGTTTAACGGTAAACACAAAAACTAACGCTGGTTGCGGATTAGCAAAAAATGCAGGACAACAGATTTCGCGTCTGCCTGCGAAGTAGTGCCATCAAATAAAAGTTAATATTGAATGGCCCTCGTTACGTTGATGTTTTTCAATCGTTTATTTCACTGAGACCCAATGCACTACACCCTGAGACCAGCACCATGCTTCGGTCATTTGTGACCAACAGACGCAATATTGCCACCAGTGGTGGCATTGGTTCACTTTTGCCCGGAGTTCAGCTGCAGGGACCAACACCTTGATTGGTGTGACGAATGCCGGCCTTGCACAGCGGCAACATCCGCGGGAACGCAGTTATAATTACAAATCACCAATCAGCAGTCAGATAGTTGTAAAAGTGCACATGACATCGCCAAGTTCTACATCAGCCAGAGTGTGGGCCACAGTTCGGGTCAGCTTAGTGGTCATGCTGTTTTGGGCCGGTATCGGCATTATTGGTGCGCTGGCCAGTTACAGTGATGTACTGCGTCGCGGCGGGCCGACGCCTTATGTCGAGATCTTACTGTATTGGTGGCAGGGTAGTTTTCCACTCGTGTTGATGACAGGATTGGGTTACGCCGTATTTAACCGCTGGCCGCAAATGACTGTGCGGCCCCGCAATATTTTCGCCGCATTTGTGGTGATGTCGCTGGTGCTGTTTCCACTGGAGCAAAGCTATCAGGCGGTTTTATTGCTGTTGGAAGCAAACAAACCTCTGTCATTAAGCCATGTTTTTGACCAGCTGCGGATCATGCCAAAGTTTTTTTGGTTCACTGATTTTGTACTGATGACCGGCACTTTTCTCGCCCTGCTGATGATTGCCTATGCCCGCCAGCGTCGTCTGCGCGACGTAGCCTTGCAGCAGGCGGAGACCGACAATCTGAAATTGCGCCTGGCGCTGGAGCAACAACAACTGAACAGCCTGCGTGCCCAGCTCGAACCACATTTCCTGTTTAATGCGTTAAACGCGATTGCGGCGTTGATGCGTGCGGCCGATCTCAATACCGCCATATCTGCATTACAGCGATTAAGTGAATTGTTGCGCTACGCCATTGCTGCCAGTCAGCGCGACTGGGTCAGTGTGGCTGATGAAATCAAGTTTATCGATGACTATCTGGCCCTGCAGAAACTGCGTTATGGCCCACGATTACAGCTGCGTTTCGAAGGCGTGCAGCCTGAATTGGACACATTGGATTGCCCGCCATTGCTGCTACAGCCTTTGGTAGAAAATGCGTTACGACATGACTTAGATTGTCATGACGAACCCAGTGACATCCTGATCCAGTTTAAGCTGGACGATCAGGGGCTGGACGTCACCATCAGCAATCCGCGGCACAGCCATCAACCGCCAAATCCCGGGTTAGGTCTGGGCCTGCGTAATACCAGAGAGCGATTGCAGGTGCTTTATGCTGACAAAGCCTGGTGCCATACTGAATCAACCCCGGATCGATTTACCGTCCGACTGAGATTACCACATGAAGGCCGAAACTAAACAACTCCACTGGCACGTGCTGGTCGTCGATGACGAAGTTCCGGCCCGCTTTAATCTTGAAAGCGCGCTGGCCGATCATCCGCAGTGGCAACTCGCCGGCTCCTGCGCCAGCGTGCAGTCTGCCAGGGTTGCTTTAGCCGGCGGACCGGTGGATTTAATCTTTCTGGATGTGCAGATGCCAAGGGAAAATGGCTTTGTGCTGGCTCGTGAACTCTGCAATCAGGAAGAACCACCGCTGATTATTTTTGTCACGGCCTATGACCGCTACGCGATCGAAGCTTTCGACGTACATGCCCTGGACTATTTGTTAAAACCCTTTGATAACCAACGCTTTGCTGTCTCTCTGCAAAGAGCTGAAGCGCTGTTAATGCAACGACAGAAAAAGGCGTATGGCGATGCGCTGCGCGGTTATGTCCACGAGACCGATCCCAGCCCTGGCACTGTGCATTACTTGCAAAAACTCAGTGTACGCTCGGTCGGTAAAATCGAATCTGTGTTGCTTGATGATGTGCTCTGGATGCGGGCGGCCGGCAATTATGTTGAACTACATACCCGGGAACGAATGATTTTACACCGGATCCCGATTAGCCAGTTAGCAGACCGACTGGACCCGGCCCGGTTTATCCGGGTGCATCGCAGCATTCTGGTCGACATCGGACAAGCATCGGTCCTGACCGCACAAAGTGATGACAGCCATCAGCTGACCCTGCGCTGTGGCGCCACGGTTCCGGTCAGCGAGCGCTATCTGGAGCAAGTCAGGCAACTGATGGCGTCATGACAACCGGCAAAGCATACAGCGCAAGAGCCAGGCATTGCTCCCGGCGAGCCGGGAATTGGTCACAGCAAACTAGGTATTTTATCCTGCACAGCTCAGGATAAATCATCAATTCCTAATGACGTTGCCATGATGCGCTGCATGATTTTAATACTGTTTTATTGTCTCACCTCTTTGATAAGCCCGGTTGTTCAGGCCGATGAATTCGGTCCCGTCACCATTAACCGCTATGCCAGCACTGAACGTTCGTATGCTGCTAATGCATACTGGCTGGAGTCCGCCGATGCCTTAGTGTTAATCGATGCTCTGATGCTGATCCCAGACGCCGAAAAACTGGCTGCAGTGCTGAAATCACGCAAAAAGCCACTGGTAGGTATTTTCCTGACTCATCCTCATGTGGATCACTTTGGTGGTCTGGCAACCTTGCGCCGCCATTTTCCTGAAGTACCGATTTTCGCTTCTGCCGCCGCTGCGGTACAAGTCAGTCAGGTGCATAAACAGGCTTATGCCCAGGGTTGGATCCAAAGTTATGGCAGCGCCTATGACCAACAGGCTATCACGCCGGACCGGATCATTGCCGATAGCGAACACATTCAATTGGCAGGCATGAGTTTTACGTTCCACGCTTATGGCCCGATGGAAGCGAAAGACAACATCATGATTTACAACAAAGAAGCCGATGCACTTTTTACCGGTGATACCGTTTTGAATGGCCAGATGTATTATCTCGGTGAAGGTTTTTCCGCCGCGACTCTGGCCGGTCTTGAACGGATCGGCCAGCAATTTCCAGCCCAAACACGGGCGTACCCAGGCCACGGCGACACAGGCCGTATTGGCGCTATGACCGAAGACAATATCCAACAAGTCCGTTTTATGCGTGACAGCTTTGCAGCAGCGATGAAGCGCCCACGGGCTGTGCAACCTGAAGGCCGGTTGGCCGATGTCGCCCGCGCCCGGTTATTTGGCATATTCAGCGAACACTTCGCCAACCGGCATACTTATGGGGTTGGTGTCGAAGTCATTGCGCAAATGAATATTGCCGGGCTGGAAAAAGAGTATCTGGCAAAGCCTGCGGCTGACCAAAGCAAAGAGCAATAAAACCATGAATTCATTTGGACAAACTTCTATGTCTTTCGAATGTAACTCACAGCCAACAACGCAGAGAAAAAAAGCACAGCATTTGTGCCGGCATTGGTGGTTCAGCATTAGTTTCCTGCTGTTTAGTACCACTTTATTTGCCGCGACTAACCTGTCCACGCCTCCAGCGCTGCAGTTTATATTTGCCGACAAAACAGCGGCAACACATGAAGCGGAGATCCAACAGCTGGTCAACAAGGCTTATCAACATTATCAACCTCTGTTTCAGGGGTACCCAAGAGATTTACAGGGTGTGCCCTATCAACATTTACAACTAAGTGTGCGATCTGGCGACAAACCCGGCGGAGAAGCAGATCCCGGGCAGGTATCTCTGACCATCAGCGACCAAGTGTTGTTCGGTTATGCCAGCTGGCAGACTTTGCTGCTGCATGAAGTATTTCATTTGTGGAATGCCGAGTCTTTCCGCTACGCCAGCCAACAGGAACAATGGTTTAACGAAGGTATCACGGATTATTATGCTTACCGGACTGCCTGCCGCATTGGCCTGATCAGCCCGCAACAGGCTCTGAGTATCGCGGCTTTACCACTGGGTTATTACAGCAGCGCCAAGCAACAGTTGTCGATGCGCGCAGCGGCTGATGTCAGTAAAAAACAGCACTATTTTCTGATTTATAATGGCGGCTGGGTGGTCGCCATGGTGCTGGATTTTGATATCCGCAAACGCAGTCAGGGCAAACACAGTCTGGACGATTTAATGCGCTGGTTATATCAACACAAACCGCGCCACCAGCAGCTTTATCAGCTGGATGATTTGGTTTTCGGCCTTAAACAAAGTACCGGACTGGATTACCAGTCATTCTTTAACCGCTATGTGCATGGAACAGCGAAAGTTCCGGTTGCAGATTATTTCGATTTGGGACGGGCAGCCTGGCAGCTGGAATTTAACGAAAAACCCAGTGCAGACTCAGAGTTGCTGTATCAGACCTTAGGGCTACGCTGATGCAGCCTATTCCGGTAGCTGCCAAGTTTCACTGCGAACTGATAAATATGGCAGGCTCCCGATGACCAGATTAGTGCAGCCATGCTTTATGGCCTTGTTGTTCGCGATATTCAGTGTCCAGGCAAAGGCTCTGACAGATGCCATAACGACGGCTCTGCCACCGGCATTTATCGAACAGACCATGCATGAAGCCGGAGTAACCGGACTTGCCATTGCATATCTTGGGGATAATCAGGACATCAGAGGATTTGGCCAAACCCACCCCGAAGGTGAGCCGGTCACTGCAGATACAGTGTTTCAGGTAGCATCGCTTGGCAAAATTGCGCTGGCATACACGGCTCAGCTGATGATTGCCAACGGACAATTGCGGCCAGATCAGGTGTTGCATGACCCCAGAATAAAACTGGCGCCGAATTGTCCCCCACCCACGGTACTGACTGTACTGACGCATAGTTCCGGACTTGGCAATGATTTGGCTGCATCTGAGTTCAGGCCGGACTGCCAGACCCAGTCCCACTTTCGTTATTCCGGTCAGGGATTTCTGGTGTTAGCGGATGAAATGGCAAGAGTCAGTGGCAAGCCGGTGACGACTTTGATCGATGAGCTGTTATTCCGGCCGCTAGCGATGACCAACAGCAGATTCGGACCTGCCATCAACACTGAAAATGTGGCGACAGGCCAAATCAGCGCAACGGCTTTTGTGCTGGGCCAAATGCTGGGAAACCCTTTTGGCCTGACGGGCCTGTCTGCCAACAGCATTCTGATCCTGCTGCTGATAGTAGCGCCTGTGTTCATCGGCAGGCGTCACGGCTGGACGACCGGCATTCTGACATTCATCGCGCTTTTACTGCCCATTATTTTGCTGGCACTGTTTGCCGGCACCCGTATATCAGTGTCCGCACAACGCACTATCCCGGCTGACCAGGTGCCCGCCAGTCTGACTTCCAGCGCCAGAGACATGGCTATTCTGACAAAAGAACTACTGCATCCGACCTTGTTAACCTCATCTTCATTGCGATCTGCCGGCGCAGGCCTGTCATTCGCCCCCCAAATAAAGCAGTCGGCCTGCATAGGCTGGAGTCTGCTGATGGGCACTGATAGCTGTGGGGAAACTTTCACTGCATGGCAATGGGGTTCAAATCTGGGCTTTCAAAGCTTATTGGTTATTGCACCAGACTCTGGCAAAGCTGTGATTATCCTGACAAATTCCGGTGGCGGTCTCGATGCGATACTGCCGGGTCAAGGTGGTTATCCGGCCGCCAGAAAAATCGCCGCGGCTCTGTTACAAATCAACGGCCAATGGACATTGCAATAGGGTTTAGCCGGGAGATTTTGGCGGCTCAGAAAAACCATGACTGGCCGAAATCAAACAGCAACAACAAGGGGACAATTCTCATCCAATAAAACCAGGCCGCAAACTGTTGTTGGCTTTGTGTTATTAAAAAGGCAATGACTTGGCCACCAATTTATCGATTCCGCCTGCCTTATCTCGACGCCAACAGATGGTACAGCCAGGGATCATTCCCCGGCCGGTTTCTCAGTGCGACGATGAGCAGCTTCCGCGGCAAAGTAAGGTCGATAATCGGCATAATCCAGATGACTAACCACCTGACCATCCACAATTTGTAAAACGACCATCATTGGCATTTTTTCCACCACCAGCTGACCTTTTTGCAGTTGATAGGTCCAGCTCAGCTGGCCGGTAAACACCACGTGGTCAATGGCCCCCCAGCTGCGTTCCTGTTGAAAGTCGAAGGATATCGGCGCGTAATTTTCGCGAAACGCCTGCATGATCACCGCTTTACCGGTTTTTCCTGCCGCTCCAAACAGCCTGGTTGCAGTTGGGTCAGCAAAAGTCGCATTCTCCGCCAGCAATTTATCAAGGGTCGCCCAGTCTTTCTGAAAATATGCCGTCAGATAAGTTGCGCCGACATCAGCACTCTGCTTGGCCATTTGCGCATAATCCGGCGTTGGCTTTGGTTGCGCTGCGAACGCGGCGCCAACCAGACTGCTCATCAACAAGGACAGACAGCACAACCGATACATTGGTTTTTTCATGTGAATACACTCCATCAATACTTTTGCCAAATTGACGAAAAGTGCTGACAGGCGCAATGCTGCAGGGACCAAACTCCGGTTTGCAGGGACCACAAGGTACACAGGAAGTAAAAAAGCCGGCATCAGGGCCGGCTTTGGAGCGACAAACAAGGTACTACTGTGGCCGGTGGCTTATCCGGCCTGATTACTGCCTGAGCCCGGTTGCAACAGCCCCTGTGTCAGACCATTGATCTGCCCACCCTGAATGCCAATTTCTGCCATCAGCGAATCCAGCAGTGGTGCCTGCGCCCGGTATTTCAGCGCGCTGTTGACCAGCTGGTCGGCCAGCGAATCTGGCGTGCCGCCCTGTTCCGCTGAATTTCCGGCGCTGGCGCTGTTGCCGTGTAAACCGTTGACCTGCAGAATTTTGATATCGCTGATTTGTTCCATCGGCTTGACGCTTTGCGCAATGATCTCCGGCAATTGCTGAATCAGCGCCAGACGAATTTGCATCGCCACTTGCTCGGCAGATAAGGTATTGGCCGCGTCGTTGACCGCTTTTTTACCTTCCGCTTCCACTGTGTAACTGCGGGCCTTGGCTTCGGCCAGCGCCATTTCGGCATCGGCCTGACCTTGTGCCGCCAGTCGTTCCGCATCGGCTTTACCCTGCGCTGCTAAACGTTGCGCTTCTGCCTGGTCGATGGCGGCTTTTTTCTCGGCATCTGCGGTGACGGTAAGCTGGATCGCTTCTTTTTCCGCCTGCTGGCGCGCCGCCACCAGTTCGATTTGGCGGTCCCGCTCGGCCCGCTCGGTTTCCCGCACTGTGATGACCGCTTCTTCTTCTTTCACCGCCAAGGCGCGGGCTTTATCCGCCAGCGCTTTGGCTTCCGATTCCGATTTGGATTTCTCCGCAATCGCAATGGATTTTTCCTGCGCCGCCAGCTCTACCGCTTTTTGCCGCTCGATTTCGGCCTGCTCAACGGACCGCGCTTTGGCAATTTCCATCTCGCGCACGGCTTTTTCTTTTTGGATGGTTTCGTTTTCGATATCGCGCTCGGACAGAATACGTTTTAAATCAACTTCTCGCTGTGCCGCAATTTGCGCTTCTTCGGCTTCACGTTTTTTCTCTGCCTGTTCGCGGGCGATCTCTGCAGATTGCTGCGCTTTACGGATAGACACTTCCCGCTCCTGCTCTAAGCGCGCATATTCTTCTTCGCGCGAGATTTGCAGCTTGGCCCGTTCGGCTTCGAGGTTTTTCTGCTTGATGGCAAGGTCGGTTTCTTGCTCGATGTCGTTGCGGATCTTCCGGCGTGATTCAATCGCCTGCGTCAGTTTGGTTAAACCTTCCGCGTCAAAGGCGTTTTGCGGGTTAAAGTGTTCAAAGGCGGTTTGATCGAGGCCGGTTAACGACACCGATTCCAGTTCCAGACCGTTTTTCAGCAAATCTTCCGACACCACCTGCTGCACTTTTTGTACAAAATCAACGCGTTTTTCGTGCAGCTCTTCCATCGCCATTTCTGCCGCCACTGAGCGCAGCGCATCAACAAACTTACCTTCGACCAGCTCTTTCAGCTCGGCCGGATTCATTGTTTTTAAACCCAGCGTCTGGGCGGCATTGCCGATCGATTCGACGGTGGGTTTGACCCGCACATAAAACTCCGCCATCACGTCGACCCGCATCCGGTCGCGGGTGATCAGCGCCTGCTCTGCGGCACGGCGCACTTCGAGCCGCAGTGTATTCATATTGACCGGGATAATTTCATGCAGCACCGGCAGCACAATGGCGCCGCCATTCATAATCACTTTTTCACCGCGAAAACCGGTGCGGACAAAAGACACTTCTTTGGTGGCACGTTTGTATAACCGCGCCAGGATCAGGCCCAGCACCAGCAAGACCCCCAACAACACACCCACCAGGGTCAAGACGTCGACCGAGATGGTCAGTGGGCTTACTTCATTCATCGTTTCACTTCCTTTTGCTCTGAGGGGGATAAAGATTCGGGGGCCATACAGGCCAGATAACGGCCACCGGCATAACTCAATAACAACACGGCACTGCCCTGCTGCAATTCTGACTGGTCGTCCGGTTCAACCCGGATGTAATGCTGATAGCCATGTTGGTCCATCACCCGGGCTTCCGCGCTGTAGCCGCTGCGGGCATGCCCCAAAGTAATAGTCGCGACACGGCCGAGTAAATCATGTTGGCTGACGGCGGTGGTTTCATCTTTTGGCAGCACCCGGGCCAGCCAGCCACCGCTGAGCCGCAACTGCAAAAAGGTCGCCGGCAACACCAGCAGCACCGCCAGCCAACCCGGTAACAAGGTCTGGCTCAGCTGAAAAATGCCCCACTGCAATAACAAACCACTCAGGCCAAAACAGCATAACCACAACACCAGCAACATCAGCAGCGGCACTTCGCCAAAACGTAACCAGCTAAATAGCCGTGCCAGGCTGCTGTCTTCGCCCACAGCCACTTCGCTGTGTGGATTAAGGTCCGGGTCTGGCAGCCATTGGTCCAGCGCGTCCGCCATACTCTGGCCAAACAACAACGCCAGCAGCTCCAATGCGCCAATCCCCAGCATCAGCACCAGCGCAACACTGAACCATTGGGTCTGCGGTAACCAGAACAAACTCATTGTGGGCCTCCTTGAGCTTTTAGCCGCTGTAAATGCCGCTCAGCACTGGCTTGTAGCGCCAGTTGCTGTAATTCTGCCAAAGGTGGCGGCTCTGCTGCGTCACCTGACGCCGCTGCCTGCATGCGGTCATTGCATTGCTGCGACAGCTGCGCGAGTTGGCGCTGAGCGGCAACCTGCTGCTGTTCAATCCGCGCCAGTTGCCACAAATGTTGCAGCGCGACGGGCTCGTCCTGTTGTTGTAACGCCTGACTGGCCGCAATTTCACTGGTCTGAAATTCAGCAGCCAGCTGCTGCAACTGTTGCTGGCAGCGGCGCTTTTCCGCTTCCAGCAACCCAAGCTGCTGCTGCGCCGCAGCCTGCGCTAAAGCGCTTTGTTTTTGTTGCAGCTGTTGCTGATATTGCCGGTCTGACACCCCGATGCGGGGCTGCAAATATGCCCGGCAACTGTGCCACCAGGCCTGCACCAGTCTGCCTAACCGTGAACTCAACACATCAGCCCTCCGCATGGCGATGATTTTGCGACAAGGCGCATAAATAACAAATTGCTTACAGCAACACAATAAAAAATTGTCCCCTTGCTGCACGCGATCACAAAGGCTAAGGTGATTATTTTGCGCATGACTGCGGTTATGAAAATCAAGCTCCAACATCTGCAAGACGCGTTGCAGGCCGGCATTCTGCAACCTGGCCAGGACCTGCAGCTCTGGCAATTCCTGCAGCAACAGCAACAGGGCGTTGCACAATTCAAAGCGGCCCACTTGCTGTATTACTTTGGTGGCGTGCTGGCGATTGCAGCGATGTCATTGTTTATGAGTTTAAGCCATGATTTTTATGGCGGATTAGGCCTTGCCACTTTGGCAGGATGTTATGCCTTGCTGGGGCTGGCGCTGGCTGAACATCAGCGCGGCCGCCAACAACCGCTGTTAACCGGCATCTTTGCCACTTTTGCGCTGGTGCAAACCCCGCTCTTTGTATTTGGCCTGTTGCTGGGTTATGGCTTATGGGATAACCGCGATTACCAGCATTATCATCAATGGATTGACGCGCGCTGGCTCTGGCTGGAATTGGCAACTTTGCTGACAGCCGCTTTTGCTTTGTATCGTTACCGGCTGCCGTTTTTATTGCTGCCGGTCGCTGTGACTTTGTGGTATCTCGGCATGGACCTGGCGCCGCTGCTGTTACAAGACCTAGACCCGGATTGGCAACAGCGCAAATGGGTTGCGGTTGGCTGGGGCTTACTGACGTTAGCCTTGGCATTTTATGTTGACCTGCGCAACCGGCGTCCGGCCGATTTTGCTTTTTGGCTGTATTTATCTGGCCTGCTGAGTTTTTGGGGTGGCCTGACGTCGATGGATTCGGACAGTGAAATCGGCAAAGCGATTTACGCCGCCATTAACATTGGCCTGTTATTAATTGGCGTCGCGTTGGTGCGCCGGCTCTTTGCCGTGTTTGGGGCTATGGGTGTGCTGATTTATTTATGCCATCTGGCGTTTGATTTATTCGACAACAGCAACTGGTTCCCACTGGTGCTGTGCGCCATTGGTTTTGCGGTGATTTATTGCGGTGTGTTGTGGCAACGCCATGAAACCCGCTGGTCTGCTGCTTTACAACAGCTGCTGCCGGTGCAGGTACAGCAGCTGGTTGCAAGGCGCAGTTAACACAATGGATTTGATAACGCGGCGACGTTTTTTCCGTACGGCGGCGCTGCGTTTACCGTACCTACGGTCATTTGAATCATACAAGATACGGCAAGCGAAGCACGCTGGCCACCACGTGGCGTACACAACATATCCTTAAACAACATCGCCGTACACGCCGGGTCACAAGGCGGAATTAATACCCACTGGCGGCCGGCGCGCTGTCGATTGGGATCTCCAGCAATAAAGCCACGCCCTGCAGCACCAAGAGTTCATCGAGTAACAACTGACCATCGGCAGCGACGGCAGCGCGCAGTGCCAGCCAGATTTGTTGTTTCAGCATCGGTGTGCTGTTTATCAGCGGCAGCAATTGCAGACTGCCGAGCGGCTGGGACGCGGGCTGTACTATCGTCGCCGGGTCCAGCCCCAGCGCATGCAAACCGGCCTGCCAGCTGTCCAGCTGCGCTGCCGGGTTGATTGATTGTTGACTCACCCAATGCAGCAAAGGCAACAACGTCGGCACCACCTGCGCCAACCGGCCATGCCGCGCTTTGGCCTGCGCCTGCGGCTCAAATTCTGCCGCAATCACATGGTCAAGCCATAACCAGACCAGCGCTTCAAAAGTATCGCAATGGCCGTCGAGATCAATCAGCGCGCGGCATAGCTGTTGTAAGTGCGTAAATCGGCTCTGACTCAGCTGTTTTAACGTCGGCACCAGCTGCTGTAATAACGTCAGCCGGGTCAGCGCCTGCAGCGGCTGCACCTGATCAAATAACCGGTCTACTTCACTGAGTAAACCCGGCATGCCGAGGCCCTGCACCAATTTGAGCTGGCGTGCCAAATCCTGTTCACTCATCAGACAACAACATAACAGCGCCTGCGCCGGCACTTCATGCTCGCTGGCATGGCGCACCGGCGCAGGCAGACTGTCAAATTCAGCCTGCAACTGCCGGCGCTGCACAGTGAGGTCTTGCGCCAGTAAGGAGTCAGGCGCGCCGGCCAAAGTAGCAGCGGTCGCGCCGGCCTGTTGTACACCAGCCTGAGTGGCCAGCAACGCGGCCTGCAGGATCGCCATGCGCTGCTCCAGCGGTTTGGATACCGCAGCTGCGACAGGCGTGCCGGCCGGTGTCGCGGCTGTTGCTGCATCCGGCAACCCACCGATCCAATGCGGTTCAATGCGTTTAATGCGATCCGTCAGTGGTGGGTGGGTGGCAAACCAGCCGCCGATAAACCCCATCTGCCAGCGTGACAGCGCGTCGGCAAAAAACAGATGACTCATTTCACTGGCTTGCGGATGTTTCACCCGCCCGCCTTGTTGCAGCGCGGCAATACGTTTTAACGCGCCGCCAATACCGGCCGGGTTGCGGGTGAACTGCACCGCACTGGCGTCGGCCAGATATTCGCGCTGCCGGCTCACCGCCGCTTTGATCAACTGGCCGAATAACACGCCGATGTAGCCAATGATGATAAAACTGAGGCCAACACCAAACACCACCAGAATGCCGCCATTACGGTCACGGCCGCTACTGCGGACTTGCAGCAGCTGCTGTCCGGCTTCACTGATAAATAAAATGCCATGCAATAGCGCCAGCAAACGCAGATTGAGCCGCATATCGCCGTTCAGGATATGGCTGAATTCATGTGCGATCACGCCTTGTAACTCGTCGCGGCTGAGCAGATTTAACGTGCCTTCAGTGACGCCAATCACCGCATCAGCCGGGGAAAACCCAGCAGCAAAGGCATTGATACTCTGATCTGGCAGCACATACAGCGGCGGTGCCGGCACGCCGGCAGCAATGGCCATTTCACTGACCACATTTTGCAGCACCCGCACTTTGGGATCAGTTTCATCACTTTTTAAACGTCGTCCGCCCAAGGCCTCGGCGACCACTTTGCCGCCTTTTTTTAACTGGGCGAGGCGAAACAGCACCACAGCGCCGATAACCGAAACCACCGCAAGGCTGCTGACCGCCAGATAGCCCCATGGAAACTGCTCAGGCGCGGCCGGATCAAGCTGATCCGCCTGTAAAAACGCCAACGCAATCAACACGACCAAATCCGTCAGTGCTACCAAAAACAGCACGGCCAGACTGAACAACAGCACCAGCAGCCGGGTGCGGCTGCGGGCTTGTTGTTGCGCCTCAAAGAAGTTCATTGCCATCAGTGGCGGCTCAGAATTTAATGACAGGCGCCGCCTGGATCGCGGCGCTGTCAGCGAATTCCAGCAGCGTCGCATCTTTACCATGGCCAAAACTGCCGGCCAGTACCACCGCCGGGAAGCTCTGACGATAGCTGTTGTAGTCCATCACGGCATCGTTAAAGGCCTGACGGGCAAAGGCGACGCGGTTTTCAGTGCTGCTGAGCTCTTCACTCAGCTGCAGCATATTTTGATTGGCTTTTAAATCCGGGTAGGCTTCCATCACCACACTGAACCGGCTCATTGCCTGTTGCACGGCATTTTCGGCCCCGGCCAGCGCCTGCACGGCAGCACCATCAGTCGGCGCCGCGGCGGCCGCCGCCAAACCTGACATCGCGCTGTTGCGCGCCGCGATCACCGCTTCCAATGTTTCACGTTCATGCGCCATATAACCTTTGGCGGTTTCGACCAGATTTGGGATCAGGTCATAACGGCGCTTCAACTGCACTTCGATTTGGGCAAAACCGTTTTGCCAGCGGTTTTTCAGCGCGACTAAGCGGTTATAAACGCCAATCACCACAAACACCAATACCGCGATCAGCACCAGCAGAATAATCCCAGTCATCTTAACTCCTTGATTTGGTTGATTCGTTCAGACAAAACAGCAACTAAATTTTCACCACTGTCGCGCAAAGTGCTGCCGCTGACAAGAGGCCTGCGGAAAATATCGCCAGCACCACGGAGCGCCTGGCAGTTGCGGCGTAGTCACGACGCACCGTATCTTGCCTTCGAATAAAGCGCTTTCAAACCCGCTGGATTTGGCAGCACCGAATTGGTATAACATCGGCTGCCCCGGTCATTATGAGTCGATTCATGTTTCGCAATAAGTATTTTAACAGCTGGTTTGCCGGCGCTTTAATCGTTTGGTGCGGCTTATTTTATGCGCTGAATGACCTGAGTTTTTTGCTTGAACACTGGTACTACCCCGCCATCATGGTGGTTGGCGCTTTTGTTGCCGGCGTCACGCCGGAAGGCGGCGGCGCTGTGGCTTTTCCGGTGCTGAATATTTTTTTGAGTATTGACCGCACTATGGCGCGCGACTTTAGCCTGATGATCCAAAGTATTGGCATGACCAGCGCCAGTATTTTTATCTTAAGCCATGCCCCGCGCTGGCAGGTCTACAAGCCAGTGCTATGGATGATCCCCGTGTGTTTTATCGGATTTGTCTTTGGCATGAATTTCGTGCAACAACTGCCGGTTTATATCATTCAGGCGCTGTTTCTCAGCCTGATCACGGCGTTTGCCGTAGTGTACAGTTTTGGCAAACACCGTGGTTTTCGCCTGGCATTGCCAGCTATTACGCGCCAGGACTGGCCGGTATTTGCGCTGGTGCTGTTGTGCGGTGGCATTTGTGCCAGCTTATTTGGCACCGGTGCTGACATTATTCTGTATACCTTGTTAGTGACCCGCCTGCGGATGCATGAAAAAGTAGCCACTCACATGAGCATTATGCTGATGGCTGCTATGAGCGTACTGGGTTATAGCTATCGGTTTTTTATTGATGACGGTCTGAGCCAATATCAAATCCAGACCTGGCTTTGCGCCTATCCTGTTGTGCTGCTAATGGCGCCTTTGGGTGCATTTGTGCTGAGTAAAATTGACAAAGAACTGATGTTAAAAGGCGTGGCGGTGCTGAATCTGGCGCAGGTTGGCTATTTTCTGGCAAACAAACCCAGCCTGGAAAAAGCACTATGCATCCTGTTATTTGGTACTGCACTGACTCTGTTATTTGCTTATGCACTGCGTGCTTTGGGTAAACAAGCTACATCATAAGCAAAAAAACGGCGACCAATGGCCGCCGCAACAGGGAAGACAGGCGCAATGCCTGCAGTGCTTACATCAATGGGAAATTGTGGATTGATCCTGCGCCGAGAGCCGCGCTGCCGCAGGTTTAAACAAAGTATTGAGCCACATCAGCAGGCAAAGTGCGCCGGCAATAAAGGTCGCCAGATAAAAGCCATACCGCACTTCACCAAAAAAGTCGCCGACAATGCCCATCAACAAGGGGCCAACAGCGGCGGCCAGCGCGGTGAAAGCCAACAACAACCCGGCGACAGCGCCATGCTGGGCCCGCGGGAAACAACTGATGCCTTTGGAATTAATCGTTGGATACATCATAGACATAAAAAGCCCGGACAATGGCATCAGCCAGACCGCAACATCAACGCCGCCAACCATGCTGGCGACATAACACAATAAAATCGCACTGCTGAACAGCGCCAGCACCAGGCTCCATTCCAGTTTGCTTAAAATCCACTCAGCCAGAAAACGACCAAGCGTTCGCAGCACAAAAAACACCGTGATGGCATGCAATGCCAGAAACTGATACTCGCCCTGATAACTTTGCAGCAAAGTTGGCAGCCAGACAAACACCGCCACTTCGACTGCGACATAACAGGCAATAGCCAGAGAAAATCCCAGCGCATAAGGGTCGCGCACCAGCTTCAGGCTTTGCCATAAATCGGCTTGCTGCCCATCTTGCTGTGATGAGGGTTCATATTCCGGGTACTGCAACATCGACGCTAATGCCAGCAACAAGCCACAAATCAGCCCGGCCAGCAGATATAACTGCGTCCAGTCCAGCTCATAGCTGATTAATAAGGTGACCAATAACGGCCCGGCGATTGCGCCTAAGCCAAAGAAGCCTTCGACCCGGTTCATCAACCGGGTGTGCTGCTGATTGTCCGGACTGATATCGCCAATCAGCGCTAAGGCACCGGTTTTAAACAAACCAATCGCCAGGCCAGACACGCCTAACAAACCTAAATAAAACAAGAAAGTATTGCCAAAAGCGAAGGCAATACAGGCCAGCGTATAAATCGCGAGGCCGGCCATAATCACCGTTTTGCGGCCAATCGAATCCGCCAGCCGGCCGAGCAATAAACCGGACAACCCAATCAGGACCATCGGCACATAATGAAAGGCCGCGGCTTCGGTCAGGCTTAAATTAAATTGCTGCACCACTTTGGGAATAATGACGCCGACAGCGTCTGTGGTCATGGCAAAAACAAAAAACATCAGGCAAGTCATCCACTTGACCTGACTCAGCTGACGCTGTTGCGCTTGTTGCGCGCTCAGACCTAACTGTATGGTATTGCTTTTGATCATGGCTGCCTCTTCCGTCCGCGCTGCGAAAACCAGAGCACTGCAGTCCAACAAAGCTCTGTTGCAGGGTTCCCGGTGGTCTGTCGGCCTTTAACCGACAGTGATGCCAAGGTATACATCTTAAACGTTTAAGCTGCAATAGCAGCACGACAGAAAAGTGAAATTTTTTTGTCTGTCGGCGCTTAACTGTCAGGCCCCACCCATGCGGCAATTTCTCCGGGCACAATGCCACTGCCCAAGGTAAAGGTCGCGCCGACCGCTTCGACCACTGCAGTTTGCTGCGACAGGCCCAATAACTGCCGCAGCCGGAATAAGGCTTCGATGCCGGTACAATGGCCACCGACCAGATAACGCAGCCCTTTCAGATGCTGCGCGGTACGCACCAGCACTGCGTCGGATTTCGCATACAGGTGGATGCCCCCGATCACAGCCAGGATGGTGGCAGAGTGCGCAAGTTCACGCGCCACATCGGCGATATTCATAATGCCGGCATGGCCACAACCGGTGATGATGATGGTGCCCTGCGCCGTTGGAATGAACAAAGAGCTGTCTTCTGACAAATTATCGGCAACGAACTTACCGTCGCGCTGGACCAAGAGCCCAGGGTTCCAGTTGGTTTCAGCGTATTTGCGCGGCACCGGCCCGCTCAACCATACCCCTGCCACAATCTGACCCGGCGCTGCATGTTCAATGATTTTGCCGCCGGTTTTTCGGTAAGCGTCAGCCACTTCGATAAAACTATTGCGTAGTTGCCGCTGCAGGTTATAACGCGGCGCTAAAATACCTGCACCGACATGTAGCCGGGACAATGCTTTGGGATTAATCGCCGCCATTGCCCGGCGCAGCGTCAGCAGCCCGCCGGTGTGGTCGCTGTGAAAGTGTGAGATCACCACATCTTCAACCGTCGACAAATCGATCTCCAGCGTTTTGGCATTTTGCAGTACCACATCTGCATGCGCACCGGTATCAAACAAAACCCGCTTGCCATCCACTTCCACCAACGCGGCATAACCCCATTCGCCGAGTCCGCTATCTGCCAGCATGGTCGACAATGTAGTCACCTTTACCGCCTGTGCTATGGGTGTCTGATCTGCAGCCCTGGCACCGCCACAAAGGCAAAAAATCAGCAACAGAGCGAGTTTGTATGGTCTTTGCATCTGTATTCCCTCGCCCTGAAGTGGCATCAGCTCATGTGTATAACAGAAAAACTGGCTATTTGATGAACTTCAGTTAAACCTAATGCATCTTTTCGCCCGCCGCCAAAACCTGCAACTTCACCGAAGGAACTCCGATGCGTCATTTCAATCGCACCGTCATTGCAAAGGTCTGCCATTGCTCTGCGAAGAACCTGTTATTAAACATCCGTTTCCTCTGGGTATGGCTGTTCCTGTTTGTCAGTTCAACCGCCTTTGCGCGCGCCGATTTTCAAAGCTGGGTCGACCAGTTCGCCATTGCATGGATGAAAACAACCCCGTCGTTATCTAGCCGCGTTGAGTTTTTACCCCCGGAGATCCAACACCAGATGGACCGGCAATTGACCTCATTCTCGGCAGAAGCCGCGGAAAGCCGGGCACGACTTGCCCAACAGGGCTTGCAACAACTTGGCACTTTTCGTCTATCAGACTTAACGGCTGAGCAGCAAATAACCGCCCGTATCATTCAATTTGAACTCAGCAGCGTGCTAGAAAACGCCAAATATGCGGCATTAAAATATCCGTTTGAACAAATGTCTGGCGCCCATTTGATGGTCGTGGAAACGCTGACACGCTTTCACCCGATCCGGCATAAAACCGATGTGGACAATTACATAGCAAGGCTGCGTCTGGTGGCCCCCGTATCGACGAGGCTTTTACCTTGGCCGAAACGCTGGAGCAACAAGGACTTCGAATGCCCAGAGCCATTACCGAAGCCGCTATCGCGCAGCTGAAGCGTTTTTTGACACCCGCAGCAGCCGACAATGTGTTGGTCAGTTCGCTCAGAGACCGCAGCGGGGGTTTGGCCGGATACGCAGCGCCAGAACGGGCGCAGCAACTACAACAAGCCGAATTACTGGTGCAACAGGCGATCCGGCCTGCTTACCTGCGGGTGCAACAGTTCTTGGAACGCCAGTTGCCAAAAACCAATGATCAGGCAGGCCTTGCCTGGCGGCCTGAGGGCCTGCCTGCTTATGCCGCGGCGCTGCGCACCAACACCACAACCAATTTATCCGCCGAAGAGATCCATGCCATTGGTCTGCGCGAAGTTGTGCGCATCGAGCAACAAATGGATCTGTTGCTGGGTAAACTGGGCTACCGCGAAGGCCCGGTGATGGCCCGGATGAAAACGCTGAATCTGAAACTACAGCCAACAGACCAGCCCACGATGCGGTCGGATCTGATTGCCCGGTATCAGGCCATTGTCGATGACGCCAAAACAAGGGCGCAAAGCGCTTTTGATCTGCAACCCCGCGGCGCTTGTGTGGTGCGGCGTGAACCTCAGGTGACCGAGGCCAGTGCGGCAGCGCGTTATACCGGCCCAACCGTTGATGGCTCCAGACCTGGCGTATTTTGGGTACCGCTGCCAGGCCCAACCTTTAAGATCGTCGGTATGCGCACGCTGGCCTACCATGAAGCCATCCCCGGCCATCACTTTCAGTGGGCCTTGTTGGTCGAACTGGACAGCCTGCCGGCGTACCGGCGTGCACCGGTATTTGGCTGGCAAGTCGCTTATGGCGAAGGTTGGGCCTTATATGCCGAACAATTGGCCGTCGAGCTGGGCTGGTATCAGGGCGATGATATCGGTTTGCTGGGCCAGTTGGACGCGCAGTTATTTCGCGCCAAACGGCTAGTCGCTGATACCGGCATCCATGCGATGAAATGGTCGCGCCAACAGGTGATCGACTATGGCATCCCGCCGCATGAAGCCGACCGTTATGTGGTCTGGCCGGGTCAGGCCACCGGCTACATGATTGGCATGTTACGCATTTTAGAGCTTCGGGAAAAAGCCAAAAAGGCGCTGGGTGCGCGCTTTGATTTAAAGCAATTCCATAACGTTGTACTTGGCTCCGGGCGGATGCCGCTAGATGTGCTGGAAACTGTCGTCAACGACTGGATCATTCAACAGGCCGCCAAGCCAGCAGCGGCCTGATCTTGGCGGCAAAGTTTTCCGACGGCCACCCGCGCGGTTCAATTATTGCGCGGCCGGTGCTCAGAGCCGGCGCCTGGGGTGAAAAACAAGATACGGCAGGTTTCTCCCGGGATGATATCTGCGCTGTGCCAGCAGCCTTTGGCGATCACCTGTACCTGCCCTGGCCTGTCAAAAGGGATACGCTGCAACTGACCAGCTTCTTCAAGCAGCAATTCACAACGGCCGGATAGCAAATACAACACTTCATCGCCGGCCGGATGCATCTCAAAAGACGCCCAATTTTCGCTGAAGGTATATTCCGACAGCAGCACGCAACCATGAAAGCCAGCAAACTGCGTTCCCAGCTGCGGGTATAACTCAGGCCCGGTAGGCAGCGCATGGACTTGCTGCTGCGCGTCCAATACCAGCGCGAAATCCCGCAGGTTCAGTGGTTGATCGTCTGAGGTTTCTGGCATAACGCTCTCCATCGAAGTAGTTTTTTGTCTGGACTATGCAATGTAGCAGCAGTTGCTGGCATAGTAACCAGCACGTCAAATACCGGAGACTCTGATGTTATTAACCGCTGATAATAGCCTGCTACTGCTGATTGACCTGCAAAGCAAATTAGCACCGGCCATTCACCACAACGTTGAAGTCGAACAACACTGCCGCTGGCTTTTGGAAGTGGCGCGTGAACTGGCGGTGCCGGTGCTGGCGACCGAGCAATATCCACAAGGCCTTGGCGTGACCCTGCCGTCGCTGCTGGCGCTACTTAAAAGCGAAGAAATTCTGGAAAAAATCCATTTCAGTGCTTACCAGGAGCCACATATTCAGGCGGCATTAGCTGATTCCGGCCGCCGCCAAATCGTGCTGTGTGGTACTGAAACTCATGTCTGTGTGTTGCAGACGGCGCTGGATCTAACGGCCGCCGGTTATCAGGTGTTTGTGGTGGCAGAAGCCTGTGGTTCTCGCCGTGACAGTGATAAACAGCTGGCACTTGGCCGGCTACAACAGGCAGGCGTGGTGATAGTCAGCCGCGAAATGGTGGCATTTGAATGGTTGCATCAAGCCGGCACCGCGCAGTTTCGCCAGTTAAGCAAAGGCTGGCTGCGCTGAAACAGCCAGCGGTTCTGACGCCGCGCGTCACAGCACGCCGCATGATGGCGGGGACTGCAATGCCTGCTGTAACACGCTGAACATGGCGGGCCTTGGCTGTTGCTGTTTATGCAGCAAGATCAGTTGCCGGGCATACGCTGCGTCGTTAATCGGCGTGATCACACACTGCGGCGCCAGTTTCTCCAACCCCGGCCAACAGGGTACCAGACTGACGCCAACCCGGTCAGCGACCAACATGGCTATCGTTTCCAATGCGTCCAAATCACAGATAGCATCGAGCCGACACCCCTGATCTTTCAGGTAATTTTCGCCAAAACGCCCGCCCCAGGCTTTCGGATCATAGCGCAGGTATGCATTGGTTTTTAAAGTTGTCAGGATGCCATCCTGCGGCAGATGCCGGGACAATAACACCAGCGGCTCGCTGCCAAGCGGCAACATCTGCAGACTTTTCGGTAGTTCAAACGCCGGCGCCACAACGATGGCGGCATCGATTTCGTCCGCCAGCAATGCCTGATATAACGAATGCGAAGTACCGGGAACCAGCGTCGGCTTCACATTGGCGGCATGCCGGGAAAAATGACGCAGCACACCGGGGATCTTATCGGTCATGGCGGTAGAAATCGCGCCGATCCTGATCACACCGGTCAGTCCTGCGGGATCCGCATCTCCGGCCAGCAGCGCGACTTCACTGACAATATGCCGTGCCCGTGGCAATAACTGCTGACACGCCTCCGTGGGCCGGGCCGTGTGCGCCTGTCGTGACAACAGCGCAAAACCCAGTTCCCGCTCCAGCGCCTGGATCCGTTGACTGACGGCTGCAGCGGTCAGATTTTCCGCGCGCGCGGCTTCGGCAATAGAGCCACATTCGACTGTCGCGATCAGGCTTTGCAAAAAGCGGCTATCCACAAGTTTTCCTTTCGAATTGAACAACAATTATATGCTATTCATTTTGAATGATGACCGCTAGCATTTTCCCGGCACACTGATGACCACCAAACAGGAGACTTTTGCCATGACCGCGTTATTTCATCTGGCTTTTTTTGTCCATGAGCTGGCAGCAGCCAGACAGTTTTACACCACCGTTTTGGGTTGTAAGGAAGGACGCAGTACCGAGAGCTGGGTCGATATTGATTTTTTTGGCCATCAGTTGTCACTGCATCTGGGTGAGCCGTTTGCTTGTACTAACACCGGACTTGTCGGCGAGCATTTAGTGCCGATGCCACATTTTGGCGTGATATTGCCAATGGAAGACTGGCAGGCGCTCGCTGAGCGTTTATTGGCGCTACAGCTGGATTTTGTCATCGCGCCCACGATCAGATTCGCCGGACAGCCAGGTGAACAGGCCACGATGTTTTTACGCGATCCATCCGGCAACCCGATAGAAATAAAAGGCTTTTGTGATTTTGACGGAGTGTATGCCCAATGAATCAGCTGCCAATCCCATTTTTAGCGGCGCCCGCGTATGCACATACGGACGCCTGGCTGCAGGCGCTACAATCCGCCATGCCGGAAGAAAAAATTGTCGCATTTGCTGCGCTAAGTGCGGCAGAAAAAGCCAACTGTACTGTCGCTATTGTCGCGAACCCAGAACCGGCAGACTTGCGACAATTGCCGCAATTGCAATGGGTTCACAGCGTGTGGGCCGGCGTAGAACGGCTGGTGACTGATTTGGCCGACACCGGACTGACGATTGTCCGGCTGGTGGACCCGCAACTAGCCACGACGATGGCAGAAGCGGTATTAACTGCTGTGCTGTACCTGCATCGCGATATGCCGGCGTATGCCCGGCAACAACAACAACAGGTCTGGCAGGCACGCCCTTATCTGCCGGCCCGGCAGAAAACCGCCAGTCTGCTCGGATTGGGTGCACTGGGTGAAGCTGCGGCCCAGCGCCTGCGACAAAATGGTTTTGCGGTCTGTGGCTGGAGTCGCAGGATGAAATCGATCAGCGGCATCGAGTGTTTTCATGGGGATGCGGCCTTAACGCAGATGCTGGGCAACACTGACCTGTTGGTTTGTCTGCTGCCACTGACTGCGGATACCCAAGGTCTGATCAACTCCGCTTTGCTGGCACAGTTACCGCCCGGTGCGGCATTGATTAATTTTGGCCGTGGCGGCATTGTTGATGACAGTGCTTTGTTGGCTGCACTTGATTCTGGCCATCTTTCACATGCGGTGCTGGATGTTTTTCAGACCGAACCGCTGCCAGATCCTGCATGGCAGTGGCGGCATCCAGCAGTGACCGTCCTGCCTCATTGCGCAGCGCCCACGAACAGGAGCACTGCGTCCGCGATTGTTGCGGCCAATATCAGGCAGTTTCGCCGTGATGGCGTCTTACCGGCCAGCGTTGACAGAGTCAGAGGCTACTGAGCGGCAAATCTGGCTTTCAGCGCTGCACGGATCGACAGCTTTCGCCGGCACGGACTTCATAAGGTAATAAAATCCGGCCTTCTTCGCCGCGGATAAAGGCCTCGACGGCAGCAATACCTTTTTGGTCACTGTGTTGCCAGACGGTGCTGAGCGTCGGATGATAACGCTGGCCTTCTTCAATGCCGTCAAAACCGACCACCTGCACGTCGTCCGGAATGCGCAGGCCGGCCTGCAGCACTTCGCGCATTGCGCTTAATGCAATCAGGTCGCTCATACACAACAGCGTGTCGGGTCTTGGTGTTAACGCCAACGCAGCGCGCGCTGCCAGTGCTGCTTGTTGTTGATTACTTTCAGGAATATGCCAGATCCGCTCAGGCACCAGTGTCTGGCCCATTTCACTGAGCGCACGCTGATAACCGTCCAGCCGGCGATGCGCAATCGAACTTTGATTGTCCCACAGCGGTGCATCACCAACCGGACGGGTATCCGGCGCGTCAATCAGCCTTAAGCCCAGTACTGCGACTTTTGCATCTTTGCCCAGCACCTGGCGGGCGATTTCATAGGCGGCTTGTTCATTATCGATATTGACCGAAGGCCGCTCGGTTAAATCACAGTCCACCGTCAGCACCCGCTTGCGGGTCTTTTCCAATTGTGAAATCAAATCGGTGTTGCGCGGTGCGCCATAGCAGATAAAGCCGTCAACAAAATCGACAATCGCATCGAGGCTCGGCGCACTGCCGGAAAATAACAACAAATGTAGTTTGTGCTGTTCCAGCGCATTAGCCACGCCACGGATAAACTGGCTGGCAACCGGGTCGCTGACCATATATTCCAGCGAGTCGGATAAAATCACCGCAATAATGCCGGAGCTGCC
This sequence comes from Rheinheimera sp., assembly GCA_034519945.1. Lineage (GTDB taxonomy): Bacteria > Pseudomonadota > Gammaproteobacteria > Enterobacterales > Alteromonadaceae > Pararheinheimera. Next base: position 58,708 of record JAXHNX010000035.1, read on the forward strand.
TTTACGCAACGACTGCGCCGCTTTATTCGGGCCCTGGTAACCCAGCTCGGCACAGGCCGTGAGGATTTTTTCGCGCAGTTGCGCCGACAGCTGATCCGGCCGGCTGAAGGCGTTTGAAATCGTGGCCGTCGATACGCCAAGTTGTTGGGCGACGGTTTTCAGGGTTTGGGTCGGTTTTGGCATAAATGACAAACAAAATCCGCAATAATCCCTCGTTATACACAAATTATCGCAGGAAGGACAACAGGCTTATGTTTTTTTGCCGGATTAATCGACGCACATTTTTTTATGTTTTTACGCACATGTCATTGATGTAACTAAAGGTCGCTGCTTTCTGTAACCAATAAAGCATATCGCCGCCTGATTCAAAATCTGGCAAAAACATTTGCACTTTTTTGGCCCTGGCGCAGTATATAAAATCGATACATTGCCGCAGTCTGAGTGCTGTGGCTTTTTTGCCGACCCAGCACCTGGAGCCAGTTTATGTCAGAGCGTAAAACCGCCCACGATTTTCATCCGGAAACCTTACGTTTGTTCGATAGGTATGTGCACGGAGATATCAGCCGGCGCGAGTTTTTGACGGGTACCGCGAAGTTTGCCGTCGCCGGTGTCACGGCGTTATCGATTCTGGAAGCTTTAACGCCTAACTATGCACTCGGCCAGCAAGTGAAACCGGATGATTCAGCGTTGGCGGCTAGTTTTGTTGAGTTTCCAAGTCCAAACGGCAATGGCACGGTGCGCGGTTATCTGGTGAAACCCGCCAAAGCAACCGGGCCACTTCCGGTTGTGCTGGTGGTGCATGAAAACCGCGGCTTAAACCCGCACATAGAAGATGTGGCGCGGCGTTTCGCCAAGGCTGGATTTATTGCCTTAGCGCCGGATGCGCTGTTTACACTCGGTGGTTATCCGGGTGATGAAGACAAAGCCCGTGAATTATTCGGCAAGCTGGACCAAGCCAAAACACGGCAGGATTTCATTGAAAGCGTGGCTTATCTGCAAAAACTTGCAGGCGGGAATGGCAAAGTCGGTGTGGTCGGTTTCTGTTATGGCGGCGGCATCGCCAACTTCCTCGCCACTGAAGTACCGACATTAGCCGCCGCAGTGCCGTTTTATGGCCGCCAGGGTGAGTTGGAGAAAGTTGCGCAGATTAAAGCGCCATTATTGATTCATTACGCCGGCAATGACGAACGGGTGAATGCGGGTGCCAAAGCCTATGACGACGCCTTAAAAGCCGCCGGCAAAACTGCGCAAAGTTTTACCTATCCGGACACCCAACACGGCTTTCACAACGACACCACGCCGCGCTACGACAAAGCCGCTGCGGAATTGGCCTGGCAGCGCACAGTGGCGTTTTTCCAGCAGCAGCTGAATAGCTAAATTGACCCCAAGCCCGCGATAAACCATTGTAGGGGCCGCCTGGTCGTCACACGATTGTGGCTGCCCCTACAATACCCGCGTTTACAAAGCCAGCTCCCGCTCCATTGCATTCAGCCACTTAGCAAACTCGCTAATTTACCCCTCACTAAATCCCATATTTATCGAAAATTTATCGCCCAGATATCAAGCCAGCGCATGACAGTTTTGTTGCTTTAACATGGCACCGACAGCGTTGTCATTTCAGCCAGCCTGCATGGCTGTCCGGGTCGCACATCCACTCAATTTAACAATAAAAGATGTCAGAACAACAGGAAACAGCACCATGCACGTTTTATCCCATTTAAACAGCCGTCGGACCGGGCTCACGCTCAGCGCCCTGGCGCTTTGTATTGCCAGCAACCTGAGTGCGGCTGAGCCAAGCAACCGTTATATCGTAGTACTCAAAGCCGGCACAAAATCCGCAGGCGCCCAACAAGCGCAGCAGCTCTCAACTCAACAGGTACAGCTGCAGCGCAAACAACAATTGCAGCAGTTTGCCAGCACCTTACAACTGGAACCGTTACAAACAGTGCCGGAACAAAATCTGATTAGTGTCGAACTGACACCGGAACAACTGCGACAAGTCAAAGCCAATCCACAAGTGACGCTGGTCGAGGCAGATCCAATCCGCTATCTGCTGGCCGAATCGACCCCTTATGGCATTGAGATGGTCAAAGCGCTGCAGGTGCCGGATAACCTGGTCAGCAACCGCAAGGTTTGTATTCTGGATACCGGCTACACGCTGAATCATCCGGACCTGATCAACAGCGGTGTCACCGGCGACGACGGTTATGGCAGCAATGACACCGGCAACTGGTATGAAGACGGCAATGGTCACGGCACCCATGTCGCCGGCACTATTGCAGCGGTTGGCGGTAACAATCAGGGCGTGGTCGGTGTCAATCGCAACGGTCAGCTGAAACTGCATATCGTCAAAGTGTTTAATAACGCCGGCAACTGGGCTTATGGTTCTGATCTGATCGCGGCTATTAACCAGTGTCAGGCTGCCGGTGCCAACGTTACCAGCATGAGTCTGGGTGGCAGTGGTCAATCCACTGCAGAGCGCAACGCTTTTGCCCAAAGTTATGCCGCTGGCATGCTGCATATCGCCGCAGCGGGCAATGCCGGCAACAGCACTTTGTCTTATCCGGCATCCTATGATGCCGTGGTTTCCGTCGCCGCCGTCGACAGTAGCAGTGCCAAAGCCAGTTTCTCGCAATATAACAATCAGGTAGAAATTGCCGCGCCTGGGGTTGGCGTTAATTCAACCTGGCGCGATGGCGGCTATAAATCCATCAGCGGCACTTCGATGGCGACGCCACATGTGTCAGGTGTGGCCGCACTGGTATGGAGCCATTATCCGCAGTGCAGCAACAGCCAAATCCGCAATGCATTGAATAAAACCGCCGTGGACAAAGGCACGGCCGGCCGGGATGTTAATTTTGGTTTTGGTATCATCAACGCCAAAGCCGCATACGACTATCTGGCCAGTGGTTGTGATGGCGGTGGCACCGGCCAGAATCAGGCACCAGTTGCCAAATTCAGCGCTGTCATCAACGGCCGCAGTGTGACGCTGAGTAATCAGTCAACCGACGACAAAGCCGTAGTATCAAGCGCCTGGACTTTTGGTGATGGCAATAGTTCCAGCGCGACCGCGCCGACGCACACCTATGCGGCAGATGGCAGTTACACCGTCACACTGACGGTCAAAGATGCTGAAGGGTTAAGCCACAGCAGCAGCCAGACGCTGACAGTGTCCGGCGGCACCAATACCGGCTGTACTGGCCTGCCCACCTGGTCCGCCAGCGCAGTTTATCTCGGCGGCAACAGCGTGGCGCATCAAGGCATTAAATACACGGCGAAATGGTGGACGCAGGGTGAAAACCCGGCGCAAAGATCCGGCCAGTGGGATGTGTGGAAAAACAATGGCAGTTGCCAGTAACCCGCATAACGCCGTGGCATACAGGGCTGCCACGCCCTGTGTTCCACGGCATTTCCCTACAACAACGCGGTCAACGACACCGGCCGCGCATAATAAAAACCCTGCATCTGCTGGCAACCGGTGCGCCGGATCTGCTCGACCTGCTCGGCCTGCTCTACTCCTTCGGCGACAATACGACAGCCCAAATCGGTGCCCAAACGACATATCGCCGCGCATAACACAAAACTGTTGTCATCCAGTGCAATCCTGTCGATAAAAGACTTATCGATTTTGATTTCGTCGAACCGCACCAGCTGCAGATACTTCAGCGAAGAAAAGCCGGTACCAAAATCATCCAGCGACACTTCAACCCCCATCTGCTGCAATTCCTGCGTCACGGCGATGATCCGGGCCGGTTCGGTGGCAAATACCTCTTCGGTGATCTCCAGCACCAGATTTTGTGGCGCCACGCGGTGATGGGCCAGACAATCACGGATAAAAGCGGTAAAACCCTGCGCCAGAAACAGCGGTGGTGACACATTGGCCGACACTTTTAACGCCGCACCGAATTTCTGCTGCAGTAACGGAATATCACCAATAATCAGCTGCAACATCGAGCGGCCAAATTCATCCATCCAGCCCTCTTCATGCAACAACGGGATAAATTGCCCCGGTGTCAGCGGCGGCAACTGATCAAAGCTTTGCATCCGCGCCAGGCCTTCAAAGCCACAAATATGGCTGTCATGACTACTGACTTTGCTTTGATAGACCGGGTAAAACAGTTGTGTATCCAGCGCATGACGCACCCGCTGTTTGGCCAGATTGTGTGCGCTCAGTTGCTGGGCCATTTGCGCCGAAAATGCAGTGAACCGCTCCGCCGGACGCTGATGACTGAACACCACATCGGCATTTTTTAACAGCTCCGCCAAGTCAGTACCATGCGCCGGTGCACACACGGCGGCTGCGGTCAGATTGACCCCACTCAGCCCCAGATCCAGCTCGGCCTGACACAGTTGCAGCAGCTGTTGTGCCAGCGGTTGCGCGTCAGTGAGATCCGGCAGCCAGATGGCAAACTGGGGGCCATTCAGCCGCGCCAGCTGTTGTGGTGACCGCACATTGTTTGCCATATGGTGCGCCAGCGCCTGGATATAATCATCGCCGCGCTGATGCCCATGTAACGCGTTGAGCTGGCGTAAATGTGTCAGCCGCAGCACCAGTAAAGTGCCACAGCCCCCGGCTTTGAGTTGCGGGTCCAGCTGTTGTTGCAACAGATGTTTGTTGATGCAGCCTGTCAGCTCATCATGATAAGCGGCACTGAACAGGTGTTGATTGCTGGTCTGCAGGTGCTGGATTTTCTGCCAGAGCCGCGCTTTCAGTTCAAATATGCTGGCGCCCATTGCCAGCAATAACAATAAAAATGACCCACTGGTGATCAGCCATAACCCCGGGTGATTCACATCCGCCAATACATCCAGCGGATACTGCACATAACGCAGCGCCACCAGCAGCGTCAGGCCCAACAGATAAGCGACACATAAGGCGGGGATCCACAACGCTTTGCCTCCGGCCCAATTACTGAATGCCAGCGCAGACACCCCGGCCAGCACCATCAGTCCGTCGGCGGTAAAAGGCCCCTGCAGCACGGCAACAGCACCAACCACGACACCGCAGCTCATCAGTAACCACAACTTCTGCTCCGGCTGCAGATGTTTACGCCAGATAAATCCCAGCGCCAGCAACAAACCCGCGCCGCCGTCAATCGCCATCGACAGCGGATAGATTTGCTCGATAAACAACAACAGCGCAGTGCCAAGCCCAACGACGCCGCCGGTGAATAAGATGCGGTCCAGGGTTCTGGCGCTCATTTGTGTCTGCATGCAGGCGTTAACTCATTGATCCAATGCTTCCTTGTGTTATAGCAGGCAAAAGCCGGCATCACGAATGCAACCCATTGAATTCAATCTTTTGGTGCAAATGACACCTGATCAGCCGGACAAGGCGGCGGCCGTTACAACAAATGTGGCTGTGGTGCCGCAGCAGGCTGTTGCTCCTGCCAGTTCAGTTGCAACCAGGCCTGCCACACCTGGGACCGCTCGGTTTCAGGAAATGGCGCCAATAACATTGGCCGGAACTCTGCTGAAAGGCGAAACGCCTTGATCGCCTGATCCAGCTGCAGCATCACCTGAGCACTTTGCGCATCCTTGGCGCAGGCGAAATACGCCAAAGTATAATCAGGTGCTTCTGCCAGCCGGAAGGCGGTGAATTTTACTTTTTCTTCGACCGGCAACGCTTCAGTGAATTCGAGCGTGGCATCAACAAAATCTTTCTCCAGCATCGGCAGTAAATCACCATAGCGGGAAGTTTTCGCAGTGCGGACATACACCGATTGCATTTCGCGCAGCAACGTCAGCAACGGATCCAGTTTGTCACCATAGGAACGGCCATCTTCTGTCACCAACACCGGCGGATGCGGCAGCTGCATCAGGCTTTGCAGGCTTACCCGGCCATTGCGGTTTTTCATGCGGTGTAAACGGGCCACCCAGGGTGAATCGGTTTTCACCAATAAACGAATATCCGGCGCAATAATAAAAGCGCTACTGAACAAAAATTCCTGCAGCCGGGCTGCCGATTTGCGCACGACCGGTGTGCAGGCGCCCGGCGTTTTGCGTAACACCGCAAACGCGCGGTTCAGACTGACCGATTCAATGGCATAAGGCTCGGCATAATATTTCAGCACCTGGCGCACCATTTTTACCGGATGATAATTGTTGTATTCGTCCTGATAATCGGCGGCCGGTGTCAACGACATCAGCAAAAGCTCCGCAGCCGGTAGTGGCAACACAATAAAGAGCAAGACAAGCAACTTCTGCGCACGCATGACCAGTTCCTTGTCAGCAGGCTCAAAGGTTACTGCAGTGTAGGAGTGCTGCCGGCAGAGTCAAACCGTGGGTTGGATGGATCAGCGGTCTTTGTGGCTATCCACTTGATGTACCGAAAAAAACAAATTTCGCGATTTAAATGAAATTTGCACGCACATGCTCAGCTCCCTGACAGTCTTAACCAGGCTTGCCAAATCTTGGCCCGTTCAGCCGGTGGGTAAATTGCCAGTAACATCTGTTTAAATTCAGGCTGGTTGCGGAACTGTAGAATGGCACTATCAAGCTGCTGCAGGAGCTCAGCTGTGACGGCGTCACGGTTACAGGCAAAATAGGCTAACGCAAATGGGTCCGCTTCTTTTAAACGAAAGCTTGCCAACATAGGGAATTCCAAGTCCGTGATAGCCACCGGATACTCCAGAGCCATATCAACAAAACCTTTATTGAGCATCGGTAACGTGTCACCAAAATTCGAGACTTTAGCTGTTTTTACGTAAATTGGGCTGTTGCGGCGATGTTTCGATAAAATCGGATCAATCGCAGCGCCATAGCTGCGGCCGTCTTCAGTGACCAGCACCGGAGGCGTGCGTGCATCAAGTACACGTTGCAGACTGACCAGACCATCCTGGTCTTGCATCACTTTTAGCCGCGCCGCCCAATCCGAATCCGAATCCGCTTTCACCACCAAACGGATCTCTGGCGCTATAACATAGGGCTGACTGAATAAGAAATTCTGTTGCCGCTCGGTTGTTTTCCTTACGCCCATCACACAAGCCCCGGATCGACTTTGTAATTCGGCGAATGCCCGGTTCAGACTGACCGATTCAATCGTATAAGGCGATGGATAATGATTGAGGATTTGTTGCACCATTGCCACCGGCAAATAGGCTGAGTTCTGGCTTTGCCAGAGTTCGACTGGCATAACTGACAACACCATCAGTTCGCTACTGGCAGCACAAACGCTGACAAAGCAGCAAATGCCTGCTAAGCAATTTCGCACCTGCCACTCTCCTTTTTGTGCGGACCCGAATCAGTTTACTCAGCCTGAGATATCTGTCAAACCGCACGCCAGTCGCGGCTGAATAAACCCAGTTTCAGATCGTCGACAAAACGGCCGCCAAGCCAGAAATGCTCACGCAGCAGTCCTTCCTGCACAAATCCATGCTTTTGCAGCAGTTTTAAACTGGGTTCATTACCCGCGGTCACGGTGGCCAACAGTTTGTGGTAGCCGCAGTCTTGCAGCGCAAACTGCAACAGACGCTGTAATGCCTCGCCGGCAAAGCCCTGGCCTTGCTGTGATGGCGATAACAAAAATCCGACTTCGGCCTGTTTATTGGCCCAGTCACTTCGCAGGCCAATCACCCCAATCGCTGCAGCATTGTCCTGCCGCTGGATAGTCAACGCCATCATGTCCGGATGATGCACCGTCCACGGCTGCAGCCGACTATCAAAACGCTGCCGGATCTGCGCCTCACTAAGCGGGTCGCAGACATAACGGATCACTGCCGGATCCTGATGCAAGGTAAAAAATAACGGCCAGTCGCCAGGCGTCATGCTGCGTAATAACAAACGCGGACTGTATAACTCGATAGCGCTGGTCTGAGACTGTTCAAAGAGGGCCTGGTCCGGCACTGTTGCAGATCCGTGGTTAATGCAGATGGATACCATGTTGCAATAATAAACACAGTTGGTCCAGTGGCAGCGGTTTTGACAGCAGATAACCCTGAATACGCTGGCAGCCCATCTGTTGCAACGCAGCCAGCTGCTCATGGGTTTCGACGCCTTCGGCCACCAGAATCAGGTCCAGTGCATGCGCCAGCGCACAAATCGCCTGGACAATTTGCGCGCTGCGGCTGTCACCGGTCATTGTCGCCACAAAAGCCCGGTCGATTTTCAGACAATCCAGCGGCAATTCTTTTAACCGGCTTAATGATGAATAACCGGTGCCAAAATCATCCAGCGCAATGGAAGATCCGAGCGACTGTAACTGGTGCAAGCTGGCTTCCAGCCGCTCCGACTGCATAAAGGCGGTTTCGGTCAGTTCGAATTGCAAGCGCGGCCACAAGCCTTGCGGCGTAAAAAAACGTTGCAGCCGTTCCACCAAAAGACCGTCGTCAAACTGACGCACCGACAGGTTCAGCGCCAGATAAAACGCCGGTGAGATCAGCCTTTGCAGCAGTTCAACATCCTTTAACACCTGGCTACATAACCAGTCGGACACATCCTGAATGAGGTTGCATTGTTCCGCCAGTTTAATAAAGCGGTCTGGCGCTATAGCGCCTAGCTGCGGATGCTGCCAGCGCATCAACGCTTCGACGCCGCAAATTTGTAAGGTAACCGCATCGACAATCGGCTGATAATGCACTGCCAGCTGCGGTTGCGACGCTGGCGTCTGCAATGCCAGTTTTAAATCGCGTTCCAGCCGCACCCGCAGGTGAGCTTTTTCCGACAAATAGGGGTTAAAAAACATATAACGATCACGACCGGCATCTTTGGCGGCAAACATCGCCAAATCGGCGCATTTGAGCAATTCAGTGTAATCCGACGCGTCATTCGGATAACAGGCTATACCGATACTGGCGGAGATACTGACCTGATTGTCGTTTAACTGCAGATCGGCCGAAATCCCACTAAGCAGCTTTTCGGCAACCGCGTAACAATCCATCGGGCCATGAATATCCGGCGTGATCAGCACAAATTCATCGCCGCCAACCCGCACCGCGACATCACCGGCGCGGGTGCACAGCAAAATGCGGCTGGCAACTTCCTGCAACAACAAATCGCCAACATGATGGCCGAGGGTGTCATTCACCAGCTTAAAACCGTCCAGGTCCAGATACAGAATGCCCAGCATAGTGCCAGACCGTTGCGCCCGCTCAATTTCAGTTTTCAACACGGTTTCAAGTTTGCGTCTGTTACCAAGACCGGTCAGATGGTCCAGATTCACCAGCGTCACCAGATGCTCTTCAGCCCGGCGCAGCGCACTGATATCAGAAAACATCAACACATAATGATTACGTTTGCCTCGGGTCATCGGTGCCCGTACTTTGCACAGGTGCTGCCAGGCCGGAAACACCGAACCATCCTGACGTTGGCAGGTCACTTCGCCACTCCAGTGCGCGGCACTGACTTCATGCAGCTGTGGCGTCACCGGTGAGTTTGGTGAGTTGGGATATAAAAACTGTTGCGGCAACTGACCCCGAATAGCGCAGGCTGTGTAAAAACTAGGTTTTCGCAGTATCTCGTCATTCTTCCAGTCAGATACGTAACAATAGCTCTGAAGTTAGTCTCATATGCTGTGATTTTCATAAAGGCTGTGCAGAGGTTTTTTAAGTCCGGTATCGGGCGCTATGTGGCTGTTAGCAGTGGTAAAAAAGGCTAGCGCTGCTAGTCGTAGAGTTCTTGTAACCTTCTGGCCAATCCTGCTGTACCCCAGATCGATATCATCCTTTTCAGGTTATAAGCCAGAATATGCAAACTAATTTCTGTACTGACGTTTTTGAATCGCCGCATCAGAAAATGAGTGGCTCCCATCCACATTTTGATCGTTCCAAACGGGTGCTCAACAGTTTGCTTTCGAACAAGCGCTGTTTGCGGTGATGCATCCAGCCTTGCCTGCATAACTTCCATTTTATCTTCATGAACCCAGCGTCTTATGCGTCTCGCGGCCACTTTGGATGTGGTGCATTTTGAGCGCTGAGTGCAATCGCGACATGCGATACAGTTAAAATACATTTGCAGTTCCAAGCCGTCTTCAACAGTAACAAACCTATTTTGAAGCTCGTTACCTGTCGGGCAAATATAAATATCTTTTTCCTGGTCGTATTTAAACAACGAGAGGTTAAAGAGGCCTTTGCGATCAGCACCTGAGGTATCACCTTTTGGAACCAGAGCTACAGCACCAGTATCAAGCACTGCTTTAATATCGCTGCGGCTGTAATAGCCTTTGTCGGCGAGTACGGTTATATCTTCTTTGGCAAGAGCTTCCTGAGCCAACTTAGTGACCGAGTGAAGTTGGCCACGGTCCGTGGTGTTGGTGACTTCGTGGGCAACAATCAGATGATTCTTCGTATCCACCGCAGTTTGCACGTTGTAACAGACTTGCCGGTTCAAGTTATTTGTTTTCATTAACCGGGAGTCAGGATCTGTTAAAGACAGTTGCTTATCTTGTTGCTGCTCAACAGTTTGTTGGATTTCTTGCAGTTCGCCTAAACGTTTCTTTAGCCATGCCAGTTTTGTTGCGGTTAACTCGGCATTCGCATCAGGCTGCGTATCACGGTCAGCTTGATCGAGCTTTTCAAGATAGTTACTAATGCTTTGCTCGACCCGCGCAATATGGTCTTTCGCTTTTTGAGGTGTGAAGTTATTCTGCTTGCTGTTCACCGCTTTGAATTTACTACCGTCGATGGCCACAGTGACATCCGTAAACATTTGCATCTGCCGACATAGGTCGATAAAGGCACGGCAAGCATTCTTAATCCCTTTACTGTTGTTTTTTCTGAAGTCCGCAATGGTTTTAAAGTCGGGCGTTAATCGCTCCAGTAACCACATCAACTCGACGTTTCGATGCGCTTCTTTTTCTAGCCGGCGAGAGGATTGGATTCGGTTCAGATAGCCATAAATGTAAAGTTTAAGCATGGTCGCAGGATGATAGCCGGGGCGGCCTGTCTGTTTTGCATTGACTCTTTCAAAGCCGAGAGCATCAAGCTGCAAACCATCAACAAAAATATCGACCACTCGGACAGGGTTATCTTCAGTCACGAAGTCATCCAGCGCTTCAGGAAGTAAGGTGACTTGATGCCTGCCTTGGCCTTTAATGTGTTGGGTCATATCAGCACACTTTGTTTTAGTTCGTATGCCAATAATTTTAGTAAAAAGGCAGATTCCAGCACGGCCTTATCAAGAACGATTGATCATATAAATCTGTCGCTTAGACCAAAAGGTGATCAGCTGTTTTCACACAGCCTGAGCGGCAAGCGGATAACCGCTGATGCGACTGAAAGCCGGATTCGCCAACACGACAGCGCCCTGTTCATCCAACACTAATATCGCTTCAGCGGTCGTACTGAATACGGCATGGGCCTGCCGCCGCTGCAGATCATTTTGTTGTTGCCGCGAGACATCTTCCATCACGCCAATCAACACCGGACTGGCTCTGTCGGTTAAATACTGCGGCTGTGCATAGATCTGCAAAAAACGCGGAAAAGTGGCGCTGACAGCCTGAAATACACCACTAAAAGCTTTGCCGCAGTGCAACAGCTTATCCAGACGTGCAGATTCCGCCGGAACTAACATCTGCTGCAGCGTTGTCGGCGCCAACGTCGGATCTGTCGCCAGCGGCCCGTGCAGCTCCAGTACGCCGGAACTTAACTCCAGTTCAAAATAACTGAGCCGGGCCGCCGCCATCGCCAGTTTCAGCCGCTGCTCAGAACGGCGGCAACTCAGCTCGGCTTTGTGTTTATTCGAGGCCATCCGGATAGTGGCCGCGAGTTCGCGCCGGTCAAACGGTTTGACCAGATAACCATGCGGAAAACTGCGCTCTGCTTCCTGCAACACGGTTTCATCACAATAAGCGGTCAGAAACACAATCGGTACGTCCAGTTGTTGCTTCAACAACACCGCGGCCTCAGTGCCGGTCATGACGCCGGCCAGACGAATGTCCATCAACACCAGATCAGGGCGTTCCTGCAAAGCAGTCTGCAGCACATCTTCACCGCGCGACACCGACGCCACGACCTGATGGCCCAGATCTTCGAGCATATTTTTTAAATCGAGTGACACGACAAACTCGTCCTCGACAATCAGAATACTGCTGTTCATCGCGCCTCCTTCTGCGGGCAAAAACTAATGCGGTAACGAGTGCCAGGCTGGCGTTGCAATTGCAATTCGGCGTTCAGTTGGGCAATAAAAGCCGGGATCAGCTGCATGCCCATAGACGCCCCGCTGCCCAGTTGCACCGCAGCGGGCATGCCGATACCGTCGTCGCTGATCTCAAGCTGATAACGTCCATCCGCCAATGCCTGCAGCACCAAACTGACCTGACCGCACACTTGTATGCTGCCATCAGCGCCCATCTGCGGCACAAAAGCATGTTTCAGGCTGTTGGTCACCACTTCGTTAACCAGCAAGCCACAAGGAATGGTTAACTCCAGCTCCAGCAATAACGCCTGATCCATGCCGGCGTAGCTAAAGCGGATTTGGCTGGTTGGCGCCAGCGTTTGCTGAATGAGCCGGCATAACTGCTCCAGATACACCGCCAGCGGTACAGAACTGAAATTGCGGTTTTCGTACAGCAGCTGATGGGTCAGTGCCATAGTGCGTACCCGCATCTGACTTTCGGCAAAGGCCTGTTTCAGTTCAGCCGGCGCGTTGCGCGATTGCAGACTAAGCAGGCTCGACATCACCTGCAGATTGTTTTTCACCCGGTGATGCACTTCGTTCAAGAGCGCCGTGCGTTCGGCCAATAAGCTGGATTTGTCGTGGACAATTTGTTGCAGGTCGCTTTGCACCGCTTTAGCATCGGTGACGTCTGTCACTGTCGCCAGCACCGATACTTTGCTGTCACCTTCCAGATAGGTCAGACCGATTTCGACCGGAAACAGGCTGCCGTCGCGGCGCCTGGCAAATAATTCTTTCAGCTCGGCCATGGGGCGGGTCGACGGATTCTGCAGATATTGTTGCCGGCTGTGATGATGGCCGCTAATTTTGTCCTGTGGCACCAGCATTTCAATCGGCTGACCGATCATTTCATGCTGCTGATAACCAAACATCTCCAGCGCCCGGTTATTCACCAGCGAAATATGGCCATGGCGGTCCACCGAAATCAGGCCGTCCGCCACGCTGTCAAACACCCGGCGAAAACGCAGTTCGCTGTCTTTGAGTTGTTGCTCGGAGGATTTGCGATCGGTGATTTCGATGCCGGACGGGATTAAATTACAAATGCTGCCTTCGGCGTCGAACATTGGCGCCAGCATAAAATCAATATCGATAATGCCTTGCTGCATCTGCGCAGTCACATCAAAACGACTGACAATGCCAAGCTGCGCCCGTTGCACAGCCTGATGGATTTGTGTTGCGACCGCCGGGTCATGGCTCCACCAGAAACAGTCCCAGAATTTTTTCTGCTGTACATCGGCAAGGGTCAGACCGGCCATCTCCAGCGGCGGCCGGTTGGCATCCTGTACAGTGCCGTCCGGCGCCAAAATACCAACGAAAGCAAACATGCTGTCCAGCACCTGCCGCAATTTATCGAGGTCCTGCTGCCGGCGTTGTTGCACGCCCCACTCCATGGTTTTATTCAGCGCAATGACCAGCACACCCTGCACCTGCTCTGTCGCATCACAGCAGCGGCAGGTAGGAGCCAAACCAATGTTCAGTCGCGTCGCCGCCGGAATTGTCGACAGTGGGATTGTTGCTGATATCAAAATTCAGCAGCGGCTGACCGGTTTCCAGCACCTGATTCAGCTTTGGCGCGATAGACGGGTACAACTCGGGCAACATGGTCGCAACCGAATGCCCAAGATGGTCAGCGGCGGCGATGCCATGAAACTGCGCCAGCCGCTCATTGATCGCCAGATAACGTTGCTGCTTATCCAACACTGCCAGCCCGACCGGCAGCTGCGCCATCAATAACTCAAAGGCCTGCGCCTTCAGCAGGACATCCTGTTCCATCTAGTGCTTTTTCCTTTTTGCTGTTAATTGTCGCCCGGTTGCCGGTCCTCACATACATCAGTTGATGTGGTTTTTCTGATTCCGGCTCCTTCCCCGCTTTGAGTTCGTGATTAATAGGTCCCCTGCCATTTGCGGTCAGACATTGCTGTTTACGCCATTTATTGCCATGTTAGCCAGCTTGATGTTTGGGGTGTAATTGCTCCAGTCGTTTATTCCGTCGTGTTGTGTGGAAGGTTTATAGAGCGATGCCGGCCGGTGTGTCGTGTTTCGACGTTGATTTTTCGCCTTGGGTATGGATGTCCATATCCCGATGATGTGAAAGTCAGTTCTTTTTGAGTCGTTGGCACACGCCAGCCCGATGTCGGTAAGCATATAAAGATGTTCGCCACCGCTTCGCGTTTGTTATATCCTGTTGGCCATGCGGGTTTCGCTGGTTTTGGCGTTCTTCTGACACAGCTGTTTCACGGGTTGACTACAGGGTAGTCCTCGTCCGCTTCTTCAGCATAAATATCAAGCACATGCTCCATCTGGGCGATGTAATCCGCATCAATGGTGCCGATGCACCAATTTTTTGTGCAGGGTTTGAGTTATTTGTTGGCGCTGGCGCACCGTTTAGTGAGATTTTCGACATCCGAGTGAAAAATTGTTGGAAGAGTGATACGTCAGCGGCTTCGCTTGCGGTGGTATGGTGAGGCGATGGTGATGAGATGGCATTTTTTGGTCCAGCATTTTAGGCTGGTAGGTCTGTTCCTTCCGCTGGAACTCCAGCCCTTTACACCGGGTTTAGTGCGATAAATGGGAGGTGCTGACATGAGTAGGCATTTTTCGTTTGAGTGCTGATGACCATCCGCCAGTACACAGGTTCGCGGTTTGAGTTTGCGGGCACTATGCTGACCTTTTAAGATTTGTGTAGTTGGTCGCGTTATCTGGGTAGTTTCTCGGTACAGATATTATGTATGTAGCCTTGTTTAAAACCGATAATTGATACAAGGTGTCAATGCGATCCCAGCGAGGTTTCCCGCTGAATTTTAGAAAAAGGTAGTTTGGCGTACATTTATTAAGAAGGTCAATGGCCGCTCCGGACAGGTGTTTCAGCGCTACTTTAAGTCCCACCGGTGATAAATGTTGTGGACTGGAGAGTAAAGGTTTGCTGGAAACTGCACATAAAGAGGGAATTCGGTTTAGTTGGTCCATGGCTACCACTGACTGGTAACTCAATCGATCAGAATTAAATTGAAAAGGTACTAGCCTATCCGTTCAGACCTGTCGGATCTAAAGGTTAGTTGTCTGTCCCTGTTTCAGCAAGTTTCGGCCTTTGCTCCAGCTCGGCCAAAAGACAGCGGGCCTGTGGTTAAACAGGCCCGTTGCAGGGACGAACACAAAGCAAATTTCGGGGCAAAGCGCCGTCAGAAGCTGGCACGCACCCCAACAGTGAAGCGGCGGCCATAAGTGGCGGCATATTGGATATGTTCCGCCGAGCCCAAATAACGTGTATCGATTTTATCCTGCAGGTTGGCGACGTCGGCTCGCAGTGTCAGCTGCTCGGTCAGGTCGTAACTGACACTGACATCCATCCAACTGGTGCTGTTGTTCATCAGCGGCTCTGCTACTGATTTGCCGCCAATAGTCGACCAGTTATCCCAGGCGTAAAAACCGGAGCGCTGGTTATAGGCGATACGCGCTTCAAACTTGTTGTGTTCGTAAAAACCAACCAAGTTGAGCTGGCTTTTTGACAAACCACGGAAGGGCTTGGCGTTGCCGGCGTCGTCAGTTTCGCCCGACACGCTGTCGTTCCAGGTGTAGTTGGCCTGCAGACCAAAACCGGCTAAATAAGCTGGCAGCAGTTCGTCAAAGGTTTGCAGCCAGGCCAGTTCGTAACCACGAATGCGCGCCGATTTGCTGGCGTCGTTATAAGGCTTCCACACTTCAAACGGCTGGCCGTCAATAGTTTCAGTGCTCTTATCCCACTTGATAAAACTGGCGACTTCTTTGTAAAAACTCGCGAGCGTCAGGGTGCCGCTGTCGTGGTAATACCATTCCAGTGCGGTATCAAACTGGTCGGCGGTATAAGGTTTCAGGCCTGGTGTGCGCGCCTCGTAGTACCGCACGCCCTGTTCATTGGGTTTCACGTCGATATAGGTATAAGGCGCCAGTTCCGCCAGCGACGGCCGCGAAATCACCTGCGATGCGGCAAGGCGCAGCACTAAGTCGTCGGTCAGCTCCAGTTTCAGGTTCAGGCTTGGCAGCACATCTTCGTACGCCGATTCTTCGCTGACCGGTTGTACGTCTTTCCAGCTGTCGTCGACCGGTTTGCCGTCGGCACCAAACCGCAGGTTATGAATATTCTGCGAATGGCCACTGGACGCTACATTGGTTCGGGTATAACGCAGACCCAGATTCAGTAAATACGGCATGTCGAGCCAGGTATCTTCCAGATTCATCTCGACAAAAGCGTGCGAAATTTCTTCTTCGATAATGTACGACTGCGATTTGGAGATTTCGGTTTGCAGAAGTGCAGCCGCGGCCGGGTCCAGCTCACCGAGGAATTTGTACAGATTGGTCATATTCACCGTCGCCCAGTTGGCCGGAATATTGGCTTTGGTGCTGCCCATAAAATTGCTGATATTGCCGGCATCCAGTGCACTGGCCGGTAAACGCCACCATTCGTGACCATAAAAATTCACCAGCGCAGATTTTGGCGCGTTGATTTTGTCGAGGTTTTCGCCGGCAAAAATTGAGGCATTTTTCGAGCGGTGCGTGATGCGTTCTTTTTCCTGGCGGTCATAACCCGCGCCAAACATCACTTTGCTAATCAGGCCGTCGTTTTCCCAGGTGCCGCTAAAGGCGGCGTTGTCGGTGGCATCTTTAACGCCGGTGCCGTCGGTATTGGTGTACCAGGCGCCAAATACACTGTTCGGCGTCACTTCTTCCGATAACACAATATCCGGAATAGCCTGGCCGTTATTCCAGTTGATGCTGGCTGATTCGACGCCAGAGCGCGCCACCACGTATTTGTTGTCGCCGTTATTTTTGTTTTCCGCCGCCGATGTGGCGAGGTCGAAGTTGTAGACCAGTGCGTCGGTCACCCAGTTCAGATTCAGGCCATATTGATAGGTGGTGTTGCGCCGCGGTGCCCGCGTGTCGACCACATCCATCAGCGCCGGCCCTTGCCATGCCAGCTGTTTGGCCCAGCCGTCGGCGCCGACATCCACACTGGTATAAACACCGTTTTTCGCCGGTAACCAGGATTCAGAATACGTCACCACCGACAGCTGCCGGCCATTAGAATCAATGTCGTAGACGCTGTAGAGCGCATCAAAATTAACATCGATATTGTCGTTTGGCTGCCATTGCAGCGCCACAGTGCCGCCGGTGCGGGTGCGTTCATCCTGATAAGACGTCAGCTGGGCATAACCTGGAAACCGCACCGCTTTGTGTTCCACTACGCCGTCGCGGCCAAGGTCCACCGGTCTTTCGCTGAACGACCAGGCCTGATAACTGTCGTGCCGGTTGGTGTAATTGGAATGGGTGATAGACGCCAATGCACCAAAGGTCTGGTCCTGGCTGACATCGCTGATAAACAGTGAGCCACGCGGGTCGTTACTTTCCGCCCTTTCGTTGTAGGTATTGTTGAGCGAGCCGGACAACACAAACTTGCCGATATCCAAAGGCCGCGCCGTCTGCACATTGACCACAGCACCGATGCCGCCTTCCGGTAAATGGCCTTGCGGCGTTTTATGCACCTGCACCGCGCTGATCAGTTCCGAAGGCGATGACGTCATAGTTAAAATCGCGCGACGCATTGTCCGACGCCAGCTTACGGCCGTTTAACGTGGTGATGTTGTAGTCGCCGGTCAGGCCGCGCACTGTGACGGTCTGGCCTTCACCATTAACCCGGGTGACACTGACGCCGGGAATACGCTGCAGCGCTTCGGCGACGTTTTCGTCCGGGAACTTGCCGATATCTTCGGCGACTATGGCGTCAATCACGTTGTCCGCCAGTTTTTTAATCTCCTGGCTTTCTTTTAAGCTGCTACGGATGCCGGTGACTTTGATCACTTCGACGTTGTTCATCCGCCGCTTTGGCTTTTTTCGCCACCGTTTTGGCTTTTTTACTGACGGTGCTGCTGTCCTGCCCGGTTGGCTGCTCCGGATTCTGTGCTGCAAGCACCGGCCACGCCAGCGCTGAGCTTACCAGCAGTGCCAGATAACTGTGTTTCATGGTATCGCGTTTCATGGTATCGCCTCTTCTTGTTATGTATCCGGAACAACAGCACTACACAGGCGCCGGCCTGGTTCTGCTGTTGGGTGTTGTGATGGAAACTGTGTGTATTGTCTCGCTGGGACGCTGCTATTAATCCGCCTTTTGCACTCAGTGCCGCGTCCTTAATTCCAAGGGCTGTGTCCTGAAAAATAAGCAATGCACTGCTGGCTGCGCCGGCTGTTCCTGCCAGAGGAATTTCTGCGCCTACAAGCGCTGCAAGGCACGTCGGCTGTGGTTTTCCAACTGAATATTCCCGCTTCCTCACCTTTACGCTTGCCGGCGTTGACGGCCGCAAAAGCGCCGGCGCTACCTTCTGCGCCACCATGATTTGTGCAGCAAAGCCGGCAGCGTGTTGCGCCGGTAGCTGAAGAGGGCTCTTGATGAATAAAGGGATGAATATTTTGCTGACCGGCGGCACCGGTTATGTCGGGTCGCACTGTGCTGTGGTCTTGTTGCAGGCCGGCCATCAGATCACCTTGCTATGACAATCTGAGCAACAGCGACGTGGGGGTTGTCGCCCGCATCTTGCAGATTTGTCCGCAGCAGGCGGCGCAGCTGCACTTTGTCCAGGGTGATATCAACGACTATGCAGCACTTGCGGCGCTGTTTGACCAGCCAGCGTTTTGATGCTGTACTGCACTGTGCCGGCTTAAAAGCGGTCGGCGAGTCGTGGCAGTTGCCGCTGGACTATTACCAGACCAACGTTGCCGGCACGCTCAATCTGCTGCAGCTGATGCAGCAATATCAGGTGCGTTGTCTGTTGTTCAGCTCGTCGGCGACTGTGTATGCGGCAGAATCGACAACGCAATCACAGCAGCCGTTTACCGAACAACACTCCCTGCGCCGCAACCAATCCCTATGGCCGCAGCAAATATATGGTGGAGCAAATACTGCAGCGATATCAGCGCAGGCGCAACCCAAAGTTAAGTCTGGTGGTGCTGCGTTATTTTAATCCGGCCGGCGCCCATCCGTCGGCGCTGCTCGGCGAAGCGCCACGTGGCACACCGAATAACCTGCTGCCGTTTGTCGCCCAGGTGGCCAACGGTCAGCGCCCGGCAATTCAGGTATTTGGCACGGACTACCCAACGCCGGATGGCAGCGGCGTGCGGGATTACATCCATGTCGAGGATCTGGCACTGGGCCACCGGCTGGCGCTCGAAAAGCACCATGCGCAAACGCCCGGCCTGCATCTGTACAACTTAGGCCGGGGTCAGGGTTATTCGGTGTTTCAGGTGATTGCGGCTTTTCAGCGCTCCTGTGGCCGCACGCTGGTACGACATATCAGCGCGCGCCGGCCCGGTGATGTCGCAAGCTCGGTCGCCTGCGCCGACAAAGCGGCGACCCAGCTTGGTTTTAGCGCCAGCCGTGATCTGCAACAGATGACCGACGATGCCTGGCGCTGGCAACAGCAACTGCAGGCCGAAACTGCGCCGGAGGCTGACCATGAAGCCGTTTGAGCGACCGGCTGGCGACGTCGCCACGGACTTCGCGACCGCATTCGACCGTAATCTGCACCCGCACCGGCGGCTGAATCCGCTGACCGGCGACTGGGTACTGGTGTCGCCACAGCGTGCGCTCAGGCCCTGGCAAGGCCAGCTGGAAAGCGTGACTGCTGAGCAGTTACCGGCCTATGACCCCAGCTGTTATCTCTGTGCCGGCAACTTGCGGATCAGTGGTGAACGCAACCCTAAATACCAGCAACCTTTTGTTTTTACCAATGATTTTGCCGCTTTGATGCCAACAGTACCGGCCGCGCCTACCACGCCCGATGCGCTGTTTCAGCGACAGGTGGCGCGCGGCACCAGCCGGGTGATTTGTTATTCCGCCGACCACAGCAAAACCATGCCGGAGCTTACTGTTACGCAAATCGGCGCTGTGATTGCCTGCTGGATAGCGCAGTATCAGGAATTGTCGCAGCAATATCGTTGGGTACAGGTGTTTGAAAATAAAGGCGCAGTGAACGGCTGCTCTAACCCGCATCCGCATGGCCAGATTTGGGCCTCAGACTTTATCCCTAGCCTGCCGGCCAAAGCCGATGCAATGCAGCGCGCTTATCTTCAGCAACATGACCGTAATCTGTTGCTGCATTATGCCAGCGCAGAACTGCGCTATGCCGAACGGGTGGTGCTAAAAAACGAGCACTGGCTGGTGGTGGTGCCCTATTGGGCGGCCTGGCCTTTTGAAACCCTGCTGCTGCCGCTATTTCCAGTACAGCGCATGGAGCAGTTAAACACGGCGCAGCAAGCGAGCTTAGCCGATATGCTGCAGCAGCTGACCATCCGCTACGACAACTTGTTTCAGTGCGCTTTTCCCTATTCGATGGGCTGGCATGGCGCGCCTTATCCTGCCGTGGGCGCGGCGGATGATTGTCTGCACTGGCAACTGCACGCGCATTTTTATCCGCCGCTGCTGCGCTCGCAAAGTATCAAAAAATTTATGGTCGGTTATGAAATGCTGGCCGAAGCGCAGCGCGACTTAACACCGGAACAGGCTACTGCGCTGCTGCGCGCGCAAAGCGCGGTGCATTACTTACACGCTGCGCAGTAACCAACTTGGGCTGAGGCTTATTTTTCAGGATAAATCCGGCAGATTTGCATGCGCGCGCGGCGCCGGATCCTTGCTTCACTGGGTGCTCTTTTTTTCTTATCGGAGCACCTGTTATGTTTGCCTTTTTTACTTCAACCGCAGCGCTTGCGCGTGGATCAGCACGCGGCGGTCAAGTTGGCGCTTTGGCGCTGTTATGGTTATTGTCGCCAGCCGCTTTGGCTGAGCAGTTTCAGCTGAAATCGCCGGATGGCCGCATTGAAATAAACCTGGAAACCGGCGCGCAGCTGCAATATCAGCTGCAGGTTGACGGCACAACGGTGCTTGCGCCTTCACCCATCAGCCTGCAATTTGCCGACGGCATCCAGTACGGCCCGGCCGGCACAGTGCAAAAGCAAAGCCGGCGCAGCGAAAACCAGCAGGTGCAGCCGGAGGTACCGGTGCGCACCGCCACCATCCGCGACCAGTACAACGAACTGGCGCTGGAATTCGACCAGCCTTTTGTACTCAGAGTGCGCGCCTACAATGAAGGCATCGCCTGGCGTTTTGAAGGCCGCAAATCTGGTAGCAAAACCGACCGGGCAGAGCTTAGCGAAGAGACCGCCAGCTTTAACTTCAGCGCCGGCACTTACAGTTATTTCCCCTTTGAAAAAAACTTCCGCACCGCCACCCAACCCACGTTTACGCCAGTACCAGCCAAAAGTATCGACGGTGCCGAGCTTGGCAGCCTGCCGGCGTTGTTTGTCAGCAACGGCGTGAATTTGCTGCTGACCGAAACCGATTTACAGGATTATCCGGGGCTGTGGTTACAAGGCCACGGCGATGGCCGCATCTATGGCGTACATCCGAAAAATTTGGACCTGAGCAAACAAAACCCACAAAACCCGGAGCAAACCGGCGAGTTCATCACCAGCATTGCCACTGTCGCGCGGGAGCGTACTTTCCCCTGGCGCATTATTGGCGTGGCACGCAGTGACGCTGAACTTTTGAACATCCAGCTCAGTTACCTGCTGGCTGAACCGTCGCGCATCGGCAAGCCGGACTGGATCAAACCCGGTCAAATCGCCTGGGACTGGTATAACGAAAACAACTTCAAAGGCGTTGATTTTAAAGCCGGTATCAACACCGCCACTTATCAATATTACGCCGATTTCGCCGCCCGTTTTGGCATCGAAAATATCCTGATCGACGATGGCTGGTCGACGCATGACGACGTGTTAACAGTGCTGCCGAATATCGATGTGCAGGCGGTGATCAGACACGCCAAAGCCAAAGGCGTAGCGGTACAGCTGTGGGTGCCCTGGACTGGCCTGGATAAAAACCTGGAAGCAGCGATGGCGCTATATAAAAAATGGGGCGTGGCGGGCTTAAAAATCGATTTTATGAACAGCGACAGCCAGTCGATGGTGAATTTCTACTGGCGCGCCGCCGCGATGGCAGCCAAATACCAGCTGATGGTGAATTTTCACGGCTCATACAAACCGGCCGGCATTCACCGCACTTACCCTAATGTGCTGACGCGCGAAGGCGTCAAAGGCCTGGAAAACCACAAATGGTCGGATGCCATCACGCCCACGCACAACCTGCATTTACCGTTTATCCGCATGATCGCAGGCCCAATGGACTACACGCCGGGCGCGATGCGTAACGCCCATCGCAAAGACTTTAACGCGGTGTTTTCGCGACCCATGAGCCTCGGCACCCGCGCCCATCAGCTGGCGATGTTTGTGTTATACGAAAGCCCGCTGCAAATGCTGGCCGACACCCCCACCAGCTTTGAGGCCGAGCCGGAGATCCCGACTTTTATCAGCCAAATTCCCACAGTCTGGGACAATTTCCGTGTACTGCACGCCAGCATCGGCGAGTATCTGCTGTTAGCGCGCCAACGCGGTAACAGCTGGTACATCGGCGGCATGACCAACGAACAGGCCCGCACGCTGCCAATCAAGCTGGATTTCCTGCCGGCAGGTTCATATCAGTTGCAGCTGATTAAAGACGGCATCAACGCCGACCGCCACGCCGAAGACTACAAACTGGAAAAACGCCTGGTCAAAGCCGGCGACAGCCTGGAGATCCCAATGGCCAGCGGCGGCGGATTTGCCATGATTTTGACGCCGTTGTAGGGTTTGTAGCGGCGAGTTGGCTGGCACGCCCTGCGGCTACATTGCGGTGGGGTGTGTGACACCCAGTGTGCAGGCGCTTGGTGTGCGACACCTGGAGTGCGACACCCGGAGTGCGACTCCTGGAAGTCGCTTTGGGCTTGGAAACTGATGAGCAGCCGGGTTACCAAGGCAAAACCAGCATCGCCAGCACTGCGCTTCGCCCGTTCGCTCACTCTTGATCGCTCACCCGCGGCTGCCGATGCTGGCTTTGCTGGGATTTAGGATAGGCTATGAGCGATAAGTTAACGTAAAGTTGAGGGGCGCGCCGCTTTTGGCGCGTCCCTCTCGAACGCCATGTTAGGCTTGTTCATGTACCCGCCACACGTAAACGAACTCGATTACATTCAACACCAAGTGTGCGGCGAAGGGCGCGAGAATTCCACCACGCCACAACGCCCCAGCCCAGCGAACGCGCCGCCTGCCACAGCGCCAGTGAGCAACATGTACCAAAGCCCGCCCGACCAATGAAGAAGGCCAAAAAATATGCATGTGATCACCACTGCCTAAGTGACACCAACATGGGTGGTGATCAATGGAAGTGCATAGCCACGATAAATGGTTTCTTCAACCAACGGGGCCAGCAGTACATTGGCAATGAAAAACAAACCGAGGCTGCCGGATACTGCGGGAAGTACGGAGCCGGGGGGAACGTAGTCACCGACGGTGCGTTGCAAGGCTTCCAGCAATGGCGCTAACAATTTGAAGTAGGCAAGGGCCAAGACCACGCCGACGAGCAGCCCAAAACCCACATCAGCGAGGGCTTTCCTCGCATTGGGCATGACCCAAACCGTTTCCGAACGAAGCGCAAAATGCGTAAGAGCACCAAGACAAAGAAGCACGCCTAACAAGATATGCGGCATCAGCAGAGGAACGCGCTGAGCAATTTGCTCTGGGTTTATCCCATGCACGCTCAAGAAGACTGAGGCAAAGACAATTGCTATGAGGAAAAGAGTGGGGCCTGCAACGAAGAGCAGCCAAACTTTGTGGGGGATACCGCTAGTCATTTGGGTAATCATGGATATGAAAGCCTGACGCTTAGGTTAAGGGGCTGCGGCACGCAGACCCAGTGAACGAAGCGAGCGATTTGAACCGTTTGTTAGGCATTGAACACGGGCCTAAAGAACGTTCGCTCATAGCTGATAATGCATTTTGTTTCCTCAGCGTATTTGAATGCATCTATGCAGTCTGTGTCTTGCAGTGACTTTTCCCGATACTGTTCGTACTCAGCCAAGCTTGGGAATGTGAACATCGCGAGCGCCACGTTATTGGCACCCTCTGAAGGCAGAAGTAACCGTGATGTTTGCCACCGAATTTCTCAACCAGTGGGATCCACAGTCTGCCGTTTTAGTATTCGAATTCTTTGAGTTTATAAGGGTCAATTATGCTTTTGAGATAGCAGGTAAACACGGTGAGCCCCCTATATGCACAACGCCGCGATAAACGGTGGTTTGATTAATTTGTTAGCCTTGATGAGGAAGGACTTTCAACTCCTGCAGCAGGCTGCGCACAAGAGCTATACGCTTAGCAGAAGAGCCCCATTGTTCCCATACCTGCTCACCTTCCATATTCAATGCAAAGAACCACACTTCCACTACACCTCCGAGCTCAACAAATCCGACCAGCCAAGCAAGTTCCCGTGTGGGAGTCACGTCGGCAGTACCTGTTTTTCCACTCAACCGATAGTCAGCGTTTTCCTCCAATATGAGAATTTCTTTAACGGTCTGCGTAGTTCGAGGAGATAAACCGAGTTCCCCGCTGTACATTCGCTCAAGGAATCTGACTTGCTCGTTTGGAGAGATCCGCAGGTCACCATGAAGCCAGATTTGGTCGATGCCCCCACCTATATCGCGATTACCATAGTCCATCTGATCTAGGTATGCCTGCGTCGCTCCCGCTATTAATTTCCCTGGCAAGCGCCTGGTAGTACCAAACTGACGGATAGCCGTATCGCTGACCGGAGGGTGTGGTTTCTAGACCATTCAGACGACCAGAAGCCATCGTTCGGTTTAACAGAGCTATCCCAGGGGATCATATGCTCCGATCCTTTCGCTACACCAGACTCCAAAGCAATGAGAGAATTTGGAATCTTATAGGTAGAGGCAGGGATAAACCGTTGCTGCGCACGTGCAGCATTATGCCGGATGGTCTGGCCCGAAGATGGATGATAAACGACAAAGGTAGCATCATTGGGATCAATGCCCTGAAAAAATTCAGCGAGATTAACCTCTTTTTCCATTGACGAAACCTCAGATTCCTCAGGTTTCTCTAGCAGCGAGCAGGCCGCGGAAATCTGCGCCAGAAAGAGTACGATCACCATTTTTTTGGTTTTAAAATTCATTTCAATTCCATTCGCGCAAGCTGAGCCTTGACTAGGCTAAAGACCCGCGCAAGCGCACGAACTTGTGAGCGTCGCTGCAGCCGAAGGCTGCAAATGACGCGGCTTGTTATAAGCTGCCGGATTGAAACGCATAGCTTGCAGCCTTTATTTTTATTACATCGCCACTTTGCATTTGAATAGTAAACTCTGTGCCCGATGCCTTTGCATCTAAGATTGAGTTAGATGCCCCCCACTCATTGAACCGAGAGCCTTCAAACATAGTTACTGATGAAAACCTTAATAAATAATGGACTGCCGCCTCGCCCTTAATTACAAATGCAGACAATATGATCTCAGCATTGCCCCAATCGACAACTATCGTTTTTAACACGGCATCATGCAGCGGTAAATTATCAAAACTCAAGCCGTGCTCCTTGGCTTATAACTTTTATTTGTGGGGTGCAAAAGCATCCCACACCAAATGTTTGTTATGCCTTTATTAGCCCTCGGGAAATAAAGACATCTTTGGCGACAAACATACCGTTTAATGCAGCAGGAAAACCAGCGTAAACAGCCATTTGTAAAATTACCTCAATGATTTCATCAGGTTTGCAACCGACATTGAGTGCGCCATTGATATGAACATTGAGTTGTGGAGCACAATGACCAAGGGCAGTTAATGCTGCAACGGTAGCAATTTCTCTGGATTTCAAATCAAGCTGCGAGCGTTGATAGATGTCACCAAATGGGAATTCAATCGTGTATTTAGCCAAATCAGGGCAAATAGTTTGCAGACTATCAATAACCTTTTGACCCGCTTCGCCATCAATTTCAGCTAATTTCACTAAACCATTTTCATATCTGCTTGTCATAACTGTAACCTCATCGTGAATGGACACAGAAAGGCTACAAGTTAGAGTAAGCTCTAAGTCAAGGGATTATGTGACTCGTAATAATCAATTTTCAAATCAAGCATACGCAGATGTTCAAGCTCATTTTCGATACGTGCTTTTAACGCATCGCGATGTTTTTGCAACAAGATACGACGTATCTCAAAAGTCGACTCACCTTCAGCGCGTAAGTTAGCGTATTCAAGAATTTGCTCAAGCGGCATACCGGTTTCTCTCAGGCGATTGATAAAAGTAACCCAATTCATATCAGCGTTAGAGTAGGAGCGGTGACCGCTACTGTTGCGAGAGATATTAGTCAGTAAACCGAGCTTTTCGTAATAACGCAAAGTATGTGGCGTCAGGGTTGTTAGCTCTGAAAACTTAGTGATATTCACGAATATCTCCTAAAAACCTAACTACCAAATTTAGCGCGGGAAAACGCGCATGCGTTTTGCCGTCGCAGCCCATGCGCAGCGTGGGCGATTAAGATTTGCTTGTTATGAGCTTGCAATTTGAATTTCACTCTCGATTACTTCAATATCTTCGCCCGTTTCAGTCTCTATGACGTAAAAAGGAATCGGTTCAAATTTAGAGATAGAAACAACCGAACCGAGCTCACCTGCATGCTTTCCAGAAATTACTTGAACATAGTCATTCATCAAAAAAAACACACCAGATACTCGTGCCCCACCAAGCCAATCGTTGTGGAGATCAGTTAATGGATTCAAACTCAACCTCATATTAATCAGATGCAAAACGCCCGCTTTTCACCCTGCGCTGTGCCTTTGATATTTTTTAACATCCGTTAACGCTACCTTAAAAAGACATCGATCTCAAGCCTTTGCCGCTCATGCACGCTTTGTAAAATGCAAAAGCGTGCACGGTGCACTTGCTCTGTCTTGAAACACAAAATTTACATTTTGCAGGCAGATTTTTTTGATGCTCTGCAATAGTCGAAGTTCGCTTTTGGCATACGTGAGGGGGCAAATAAACTCGCAAAACGGCCGGGCGACAACGATTGCAGCCCCTCTGCGGCGTTCCGGTCCGCGAGACCCGATCTGCGAGACCCAAAAGTATTCATGGCGTGCGTATGACGCCCGGTCTGTTGCTGTCATTCGTGCCGTTTGCTGGCAGCTTCCCTTCTACATCCATCAACTGAAAGCGGGCGACCACAATCGTGCGACGACCAGACGGCCCCTACGGCAGAACGTCCGAAGGGTGTGCGACACCCGATATGCGACATCCGATGTGCGACACCCGGTCTGCGATACCTGCTTAGCGATGCTTGTCGTAAACTCAAGGAACAATTGAAGCAGACATTTGAGCCCGCTTTGAGAAGTAGAACCGCCGGTGGAATAGCGCGAACAGGCACGCAGCCGCAAAGTAGAACAATGACCCCTTCGAGCCCCCCGGAAGAACGCTGCCATCAATAGACGGCAATAGCGCCTGTAAGACCCCGGGATGTGTATTGGCGGCCCAGTGCAACGCTACCGCAGGCCAAACCGAGCCACCCGCGCGCTCCACCAGATAAACCATCAACACTGACCAGGTAACGAGATACAACAAAAAGTTCAGCGCCGCCATTGGCTCAGCAAATACCGACTCTCGATAGAGTGCGAAGTGCCATAACCACCAGATGACGCCGACTATCCCTGCCGTCCAGAATGGAGCAAGGTGGCCAAGCAAGCGGTGCTGCAAATATCCGCGCCAGCCGAACTCCTCTGCGAGCGGTCCGGTCACCAGTGCGGCACCAAGCGAGAGCCCCAATATAGCGGCGGGTGACCAGGGCATATTTGACAATGGTACGCCGGTGGCAAGCAGATAACCCAGCCCCAGCGATAAAGGAATCACCAGCGCCGCCAGCACATATCGCAGCGCGCCAGCGGTTTTAAACACCCGTTGAGAGAACGCTTTCAGGCCCGCTTTACCATCTTCAGCAAAAGCGGCCGCAAAACCCGCGAAGCTGGCAAACAGCGGAAACAGCCAGAGGCTCAAACGCTCATCCCTGACAAAAATCCATCCTGTCCACGGGATGCCAAACGCAACGACAAAACACGTAACGAAACCAATCAACGCACGACGCGACATAGAATTTCCAACAATGAGTGCAGGCTTCGATGAAGTCACCGGCACAGCGCGGCTTCAACGCGCTGCGGCCGTGCCGCCTGCCTGGTGAGGTCCAGATGTTTCTATTAAGAGCTTTCAGCAATCAGGGCCTTGATGACAAGGCCCGTTGCCAATATCCGCTAAGCCAGGCCGCCCACATCAAACCAGATGTGATGCGTCCCATCCGGATCAATTCGCATACCACCGGTCCCCTCAATGGCGCTGAGATCACCAGTTCCACTACCTTCCACGATTGAGAAGAACTCAT
The DNA here is from genome assembly GCA_034519945.1 of Rheinheimera sp. Lineage (GTDB taxonomy): Bacteria > Pseudomonadota > Gammaproteobacteria > Enterobacterales > Alteromonadaceae > Pararheinheimera. The sequence goes on from JAXHNX010000035.1 coordinate 87,143, forward strand.
TGGTCCGGTCTTTTCCACTGGTCGCGGCTGAATGAATAAAATTGAATGTGCCGCGTTTTCCGTGCAAAGCGCCATCGAAGGATTCCATTGCGCAGTAGGCGCCCCGCCCCGATGCCGGATCAAATGCTGCAGTGAACAGGGTCGTTGAGCGGCCTTCAATCTGCCCGAAATACTGCTTTGCCATGGTGGCAACTCCAGTCGGCAGTCCAGTCTGTATTTCCTGGGCGACCGAAATGACTTCCGGCAGAAGTCTCTGGTCTTGAATGTACCGTTAATTCTCATTGAAATGTCCTTTTGATAAATAGGAGTGTGCAGGGTGCAAGCGCGGCGTATTGTTAATTACCATGCATCCCCTTTTGTTTCACTTTGGCCCTGATCAGCGCATAAATCACCGAGCTCATGCCAATCACATAGATAGCATGGAGAAAAAACCAACGACCTCTAACGCGTCTGGTTTGCACTCGTTGTTTAATATTGAGCAATAAACAAAATCAACAACATATGGCGACGCGACTCCCAGTATAAAAATGAGCAAAAAGCTTAACCATACATTTAATTGCAGCGAAATCACTGTTGATAGAATTATCAGAACTGGTAGTCCAAGAATCAGAATTGTTACCATAAGATCCGTCCCTGATGGTTTTGACTGTTGACGTTGAAATACATTCGAAGGCAAAAATCACAAATTTGGCATTCGGCCGCCATGACTTGTTATACCGCAATTTAGCTATCCATCGGTAAACAAAGTGTAACCAAAGCCACCAGAGTCATGCAAAAAGCGGCGCGACGGGCCGAATGCGCGTTCAAAGAACGACAACACTTTAGCGACATTTGGTACTTCAATAGATGCCGCCATACTTAACTTCTTCCAAAGCGTTTTCAGCCGTCTTTTGTACTAAGGCATGACCGGCCGCAACGATCTGACAATTTTGCGCACTGACACACCGGATGTCTTTGCGCTGTGCTTGAACAGATTTTTTGACATGCTGTGGCTCGTTTCCTCGTTCAGTTGTCTGTTTTGCGGCAGTCGGTCACCAGACGCTGATCACCACAGCCCCCGCAACCAGCACAAAAACAGCAATACCAAGGTGCATGGTTGCACGCTTGCGCGCCGCCGAGAGCTCAGCAATGGCCACGAGGGGAAACATCCAATTGAGCGCTGCGGTCATTGCAAACAAGCCCAGTGGCAACGCGAGCAACCCACACGGGCTGCCGATGTAAAGGGCAAGAATAATGCTTCCCCACAGCAGAACCTCGCCACCAATAGCCGCGACAGCACGGCTCCATCCCGACGCAGCGCTCTCGCCTCCACACACGCTGCATCGCGCAGGAGAAAATGGCGACGAGCTGGCCTTGCGCCAGCCGCTGATAGTCTGGTCCGCGCAATGCGGACAACTATACATGCTGTCTAACGCCGCCTGGCATTGTTATCCGTATCACTTGCTGTATGCCGTTTACCATCGACAGTGCTCTTATCCCAGCATGAACTTGCAAATTTCACTTGAGTGCTCCTGAAGAAATGCCTGCTTATTTGCTAACGGTTCTGTGGTTTGTGGCGGTGGCTGATCCATAAACGAGAAATGTCCAGCACCTTCCGTGATGCGAACATCCACCGTTTGCCGCGCACGCATCGCATCAGCCAGCCACTCAGTTTGGGCAACCGGAGTAATACTATCCTCAGAGCCCACCCATGCCAGAATTGGCACTCTTACCGCATCAAGCGCACCAGGAGCCTGGAAAAAGCCAGTGGGTGGCGCCAATAGGGCGAGCCGAGTCAATCGGTGATCAGGCGCTATATTGACGCGTCTGCCAGGCCCCAGCCACATTTGTGCGCCCGCAAGAGCGATAAGAGTTGCCGCGCCGATAGAATGCCCAACGCCAGACACTGTTGCACTGGATTGAACAAAGGCGTCGAGCGCGAGGGATAAACGTTTTGCCCGGAGAATCAATTCTGATTCGCCAGGCATTGGCGAGGAAAGTCGCTCAAAATGTGGTGCAACGACCGTGAAACCTGATCTAACCAGTGAGTCCAAAAGCGAGGTGTGACGTGTCGGCTGACCACCCGACCCTACGGCGAAAAGCACAACAGGAGAAGAACTTGCGGCTTCGTATATCGAGACTTCGAATGAATCGGATCCATCGCGCAATCTATGTGTCTGCATTAAAAATTTTCTCTTTACGTCAGTCTATTTCGATAGGGATAACGCCTGAATTGAGCCGACCCGCGAAGCGGGTTTAGCTGGAATAAATTGTGAACTGTCATTACAGAATCTCACTTTGCAAAGGATTTCACGAGTTTCACGTAATGGTTAGCGCGATCCATGGATCCCTTATCACGGTAGAGAAGTTCTAGCTCCTCAAAAATGTAATACTTTGGGTCACCGGTCGCCGCACTCTCGCTTTCAAGGCGAAGCTGGATCGCAAGCGCCTCATCCGTTCGACCGAGATTACGGAGCACGCGAGCAATTTGCCAATGAGCATCCCGGATTGCATTTTGGTTAGTCCCATTCTCTCGAAGAGCTAAGGCCGTTCTAAAATGCGTCATCGCTTCATCATATCGCCCGAGCTCGTACAGCGCCTCGCCGATATTGCTACGCACGGACGCTTCCCAACTCTTGGCTTCCGGTTGGTCCGATGTTTCTACCAAAGCCAGTGCCTCCAGCCCTCTGTTCAGCTGATCCGCAGGCGCCGTATCTACGAATGCAAACATATGGATGGTGTCGATTGCAAGCGCGTCGAGCCTAGCTTTCTTCGCAATGTTAAGCGCTCTTGTGTAAGCGGCACGAGCACGTCGCCTGGACTCAGGCGTTTGCGGGTTCAACCGGATGCTGATGTGAGGCGTAGCTGCGCCCAAGTTCTAACCAATACCTCACCTGGGCCCCGGCTCCTGTGCTTTCCACCTGGGGTTCAAGCGAATACAGCAGTTGACGGGCCTTCCCGAAATCTTTTCGCAGCATGTAGGTCCGCGCGATCTGTGTCTGAATAATCAATACGTCATCGCCTTTCGCGGTTTTCAGCGCGGATTGAAAGCGCCGTTCGCTGAGTTCGGGATTGTTGAAGTCCCAAAGCGAAGCAGTGTCTACGGCTAGTGCCGATGAAGAGACAAGGCAGGCAAAGAAAATAACCAACATAGTACGGATCACTGCCATCTCCTGACGTCTAAGTTTTCAGCATTAGTGAGCGATGCAGCCACGAGTCCAGCGCACACAGTGCGCGGTGTGACTTGCCTTGTTTGTGTGCATTATTGGAACACCTGAAACACACACCAACCACCAAACCCTGCCATTGGGACAAATGTAAGAACCATGCCAATGGCACGTGTCGGACCCCAGCCTATTGTGGCCAAGGTGGCGGCGTGTATTAGACGACCTATCAATAGTGTTGCGCCGCCGACCCAAAGTGCCCAGTGCGGTATTAAAGCAACTTCAGCGGCTGCCATTGCAAGCAGTACTATAGGCACGGTTTCGGTGTAATTGCCGTGGGCACGCATTCTCCGCAACAATGTTTGGTCTCCACCGTCGAAGAACTGGATATTTGTTTGCACTCGTCGAAAACCCACCATGACAGTCAGCGGGATTTGGATAAGTGCGAAAAGACCAATAAAAAATATGGTGACGTGAATAGATGGCATATGTATCGCTCCGGTGTTGAGATGATTTTGTGCACTAACTACCGCCTAAACGGCGAGCAACTTGTTGCGAGTCCAGTAGCGAAGGAGCGCTGCTGACTTGCCTTGTTAGTTTTTGTTGTTAACTCTATAAGCATTACTTTTTGTCTAGAGGCTTTAAACCAAAATCCACATGACTGTCATGGTGGGTTTTCGACGAGTGCAAACAAATATCCAGTTATTACAACGGTGGAAATACCGGGCATTGTTGCGGAGAATGCGTGCCCACGGCAATTACACCGAAACCATGCCTATAGTACTGCTTGCAATGGCAGCCGCTGAAGTTGCTTTTTAATACCGCACTGGGCACTTTGGGTCGGCGGCGCAACACTATTGATACGTCGTCTAATACACGCCGCCACCTTGGCCACAGCAGGCTAGAGTTCGACACGTGCCATTGGCATGGTTCTTACATTTGTCCCAATGGCAGGGTTTGGTGGTTGGTGTTATTGTTTCAGGTGTTCCAATAATGCACACAAACAAGGCCAGTCACACGCGGGCTGTGTGGGATGGACTCGTGGCTGCATCGCTCACTAATGCTGGCACCAAAGACGTCAGGAGATGGCAGTGATCCGTACTATGTTGGTTATTTTCTTTGCCTGCCTTGTCTCTTCATCGGCACTAGCCGTAGACACTGCTTCGCTTTGGGTGGGGGACAATCCCGAACTCAGCGAACGGCGCTTTCAATCCGCGCTGAAAACCGCGAAAGGCGATGACGTATTGATTGATGAGACACAGATCGCGCGGACCTACATGCTGCGAAAAGATTTCGGGAAGGCCCGTCAACTGCTGTATTCGCTTGAACCCCAGGTGGAAAGCACAGGAGCCGGGGCCCAGGTGAAGTATTGGTTAGAACTTGGGCGCAGCTACGCCTCATATCAGCATCCGGTTGAATCCGCAAACGCCTGAGTCCAGGCGACGTGCTCGTGCCGCTTACACAAAAGCGCTTAACATTGCGAAGAAAGCTAGGCTCGACGCGCTTGCAATCGACACCATCCATATGTTTGCATTCGTAGATACGGCGCCTGCGGATCAGCTGAACAGAGGGCTGGAGGCACTGGCTTTGGTAGAAACATCGGACCAACCGGAAGCCAAGAGTTGGGAAGCGTCCGTGCGTAGCAATATCGGCGAGGCGCTGTACGAGCTCGGGCGATATGATGAAGCGATGACGCATTTTAGAACGGCCCTTAGCTCTTCGAGAGAATGGGACTAACCAAAATGCAATCCGGGATGCTCATTGGTAATTTTTTTTGCTCGCGTGCTCCGTAATCTCGGTCGAACGGATGAGGCGCTTACGATCCAGCTTCGCCTTGAAAGCGAGAGTGCGGCGACCGGTGACCCAAAGTATTACATTTTTGAGGAGCTAGAACTTCTCTACCGTGATAAAGGGATCCATGGATCGCGCTAACCATTACGTGAAACTCGTGAAATCCTTTGCAAAGTGAGATTCTGTAATGACAGTTCACAATTTATTCCAGCTTAAACCCGCTTCGCGGGTCGGCTCCATTCAGGCATGCTGTCCCTATCGAAATAGGGACTGACGTAAAGAGAAAATTTTTAATGCAGACACATAGATTGCGCGATGGATCCGATTCATTCGAAGTCTCGATATACGAAGCCGCAAGTTCTTCTCCTGTTGTGCTTTTCGCCGTAGGTTCGGGTGGTCAGCCGACACGTCACACCTCGCTCCTGGACTCACTGGTTAGATCAGGTTTCACGGTCGTTGCACCACATTTTGAGCGACTTTCCTCGCCAATGCCTGGCGAATCAGAATTGATTCTCCGGGCAAAACGTTTATCCCTCGCGCTCGACGCCTTTGTTCAATCCAGTGCAACAGTGTCTGGCGTTGGGCATTCTATCGGCGCGGCAACTCTTATCGCTCTTGCGGGCGCACAAATACGGCTGGGGCCTGGCAGACGCGTCAATATAGCGCCTGATCACCGATTGACTCGGCTCGCCCTATTGGCGCCACCCACTGGCTTTTTCCAGGCTCCTGGTGCGCTTGATGCGGTAAGAGTGCCAATTCTGGCATGGGTGGGCTCTGAGGATAGTATTACTCCGGTTGCCCAAACTGAGTGGCTGGCTGATGCGATGCAGTGCGCGGCCAACGGTGGATGTTCGCATCACGGAAGGTGCTGGACATTTCTCGTTTATGGATCAGCCACCGCCACAAACCACAGAACCGTTAGCAAACTAAGCAGGCATTTCTTCAGGAGCACTCGCGTGAAATTTGCAAGTTCATGCTGGGATAAGAGCACTGTCGATGGTAAACGGCATACAGCAAGTGATACGGATAACAATGCCAGGCGGCGTTAGACAGCATGTATAGTTGTCCGCATTGCGCGGACCAGACTATCAGCGGCTGGCGCAAGGCCAGCTCGTCGCCATTTTCTCCTGCGCGATGCAGCGTGTGTGGAAGCGGAAGCGCTGCGTCGGGATGGAGCCGTGCTGTCGCGGCTATTGGTGGCAAGTTCTGCTGTGGGGAAGCATTATTCTTGCCCTTTACATCAGCATTGTTTGTGGGTTGCTCGCGTGCCACTGGGCTTGTTTGCAATGACCGCAGCGCTCAATTGGATGTTTCCCTTCGTGGCCATTGCTGAGCTCTCGGCGGCGCGCAAGCGTGCAACCATGCACCTTGGTATTGCTGTTTTGTGCTGCTGGTTGCGGGGGCTGTGGTGATCAGCGTCTGATGACCGACTGCCGCAAAACAGACAACTGAACGAGGAAACGAGCCACAGCATGTCAAAAAATCTGTTCAAGCACAGCGGGAGAACATCCGGTGTGTCAGTGCGCAAAATTGTCAGATCGTTGCGGCCGGTCATGCCTTAGTACGAGAGACGGCTGAAAACGCTTTGGAGAAAGTTAAGTATGGCGGCATCTATTGAAGTACCAAATGTCGCTAAAGTGTTGTCGTTCTTTGAACGCGCATTCGGCCTGTCGCGCCGCTTTTTGCATGACTCTGGTGGCTTTGGTTACACTTTGTTTACCGATGGATAGCTAAATTGCGGTATAACAAGTCATGGCGGCCGAATGCCAAATTTGTGATTTTTGCCTTCGAATGTATTTCAACGTCAACAGTCAAAACCATCAGGGACGGATCTTATGGTAACAATTCTGATTCTTGGACTACCAGTTCTGATAATTCTATCAACAGTGATTTCGCTGCAATTAAATGTATGGTTAAGCTTTTTGCTCATTTTTATACTGGGAGTCGCGTCGCCATATGTTGTTGATTTTGTTTATTGCTCAATATTAAACAACGAGTGCAAACCAGACGCGTTAGAGGTCGTTGGTTGTTTCTCCATAAGCTATCTATGTGATTGGCATGAGCTCGGTGATTTATGCGCTGATCAGGGCCAAAGTGAAACAAAAGGGGATGCGTGGTATTTAAAAATACGCCGCGCTTGCACCTGCACACTCCTATTTATCAAAAGGACATTTCAATGAGAATTAACGGTACATTCAAGACCAGAGACTTCAAGCCGGAAGTCATTTCCGTTCGCTTGGGAAATACAGACTGGACTGCCGACTGGAGTTGCCACCATGGCAAAGCGGTATTTCGGGCAGATTGAGAGCCGCTCAACGACCCTGTTCACTGCAGCATTTGATCGGCATCGGGGCGGGGCGCCTACTGCGCAATGGAGATCCTTCGATGGCGCGGTGCACAAGCCACGCGGCACATTCAATTTTATTCATTCAGCCGCGACCAGTGGAAAAGACCGGACCAATGAGTTCTTCTCAATCGTGGAAGGTAGTGGAGCTGGTGATCTCAGCGCCATTGAGGGGACCGGTGGTATGCGAATTGATCCGGATGGGACGCATCACATCTGGTTTGATGTGGGCGGCCTGGCTGCTGGATATTGGCAACGGGCCTTGTCATCAAGGCCCTGATTGCTGAAAGCTCTTAATAAAAACATCTGGACCTCACCAGGCGGGCAAGCACGGCCGCAGCGCGTTGAAGCCGCGCTGTGCCGGTGACTTCATCGAAGCCTGCACTCATTGTTGGAAATTCTATGTCGCGTCGTGCGTTGATTGGTTTCGTTACGTGTTTTGTCGTTGCGTTTGGCATCCCGTGGACAGGATGGATTTTTGTCGGGGATGAGCGTTTGAGCCTCTGGCTGTTTCCGCTGTTTGCCAGCTTCGCGGGTTTTGCGGCCGCTTTTGCTGAAGATGGTAAAGCGGGCCTGAAAGCGTTCTCTCAACGGGTGTTTAAAACCGCTGGCGCGCTGCGATATGTGCTGGCGGCGCTGGTGGTTCCTTTATCGCTGGGGCTGGGTTATACTGCTTGCCACCGGCGTACCATTGTCAAATATGCCCTGGTCACCCGCCGCTATATTGGGGCTCTCGCTTGGTGCCGCACTGGTGACCGGACCGCTCGCAGAGGAGGTTCGGCTGGCGCGGAATATTTGCAGCACCGCTTGGGTGGCCACCTTGCTCCATTCTGGACGGCAGGGATAGTCGGCGTCATCTGGTGGTTATGGCACTTCGCACTCTATCGAGAGTCGGTATTTGCTGAGCCAATGGCGGCGCTGAACCGTATGTTGTATCTCGTTACCTGGTCAGTGTTGATGGTTTATCTGGTGGAGCGCGCGGGTGGCTCGGTTTGGCCTGCGGTAGCGTTGCACTGGGCCGCCAATACACATCCCGGGGTCTTACAGGCGCTATTGCCGTCTATTGATGGCAGCGTTCTTCCGGGGGCTCGAAGGGGTCATTGTTCTACTTTGCGGCTGCGTGCCTGTTCGCGCTATTCCACCGGCGGTTTCTACTTCTCAAAGCGGGCTCGAAATGTCTGCTTCAATTGTTCCTTGAGTTTACGACAAGCATCGCTAAGCAGGTATCGCAGACCGGGTGTCGCACATCGGATGTCGCATATCGGGTGTCGCACACCCTTCGGACGTTCTGCCGTAGGGGCCGTCTGATCGTCGCACGATTGTAGGTCGCCCGCTTTCAGTTGATGGATGTAGAAGGGAAGCTGCCATGGAACCGGCACGAATGAGGGCAACAGACCGGGCGTCATACGCACGCCATGAATACTTTTGGGTCTCGCAGATCGGGTCTCGCGGAGCGGAACGCCGCAGAGGGGCTGCAATCGTTGTCGCCCGGCCGTTTGGAGAGTTTATTTGACCCCCTCACGTATGCCAAAAGCGGAAGCTTTTGGCGGCTAAATTTGCAGAACGTCAAAAAATCTGCCTGCAAAATGTAAATTTTATGTTTCAAAGACAGAGCAAGTGCGCCGTGCACGCTTTTGCATTTTAAAGTGCGCGCAGGAGCGGCAAAGGCTTGAGATCGATGTCTTTTTAAGGTAGACGTTAACGGATGTTAAAAAATATCAAAAACTACAGCGCAGGGTGAAAAGCGGGCGTTTGCATCTGATTAATATGAGGTTGAGTTTGAATCCATTAACTGATCTCCACAACGATTGGCTTGGTGGAGGCACGAGTATCTGGTGTGTGTTTTTTGATGAATGACTATGTTCAAGTAATTTCTGGAAAGCATGCAGGTGAGCTCGGTTCGGTTGTTTCTATCTCTAAATTTGAACCGATTCCTTTTTACGTCATAGGAGACTGAAACGGGCGAAGATATTGAAGTAATCAAGAGTGAAATTCAAATTGCAAGCTCATAACAAGCAAATGTTAATCGCCCACGCTGCGCATGGGCTGCGACGGCAAAACGCATGCGCGTTTTCCCGCGCTAAATTTGGTAGTTAAGGTTTTTTAGGGATATTCGTGAATATCACTAAGTTTTCAGAGCTAACAACCCTGACGCGACATACTTTGCGTTGGTGCTAAAAACTCGGTTTACTGACTAATATCTCCTCGCAACAGTAGCGGTCACCGCTCCTACTCTAACGCTGATATGAATTGGGTTACTTTTATCAATCGCCTGAGAGAAACCGGTATGCCGCTTGAAGAGGCAAATTCTTGAATACGCTAACAAACGCGCTGAAAGGTGAGTCGACTTTTGAGATGCGTCGTATCTTGTTGCAAGTATCCTTAGAGATGGGATTTTTGAAGCGAAAATCGAAAATGAGCTTAGAACATCTGCGTATGCTTGATTTGAAAATTGATTATACACGAGTCACATAATCCCTTGACTTAGAGCTTACTCTAACTTGTAGCCTTTCTGTGTCCATTCACGATGAGGTTACGGATATGACAAGCAGATATGAAAATGGTTTAGTGAAATTAGCTGAAATTGATGGCGAAGCGGGTCAAAAGGTTATTGATAGTCTGCAAACTATTTGCCCTGATTTGGCTAAATACACGATTGAATTCCCATTTGGTGACATCTATCAACGCTCGCAGCTTGATTTGAAATCCAGAGAAATTGCTACCGTTGCAGCATTAACTGCCCTTGGTCATTGTTCACCACAACTCAATGTTCATATCAATGGCGCACTCAATGTCGGTTGCAAACCTGATGAAATCATTGAGGTAATTTTACAAATGGCTGTTTCGCTCATTTTCCTGCTGCATTAAACGGTATGTTTGTCGCCAAAGATGTCTTTATTTCCCGAGGGCTAATAAAGGCATAACAAACATTTGGTGTGGGATGCTTTTGCACCCCGCCAATAAAAGTTATAATACAAGGAGTACTGGCTTGAGTTTTGATAAATTCTCTAACGCTGCATGATGCCGTGTTAAAAACGATAGTTGTCGATTGGGGCAATGCTGAGATCATATTGTCTGCATTTGTAATTAAGGGCGAGGCGGCAGTCCATTATTTATTAAGGTTTTCATCAGTAACTATGTTTGAAGGCTCTCGGTTCAATGAGTGGGGGGCATCTAACTCAATCTTAGATGGAAGGGCATCGGGCACAGAGTTTACTATTCAAATGCAAAGTGGCGATGTAATAAAAATAAAGGCTGCAAGCTATGCGGTTCAATCCGGCAGCTTATAACAAGCCGCGTCATTTGCAGCCTGCGGCTGCAGCGACGCTCACAAGTTCGCGCGCTTGCGCGGGTCTTTAGCCTTAGTCAAGGCTCAGCTTGCGCGAATGGAATTGAAATGAATTTTTAAAACCAAAAAAATGGTGGATCGTACTCTTTCTGGCGCAGATTTCCGCGGCCTGCTCGCTGCTAGAGAAACCTGAGGAATCTGAGGTTTCGTCAATGGAAAAAGAGGTTAATCTCGCTGAATTTTTTCAGGGCATTGATCCCAATGATGCTACCTTTGTCGTTTATCATCCATCTTCGGGCCAGACCATCCGGCATAATGCTGCACGTGCGCAGCAACGGTTTATCCCTGCCTCTCACCATAAGATTCCACATTCTCTGCATTGCTTTGGAGTCTGGTGTAGCGAAAGGATCGGAGCATATGATCCCCTGGGGATAGCTCTGTTAAACCGAACGATTGGGCTTCTGGTCAGTCTGAATGGCTCTAGAAACCACACCCTCCGGTCAGCGATACGGCTATCCGTCGTTTGGTACTACCAGGCGCTTGCCAGGGAAATTGGTGCGGAGCGAATGCAGGCATACCTAGATCAGATGGACTATGGTAATCGCGATATAGGTGGGGGCATCGACCAGTTCTGGCTTCATGGTGACCTGCGGATCTCTCCAAACGAGCAAGTCAGATTCCTTGAGCGAATGTACAGCGGGGAACTCGGTTTATCTCCTCGAACTACGCAGACCGTTAAAGAAATTCTTGTATTGGAGGAAAACGCTGACTATCGGTTGAGTGGAAAAACAGGTACTGCCGACGTGACTCCCACACGGGAACTTGCTTGGCTGGTCGGATTTGTTGAGCTCGAGGTGTAGTGGAAGTGTGGTTTTTTGCATTGAATATGGAAGGTGAGCAGGTATGGGAACAATGGGGCTCTTCTGCTAAGCGTATAGTTTTGTGCGCAGCCTGCTGCAGGAGTTGAAAGTCCTTCCTCATCAAGGCTAACAAATTAATCAAACCACCGTTTATCGCGGCGTTGTGCATATAGGGGAATACCGTGGTTACCTGCTATCTCAAATACATAATTGACCCATATAAACTCAAAGAATTCGAATACTACGGCAGACTGTGGATCCCACTGGTTGAGAAATTCGGTGGCAAACATCACGGTTACTTCTTGCCTTCAGAGGGTGCCAATAACGTAGCGCTCGCGATGTTCACATTCCCAAGCTTGGCTGAGTACGAACAGTATCGGGAAAAGTCACTGCAAGACACAGACTGCATAGATGCATTCAAATACGCTGAGGAAACAAAATGCATTATCAGCTATGAGCGAACGTTCTTTAGGCCCGTGTTCAATGCCTAACAAACGGTTCAAATCGCTCGCTTCGTTCACTGGCCCGCGTGCAGCAGCCCTTAACCCAAGCGTCAGGCTTTCATATCCATGATTACCCAAATGACTAGCGGTATCCCCCACAAAGTTTGGCTGCTCTTCGTTGCAGGCCCCACTCTTTTCCTCATAGCAATTGTCTTTGCCTCAATCTTCTTGAGCGTGCATGGGATAAACCCAGAGCAAATTGCTCAGCGCGTTCCTCTGCTGATGCCGCATATCTTGTTAGGCGTGCTTCTTTGTCTTGGTGCTCTTACGCATTTTGCGCTTCGTTCGGAAACGGTTTGGGTCATGCCCAATGCGAGGAAAGCCCTCGCTGATGTGGGTTTTGGGCTGCTCGTCGGCGTGGTCTTGCTCTTGCCTACTTCAAATTGTTAGCGCCATTGCTGGAAGCCTTGCAACGCACCGTCGGTGACTACGTTCCCCCCCGGCTCCGTACTTCCCGCAGTATCCGGCAGCCTCGGTTTGTTTTTCATTGCCAATGTACTGCTGGCCCCGTTGGTTGAAGAAACCATTTATCGTGGCTATGCACTTCCATTGATCACCACCCATGTTGGTGTCACTTGGGCAGTGGTGATCACATGCATATTTTTTGGCCTTCTTCATTGGTCGGGCGGGCTTTGGTACATGTTGCTCACTGGCGCTGTGGCAGGCGGCGCGTTCGCTGGGCCAGCGTTGTGGCGTGGTGGAATTCTCGCGCCCTTCGCCGCACAACTTGGTGTTGAATCTAATCGAGTTCGTTTACGTGTGGCGGGTACATGAACAAGCCTAACATGGCGTTCGAGAGGGACGGGCCAAAAGCGGCGCGCCCCTCAACTTTACGTTAACTTATCGCTCATAGCCTATCCTAAATCCCAACAAAGCCAGCATCGGCAGCCGCGGAGTGAGCGATCAAGAGTGAGCGAACGGGCGAACGCAGTGCTGGCGATGCTGGTTTTGCCTTGGTAACCCGGCTACTCATCAGTTCCAAACCCAAAGCGACACCGGGAGTCGCACTCCGGGTGTCGCACTCCGGGTGTCGCACACCAAGCGCCTGCACACTGGGTGTCACACACCCCACCGCAATGTAGCCGCAGGGCGTGCCAGCCAACTCGCCGCCACAAACCCTACAACGGCGTCAAAATCATGGCAACTGGCCGCCGCTGGCCATTGGGATCTCCAGACTGTCGCCGGCTTTGACCACGCGTTTTTCCAGTTTGTAATCTTCGGCGTGGCGGTCGGCGTTGATGCCGTCTTTAATCAGCTGCAACTGATATGAACCTGCCGGCAGGAAATCCAGCTTGATTGGCAGCGTGCGGGCCTGTTCGTTGGTCATGCCGCCGATGTACTAGCTGTTGCCGCGTTGGCGCGCTAACAGCAGATACTCGCCGATGCTGGCGTGCAGTACACGGAAATTGTCCCAGACTGTGGGAATTTGGCTGATAAAAGTCGGGATCTCCGGCTCGGCCTCAAAGCTGGTGGGGGTGTCGGCCAGCATTTGCAGCGGGCTTTCGTATAACACAAACATCGCCAGCTGATGGGCGCGGGTGCCGAGGCTCATGGGTCGCGAAAACACCGCGTTAAAGTCTTTGCGATGGGCGTTACGCATCGCGCCCGGCGTGTAGTCCATTGGGCCTGCGATCATGCGGATAAACGGTAAATGCAGGTTGTGCGTGGGCGTGATGGCATCCGACCATTTGTGGTTTTCCAGGCCTTTGACGCCTTCGCGGGTCAGCACATTAGGGTAAGTGCGGTGAATGCCGGCCGGTTTGTATGAGCCGTGAAAATTCACCATCAGCTGGTATTTGGCTGCCATCGCGGCGGCGCGCCAGTAGAAATTCACCATCGACTGGCTGTCGCTGTTCATAAAATCGATTTTTAAGCCCGCCACGCCCCATTTTTTATATAGCGCCATCGCTGCTTCCAGGTTTTTATCCAGGCCAGTCCAGGGCACCCACAGCTGTACCGCTACGCCTTTGGCTTTGGCGTGTCTGATCACCGCCTGCACATCGATATTCGGCAGCACTGTTAACACGTCGTCATGCGTCGACCAGCCATCGTCGATCAGGATATTTTCGATGCCAAAACGGGCGGCGAAATCGGCGTAATATTGATAAGTGGCGGTGTTGATACCGGCTTTAAAATCAACGCCTTTGAAGTTGTTTTCGTTATACCAGTCCCAGGCGATTTGACCGGGTTTGATCCAGTCCGGCTTGCCGATGCGCGACGGTTCAGCCAGCAGGTAACTGAGCTGGATGTTCAAAAGTTCAGCGTCACTGCGTGCCACGCCAATAATGCGCCAGGGGAAAGTACGCTCCCGCGCGACAGTGGCAATGCTGGTGATGAACTCGCCGGTTTGCTCCGGGTTTTGTGGGTTTTGTTTGCTCAGGTCCAAATTTTTCGGATGTACGCCATAGATGCGGCCATCGCCGTGGCCTTGTAACCACAGCCCCGGATAATCCTGTAAATCGGTTTCGGTCAGCAGCAAATTCACGCCGTTGCTGACAAACAACGCCGGCAGGCTGCCAAGCTCGGCACCGTCGATACTTTTGGCTGGTACTGGCGTAAACGTGGGTTGGGTGGCGGTGCGGAAGTTTTTTTCAAAGGGGAAATAACTGTAAGTGCCGGCGCTGAAGTTAAAGCTGGCGGTCTCTTCGCTAAGTTCTTGCCCGGTTTGGTTTTGCTACCAGATTTGCGGCCTTCAAACGCCAGGCGATGCCTTCATTGTAGGCGCGCACTCTGAGTACAAAAGGCTGGTCGAATTCCAGCGCCAGTTCGTTGTACTGGTCGCGAATGGTGGCGGTGCGCACCGGTACCTCCGGCTGCACCTGCTGGTTTTCGCTGCGCCGGCTTTGCTTTTGCACTGTGCCGGCCGGGCCATACTGGATGCCGTCGGCAAATTGCAGGCTGATGGGTGAAGGCGCAAGCACCGTTGTGCCGTCAACCTGCAGCTGATACTGCAGCTGCGCGCCGGTTTCCAGGTTTATTTCAATGCGGCCATCCGGCGATTTCAGCTGAAACTGCTCAGCCAAAGCGGCTGGCGACAATAACCATAACAGCGCCAAAGCGCCAACTTGACCGCCGCGTGCTGATCCACGCGCAAGCGCTGCGGTTGAAGTAAAAAAGGCAAACATAACAGGTGCTCCGATAAGAAAAAAAGAGCACCCAGTGAAGCAAGGATCCGGCGCCGCGCGCGCATGCAAATCTGCCGGATTTATCCTGAAAAATAAGCCTCCAGCCCAAGCTTGGTTACTGCGCA
>JAXHNX010000001.1:0-35866 GCA_034519945.1 Rheinheimera sp.
GGCTTCGGCTTGTACATCCTGCGGTAACGCCAGCGTGACCGGGCCGCAATTGACCGGATCTAACAGCGTCTGCACTGCGACCGGGCAGTGAATGATTCCGCTGCTCGGGGCGGTTGATGCGATCGTAAATAACGGCTAACCGGCTGGAAACAGTCGGTGGCGGCGATCATCGGGTTGCCGAAGCGTTCAATTTGCTGAAGCACCGATCTGGCGTGCGGTTGGCAAAATGATCGCCGGGTAATAACAGTAAAGGTAAGCGATTGGCATGCGCCAGCGCAGCGGCGGTCACCATATTGGTCGCGTAAGGTCCGACCGAACTGGTGCACACCATGATGCGGCGACGCTGCTGCGCTTTAGCATAAGCAATAGCTGTATGCGCCATGCCCTGTTCATTGTGGGCGCGATACGCCGGCAGCTTCGCTTGCTCCGCATACAGCGCTTCACCAATGCCGGCGACATTGCCGTGGCCAAAAATGGCAAACACGCCGGCAAACAGCGGTTCAATCTGCACTGGTAATAGGCCTTGTCGCTGCTGATCAACTGCGCACACAGAAATTTCACCAGCGCCTGCGCCCTGGTCAGGCGGATAGTGCCGGCGGCACCTGTAGGTTGTTGACTTGATGTTTATGGTTGGGTTCATACGCTGGCTCCTTGCGCTGAGGTCTGGGTCAGTGCGGGCTGATGAGGCGTAACAGCGTCGTGCCGGCTCAGCCAGGCCAATATTAAGGCGCGGTAGTTACTGCGGATCTGCTGCACAAGTGCGGCATCATCCAGCGAACCGGCCAGCCATTGTTGGCTGGGCACGCCAAAAATGGTGCGGCCGATGGCAAACCCACGGCACAGCGGGAAGCTACTGGCGTCGCGAAACGCCTGCATCAGTTGCTCCGCCGGTGCGTCGAGGCCGAGTAAAATCACCCCCCGACAATGCGGCGCGCGGCTATTAATCAACGTGGTTAATGCGGTCCAGCCGGCTCTATCCGGTGCTGGTAATTTCCACCAGTCGGGTCTGATCTGCTGGTCATAAATCCGGCTCAGGCACGCGGTCAGCGCCACTCCAAGTTCCGCCTGACTGGCGACCGAGCCGGCCGGCGGGATCACTTCAATCAGCAGTTCATGGCCCGAGACCGCACAAGCGCGATACAACTCGTTGAGCTGGCGCAGTTGCTGTTGCCATAAGTCCTCGGCGTCCGTCGGGTGCATAAAGACCAGACATTTCACGATATGTTGGCGGGGCCAGCTAATGAGACGCGAGCCAATGGAGCGGCCGCCTTCCAGTTCCAGCGGCCGTGAAGCCGGCACTTCGACCGGCCGGCCAATCCACCAGGCCTGACTGTTGTCGGTGCTGGCGTTGTCGGTGCTGCGGCCGGTCAGCGCATTCAGCGCATCCTGGCCGTAGGTATCATCAATCAACACGCCAGGCGCAAAGTGGTGCTGGCGTTGCAATTCAGTTGCTTCGGCTTGCGCGGCAGCCAAAATCAGCTGTTTCAGCTTTGGCAGACGGGATAGCGGGGCATTGACCTGCTGCGCCATCTCGGCGAACTGTTTGCGGTGGTCAAACGCCAGAATACACAACTGCGGCCTTTTGCGCCGGAAACCGCGT
Source organism: Rheinheimera sp. (assembly GCA_034519945.1). Taxonomy (GTDB): domain Bacteria; phylum Pseudomonadota; class Gammaproteobacteria; order Enterobacterales; family Alteromonadaceae; genus Pararheinheimera. The sequence goes on from JAXHNX010000001.1 coordinate 1,601, forward strand.
GGTGACCCGATGCAGGTAATTCAGTTCGTCGTCGAGATCGGGCCCTTGCAGATCTGTTGCTGATGGGCCAGGTAATAATCCAGCTCTTGCGGTGTCGGTAGCTGCCGGCGCGCAGCCGTGGCGTGACACCACCAGCGCACCGCTGGCATTGGCGTATGCACAGCAGCGGCTATAAGGCTCGTCGCGCAACCAACCGCGCAGGAAACCGGCCATAAAAGCATCGCCGGCGCCAAGCACGTTCAGTACTTCCACCCGCACGCCCTGGCTGAAAAACGCCGCATTTAAATCTGCCGGAATAGCGCCGTCAAACACGCTGCAACCTTCGGCGCCGCGTTTGAGTACCAATACGGCGTCAGACAATTCGCGCACTTTTCTTAAGCAAGCGAGGGTGTCGGTGCTGCCACCGGCAATATGGAATTCTTCTTCGGTGCCAACAATCAAATCGCACAGCGGCACAATTGACTGCAAATGTGCCGTGACACTGTGATTGGAAACAAACCGGTTATCGCCGTCGCCGGGGCGGGTTAAGCCCCACAGCACTGGCCGGTAATCGATATCCAGGATCACTTTGGTGTTGTTGTTACGCGCAAAACGAATAGCGTGCCTTGCCACAGCATCAACATGGGCGGTTGAAAAGTGCGTACCAGTGATGAGCAGTGCTTTGCTTGATGCGATATAAGCTTCATCAAAATCAATGGTATCCACGGCCATATCGGCGCAGTCAGTGCGGTAAAACAGTAGCGGGAACTGATCTTTGGTTTTAATCGACAAAATCGCCAGCGCGGTCAGTCGCTGTGGATCGGTTTTGACATGACTGACATCACAGCCGCCGCGTTGCAGTTCTTCGCGGATAAACTGGCCATTAAATTGCTCATCACCAACCCGGGGTCAGCATCGATGACTTGAGGCCGAGCCGCGCTGCGCCGAAGGCGATATTGCAGCTGGAGCCGCCAAGCGACTTGGCAAAAGACGCCACATCCTGTAACCGGTCGCCGATCTGCTGGCCGTACAGATCGACCGAAGCGCGGCCTAAGCAAATTAAATCCAAAGGTTTGACTGACATAACGGCAAAGCTCCTGGGTAGCGGACTCCGGTGTTGCATCCTGTTTACAATACATTTGACACCGGTGTCAATTTTAGACGAACCCCGCTAAAATAGAATATAAATTCTGCACAATCAATAGTTGGAATGTATGTTTTATTTTGTTAGGCTGGCTGCCATCAAGTCACAACCGAGCGGAGCACGGCATGAGCTGTCACACACAACAACAACTGGAACAACTGATTGAACAGCGCTTTACCACGCTGAGTAATCGTTTGCAGCTGATTGGCCGGTTTTTGCTGGACCAACCGGAGCAGGTGGCGTTTGGCACCACAGCTTCTATCGCGCAGGGCGCCGGGGTGCATGCTTCGGCGTTAGTGCGGTTTGCCAATGCCTTTGGTTTTAGTGGGTTTTCGCAGATGCAGCAGTTGTTCCAGCAACGACTGGTGCAAAGTGGCGTCGATTATCCAAGCCGCATCGCAGCCGTGCGTGAAGATCACAGTGTGGCGCCGGATGCGGCCGGTTTCAGTTACCTGCAGCAAATCAGCCAGGCCAATCAGCAGGCGATGCAGCAACTATGTGCAGAGATGGACAATGTCACATTGCCAGTGCCACGCGGCTGTTACAACAAGCGCGGGTCATCCACATTCAGGGCGCACGCCGGGCGTTTCCGGTTGCCAGTTACGCCGGATATTTACTGGGGAACTCCGGCCGCGCCGTGCAGGTACTGGATGGTGTTGGTTATATGCAGCACAGTGCGCTGAATCTGATGGCTTCTGATGATGTGGTGCTTGCTATCAGCTATGCGCCATATGCCAGTGAAACCCAGGCCGTGCTGGCGCGTGCGCGGCAATGTGGCGCCAAAATTATTGCCATCACCGACAGCCGGTTAAGCCCGCTGGTGGCGCAAGCCAATGTGGCGCTGTTGGTGCGTGAAGCGGAATTACATGCGTTTCGCTCGTTAAACGCCAGTATGAATCTGGTGCGAGGCGCTGGTACTCGCGTTGCTGCACGACACTGGTCTCGACGACACTGAACAGCCTGCTGCTGCCAGCCAATCTGCTAACTAAAACCGGGGTTACTGATGTCCTATTTACACCGAAAACCACAACAGCCTGATGCTACAGGGCGCATTCAACACATCACGCCTGCCAATGCCGGCTGGCGCTATGTCGGTTTTGAAGTCGTGCTGTTAAAGGTTGGTGATACCAGGCATTTTGACAGCGGGGCAGCGCAGGAACTGTGCGGGGTGTTGTTATCCGGCCGGGTCGATTTAACATCTGCGACGCTACAGGCCAACAATATTGGTGAGCGCATGTCGGTATTTGCCGGCATCGCGCCTTATGCGGTGTATCTGCCAGCCGGCGATAGTCTGAAACTGACCGCGCTGACCGACGTCGAACTGGCGTTATGCCGGGCGCCGGTCGATGCGCTAGCAACGCCGTTGCCGGCAAGGCTCATTACACCGGCGGATTGTGCGCGCGAAAGCCGCGGGCAGGGTACTAATACTCGTGAGGTCTGTAATATTCTATTTGGTAATTTGCCGGCACAGCGCCTGCTTATCACCGAAGTCATCACGCCGCCGGGCCATTGGTCCAGTTATCCGCCGCACAAACATGACACTGACGCTTTGCCTGCCGAAAGTGCGCTGGAAGAAACCTATTACCATAAACTCAATCCGGTGCAGGGTTTTGCCTTTCAGCGCGTCTACACCGACGACCGGCGGATTGACGAAACCATCAGCGTGGAACACAACAGTGTGGTGCTGGTGCCGGAAGGTTATCATCCGGTCGGTGCGCCACACGGTTATGAACTGTATTACCTCAATGTGATGGCCGGACCAAGCCGCAACTGGGTGTTCCACAATGACCCGCAACATGCCTGGATTGTGCAAAAGTGAGTCAGATGATGCGGGCACTGTGGCGGGCGATTGTGCCAGCGGGCTTAACGTGCCGGCGGACAGGTCGAATCGCGCACTATCAGCTCACAGTCGTAAATATTGCTTTGATCTTCTGGCGTCAGCGGCTCCGGCATTGGTTTACCCTGCAGTTTGTTAATCAACAACAAGGCTGCGCGATAGCCAATGGTGGCTATGGGCTGGCGCATCGAGGTCAGATTGGGCCAGACTTTGGTGGTGATGGAAATGTCATCAATGCCGCAGATCGACAACTCTTCCGGCACTTTAATGCCAAGACTGTGCGCGGCGTACAACACGCCAACGGCCATTTCATCATTGGCTGCCAGAATGGCAGTAGGGCGTGGCGTACGACTCAGCAACACGCCAGCAGCGTCAACGCCGGACTGATAGGTGTAATAGCCTTGGACCACCAGCGCTTCGTTGACCGGTTTACCGGCATCCTGCAACGCTTGGCGAAAGCCTTTCTCGACGCGGTGGCTCGATTGCTGGTCCGGATGACCCAGTACAAAAGCGATGTCGGTATGTTGCAGCTGCAGCAAATAGTTGGTCATCTCGAAAGCCGCTTTGCTGCCGTTAAAGCCAACGCTGTCGCCGCTGCCCTGATCTTTCGGACCGATGCGGATATAACAAACTCTTTTGCGGTCCAGCATGTCGAGCAAATCTTGTTTATCACTGAGCGGCGGTACCAAAATCAGGCCATCCGCCAGCGTATTATCGATAAATTCTTCAATTTCATGCACCAGGGTCGGCGATCGGTAGCTGCAGTCGTACAAAAACAGCCCCATATGTTCTTCGCTGCAACATTGCAAAATGCCTTTTTGCAGCTTTTGCAAATAGCCAGGGCTGGGGTTGTCGGCCAGCAGAGCAATAAACAACGAGCGGTTTTTTGCCAGAGCCATGCCAAGCGGGTTGCGCTTAAAGCCCAGTTCGTTAATCACTGCCATCACTTTATCGCGGGTGTCCACCGAGACATTGGCTTCGTTATTAATCACCCGCGACACGGTCTTTTTCGACACGCCGGCCTGTCGGGCGACATCATTAATGGTGACAGAAGACATCGACTGAGTTCCCTCTTTGCTGCAGAAATATTCCGCTAAAACGGCTGGGTTAACTGGTTCACAACACAGGTTTTTGGATTGAATGTGATTGAAGCTGGGCACGGACAGATTAGCATTAACAGACAACGGCAGAAAAGTCAGCCGCTGTCTGTGGCAATAGGTCACAGTTAAGCTTAGCTATAACCATAATTGACACCGGTGTCAATTAACGATATATATTTAGCCATAGTTTTATTTTGTGCCAGCGGTAGCAGTGCTAAAACGGCCTGCACCGCGCAAAATCAGCTGCCGGCAATCCATCTGCTGTGGTTGATTTGGTTGAACCGGTTTCGGGCGACCGGTTGGAACAGCATGACGTGGTCATGCGCGGCGACGCACTGGCTGACCGGCAGCCGCGTTGCGCTGAGCAATTTTATTCACTGCTTTTGTCTGGCCTTTGTCACTGCCGCCGGCGGATGACAGGGCATTAACTATTGAGGTAACTGGTTGTGACTTTACCGCGTTTATCCGCTGGCCTTTTTCATAGCGAAACCTGCTTCAACGAAACGCTGAGTCTTGGGCCTTTATTGCCTTGGCGCCAGCGTCAACAAACGGTCACGCCGCGTATTGTGCATCTGGGCATTGGTGCATTTCATCGCGCTCATCTGGCCTGGTACACCGACGCCCTGATGCGGGCTAATGGAGATGATCCATGGCCCTGGGCCATTATGGGCGTGTCGCTGCGCTCAGCGGAGGTTGCGGCGCAGTTAAATCCGCAGCAGGGTCTGTACACGCTGCAGCAAAGTTCCGCCAGCAGCACGTCACAACAAGTGATCCAAGCAGTGCTGGGCGTGCTGGTCGCGCCGCAAGATCCGGCAGCGGTCATCGCACTGCTGAGCGCGCGAACCACAGAGATTATTTCGCTGACGGTCACCGAAAAAGGCTATTGCCTTGATTTGGTCAGCCGGCAGCTTGATTTGGCGCATCCGGATATTGTGTTTGATTTAGCGCACCCTTCGACACCGCGAAGTGCCATTGGTTATCTGGTGGCCGGTCTTGCCGGGCGGTTTGATAAAGGCTACGCCGCGCCGACCATTCTGTGTTGCGATAATTTGCCGCAAAACGGCGTGACGCTGGCGCGGCTGGTGACGCAGTTTGCCGAAAAGCTTAATCCCGAACTGGCAGCGTGGATTGGCGCACAAGTGGCGTTTCCATCCAGTATGGTGGACCGGATTGTGCCGGCCACAACGCAGGCAGATATTGACGCGCTGGCTGCTGTGAGCGGTTATATTGATCCGGCCATGGTCAAAACCGAGCAGTTTTCGCAGTGGGTGATTGAAGATAAATTTGCTGGCGCGAGGCCCGCCTGGGAGCAGGTTGGCGCGTTGTTGGTACCAGATGTGACGCCGTTTGAACATGCCAAACTGCGCCTGCTCAACGGTGCGCACTCCGCACTCGCGTATCTCGGTACTTTATCCGGTTACAGCTATGTGCATCAGGTGGTGGCCGATCCATTGTTCGACCGTTATTTACGCCATTTGATGACGCAGGAACTCATGCCAACACTGTTGGTGGACGGCCAGGCGCCAGCCGGGCTGGACCTGAGCGCGTATATCGACGCACTGCTGCAACGTTTTGCCAATCCGGCGCTGGCGCATCGCACCATGCAAATAGCGATGGATGGCTCGCAGAAATTACCGCAGCGGCTGTTGGCCGCGGCTGAGCAGCGCTTGCAAACCGGTTTACCGGTCGATGCGATCTGTTTTGCCGTGGCGGGTTGGCTGCGCTTTAGCATGGGCTTTGATGCCAAAGGCGATGCGCTGGAAGTGTCAGATCCGCTGGCCGCGCGTTTGCTGGAGATCCGTTTGCAGCATTGGGATCATATTGATGAGTTGGTCGGTGAGTATTTAGCTGTCAGCCAGGTATTTGCTCCGGCGTTAGTGGCGCATCCGCAGTTTGCTGAGCGGCTGACATATTGGCTCAGTTATATTCTGGCCAACGGCGTGCCGACTGCTTTGCAATCGTTATTACTTGAAGTACAGGATTATGCCGCAGCGCCGCGACTGGCCGGGAGTGCAAGATGATTAAAGTGACCGTGTGGAACGAATGCCGGCACGAAAAAGAAGATGCAGACGTGCAGGAAGTGTATCCGGAGACGATTGGCGGTTGTATCGTCAATCAGCTGCAGCCTTATGGCTTTGACCTGACGCTGGCGACACTGGACGATGCCGATCAAGGCTGGCCTCAGACCCGGATCGACGAGACTGAAGTGGCCATTTGGTGGGGCCACCGCTATCACGATGAGCTCAGCGATGCACTGATCGACAAGCTGCAGGCGCGGGTGCTGGCGGGCATGGGACTGATTGTGCTGCACAGTGGTCATCATGCCAAATTGTTTAAGCGCCTGATGGGCACCAGCTGTAATCTGAGCTGGCGTGAGGCCGAAGGCGGTGAACGCGAACGGGTCTGGTGTCTGAAACCAGCGCATCCGATCGCCTACAATATTCCGCCGCAAATTGAGCTGCCGCAGTCAGAAATGTATGGCGAACCTTTTGATATCCCGGATCCGGATGAGCTGATTTTTAATTCCTGGTATCAGGGCGGAGAAGTGCTCAGAAGTGGCTGTACCTTCACCCGCGGACGTGGTCGCATTTTCTTTTTTGCTCCCGGTCATGAGACATTTCCAATCTATCGTAACCCGCATATCACGCAAATTCTGGCCAATACCATTCAGTGGGCGCATCAACCGCATACCAGCGGCTGGATGATGGGCAACTGGGGCCGGCCTGTGCCGCTCGAAGCGGGCGCGCCGAAACAGACTTATTTCAAAAAACCGCGCAAGCTAATGCTGGCAGAAAAGGCCGCCAAAAAAGCCAAATAGCGGATGCGCTGACATACACGGCGGTGCCGGACCGGGAAGTCCGGGTCCGCGTGCACAGGCGCATTCAGTGTTAGCTTTTAATGCGCCGGACGCAGTGGTTTACCGCCCGCTTACGAAGTCCGGCGAAAATTGGTCTGTCGGCTCTCTGGTGGTCTGGTTATACTGACCGTGAACCAGGAGGCATTGACGATGAAATGGATGTTGGGCGTATATTGTTTATTGGCGGGCGCCGCTCACGCTTGTGGCTTACAGGTACTGACCGAAGATTTACCGCCTTATCAGGTCGTGCGCCAGCAGCATGTGGTCGGCGGTTCAGCTTATTTACAGGTTGAAGCTATCCTGCGCAGTGCCGGTTTACCCTGCCGTACGGACGTGTTGCCATGGGCGCGGGCGTTTGAGTTAGCGCGAACCGAGCCGAACACATTGATTTATTCCCTCGCGCGCCTGCCGGCACGGGAAAATCTGTTTATCTGGCTGACGCCGCTAATCAATACCGATTATCGTTATTATTCCGCCGACAGCCGGGTAATTGAACAGATCCAGCAGGGCAAATCGCCGCAGGATTTTATCGCCGTGGCGGTGGCTGGTAGTATGATGGACGCAACGCTGCAACAAATTGGCTTTGTGCCGGATCAAAATTTAATCCAGGTAAAAGATATCAATGCGCAGTGGAAAATGCTGCAAATTAACCGGGCGCAGCTGACGCTGGCATTTGAACCGGATTTTAAAGCGCTGGCTGATCCGAAAGTAGGGCAAACCCAGTTTTATGCCTCCCGCCAGGTTGTCCGGCAGATCCAGTTGTATCTGGCGGCGCATCCACAAACCGATCCTGCGCTGATTAACCAGCTAAAAGCCGCAATAGAGAAACAAGCGGTACTCAGTGTGCCAGTCAATACGGCGGTGCGCTGATATCCAGCGACCGCGTGTCCCGGCAACGAAAACACAACAGCAAGCAAAACAGAACAGCCACCGCAGGTTGCTGTTCTGTTGTCGTCAGCGCGTTTAACCTTCCCGTCTTTTAGTCTGCCCAAACAGTTAGCTGCGAAAGGCGGGGACAGCGTTTTTTACAACGTCACCGGCACGCCATGCTGACTGGCAGATAACTTCACTGCGTCCCACAACTGCGCCATCCGCAGGCCCTGGCGCACATCGGATGGGTTTTCCATGGCCCCAATACGGGTTTGCATAAACACGTTCATCAGGTTGTTGGCGGCTTCTTGTTCCTTACGCACCACGTTGCCTTGCGCATCTTCAATTTCCATCCAGCGGCCCCAGGCGCAGATCCGCACAATCGCTGTCGGGAAATAACATTCAATGCGTGACACACAGCGGATTGCGCGGCCACAGGCATGCAGGTTAAACAAGGTGCCGTCAGACAATTCGCCGGAAACTGTGGTCACCACGTCGACCGGAAAACCCAGATTCTGCATCATCGCACTGATCCGCGAAAACGGCTGACTGGTGATTTTGGACACGGTATTCATCATATGCGCGCCGGTGTCGAACATAAAACCACCGCCGGAGATCGCCGGCACTTGTTTCCAGTGGCCCTGATATTTGTCGGCCCAGTCTTCCCAAATCGCCGCATTGATGCTGACCAGCGGGCCATAAGTTTGATTGGTGATGGCGGCTTTTAACTCGTTGACCAACGGCGATAATCCGCCCTGATAAGCGACGACCAGCGTCTTGGCGGATTTTTCCTGCGCCGCAACTAAGGCTTCGGCTTCTGCGACTGTGGTGACCATGGGTTTTTCCAGCAACACGTCAAGGCCTAGCTCCAGTGCCAATAAAGCCTGGGCGGCATGACTGGCGTGCGGGGTACAGATATATACGGCATCGAGCGAGTCACATTGTTCGCGTAATAAGGTCTCCCAGCTGGCAAAGCACAGCGGGGCGGTTTTATTCGCGCCAGCGGCGATTTGACCAACGTTATCCATCGCTGCGCTGTTTGGGTCCATAATGGCCGTTATTGCGATATCTTCCCGGCTGATCCACGTCTGGATATACTGGGTTGCTTTGGTCCCGCAGCCGATAATGGCGAGTTTTAGTTGCACATCTTCCTCCACTGGCCGCATGACCAGATTTTTTAGCGCACACCGGCATAAAACCAGGTTTTTGCTCTGTGGTTTATTGCGGTCTTTCCGCGGTTATGTTTGCCATGCAGTTATTATTTTATCTATAAAATACAGATAGATAGACTTGTCTGCTGCCGGTCAGGCAACCTGTGGGTCCGGTCCGGCACCAGCGGTTGCTGCTGGCAGGTGTTTTCATTGGCATGCACCATTAATACGCATATTGACACCGGTGTCAATATGCGTATTATCAGAAAGGACAGGGTACAAAGCATAAAAAATCGCCGGCACTGAACCAACAGGGTGCAAGCTTGACCAGGCAGAACCGGCAGATGCACAAAGAGTGCGCAACAGAAAATAAAATACGGACTGGACAGATGATCTGGACGAAACAGCGCGGCAGAACAAATCTGCTGCTACCGGTGGCGGTGACGCTGGCGGTGAGTGTCATGGCAGCGATGTACTGGGGGCGGGGGGAGCCGGCCACAGCACAACGTCTGGCAGCAACGGAAGCGGAAAAGCGACCGTTATTGGTGATCGCCGAGCATCGCACTGCCCGTTTGCAGGCGCTGTATCAGTTGCAGCCGCAGCTGGAAGCGCGGTTAGGGATCCGGCTGAAAATCGTTGAGTATCCGGCGCCGCCGCAAGATTACTTCACCAAACTGGTGACAGAATTACGTGCCGGCAATGCGCCGGATGTGTTTACCGTGCCGCGCGATCTGCAGGTCGACGACCTTGCCGCTGCGGGGTATCTGGCCGATCTGACCGCAGACGCTCAGCAATGGCCGGGTTATGCCCAGTTACCCGAGTTGGTCAAAACGCTGACCCGCGCCAGCTTCAACGAGCATGTGTATGTGATCCCGTCGATTGTCGCCGTCGAGCAACTGTACTATCGGCATGATTTGCTCACATCGGCCGGCATCAGTACCGCACAGCCGCAAAATTGGCAGGAATTGCTCACGCGCAGCCGTGAGATCAAACAAAAAATGCAGCAATTTCCGCTGCTGATCCCCGCTGGCCTGACCTGGGGCATGGGCTCTTATACCGAAGGACTGCGTTATCTGCTCGCCAGTTTTCAGCATTATCAGCTGCTCAACCGCCAGAATCAGTATGTGCTGGACGACAACGCCGTGCGGCGCGCCTTTGGTTTTTATCAGACGCTGGTTGCAGAGCATTTGATGCCAGTGCAGCCGCTGCTGAACCCGGAGCCCTGGGTTATCCCCAAATATGAAATGTTTCCAAAGGGTCAGTTATTGATCACCACCTGTGGCAGCTGGTGTCCGGTGTTTGACTGGGGACCGGGTAGCCGTAATCCTATTCCGGATGTGGCCAATGCGGTGCGCACCTGGAAATTTCCGTCGGCCGATGGTGGCCAGCCTTTTGCGCTGGCGTCCGTGGTGTATGCCTGGGGCGTCAATGCCAAATCGCGCCAACAACCACTGGCGCGCCAGCTGGTACTGGCGCTCGGTGAAAACGACGTGGCTTTGGCATACGCGAAACAGCTGGGGAATGTGCCGGCCCGGCTCGATGCACCACAGCATCCGGCGTTTGCCGCGCTTGGTAATTTAATGGCCGACCATGCGTTATTAAAGGACGCGCGGGCGCTGCGCACGACAGTCGGTTCTAACGCGATGATGGCAGGGGTGGCGCAGGCGTCCGAAGCGGTGCTGACTGGCCGGGCAGATGGGGTGCGCGCCCAGCAAATGCTGTACGACTATGTGGTCAATGTACTGGGTGATGCGCAGGTCGAAACCGCTGCATTGGCCGTGGCCGGGCCAGCTGATCAAGGACATAACGATGATTAAACTGACGTTTGAGGCGCGCCGTCAGCTCGGCTACCGCTTTATGATGGCGCCGGCGCTGTTGCTGATGGCGGCGTTTATTGTGTTTCCGGCATTTTATGCATTTTCGCTGAGTCTGACCGACGACGCCTTACTTGGCTTTGCCGCGCAGGGTTCATCCTTTGTTGGCTTGCGCAATTTTGAACGGCTGTTCGGCGATCCATTGTTCTGGAACTCGTTAAAAGTCACGCTGATTTTTGTCATTGGCTCAGCAGTAATTGGCCAGTTTTTACTCGGGTTTGCTTCAGCGCTGATGTTGCAACGGCCGGTCAAATACAAAGGTATTTTTAACGCCATTATTTGTCTGCCAAACGCAGTGCCGGAAATGGTGGTTGGCTTTTTGTGGATCTCGATGTTTGCCAGTGGTGAATATGGCACGTTAAACCGGCTGGTGGCCTGGTTTGGTGTGGAACCGCAGCAGTGGCTGTACACTTTTCCGTTGTTGTCGATCATCATCGTCAATACCTGGCGCGGCATCGCGTTTTCGATGATTTTATTGACCTCGGGCCTGGCTTCAATACCAAAAGATATTTATGAAGCGGCGCGGGTTGATGGCGCCACCGATAATCAAATCTTCTGGCGCATTACCGTACCGATGATGATGCCGACCATTTTTCTCTACATGTTTATTTCCACAGTCACCACCTTTGCCATCTTCGGCCTGGTCTACACCTTAAGCCGTGGCGGGCCGGCTAACAGCACCGAAATATTGGGTATTTATATTTACAATCAGTCATTTACTGCGTTTCAGCTGGGATATGGTGCCTCTGTCGCCGTGGTCAGTCTGGTGGTGTCGATGTTGCTTGGCATGGTGTATGTCAAAGCGCTGAAGGTTGAGGTCTGACATGTTGACGATAGTCCGCACCACCTCTGAGGGAATGTCCATGTCCGAAAATTCGGCTTCTTTTTTTGCGCAGCGGCGGGCCTACCTGACGCTGATCCTGATTTCATTGTTTTGTCTGATGCCATTTTTCTGGGTCGTGCTGGCGGCATTTGACCCCAAAGCCAGTCAGTTTCTGCAAATTCCGGCCGGGATCACGGTGGGACATTTCTGGAACCTGCTGGCCAATGAAAGCGGTGTGCGCTGGGTACTGAATTCGGTAGTGATTGTCGGCAGCGCCACCTTGCTGTGTCTGGTGTTGGCAGGTTTTGGTGGTTATGCCTTGTCGCGCACCCAGGCCTGGTGGAAACGGCCTTTGTTGTACGCCATTATTCTGGTGCGTATTGTGCCACCGCCGGCGCTGATTGTGCCGGTGTACAAAGTGATGCTGTTTCTCAACGAATGGGTCAATGGTCTGATTAACAGTCTGACGTCAGACGTCGCGCAACAAATGCTGCTGAGCCGGATGTTCTCGTTTGTCGACGGTTATCTTGGTCTTATCCTGATCCAATGCGCGATGCAGTTGCCGCTGGCGATTTGGATCATGAAAACCTTTTTTGACGCTATCCCGAAAGATTATGAAGAAGCGGCCGCGCTGGACGGTGCCAGTCAGTGGCAGACGGTGCGCCATGTGCTCATTCCACTGGCGTTACCAGGTTTTGCCGCGGCCGGTTTGTTTGCGTTTATCAACGCCTGGGGTGATTTCCTGATGCCGCTGATGTTCACGTCATCACCGGAGTTACAGACGCTGCCGCTTGGCATGTTCCGCGCCTTTCTGCGCGTTGATGCTATCGATTATGGCTTTTTAACGGCGCTGGCGGTGATTTATACCTTGCCGGCGGTCATCGCATTTGCCTTTGCCCGAAAGTTTTTAACCCAGACTTTCTCCGGTGGCGTCAAAGGATAAGGACCAGTTATGTCGCAGATTGAACTGATTAACATCAAAAAGAATTACTTAGGCACCGAAATCGTCAAAGGCATCGACGTGACGATTAATGAAGGTGAGTTTGCCGTGATTGTCGGGCCTTCCGGCTGTGGTAAATCAACCTTGCTGCGGATGATCGCCGGGCTGGAGGATATCAGCAGCGGTGAGCTGAAGATCGGCGGTAAAACGATGAACCACGTATCGCCGGACCAACGTGAAATTGCCATGGTGTTTCAGTCTTATGCGCTGTACCCGCATATGACGGTGGCGGAAAATATCGGTTTTGCCCTGGCACTGAAAAAAGTCGATAAGGCCGAAATTCAGCAACGGGTGCTGGAAGCGGCCAAAATGCTGGAACTGGAGCATTTATTGGACCGTAAACCGGCGGCGTTGTCTGGCGGACAACGTCAGCGTGTGGCGATTGGCCGCGCTATTGTCAAAAGACCCAAAGTGATTCTGTTTGATGAACCGCTGTCGAATCTGGATGCAAAATTACGCGTGCAAATGCGCACTGAGCTGATGCGGCTGCATCGGGAATTCGGCTCAACCATCGTGTATGTCACCCATGATCAGGTTGAAGCCATGACGATGGCGCAAAAAATCATTGTGTTGCATAACGGCCATGTCGCCCAGATGGGCAAACCGATGGATTTATACCGCGAGCCGGATAATACCTTTGTCGCGCAGTTTATTGGGGTGCCGAAAATGAATCTGCTGCGCGGCGCACTGAATAAAGGCCAATTTGTGCTGCAATCCGGTCAAAGCTTACCGGTCTGTCCGACCTTACTTAGCAGTGTCGGCAGCAGTGCCAGCAGCAGTGACCGCGACGGCCTGCAGTTTGGCGTGCGGCCTGAACATCTGAAGCTCAGCGCGGCACAACCAGAACAAAGTGTCTGGACTGTCGACATGGTGGAGCGGCTTGGTGTTGAGAGTTTTATCCATCTGCACAACGCAGCGCGCGACGTGCTGGTCGCGCGGATGGAAGGCGATTGTAGCTGGGTTTGTGATGACCAGCTGGCGATCAGCGTGGACCCGGCGCAGTGTTTTTTATTTGATGCGGAAGGTGTGCGGTTGTGCGCGAAGACGGTTTCAGGCGCCACCGAAATGTGTGCCTGAGAACTGGCTGGGGTCAACTAACAGCGACCCCAGATTTTTCAGCCTGGGCTAACCAGTGTTTGCAATATCGCCGGCAACTGCGCCATCGTGGTTATTTCTATCACCGCCGGATCTGGTTTGGCTTGCTGATAATGGTTTAAAAACACCGTGCGACAACCTGCCGCCAGGCCTGCCTGGATACCGGGCACACTGTCTTCAATCACAATACACTGCTCCGGCACGGTGCCAAGCGCAGCCGCAGCATACTGATAAAGCGCGCCATCCGGTTTAAACCGGTTGATGTCATACCCACTGAACAGCCGGTCGGCAAAATAATGACTGAGGCCGCAGATCTGCAAAGCCTGACGGATTTTTGCCTGTGGCCCGTTGCTGACCACAGCCAGCTGCATTCCGGCAGCGCTGGCCCAATCCAGCGCTTCGACCACGCCTGCGATCGGGCGTAATTGCGCGGCAAATAAGTCACTGACCAAACGCCGGTATTGCGCTTCACTGTCAACGGGCAGCTGCACGGCAAAGCGGCTTTCCAGCAAAGCAAAGATCTCTGCCAGCTTACCGCCGCGATAGTCGCGTACTAATAAGCCGATATCTACCTGAACACCAGCCTGCGCCAGAATAGTGGCCAGTGCCTGATTACACAGCCATTCACTGTCAACCAGCGTGCCGTCGTTATCAAACAGCAGCGTGGTCATTGTGACTGCTGCTGTGCTGCGGGTTGCGCCGACATCTGTAGCTCAAGCACGCCACCGGCCATGATCTCGCTGTGCAGCAGCTGTGTGCGATTAAGCAACTGGCCATTCAGTTTGATCTGGTGGATGTAAGGCCGCTCCGGGCTATTATTCAGCGTTTTGATGCAGAAACTGCGGTTGTTGGCCAATTGCAGGCAAGCTTCGTCAAATAATGGACTGCCCAGCTGATACACCGGGTCGGACTCTAAACCGCCGCTGAGCTGAAACAACCCAAGTTTTAATAACACGGCGAGGCTGCCCATCAGGCCCTGGTCTTCATCACCGTTGTAACCGCGTTCCGGGCTTAAATGGCTGTACACGGTGTCGCTGACACGGCGTGACCAATATTGGGTTTTTGCTGCGTCGCCGGCAGCCGCGAAGATAAACGCCGTCTGGATACTGGGCTGATTGCCATAGTTAATTGGTGTGCGGCGATACTCCGGGTGGCCTTCCTGCGCATGCGCAGTGCCGGCGGTAAAATCCTGTTTGGCGGCCTTTTCAAATGCTGCTTGCAGCCGGTTGATTAAGGCTGTTTTGCCGCCCATAAGATTGGCCAGGCCTTCAATATCATGCGGGACAAACCAGGTGGCCTGTGCGGCATTGGATTCGATAAAACCGGCTTCGTATTCCAGCGGGTCAAAAGGTGTACGCCAGTTGCCATCTGCTTCTTTGGGTCTGATATAACCGCTTTTGGCGTCATATAAATTGCGCCAGTTCTGGCTGCGCTTGAGGTATTGCCCGGCAACGTCCGTTTTGCCGGCTTTGATTGCCAGCTGCGCCAGCGCAAAATCCTGATAGGCGTATTCCAACGTCTGGCCGGCACCACGCCGGTGGCTACCGTAATTGCTTTCGGTGTCGGGCAGCGGGTAGGGCACGTAGCCGTTTTTAAGGTAATAACTGAAGCCACCGCCCGAGGCGCTGTAATGTTCATAACCGGCTTTGGCTATCAGACCGGTGGCACTGTGGTTTTTCTCTAACATCGGCAGCAGTTCGCTGGCCGGCGTTTGCAGCAAGCCTTTTTGTGCCAGCGAGACTAAAAATGGCGTCATCGGTACCCCCGGCATTACAAGCGTATCCTGACCACCGGACGGGCCGCGTGGGATTAAACCAAAATCGCGGCCATATTGGATCAGACTTTCGCCAAGAGCAGTCGCGGCTTGCGGGTACACCAGCGGCCACAAAGTCGCGATAGTCCACTGAGCGCCCCAGAATGAATCGGAGTTGTGCATGGCAAAGCGCGGTTGTCCTTGCGCGTTAAGCGGTAACTGACGCACTTTGGCGCTTTGGCCGGATAGATCCATATATTGGCCGTTGACGTCAGAGACCACGCGCCGGCCCTGCAGTGCGTGCCATAAATCAGTGTAAAAACGGCGTTGCTGGGTGTGATCACCGCCTTTGATGCGGACGCTTGCCAGCGCCTGGTTCCATTCGTTATAGGCTTGTGCGCTGGTGTTAGCAAAATCCCAGCCAGCTAATTCAGTTTGCAGATTGTGCTTGGCATTGTCGGCTGAGACATAAGACAAGGCAGCTTTGACTAACACCGTGTGATCTCTACTTTGAAAACTCAGCCGCACCCCGGCGTTCTCGCCGCTGATGCCACTGACATTGCTGAATAACATGTCACCGCGCCAGGCATCCAGCCGCTGCACTGGTGTGGAAAAAGCCAAATGGAAAAACACTTTGACCGGTTTTACCCGCCGCTCTGTGCCCTGATTAGTGATAAAACCAGCGATGTTTTGTGCGTCAATTTGCCAGACTTCAGCATGGCCAAGCTTAGAAGGGCCTTGCACGCCGCCTAATTGCAGCAGCAGTTGTTGCGGCTGGCCTGGCTGGTACTGGTACCGGGAAAAACCAACGCGTGAGGTCGCGGTGAGGTCAACGTTGATGCCATAACGGCTCAGCTGCAGCTGATGAGAACCGGGCCGGACCTGTTCAGTATCATGCGAAAACGTCGAGGCATAATCGGCTTTTTGCTGAGCTAAAGAGCGTTGGTCGGACAGCGGCATCAACGATAAACCGGCCAATTGCCATTCGTGGATATGGTTAAAACCTTTGACCGTGGGCTCGTTATAACGATAACCGCTGCCCCATTCACCGTCGATGGCGGTGTCAGGAAACAGACTCACCATGCCAAAAGGCCGCGCTGCTGAGGAGAAATAAAACCAGCGGCTATTCGCGCTATCTAAAAACGGATAGACCAGTGCTGCCGGTTCTGTGGCCGGAACATCAGCTGCTGACGTCGTTTGTGCTGCAACACAGGCTACAGGCACTAGCAAAAAACAGCATAAGATCCGCTGTAACAGCCGGAAGGGAAAGGCACACTTCGTAATTAAATACGGGACAGGCATAAACCAGCTCCTCAGATGGGGGGAACCAGTTATAACAAATTGGCCTGTCCAATTGCAATCTGGTTTGTCCGCATGTTGCGGAGGTTATTCACCAATTAACAGCACATAAGCTTCAGTGACCTGGGCGATATGTGATTGCATTGCAGCTTTGGCGCCGGTGGCATCGCGCCGGCTTAAACACAAATAGATTTTTTCATGGGCTTCGATGTTGGGGCCTGCGACCTGGCGGCGGATCTTTTCGGCAAACAACTGACTGAGCTCTGAGCTTTCACGCAGCGCCCACAGCCATTCAATCATCGACTGCAGCGCACTGTTGCGGGTGGCACTGGCGATTAACTGGTGGAATTTACCATCAAAAGTCTCAGCTTCGGCTGACCTTTGTTGCGCCACCAAACTAATCATTTGCGTTAGATAGGCTTTGAGTTTTAACAACTCTTCATTGCTGATACGCTCTGCCGCAAGGGCGGCAGCGTCGCCTTCCAACAAAAGACGGGCTTCCATGATCTCAAGCGGACCCGGCGCGTTTTCTGCCAACAACGAACTTTTCAGACTGGCTTCCTGCAACACATAAACACCGGAACCCGGCCGGATATCGACCAGGCCTGACACTTCCAAAGCAATGAGCGCCTCGCGCACGGTCTGACGACTGACATCATAGTGCTGGGCTAAATCGCGTTCAGCCGGCAAACGCATACCGGATTTCAGTTCTCCGGCGTTAATTTGCTGCGCCAGTTTATCGGCAATTTGCAAATAAAGCCTGGAGTTGGATGTCGGCGCCTGGCGACTGCTGGCCAGTGAAAGGTGGGTGTTGTCGTTCATGAGTTTCCGTAGAAGTGGTTTGACCAAAAATTTATTGTTGCAAATTGGCCTGTCCAGGTGTAAGTTAATTCCAACAGGCTTGACCAATTTAGCCTTGACACGACGCTGACGCAACATTTCAACGCTGTGATCACTAGCGGTCAGACCAGAAAGATTGTTTAAGCCCGGCCGGTGTACGGCTGTTTCGCTGGCAACGCTAACCGAATGCCAGCGGTGGCAGTGCCGATGCATGTCGCTGTAGGGCGAAGTAAAGTAATTAAAAGCAGTTCCGCGCGCGGAATTTCAGAGGATCCAGATGAAAATCATTGATGCAAAAGTCATTATTACCTGCCCGGACCGTAACTTTGTCACGGTCAAAATCACCACGGATCAGGGGCTGTATGGCATCGGTGATGCGACCTTAAACGGCCGCGAGCTGGCGGTGGCCAGTTATCTGCAGGACCATCTGATCCCTTGCCTGATTGGCCGTGACGCCAGCCGTATTGAAGACATCTGGCAATTTTTTTATCGCGGCGCTTATTGGCGCCGTGGCCCGGTAGGTATGACAGCCATCGCCGCTATTGACGTGGCCTTGTGGGATATTAAAGCCAAAGCCGCCAATATGCCGCTGTATCAGCTGCTTGGTGGCCGCAGCCGCGACGGTGTGATGGTGTATGGCCATGCCAATGGCAACACTATCGCCGAAACTGTCGCTGAAGTGGGGCGTTATATCGAGATGGGCTACAAAGCCATCCGCGCCCAGACTGGCGTGCCAGGCCTTACCAGCACTTATGGCGTGTCGAAAGACAAAATGTATTACGAGCCGGCCGACAACGATTTGCCAAGCGAAAACGTCTGGTCCACCAGCAAATATCTGAACAGCGTGCCGGAGCTGTTTAAAGTGCTGCGCGAAACTTACGGATATGATCACCATCTGCTGCACGACACGCACCACCGCCTGACGCCGATTGAAGCGGCGCAGCTGGGCAAGTCGTTAGAACCCTACAAATTATTCTGGTTAGAAGATGCGGTACCGGCTGAACTGCAGGAAGGTTTCCGTTTGTTCCGCCACCATACCACCACGCCGATTGCGGTCGGTGAGGTGTTTGCCTCTATCCACGATTGCCAGGCGCTGATTAGCGAGCAGCTGATTGATTATATCCGCACCACTATTGTGCACGGCGGCGGCATCACGCATCTGCGCCGTATCGCGCATCTGGCCGAGCTTTACCATGTCCGCACTGGTTTCCATGGCGCGACGGATTTAAGCCCAATCACGATGGGCGCAGCACTGCATTTTGATACCTGGGTACCAAATTTTGGCATTCAGGAATATATGCGCCACACGCCGGCTACTGATGAAGTGTTCCCACATGATTATCACTTCGCGAATGGCTATTTGTATGCTGGCGAAAAACCGGGCCATGGTGTCGATATTGATGAAAAACTGGCGGCGAAGTACCCATACAAGCGCGCTTACTTACCGGTTAACCGGTTAGAAGATGGCACCATGTTTAACTGGTAAAAAGCTGCGGTCGTGCTGGCTTCAACCGGTACGACTTGCGATAGCGTTTCAAGAGGAACACAGCTTTGATGCAGACGCACGCCACGGAATTCTACAATGCTGACTTTATCCGCCAGCATTGCCGCGACATTCTCGGGTTTTATGACCCGAGGGTGTTAGATGCGGCCGGTGGTTATTTTCAGAATTATTATGATGACGGCGATGTTTTCGCAGCGGGCTTTCGCCAGCTCGTCAGCAGCACGCGGATCGTGGTGAATTACGCCAGAGCCAGCCGCGAGCTGGCCTCGACTGCGGAGCAGGCCGGCAAATACCGCGCCTTCGCGCTGCATGGCCTGCAATACCTCGAGCAGGTGCATTTTCAACCTGACAGCCAAACTTATGCCTGGACCTTACAAGATCATCAGATCCAGTCCAATACCCAACAAGCTTATGGTTATGCCTTTGTTTTGTTGGCTTATGCCCATGTGCAATTGGCCGGCGTCGCCGCGGTACTGCCACAGCTCGGCCTGATCTGGCAATTACTCGAACAGCGGTTCTGGCAAGCAGAACACGGTCTTTATGCTGATGAACAAAGCGCTGATGGCGTATTGAGCGACTATCGTGGTCAAAACGCCAACATGCACTTATGCGAGGCGATGTTGGCCGCGTATCAGGCCACACAGCAACCGCATTATCTGCAACGGGCACAACTTTTGGCCCACAACATTACGGTCCGACAGGCTGCATTGAGTGATGGCCAGGTGTGGGAGCATTACACGCCGGCATTTACGCTTGACCTTGAATATAACAAAAACGACCCGAAAAACTTATACCGGCCCTGGGGGTTCCAGCCGGGGCACCAGACGGAATGGGCAAAATTGTTATTGCAACTTAACCGGTTAGCGCCAGATCAGACGCTGGTCAGCCGAGCCGCAGAACTATTTGACCGTGCATTTACTTTAGCGTGGGATCAGGAACAGGGTGGGCTGGTCTACGGCTACGACCTGAACGGGCGTTGGTGTGACGATGATAAGTATTTTTGGGTACAAGCCGAAAGTATGGCTGCGGCTGCTTTGTTATTTCAGACGACGGCACAGCCGAAGTATCTCGAACAATATAACCAGCTGTGGGCCTATTGCTGGACACATTTTATCGACCATCAGCATGGCGCCTGGTTTCGCCTGTTGGATCGGAGAAATCACAAGTTATCCAATGAAAAAAGCAGTGCCGGTGCCAAGTGTGATTATCACACTTTATGTGCCTGCCTGGATGTACTGGCCGGATTATAGCGCCGAAGGTGTTTGATCTGTTCAGGGTATTGACCTGTGTGGCTGAGAGCTTGTGGTCCTCAGTTTAGCGATGAAAACGGGTATAGATACCGGAATGAAATCAGGCTGTGTTGACGCTGCTTTTTTGCAGGAAATCGTCACTGGCTGAAACTGTGGTAAAAAAAACGTCATGTCTGACACCGGTGTCATACAGCTTTCATCAGCTGAATCGATACTGATCTGAACAGACGAAAGAAAAAACACAACACAAACAGGGGTAGATATGTACAAACAGCAGAAAACAGCGGTCGCGCTTGCCGTGATCACTGCACTGGGCGCCGCGTTCAGCGCAGGTGCCCAGCAAAGCAACCAGACCAAGGCTGATGAAACTGAAGTGATTGAAGTCAAAGGCTTCCGCGATTCAGTGATTAAAGCCAAAGATTTAAAACGTGAAGCCATGGTGGCACAAGATTCCATCGTGGCGGAAGACATTGCTGATTTCCCGGATCAGAACCTGGCCGACTCGCTGCAGCGGGTACCGGGTATTGCTATTACGCGGGAAGGCGGTGAAGGCCGCCAAATTTCTCTGCGCGGTTTAGGCCCGGATTTTACCCGGGTTCAGGTTAATGGCATGGAAGCGCTCGGCATTTCGTCATCACCGATGGACAGCCGCGGTGCTGTCGGCCGCTCGCGCGCTTTTGACTTCAATATTTTCGCCTCAGAATTGTTTAATCAGATTGATGTGAAAAAATCCTATTCTGCCGATCAGGAAGAGGGTGGCATTGGCGGTACTGTCAATTTGCGCACTGCCAAGCCATTTGACTACGACGGATTTCAGGGCGCAGTTGGTGGTCAGTTGGGCACCAATACCAATGCTGATGAAACCAATCCACGCCTGGTCGGTATGGTCTCCAATACCTGGGGTAAGTTCGGCGCTTTAGTGTCAGTGGCATACAGCCAGAAAAACTCGCAGGAAATGGGGTACAACACCTACCGTTGGCGTCAGGTCCGTGCCACAAACGGCATTAGTAGCGCTGTAGATGCCGATGCGGCAGCCAAAGCTGCTGCGGGTTCTCTTTGGTTTGCGCGCGGCAATCGTTATTCGGTGTGGAATAACGATCAGGAACGCTTAGGTCTGACATCGTCTTTGCAATACCGCGCCAGCGATGATTTAAAATTTGCGCTTGAATATATGTACGGCAAGCTCGAAAACACCTTGGATGAGCATCATATTTCGACCGGCGGTGCTTCCAGTACTGCTTTGGGCAAAATCGAAGAACTGAAATACATCGACAATAATGGCGATCTGGAAGCTGTTTATGCGCGCTTCAGTAACTCGACCATTCAGACTGAAAACCGGGCTGACTACAATGAATCGGTGTTCAATCAGATCACGTTGAATGCTGACTGGCAAATTAGTGACAAGCTTGGCGTGAAGTTCCAGTTTGGCACCAGTACGTCAGATTATGACCAGCCCCGGGTTGATAAAGTTAATTTGACCCGCACCGGCGGGATCACCACTGATTTTACTCAAGACCGTTTTTATGGCGTCAATACCTATGATTTTGACCCTGCAGCGATGAGCGGCTGGACGGTGAAAGACTTGTATTTCCGCGAAGATTATATCGCGACCGACTTTGACAATATCAAAGCTGATTTTGATTATTCACTGGACGACGCCGGCGTGATTGCGTTTGGTCTGAACACCAAGTCGTTTAAAAACAGCGGCGATAACCGGGAAGATTCCGGTTATGTGCAAAGTAAAGCCACACCACTGAACACTGGCGTGAAGACAATTTCTGATGCAGTGACGTCAGTTTATAACGTGCACCCGAATATGTCCTGGCGTCAGGCTGACGTGGCGGCATTACAGGCATTTTATGGTATTTCTGATTTGAAACTGGGCAGTGACAAAATCATCCAGACCAACTCCTATACAGTGGAAGAAGATACCGATGCTGCCTATGCCACATACAGCTGGGATTCGACCATCGGCGGCAACAACTTACGCGGTAGTATCGGCACGCGTTATTACAAAACTGATTTGACTTCGCGCGGTATTTCCAAAGGTTTACCGGTTGAAATTGCCCGCGATTATTCCGGCATGTTGCCGTCGTTAAATCTGGTGTACGAACTGGAAGACGATTTGCTGTTGCGTTTTGGCGCCAGCAAAAACTTAACCCGGCCGTCGTTAAGTGCAATTTCGGTATCCGCCAACGTTGCGCAGATGACCGGTTCACCGGGTGAAGTCGGTAAAATCACCGTCGGGAACCCGGATTTAAAACCGTTTGAGTCAGTAAACTTCGATTTGGCCTTAGAGAAATATTATGAAGGCGTCGGTTCTTTATCCGCAGCCGTGTTCAAAAAGGACATTGATAACTTCATTGTTACCGAAGTTACCACGGTGAAATACAGCGACACCGGTTTGCCGGCGTCACTGTTACCAAATGGCGCGACGATGGATTCGCTGTTTGACGTGACGTCGCCGCAGAACTCCGACTCATCGACGATTAAAGGCGCCGAACTGGCATTCCAGCGTGACCTGGATTTCCTGCCGGCACCTTTTAACCAGATGGGTGTCATTGCGAACTATACCTGGGTGGACGGCACGACGTTGTACCGGAACGTGCAGGGCTCTGGCCAAAGTCAGGAAAAAAGTTTCCCTGGCCTGTCCAAACAAAGCTACAACATGACGCTTTATTATGAAGCGGAGAAATTTGGCGCCCGGATCTCAGCGGCACACCGCGACGACTACATCAGCGTGGTGGAAGGTGGCTTACGCGACGAAGATGAACGCGGTTTCCATGCCACTACTTTTGTTGATTTCTCTGCGTTCTATCAGGTATCAGAAAACCTGAAACTGACAGTGGAAGCAATCAACATGACGAATCAGCGCGAGGAGCAATACAGCGACTCGAATGACCGTCAGTACAACACGACCACCAGTGGTCGCACTTACACCGCAGGCTTCAGTTACAAGTTCTGATCTTTGTGGTTGAAAAAAGCCCTGCAGGAAACTGCGGGGCTTTTTTGTCTGTCGTTCAGCTGTTTTTGCTTACCAGTCGATTGCGGCCGGCCTTTTTGCCGTCATACAACAGTGTATCGGCCTGTTGTAAGGTGCTGTCAAAACTAAGCCCCAAATGCCACACCGCGCCAGCGGTTAAGGTGACGCGGGTAGGACCAATTGACAGCGCCATCGGTTGGCTGGCGATCGCATGGATCAGCTGTTCAGCCCGTAACATCGCATCCGAACCTTGTAACAACAGTAAAAACTCTTCGCCGCCCCAGCGGGAGATCAGGTCGTCCGGCTGGCACAGTGCTTTGAGCCGGTCGCTCAGTGCCGTTAGCACTTCGTCGCCGACCTGATGGCCATGCATGTCATTAAACTGCTTGAAGTGGTCGATATCGGCAATGACCAGCACCCGCTGCTGTTGCCAGCTGTGCCAGTACGGTTCCATTTGTTCGCGCAGGCCACGTCGATTCAGTAAGCCGGTCAGCGCATCCCGAAAAGCCGCCTGCTGCAGGCGCTGATTCGCCAGTTCCAGTGCTTCGGTACGCTCAAGCACTTGTTGCGCCAGCCATAGATTGCGGGTTTTCAGCGAGTGGGTGCGCAGGAACATGATGCAGCTGACGATCAGCAGGAGCAGGGCGGCCCACAAGGTTTTGGCCCACCAGGTCAGCCACCAGGGCGGCAAGACGGTCAGCTGAAATGGGGTTGCCGTGCTTACCCGGCCATCCGGCCACTGGGCTTCCAGTTCAAATTGGTATTGGCCTGGCGGCAATCTGGTGTATGTGGCGCGTGGCTCATCAGCGGCGGCGGTCAGCCAGTTACGGTCAAAGGGTAACAGGCGATAACGAAACTGCGCGGCTGGAGCTGTTGCTGTCGGAATCGCTGCTGGTGGGAGCACGATGCCGGGTAGGGCAAATTCAAAAGTGACTAAATCCTGTTGATACTGCACAGTCAGTGCCGCGCCAAAAAGCTGCGAGTTGTGTTTGCTTGCAGCGGCAGCTTGGCTCAGGCGTAGCGGCTGATTAAATAAGCGCATCCCGGTCAGTTGTGGTTGCGGCACTGGCGCGACGTTGGCCTGCTGCAGCGGAGCAAGATACAGGCCGTCGTCAGCGCCAAGGAACAGCTGGTCCCCATGTACTCTGGCGGTATTTAACCGCGTATTTGGCATCAGGCCCGTCAGGGTGATTTGTTGGACCAACTGGCCATCGGCTGCAAAACCGATTAGCTGTTGTTTGGCCAGCAACCAGATATTTACCGGGCCTGCATTGGTGGTGGGAAAGAGTGTGGCAGCAAAAAGCTCAGTGGCATCGCCCAAAGTTGCATGCTGTAACTGGCGCTGAAACTGCGCTGTGTTGTCATCCCAGCGCAGTAACACACCGTTATCGGTTAATAACCACAGCATGCCTTGTGAGTCTTTACATAGTTGCCGGGCTTTACCATGGCCGCTGAGGTCCACGGCGCTGAACCGTTCACCATTCAGCTTAAAAAGCCCGGCGGCATTTAACGCAAACACCTGGCCGGCGGGGCTTACCTCAATCGCCAGATTAGTGTCGAGTTCCAGACCGTCGCTGCTGCGCCACAGCGCTTCAACTTTACCCTGTGCGTTCAGTTGGGCGATACCACCCGACCACATACTGATCCAGATGCTGCGATCTGGCGCGATACTGAGCCGGAATACATCCTGACTTGGCAGGCCTGCTGTCAACAGTTGCCATTGTTGTGTGTCCGGCTGCAGCCTGACCAGGCCGGACGAAGTCGCGAGTAACAGAGTGCCGTCCTGATCCGGGCGTATGGCCCACACCGCTTGGCTGGGAAAATGTTGCCCAGCGCTTTCATCGGGCGCAAAGCGCTGTAACTTGTTGGTCGCCCGGTTAAAACGATACAGGCCACCACCACTGGTGCCAAGCCAGACATCGCCTTGCTCTGTGGCATAGATCGCCTGCACGTTACTTTGGCTGAAGCCGGGCTGGTCGGCCTGAGCCTGCCCCAGCCATTGATACTGCTCCAGCGCTGGCAACAAGGCGCTGACGCCATATTCATGGCCAGCATACATAGTGCCGTCATGGGCGGTTAATAAGGTTTTTATATTATTGCCGCCGATGGCGGTGGGGTCGGCTGGCCGAAAGCTGCTGTGGCTGCGTTGTTCAGCTTTGGCGTCGAATTCTACCAGTCCGCCGGCCCAGAGCCCGGCCCAGAGACCCTGTTCCGTCGGTAGCAGCGACATCACGCCGTTGACTGGCAAGGTATTGGCCTGGCCTTTATGCCAATGCCTGCGGACCTTGCCAGCGCTGTCCAGCTGATAAAAACCGTGTTTGTGGCTGCCGGCATAGAGGCTGTCCTGATACACCTCAAGCGCACGAAACCGCACGTCCGCCAACTCAGGTGCAAATCGTTCTGCCTGCAGGCAGGGCAGTTCGCAGCGGAATAAACCTTGTTCACGCACGGCAAATATCAGTTGGTTGTGAAAAAAGCTCAGCCGTTCAACCCGGCTCTGTGCAGGTAAACCGCTTAACTGCAGTCGTTCGCAACGACCATTGATGGTATTTACCCGCCAGATGCCATCAGGCCCCAATGCCAACATCGTGTCAGCGTGTTGTTGCGGCTGGACTAATTGCCACAGTCCGCCTTGCGGTTGGCACTCTTGCTGGCTGAAGTTGTCCGTCTGGCGGTCCCAGCGCCACAGGCCCAGACTACCGGCAAGCCAGGCGCCTTGTCCCGGGTTCAGCAGCAGTTGATTCACCGCTTGCACGGGGAAGTCGCGAATTTTGACTAACTGATTGTGCTCAATACGATAAAGCCCACTGCTGCCGCCGGCCCAGATCATGCCGTTATCATCCTGTATCAGGCTGTTGATGCCGGATTTATCACTGGTCGACAGGTTAATAAAGCGGTGGCGGGGCAGCAGTTCAGCGGCTTCTGCCACCGCTATTGGATAAAAAATTGCCAGCCCAGTGCTGAGGATAAAACTGACTAGCAGAAAAAATACCGGAAACAACCGCAAATTCATTCCTCCTGGCTGACTTTTACTAAAAAAAGTGGCTGACAGCGCGCATCAGTTCCCTCAGTGTGTCCGCTCCAATAACAGTGCAATACCCTGGCCGCCACCAATACACAATGTGACGAGCGCAAACTGGCCATCGATCCGTTCCAGTTCATACAATGCTTTGACCACCAGCATGGCGCCGGTCGCGCCAACCGGGTGTCCCAGCGCAATAGCTCCGCCATTTGGATTCACCCGTTGCGGCTCAAAGCCGAGCGTGCGGCTGACCGCCAGCGCCTGGGCGGCAAAAGCTTCGTTTGATTCGATAACGGCGATGTCTGTAAGCGCGATGCCGCTTTGTTGCAGCACTTGCCGAACTGCCGGAATAGGCCCAAGTCCCATCAGCGTAGGCTCTACGCCGGCAAAAGCGCAGCTGCGCAGCCGTGCTTTGGCGTTAATGCCATGCGCGCGCGCGTAATCTGCGGTGGCCAGCACCAGCGCCGCAGCACCATCGTTGAGGCCAGAGGCATTGCCGGCGGTCACCAGACCGTCTTTTTGGAAAACCGGTTTGAGTAGTGCCAGGCTCTGCAGCGTTGTGTCCGATCGCGGATGTTCATCCTGAGCAAACAGCGTTTCGCCCTGGCGGCCAGTCAGGCGTACCGGAGCGATTTGGCTGTTGAACAAACCGGCTTGTTGCGCTTGTGCCGCGCGCTGCTGGCTTTGCAGGGCGAACTGGTCGAGATCTGTGCGGCTGAACTGATACTGCTTTGCGATGTTTTCTGCCGTGATCCCCATATGGCCACTGCCGAAAGGGTCAGTCAGGATACCCAGCGTTAAGTCAGTTACAGTGCTGTGACCAAACCGCAGGCCTTTACGCACACCGGGCAACAAAAATGCGCCTTGTGACATGGATTCAGCGCCGCCACATAAGGCGACGGGGGCAGAGACGCTATTGGCATTTAACATCAGCTGCTGCGCCGCGCTTAATACTGCCTGTAAACCTGAGCCGCACAAACGATTGACCTGAAAAGCGTCACTATGCGCCGGTATGCCACAATTCAGCGCAATGTGCCGCGCCAGATACACATCCGCTGCGCTGGTGGTGATGATATGACCAAACACTGAGCTTGCGATGTCGCCTGTCGGCACACCCGCACGGTCAATCGCAGCCTGAGCCGCAACGGTGCCAAGCTGCGCCGGGCTAAAACCGGCTAAAGCACCGCCGAAACTGCCAATCGCGGTGCGGGCGGCAGACAGAATCACGATATCGGAAAGTGGCATTGGCAATCAGTCCAAAAACGCAAAGAGACCGATTATGCGTTGCTGGTGACTATTATCGCAAGCGTTGTAGATGACTGAAAAATTGCAGAAAGCAGCAAAAGGCAGAAACAACCATGGCGCTGCAACAGGCGAAAAAGCGAAGAAAATTTGAGATTGTGGCAGGAAGTATTGGTGCGTCCTAGTGGACTCGAACCACCGACCCCCACCATGTCAAGGTGGTGCTCTAACCAACTGAGCTAAGGACGCATCTAGATGTACAATTTTAGAATTTGGTGCGTCCTAGTGGACTCGAACCACCGACCCCCACCATGTCAAGGTGGTGCTCTAACCAACTGAGCTAAGGACGCAACCTGTGTCATCAGCTGTGCTGACAACGGCGGCTATAGTATTTTTTGCCTCAGGTGATTGCAAGCGTTTTTTCGGTAACTTGGCTTAACCGCTGCAATTTTGTCCGTTGTCCAGACTTAACGGGGCGCATCACATTGACGCCAGCGCTGCCAGAATGCCACGTGTTCGCGCAGCTGCTGTTGCAGCTGTTGTTGTGGTGTTTGCAAACGTTGTTGTATTGCCGGTTGCAGGGGATGTTGCTGATAGAGTTGTAGTAGTTCAGCGATGAGCTCAGTTGCAATACCGTCCACGCGTGCTAAATCAATTTGCACCCGCCCAATAAAGATTTGGCTCAGCAGATTTTCCCGCACTGAGCGTTCGGCCTGGCAAAGGTCCTTCTGCGGGACCTGCGCTAAAAGCGCATTCAATGTGGCAAAGAATTGTTCAGACAACCGTAAACTATGCTGTAAATCGGCAATTAACTGGCTTTGGTACAAGGCACCCAAAGCGTTGTTGATCTGGATATGGCTGGCAGCCAAATAATCCTGTTTTTTAATATGTTGCCGTAGCAGGTTGAGTTGTTTTAGCGCCTGAATACTCTCAGCGAGGCCACTCTGATCGGCGGCGATCCCGCGTTGGCTGCCGCCGAGTTGCTGGCGCAGGGTCTGATCACGGCTAAGCAGATTGGCAAACACTGCCGGCAGTTGCTGTTGTTTTTGCAGGTAAATCTGTTGCAGTGTTGTCTGCAATTCAGACGCTAGCTGGTTCACCAGTGCAGGGGATTTCAGACAGTTACCGAGCTTTAGCAGCAGCTCTAATTCATATTGCAGCATTGCTGCGTCGGTTTGAACTTTGCCAAGACTGTTATTGCGCTCTGCAATCAGCGTTTCTAAATCACAGATATCCAAGGCCAGCATATCGGTTAAATCGATTGTGGCGGCAGGGATGGCAAGACTGAGTGTGCGGATGTCTGGCAGCGGTGTGACTGTAGTTTTACTGAGCTGGCTGGCGTCTGGTACCAGCGGCACCGCAATAACCCGTTGTAGCCTCGCCTGATAATCACTGAGCATCGTTTCCGGATGTGGCTGGCAGGCACCCAGGACGAACGCCGACAGCACAGAGCAGAGATGCCGGCTCCAGCGCTTAGTGCAGCAACATGCTTTGATGCGGTTCTGCCGGTTGCCAGCTGCCATCTTCCATCCGTTTCAGTTGCCAGATTAATAACCGGCCAAGTAACACTGCTGCGACTGTGAGGCCAATAATGATGCCAACCCAGAAGCCCTGTGC
Source organism: Rheinheimera sp. (assembly GCA_034519945.1). GTDB lineage: Bacteria > Pseudomonadota > Gammaproteobacteria > Enterobacterales > Alteromonadaceae > Pararheinheimera. Next base: position 30,841 of record JAXHNX010000001.1, read on the forward strand.
GCCCATCGGTGCCACCAGCCAGTCGGTTAAACCCAATACGCAGCCAAGGCCAAAACCGATGGGCCAATAGGCAATAAAAGTGATATAAAAAATCGGTTTGGTGTACTTCAGGCCCCGTAAAGTGCAACTGCAAATGACCTGCACCGCGTCTGACAGCTGATAGAAGCAGGCCAGGATCAAAATGGCTGCAGCCAGTTCTAATACAGCCGGATCCGTACTGTATTGCGCAGCGACCCAATGCCGGGCCAGCAGTGTCAACAGGGCGATCCCTATCGCCAGTAACAAGCCAATCTGGATCGCCGTTGCTATCGCCTTACGCAACTCTTTAACGTCACTGGCGCCGGCCAGGTGACCGACACGAATGGTGGTCGCAAGGCCAATACTCAGCGGCAACATAAACACCATCGAACAGAAATTATTGGCGATTTGGTGCGCCGCAACCACAGTGGGGCCTAAATGCGCGATCATCAGCGGAATACAGGTAAACAGGGTTACCTCAAAGAAAAAAGCAAAAGCGACTGGTGTGCCCAACGCCACGATTTGCCAGATTTGCGCCCAGTCCGGGCGGTAAGAGTGCAGGCGGGCGCGGACAAAAGCAGTGCGCCGGCCAAAAGCGGCGTAGCCAAGCAGAGTCAGGAACATCGAGACAAACACCAGGCTGGTCGCCAGACCACAACCGGCGCCGCCTAATGCCGGCATGCCAAATTTGCCGTAGATAAATACATAATTCGCCGGTATGTTGACTAAGATGCCAACAAAACTGATCCACATCGCCGCTTTGGTGTATCCAATGCCTTCATACAGGTTGCGCAGGATCATATAACCAGCTGCGGGGAAAATACCCCAGGCGATGTAGCCAAGATAAGCCAGCGCTTTTTGCCTGAGTTCATCGTCCATCTGCATCAGGCTCAGTGGGACGTCGATAAACTGCATACCGGCGAAAATCAGCAACGACAGCAGCAGCGCCAGCAGGGCGCCCTGATAAGTTGCCGGCAGGATTTCTTTTGTGCGTCCAGCGCCAAAATGCTGGGCAATAATTGGCGTTAATGCCAGCAGCAGGCCCTGAAAAGTTAATAAAATCGGTAACCACAATGCAGAACCAATGGCTACGGCGGCCATGTCCGTGACACCAACCCGGCCGGCCATCAGTGTATCGATGACATACATCATGGTTTGCGTCAGCTGCGCGACCATAATTGGGCCAGAGAGTTTCAGAATGGTTTTTGCTTCAAATCGGGAAAAGGGTAACATTGGGCGCTCTTCAGGCTGCAATTGAACTGGCTCAGAGGCTTAAATGTTAACACAACGGGGAATTGCATGTTTACCGGAATAGTGCAGGCACAAGTACAAGTGCGGGATCTGACCAAGCGTGACGGCTTTTTGCGGCTGACGCTCGATGCGGGCGAGGCGCACCTACAGCAGCTACAAAGAGGGGCCAGTATTGCGGTCAATGGTACTTGTCTCACGGCAACAGAGTTTGATGTCGCTGCGGGCTGGGTCAGTTTTGATGTGATTGACGAAACGCTGATTAAAACCAATTTGGGCACGTTGCAACCAGGTTCCAAAGTTAATTTCGAACGTTCGCTGAAGTTTGGCGATGAAATTGGTGGCCATATTGTCTCTGGCCATATCTCTGCCACTGCAGAGATCCTGGCAATTAAGCGCAGCGCTGACAACTGCGCCATGCAATTGAGTTTCCCGGCAGAACTTGCGCCCTACATTCAGCCAAAAGGGTTTATAGCCATTGATGGCGCCAGTCTCACCATCGGTGCGGTCGAAGGCCACAGTTTCTGGTTGCATCTGATCCCGGAAACACTGGTCATCACCACCTTAGGTCAAAAGCAAGTCGGCGACCGGCTCAATCTGGAACCAGCCGCGGCGCAGCCGCTGGGTGTGCCCAGCATGCCGGCTGCAGCATGGCAGCAAGTGGCAGCAGCACCAGTTTTGGCGCCGGTTCAATCTAAAGTGCTGTCGCCGGCATTGTCGGTTTATCTGGACGTGCTGCGCTTATTCGCGGCTTTGTTAGTGTTTGCCCATCATGCCGCCTATGAGCGTTTTGATGGCAGCTGGATAGCGCCGCTTGCTGGTTATGGCCATGACGCTGTTGTGATCTTTTTGTTTTGTCAGGTTTTGTCATTGCGTTTGTCCAGCAGACCAAAGAACGCACTGCTATGTCATACAGTATCAGCCGGGTGAGCCGGCTGGTTTCGGTAGCCTGGCCGGCTGTTTTGGCGACAATATTGCTCGATAGTATAGGGCGATTGATGCTACCAGAGCTCTATGACCCCGCGCTGCCGCTGCATGGCACTTTGCAAAGCTCTTTGTTATTTACCAACGAGTTTTGGGTCGGTGGCATGCATGTCGGCTCTAGTATCCCGCTATGGTCATTGTCATTTGAGGCGGCCTATTACCTGTTGTTTGCTGTGTTTATGTTTAGCCGTCATCGTTGGTTATGGTGTTCGCTGGCTGCACTGGTGATTGGTCCGAAGATCCTGTTGCTGTTACCAGCCTGGCTAGCCGGGGTTTGGGTATACCGCTATGCCGCCACTGACCGTAGTCGTCCGGTGAATATGCTGATGGCGCTTGGCGGGGCAGCATTTGTGCTGTTGATGGTGATCGGCAAGGTAGGGAATTTGTACATCAACTGGCGTGTGGCCCACTGGATTGGTCCGCAAATGCATGAGTTCTTCGGTCATTCCAGCGCTTTTGTCACTGATTACATCATTGCGCTTGGTTTTGGCGTGCATCTGGTTGGTATGGCCGGACTATTACGCCAGATCCAGGTGCGCCAGACTCTGCAGGCGATGGTTAGCCGCTTATCCGGTGCCACGTTTCCGTTGTATGTGTTCCATTATCCGGCGTTGTATTGTTTTACTGCCTTGAGTGTTGGGCTGTTCGAGCAAAAAGTCGGCGTCCTGATTGGTATTCTGGCGTTAGGCTTTAGCTGGTTAATGACCGCGCCTTGCGAAAAGTTGCGGTCATATTTGCGCCGAAAACTGCTGGCGTTGTTTTTACCTGAGCAACAAAACGCCAGGTAATAAGCCTAATAAAACTGCTCGTCTTCGGCGTCGACAAACACCTGCACACTATGTCTTGCTTCATCTTTGTGCAGTACGATGTGAATAGGATTGCAGCAATTGCTGCAATCCTCGATGTCGTCCTGATCGTCGCCGCTGACATCCAATGTAATGTGGGTAGGGTGGCCACAAAATGGGCAGAGTATGGTTTTGTAAAGGAGTTGCATCGGTATCTCCTCTGATTTGCTGCTGTTGATTTGCTGTTGTTCATGCAGTGTAGAACTGCCGCCAACACGCAGCGAGCTGAACCGCAGACACTCGCCGGCTGCAGATGGCGGCAGCTGTAAAGTTGCTGTCATAAAGCAGCGTCAGTTCAGAGGTTTAACAGATCTATCTTTTCAAGTTGCAATAGTGAATCCAACACTTTGTCAGCAATGCTGTATCTGGGGTCGTGCCGGTGTTGCTGTTCCGGTACTGCGATACAGCGCATCCGCGCAGCTTTTGCAGCAATCACGCCAGTCACACTGTCTTCCAGTGCCAGGCACTGTTCAGGCGCAAAACCAAGGGCTGCGGCTGCATTCAGATAAACTTGTGGATGTGGCTTGGCATAAGGCAGATATTGCGCGGAACAGGTCGCCTGGAAATAAGGCATCAACTCAAAATGTTCCAAGGCCGCCAGCATCATCTGATGATTGGATGAGGTCGCAAGTGCCACGGGGAACCCGAGCTGCTGACAGAGTTGCAGGGCCTGTCGGGCGCCCGGTAACAACACGCCGCGCTGGCGGATTAATCCAATCACCTGAGCAATGATTTGGTCAGCGACTTCGCCCTGTGTCGGTCCACTCCACGGCGACTGCCGGTACCAGAAATCAACGACGTAGTCACAACGCCAGCCGACAGTTTTTGCAGTATCGGCAAGGGCTAGTGGTACGCCGAGGGCGGAAAAGGTGTCAAATTCAGCCTGTTGCCAGAAGTCTTCGGAATCGAGCAACAAGCCATCCATATCAAAAATAACTGCCTGAACCACAATATCTCCCGTGTATCAGCTCAATAGCTGCTGGATTAGCTCTTGCGCCTGCCAGCTGTAGCGGCCGCCGCGTAAATACGCCAAATGTAACAAGTGATACAGGTTATAGAGGTCTTTGCGTTCGGTAAATCCCTCGGGTAACGCGTGCACTTGTTGATAAGCAGAAAAAATGCACTGGGCAGTGGGTCAAACAAACCGGCAAAGGCAATATCTACTTCACGGTCACCAAAATAACAGGCTGGGTCGAACAGCACCGGAGCTTCACCCAAAAATCCAACATTGCCGCGCCAGCATTCGCCATGCACCAGTGCAGGTTTAGGTTGATGATGATGCAGGCGTTGCCGTACGCGCTCAACTATTTTGTCGATATCGCCATAAGTCTGTTGCTGCTCAGCTAACAGCTGTAACAACCAGCCAATGCGTTGTTCGGAAAAAAACACCGACCAGTTGCTACCCCATTGATTTGGCTGCAGTGTGGAGCTTAAGTAGTTATCCCAGTCAAAACCGTACATCGCCTGATCATCAGCCTGATGTAAAAAGGCTAATTGATGGCCAAGCGCCTGCCAGCCATAAGGATGGTCTGTAGCCAACGGCAGATATTCCAGTACCAGAAAAGATTTTTCGATGGTCTGGCCAGCGCAGACCACTTGCGGTACCCGGATACAATGCCGGTTTTGGATAAATCTCAGCGAGAGTGCCTCGGCTTCAAAGCTGTCGAGCACGTCACGCCGATTCAGTTTGACCAGGGGATTGTTGCTCGGCACCACTGATGTGAAACAGCAGATTGTCGGAAATGTGTGGCGAGTTGTTGTTTACGAGAGATCCGGAAATCTTGTTGCAATTCGGTACTGATTTGGTCCGCAATGGCTTGCCACATGTCGCTGCTCCGCAGTGAAAGAAAAGAAAAACTAACCTCAGAATTATGGTCGACTTTGCCAGTTCCGCTGGCAGTCGTATTGATCAGGAACAAACACAAGTCAGA
>JAXHNX010000023.1:0-92095 GCA_034519945.1 Rheinheimera sp.
CATATCTATTTCACTCCAAATGATCTTGTGTGTTGAAGAGTTACCTATCAGCGCACACAAATCATTGACATGCTGAACTTCTATTTCTTTATTCGCTTTTACAAAATCCTCACCAGTAATGAGATTGTCTTTTCGCAAAATATCCAATGGGGATGAGGCGTCATAAATTAGGTTATCAGGGGTGTCATCAGCCAAAACAGTTGTGGGCAGTGCACAGAATAAAAGCAAAATTAAACTGAATTTAGGTATTTTAAGTATCCGGTTGTTCACAAGCCAAACTTTCCTTAACGTTAGTGAGGAGCATGTCGGTGTAATATTTAAGCGGTCCCTGTTGTAGCTGTTTTGCCCAGCCACAAAAAGAGCGCGGATAATTCTGTTGTATAAGGTAAGACTCTAGCATAGGAAGTACACGATAACCCAACTCAGGTTCTGACCTCTCAGCCATCTCATCATCAATGGGCTCTGGCATATCCAATGCCACATAGGACAAAACCTGTAAAGCCAACGCATCACCTTTTTGTAATTGCCCGGCGATGATATCCAAAGCTCTATGCTCCCGGCCATCGCGTGCCATGGCATATGCAAGCAGGCGCCGATCTTCATCGTGAGCTGATGCCAGCAGAATTCTGTCCATATGGGTGGCCAATAATCTCCAGGCGTTGTCGATATGAGGGCCTTGAGCTGCCGCCATTATTCGTGCAGTCAAATAGGGGCGGGTTGCAAAGGCGCTGTGTAAAAAACTGATATCACGCGGATCGTTCAGTCGTTTCCAGAGCCCCATATGCTCGAAGTAACCCTTCTGGACGATGCGATGTGTTTCGAATATCCAGGCTGTATCTTGCGCACTTAAGTAGTAATAAGGCATGGAATTGCCAGCTTCTGTGCTGTGTTGAACAGGGCAAGGCTCCATTCCTTTGCTAATAAGTGACTGCGGCTGCGTGAGCATGTGCACTAAGCTGATGTCTGGCCAGCCCGCTGCACATACAAGGCTAACAAACTCGCCCAATGTTTCTCTGTCCTTGATCTCACTCAAATCATAAAATGCCATAGGTTGTTGTACTGGCATAATGCTGCAACTTGCCAGTATCACGGCAAAGACAGTTATATGGAGTGCTCTTAAAGTAAAGTGACAAGCGCAACCAATAGACTGGATAAAGTTCATGAATTTGGCTTTTTTCAAACGGATAAAATAAGTTCTTCAAGCAGTCTAGCCAAAAAGTAGGTTTATTGCGTAACTACACCGCATATGTATTTCAACGCCCTTTGCTGATTTTGGTATCGCCCGCCCTAAAGTAAATTTCTTCGCCTGTTTTTCTGAAGCAAGTATTGATGCTATCAGTGATTTAGGGCAGCGGAATAGGGCACGTGCTACTGACATTGTCAGCTTTTATAACCACAGCTATGCTGCCTCTCTCTGGCTACATTGGTTTTACCTATACCCAAGTTACTTGAAGAAGCGGGAAGGCGACAAGCCAGTGAGACCCCCGGGAGCATAGTAAACCTATGTGACTGGGGCGAGATGGCGCAGTCAACAAAGCCGCAGCTTCAAGTACGACGGGTATATACACAGTACCCAGTTGTCTTTGAAATACTGCAAAGTCTTAATTTTCAGACTGTCCGGTACTACGTTTTTGCAAAAAAGCAGCGGTAGATTAATTTGCTGTCATCCAGCATTCATCTTTGAGGATGTGCTTTTTGTGGGCTTAAAATTATGGTCCTACTTTTCAGACCTTCCGGCAATACAGTTTTTCCGCCATTTAAAAATTAGTCCCGTTCAGGTAGCAACATTTTGAGCTTGGTCAAGCATGGTCATAAGCAGAAAAAATGGGCGAAAAGTGCAGACATTAAGGTCTGAATAGTCAGACCTGCTTGAATTTGACATCGACAAAAATCAACCAACACAGACCTTTTCTTTATCTTAAGTGAAAATAAAGTTCTGCGGCGGTAAGAGATGGTTTTCGCTTTGATTGTCAGATTTTTGCTGGCAGAGTGGAGCTGAGTCTGAATATTCAGACCGCAATGAAAGGGTTGTTCAAGTTCCCTCCTCATTTTCAACAAAGTGTTAAAATTATGGTCTGAAATTTCAGACCATAGCCAGACCAAACAACGTTCACCGCTGACCCTCGGCCTGCTTTTTGGTCACCTGTGTCCATGGTCACCGCGTTAATAGATCTTGGTTGATGTCCGGCTTAATAGGGTATTGACGTCTTTTAAAAACAGTTAGTTACGACTTTCATCTATTGAGGTTATAGACACTTTTGAAAGTGGTCACGGCCTGTCACGCCGGGGGTCGCGGGTTCGAGTCCCGTCCGCTCCGCCACTTTACTGAGCTGAACATCAGTAAAACAACAACCAGCCAAGTGCTGGTTTTTTTGTGCCTGCGATTTGGCGGCCAGCTGGTGGCAACAGCTCTTGTCCATGAACGTTGACTGGCCGGTTTCAGCCGGTGTTTTACGTCAACTTGGCTGAGTCCGGGCCAAGGTGCCGCGACTTTCTGGCCCGCCGCATAGCGCTAAAGATGTCTGGTGCTGCAACAGCGCTGGTTTAAGCTGACTTTTGCCGCCAGCCCTGTACTGGCACAACCGTTGCTCATTCTGCCTGGCGCCAATCATAACGCCGCTTACCAGGCAGGGATGTCACATGTCTTCGACATATCACACCAATTCCGTCGTTACCAATTCCATAACAGGCTGTCCCCGTACCGCCGCTGCCAACGAGCCACTTGCCAGCTTGTCGTTGCGCCAGTTGTGCCAACCTGCAGCGACTGGCAAAACGGCTGGGGATCAGTACGGGGCGGATGATTCAGACCAAACCAGGTACAGCACAAGGATAAATTCCTTGTCCGAAGTCAGTATCTCTGTCGGAAAACTTTGCTATGTTTAGCAATAGGTTATATATCATTAGTTTTACAAGTTCAGCATCAGGATCGTAGCCGCGCGGAGGGCTCATGAGCAGTTTATTAACCAGTATCGATTCAAAGACCAATATGGTCGGAAAAAACCGGCTTGAGCTGTTGTTATTCCGGCTGAATTCCGCGCAGTTATTTGGCATTAACGTGTTTAAAGTGCGTGAAGTGCTGACGTGTCCGGAGTTGTCGGCCTTGCCGGGGGCGCATGCCCATGTGCGAGGGATCGCGCATTTACGCGGCGAGCCGGTCACTGTGATCGATCTCAGCCAGGCGACCGGCGGCAAACCCGTCACTGATTTGGCAACGGCATATATTCTGGTGACCGAATATAACCGCAATACACAAGGCTTTTTAGTCGCCGGTGTGGACCGGATTGTCAGCAGCAGTTGGGAGCAAATCCATCCGGCGCCACAAGGTGCGGGCAAAGCGCATTATGTGACGGCTGTGACCGAAGTCGACAAAAAGCTGGTGCAAATCCTCGATGTGGAAAAAGTCTTTAACGAGATTTCACCGGCCGACGAAACGGTCAGCGAATCGGTGAAAGAAAAATCCAAAGACGTTGATTTTAAAAATCTGGTGGTGCTGGTGGCCGACGATTCGGCAGTAGCGCGCAATCAGGTGAAACGCGCTTTATCAGCCATCGGCGTTGAGATCCAGACCGTGAACGACGGCCGCTCGGCACTGAACTGGCTGAAAAATCTGGCTGATGAAATTGGCGGCGATATCTCGCACAAAATGCCGTTACTGATCTCAGATATCGAAATGCCGGAAATGGACGGTTACACCTTAACTGCAGAGGTCAAAGCTGACGAGCGGTTGCGTAATATTCACATTGTGCTGCATTCATCTTTAAGCGGCGTGTTTAACCAGGCAATGATTGAAAAAGTCGGGGCCGATCAGTTTATCGCCAAGTTTCACCCGGATGAGTTGGTGTCGGCGGTGCAGAAGTGGATGTCAGATCGGGCACCACAAGCCTGAGTCAGCATCACCTCTGTCTGTGAACCTAACAAGCAGCGCCGGTCGGCGCTGTTTTTTTTTGCTGCGGATGGCGGATCAGATAAACAATGAATCGCGCTGCACCTGTACCGGCAGGCTGCCGTCGCTGTAACGCCAGATGCCTTTACACATCACGGCACGCACTGCCAGCGTGTTTTTGTCCAGCAACACCAAATCAGCATCTTTGCCCGCAGCCAACTCACCTTTTTGCGGCAGTTTCAACACCCGCGCCGGGTTTGTTGTGGCGACGCTGAGCGCCACCGGCAAGGGCACGCCCAAACGCACTGCCGCAACCACTTCTTCCAGTAAACTGGCGATCCGGCCAATACCCAGACCGATAAATTGTTGTTTGTCGTCAAACAATGGCAAGGATGCATTGGCGTCGGACGAGAAGGTGATGCGGCTGCAATCCAGCCCCTGTTGCCAGGCCTGATGCAGCGCTTTGGCGCACTGCACCTCGCCGCTGGCCAGTTCCTGTGGCGTGGTGCTGGTGGTGAAATCAATCCAGCCGCCAGCCTGTAAAAAACCAAAACCTTGTTCTACCAACTGTTGGTTGCGGTTCATATGAGTTGGATAGAACTGCGTCAGCGGAATATCGCTGCTATTCGCGACGTCCAGCAGCAGCGAAATGCCCGCAGGCGCTGGGCCAACATGCACGCTGACGATGCCGGCTTTGCCAGATAACATACCGCCAACGCGGGCTTCAGCCGCCAGTTTTTTCAGCTCATCTGGTGTTGGCTGGGAGCTGCGGTGATCAGCAATCGCCACTTCGCCGACGCCAATAAACTTGTCAATCAGCAACAAGTCCTCGCTGATGGTCGGAAACAGCGTGCGCACCGGGATTTGATACGAGCCGGTGTGGCAATAACAACTCAGGCCTTCTTCCGTCAGCGCATGGGCTTTGGCCAGCAGGTTGGTCAGCGTACGGGTGATACTGTCAGTACCGAGCACCCCAACCAGCGTAGTGACGCCACTGGCAAAGGCATCATCGGCGTTCAGTTCAGGTGTGCGGGTACGAAAACCGCCTTCACCACCGCCGCCAATAATATGCGCCAGTGAGTCAACCAGACCGGGCACCAGATAACAGCCACTGGCATCCAGTTGCTCTACGGCAGCGCCCTGAATATCGACCGCGGTATTGATGGCGGCGATATGCCCGCCACTGACCAGCACTGCCGGTGTGCCTAAGGCTTGCGGGCTAAAAACTTCTGCATGTTGGATCAGGGTGATCATAGGATCCCTCAGTTAAAAACCAATCCAGACGGCAATTGCCATGGCGCTGATACTCATCAGCGTCAGCAACAGCCACAACGACCACATGGCTTTGAGCCAACGGCTGAATTCGACACCGGCAATCGCCAGCGTGCCCATCAGCGCAGGGGAGGTCGGGTAAAACAAATGGGCCAGGCCGTCACCGAGCTGAAACGCCAGCACGGCGGTTTGGCGCGATACGCCGACTAAATCAGATAACGGCGCCATCAGCGGCATCGTCAGCGCGGCCTGACCGGAACCGGAGGTGACCAGAAAGTTAAACGCGCTTTGGAACACCAGCATGCCCTGTGCGGCCACCATCGAACTATGGCCATCGATAGTGCTGGCGGCGTGCTGCAAAATGGTGTTAATCACCGATGGTTTGGCTGGATCTGTGCCGCCCAGCAGCAACAAAATGCCCTGCGCGATGCCGACCACCATGGCGGCCGGCAGCAGCTGTGCGGCGCCGGTTTTAAAGGCGTCGACATAGTCATTGCTGCGGCCGTGTTGCGGTAAAAACAGCCGGGCCAACAACGCCGAGACACAGCCGATCACCAAAAACTGACTGGCGATTTCACGCAGATAATAACCTTGCGTCACCACACCCCAAACCAGCCAGACCATGCCGGCAGCGAAACACAGCACAATCAGTAAATGTGGCCAGGCAAACCGGTGTTCCAGCGCAAAAGGCTGTTTGTTGCCATGTTGCGCGTCGTGCTGATCTTTCCGCAGCCGCTCGGCCCGGGTCATCATCCACAGGATGTAGATCAGCGTGAACACCAGCCACAGGCCCATGCGAAAACCAGCGCCTGACAAGGGCGGTAAACCAGCAATACTCTGGGCAATGGCGACTGAAAACGGATTCATCCAGGAGGTGGCAAAACCGACCTGGGTTGCGCCGTAGGTCAGCAATACACCGGTGATGGCGTCATAACCAAGCAGTTTAACCAGTGGCACCAGAAATACCGCAAAGGCCATGGCTTCTTCACCCATGCCAAACACAGCGCCGCCTAACGAGAAAAACAATGCCATCACGGGGAGCAACAGCCGCGCTTTATGTTGCAATCGGTTAATCAGCCATTTCAGCATTTCGTCGATAGCGCCGGTTCTGAGCACAATGCCAAAACTGCCACCGACCAGCAGGATAAACACCACGACACCAATAGCGGAGCCGGACCTGCTGCCGGACGTCATGCCATCAAAAAAAGCACTGAAAAAACCAGTGTGCTCACCGGCAGTGAACAGCGGCGCTAACGAGGCTTCGCCGACAGCCTGATAACTGCCTGCCTGCAGTAAATGGCGGCCGGTTTCTGCATCGAGCCGGGTTTCAAATTGTCCCGGCGCGAGCAGGGCTGTGAGCAACAGTGCCAGCAGCAACACGCCAGCGACGATGAGCAGCGTGTCGGGCATTTGCCAGCCGCGGTTTGGGCTACCCGGTGTTGACGAAGACGTAGGTGTTTGCATCTGGCTATCCTTTGGTTGTAGTCAGCTGCAGACTAAGCGGCTGCGCCAGATAATGCCAGCGGCCGTCACTACGCTGACAGGCTTCCACCTTGCCGGCCTGACCCAGTTGCCACTGGACGCTGAAACCCGGTTGTCGCAGCGGAGCATAAGCATCAGAATCGACCTGCGTTGCAGGAATTGTGGCTGGCGTGCCACAGGTTAACTGGCCCTGATACTGCACCGGTTTACCTGTCTGTTGTTGCCAGTGCAGCTTGTCTCCCGGCAATAACCGGCTGACTTTAAGCTGCTGCAGCGTCGCTGCTGGACCACGAAGGTCGCCCCGGGCAACCGAGCGATCAATGATCCAGACCGCGCCACTGCCACGCACTTCCAGCATGGCGTCCTGACTATTGCCATCAAGATCCGGCGCGAAGCGGGCGCGCAGCACAGTTGCTTCGTCAACACCAAATCCTGCTGGTGCGTTTGCATCCTGCACCAGACGTAACAAGCGTCCCTCGCGGTTGCGTTCGCGAAAATGCGTATCGGCAATGCCGAGACTAAATAACTGCAGGCCGCCTTGTGGCCGGTAGGTCAGTTGCTCGTCCGCCAGTACTTTGCCGCAGCTTTGGGTCAGTCGGCACAGTGGCGCGTCGATGTCATGCGCCAAGGCACCATATTGCAGCGCATGGGCACTTCGGCCACCACTGATCATGGCGATGTCCCCAAGCGGCCGACCGGATTGCACGGCATTGCCGGCGCTGGAACCACCGAGTGGCACGGCTTCAAAACGCACCCGCTGTAACAGCCGTTCGGTCAGCGCCAGCCATATACCATCCGGCCCGGTCAGGGCACGTAACGTCAGCGACTGATCGCCGCCATTGATAAACACCACATCGGCTTGTTCCACCAGATCAGCCATCGCTTTAGGATTACGGCACAGTTGCTGCTGTTGTGCAGCCAGTTCCGGATAACGTTCGGCGCGGCGCAGCTGGCCTGACTGCTTCAACCGCCCCGTTTCAATCGCGCTGCAGTCCCAGGGCTGTGCTTGCTGACTCAGAGCTGGCTCCAGTGGCAGCCAGTCGACGTCGGCCCCTGCCGCCTGAAACAGTTGCTGATAATAATCGACCCATTCATAAGGGCTGTTCGAGGACGCAGTGATCAAAAGTAACCGGGGCTTCTGTGAGGCCGGTGTTTGCGGGCTACGCAGCTGGCGCCGTTGCCGCGCCGAATCGACAAAACCTTGAAACAGTTCCTGGGTAACCACATAAGTACCGGGCCAATACACCGCCATCCGGGCGGTGCTGCCGTCCGGGCGTTGCGGCCGGACTTCACAGCTGTCTTCAATGGCGCTTTGTTCGTCGCCGTTCAGTTTGAGCTGCTCTGCAAGCTGCTCCAGCTCAGCTGCGCTTTGGATTTGGTCCCGTTTCATCCGCAGCGCCTGTAATACCTGATTGCGTCGGGTCTCGGGATCCGCATCAACCGGCCAATGTGGCAGTTGTTGCAGCAGCAGCTGACTTTTGTTGTCGCAGCGAAAGGTCTTGCTGGTTTGTGCTTGTTGCTGCGCAAAAAACTGTTGTGCTTCCGCCCGCTTGGAAGCGTCGCAGTATTCCGGTTCCACGCTGGAGCAAATGCGCTCGCCACCACCAAATAACCATAATTCTTTGCCGGGCAATGGCTGTGTGGCGGCCAGTGCAGATGTGCTGAGCCACAACGTCAACGCCAAAGTCACCGACGTACGCAGCTTAAAAGGAACTAACATGAAAACTCCGGGGAAAAAGACCAGCCGCCGCGAAGGCAACAAAATGCGACGGCTGGTGCTTGTTAAAACGAATAACGGGCGGTCAGACGCACTGAGCGTGGCGTCTGATAGTTCATGTCATGGCGGAAGTTCGGGTTTTGCCCGGAGTCTTCCAGCGACACATCACCCTGTTCGTCATACTCGGTGACTTCCTGGCTGTTTAACAGGTTAAACACCTGCATTTGCAGCTTCAGACCCGGCACTTTCACCGGCTGATAAGTCAAACCTGCGTCTAAGGTGTAAGTCCATGGCGTGCGGCCATACTGACCGCGTTGGGTCAGCACCTGCTCGCCATCTGCGTTGCGACAATACAAGGTTGAAGCGGCATACCGCTCAAACACTTCATATTCCGGGTCATCGACGTCAAAGGCCGGATAACCGAAACAGCTGACCGGCCGGCCGGATTGCACCGCCAGGTTGGCCGAAATATCCAGCTCATCGGTCAGTGCATAACCGCCAAACACTTTAAAGCTGTGGCGGCGGTCGTTCGACAGATAGCCGTCGGTGCCATCGACAAACATTTTGTGGTCGAAATCGTTGGTGAGGCCCGGCGATTCAACTTCGAGGAAGCTGTTGACCAGACCTTCGGCGTTACCTTTGCTGTAGGCCAGCGTGTAGCTGCCTTGCAGATACCAGCCGTCAGCGCGGCCACGCTCAAAGAAGAATTCCAGCGCTTTATAAGTGCGTTTATATTGCTCCAGCTGCAAATAGTCGTTGGAGACTGTGACGCGTTTTAGTTCACCGTCGCCGGCAACATCCATATCCATCTGCAGGTCGCGGCCCGGGTTGACGATGATGCAGGTGGCCAGAGTGTCGGCGTCAAAATCGTCATAGCCTTGATCGGCGGCGAAGTCGATAAAGGCCTGCCGGCCACAGTAGTCGTCGACACCGTTTTTCACTTCCCGTGCTATGGCTTTGATACCACCGGTCCAACCATCAAACAACTCACGCTGGTAACCGACAATCAGTTCGTCCTGCAGCATCGGTTCTAAGTCGGCCGAGGCAACAGTGGCCGGATCCGGTGAGGTATTGCGACCACTGGTCAGGGTGTCGCCCAGTTTTTGCCCGAGCTGACGCGGTGCCTGCGTGACCGGGTCGACGCTGCCGTCATACAGATAATATTCAGTGGTGACATATTGCCAGTTCGACGCCCGCACGTTGGTGTTGGCGGCGATCGGGATAAAATAACGGCCGGCGTTGGCAAAGACCTTGGCGCTGCCGTCTGAATTCACGTCCCAGGCAAAGCCCAAACGTGGCGCCAGCATATCTTTGGCATCGACAAAAGACACGCCGTCACTATTGAGGTTATCGAATGATTCATTGCGTAAACCGGCATAAAGCAACACATCCTCAGTGACATAAAAACTGTCTTCGAGATAAATCGCATCGTTTTTCACTTCATAGCTGCCGGCTGGCGAGCTGCGCGTGCGCTTGCGTACAACATGGGCGTTGGCAGCTACATCTTCGCCGTTCCAACTGTCTTCCCATGGTAGTGGCGTGTAGCGACGGAAGAACACACCGCCTGAATACTCGGCACCCGCACGGGCGGAAGTGAAGGTTTCGCTGTCATAGCCAAACCGGATGGTGTGGGCGTCTAACGTCCATTCGCCATCGACACGAATAGCTTTGCGCTCGTCGGTGTTCGGGCCAAAGTTCAGCGTGCGGACGTTTATTTCGTTCCAGCAGCCAACGTCGATGATGTCGTCAGTATCCTGATCATAAACATCGACCAGCGGACATTCGTTGCCCGGCAGCGGGTCCGGTGTCACATAAGCGGCGTCGGTTTTCAGGTAACCGTACATCACGCCTAAGTTAAAATTGTCGGTCAGCTGGCCGGTGTATTTACCGATGACGATATTGCCACCGTCGCGCTCCTGATATTGCGTGCGCAGATTGCCATGCTGGCCGGTGTAATACTGGTCGCTTGGGTTACGGTAGGTGGTGTAGTCAGTTTTGTTAACGTTACGGATACCGGTCAGCTCAAAGATATGGCTGTCGGTGATATACCAGTCCAGTTTCAGTAAACCATTCGGGCTGTTGTTGTCAGTGGCCGTGCTGTTGTCAGACTCGAAATAGTCGCCGCTTTGTTTTTTGCCTTCGACCAGGCCATAGATGAACAACTTATCCTGAATGAGAGCGCCGCCACCACCAATGCTGTACACCAGTTTGTCTTCTTCATCCGCCGAGCGGTAGGCTGAATAATAGCTGTTTTCACCCTCAGCGATGCCCGGTACTTTACTCACTACATTTTTACCGTGACCGGCGAGGCTCGCCGGGTCCCACACCACCGAGCTGGTAAATTCCCAGTCATTGCTGCCGCGTTTGGTCACTATGTTGATGACACCACCCAAAGCGCGGCCATATTCTGCGCCGTAACCGCCGGTTTTGACCTGCTGCTCGCCGATGGCATCAAAAGGCACTTTGCCATAGGACAAAAAGGTACGGGCGTTGGTGACGTCAAAACCGTTGATGTAATAACCGTTTTCGGCAACTGAAGCACCACCGAATGACGCCAGGTTGCCAAAACCGCTGTCGCCACGCACAGTGCCCGGCGCCAACAGCGCGACATCACTGATATCGCGGCCCACCGGCAACATTTCCAGCTGTTCGGCACTGAACACAGTGCTGGATTCAACTGACGAGGTATCAATTGGATTGATGGCACGGCCCTGCACAGCGATGCGTTCAATATCGCCATCGGCAAAACTGACCGGAGTACCGGTACCGAGCGACACTGTGACTTCCCGCGCGATACCGGCGTGTTCCACTTTATACCGACCGCCGGGTAACTGGCTGAATTGGAAGCGACCGTTTTGGTCGACCTGGATTTGGCGTTTTAAGCCAGTGTCGAGGTTTTGTACTGTGACAGTGCTGCCTTTGGCGGCCTGGCCAAAAATCGAGCCGACGGACAAGTCTGCTTGTGCTGCAGGGGCCAGAGCCAGCGCGACCAGCGAGGCCAGAGCGGTTTTTTTCAGGATGTTCAAACGGTTGCGTTGCATAGGATCTCCAGCGTTGTGCTTGTCTGCGGCTGCCTTAATCTGTATTCGTGTGCCGTCCGCACTGCGCAAAAAAGTCCGGTACGGGGCGAGCCAACTTTGATATTAGAGCTGAGTCCCCGGATCAGAAATATCCAGTTAGGGATAGGGCACAGCGCCCAAGTGCGGTCAGTACGGACTTTCCTATTGCTTAAGGAATAGACAAGGGCATGGTTTGCTTCAGACTGGTGCAGACAGCGGCCCTGCGGGCTCTAGAGCACCATATAGTTTAAAAAAGCGGCAGCAGCGATAAGCAGAATGGCCGCAGGCAAGGCAGATTTTTGCAGCTTTAGTGGTTCTAAAGCGAGAAAATTTAACGCCGCATGCGGCCATTCTGCTATCGCCCGTCCGGGAGCGCCTGTAATTGCCTCATGCGGCGTTGCCACAGCTCGAAAGAGCGCCACTATTCCTTCGCTGTGTCGCCTTGCCTGAGGCAATTTCAGGCTGCTCTGCTGTTCGCTTATTAAACTATATGGTGCTCTTGTGCCTGCTGATAACTGTGCAGCGGATCTTCTGGCAAGCCGGGGCGGGCGAAAGGGATACAGTTGATAAATAAAGAAAACAATTCGGCTTGTGAACCTATCTCCAGCTTGCGGTAGATGTTCTTACGGTGAATTTTGACGGTGCCGTCTGAGGTCTGTAGTTTCTCAGCCGTCAATGCAGAGGAATAACCCCGCAGCAGATACCACAATACGTCCCGTTCACGCGGTGTCAGTAACGAACTGGCAAAATTACTCAGCGTTGCTTCGACCTGTAAATGGGTTTGGTCTGCGCTATTGGCGAGCGGCAGCGGCGTGGCCAGCTGATGGTGACGGAGCAGCGCAGCGTCCAGAATAGGCATCACCATATTCAGTGCCTGCAGGTCTGCCCGGTTAAAGGTGTTACTGTTGATATTGCGCTGCATAAAAAAATTCAGCGCCGTGTTGTCGTCAATGCGCCACAGCACATCAATCGAATCGGCCACGCCGATTTTGCTGTAAAACGCGGTGTAATAACTGCTTTGATAAAAATCGTCCGGCGCCACGTCAGCCAGCCAATAGGTGCCGCTTTGGCAGCCTTTTAAAAACAGCTGATACTGCGGGTCCAGCGCATAAGGTCCGGTGGAATAAATATCGGCGTGTAAACTGCGGTCAAACGGATGGAACCGATGCAACAGGCTTAACGGCTTTTGCTGGCGGTAAAATACTAAAAGTCCGCTGGAATCAACCGGGCAGACGGCTTCGAGCACATCCAGCACTGCGGCAAAAAAGCCGGGTTTACCCAGCTGTTGCCACAAAGCCACCTGAGCATTCAGCATCTGCTGATCCCAGATCAATGCCAATGATCCCCGATGATAGACTTCCGATTTCCCGCGCACCGTGTCTCCTTGTCGACTGCCGTGAATAAGCCTAAGCTGAGCTATCACCTTAACGTGTTTTATTGCCGCTGACTATTAGCCTTAAGGTGATGTTGAGCTGAGTGTTTTGAATTTGTCGTCTGGTAACCCAGGTGTGATGGCAAAAAAACAGCGGCCGAAGCCGCTGCAGTTGATTTTAAAGCTGTTACTGACAGGACAAACTAGCTTTGCCGGCCAAACCCGGCACTAGCCGGATGTCCGACAGCTGCACTTTATTGGCTGCGTTGCTGCTTAGTACAAAACTTTGCTGCACTTTGCCAAAGTCAGTGCCTTTGAAGCAGGCGAGGTCGATGCTGAGCGTCTGCCAACCGGTTTTGCCTTTGAGCAACGGTGTCAGGTCAACAGTGCCACCACATTGCTCACCACAGCCAAGGCCAAGGCGCAGCGCCTGTGCTGGTTGCAGCGGATTGATTTGTAGTTCGAGCACGGCCTGACTTTCGCGATAGCCACGTAAATCGCGCGGAAAATTACTGGCAAGCGCCAAAGCGTTCTGAACCTTTCCGCCAAAAGCGATTTCCCGGCCATCTTCCTGCACGCGTCGATCGATAGATTTGTAGCTCAGATCGCCGAGCGTCTGCACATTGGCAGTGACCGCTGCCATTTGGTTGCCGCTGTTGAGCCAGAATTGCCAGGGTGCTTTGGCTGCCCGTTCAAACAGTGGCAGTGGATCATGCGCACCATTGCCGCCGGCGGCTTGTTCCGGCAGGGCTTTACTCAGTGGGCCTGCGTCTTTGCTGGCGTAGCTTAAGCCAAAACCGTACGGCAATAATGGCGTCTGGCCGTCACCGGTATTGACCTTAAACTGGGTTGGATGTTGTGGCCAGCTATAACTCAGTTTGCCCTGGAAGTCATACTGCAGTTTGCCATCAACGGTTTTCAGCAACACGTCGGCAATACCGGCGCCTTCACTGCCCGGTAACCAGGCGGCGACAAAAGCATCGGACTGGTTCAGCTCTGGATTGACCCAGAGCGGCCGGCCGCTCAGGAACACACTGACCACCGGAATGCCTTGTTGTTTCAACGACTTCAATAACGCTAATGCAGTTTTGTTACCGCGCTGGAACTCAAAATTGTCGATATCGCCGTTGCCTTCAGCATAAGGCTCCTCACCAAACACCACCACGGCTACATCCGGCTTTTGCTGGAAGCTGCCATCTTTTGACAACATCAGCTGACCGCCGGCGGCTTTCACCTGTGCAGCAAAACCCTGATAAATCGAGCTGCCGCCCGGGAAATCGGCATTGACGTTGCCGGTGCCTTGCCAGCTGATGGACCAGCCGCCACTTTGTAAACCGATGTCATCGGCGGCAGGGCCGGTCAGCAGAATTTTTGCTTTGGGGGACAATGGCAGTAATGACTGATTGTTTTTCAGTAATACCAGCGATTTACGCACAGCATCGCGCGCCACCGCGCGGTGTGCGGCTGCACCAATTAATTCAGTTTTACCAGATAAAGCCCGTTGCGCCGGACCCGGCCGATCGAATAGACCGGCGCGTAATTTCACCCGTAAAATGCGCCGTACTGCATCGTCGATGCGGCTTTGCGCGATTTCACCGCTTTTTAACTGCGCCAGCAAATTATGATACAGCGGCTTCCAGGCACTGGTCGGCACCATGTAAATATCCAGACCGGCATTGGCGGCCTTTGCACAGTTGTCGTTGCTGCAGCCCGGGATTTGGCCATGGCCGTTCCAGTCGCCGACCACCAGGCCGTCAAAACCAAAGCGCTCTTTCAGCACCTTCGTCAGCAAATAAGGGCTGCCGTGGTTTTTTTCACCATGCCAGCTGTTAAAAGATGCCATTACCGTTTGGGCGCCAGCCTGCAGGCCACCGACATAGCCCTGGGCGTGGATGTCGATCAGCTGTTGTTCAGTGGCGATATTGTCGCCCTGATCGACACCGCCTTCAGTGCCACCATCGCCAAGGAAGTGTTTGACGGTACTGATCACATGATGATCGGTCATAAAGTCGCGGCCCGGTTCGCCTTGTAATCCCCGCACGATGGCGGCGGCATAATCGCGCACCAGTGATGGTTCTTCGCCATAACCTTCATAAGTGCGGCCCCAGCGGTCATCCTGAGGTACTGCTACTGTCGGCGCGAAGATCCAGTCGATACCGGTCGCGCGCACTTCGACTGCGGTGGCGCGGGCGATTTGCTCCATCAGTTTCGGTTCACGCGCGGCACCAAGGCCAATATTGTGCGGGAAAATGGTCGCGCCAATGACGTTGTTGTGGCCGTGTACCGCGTCTGTGCCCCACATGGTCGGAATAGTGCTGCCGTCCTGACTGGCGTCGACAGAAGCCTGATACATCGCATCCGCCAATTTAATCCAATCGGCTGGTGTCGCGTGTTTGTTATTGTCCGGGAAAGCGCCACCGCCGTTGAGGTAAGAACCAAAACCATATTTGCGCATGTCTTCGACTGTGATGTCGCGGATCTCCGGTTGGATCATCTGGGCAATTTTTTGCTCTGGCGTCATGCCCGCGAGAATTTTTTCCAGCCTTTGTTCCAGTTTCTTATCCACAGGCACTGCAGAGGTCAGCACCGGCCAGCGCTGAATATCACGTTCTTGCGCGCCGGCGTGATTAGCCGCGGCACTGGCAGAGCTGGTGCACAGGGCCAGGCCAATGGCCAGCGTCAGCGGCGCGAGCCGGGCAGTAGCAAATACCGGAGTGAATAAACGTAATTCTGGCAGCATAAAATTTCCCGTTTTTAAGCGGACCAGCAGTCGCAGTGTCGAGTTTGTACAACAGCGGCGATGGCCGTGAAAGTCAATTGAAAGCGCTTACAGATATAACATCAAATATCGGCCTGTCAAAGTGCTTTTTCAGGTCGGATCAGTGCTGGTCGTGGCTGAACTTCGCGTGGATATCGGTGGTTATGTAACCGGTTACTGATATGTAACTTGTTATTAAACAGTGGGATATGATAGGTGATATTTTTTATATTGACGGGTTATAAAAAATAAACTAATGTCCTGAAAGCGCTTTCAGAAGTGTGTCAGGGCAGTATCAACACCAAAGAAAAAGGCGCAACGTCCTGCTTAGAAGCGGGCAAGAAAAGCCAGAAAACACAGTCGACAGGGAAACCAAATGAAACCAACTACATTCCATAAAAGCAGACTCGCCACCAGCATCGCGCTGGTGCTTGGGGTTGCGATGCCAGGCTATGCCGCCGCGGACGATGCGGCAGCGGCCAAAGAAGATAAAATTGAGGTGATTACAGTCACCGGTATTCGCGGCAGTCTGATCAAATCGATGGACACCAAACGCGAATCTGAAGGTATTCTCGATGCGATTTCCGCTGAAGATATCGGTAAGTTCCCGGACACTAACCTGGCTGAATCGCTGCAGCGCATCACCGGTGTGTCAATTGACCGCGTCAATGGCGAAGGCAGTAAAGTTACGGTGCGTGGTTTTGGCCCTGATTTCAACCTGGTGACATTAAACGGCCGCCAGATGCCAGTCACCACAGGTTCACGCTCTTTTGATTTTGCTAACATTTCTTCGGATTCCATCAGTGGTGTTGAAGTGCATAAAACTGCGCTGGCTTCCAACCCAACCGGTGGTATCGGTTCAACGATTAACGTACAGACCTTGCGCCCACTGGACTCACCAGGTCAGAAAGCCATTGCCAGCGTTGCAGCAGTCGATGACCGCTCGACAGAAAAAGGCAGTGCCACGCCAGAAGTGTCCGCTTTATATTCCAACACCTTTAACGACAATAAATTCGGTGTGTTGTTATCAGGTTCTTATCAGGAACGTGAAAGCGGCAACCAACAAGCCAACGTCGGTACCGGCTGGCGCAGCTTCTTAGGTAAAGTGGATGATAACTGGGGTGCCGGCACCGCAGAATGGGGCGGGGTACCTCAGACCAATCAGGTCAACCGTCCAAGCGCCGATGAAGTGTATTCAGTCCCGCAAACCACTATCTACAAATTTGAAGAACAACAACGTAAACGCACCAACGGCCAGTTAGTGCTGCAATACAGCCCGCGCGACAACATCAAAGCGACGCTGGATTACACCTATATGCGCAACGATATCGACACACAGTACAACGATGTGTCGGCCTGGTTTACCTTCGCACCTTCTTCCAGCGTCTGGACTGACGGCCCGATCTCTTCGCCGCTGGTTTATTCTGAAACCTACGATGCGAAACAAGACTTGTCGATGGGCGCCGGTGATTATGGCGTGCGCAATGAAAGCGGCTCTTTAGGCTTTAACCTGGAATGGGAAGTTAACGATAAACTGAGCCTGACCTTTGACGCGCACAAGTCTGACGCAGAAAACAAACCAAATAGCCCGTACGGCTCGAACAGCAGCTTAAGTACTGCCGGTTTTGTCCGCACCTATGCGGCCACTGATTTCAGCGGCGATTTACCGGTGCTGGCAGTCGGTGGTGGCAATGCGATTACGCCACAGGATATGCGTGTCACTGGTTCAGTATTCGGCAATGCCCGCAACAAGTCTGAAATTGATCAGGTGCAGTTTGACGGTGATTACACGCTGAATGATGAATCAAACATCGATTTTGGTATCGCGCTGACCACAGTGGATAACCATTCACAGTCCGTCAACGTACAGCGCAACGACTGGGGTGGCGTCGGTAAAGCCGGTGATTTAGATCCAAGCTGGTTCCCTGCAGACACCATTCACGACAAATTCACTGCCAATGGCGGCAATTTCTCAGCGTTTTCTGGCAAAAGCTTTGATGTGCTGAACAAAATCTTTATGTGGGATTTTGAGAAAGTACGGGCGCAGGCGGAAAAACTGTACACACCTGCCGGCTATAAAGGCAAAGGCGACTGTGGCACTGACTTCTGCCCGACCACAGACTACGCCAGCGATGTCGACCGTTACACTGAAGAAGAGTCGCAATCGGCTTATGTTCAGTACAACTACCGCAATGACTGGAAAGGCAAACCATACGATTTACATGTTGGCTTGCGTTATGAACAGACTGACGTGACCTCGACTTCTGCCGTTGCTGCTTATGATCGCGCTGACTGGATCGCTGATACTGAAATTGCGTTACATGCCAGCGGTCAGCGTGAATTCCAGACGCAACAGGGCGATTACGATTACCTGTTGCCAAGCATCAACTTCAATATCGAAATTGTTGAAGATGTGATGTTACGTGCAGCCTACAGCGAAACTATTGGTCGGCCGGACTATGTGTCTATCCAGGGCGGTACTGTAGTGGGTACGCTGGCTAACCGTTCAGGCGGCGGCGGCTCTGCCGGTAACCCAAGCCTGTTACCACTGGAATCGCAGAACTATGACTTCTCGGCCGAGTGGTACTATGCCGAAGCCAGTTACTTGTCTGCCGGTTATTTCCGCAAAAACGTGACGAACTTTATTACCAACCTGAAAGTCGATTCGACCATTTATAATCTGGCGAACCCGGCGGATGGTAAAAAGTATCGTGAAGCTTTAGCGGCGGTGGGTGCGGATGCTGCAGCGATCCGTAACTGGATCTTCGCGAATTACCCGAACGATGCCAGTGTGAACGTCGCCGGTAAAGTCATCAGCGGCAAAGCCGGTGAAGACAATACGATGATCTTCAAAATCGACACCCCGTCAAATGGTGCTGAAGAAGAGACCATCGACGGTTGGGAATTTGCCATTCAGCACGCCTTTGGCGAGAGCGGTTTCGGCACCATCCTGAACTACACCATGGTTGATTCAGGTGTCGAATATGACAACTTTATCCTGAAAGACCAGCCGGCGCTGGTTGGTTTAAGTGACACGGCCAATGCTATCCTGTTCTATGAGAACAATGGTCTGCAGGCGCGTATTGCTTATAACTGGCGGGATGAGTTCCTGAACTCACGCGGTCAGGATACCGGCTCAAATCCGAAATACACTGAAGCTTATTCACAAATTGACGCGTCGGTCAGCTATGACCTGCCGCAAGTCAAAGGCTTAACGGTATATCTGGAAGCGCTGAACATCACTGACGAGTACATCCGTGTGCACGGCCGTGCCAAAGAGCAGGTGCTGAACCTGACTGAAGCCGGTTCCCGTTACAGCATCGGTGCCCGTTACAGCTTCTGATTGTAGCGGTTCATGGTGGTTGTACAGCAGGTGCAATGGATTTTGCCCTGCTGAATTGTAAGCGCTCCCTTGTTTGCAACTGCGGTTTGTTGCATGCTGCAGAGCGCTTTTTTTTCGGCTGAATTCTACGGGATCTGCCATGTTCTACTTATGCATAGTTGTAAAAGGTCATGCCCATGCCAAGCTGTCCTCCTGCAAAAACTGAAGTGCTGATTGTTGGTGGCGGTGCTGCCGGCTGGCTGACGGCTGCGGTATTGAGTGCCACACATAATCTCGATGAGGGTGTGCTGGCGGCGCAACTGCGGGTGCAAGTCACCGTGCTGGAATCGCCCGATGTGCCAACTATTGGTGTGGGAGAAGGTACCTGGCCTTCGATGCGCCAGACGTTAAAGCTGATTGGATTATCTGAAACTGAATTCTTCCGCTGCTGCGATGTCAGTGCCAAGCAAGGTTCTTTGTTTGTCGACTGGTCTAAACCGGGCAGCCACTATTTACACCCGTTCACGTTACCATCCGGCTGGCCCGAGTTTAATTTGGCCAGTTGCTGGTTGCCGTTTGCGGCGGACATCGCCTTTGCCGATGCCGTCACCACGCAATATCAGCTAAGCCGTGCTGGATTCGCGCCGCGGTTACCGCAGGCGCCGGATTATCAGCCGGTACTCAATTATGGATATCACTTAAACGCCGGTAAATTCACCGTGTTGTTGCAACGGCATTGCCAGCACAAACTCGGCGTCCGTTATGTGCCGGCGCATCTAAGCGAAGTGGTATTACGCGCTGACGGCGCTATCGACAAGCTACTGGCGACTCCGGCGGGCAGCCATGATCTGTGTACGTATCAGGCCGATTTGTATGTCGATTGCACTGGCACGCAATCTTTGTTGCTCGGAAAGGCGCTCAAAACGCCACTCACCAGCGTTAAACATATCCTGTTTAACGACCGCGCATTGGCGGTGCAGGTGCCTTATTCCCAAGCAGAGACACCGATCGCCAGCAATACCATTTCGACCGCACAAGACAGTGGCTGGGTCTGGGACATTGGCCTGCCGACCCGGCGTGGTGTTGGATTTGTGTATGCCAGTGATTATTGCAGTGATGATGAAGCCGACGCCTGTTTACGTGATTATCTGAAAAAAACCGCAGGCGCAGAAATGGCGTCATCAGCAGAACCGCGTCAGCTGCAGTTTCAGCCGGGCTATCGTACTGGTTGCTGGCAGCACAACTGTGTCGCCGTTGGCATGGCGGCCGGTTTTATTGAACCGTTGGAAGCCTCGGCACTAGCCTTGGTGGAGTGGAGCGCGAAAACACTGGCCGCCGCTTTGCCGCTGGACCCGGCACTATACAGCCTGGCTGGCGCCAAAATGAACCGGACTTTCCTGCGCCACTGGCAACAAATTATCGAGTTCCTGAAGCTGCATTATGTGCTGTCAGCACGGGACACGCCGTACTGGCGGGCGCACCGCGACGCGGCGTCTATACCGCAGACGCTGCAGGACCAGCTTCAGCTGTGGCAACAGCAAGTGCCACAACCGCTTGATTTTGCTTATCAGGATTTATTGTTCCCGGCTGCCAGCTATCAATATGTGTTGTATGGCATGGGCGCGCTGACACAGACGTTGCCGGCCAAACCGTCGCAACAGGCACGGGCCCGGGCGCTGTTTGCACAAAATTATCAGGATTTGACCAAACTGCAGCAACTGCTGCCGGATAACCGGCAATTGTTGCAACAAATGGCGCTGAAAAACTAAAAACCAAAACTAAAAAAATGAAGAGAAGGATTGCCGCATGACCAACACTGTTTTATTAAATGCCGCCGACCATGCCGATCTGCGCGTGATCACGGCGCGTGGCGCGAAGTACGGCGATAATCAGTGGTTCGCCACCACATTCCCGCTGGAATTTCGCAGCTGTGCCGCCTGTTACCCGCTGTTTTTTTTCAAAGATAATCAGAGCCAGCAAGTGTTCCCGGTCGCATTGTTTGGGTTTCGCCATGGTGAAAATCTGTTTTTAGCAGATGGCTGGCAGGAGCACTATCTGCCACTGTCGGTGCGTCGCCAGCCGTTTTTAATTGGTCGCCAGCAAGTGCGGGAAGATGGCATGGTGCGGGAACAACGTGTCTTGCATATCGCTGTGGACCATCCCCGCGTCAGTAAAAATGAAGGCGAACCGCTGTTTTTACCTTATGGCGGTCAGACACCATTTTTACAGGATATGGCCGGCATGCTGGAAACCCTGCATTTGGGTATGCAGGATGCGCATAACTTTGTCGCGTTGCTGGAACAATATCAGTTACTGGAACCGGTGACGGTCAATGTCACCTTAAAAGACGGCAGCAGCCATCAGCTGGTGGGGTTTTTAACCATCGCTGAAGAGCAGCTGGCAAACCTCGATGGCGCAGCATTGGCGCAGTTGCATCAGCAGGGGTACCTGCAGGCGATTTATCTGATGATTGCCTCTCAAGCACAGATCCGCCAGCTGGTGACGCTGAAAAACCAACAGCTGGGATTGTAAAATATGCAGCCGGTAGCCGAACTCACCATCAGTACAATGCCCGATGCGACTGCGCTGGCGGCGATCATCGCGGGTGCCGAAGCTCCGCTTGTACTGCGCGGGTTATGCCGGCACTGGCCTTTAACGCAGGCCGGGCTGCAAAGCCCGGCGGCGGTACTGGCATTATTGCAGGGCTATA
Organism: Rheinheimera sp.; assembly: GCA_034519945.1. Taxonomy (GTDB): domain Bacteria; phylum Pseudomonadota; class Gammaproteobacteria; order Enterobacterales; family Alteromonadaceae; genus Pararheinheimera. The sequence continues at coordinate 21,576 of JAXHNX010000023.1, forward strand.
GCACCGGTTTGCCGGTCAGCGCCTGTTATTTGCCGCCGGAAACCCGAGGCCGGGTGTTTTACAACGCTGATTTTTCTGGCTTTAACTATCAGGGCGGGCCGCTGCCGTTTGCCGATTTATGCCAGCGGCTGCTGGACCCGGCACTGCAGCACAGTGGCGCTTCGATTTATATGGGCTCGACTGAAGTCGGCCAGTATTTTCCGGACATCCGCGAACAACATCAGCTGCCGCTTGAGCTGTTACCCGGCGCTTCACAGGCGCTGGTCAGTATCTGGCTTGGCAGCAAAAGCCGCATCGCCGCGCATTATGATTTCCCGCACAACCTGGCCTGCAACCTGGTCGGGCAGCGCCGCTTTACCTTATTTCCGCCTGAGCAGGTGGTGAATCTGTATCCGGGGCCAATGGAGTTTGCACCGGGTGGGCAGGATGTCAGTCTGGTTGATTTTGCTGCGCCGGATTTTTCGCGCTTCCCACGATTCTCGCAGGCGCTGGCCGCAGGTTTTCAAGCCACGCTCGCGCCGGGGGACGTGCTCTTTATGCCGTCGATGTGGTGGCACCATGTTGAAGCGCTGGATGACTTAAATTTACTGCTGACCCACTGGTGGCGCGACACACCAGCCTATCTGGGCCGGCCCAATAACGCCTTGCTCAATGCGATGCTGAGCATCCGGCATTTACCCACAGCGCAACGTAAAGCCTGGCAGGCGTTATTTGACTATTACATTTTTGCCGACGAACCGGGCGGTGGTGCGGAGCTGCCGGAAGCGGCACAGGGCTTGTTACGCCAGCCGCTGGATGAAGCGACAGCACGGGCGCTTCGCAGTCTGATTATTCAGAAATTACAACGATAACTATGCAGATACTGAAATAGACCTAATTACAGAAAATTTGACAGGATTGGCAGATGCAAAAAAACAAACAACGGGTAGTGATCGCCGGTGGCGGCACTGCAGGCTGGATGACCGCCGCGGCGCTATGCAAACTGATGGGCAAACAGCTGGATGTGACGCTGGTCGAGTCTGATGAGATAGGCACCGTTGGCGTCGGTGAAGCGACGATCCCGACTTTGCATTTGTATCACCGCCTGCTCAACATCAACGAAGCCGACATGATGGCGGCAACCAATGCCACTTTTAAGCTTGGCATCATGTTTGAAAACTGGCGTGACGTTGGCAAAGACTATCTGCACTCTTTTGGCTTTTTGGGCAAAGATTGCTGGGCCTGTGGGTTTCAGCATTTCTGGCTGAAAGGCCGTGAAATGGGTTTAGCTTCTGAGCTTGGCGATTATTGCGCTGAACATCTGGCGGCACGCGAAGGCCGCTTTGCTGCGCTGGCCGGGCAAGATCAAAACCACGCCTACCATTTTGACGCCAGTTTATACGCCAAATTTCTGCGGGGCATTGCAGAAACGCATGGAATCAAACGCATCGAAGGTAAAATTGCCGAGGTGCAACAACACGTTTTTGATCAACAGCATCCGCAAAATGGTTTTATCAAAGCACTGTTGCTGGAATCCGGTCAGCTGCTCGAAGGCGATTTGTTTATTGATTGCACCGGCTTCCGCGGCCTGCTGATTGAGCAAACTTTAATGACCGGCTATGACGACTGGACCCACTGGCTGCCGTGCGACAGCGCCGTTGCTGTGCAAACAATGTCTAGCGGCACGCCGGTGCCATACACCAGGTCGATTTCGCATCCGGCTGGCTGGCAGTGGCGCATCCCGCTGCAAAGCCGGGTCGGCAATGGCCTGGTCTATTGCAGCAAATATCTGTCTGATTTGGACGCGAAAACGCTGCTGAAGGCCAACATTCAGGGCGAAATGCTGACCGAACCGCGGCTGATTAAATTCCGCACCGGCACGCGGCGTAAACACTGGAATAAAAACTGTATTGCGATTGGCTTGTCGAGCGGGTTTCTCGAGCCACTGGAATCCACCAGTATTCACCTCATTCAGCGCAGCATTATTCGTTTGCTGCAGATGATGCCGGCCGGCGAGGTGGTGCAGGCCGATGTGGATGAATATAACCAACAGACCAAAATTGAGATGGAGAACATCCGCGATTTTATTATCCTGCATTACAAAGTGACGGAGCGTAACGACAGTGCCTTCTGGCGCCATTGTGCCGCGATGGAGATCCCGCCATCGTTAGCGCATCGCATCGAGATGTTTGGCGAGGCTGGCAAAGTTTATAAATTTGCCCAGGAACTGTTTGGTGAAAGTTCCTGGATCCAGGTGATGCTGGGGCAGGGCCTGACACCGAAACAACATCATCCGATTGTCGATTTGATGCCGCAATCAGAACTTGCGCAGTTCCTTAGCAATATCAAAACCAATGTCGCAAGGCAGGTGCAGGCCTGGCCGCCGCACTATGATTTTGTCCAGCACTACTGTAAAAGCCGGATGATGTAAGGTGTATGCCTTTAACCCGCACGCGCAGGTGCAGTGGCTGGAACTGGGCCAAAGCCGCACCCGCGCTTTATTGATTGATGATGCACTGACGGATCTGAGCCAGATCCGTCGGGATGCAGTTGGCGCGGAGTTTCGCCAAGACAGGGGGTCTTATTATCCCGGTGTTCGGGCTGAGCTGCCGCAAGCCTACGCCCGTTGTCTGCTCGAAGCCCTGTATCCGTTGTTACTGCAGCTGGTGCAGCCTCCGCCGGAATATCGCTTAATGCCACAGCAATGGTATTTGTCGTTACTGACCACGCCGGCAGCTCAGTTATTGCCACTGCAGCGTTTGCCGCATTTTGATCAAGCTGAACCGCTGCATCTGGCGATTTTGCATTATCTGGCGGACGGGCCACATGGCGGCACTGGTTTTTTCCGCCACGACTTGTCTGGCCTTGAAAAAATTACGCCGGCGCAGCAGCAAGGATATTTCAGCCAGTTACAACAACAACTCACAGCGCAGGGGGGGGCAGCGGCCGGCTTTCCTGGCGCTGAAACGCCGCATTTCACTTTGTATCAGCAGCTGGCTTATAAACCGAACCGGCTATTGATTTATCCTGGTCACTTACTGCATTCCGCCTTAGTGGCGCCCGAAACCGATTTGTCGGCAGATCCGGCGCGTGGCCGGCTGACGGCAAACTTGTTTGTACAGTTTCAGCGCAAGCGCTGAGTCTCATTTTAGTCTGATGTTTTGGCTTGTATTGAAAGCGCTAACACAGAATGGTTGCTGAGCCGGTTTTTGGCTAAAAATAGCGAAATTTCAATCTGCTCTCTTTGTCTGCTTGACCATCTGGCAAGCAGTTGTTACATTCATTTGAAAGCGCTTACAAAATAAAATTCATCACCTGTTGCCGCGCAACTGCGGGATGGAATACCCCGTACCGGGGATCAGACAAGTGGATAGCCAAGAGACGACCATGACATTACAACTGCCGGCGGATTCCCGCATTTTAAACACCGATTTTGTGTTTGGTGTTGCCACTTCTTCATTCCAGATTGAAGGCGGCCAAGACAGCCGTTTGCCTTGTATCTGGGATACCTTTTGTGCGACGCCGGGAGCCATCCGCGATGGTAGTCATGGCGCAGTGGCTTGTGATCATATCCACCTATGGCCGCAGGACGTGCAGTTGATTAAGTCGCTGGGTGTGGATGCTTATCGATTGTCGATTGCCTGGCCACGGGTGATGCAACAAAACGGCGAGCTGGATCCGGTTGGTGTGGCATTTTACCGTGACCTGCTTTGCGCATTAAAAGCTCAAGGCATCCGCACTTTTGTCACGTTGTATCACTGGGATCTGCCGCAGTATTTAGAAGATCAGGGTGGCTGGCTCAATCGTGACACTGCTTATGCATTTGCGAACTATGCTGACAAAATCTCCGCAGCACTGGCTGATTTAGTCGATGCCTGGGCGACGCTGAATGAGCCGTTTTGCAGCTCTTACCTCGGTTATGAAATTGGCGTCCACGCGCCAGGTCTGAAGAACAAAGGCTGGGGCCGGCAAAGTGCTCACCATTTGCTGCTGGCGCATGGTCTGGCGATGCCGAAATTGCGGCAAAATGCGCCGCAGGCGCAGCATGGTATCGTGTTAAATTTCACGCCTTGTTATGCCGAGACCGATGCCCCGGCGGATATAGCTGCGGCTGATCTTGCTGATCAGTATTTTAATCAGTGGTATATCAAGCCATTGTTTGATAAAGCGTATCCGGCCTGCATCAGCACTTTGGCTGATGATGAAAAGCCACAGATCCAAGCCGGCGATTTTGACATCATCGCGGCGCCGCTGGATTACTTGGGCATCAACTTCTACACCCGGCATGTTTATCGCGCCGATGCGACCGAAGGTTTTGTCGTGGTGGATCAGGTTGGAGCAGCCAAAACCGATATTGGCTGGGAAATTTATCCGCAAGCCTTTACCGATCTGTTGCTGGATCTCAATCGCCGTTACCCGTTACCCCCGCTGTACATCATGGAAAATGGTGCTGCCGGCGCGGATGAGCTGGTGGATGGTGTGGTGCAGGACGACATGCGGCTTGGTTATTATCAGCAACATTTACTGGCACTGGATTCTGCGATGCGGCAAGGTGTGGATGTGCGGGGCTATTTCGCCTGGAGCCTGATGGACAACTTCGAATGGGCTGAAGGTTATCTGAAACGCTTTGGCATCGTTTATGTCGATTACGCCACGCAACAACGGGTGATCAAACAAAGCGGATTAGCCTTTCGTGATCTCAGCTTAAGCCGCAAAGGCTAAGCAAAAAATTATAAAAACACGGCGCCAACGATGCGCCGTTAGCAAATAAAACAAATCAACAACTTTGACAGGGTGGCTTATGCTCAGCAAGCGGGAGAAGATCGCATACGGTCTTGGCGATACCGCCAGTAATATCGTGTTCCAGACGGTCATGATGTTCCTGACTTATTTCTATACCGATATTTTTGGTTTGGCGCCGGCCTATATCGGCTTTATGTTCCTGGCGGTGCGGATCATCGATGCGGTGACCGACCCATTGATGGGCGCTCTGGCCGATCGCACCCACAGCAAGCACGGTAAATTCCGGCCTTACATTCTATGGGGCGCGGTGCCTTTTGGCATTTTAAGTGTGCTGGCTTTTACTACGCCCGATTTGTCTGATCAGGGCAAAATGATTTATGCCTTTGTTACTTATACCCTGCTGATGCTGGTGTATACCGCGGTCAATATTCCGTATTGCGCTTTAGGCGGCGTGTTAACGGCCGATCCGCAGGAGCGTGTTTCGGTGCAATCGTACCGTTTTGTCTGTGCTTTTATCGGTGGCTTATTGGTTTCCGCGTTGACTTTGCCATTGGTTGATTATTTTGGTGCCGGTGATAAAGCCAAAGGTTATCAGCTGACCATTCTGCTGATGAGTATTGCCGGTGTTCTGATGTTTTTATTATGTTTTGCCGGCACCAAAGAGCGGGTGCAGACAATTCTCGAGCGCAAAACTAACTTCCGTGAAGATTTCAAAGCCTTGTGGCAAAACGATCAGTGGCGGGTGTTATCGGTCGCTGCGCTGTTTCTGCTGACCGGCAATGTGCTGAAAAACACCATGGCGATCTATTACGTCAAATATTACCTGGGCGCGCCGGATGACATTACGTTGTTTATCACCTTAGGCATGTTCGGCAGTATGCTTGGTTGCATCGTCGCCAATCCGCTGGCGAAAAAAGTCGAAAAAGTAAAGGCATACATTGGCTTGCAACTGGCAGCTGCGTTTTTCTGCGCGCTGAGTTATTGGGTCGCCGCTGATCAGCTGACGGTCGCTTTTGTGGTCTTTATCGCCTGGAACTTCTGCTTTAATGCGGCGACACCATTGTTGTGGGCCAAAATGGCCGACACAGTCGATTATGGTGAATGGAAAACTGGCATCCGTACTACTGGTATGGTGTATTCATCCATTATTTTCTTTATCAAGCTTGGTTTAGCGCTTGGTGGAGCCGCGGCCGGTTGGTTATTGGCCGGCTATGGTTATCAGGCCGATGCGGTACAAACTGAGGAAGCAAAAAATGGCATTCTGTTGTCATTCACCTTGTTCCCGGCAATTGGATCGGTGATTGTGGCGATTGTCATGCGCCGGTATTTGCTCGACAGTGCAAAAATGACCGAGATCCAGCTGGAACTGAAACAAAGCGCCAGTTGAAATTGCCGGGCAGCAGTGGCTAAAAAGCTGATACTATTCGGGTTATGCAACAATAGCTTGGGGATCCATCACACAAATGGCTACGATTTACGATGTTTCACTGCGCGCCGGCGTGTCGCTGGCGACAGTGTCCAGAGTGATTAACAAAAACAGCAATGTCAGTGATAAAACCCGGCAAAAAGTGCTGGATGCCATGGCTGAGCTGGACTACCGGCCGAATACCATTGCCCAGTCACTGGCCTCGAATGTGTCGAATAGTGTGGGCGTGTTGGTGTCACAGCTTGATGGTCCTTATTACGGGCCGATGATGGCGGAAATTGAAGCCGCACTGCGTGCGCAAAATAAACACGTGATCATCGCGGTCGGCCACAGTGATGCCGCCGTGGAACAGGACAGTGTCGAGTTTCTGCTGAGCCGTGGTTGTGATGCGTTGATCCTCGATGTTGAAGCGGTATCGGATGATTATCTGGTGCAGCTTAGTCAACGCGCTGTGCCTATTGTGCTAATCAACCGCTATATCCAGGCAATGGAACCCCGTTGTATTTACCTGAATAACGAATTAGGTGGTTATCTCGCCAGCCGCCATCTGGTGGATTTAGGTCACCGCAATATTGCTTACATCTCAGGGCCAAAAAACAAACACGACGCGATGGAACGGCTGGTCGGCCATCAACGGGCGCTGGCTGAAGGCGGGCTGGTGTTTGATCCTGCGTTATACATTGAAGGCGATTATAAAGAAGAAGGTGGCGAAGCCGGCATGCTGGCGCTGTTGCAAACCGGCAAGCAGTTTACTGCAGTGGTGTGTGCCAACGACCAGATGGCATCCGGTGCTATTGCCGTTTGTCTGCAGCGTGGGCTGGTGATCCCACGGGATCTGTCGGTCATTGGTTACGACAACATTCCTTTTGCCAAATACATTTCGCCGAAGCTGACAACGGTCAACAACCCAATTCATGAGATGGGCAAAATGGCGGCATTGTGGGTGCTGCGCCATGTCTATGCTGATGATCAGACGCAGGTGAATAATGTGTTTGAACCTGAACTGGTCGTGCGTGGCTCAGCCATTCGCGCCCAATAAAACATTATCGGAGCCTTGAGCCATGCCTTTATCCCGCCAGTTTACCTGCCGTCTGCTTGCCGCGTTATTGTTCTCATTTGCCGGACTCGCTGCAGAACAGACCACGACACCCTGGCCGGCAGAACTGCCACAGCAGCCGGTTGAAGTGCGGGACGCGGCGATGCTGCAGGTGATTGCCGCCGAAGCGAAACTGGAGATCCTGTCGACGGGTCATCAGTGGACGGAAGGGCCGGTCGCAGAGCCCGGCACCGGCGCCGTGTTGTTTTCCGATGTGCCGAAAAATCAAATCTGGCGCTGGTCAGCAGCGACAGGCCCAACCTTGTACCTGACCCCTTCGGGCGCCACCGGGCATATAACTTCAGTATTGGGTGAAGGTAGCAATGGTTTGATTTTTAATAAGAAATCAGAACTGGTGCTGGCACAGCATGGCGACCGCCGGTTGGCAATCCGCACCAGCCAACAAGGGCAACAAGCAAAGTTTCGTACGCTGACGGCACAATATCAGGGCAAAGCCTTTAATAGTCCAAATGACCTGATTGAACTGCAGGATGGCCGTTATTTATTTACTGACCCGCCATATGGCTTAAAAGACGGCGATCAATCGCGGGATAAACAACAACCGCATAACGGCGTTTATCAGCTTGCTACTGATGGTGTGGTGAGCTTAATCAGCGCTGGATTAACCAGGCCCAACGGCCTCGTGGCATCGCCTGATGAACAATATCTGTATGTGGCAAATTCAGATCCGGCCGCTGCACAGTGGTGGCGTTTTCAGCGTGATGTGCAGGGCCAATATCAGGATGGTCAGCTGTGGCTGGACGTTACAGCCGAAGTGGCCAAAGCTCCCGGGCTACCCGATGGTTTAAAAGTGCTGCCGAATGGTATTTTACTGGCAACCGGACCTGGTGGTGTTTGGGTGATCAGCCCGGATCGCAAAGTGCTTGGACGTATCAACACCGGTGTGGCCGCGGCGAATGTCGCGCTCAGCAGTGATCGGCAGTATCTCTATATCACCGCCAGCCAGTATCTGTTGCGTATTCGGCTGAAGGCATAACTGCGGTCTGTGACCTTGCATGGTTTTTGTACTGGAAGTCTGGCATAGTGCCGCATGGATCCGCAGTTGTGACGGTGACCGCCAATGTATCGTTTTTTCTGCACTGTACTGTTTTTGCTTAGCAGCCCGTTGTTTGCGGCTTCGTCACTGAATCTGCTGACTGAACATTTCCCGCCTTATAACTACCAGGACGGTAACCGCATTACCGGCATCAATGCCGAAATTGTGCACCGGCTCTGTGAGATCTCGAATACCGAATGCAGCATGCAAATGTATCCCTGGTTACGTGCTTATGAATATGCGCTGCAGGACCCAAAAGCAGGATTGTTTACCACTTCCCGCACGCCAGAACGACAAGCCAAATTTCAGTGGGTGGGGCCTTTGGCATCATCCCGTGCATTTTTATACCGGCTGAAAAGCCGGCCAGAAGTGGATCCGCAGGACTTGGTTCAGGCTCAGCAATTCGGCATCGCAGTAGCCCGCGGTGATGTTTATGAAGAGTTTTTATTAAAATCTGGTTTTGTCAGAGGGAAAAACTTACTGGATTTTCCTTCAAAATCAGCACCAATTGGCTTATTCCTGCAAGGTAAAGTAGACCTGATTATTGGCTCAGAGCTGGTAATGCCGGCCTGGCTGGCGGCACATAATGCCACGATTGAGCAGGTGGAGCCGGTAATTGAACTGGAAACCAAAGGCGACAACTATCTGGCGTTAAATCTGGCTGTTCCTGCGGCACAAGTGACAGCACTGCAAGCTGCATTAGATGAGATGAAACGTAGTGGCGAATATCAACGGATAGTCGCCCGGCTTTTTGTCGAAGCAATGCCGGATGTACGGGCTCACAATGTCAAAAAATAGTTTAACTCTTTGATTTAAATATTAAATATATTAATGGCTGACAGTTTCTGTCACGGATCGCTGACAGTGTAAAAGCCACAGTTTTTACTTGTCCTCAGCCAACTTTGATCTGCATCAACAAATTTACTGCGCTTGGCCGTTATCGTGAAGTGGTTATTGAATTTACAATATATTCACTTTTGAGGCGCACATGCAGCACAATCCATTGGGTTTACGCGGGATCGAATTCACTGAATTCGCCGCAGCCGACAGCCATTATTTACATCAGGTGTTTCAGGCTTTTGGTTTTTCCAGAACCCGGCAGTTTAAAGGAAAAGCCATTGATTATTATCAGCAAAACGACATTCATATTTTGCTGAACCGTGAGCGCAGCGGCTTTTCAGCAGACTTTAGCCGTAGCCACGGCCCGGCGATTTGTGCGATGGGCTGGCGGGTCGATGACGCCGTCGCTGCCCGGCGCAGCGCCATTGAACGTGGCGCCCGCGCGGCAGATCCTGCCATCACTGACCTGCCGTATCCGGCGATTTATGGCATCGGCGATAGTCTGATTTATTTTATCGATCGCTATAGCGTGGCAGATTCCATTTATCAACGTGACTTTGAACCACATGATGAGCCGGCTATTGTTGAAGATTTAGGCTTCAGCTGTATCGACCATCTGACTAATAATGTGGCCAAAGGCACGATGCAATATTGGGCCGACTTTTACAAGCAGGTGTTTGGCTTCACTGAAGTGCGTTATTTTGACATCAAAGGCCAACAAACAGCGTTGTTGTCGTACGCGCTGCGCTCACCGGATGGCAGCTTTTGTATTCCGATCAATGAAGGCAAAGGCGATGATCGCAATCAGATCGATGAGTTCCTGCGTGAGTATAATGGCCCAGGTGTGCAGCATATCGCGTTCCTGACTGACAACATTCTGAATTCACTCGATAAACTGGATCATCAGGTGATTGATACGCTGGATATCCATGAAGATTATTACGCCAAAGCGTTTGCGCGGGTGCCACAGGTGCGGGAAGACAAACAACGTATTCAACAGCACCAGGTGTTGGTTGATGGTGACGACGACGGTTACCTGCTGCAGATCTTCACCAAAAATCTGTTTGGGCCGATTTTTGTTGAGATCATCCAGCGGGTCGATAATCTGGGCTTTGGCGAAGGTAATTTCCAGGCGCTGTTTGAATCCATTGAACGTGACCAGCAAAAGCGGGGGTTGTTATGACCATGCCTGCAACCAGCAACATTAAAGTCCGGCAAATCCATCATGTGGCGTATCGATGCCATGATGCCCGCGAAACGGTGCAGTTTTACCATGACGTGCTGGGCATGAACTTTATGCTGGCGATTGCTGAAGATAGGGTGCCGTCGACCAAAGCGCCGGATCCTTATATGCATGTGTTTTTAGACGCCGGACAAGGCAATATTCTGGCGTTTTTTGAACTGCCGAATTCACCAAAAATGGGCAAAGATCCGCATACGCCGGAATGGGTGCAACATATCGCGCTGCAAGTCGAAGATGAAACGGCGTTGCTGGCAGCAAAAGCGGAGCTGGAACAGCACGGCATTTCTGTGGTCGGGCCTACCAATCATGAAATTATCCGCTCTATTTATTTTTTTGACCCAAACGGGCATCGGATTGAACTGACTTGTGTCACCGCGACGCCGGCCATGCTGACGCAATTGGATGCGGTCAAATGGCAGATGTTGGCAGAGTGGTCGCAAACTAAACGAGCACCAAAGCTGGCTGCCTGGTTGCATCAACAGGAATTTACTGAGCCTGTGATCTGACGTCTGGCCTGTGGATTTTGACAGCATTTTGGTTATGAATAAGCGCGGATCTCGTTGAATCTGCGCTTTTTTTTGCCAAAATCTGCGCCGGATCAACATTTGCGACGAGCAGAGCTGGCAAAATCATCCATACTGCAGCTCGGACCGTATGTGTTGTGGATTTGGGCGCAAACCAGATCTCAACTGCAGTTTCTACCAAATATCGATCGACAGCAAACACCAATAAGACCTGATATCTACCGTGCAACAGGAGCAAAAAATGTCTCAACTTGATCGTCGTTCCTTTTTAAAATTATCCTCGGCCACTTTGATTGGCGTCACTATGGGCGGCGTCAGCCTGAATGCCGTGGCGCAAGAAGCCGTCAAAGCGGATGACCCAATGGCCGTTGCGATGAAATATGTCGCGAAATCTGCCACTGCCGACCAGACCTGCGGCAACTGTATGCATTATGCCAAAGATGCCAAGGGCGAAACCGGCGGCTGTGCCATCTTCAGTGGCAAGCTGGTGGCGAAAGGTGGCTGGTGTGCCGGTTGGATGAAAGCCGCTTAACCAAAGCGGACTTCACATCGATAAAAAAGCGCCACTGGCGCTTTTTTTCTGCCTGTTGTTTGCACAGAAATAGCTGTCCATCTAAGAAGGCCGCAGTTTAGTTTGATCAAACCAGCGACAGCCTGCGTATATGCCGCGCTGTTGGGTGTCGCTGACCTCGCCGGCAGCAGCCAATATCTGGCATAATTCAGTGAAAATCTGCTCGGGAGTATGTATGACGGGAATGGTTTTGATCACCGGTGCGGCGCAGCGCGTGGGATTACATTGTGCACTGGGTTTGCAACAGGCCGGATATCAGGTGATCGCCACTTATCGTCAGCCAAAAGCCGGTGTTGAGCAGTTGCGTCAGGCTGGGGTGATTTGTCTGCCGTTAGATATTCAGCCTGAAACGGATTTAGCACAGCAGGTCAGCGAACTGGCCCACACCGTCAGCGCTTTATCTCAGCAGCATCAGTTGCCGCTGCGAGCCTTAATCCACAACGTTTCCAGTTGGGCTGGTGAAGCCGAACCGGGTACAGATCTGCTGGAGCAGCTCAGAGCGGATGCAGCAGTTTTTGACGACATGTTCCGTGTTCATACTAAATTGCCTTATCTGTTGAGCCGCGCGCTGGCGCCACTGCTTCGGGCCGAGCCACTGCAAGCCGCTGACATCATCGCGATCAGTGATTTTGCTGTTTCCACGGGCAGTTGCAATCATATGGCTTATGCCGCCTCTAAAGCCGCACTGGAAAATCTGGTGTTATCACTGGCGCGTCAGCTGGCGCCGCAGGTTAAAGTCAACGCGATTGCGCCGGCATTGTTGATGTTTAATGAAGGGGATAGCGCAGACTACAAAGCATACACGCTGAAAAAGTCGCTGATGGAAATCGAACCAGGGCCGGCTGAAGTGCTGCAGAGCATTTTGTATCTGCTGCAAAGTCGGTATATCACGGGCCGGGTGCTGGCGCTGGATGGTGGCCGTCACCTGAAGCTACCGTAAAACCGGTATGCAAGCGCACACTGCAGTGCCGCGAATTCAGCGGCCCTATTTTCGCAATGGCCCCGAACATCGTGCCGGTGCCGATGTCAGCTTCAGTGATATCGTGAAAGTTTTTGATTTCCGCCGGATTAAAATCGGCCGTTGGGTCACGCCGGCAGAAATCCAGCTGGCGGCCAATTTGTTTTTTGATGCGCTGGCAGATCTGCAGCTGTTATTGCAGGTGCCGGCGCAGGTGATTTCGCTGAACGGCGCATTGGCACTGAGTTTTGGCACTGGCGGCGAACCCGGCAGCTGTGCCTTTTATCAGCCGCAGGGCCGGTTGCTGGCATTGGCCAAAAACGCCGGGGGCGGCTCGTTAGCGCATGAGTGGTTTCATGCTTTTGATCACCATATCGCCAGCCGGTTTTGTACCGGCGTCAAACCCGGGGACTTTGCCAGCCGCAGCTGGCTTTATGGCGCACCGGTGCAGGCCCATCCGCTGAACGAACTGCTGGCGGCGGGTTATGCACAGTGTTTGCTGGCGCCGGGCGGTCAGGAAGCTTCGGCCTTGTTTCAGCGCTCTGCCGAAGCCGACAGCCGCAGAGGCGGTTTGTATTACGCCTTGCCGGAAGAACTTTGCGCCCGCGCCTTTGAAAATATGCTGCAGCGCCAGAGTCTGCAGAACAGTTTTCTGGTCAGCGGCACGGTCTGGCCAGCGCACCGGCTCAGTGCGGAACAACAGATGCGCGCAGCGGTCTATCCGGATGCCACTGAAAGCAGCCTGCTGGCGGGGCACTGGCTGCGATATTTTCAGTGGCTGGGTCAGGCGCTCTCCAGAACCGAGTAGCCTGCGACTACGTCACTCAGCGCGGTTTAGCTAACAACTGCAGATATCCTTTCATCCGGTGATCATCCAGCTGCTGGCGCAATGCGGCTTCGGCCTGTTCCGGCGTAAATAACGCCTGATCCAGCAGCATCAGCCAGCGCGGTGGATTAAGCTGTAACTGGTCTAGATCATCAAAGTAATACAACTGGCCGCTGTGTCGGTAATCGGGCAGAGGTGGCAGTTTTGGCACTATGTCGCGCTGGTTTACATAGCGCCGGTAAAACGGCAACAGTTGTTGTGTGATCGCCTGCGACAACTGTGCATCGCCGACTTTAGGCTGGCCAAAAGTGACCAGTCCGGCCAGTTTCATACCACTGATTTTACTCAGTTGGAGTGCCAGTAATACCGCCAGCGCACCGCCCAAACTATGGCCGGTGATCCACAATGGACGCTCCAGTCCGGCATTAGGTTGTTGCCTGTGCAAATCGGTCAAAATAGTCTCAGCCTGGGTGCAGAAGCCCAAATGCGCTTTACTCTGACTCCCCTGTGGCCATGGCTGCAACGCACACTGCGCGTCCGTGCGGATATCCGCCAGTTTTCCTTCGGTTCCCCGGCAGACCAGCACATCATAGTCCGCACCGCGCGCGTACAGGTATTGGGTATCCTCGCCGACCGAGCGCAGCGCGCCGCTTAATAAAAAAGTCTGTAATTCCAGATCCAGTTGCGGTCCATCCAGATAAACCAGATCAGCTAAACGGGCCAGCTGCAGGTCCATAGCGCCAATCGGATTGGCGGTTGCCGCGACGCCTTTTTCTGGCCCGGTGCCGCCGGTCACTGATTCTTGCGTCGTTGTTGCACCGGGTTTCGCTGCATCGGCGTTTGTGGCCTGAGCGTCGCTGGGACGGAATTTTTGTTTCACCGCCATCAGCTTCTGCAAGATATCAAACCAGAATGGCGCCCCCAATGACAAGGCAAAGGCGGTCAGCAAATAGCCAAGCCAGGTCAGTGGACTGGCCGGGAATGTTGCGCCATCGGCGGGATGCCCTAACAATGGTGCGGTCTGCGACAGCTGCTTTTTGATGGCCATAGTGTCCAGACAGGCTGATTTATCTGTCCGGCATAATTCAGATGCTAATTGCGGGTTTGCCGCCAGATTTTCGGCCAATAGCACCGCCTGCTGGCGTGCGACCGGATCAGAAAACAATTTTTGGTACAAGGCAATGGAATCAACATTCATCCCGACTGCGACCATCAGTCCGAGACCCAGTTGTAAGATACCGAGTTTACGCTTAAACCAGCCAACAGCGCGGTCACAGCGGTCATTAAACCAGTCTTGGACCAACAGTTGAAATTGTTGCGGATCGGCATTGGCTTGTTGCCAGAACAGCAGCAAACTACTGCGGGTGGCCGAAGCGGGCAGTTGTTCCAGGCGCTGCTGGATCTCCAGCGGTGACTGCCTAAGTTGAAACAGCGGTGTGTTCAGTTGTTGTTCCAGCAGAACTTCAATCGCGATATCGGCCGGAATATAAGAAGGTAAGCCAAAACCAAGTCGCAACCAGAGTTTTCGCAGCTTATTACCTGGCACATCGAATTGCATCAGTTGCCGGATGCGGGGATGCGAATAAAATGCAGTTGTCTGCTGTGTGCCAATCAGGCCGGTAAACACCTGGCGTAAATTGCGGCCACGCATGCCGGCGGCCTGACTGATGCCTTCGCCTATGGCGGTGACCAATAAACTGAGGGTCAGATAGATCCCGACCAGCCCGATAAAAGCATCGAGCATTTCCAGACCAGACATAACAAATTCCCTGTGTTGCTGAACCGATGTCCGAGCTTAGCCTGAATTTGCCGGACTGCCCAGTCGCACGAGGGAGGGAAGGGGACGCTGCGATGCAGCGTCTGACAGAGAACTTGCGTGACGGATCAACAGATCCGGCAGCGGAAGTTGCGGCCTTTAATACCGGCACTGATAAGTGTCAGCGCGTGTCTGGCTTTGCTGGCAGGCACTGCGACGTAAGAATGGAACTCTGTCACCTGAATTTTACCGATCTGACTGCCATCGATCTGCTGGTCAACTGTTAAAGCGCCGACAATATCCCCGGCGCGCAACTTATGTTTTTTACCGCCGTCGATCCAGATAGCCGCCATGGACGGAGCGCGTGGTGTGCGTTGCAACAGGGACTGGTCCGGAAGTGGCAGCAATTGTTCAGCTTGCGGATAGATATCCGCCAATAAAGCACGTTTATAGTCATCAGTGGGTGATACCAGACTGACGGCGAGGCCTGACGCTCCGGCCCGGCCGGTCCGGCCAATACGGTGCACATGGGTTTCGGTGTCGTGTGCCAGTTGCACGTTCACCACCAGGTCGAGCCCCTGAATGTCCAGGCCGCGCGCCGCAACATCGGTTGCCACCAACACGTTACAGCTTTGGTTGCTGAAGCGGGTCAAGGTCAGATCACGGTCGCGCTGTTCCAAATCTCCATGTAAAGCCAACGCAGTAAAGCCCTGCTCGACCAGATATTGCCACAGCTCATGGCACTCACGTTTCTGATTGCAGAACAACACTGCCGAAACAGGCTGGTGTTGTTTCAGCAGCAGTTCCACCGCAACAAAGCGCTCGTCATTGTTGATGGCGTGAAATTGCTGGTCAATTGCCGGTTTGTTGTCTGCCGTTTCAATTTGCACCCGCGCCGGTTCTTTCAGATAACGGCTGGCGAGCTGCTCAATCTGTCTTGGGAAGGTTGCACTGAATAACAGCGTCTGGCGCGTTGCAGGCGTCTGCTGCACGATGGCATCGAGGCTGGGGGCAAAGCCCATTTCCAGCATCCGGTCGGCTTCATCTAACACCAGCAGATTTAAGTCCTGCAGTTGCAATGAGCCTTTTTGTAAATGTTCTTCAATCCGGCCGGGCGTGCCAACAATAATATGCGCGCCATGTTCCAGACTGCCGAGCTGCGGACCAAAAGGGACACCGCCACATAAGGTCAGGACTTTGATATTGTGGATAGCGCGGCCCAGTTTGCGGATCTCTGTAGCGACCTGATCGGCCAGCTCACGGGTTGGGCACAGCACCAGGCTTTGAATGCGAAAGCGTTTGACATCGAGTAACTGCAACATGCCAAGGGCAAAGGCAGCTGTTTTGCCAGAGCCGGTCTGCGCCTGGGCGATCAAATCACGGCGCGCCAGGATCAATGGCAAGCTGGCCTGCTGCACGGGGGTCAGTGTGGTGAATCCAAGGTCATTTAAGTTTTGTTGCAGTTCAGGTTTTAACAGGATTTCAGTCGGATTCATCAGTCACTCGGCGCAAGGAAAACAGCGGCGCAGTGTATAGAATTTCACCGGTGGGTCAATGTTTTTTCTTGCCAACCGGCCTGCCATGTCGCAGACCGGCAGCATGCACAGCCTAACTCTGTACCGCGGCGACTGCCACAGCCGGCGCGGTCTCAGGTTTTAAGAAGCGAAATAACGCTGAATAATACAAATCGGGTTGATCAAGCCAGCCATAATGCGCGCATTTGGGCAACAGGATCAGTTCCGCCTGCCTGAAACTGGCCGCGATGGTTTTTGCCGTTTCAACAGTAATAATGTCGTTTTCACCCTGCAATACCAGCACCGGAGCGGTGAAGTTTTTAAAGGCGGATTTCAGGTCGTAGTGCGTTTTTTCCAGATCGGCAAACACCAGGCTGTTGATGGTCATATTCACCACTTTTAAGCGTGACGCGATCAGGTGAGCTTTTGACTTGTCAATGACATAAGCACTGGCTCTGAGCTGGGCCAAGGCGTCTTTGGTACTCTCTGAATCATCGCCGCTGCGCTGGCGCAGCTGATACATCTGCATTTTGACTTGCTCTTGCACCGTGAGGTTATTCAGCAGGCGCTCGGCGATCTGATCCCGAAACTGCAAATCGAGACCGCCGGATGAAGAAAAGATCAATTTTTCAATGTGTTGTGGATATTTAGCAGCATAGGCTGCCGCCAGAATACCGCCAAAGGAGTGACCAAAGACGGTCAATTTTTGGTATTGAAGGTGTTGGCGTAATTGCTCAATATCTTCCACCATCAATGCCAGCCGCATCGTATCGGCATTGACCGCCGTCTGCTTCGATGCGCCGGTGCCGCGTTGATCAAACAGGATGGTTTGAAAACCTTTGGCTGCTATTGCTGTGGCCACAGCTTCGAAGCCAGCGCTGTCGAGGCCTGGTCCGCCATTGATGATCAGCACAGGTGCACCGGCGCCGAAGGTTTTATAAAAGGTACTGCCGGCATAACCGGTATGTTCAGCGAGAGTGCCCGCCGTGACGCAGCCGCTAATAAATAGCCCCATCATCAGCGTTATACGGACCAGATGGTGAAACGCAGTTCTGAAAAACACAACAACCTCGGACAGATGTAGCAAAAGATGCGGCTAAATTAACAGGTTGCTGGTTGTGACGCAGTGCGTGCAGTTCCGGTGCTTTGTAACAGAAGGTTTCTGTCATGACAAAGTCCGCGCCTGCTGTATTTATTCTCTGATGTCGGAAGCGGGTAATGAAACACCGGCTTTTGGGCGCGGTGTTGTTACTTGTATATAAGGCGCCAAAAAAAAGCCCCCGAAAACGGGGGCAAAGAGCGGGTGTCGAGTTGCTCAAGGGTCTTACTAACGGAACATGAACTGGAAAATGTCGAACAATAAAACTCGGTTACTCATCACTATTCATAAAACCCAGCAACTGCAGCAGGCTGGTGAACAAGTTAAAAATTGATACAAACAAGCTGACCGTAGCCATGATGTAGTTGGTTTCGCCGCCATGCACGATTTCGCTGGTTTGATACAGGATCATGCCGGACATTAACAGTACAAACATGGCGGAGACAGCCAGACTCAGCGCGGCAATTTCAAAAAAGACGGCACCCAGGCCGGCCAGAAAAGCGACCAGGATGCCAACGGTTAGGAAACTGCCCATAAAACTAAAATTGGTCTTTTTGATCAGAGCGTACGCCGACAGAGCAAAGAAGATTGCAGCGGTACCGGCCATCGCGAGCATAACAATTTCACCACCATTTGGCAGCGACAGATAACGGTTGATGATTGGGCCAAGCGTGTAGCCCATAAAACCGGTCAGGCCAAAGACGCCAACCAGCCCCATGGCGCTGTTGCGGAATTTCGTGGTGAAAAACAACAAACCAAAGTAGCCGACCAGCGTGATCAGAATGCCGGGATGCGGCAGGTTCATGCTGGCGCTGACGCCGGCCATCACGGCACTGAATGCCAAAGTCATCGCCAGTAATGTGTAGGTGTTGCGTAAAACTTTGTTGGCCTGCTCGACGCCGAGAGCGCCGCTATAGGCCTGTTGATGATATGTCGTCATATGCACTCCGGATTGATTTGCGCTGTTGCCAGCCGATTTAAGCTCTCTGCATTAAAACAAAGATTGTGCTATTCGGTAAAATCGAATATACCTAATTGCAAATCAGTTTATAACTTACAAGGTGCATGCATGACGCCGGTCAATTTTAATCAGCTGTATTATTTTTATCTGGTCGCCAAAGAGGGCAGTATTGCCAGAGTCAGCGAACAATTGCATGTCACAGCACAAACGATCAGTGGTCAGTTGGCGGCTTTGGAGCACAGCACCGGCACGGCCTTATTTGTCCGCAGCGGAAAAAAATGGGGCCTGACCGAGCTTGGCCGCGTCACGTATCGTTACGCGGAAGACATTTTCCGTTTAGGCGATGAGCTGCGCGCAGTGCTAAAAGGCCACCACGGCGTGCAATGGCAGACATTTACTGTCGGGGTCACCGACGTTTTACCCAAAGCCTTTATTTACGAGATACTGCGGCCGGTGTTTGCTTTGCCACAACAACTTCGACTGATTTGTGTGGAAGGTGATCAAAACCAATTGCTGGCTGATCTGGCGTTGAACAAACTGGATCTGGTGTTAACAGATCAGCCATTGTCGCCTTCAAGCCCGCTGAAAGCTTACAGCCATCAGATTGTTGAATCCGGCACCAGTTTTTTTGCCAGCCCGGCTCTGGCGGCAATTTTAAAACGCAGTAGCTTTCCGGCGTGTTTACACCAACAACCATTATTATTGCAAAGTAAGCGATCAATTATCCGGCAACGGCTGGATGCCTGGTTCGCTCAACATGCCGTCAGTGGTCAGATTGTGGCGGAATTTGATGACAGTGCGCTGATGAAAGCATTTGGCCAGCAGGGGCTTGGTGTGTTCTCGGCACCGAGCCTGATCGAAGCGAAAATTTGCCGGCAATACGAGGTTGAAGTTATCGGGCGTACAGATCAGGTCAAAGAAGTGTTCTACGCGATTTCGCCGGAGCGCAAGCTGACGCATCCGGCGGTATTACAATTGGTACAGGCGCTGGCTCAGGGCGGAAACTGACCGCAAGCCGGTTAATGGGCAAAGCGGCCAAGTTGTTGCTGCGTATCTGCGGTGGCTTTTAACAGCGTCTGACCTGCCGTTTCAATTGATGACATCTGCTGATAAGCATCTGTGGTGCCTTGCTCTATGGCACTTAAGTGCTGGTGAGTTTGTTGATAACTGCGCTCCAAATCCAACACCGAACCGGTGATCTGTTGCACCCCATGTTTGGCTTGTGCCAACTGTTGTTGCAGCAGGCTAAACTCGCTGGCGGTGGAACCAATCGTTTGTTGTGCCTGACCGGCTTGTTCATTCAGGCGTTCAGATTCAGCCCGGGTGTCGCGCACCAATCGTTCCATATCATTCAGAAAGCCTGAAATTTGCCGGGTCGCCTCATTCACCTTGGCGGCCAGCGTGCGGACTTCGTCTGCAACTACCGCGAAACCACGTCCGGCATCACCAGCCCTGGCAGCTTCTATTGCTGCATTCAGTGCCAGCAAATTAGTTTGATCGGAGAAAGTCTCCACCATCTGCAGAATTTGCCGCACATTCTCTGAATTCTTCTGTAAGCCTTCGACGGTAGCGCCAAAAGTTTCCAGTAATTGCACAATGCCAGAAAGTTGCGTTGATATGGCGGTCATGCCGTTGCTGGCATCTGCGGCTTTGGTCACTGTGGTCTGCGCCACCTGGTTCATTTGATCACCGGTGCTGACAATCGCGGCAAGCTGATCGAGCACATGATCACTTTCACTGCGGATTTGTTCGCTGCGCTGTTCCGTTGCCTGCAGGTGGCTGCGGGTGGTTTTCACCGCTCCGCTGACTTGCTCATTGATTTGGTGCGTATGTTGGGCTTGGTGATGCAGCTGCGTCAGTAGCTGTGCCAGTTGGCTGACAAATTGATTGTATTCTTCCGACAAAGTACGGAATTCGTCATAGGTAAATGCTGGCAGGCGATGATTTAAATCAGTACCTTTTTGATTCGCCTTTTGCAGCGCCTGCACTAAAGCCTGTACAGGTCTTACAATCAGATAAATCAAATAGCCGATGGTAAACAGAAAAGCACAGGTGCCCAGCAGAAGTGTGGTCCACCAGGCATTGCTGGCACCGCCGGTATCCGGATAAGCAAAATACAACGCTAACCAGAAAATGATGGTCAAAAAGCCGATATTACCGATGATTTTTTTGCTGAGACTATCAAAAAAGGTGCGTTCTACCGAGGTATACAGACTTGAAAACCAACCCATGCCAGACTCCCGCTAACTGATTGTGACCGTTGCAGAATTTACCATAGCAAAGTTTCAGCAGTTTGCGGTAAATCAGGCTTCGCTACGATTGGTCATATTTCTGCGACAAAAAAGGCTGCACAGTGGCAGCCTGGTCCATTCAAGGCAAGAATCAGAGACGTTCCAGCACTGCCTGAGTGAAATCTGTGGTGCCGTGTGTACCACCCAGATCACGGGTGGTGCGGTCACCGCTGGCGATCACGTCGGTAACGGCGGCCAGGATTTGTTGCGCTTTGTCTTTTTTACCCAGATATTCCAGCATCTGGATCGACGCCAGGATCACTGAGCTTGGATTCGCCAGATTTTTGCCGGCGATGTCCGGCGCACTGCCGTGTACCGCTTCAAAAATTGCACAGTCTTGACCAATATTTGCACCTGGCGCCATACCCAGACCGCCAACCAGACCTGCACACAGATCTGACAGAATGTCACCAAACAAGTTGGTGGTGACGATGACGTCGAATTGTTGCGGATTCATCACCAGCTGCATACAGGCATTGTCCACGATCATTTCAACGGTCTGAATGTCCGGGTAACGCGCGGCGACTTCACGCGCTGTTTTCAGGAATAAACCTGAAGTTGATTTCAGAATATTGGCTTTGTGCACAATAGTGACTTTTTTGCGTTGTTCGCGACGGGCCAGTTCAAAGGCGAACTCGACAATACGTGCCGAGCCTTCGCGGGTGACAATACTCATGGCTTCAGCCAGCTCACCGTCATTTTTCACCACCTGACCGGCACCAGAGTACATGCCTTCAGTGTTTTCACGCACAGTGATGATATCGATATTGTCATAACGGGCTTTGGTGCCTTTAAACGAGATCACCGGTCGCACGTTTGAATACAGATTGAATTTTTTGCGCAGAGTCACGTTGATGGACGTGAAGCCTTCACCCACTGGCGTAGTCAGTGGACCTTTTAAGGTGATTTTGTTACGTGCAATCGCATCCAGTGTGCTTTGCGGCAGCAGTTCACCGGTTTTTTCCAGCGCAGTCAGGCCGGCATCGACATATTCGTACTGAAAGTTGCAACCGACTTTGTCCAAAATGGCAATAGCTGCATCAACGATGCTTGGACCGATGCCATCACCTTTAATGACAGTAATAATTTGTGCGCTCATAGATAACCTTTGTGGTGGAATTGGCTGAAACAGAATGCCGGAGTCGCGGGCTCTGCTGAGCCTCTGGTCTGAGGTCTGGACTCCAACGGAAACAGCCGGACTATAGCAGTTTTCGTCATTCGTTACCAGAATGGCATGTCTGTAGCACTATAAGCGTTGGAAATAGTGGATATAGCGAAAAATGATGAAAGAAAACTACATCTGCGGCTGAAGTGGCCAAAAAGCCGGACAATGCGTCTGGAGCTGTTCCAACCATTGAGACAAAGAAATTGCAGGTAAATCAAGTGCATGCCGGCTGTTTTTATATAGCACTTCCAGTGTATCCGGCCTGGTGGCGGCGCCCCAAAAATACAATTCTGTTAAGACCCAACCAAATTGCAACAGCAGTTGTGCGGCTTGCTGCTGGCTATAGTCAGCCTGTAGCCCCGGCGTCGTGCGAAAACTCAATACGGCGTCTTGCCATAACATTTTTGCTCCGGTGGCGGCCAGTAACTGTGCGGTTTGCCGCAGGCTTTCCACATCCTGCCAGATCAAGCTGCGGCATTCGGTAACAATAGAGAGATTGTTTCGGCCCGCCCGGTGTAACGGCAAATGCCGCAACGCTTCGTGTTGCTGCAATTGCAAGTTAAAGCAACCGGCAATCAGCTTTGCCTGATTTAATGTCAAATCGACTCGCCGGGTCTGTGCCGCCAGTAACTGCAGCGCCTCACTGTACACTGCTTCCAGCTGACGAAACCAGTGCTGCCAGGGTTGCGCACAAAGTGCTGTTTGTTGCGCCAGCCAGGATTGCCGCAGCAGAAGTGGCAGTTGCTCTGTGCCAATTAAGGCCAGCGCGTGGCGCAGATCTTTCACCGGAGTTTGCTGCCGGCTGAGACCTGAAGCGGCGTTACGCAGCAACAGGCAAAATGCCGGATGTTCCTGCAAAAAGCTGACCTGACGGCTTACTGACCAGTCCGGATTGAGTTGTTGGATTAAAGCCAGGGACATCGGCTCAGGATCCGCGGTTTCCAGCAGGTCTTTGGCCTGGCGAATTAATAAAGTTAACCAGCTTTGGTCTCTGCATACTCGGGGGGGAAGCAGTTGCATGCCCGAGCCGGCTAGCGTAATGGGTTCGGCGCTAAGGCTTTTTAGATTTAAATCAAACAGATAGCCGCGAAGGTGCGGTTCTGCTTCAGTAATAAATGCCACAGCACCAATACTGTCGCTACAAAAACGGCCCAGTTGATATAACTGAGCGCCACTGTGGCTCAGGATCTGCAGCAGGGCCAGACCAATGCCTTCAGACTGACGCCATACCTGCCGAAATACGGTTTCAAAGCCAACTTTACCTGCAGTGCTGGCTTGTGAAAGTGGCAATGTCAGTTGGTACGCAAGTACCAACACCGCAGCCAATGGGTCCTGTTGCCAAATGGACGCTTGTTGGCGTAAACGGCAGCAACTGGCAAAGAGCTGCAGCCAGATGGCAGGTAAATGCGATTGATGATTGCGTATGGTGATTAACCAGGGATCTTTTAGTGGCGTCGGGTCAACGTTGTCGGTACCGAGCATCTCAGCGTTGAGTCCGCACAGTCCGGCAAAGCTGGCGCTGAGCACCTGCTCTTGCATTGATAAAGGCCAGCGGCTGTGGCTGGCGATCACCAGAATCACCACCGCTTGTTTAAATGCCAAATTTGCCAGCGCGGAGTGGCTGGCGGATGACAATGCCAACTGGGCTTGCATCAAAACCGGTTGTTGCTGATAAAGCTGACAGAATTTTGGCGCTATCTGATCACAAGCCAGTTGCAGCCGGTCTGAAACCGCCAATGCTGTTGCCTGGGGATACAAACGGTCAAGGTATTGGTACAGACTATGTAGCTGCGTGACTGCGTTGCTCATCGTGCTCAGGGCCTGACTGACTGCATCTGCAGAAATTGCTGCTGTGCTACGTCACCGACTGCAACCAGTTGTCGGTTGCGATACAACAAAGCAGTACACTCCACTTTGGTGGTGATGCCATCCGATATATCTCGCTGTGTGCGGTAAAACACCAGTTGGTACAAGTCGGCGTCGCTTTGGTATGCTTCAGTAATATCCGGTCCGCCCAGTTTGCGTTGGATCTGATCTTGTTGCACCGCAGTGGTTAAATCTAAGTTACTGATAAATTTCCGGTTAAATGCTTCACGATCGGTCCAGACCATATCGGCTGGGTCATCCTGATAGCAGTTCAGGGCCAGCCATGTTGCCAGTGGATAGACTGCCAACAGTGCAGCCGCAAGCAGGGCAATTTTAAATTGTTTTTTCATTGCAGCTCCGTCGCTTTGGGGCAGCAAACGTTGAACCAGAATCATATAACCCGACCAATCATTGTGCTCAGGTCATCACTTATACAATAAATCTGCCAATTCTCTGAAATGGCGCGATTTTGTCACTATACCTTGCGAAAACAACTCCGGCGCCAGGAAGCGCCGGAGAGAGAGTTCAGTCCGACGGACGCCCGGTCAGCGGCTGATTTGGTAGCAGGGTACGTATTTACTGCCTGGCAATTTCATGCGGCCTTGCGCAACAAAAGCTTCCAGCAGCGTGTCCATTAACTCCATCAATGCCGGCTCACCGGACAAGATAAACGGGCCTTGCTGCGCGATAGCTTTGATCCCTTCATCTTTGACGTTACCGGCGACAATCCCGGAAAAAGCCCGGCGCAAATTGGCGGCAAGACGGGCTTTATCCTGATCCAGGTGCAAATCGAGACTGGCCATATTTTGATGTGTTGGTGCAAACGGATGCTGGAAATCATCGTCGATTTGCAAGGTCCAGTTAAAATGGTAAGCGTCACCGGCTGATTTCCGGTATTGCCGGACTGCCTGGCAGCCTTGTTTCAGTTTCTGCGCAACAGCCGCCGGGTCGTCGATAATCACTTCAAACAGATTGAGCGCATCTTTGCCGAGGGTCTTTTCGATAAAGCTGGTTAACTCAGTGAAATACGCTGCACTTTGTTTCGGTCCGGTCAGTATCACTGGCAAGACCTGCTGGCGGTTATCTTCATGCAACATGATGCCAAGCAGATACAACAGTTCTTCGGCTGTGCCTGCGCCACCCGGGAAAATGATAATGCCGTGTGCGCTGCGGACAAAAGCTTCCAGGCGTTTTTCGATATCGGGCAGGATCACCAGTTCATTGACAATCGGATTTGGCGGTTCGGCGGCAATGATACTGGGTTCCGTCAGACCCAGATAACGTCCGCTGCTGATCCGTTGTTTAGCATGACCGATCGTTGCCCCTTTCATCGGGCCTTTCATAGCCCCAGGGCCACAACCGGTACAGATATCCAGTCCACGCAATCCGAGCTGATAACCCACTTCTTTGGTGTACTTGTATTCGGTTTCGTTGATGGAGTGACCACCCCAACATACGATCATATTAGGCGTAGCGCCGGGTGCAATAACCTGAGCGTTACGCAGGATATCAAATACGGTATGGGTAATATGTTCGCTGTTATGCAAATCGAGCTGTTTGGTGTCTGCGCCTAACCGGGTGTGATAAAACAAAATGTCACGCAACACCGCAAACAGATGTTCGTGGATACCTTTGATCAGTTCACCATCGACAAAAGCACTGGTTGGAGGATTAAACAGTTCAATTTTGATACCGCGCTCGCGGGCCACCAGATTCACAGCAAAATCTTTATACAGGTCATAAATTTCAGCTGAGCTGTCGGTATGGCTGCCGACATTCAGCACGGCAAGGCAACAATTTCGGAACAATCTGAAGGTTTCACTGTGAGCATGTTGCTTCAGCTGATCGACTTCCAGCTGCGACAACAAATCCATCGCGCCTAACGGGTTTAACTGTACATGCATCGGTTGCTCCTTGAACTGCAGCGGGAGGACAGCAGCGCACAGGATCAGGATTTCAGAATGACCTGATCCCGGCCTTGCCGCTTGGCTTCGTACAGCGCTTCGTCTGCGCGATCAAAAGCTTCCCGGCCTTCGTCTGTGGGTTTAAGTTGGGTCGCCCCAAATGAAATGGAAATAAGGACGTTGGTGTCTTTAAATTTAAACGGGATCCGTTTGATTTTCTCCCGCAGAATGTTTAACGGGGTTTCCAGCTGTTCCAGCGGGGTTTCCGGGAACAATAAAATAAACTCTTCACCGCCATAACGGGCGATAAAGTCGGCTTCACGCATGCTTTGTTTCAACGCACGGGCAATGACTTTCAGTGTTTTGTCGCCAGCACTGTGGCCGTAGCTGTCATTGATATTTTTAAAGTGATCAACATCTGCCAGCACAATCGATAGTGGCGTGTTGTACCGTCTGCTGCGTTTGAGTTCGAGTTCGTAACGTTCGTCAAATGCGGCCCGGTTTGGTAATTCAGTCAATGCATCCTGCAGACTGCGGAATTTCTGTTCCGCCAGGCGTTTTTTGAATTGCTTGGCTTCTTCTTCCAGTTCCTTCAGCCGCGCATCCATTTCTTTGACCGATGCTAACAGGATCTCACGTTCTTGTTTTTCCAGCGTTTCTTTATCTTTTAACGACAGGCTCAGCGTATTGAGCTTATCGGTGACCAGTCGTTGCAGCTGTTCCAACGATGTTGCTGATTTCGTTTCATGGCTCAGGACATCAATCTGCTGTTCGATTTGCTGATTCAGCAACGCCATTTTATCGCGGATGTTATTCGTCGATTTCAGCGACGAAACCAGTGAATTCTGTACGCTGGTTAACGCATCATTGAGTTTCAGCAGGAAATGCTGCGCAGATTGCCGCTCTTCGTTAATGCTGGAGATAATAATTTCAATGGTGCGTAAACAGGCTTCCAGCAATTTTTCGATGCTGAGTTCACCCAACAGGCTCAGCCGAATGGCATCAATCGCTTTGGCGTAGGGGCCCTCAAATGCCAGCTCACTGAGTAAATTCGTCAGCTCAATTGAAATTTGCCGGCAGATCCGTTCGTATCTGCTGTTGTCAGAGATCTCCTCCAGCTCCATGCTTTGTTTGGCATTCAGCGCCAGCTGATAGAGCTCAGTCAGATGCGTCAGGTGTGGCATATAAGCATGAATGGTCGGCGCAGGTTCTTCGACCCGGCTGAGCAAATCACGCAGGTCACGCCGCAGTTGGTTAGGTAAACCGCGTTGTTTTTGCAACAATTTTCCAGCTTCACTGATGGTCAGTTGCGCCTTTTTGACTTCTTGTTGTTGCTTGGTTTCCAGCGTTTTCAGATGCTCAGAGGTCGCATCAATTTGTGGTAATAACTTTTCCAGATCGGTGCCATTGTTCAGGTGTCGCCGCAAACGGGCCAGCCGGTTGTCGAGCTCGACATCGATGCCTTTACAGACCAGTGACAAACGGGCGACGAATTGCGTCAGGATGTTGAACTGACTTTCGTAGGTGTCTTCCAGCTGTTTGCGGGCTTTCACGGCAGTAGCAAGTTGTTGCTTGAGAGATTGTTCGGAATCCACGACTCAAATGTTCCCGTCAGTAGCGGCAATGAAGACTGGCCTAAGTATATCGTTAAAGCGGAAAAAGCACAGTCAAATAATCGGCTGTCTGTTGGCATGTCGTTGTAGGTTTTTCCACAGATTCAATATCTTGCCTTATAGACGCTGAAAAATGTCTGTAGCGGATGATTATCTTTCGAATCGAAACATTGGATTCTTGCACAAATAAATAAAGCCGGGGCTTTTGCAGCCTCCGGCTTTATTTATTTCGGCAGCCGCGGGGCTGATCGAATTATTTTTTTGTCAGATAGTAGGGTAACCAGCTTTGCTCTTCAGCATCGGTAAGCATGTTCATAACAACTTTCCTGTATCAGCATTAAGTCAGCATTCGGGTTGGGTTGATGTGTCTGGCACCAACGAAGAATATTTAAACATATTTCGATTCGAAAGTAAAAGCTATTTCGTACTATTACATGTTGGGTTACATAAAATTTGGCAGCGAAATTTGCCAGATTTAACGCAAAGCACTGGTTTCCTGGTGGGGATTTGCATAGGCTTGGATAAAAATCAGGAGTTTATATGCGTTATTTAGTTTTGTTGTGCGCAGTTCTACCACTGTGGGCTTCAGCCGCAGTGGAATATCAGATCAAAATTACCGATCCCGATCAGCATTTGGCTGATATCCAGATCAAAATGACTGCGGAGCAGGCGGGAGCCTTTTCACTGAAACTGCCGGCCTGGCGTAGCGGAAAATATCAGATCCTCGATTTGGCAAATGGCGTCAGACGCTTTGAAGCGCGATTAGCCAATGGGCAACCAGTCCCGGTGGAGAAAACTGAAAAAAGTACCTGGCAATTACAGTTGCCGGCCGCCGGCGATATTGTGGTCAGCTACCAGATATACGCCAACGAATTGAACCAGCGCACCCGTCATATTGACGATACTCACGCTTACATTAATTCGTCTGCATTTTTGATGTATCACGATGCTCAGCGTAAAGATCCGGTGACTGTCAGTTTACAAGTGCCACAAGGCTGGCGCAGTACTTCCGGCATGACCCGTACCGGAGCACACAGTTTTACGGCGGCCGATTATGATGTGTTGGCCGATTCGCCGATTGAAACCGGTATCCATCAGAGTTTCACTTTTAAAGCCGATGGCCGCGATTACGAAGTGGTATTTTGGGGACAAGGTAATTTTGATGCTACGCAAACGGTAAAAGACCTCGAGAAGATCGTGTTGCAGGCCGGCAGTATCTGGCAAGGCTATCCGTATCAGAATTATCTGTTTATCGTGCATGCCGCCAGCGGTGCGCGTGGCGCAACGGAACATCTGAATTCGACCGTGATCCAGCGAGACCGGTTCAGCTTTCGCAAACGTGAACATTATCTGGAGTTTTTGTCGACTGCAGCGCATGAACTGGTGCACACCTGGAACGTAAAAGCTTACCGGCCTGCTGAGTTGGTACCTTATAATTATTTACAGCCAAACTACAGCAAACTGCTATGGATCTCCGAAGGTTCCACCAGTTATTTCCAGAATCAGTTATTACTGCGTGCCGGGCTGATGACGCCCCAAGAGTTTTATACCGACTTAGCCAAACGCCTGAAACGTTTTGAACGCACCCCTGGCCGGGAGATCCAGTCGGTGGCGCAAAGCAGTTTTGACAACTGGATCAGCCTTGGTGGTGATCATGCAGACAATTTCAGCGTGAACATTTACAGCGAAGGTTATCTGGTGAGTTGGATGCTGGATCATTTTCTAATGAATAACAGTGGCTTAAAATCGAATTACCGAACCTTACACAACGAGCTGTACCAACGCTTTGGCAAAACGACGGCTTTTACTGCCGCCGATGTACAGAAAATCGCGCTGGATTTGACTGGAAAATCACTGGCTGAGTTCTGGGCACAGCAGGTTGAAACGCCGCTGGAGCTGGATGCAGACATGTTGTTAAAAGCAGCCGGCTTGCAGCTGGTGAAACCGAAGCCGACAGAGCCGTTCACCGGACTCACTGTGCAGGCAGGAAAAAATACGGCAGAGATCAGCAAAGTGGAACGGGATTCACCGGCCTGGCTGGCTGATTTTTCAGTCGGCGATCAAATCATCGCGCTGGATGGCTTGCAGCTGCAAACAGAGCTTGCTGAGCGGTTAAAGGATTTTCCGGTGGATACGGCGATTAAAGTGACGTTGTTTCGCGATGGTCGTTTGTTGGAGCGTCAGCTGACACCGCAAACGCAGCCGGCCGGTAACTGGCAGGTAGTCCCGGTTACCAAGCCGAGCCGGCAGCAGAAGGCCTACTATCAAGCCTGGTTGGGTGTAGATTTACCTCCAGCGAAATAAACCGGCAGGTTCGCAATGAAAAAGCCCGCAATGCGGGCTTTTTTGATCCGAGTTATTGCCGGGTCAGACGAATATTTGGCGGTGTATAAGGTACGCTAGAGCGTAATGGGTTGATGTCCAATCCACCCCGGCGGGTGTAACAGGCATAGACCGCCAGAAACTCTGGCTGGGCCAGCCGCCAGATATCGGTATAGATCCGTTCGACACACTGTTCATGGAATTCATTGTGCTGGCGAAAGCTGATCAGATAGCGTAGCAAACTTTCGTGTGACAGACCTTTGCCTTTGTAGTGGATAAACACACTGGCCCAGTCTGGCTGTGAAGTGATCAGGCAATTTGATTTCAGCAAATGCGAATGTAATTTTTCTTCAACCGGTTCCGTGTTGTCTGTCAGTTGCAGCAAGGCGCCATCATATTGATACTGGTCGATGTCGATGTCCAAATCATCAATACAACGGCCTGGGATCCAGGTCGGCTGGAACGCCACCAGTTCATTGACATGGTGGATAGTGACTTCCACCGTTTTGCCGGCACAGTGGGACAGGTCCTGCTGCAGAGTTTGATAAACCTGGCTGATATCGCGAAACCGGCTTTGATTAAAACTGTTCAGATAAAGTTTAAATGACTTGGACTCAATCAAATTCGCCGAGTCGAACGGCACCACCACGGTCAGCAATGCCACCATTGGTTTGCCCTTGCTGTTGAGCCAGGACAGCTCATAACCGTGCCAGATATCGTGGCCGACAAACGGCAGTGCGTTGTCAGCGGCAAGACCAATCGCATCGCGCGCCAACTGGCGTGGCACCGGTTGTAACAGACTGGCGTCATATTGGTCGGCATAGGCGGTTACTTTCCCAAGGCTCAGATGAGCAAGGGCGGCTTCAGTTTGTTTTGTCATGGCTTATCCGAAAAGCATAAAATGGTGAACGGGATAAAATTCCCAGTTTATCACAGGAAGCAAATATCGATGTCTGAGTTACAACAGCAACTGCTGCTACTGGCAGAACAATGCCGGCTAAAGGCGGAACAACAAGGTGACCATTGGCGCGCATTTGCCGATCCGGCCGAAGTTTCACCGGCGCAATATGGTGAACCAAGCGAAGAACAGGTCGGCTGGTGGCCTGTAGCGCAACATGACCCACTGGACTTTAGCGGATTAGAACAAGGCCTGGGCCTGACCCTGCATTCTTCTGTGAAAGAGTTCTACGCAACGTTATGGGGGGCGGATCTGCAGGTCAGTCATCCCCGCGGCCCTGCCGGCTTGTTGTTATTATGGCATCCGGGCGATTTTATCCGCTTACAGCAAAACCTGATTGCGCATGTCCTGATGAAAAGACGGTTGAAACAACGTGAAACTGTGTTTTTTGCCGTGACCGATGAAGAGGATTCGATGTTGTCGGTGTTAAACAGTACCGGCGAAGTATACCTGGAGCAGACCGGGCAGGAAGTGAAACAATTACTGGCACCGGATTTACTCAGTTTTCTGCGTCAGCTGAGTCCGGCCTGACTCGGTTGTGGCAGGGCTTTCAGCCCTGACATTGCCAGGCAATATTGCTGACCAGCTGGCAGCGGTTGCAGCGAAAATCAAACAAATCGTGCCATGGTTCGCCCTGTAACCACTGCCCGCCGCAGCCTGGACAGCAACGGCTGGTTTCAAGGCTGCAGTCCGCACTGACACCACGATACAAGGCGTAATACACCGGTTTACCGGTATAGGCACTGAGTTTTTTGGCAAAACGCCGGCCTTGCATATTTAAGGTGCTGCGAAAACTCTGCAGGGCACGCTCCGCCGGCTTTAACAACACACTGTGCTGCTGCATCTGGATCTCGTCCAGTGCCTGATATTGCAGCTGCCAGCGGATTAAATCTTCAAAGCCGGTTTGCATGCCCAGCCGGTATAGTGGCACCGGGGCAAAATGTTCCGCGCAGTACAACACTGAATTCATCTGGGCAAACCGGCAGTACAGGATATAACTGTCCGGTTGCTCACAAGGATCGGTGTGATTGGACATCAAATCAATGCCCATAATCTGCACTTTGGGGTATGACAGCCCGGCTTGCTGCAGTGCGTGCAGCGCCTTGTGCCCAGCCTGACTGTGATATTCGGCCTGCAATGCATCTTTTTCTGCTAACACCACCCGGCTGACAAACTGTTCCTGCTGGAATGCTGTCGGGAACTCGCGGCCGAGAATTTGCCCCTGAAAAATCAACGCTTCCAGATACAAACGGATCGCAATTTCTGCGGCGGCATAGCTGGTATCGCCAATGATCCGGAACTGAAGTTCGGCGCTATACATCAGCGTTTTTCCTGTAATAACGTCAGAATAAGGTCTAGTTTCGCTTCGATCCGCGCCAAATCCTGCTTCATGGCTGCGTCGCTTGCACTCTCTGTGACGTCGGCCGGAGATTTCGCTGTGGCACTTGCTTCATTTGTTGGCTTGGTAAGCGGGCTGCCCTGAGCACGCCAACTCTGATAAGCGCTGAATAGCTCAGCCGGGTTGATACCTCCGCCTAATCGGGCCCGTACCAACGCCAGACTTGGCGATTTACCTTCCTGTTGCAGTTGAGTAGCAATAACACCAATCCGGTTTTGTAATGTGCTCATCAGAATCGTTACATTGGCTAAATATTGGTTTAATTTACCACTTAAATTGCCCGTAGTGCGAGTTAGATAGTTTAACTATATGAATTTAAATAATTAAATAGTTGGCATCAGGATTGCTCAACGAGTTTATCAATTCAGTCAGCGAATTGTTTCTTCAGAACTAAGGAAAATATATGCATGCATTTTTTAAATTAATCGCCGCAGTTGCAGTGATAAGCAGTTTGTCCGGGTGTGTTGTGGCCGTCGGTCATGATGATTTTGATGACGACGATGATGGTAACAATTGGCGCAAGACTCAGCAGTATAACCAGAATTATGTCAGTGGGCTTAAAACAGGCACTGACATCGGCGCGGTACGGCAGAATCTGGGCACTCCGGCTTTCAGTGAATCCTTTAACAAACAGGGCGAGACAGTCGAAGTACTGTTTTATCGCACCCATCACAGTCACAGTGATGGCATGACCAGTAAAGATGAATGCACCGCGCTGATTTTCAAACGTGGTTTATTAGTCGGCTGGGGTGACAAGGCCTATCAAAATCTCTGATCCAGACAACCATATAATCAGCGCCGGGTGCAGAGCCCGGCGTTTTTTTACGATCACATGCTTGACGTGTTGACTTGCAGTTCCAGTTCGCCCTGCTATCGTCAGTGGAACTATAAAAAAAGGGGCATGGTATGAACCAGTCAACACCGCTGGATTTTTCTAAATGTCGCATTGAGCAACTTAATGCCGAACAACTCCGACAAGCCAATTCCATTCTGTACAGCGCATACCACGACGATCCATTATTTATGCAGATTTTTCAGGCGGAAAAACCTGATTTTGAAGCCAGATTACGTGCTGCGATCAGAGAAGAAATTGCCACATTCTGGGATAAACAACAGCCGGTTCTAGGCTTGTTTTGTGACGAACAATTGTTGGGCGTGGCTTGCCTGACTGAGCCAGATGCCGGATTTCAGGGCGAGCGGCTGTGGCACTGGCGACTGAAAATGTTGCTGACGGCGGGATATTTATCCAGTCGGCAGATGCTTGATAAAGAGCGTAAAGTGCATGATGCAATGCCAGCTGCTTCCTATCATATGTTGGCTTTTATCGCGCGTAATCCGGCTTATCATCACCCTGAAGCCATGAGCCATTTTTTAAAAGCAATTGATCATTGGGTCGATCAGCATCCGGGGTCGGAGGGCGTCGGCGTTTTTGTCACGCTGGATAAATATCTGCAGTTTTTTCATCAGGATCAATATCAGGTCGTTGGTCAACTTGACTTCCAGCAGGTCAGCGGTAAATTGCTGTTTAGAAAACGGCAACAACTGCAGGAGTCCTGATGCCTACGCCGGAGTTTCAGCGTTTCAGTGAATTTTATCCATATTACCTAAGCGAACACCAACATCCGCTGTGCCGGGCGCTGCATTATTGTGGCAGCACGCTGGTGTTGGTTATTTTAGGATATGCGCTGTGGACCGCTCAATGGGTATTATTGTGGTGGTTACCACTGGCCGGTTATGGCTTTGCCTGGACCGGACATTTTTTTGTCGAGCACAACAAGCCTGCGACGTTTAAATATCCGTTTTATAGTTTGCTTGGCGATTGGGTGATGTACGCCGAGTTTCTCAGCGGTCGGTTGCAAGCGCGTTTGACGGCATCAGACGCGAAACGGCGGTAGTTTAAAATCCGCCAGACGCAGACCCTTCATCCAAAGTTCGGCCTGGTAGCGACTTTCACCATCACCACTGAAATCAATCAGATATAAAGTTCGAAAGCCAGATCTCTGGTTTACTTTTATCCAGCGGTGACCGTCACGCGCACAATCGAGAAACTGCACTTGTTGCTGTTGACACAGTTGCCGCGCAAGCGCAGTAGCCCGTTCATCTTGCCTGCGTTGTAATAAAAACAGATAAGCGACCAGCATCAGCGCCAGTAAAACCGCAATTGAACTCATAAAGGTTCCTCCCTGCGACGATCATGTGGCTGGCAATCAGTAAAAGCAAGCACTGTGGTAAAATCTGCGGTCTTTTTCCGGGGAGCTTCAGATGAAGTATCAACAGACCCAAGTGTTATTACAGGCCATCCAAGCTGAATTATGCCGCCTGCAGCTGTGGACTGAGCTGCCGCCCAGCGCTGCTGCACTTGCCAGCCAGGCGCCATTTTGTTGCGATACGATGCCACTGCAACAATGGCTGCAGTATGTTCTGCTGCCACGGATGCAGGCGCTGATTGATGCGCAGCTGCCGTTGCCGGCGCAAATCAGCATTTGCCCCATCGCCGAAGAAGCCTTTGCAGCGCATGGCGCCATGGCATGGCCGTTGATTAACCGTATCGCCGATTTGGATGAGTTGTTAAGCGGCCGTCGGGAGCAACAAATTGCAAGAGTCTGAAGTTAAACCCCCGCTAGAGATTTTGTATCAGGACCAGTGGCTGGTTGCTGTGAATAAACCCGCCGGTATGTTGGTCCATCGCTCATTCCTGGACAAACATGAAACTGAATTTGTCATGTTGCGGCTGCGTGACCAGATTGGTCAGCATGTGTTTCCGCTACACCGGTTGGACCGGCCCACTTCAGGCGTCTTGTTATTTGGCTTGTCCAGTGAGATTGCCAGAGTGATGGGAGAGCAGCAGCACTTGTGGCAAAAAACTTATCTGGCGGTGGTGCGTGGGCACCTAAAAGAGGCGTTGCTGCTCGATTATGCGCTAAAAGAGCAGCAGGACGCCATTGCCGATAAGTTCGCCCGTCAAGACAAAGCTGCACAGTCGGCACAAACGGCAATTTGGCCTTTGCAACACATCGAATTACCTTTTGCTGTTGGTCGTTATGCCACGGCTCGTTATAGCTTACTCGCGTTACAGCCTCTGACTGGCCGAAAACATCAACTGCGCCGGCACTGTGAACACCTGTTTCATCCAATTCTCGGTGATACCACCCACGGTGATGGCAAACACAATCAGCTACTTCGTCAACAGTTCAACTGCCCGAGACTGTTATTACATGCTGCCCATCTGACATTCAGGCATCCGGTAACAGACAACACCGATCCGCGTTAACTGCACCTTGGCATGATTTCGCTACTTTATTGCTGCAAGTTGGCTTCACTTTCAGCGAAGTTGATTTTTCAAGGCAATTAAATGACTGGGATTATCGCCAGTTGCCTCGTCGGCAGGACTGAGCTGGCTATTGCGGCTATTACCTGATAGTGAGAGCAGTTTGTAAGTTTTAAACTGACTTAAAATCAGTTCCTACCGAATATCGCGTTTTTTTGTTAATTCAACGCAGTTTGAAATCCACCATTTTGTTAATTAAAGATAAAAAATACACAAATTAATATGCATTAGTTTTTTTAATTCATGGCAGGTTTTTAGAAATGTAAGTGAGTTAAAACATTTAAATACATTGACTTACATCTGTTTTTATCTCAATTGGAGCGGTGGATATTTCGGCTGTTATTGGTTTTGTTATAGGTACTATTGTAAATGATTGTAATTTTAGTGGAAATTTTACACAGAATTTCCATTTTTTTTGGAATTGCGCGGTTTCTAATATAGGTAATTGCCAGTGTACAGCGAATGCTGGTTCGTGGTAATAGTAAGCAAGGAACGGAAAGTTCCTAGATAACAACAAATTGGAGAATAAGAAATAATGAAATCCAACAATGGAACATGGCGCTTTAAGCGCTCGCTGGCTGCGCTGGCTGTATCTACGATTCTGGGTGTTGCTGGTTCAGCTTATGCTGCCGACACATCAAACTTAACTGGGAGTGTGACGGGTGCTGCTCCTGGTTATAAAGTCAAAGCGTCAGATCCAAAAACTGGCTTTAACCGTGAAATTCAACTGGATGGGACTGGTACTTTCCGTTTCAGTCAGCTGCCGGTTGGTAGCTACGTGGTCACTATCGAAAAAGACGGCAAAGTCGTCGCACAAGATAATATCCGCTTAGCACTGGGTTCTAACTCTGTAGCTCGTTTCGAATTAAATCGTCCAACTGATGGCACTGAAGTTATTCAGGTTACAGGTGCCCGTGTTGTGGCAGTGGATTTAAGCTCTACTGACTCAGGCCTGGTGTTAGGCGAAGTTGAAATCGATAAATTGCCGGTTGCGCGCAATTTAACTGCCGTTCAGCTGTTAGCACCAGGTGCAGTCAAAGGTGATACACGCTTTGGTAACACTGCATCATTTGCAGGTTCGTCAGTTGCTGAAAACTCTTGTTACATCAACGGTCTGGAAGTGACTAATACCCGTCAGGGCCTGGGCTGTGGTTCTGTGCCATTTGAATTCTACAAAGAATTTCAGGTCAAAACCGGTGGTTATTCGGCTATGTATGGTCGTACCACAGGTGGTGTGACTAACGCTATCACCAAAAGCGGTACCAATGATTGGGAATTTGGCTTCACTGCTTACCATCAGCCAGGCAGCTTAGCAGGCGAAGGTAGAAAATCTTACGCGCAACAAGGCAGCAGCGAAGTTTTCTATGATTCAACCCAAGACGAACTGACACAAACGGATTACTCTCTGTCAGCTGGTGGCGCCTTAATTGAAGATAAACTGTTTTTCTACGGCATTATCAACCCGCGTTCTTCCGACGACCTTTATACCACTGGTAACACGCGTTTTGCTGTGACCAATAACCTGCGTGAGCAGAAAGCCAGCGGCGGTGACAACCTGTTTTGGGGTAGTAAAATCGACTGGGATATTGTCGATGGCCATCGTCTGAGTCTGTTTGGTTATTCTGACCGTCGTGACGTGACTGAACGCAACTGGCGTTATAACGCGCAAACAGGTGTTCAGGGTGCTGAAACGGGCGGTTTTGTCCGTGCCCGTGGTGGTGAAGTGATGAGCGCCAGCTATGTCGGTAACATCACTGACGACCTGACAGTATCTGCACTGTGGGGTAACATCGAAACTCAATATACCGATACTCCTGCAGTGATTAATTGCCCTACTATTACCGATAACCGTACCACAGGCCAACCGAAGGCTGTCCAGTGTGGCTCAGGCGGTACTATCGGCGTCGATTACGACGACAACACACAAATTCGTTTTGACGTTGAATACAACCTGGAATTCTACGGTAATCACACACTGAAAGTCGGTTTAGATAAACAAGACCGTCAATCGAAAAAAACGACAGCACCTGTCGGTGACCACGCCTATACTTATGTGACTGTGGCTCCGAATGGCGCGATTCAGGGTAACAATGGCGTGCTGTTCCGCAACACGACCAACGCGCCTAAAGATTATGTCCGTGATCGGATTTTCGCCGGTGGTGGTGAGTTCTCTTCTGACTTATCTGCGTACTATCTGGAAGACAACTATCAGGTGAATGACCAGTTAATGTTAAGTGTTGGTCTGCGTCAGGATCACTTCATCAATACCGGTGTGACTGGTGTAGATTTTGCTGATCTGAAAACGGATTGGGCACCACGTTTAGGCTTTACCTATGACCCAACAGGCGAAGGCACTTCAAAAATCTTTGCCACCTGGGGCCGTTATTACCTGCCTATTCCAAACAACACCAACTACCGTGCTGCTGGTGGTATCTCTGACTCAACCACTTATTACACTTTCACCGGTGTCAACGCTTCCAATGGCGCACCAACTGGTTTAACACCAGTCAATGGTTCCCCAGAAAATTCACGCATTGTGAATAGCTTCCCGGTAGAACTGCGTAAAGAAGCATTCCAGGCAGAAGAAGCAGAGCCATTTGCCAAAGACGAATTGATTCTGGGTTATGAAACTCAGATCAACGAAGATTTGACCGGCTCTGTCCGCGGTATTTTCCGCGAAGTCAGCACCGCACTGGATGACTTCTGTGGTCCTACAGCACCATCTTGTGTGATTTTAAACCCTGGTAAAGGCGGTACTTGGTGGCAGGACTCTAACCACGATGGCGTGCCAGATGCTGGTTCACGCAAATACTATACAGCAGCGGAAATCGCATTACCTGATGCGAAAAACGAATATTTGGGCTTACAATCAGAGCTGAAATATCGTGGTGAAAAATTCAGCGGCTCAATCATTTATACCTGGTCACGTAGCTATGGTAACTTCGAAGGCGCGGTGAAATCAGATATCGCTCAGGCGGATGCTGGTATTACACAAGACTTCGACTTCCCGGCAGTGATGGACGGTTCAGATGGTTATCAGCCAAACGACCGCCGCCATGTACTGAAAATGTTTGGTAGCTATGCCGTTACTGAAGATTTAGATGTTGGTTTTAATGCCACATTGTCAAGTGGTAAGCCAGTCAGCGCCTTTGGTCAGGGTTACCCAAGTGATGACCCATTGCTGTATGGCAGCTACGGTGATACTTTCTACCACTACACCAACCAATGTCCTGATGCCAACGGCAATGGTAAGTGTGAACAGTCTGAAAAAGTTTACACCTTCCATCCACGGGGTTCAGCAGGTCGTACGCCATGGACTTTCAATGTGGATATGAGCGTTGGTTATAACTTCAATGTGTCTGGCGTTGATCTGCGGGCTTCGGTTGATGTGTTTAACATCCTTGATATCCAGGAAGTGACAGCGGTGAACGAGCACTATGAAAACAACGGTTCTGAAGGTACCTTCAACCGTTTCTATGGTCAGGCGATGGGCTGGCAAGCTCCGCGTACTGTACGTTTTGGAATTACCGGCAATTTCTAAACGTGTATAAAAAATCTCCCTGAATAAAAACCCGGCAATTGCCGGGTTTTTCTTTTCCAACATTTTGATCAATCGATACTACGTAACAACGCATTAATTCCCACTTTAGCGCGGGTCTGGGCATCAACTTTTTTCACGATAATCGCAGCGTACAGGCTATGCGAACCATCTTTGCTCGGGATCGACCCTGGCACCACCACAGCACCGGCCGGCACGCGACCGTAAGTGACTTCGCCGGTTTCGCGGTCGTAAATGCGGGTTGACTGGCTGATATAAACGCCCATCGACAGCACCGCACCTTCTTCAACAATCACGCCTTCAACCACCTCAGAGCGGGCGCCGATAAAGCAGTTGTCTTCGATGATGGTTGGGTTGGCCTGCAGTGGCTCTAACACGCCGCCAATGCCAACGCCGCCGGATAAATGCACGTTTTTACCAATTTGCGCACAAGAGCCAACCGTGGCCCAGGTGTCGACCATGGTGCCTTCGCCAACATAAGCGCCGATATTGACGTACGACGGCATCAGCACCACGTTTTTCGCGATAAAGCTGCCTTTACGTACAGCCGCAGGCGGCACCACGCGCATGCCTTCAGCGACAAAACGCTCGTGGGTATAAT
Source organism: Rheinheimera sp. (assembly GCA_034519945.1). Classification (GTDB taxonomy): domain Bacteria; phylum Pseudomonadota; class Gammaproteobacteria; order Enterobacterales; family Alteromonadaceae; genus Pararheinheimera. The sequence continues at coordinate 61,175 of JAXHNX010000023.1, forward strand.
CGGCAAATTTCATTGGAACTTTGTCGAAGAAACGGTTTTCTGCGCCATCCATCACCTGATTGTCGTTGATGCGAAAAGACAACAACACCGCTTTTTTCAGCCACTGATGGGTCACCCATTCGCCGGCGATTTTTTCAGCAACCCGGGCCTGACCGCTGTCCAATAAGGCAATGGCGGCTTCCACTGCGCTTTTTACGTCGCTGCTGACCGTTGCCGGAGTGATATTCATGCGGTTTTCAAACGCGTCTTCGATAATGCTTTTTAAATCAGCCATGGTAGTGCTTTAGCCCTCTGTTGCATGGGTAAGTTGTTCCACCAGTACTCGGCGCAACTGACTTTGTTCGTCGGCAGTCAGCGCTTCGTCCTGGCGGGTGGAAATCATAAAAAAGTCTTCGGCGCGCTCGCCAATGGTGGTGATTTTGGCGGCGTGGATATTAATTTCGCATTGCGCAAATACCTGACCAATAGTGGCAAGCAAGCCAGGCGTATCCAAGGCAGCCAGTTCCAGCATGGTGCGTTGTTTGTTTTTACCTGGTAAAAACACCACTTTAGGCGGCACATGGAACGCTTTAAGTTGTTTGTTTGGTCGGGCTTTTTGCCGCTCTGTGCGCTAGGTCGGGTTGACTGATATAGGCTGTTCCAGTGCTTTTTTGATGCTGGCGATGCGTGAGGTTGATGTCACCGCAGCGCCGTTTTGCTCCAGTACCACAAAGGTATCCATGGCATAACCATCTTTATTGGTCATGATTTGCGCATCAAAAATACTGACTTTTTTGCTATCCAGTGCCGCGACCATCCGGGCAAACAGCTTTGGTTGGTCCGCGGTATAGACAAAAATCTGCGTGCCACCGCGCATGGCGGTCGGGCTGACCAGCACCATTGGCTTGCTGAAATCTGCGTGCGCCAGTAAATTTTCACTGTGCCAGGCAATCAGTTTCGGATTGTAACGGGCGAAATAATCGGCTTTGAATTTTGCCCACAACGGCAACACTTTATCTTCGGTGATGCCGGTTTCAGCCAGTAAACGCAGGGCTTCGGTTTGGTGTTCGCGGATTTGATCGCGCAGATCCATCGGTTTTTCCAGACCGCGGCGAAATGCTTTTTGCGTGCCTAAATAAAGCTCGCGTAATAACGAGCCTTTCCAGTCATTCCACAGATTGTCGTTGGTGGCCCGAATATCGGCCAAGGTAAGGCAATACAGGTAATTCAACCGGGTTTCGTCACGGACTTTGTCGGCAAATTCGGCGATAACGGCGGGATCGTGAATATCGCGCCGCTGCGCAGTGACTGACATCAACAGATGTTGTTCAACCAGCCAGACAATGAGTTTGGTATCAAACTCGCTGAGTTTATGCATTTTGCCAAACTCGCGGGCATCAATAGCACCGAGTTCAGAATGGTCACCGCCACGGCCTTTGGCAATATCGTGGAAGATGCCGGCCAAATACAGCAATTCCGGTTTTTCCAGCCGTTTAACAATATCGGTGCAGAGCGGAAATTCGTTGGCAAACTCTGGCTCGGTGTAGCGATGCAGGTTTTTCAGCAAGCGGTGCGTGTGTTCATCGACGGTGTAAGCATGAAATAAATCAAACTGCATTTGGCCGACAATATTACGCCAGGCTGGTAAATATGCCGCCAGAATGCCGTGGCGGTGCATCAGGGTGATAGCGCGGTCCATGCCTTGCGGATGCCGGATGATCGCCAAAAATAGATCGCGACATCCCTGATAGTCTTGCAGGTCGCCCATCAGACGACGCCGCACTTGGCGCAGCAGCCGCAGCGTTTCGGAATGAATGCCCTGTATTTGCGGTTGTTCGGCAATATGCCAGAACAATTTCAGGATGTTTTCCCGCCGGGCAAACACGGCCTTGTCGGTGGCAAAAATCAAATGACCATGCTGTTCAAACACATCATCAAGTTTTTGTATCTTGAACTTACTGTGACTTTTCAGGATGTTGCCTTCAAAGTGCTGCAATAGCATTTCGTTCAGTTCACTAACGCGCTGCACGGTACGGAAAAAGCGTTTCATCATCCGTTCGACCGAGGCTTTGCCATCATCACCAAAACCGAGCCAACGGGCTACGGCCGGCTGATAATCAAATAGAATACGGTTTTCATTACGGCCTGCTTCCAGATGCAGCGCAAATCGCATTTGCCACAAGTATGCCTCACACTCCATCAGTTCCTGATATTCATCTTCATTCAGATAATGATGTGCGACCAGTTCGCGCATGGTGCGGGTGCGGAAGTGTTTTTTTGCCACCCAGCCGACAGTCTGAATATCGCGCAGGCCGCCTGGATTGGCTTTTAAATTTGGTTCAAGGTTGTACGCGGTACCGTGGTACTGCGCATGGCGGCCTTGTTGCTCATGGCGTTTGGCCTGAAAGAAATCTTTGCTCGGCCAGAAATTGTCTTTACTGACTTCATGTGATAGCTGTTCGAATAAAGGCTGATTGCCACAGAGGAAACGCATTTCCATCAGATTGGTGGCAATGGTGATGTCATCACGGCCCAGTGTCAGCGTTTCTTTGATGGTCCGCACGCTGTGGCCGACTTCAAGGCGCAGATCCCACAACACAGTGACAAACTGGCCGATTTGGTCCTGCTGCTCGCGACTTAACCGCGATTCAGTCAGAATTAGCAAGTCAATATCAGAATAGGGATGCAGCTCAGCGCGGCCATAACCGCCGACTGCGATTAATGTCAGGCTTTTGTGCTGATGCAACTGATAGTGGCGCCACAGCTGCTGCAGCACCTCATCAATAAAACGGGCTCTCGCCCGCACCAGCGTTGCTACGCTTTGGCTGGCTGAAGCGACTTTCAGCCAGTCGAGAAAGTCACTGAAGTGTTTTTTATAACCGTCGAGGGTAAACTGGCCCGGGACTGTTTTTTCAAAGACCATAGCCGTTGTCATGCGCTGTTACCCTGTGCTGACAGGGGCCGCGCTCAGGCGTCCGCTGTCAGGATCCGCTCAATAGTGTCATCTGATCGCAAGGTCAGAATTTCACAACCCGTGTCCGTCACGACAATAGTGTGCTCGAACTGAGCGGATAAACTACGATCTTTCGTTACAACCGTCCAGCCGTCTTTCAGTAATTTGCTGTGGCGTTCACCGGCATTAACCATCGGTTCCACCGTCAGACACATACCGGTTTTTAACACGTCACCAGTATTGGGCCGGCCATAGTGCAGTACTTGTGGGTCTTCATGGAAGATTTCGCCAATGCCGTGGCCACAATATTCGCGCACAATCGAATAGTTATGCTTCTCGGCATGAACCTGAATGACATGACCGATATCGCCGAGGCGCGCGCCGTTTTTGACTTTTTTCAGACCGAGGTAGAGACATTCCTGCGTGACGCGGATCAGCCGTTCGGCCAGGATGCTCGGTTTGCCGACGACGAACATTTTAGATGTGTCGCCATGAAAGCCGTCCTTGATTACGGTAATGTCGATGTTGACGATATCACCGTCTTTTAACGCTTTGTCATCAGCCGGAATACCGTGGCAAATCACGTGGTTGACAGAAGTACAAATCGATTTTGGAAAACCGTGGTAATTCAGCGGGGCAGGGATGGTCTTTTGCACATTGACCATATAATCGTGGCAAATCCGATCCAATTCTCCAGTGGTGATCCCTGGTTTCACGTGCGGTTCGATCATCTCCAGCACTTCTGCCGCCAGACGGCCTGCAATGCGCATTTTTTCGATTTGTTCCGGGGTTTTGATCGTCGCGGCCATGGGGTGCTCTCTGCTGTAAAACTACACAATTCGTTGTGTTTACGGGGCGCCTATGGTATAAAGCGCGCCGCAATTTGGCAAATAAAGCCGACGAAATTCTGAAAAGAGCCGTCAGCGTCAATATTGCAAACCCAAACTTAAGTTAAACAACACACATACATCGTCACATAAGCCGGGGTGCTGAAGCTCGCTTCAGTCGGATCTATGGGATGTATGGAGGCCTAACCCCCTTTAAGGAATTACTCAAATGGCTAAAGTTTCAATGCGCGATATGCTCCAGGCGGGCGTACATTTCGGTCACCAAACTCGTTACTGGAATCCAAAAATGAAGCCTTTCATTTTCGGCGCCCGTAACCGCGTTCATATCATCAACCTGGAAAAAACTGTTCCAATGATGAATGATGCCCTGACTTTCATCCAGTCAGTCGCTGCGAAGAAAGGCAAAATCCTGTTCGTTGGTACCAAACGCGCTGCCTCTGAAGCAATCAAAGAAGCTGCTAAACAAGCTGACCAGTACTATGTTAACCACCGCTGGTTAGGCGGTATGCTGACTAACTGGAAAACTGTTCGTCAGTCCATCAAGCGTTTAAAAGACCTGGAATCTCAGAGCCAGGACGGTACTTTCGACAAGCTGACCAAAAAAGAAGCGCTGGATCGTACCCGTGAAATGGAAAAACTGGAGAAGAGCTTAGGCGGTATCAAAGATATGGGCGGTCTGCCAGACGCTCTGTTCGTGATCGATGCTGACCATGAACACATCGCGATCAAAGAAGCCAACAACCTGGGTATCCCAGTGGTTTCTATCGTTGATACAAACTCTGATCCAAAAGGTGTTGATTTTGTTATCCCAGGTAACGATGACGCGATCCGCGCTATCCAGCTGTACCTGAGCGCCGTCAATGCTGCTATTGCAGAAGGCCGTGATAAAAACATCGAAGTTCAGGCTGAAGCCGAAAACTTCGTTGCAGCTGAGTAATACAGCTGTATGGGGTCTGTCATCAGATTGACCCCATTCACCTTTTAATCTGACAGGGGCTTCGCCCCTGTTTGTCTAACCCGATTGAAACGAGGAATTCCCCATGGCCGTAACTGCCGGTATGGTTAAAGAATTACGCGAGCGCACTGGCGCTGGCATGATGGACTGCAAAAAAGCTTTAGAAGAAACCAACGGTGATATCGAAGGCGCAATTGAATTAATGCGTAAAAACGGTCAGGCCAAAGCTGCCAAGAAAGCTGGTCGGATCGCTGCAGAAGGAACTGTACTGACTCGCGTTGGTAACGGTTACGCTGTTGCTATCGAATTCAACTGTGAAACAGATTTCGTTGCCCGCGATGTCAACTTCCTGGCATTTGCTAACGCAGCTGCAGATCTGGCACACGGTAACAAACTGTTCACTGTTGAAGCATTAAGCGCTGCCTCTTTGGGCGAAGCGACTGTAGAAGAAGCTCGCGCGACACTGGTTGCCAAAATCGGTGAAAACATCAACATCCGCCGCATCTCTGTAGTTCAGGGTGATGTGATCGGTCAGTACACGCACTCAGGCCGTATCGGCGTGTTAGTGGTACTGGAAGGCGGCAACGAAGACGTAGCAAAAGATGTGGCTATGCATGTTGCTGCGAACAACCCGTCTTTCCTGACTCCAGACTCAGTTCCGGCTGACGTTGTGGCAAAAGAACAGGAAATCCAGATCGAAATCGCTATCAACAGCGGTAAGCCAAAAGAAATCGCTGAGAAGATGGTTGCTGGCCGGATGACTAAGTTCACTGGCGAAGTGTCTCTGACAGGTCAGCCATTCGTGAAAGATCCAGCTATTACTACAGGCGATTTCCTGAAGCAACACGGCGCGAAAGCCGTCAGCTTCATCCGTCTGGAAGTAGGCGAAGGCATCGAGAAGCAGGAAACTGACTTCGCAGCTGAAGTTGCTGCGCAAATCGCTGCAGCGAAGAAATAATCGCGCTTCAGCATGACGCTGAAACCGACTACACTAACCGCGACTGGCTTGCCAGCCGCGGTTTTTTTTAAGTGAAACCTGTGGAAACTGCAGTCCGTCTGTCAGTACCACTTCAGCAGTTTCATTGCATTCTATGTTTTTAACTGACCAGCATGATGGGGATCCTATGAGCATCAATCCAAAACCTACCTATAGAAGAATCCTGTTAAAACTTAGTGGTGAAGCCCTGATGGGCGATGAAGGCTTTGGTATTGACCCCAAAGTGCTGGACCGGATGGCCGCCGAAATCAAAGAGCTGGTCGAGCTTGGCATTCAGGTGGGGATCGTGATTGGCGGTGGTAACATTTTCCGCGGTGAGGGCCTGGCTAAGGCCGGGATGAACCGCGTGGTGGGTGACCATATGGGCATGCTGGCCACTGTAATGAATGGTCTGGCGATGCGCGACGCGCTGCACCGTGCTTTTGTCAACGCCCGCTTGATGAGTGCATTCCCGCTGAATGGCGTTTGTGACAACTACAGCTGGGCCGAAGCTATCAGCCTGCTGAAATCCGGCCGCGTGGTGATTTTCTCTGCCGGCACCGGTAATCCATTTTTCACCACCGACTCTGCTGCCTGTTTACGCGGCATTGAAATCGAAGCGGATGCTGTGTTAAAGGCGACAAAAGTAGACGGTGTTTATTCCGCCGATCCGGTAAAAGACCCAACGGCAACTTTATACGCCAGCCTGACTTATGATGAAGTTCTGTCAAAAGAGTTAAAAGTCATGGACTTAGCTGCATTCACTTTAGCGCGTGACCACAATTTGCAAATCCGTGTGTTTAACATGAATAAGCCAGGTGCACTGAAGCGCGTGACGATGGGCGAAGCGGAAGGTACAGTGATCGACCACGCTGAAAATTTACAGTAAACTACCGGCACTTTTTTGAGCCGACAGTACGCGAAGGAACAACCAAGTGATTAACGATATTCTGCAAGACAGCAAAACCCGGATGGATAAAAGCGTTGATGCGCTGAAAAACCAGCTGTCGAAAATCCGGACCGGCCGCGCTCATCCGAGCCTGCTCGATGGTATTCATGTGTCTTATTACGGTGTGGATACCCCGTTGCGTCAATGTGCCAACGTATCCGCTGAAGACTCCCGCACGCTGATGATCACGGTGTTTGACCGGTCGATGATCCAAGCTGTGGAAAAAGCCATTATGCAATCTGATTTGGGCTTAAACCCAATCGGTGCCGGCACCAGTATCCGGGTGCCGTTACCAGCGCTGACGGAAGAGCGTCGTCGTGACCTGGTGAAAGTGGTTCGTGCGGAAGCTGAAGGTGCCCGCGTTGCGGTCCGCAATATCCGTCGTGACGCCAACGCAGATTTTAAGTCGTTACAAAAAGACAAAGAAATCAGTGAAGACGATGAACGCCGCGCCGCGGAAGAAACGCAAAAGCTGACCGACCTGTTCATCAAGAAGATTGATGAAGTTCTGGCAGCGAAAGAAAAGGAACTCATGGAAGTCTGATGACTGTCCATGGCTGATGGAAAGCGCCGTGCAGACCCCTTCGCGGCGCTTTTTTGTTGATAAAAACAGCATTTAATGCGGATATTTCGACGGATGACTATTACAAGCTCGACGATGGATCAGGCGTTGCCCCGGCATGTCGGCATTATTATGGACGGCAATGGCCGCTGGGCAGAACGACAAGGCAAACCCCGGGTATGGGGCCACAAAAAAGGCGTTGACGCGGTGCGTCGCGCTGTTAGTTTTTGTCGTCGGCTGAATATTCCATCGCTGACCTTGTTTGCCTTCAGCAGCGAAAACTGGCGCCGGCCGGAAGACGAAGTCAGTAGTCTGATGGAACTGTTTATGTTTGTGCTGCAAAAAGAGATCAAACTGCTGCACAAGAATCAGGTCCGGTTGAATATCATCGGTGATTTGTCGCGTTTCAGCACAAAATTACAAGCCAAAATCGCCGAAGCGCAAGCACTGACTGCCGGCAATACCGGTTTAACGCTGAACGTGGCGGCAAACTATGGCGGGCGTTGGGATATTGCTCAGGCCGCACAGCAGCTTGCGCTGCAGGTCGCGGCTGGAACCTTAAAGCCAGACGAAATCAACGAACAGTTACTCGCCACACATATCCAGATGCATGACCAGCCTGAACTGGATCTGATGATCCGCACCGGTGGTGACATCCGCATCAGCAATTTTTTGCTATGGCAGGCTGCCTATGCGGAGCTGCTTTTTATTGATACCTTATGGCCTGATTTTGATGATCAGGTATTTGCCGATGCTATCGCCAGTTTTGTCAGCCGTGAACGCCGTTACGGCTGTACCGGCGCGCAGATCCGCGAACTGGCAGCGGCAACTGGACAAGGATAATAGATTTGTTTAAACAACGGGTGATCACAGCTTTAGTGCTGGCTCCGCTTGCGCTGGGGGCGGTGTTTTATTTACCGCCAACCGGCTTTGCTATTTTTCTGGCCACGGCTTTTACAGTGGCCGCCTGGGAATGGGCCGGTTTTTGTGGCTGGCATACCAGTAGCAGCAAAACCGCTTTTACCACGCTGATTGCAGTGCTGTATGGCGCCGTATTTCTGGTAACACCAGCAGCTCTACACTGGCCGGTGCAGACCAATTATACCGTCCAGCTCGTGTTATGGTTGGGCGTGATCTGGTGGTTGCTGGCTGTGTTGCTGGTGCTGAGCTTTCGCGTGTCCCAACGTTTCTGGGCAGGCAGCCAGGTTGTCAAAGCTTTGATGGGCGTACTGACATTGGTGCCGAGTTTCACTGCGATTTTGTTAGTGCGTCAGGTTAATTTTGACCAATCCAGCTTCACCGGTGCCTGGCTGATATGCCTGATGCTGGGTTTGGTTTGGGCGGCAGATATCGGCGGTTATGTCATCGGCAAACCTTTTGGTAAGCACAAATTAATGCCTGATGTCAGTCCGGGTAAAACCCTGGAAGGTTTTGGCGGTGGTCTGGTGTTTGTATTGGTGCTGGTCGGGATGGTTGCTGCCGGGCAGGGCTGGCCTGAGCAAACTGGCCTGTGGATTGCCGCTGCGGTGATCCTGACTTTGCTGTCAGTGTTCGGTGATCTGTCTGAAAGTATGTTTAAACGGGTCGCAGGCCTCAAAGACAGTGGCAGTATTTTTCCTGGCCATGGCGGCATGTTAGACAGGATTGATAGTCTGACCGCCACTGCACCGCTATTCGCAATTTTTGTTGCTATGTTTGGTGGTTTTTAATGCCAAAACAAGTAGTAGTGCTGGGCGCGACCGGCTCTATTGGCTGCAGTACGCTGGACGTGATAGCGCAACATCCCGATTTATATCAGGTGCTGGCATTAACAGGTGGTAAACGTTTGGATGTGCTGTTTGCCCAGTGTGTGCAGTTCCGCCCCAGATATGCAGCACTCAGTGATGCCGCCGATGCCGCTGCCCTGCAGCAGCAGCTGCGCCAGGCAGGTTTGACGACTGAAGTTGTCGCAGGCGCCGATGCACTGGCAGAACTGGCAGCGCATCCGGATGCTGATGTGGTGATGGCGGCGATTGTCGGTGCGGCGGGCCTGCTGCCAACTCTGGCGGCGGTCAAGGCCGGCAAAACTGTGTTACTGGCCAATAAAGAAGCGCTGGTCATGAGCGGCGAGTTGTTTATCCGCGCGGTACAACAACATGGCGCGACACTGCTGCCGATCGACAGCGAACATAATGCAATTTTTCAATGTTTGCCCGCAGCGTTGCAGCAACATTGTTATCAGAGTGAACTCCAAACGGCGGGTATCGCCAAAATTCTGCTGACCGGCAGTGGCGGGCCATTTCGCCAGACGCCGATGAATGCCTTTGACCAGATCACGCCGGAACAGGCTGTGGCCCATCCCAACTGGAATATGGGCAAAAAGATCTCGGTCGACAGCGCGACGATGATGAATAAAGGCCTGGAATTTATCGAAGCACGCTGGTTGTTTAACTGCGATGTCAGCGACATTCAGGTGGTGATCCATCCACAAAGTATCATTCATTCGATGGTGCAATATACCGATGGGTCGGTGCTGGCGCAGCTCGGCAATCCGGATATGCGTACACCGATCGCCCATGCACTGGCTTTTCCGGCGCGTATTGCGTCGAATGTGAAACCGCTGAATTTCTTCGAAGTACCGGCTTTTACGTTTGAACAGCCAGATCCTGAACGCTACCCATGTTTATATCTGGCGCAGCAAGCTTGTGCGGCGGGCCAGGGCGCAACCACAGCACTCAATGCTGCCAACGAAATCGCGGTGGAAGCATTTTTAAACCGGCAGATCCGTTTTCCGCAAATAGCGGCACTGAATGCTCAGGTACTGGCACATTTTGCAGCTAGCAAAGTGGCAGATCTGGAAGAAATTTTATCGCTGGACAGTCAGGCCCGTGCCTATTCACTGAAGTTATTAAAGGATTGGTCCTGATGTTTGATTTTCTGTGGAACCTGCTGAGCTTTGTGGTCGCGCTTGGTTTGTTGGTGACCGTGCATGAATTTGGTCATTTTTGGGTGGCACGTAAAAACGGCATTCTGGTGAAGCGTTTTTCGATCGGTTTTGGCAAAACCTTGTTCAGCTGGCGTGACCGCCAGGGCACTGAATATGTCATTGCGGCCATTCCGCTTGGTGGATATGTACGCATGCTCGATGGCCGGGTCGATCCGGTGTTACCACAGTTTGCCGACTTAGCCTTTGACAGTAAAACAGTACCACAGCGCATGGCAGTGATAGTCGCCGGCCCGGTCGCCAATTTTCTGTTTGCCATTTTTGCCTTAATGTTGATGTACCTGATTGGCGTGCCAAGTCTGCGTCCGGTTGTGGCACAGGTCACACCGGATTCGATAGCGGCCAGAGCTTATCTGCCAAACCAGCAAATTATTGCGGTCAACGGCGAAACCGTGCAGGACTGGCAAGGCGTGCAATTATTGCTGCTGGAGCAAATCGGCCGCGACAGCGTCACGCTGACGATGGCGGATGACAGCAACAGCCCGGGCGCAGATGTGCAGCTGGATTTGACCGGTTGGCAATTTGATCCGGAGCATGACTCGGTATTTGGCAGCCTTGGTATGGTGCCGGTACAAGCAAAACCGTTGTTAGATGTGGGCTCAGTGCAGCCGAAGAGTCCGGCAGCTGCGGCAGGTTTGCAGCTGCATGACAAATTGCGGGTATTGGACGGCGTCGCGCTGACCGACTGGCCCAGTATGGCCAAAATAATCCAGAACAATCCTGGCAAAGCGTTGTCGTTGTTGGTTGAGCGTGATGGTCAACCTCTGACATTGACGGTGACCCCTGCATCACAACTAACTGCAGATGGTTTTCACCAGGGTTTCCTCGGGGTGACACCCAAGGTGCAACCGGTTGAGCCTCAGTATATTCAACAGGTGCAATATGGACCGGTAGAAGCAGTTTGGCAGGGAATACAAAAGACCTGGCAATTGGTGCGACTGAGTTTCTCGATGGTGGGGAAGCTGCTGTTAGGTGACGTTTCCGTGAAACATTTAAGTGGCCCAATCTCCATCGCACAAGGTGCAGGGAGCAGTGCAGACCTTGGTCTGATTGCCTTCCTGTCCTTTCTGGCGCTGATTAGCGTCAATCTGGGGGTGGTAAATTTACTGCCGCTGCCTATTTTGGACGGCGGCCATTTAATGTATCTTGTCGTGGAACTAATACGCGGCAGGCCGGTCTCTGAGAAAGCGCAGGAGACAGGTTTTAAAATCGGAGCCTTCGTTCTGCTGATGTTAATGGGAATTGCGCTGCTCAACGATATTTCTCGTTTGTAATAAACTAATCAAAAGTAGTCCAAAACAATGACAATTAAACGATTAGTAGCTGCGATGTGGCTGGCCTCTGCCAGCGCATCGGTGCTCGCTGAACAATCATTTACTGTACAAGATATTCAGGTGGAAGGCTTACAACGCGTCGCTTTAGGTGCGGCCCTGAATAATCTGCCGTTTAACATCGGTGATACGGTTACAGAATACACTTTATCTAAAAGTATCAAAACCTTGTACGCCGCTGGCCATTTTGATGAGATTACAGTGCTGCGTGATGGCAATGCCATCATTTACCGCGTTAAAGAACGTCCAACCATTAACGCGGTGGAGTTCGACGGTAACAAAGACATCAAAGAAGAACAGTTACAGGAAAGTTTGACCAACCAGAAGATCATCGTCGGTGAACAACTGGACAAGACGATTATCCGTGAACTGGAAAACGGCCTGACCGAGTTCTTCCATGGTGTCGGTAAATACAATGCCAAAGTTGAGATCAAACTGACTTATCTGCCACGTAACCGTGTCAATCTGAAACTGGAATTTAAAGAAGGCGATGCTGCTTCTGTCCGTCAGATCAATATCGTCGGTAACGAATTGTTCAGCGACGAAGAGATCATGAAAGATATCGAGTCGATGGTCGATTTACCGTGGTGGCGTTTTATGTCATCAGACCGCTACCAGAAAGACACGTTAAAAGGCGATTTGGAAAAGATCCGCAGTTATTATCTGGACCGTGGTTACCTGCGGTTTGATATTGAAGCCAATACTGTTGCCGTCAGCCCGGATAAAAACTCTGTGTACGTCACTTTGCAGGTCAAAGAAGGCGTGCAGTACAACATCAAAGGCATTGATTTTGTCGGTGACCTGATTGGTCAGGATGAGCTGATTAAAGCCATGCTGCCGTTAAAAGACGGTCAGTTGTATAACGGCGCTTTGGTTACTTATACCGAAGAAAGTATTGCAAAATTCCTGGCCAGTTTCGGCTATGCCAATTCTAAAGTGCGGACCAGCACCAATATTAACGATGACACCAAAGAAGTGGCGTTGTCGATTAACGTGGATCCGGGCAAGCGCGTCTACGTCAACCGCATTGCTGTAACCGGCAATTCGGCAACAAAAGACGAAGTCATTCGTCGTGAAATGCGGCAGATGGAAGGTTCGTGGTTATCGAATGACCGGCTGGAAATGTCGAAGTTGTTTATCCAGCGCTTGCCGTATATCGAAAAGGTTGAGTTTGAAACCAAAGATGTACCGGGTGTAGACGACAAAGTCGACGTGACGTTCAAAATCAAAGAACGGCCGTCAGGCAGCTTTAATGCTGGCGTGTCTTTTGGTAGCTATCAGGGCCTCGCGTTCCAGTTTGGCGTGGAGCAACAAAGCTTCCTGGGCAGCGGTAATTCTGCCGGCATCAGCTTTAACACCAACAAATATCAGAAGTCGGTCAATCTGTCATTTACCGATCCGTACTTCACCCTCGACGGTGTGAGCTTGGGTGGCTCAGTGTTTTACTCTGATTTTAACGGCAGCAAAGCAGGTCTTGAAGCCTATAACCAGAAGAGTTACGGCACCGGGGTTAACTTCGGCTATCCACTGAATGATTTTAACCGGCTGAATTTTGGCGCCAACGTGGTATGGAACGAGATCAACTCGATCCAGGAATTTGATCAGATCCGCCATTTCCGTGGGGTGTTAATCGACGCCGCCAATCCGGATGCCGCCTACAAGTTTACCAACTATGAACTGTTGGCCGGTTGGGTGATGAGTACCTTAAACCGCGGCACATTCCCGACGGATGGTACTTACCTCGGCGCGAACATTAAAGTGACGACGCCTAACTCTGATTTGACGTACTTCAAAACTAACTTTGAAGCGCGGCATTATATTCCACTCAGCAGCGATCACGGCTGGTCATTCCTTAGCAAGCTGGAACTGGGTTACGGCAACGGCTACGGCGACAACAATGGTTACGACCATACCTTGCCATTTAACGACAGCTTCTACGCCGGTGGTCAGAACTTCCGTGGCTTTGAAAACCGCGTCATCGGTCCACGTGCCGTTTATCGTTACGTGAATGCGATCCCGGGTTTACCGGACCCATTTAACGGTTCCTCTGGCGGGGGGCTGCCAAACTCTGCCAAATATGATACTTATCAGGTATCCCGTCGTTCATTCGGTGGTAATGCAATGGCGATTGGTACGCTGGAACTCATCACGCCAACGCCGTTCCTGAAAGAAGATTATGCCAACTCAGTGCGCACCAGTTTGTTTGTCGATGCCGGTAACGTCTGGGACACTGAATTTGACATTAACCGGTACACAGGTCTGACCCAGGCACTGGATTCATCCTACTACCAGCCTGGTTTGCTGGATTATTCAGATGCGGGTATGATGCGCGCTTCAGCCGGTCTGACTGTGCAATGGATCTCGCCAATGGGCCCGTTAACCTTTAGTCTCGCGAAGATCCTGCGCAAATACGAAGGTGACGAGCAAGAGAACTTCAGTTTCAACATTGGTACTACATTCTAAAAATTAATTTGAGGTAATAGGAAACATGTTTAAGTCAGCTTTTTCTAAAACAGCACTGTTAGTTGCCGGTGTGATGATGGTCGGTGCGGTGTCTGCCAAAGAAATGAAAATTGGTTTTGTTGATGTACGTGAAGTGTTCTCGCAACTGCCACAGGCCGCCAAACTGCAAGAAACGATGAAAGCCGAATTTGGTGGCAAAATCGCTGAAGTACAAAAACTGGAAAAAGACATCGCGTTCAACGTTGAAAAATTCAAACGTGATGGCTCTACCATGAGCGAAGATCAGAAGAAAAAACTGCAGGAAGATATCGGTAAACAACAGCAACAGTATGAGCAACTGGCTCGTCCGCTGGGTGAACAGATCCGCGCACGTGAAACTGAAGAGCGCAACAAACTGCAGGCCCTGATCAAATCTGCTATCGATCAGATCGCAGCAAAAGACCAGTACGACCTGGTGCTGAATGCTGAAGCTGCTGTGTATGCCAAGCCAGAGTACAACATCTCTGCCGCTGTGGTTGCTCAGGTCAGCAAAGCGAAATAATGCCAGCTTTTAGCCTGCATGAATTGGCTCAGTTGCTCTCAGCTGAGCTGCATGGAGACGGCGCTGAAATCATCAGCGCCGTTGCCACATTAGAAAATGCCGTTCAGGGCCAGATCACCTTTTTGTCCAACAGCAAATATCGCAAGTATCTGCAGCAAACGCAGGCATCTGTCGTGCTGATTAGTGCTGCCGAGCTGGAGTATTGCCCGGTTGCTGCCTTAGTGGTGCCCGATCCTTATGTCGCTTTTGCCAAAGTCGCACAATTACTCGACAACACACCCCGTGTTGCTACAGCGATAGCACCTACGGCGCAGATTGACGCAACCGCGCAACTGGGGACAGATGTTGCGATTGGTCATCACGCGGTGATCAGTGCCGGCGCTGTGATCGGTAATGGCGTGCAAATCGGCGCCGGTTGTTTTATTGGCGAAGGTGTTGTCATCGGTGCCGGCAGTAAGATTTGGCCGAATGTCAGTATTTATCACCGGGTGCGTTTAGGCGCTGATTGTATCGTGCATAGCGGTGCTGTCTTGGGTGCCGATGGATTTGGTTTTGCCAATCAGCGCGGCAACTGGCTGAAGATCCCGCAGGTTGGTACCGTCATTATTGGCGATCGCTGTGAGATCGGCGCCAGCACCACAATAGACCGCGGCGCGCTGGAAGATACTGTGATAGGCACCAACTGTATCATCGACAATCAGGTCCAAATCGCCCACAACGTGCAGATTGGTGACCATACCGCCATTGCTGGCTGTACTGTGGTCGCCGGCAGTACTAAGATTGGCAAATACTGCATCATTGGCGGCGCCTGTGCCATCAATGGGCATATCGAGATCTGTGATGGTGTGCAGATCACCGGCATGTCGATGATTATTAAATCCATCACCGAAAAAGGGATCTATTCTTCGGGGATGCCAGCGGCCACCAATCTGGAATGGCGCAAAAACAGTGCCCGTTACCGGCAGCTGGATCAGATGTATCAGCGTTTACGCGAACTGGAGCAGCAAGTGGCTGCCCTGACGCCGTCAGCCGGCCCGAACGCGTCTTAAACGCCGGGCGGCAACGCTTCTTTTCAGACAGAGGAATCATTTTGGCTAATTCATTAAACACACTGGACATCCAGGAAATCATGGCGTTATTGCCACACCGTTATCCGTTTCTGCTGATTGATCGGGTGCTGGATTATGTGCCGGGTGAGAGCCTGACCGCAGTGAAAAATGTCACCATCAACGAGCCAATTTTCACCGGCCACTTCCCGAATTTGCCAATTTTCCCAGGCGTGCTGATCCTTGAAGCCATGGCGCAGGCGACTGGTTTGCTTGGTTTTAAGACCGTCAGCGAACGCAAAGAAAACGAATTGTATCTGTTTGCCGGTGTGGATGAAGCGCGTTTTAAAAAGCCGGTAGTACCGGGCGATCAGCTGATCCTCGAAGTGAAGTTTTTGGTTGAAAAACGCAACATTTGGAAGTTCTACGCTGAAGCCAAGGTAGACGGTCAGATCGTCTGTTCCGCCCAGATTATGTGTGCCAGAAGAGAGCTTTAATATGATCCATCCAAGTGCGGTGATTGAAGCCGGTGCCCGCATTGGCGCCAATGTAAAAATCGGCCCGTTTTGTTACATCGGTGCCGATGTCGAGATTGGTGATCATTGTATCCTGGAATCTCATGTGGTGATTAAAGGCCCGAGTCGTATTGGTTCAGGCAACCATTTTTTCCAGTTCTGCAGTATCGGTGAAGCCTGTCAGGATAAAAAATACCGTAATGAGCCAACCCAGCTGGTGATTGGCGATGACAACGTATTTCGTGAGAACTGTACTGTGCATCGCGGCACTATTCAGGACAAAGGCATCACCCAAATTGGTAGCCGTGGCCTTTATATGAACAGTAGCCACGTCGCGCACGATTGTATTATTGGCGACGATGTCATTTTCGCCAGCGGTGCTCAGGCTGCCGGTCACGTGCATATTGGTGATTGGGCTATTCTGGGTGGTATGAGCGGTATTCACCAGTTTTGCCATATCGGCGCGCACGCCTTTATCGGCGGTGGCTCTATTGTGGTCAAAGATGTACCGCCTTATGTGATGGCGCATGGTTCGCACGCAGTGCCGCATGGCATCAATAGCGAAGGTTTAAAACGCCGTGGTTTTACCTCAGAAGTGATTCTGGAAATTCGCCGCGCTTATAAAGTGCTGTACCGGCAGGGCCTGACAGTGCCGGAAGCTCTGACTGAGTTACAAGTCAAAGCGGCAGAACTGCCACAGCTAAAAGCTTTTACTGACTTTATTGAAAACGCATCACGCGGCATCGTTCGCTGATATTAGTTCGCTGATCGTGGCGCCGGACTGCCATGCTGCAGCTCCGGCATTCACCTGCTTTTTGTTTCAGGATAAACTCCTTGTTTAACATGCCTCTTCGTATCGGTCTTATCGCTGGTGAACATTCCGGTGATATCCTTGGCGCTGATTTAATCCGTGCGTTAAAACAGCGCTACCCGGATGCTGAATTTTATGGCATCGGCGGTGAGCGTATGCGCGCGCAGGGCTTCCGAGCTGTGTTTGATATGGAAGAACTGGCGGTGATGGGGATCGTTGAAGTGCTGGGGCGATTGCCGCGCTTACTGCAGGTGCGCCGTGAGATCCTGGCGCATTTCAGCGCGCACCGGCCTGATGTGTTTATTGGCATCGACGCGCCAGATTTTAATCTGCCGGTTGAGCTGAAATTGAAACAAACTGGCATCAAGACTATTCAGTATGTCAGCCCGTCGGTGTGGGCCTGGCGGCAAAAACGCATCTTTAAAATCGAAAAAGCGACCCACCTGGTGTTGGCGTTGTTGCCGTTTGAAAAAGCCTTTTATGATAAATTTCAGGTACCTTGCGCTTTTGTTGGCCATACCCTGGCTGACCAGATGCCGATTGAACCGGATAAAACGGCGGCAAAAACTGCGTTAGGCTTTGCCGCTCGGCGGCCATTACTGGCACTGATGCCGGGTAGCCGCACCAACGAAATCAAATTGCTGGCGCCGGATTTTTTCCGCGCGGCGGCCGTGTTGCAGCAGCAGCAGCCAGAGCTGCAGCTGGTCTGTAATATGGTCACGGCACAAAAAGCCGAGCTTTATCAGAAAATTAAAGCCGAAATGGCGCCAGATCTGGACGTGACCCTGCTGATTGGTCAGGCCCGTGATGTGTTAACCGCTGCCGATGCGGTTTACATTGCCTCCGGCACTGCGACGCTAGAGGCGATGCTGGCGAAAACGCCAATGGTCGTGGCTTATAAGACCAACTGGCTGACTTATCAGATTGCCAGACGCATGGTGAAACTGCAGCATTTTAGTTTGCCAAATCTGCTGGCAGGGAAAGGACTGGTGCCTGAGTTGCTACAAGATGCGGTGACCGTTGAGGCCTTAGTCAGTCAGATGCAGCCACTGCTTGGCGCCAAGGGGCAGGCTACTTATCAGGATTTTGTCGCTATCCATCAGCAGATCCGTTGTGACGCCAGTGCCACTGCCGCGCAAGCCGTGGCCACGTTACTTGAAGCCTCCTCTGCAGGAACAAAACCATGACAGCAGTATTTGTCCGGCCGTCCTTTACGCTGATTGCCGGTGTCGATGAAGTTGGCCGTGGTCCGCTGATTGGCGCAGTCGTCACGGCAGCCGTGATCCTGGACCCGGCGAAGCCAATCGCTGGGCTGAACGACTCCAAAAAACTCAGTGAAAAGAAACGCTTATTATTGGTTGATGAAATCAAAGCCAAGGCTTTAAGTTGGAGCCTCGGCCGCGCAGAAGTCGAAGAGATTGACCGCCTGAATATCCTGCATGCAACGATGCTGGCGATGGAACGAGCGGTAGCCGGGTTACATATTCAGCCTGAGTGGGTGCTGATTGATGGCAACCGAGTGCCGGAAGGATTAAAAGGCCGCGCCGCTGCGGTGGTGAAAGGTGATAGTCTGGTGCCTGAGATTAGTGCCGCGTCGATTTTAGCAAAAGTGGCGCGGGACGCGGAGATGACGGCTTTGCACCAGTTGCATCCGCAGTATAATTTTGCCGGACATAAAGGCTATCCGACCGCTGAACATCTGGCGGCGATCAAACAATTTGGTATCTTGGCGCAGCATCGTCGCAGTTTCCGACCGGTGCGTGAGCTGTTATAACCACAGGTCAATAGCCGTGGCGGAGTGCTGATGGAACCGATTTTTGTACATCTGCGGGTGCACAGTGATTTTTCGATGATCGATGGATTATCGAAGATCAAACCTATTGTCAGCGCGGCGAAAAAGCAGGCGATGCCGGCGCTGGCACTGACCGACCAGATGAACATGTGTGGCTTGGTGCGGTTTTACTCGACGGCACACGACGCGGGCATCAAACCACTGATCGGTGCCGATCTGTTTGTACAACATCCGCTGTTTCCCGGCGAGGCTTGCCGGTTATTGATCCTGGCCGCTGACAATGAAGGCTACCAAAATCTGACGATGTTGCTGTCGAAAGCTTACCTGCGCGGCCATGTCGATAACAAACCACAAATTGACCACGACTGGCTGGCTGAACATCATCAAGGACTGATTGTGATTTCCGGTGGCAAAGAAGGTCCGCTCGGCAAAGCGCTGATCAAAGGCAATCAGGGCAGTACTGATGCACTGGTGCAGTTTTATCAGCAATATTTCCCCGACAATTTTTTCCTCGAACTGATCCGTACCGGCCGGCCAGATGAAGAGCTGTACATTCAGCAAGCCGTCACGCTGGCAGAACAGACCGGCTTACCGGTCGTCGCGACCAATGAAGTGGTATTTTTAACGCCGGATGATTTTTCTGCGCACGAGATCCGGGTTGCTATCCACGATGGTTACACCTTAGAAGATAAACGCCGACCGAAAAAATACAGTGAATCTCAGTATTTACGTTCAGCTGATGAGATGGCAACGCTGTTTCATGACTTGCCGGAAGCGCTGGCCAATTCGGTCGAAATCGCCAAACGTTGTAACGTCACCATCCGTTTGGGTGAATATTTCCTGCCGGCTTTTCCGACCGGTGGCATGTCTGACGCTGATTTTCTGGTACTGAAATCGCGTGAAGGTCTGGAAGATCGGATGCAGATCCTGTTTCCGGACGAAACGCTCCGAACCGAAAAACGTATTCCTTATGATGAACGGCTGCAGATTGAACTCGACGTGATCAACCAGATGGGCTTTCCGGGCTACTTCCTGGTTGTGATGGAGTTTATCCAGTGGTCCAAGGATAACGACATTCCGGTAGGACCTGGGCGGGGCTCGGGAGCCGGCTCGCTGGTTGCGTATGCACTGAAGATCACCGATCTGGATCCGCTGGAATTTGACTTACTGTTTGAGCGTTTCTTAAACCCGGAACGGGTCTCAATGCCCGACTTTGACGTCGATTTCTGTATGGACCGGCGTGACGAAGTGATCGAACACGTCTCCGACATGTATGGCCGCGAAGCGGTATCGCAAATTATTACCTTTGGTACTATGGCGGCTAAAGCGGTGATCCGCGACGTTGGCCGTGTGCTGGGGCATCCTTATGGTTTTGTTGACCGCATTTCCAAGTTGATCCCGCCAACCCCCGGCATGACGCTGGAACAGGCTTTTATTGAAGAGCCACGGCTGCCCGAGCTGTACGCCTCAGACCAGGAAGTCAAAGATCTGATTGACATGGCGCGCCGGCTGGAAGGGGTGACGCGTAATGCGGGTAAACACGCCGGTGGTGTGGTGATCGCACCGACGAAAATTACTGATTTTGCCCCGGTTTATTGCGACGCCGAAGGCAATAACCCGGTCACTCAGTTTGATAAAAACGACGTCGAATATGCCGGCTTAGTCAAGTTTGACTTCCTCGGCCTGCGCACGCTGACCATCCTGCAATGGGCGGTCAATATGGTGAATGACCGGCATAAAAAAACCAATCAGCCGCTGGTCGATATCAACCATATTCCGCTGGTCGATCGTAAAAGTTACGACATGCTGATGAAGGCAGAGACGACCGCCGTGTTCCAGCTGGAATCACGCGGGATGAAGGATCTGATCCGTCGGCTGCAGCCGGACTGTTTTGAAGACATGATAGCACTGGTGGCACTGTTCCGGCCTGGCCCTTTGCAATCCGGCATGGTGGATAACTTCATCGACCGAAAACGCGGCCGCGAAGAAATTTCTTATCCGGATGCGACCTGGCAACACGAATCGTTAAAACCCATTCTGGAGCCGAC
Organism: Rheinheimera sp.; assembly: GCA_034519945.1. GTDB lineage: Bacteria > Pseudomonadota > Gammaproteobacteria > Enterobacterales > Alteromonadaceae > Pararheinheimera. The sequence goes on from JAXHNX010000023.1 coordinate 81,927, forward strand.
CTACGGCATCATTCTGTACCAAGAGCAGGTGATGCAAATCGCGCAGGTGCTATCGGGTTATTCGCTCGGTGGTGCCGACTTATTACGCCGCGCTATGGGTAAAAAGAAACCTGAAGAAATGGCTAAGCAGCGCGACACTTTCCAGAATGGCGCGGCGGCGAATGGCGTAGATCCAGAATTGGCGATGAAAATCTTCGATCTGGTAGAGAAATTCGCCGGTTACGGCTTTAACAAATCGCACTCTGCGGCTTATGCGCTGGTGTCGTATCAGACGTTGTGGATGAAAGCGCATTATCCGGCCGAGTTTATGGCGGCGGTAATGTCGGCGGATATGGATAACACCGACAAGATCGTGACGCTGGTCGATGAATGCGAAAATATGAAATTGAAACTGTTGCCGCCGGATGTGAATTCGGGTCAGCATAAATTCACCGTCAACACGGATGGTCATATCGTATATGGTATCGGCGCTATTAAAGGCGTCGGTGAAGGTCCGATCGAAGCGATTATCGAGGCGCGGGACAGCGGTGGTTCTTTCCTTGATTTGTTCGATTTTTGCCATCGCGTGGATTTAAAACGGCTCAATCGGCGGGTGATTGAAAAACTGATCCTGGCCGGTGCGATGGACAGGCTCGGGCCGCACCGCGCATCAACGATGGCGACGCTGGAAGAGGCGATGAAAGCCGCGGAACAGCAAGCCAAAGCGCAGGCGATGGGGCAAGATGATTTGTTTGGCTCTCTCGCGCCTGAGCCGGAAAACTCGCAGCATGCTTTTAAACAAGTGCCGGTATGGCCGGATGAAGTTTGGCTGGAAGGTGAACGCGAAACGCTGGGCCTGTATCTGACCGGTCACCCGATCAACCGTTATCTGGCTGAGATCCATCATTATTCGACAGCAAGGCTGGTTGACTTTACGCCGACCCGGCGCGACCAGACCGTGCATGCTTGTGGTTTAGTGGTGAACGTGCGGGTCTTGATCAATAAAAAAGGCCGGCGCTGGGCTTTGGTGCAACTCGACGATAAATCGGCGCGGTTAGATGTACGTTTTTTCCCCGAACAGTTCGAGAACTTCGAGCATCTGCTGCAAAAAGACAAGGTTTTGGTGGTATCAGGACAGGTCAGCTTTGATGATTTCAGCGGTGGCCTTACAATGACCGGCCGCGAGGTGGTCGAGATCACCCAGGCCAGGGAAAAATGCCTGAAACATTTGTTTGTCAGTATTGATGCCGACAAACTCAATCCGGACAAGCTGCAACAGCTGCGGCAGGTCCTGAACGAATTTAAAGCCGGAACCGTGCCGGTCAAATTACGTTATCAGCGCCCGGAAGGCGCGGTGACACTGGCACTCGGTACAGATTGGTGGATCACACCCACAGACGCTTTGTTGCATCAGTTAAAACAATTAGCAACAATACAACTTGAATTTAATTAGGTAGGTAGTGACAGTCGATGATGCTGAATTATTTAGAGTTTGAGCAACCGATTGCGGAACTTGAAGCAAAAATAGAAGAACTGCGCAAAGTCAGCCGTAATGGTGAGTTTGACCTGGGCCTCGAAGAAGAGGTGAACAAGCTCAAAGAAAAAAGTCTGACGCTGACCAAAAAGATTTTTGCAGAGTTAGGTCCATGGCAGGTTGCACAATTAGCCCGCCATCCGCTGCGTCCTTATACGCTGGACTATATCAAACATATCTTTACCGATTTTGATGAACTGGCCGGCGACCGCGCTTTTGCCAACGATCCGGCGATTGTCTGTGGTACAGCCCGGTTAGGTGATCGTCCGGTGATGATTATTGGTCATCAGAAAGGTCGTGATACCGGCGAGAAAATCAAGCGCAACTTCGGGATGCCAAAGCCAGAAGGTTATCGCAAAGCGCTGCGCATGTACGAAATGGCCGAACGCTTTAAAATGCCGATTATCACTTTTATCGATACGCCGGGTGCTTATCCGGGTATTGGAGCGGAAGAGCGCGGCCAGAGTGAAGCCATTGCCCGTAACCTTAAAGTGATGGCAGGCCTGAAAGTGCCGGTGCTTTGTACTGTGATCGGTGAAGGTGGTTCTGGTGGCGCACTGGCGATTGGGGTCGGTGATCAGGTCAACATGCTGCAATACAGCACCTACTCGGTGATTTCACCGGAAGGTTGTGCGTCGATCCTATGGAAAAGCGCAGAAAAAGCGCCTTTGGCCGCTGAGGCTATGGGTGTCACTGCACCGCGGATCAAAGAACTGGGCCTGATTGATGAGATCATCAATGAGCCGCTCGGTGGCGCACACCGCGCGCACGAACAAATTGCCCAAAGTGTCAAAGCTGCATTGGTACGAGATTTAGCCAAACTCGATAAATTCTCAGTTGCCGAATTGTTAGACCGGCGGTATAAACGCCTGATGTCCTTTGGTTATTGCTGAGTCAGCAACAAGGAAAGCCGCCGTCAGGCGGCTTTTTTATCCCGATGCCGCACAATCCTGAAGCTAACGCTAAATTCAACCAATTGCAGCAGCAACTGCAGCATGCGGTGCTGACTGCGATCACTGCCGCTGGCAAACCTCAGGTATTACTCGCGCTGAGTGGTGGCCTGGATTCAATAGTGTTGCTGCATCTGCTGGCACACTTGCGACAGGCGGGAAGTTTCAGGCTTCAGGTTGCTCATGTCCATCATGGCTTGCAGGCGCAGGCCGACGAGTGGGCGGCATTTTGTCAGGCTCAGGCAGCAGCCCTACAGGTTGACTTTCAGCTATGCCGGGTACAATTATCCGACCCGGCACGCAATATTGAACAACAGGCTCGCACCTTGCGTTATCAGGCGCTGGCAGGGCTGCTGACGCCGCACACTGTGCTGATGACGGCGCACCATGCTGATGATCAGCTGGAAACAGTGTTATTGGCGCTCAAACGCGGCAGTGGGTTATCTGGGCTTGCCGCGATAGCCTCTCAAAAGCCTGTTGCGGGTACTCAATTGTTACGGCCGCTGTTATCGTTCAGCCGCGCTGAGCTGGAACAATATGCTAGTGCTCTGCAGTTGGCTTTTGTCACAGATCCAAGTAACCAGGACGACAGCTTCGACCGCAATTTCCTGCGTCTACACGTGCTGCCATTATTGCAACAACGTTTTCCGTCGATAAGCCAGACTACGGCCCGCAGTTGTCAGTTGTTGCAGCAAAGTCTTGAATACCAGCGACAACAGCTGGCCACTGAGCTAACGCAAGTGCTGCGGCACGACCAACTGGATTTAACCCGGCTTGCCCAATTAGCGAATCCAGCGCGCGATTTATTACTCAGGTACTTCTTCAGCCGCTATGACCTGACGCCTTCTGCCGATCAAACCCGTGAGTTTGTGCAATGCTTTTTATTGGCGGAACCGGATGCACAGCCGCAGCTGCAGTGGGGCGTCTGGCAATTGCGTCGCTTTGACGGCTTATTGTATCTGCTTGATCAAACAGCCCAACAACAAGCGGCGGAACGGCCACCATTGGGGACTCTGCTGACGCCGGAGCTATCACTGAATTGGCAGCGGTGGCAGTTTTTGTGGAATCACGATGCAAAGGCGCCAGATCCTACGTGGTCCAGTTTGCCGCTTGCCGTGCCTATGGCAGAGCAACTTCGACTGACAACGGGTAAGCTCAATCAACGCTTTGCAGCTGACGGCAAAACGCGCAGTAAAGCACTGAAAGACTGGTGTAAGCAGTGGAAAGTGCCGCCCTGGCGACGTGGCTCCATGCCGTTTATCATCGCCGGACAGCAAAACACAGTGGTCGCAGTGCCTGGTTTTGCCAGTCATTGCGTGGCAGCACAAGCATTGAGCTGGCTGCATTATAAAGCGGACGTTTAATTCAGGCGTTCATCACTTCTGCGATTGGTTTGCCATGGATCGCTGCAGTGCGCACCGCATTCTTACCACTTTGCTTGGCTTCATATAACGCCGAATCAGCCCGGTTAAACAAGGTTTGGGTGGTTTCGTCCGGCTGATGGGACGCTAGACCTGCGCTGGCAGAGACACCAAACTTGACACAAATATGATGCTGACTAATCGCCTTCACCAGGCGATGGGCAACCAATTCAGCACTTTGGGCATCTTCTGCGGTTAAGAGCACGGCAAATTCGTCGCCGCCAAAGCGGAACAGATTATCACTGGCTCGCAGGGTACAGCGCATGGCGTCGGCAACGGCCAATAACACTTCATCACCGGCATGGTGACCGAAGTTGTCATTCACTTGTTTAAAGTTATCCAGATCTAACAGGATCAGCACCATCGGCTGTTGCTTGCGTTCAGTCAGTTGCAGCGCTTTTTGGATCGCATCGTCAAAATACCGGCGATTGCCAAGACCGGTTAGCGTATCACGTAAGGCCAGTTGCTGCAGTCGGGTGACGATCAATGCATTGCGTAGCGGGAACAACCATTGTTGTTCTAATTCCAGTAATTTGCGTTGCTGCATCGGACTGACCGGCAGTTCGCTCTGATAAATCAGTTCGGCCAGACATTGTTCATTGAGCACCAGCATACTGCGGTATTCATGTGGGCCATTACAGGAGCCGGCGGCCTTGAACTCACCGACTGCAGTGCATAACTGCATTGCCGTCAATGGCAGAATTTTGCCGGCGGCCATCGAGAACATCTGCAATTGCTGGTTGAGTTCCAGCGAAGTTTGCAGTTGTTCCGGCAACGCCGAACCCAATTTGTTGGCGACACCAGACCACAACGGGCTGCTGGTAATACCGGCATAACTGGGCACATGTTGTAATGACATATCGGAAAAGCTGAACAGTTCCATCAGCGACTCCCTGATGTGGATAATAGTTCAGCAAAGCATGTTTTGTGCCACTTGGCGTAAGTGTATGTTTAGAAATGATAATGTATAAAAGTGATGCTCTATCACAAAGGCCGTAGCGGCAGCATGCTGCCGCAGATGACTAATTTTTGGCGGCGAGGAAAGTCATCAGACTGTCCATTTGTGCCATGGCGTCCTGATAACCCAGTTCAATTAAACGTTTGGTGAAGCTTTTTTCGAACAGCAAATAACTGGCCAGACTGGAATCAGAATGTTGTTTGATGCCGATGTTGCGCAACAATGAGCGTATAGCCATTGGCAGCGCCAGAAAATGTTCGCTGGCCAGCGCATTGAAATTCACCGACGGATTAATCAGATAACTGTAAACCGGCTTGAGCTCGGACGCTATATTGTGTTGCTGCAAAGTCTCCAGTGTTTTATTCACCCGCTGCATTCGTTCTAAATCAGCATTCAGCGTGTCAGAAAAAATACTGTCGAGCAGATGGCCGGCAATAGTGGACAGGTTCGGGTGATGCGGCATTAACTGCAGATGTTCGCGCCGGCGTGGCTGCTCCAGTCCAACGATCAGGATCCGATCTGCGCCCAGATGGATCGGCGCACTGAGTGGGGCCAGTTGATTGACCGAGCCATCGCCAAAATACTGCTGGTTAATGCGTACAGACGGCATCACCAGCGGAATAGCAGCTGAGGCCATCAGATGGTGAATACCCAGCAAAGTGCGTTGACCACAACGGCGTGAGCGCTGCCATTCGTTGGCATTCCGGCTTTGAAAAAAAGTAATCGAATCGCCGCTGTTGTAGCAACTGGCGGTCACTGACACGCTGTCGAGATACCCGCCCATAATATTACGGTCCAGCCGTTTTAAATCCAGCATGTTATTTAACAGGACCTTCAGTGGTTTGTTATCCAGCATCGACACTGGTTTATGGTTGGCATAATCGGCCTGAAAAGCGCTTAAAAAACCACGGATCAGATGCCAGGTCGCGCGGATATAATCGGAATAATACACCTGGCCGGTATGGAAGTTTTTCCATACCCATTCCAGCTTTTTGACGCCGAGTTGAAAACAACTGGCATAACAGGCGATGGCGGTGCCATTGATGGCACCTGCCGACGTACCACAAATGATTTGAAACGGAATTTTGCTGTTGCGCGGATATTGTTGTGCTATCGCTTTGAGCACGCCGACCTGATAAGCCGCACGCGCGCCACCGCCAGTCAGCAGAATGGCGGTTTTTTGTGAATTTGTTTTATCTGTCATAGAGATAACAACATACGTCTGAATAATACAACTATTAACTATTGCATGATTTTAAGCAATGCCAGTGCAAGCAGGTGCCTGCCGATGATCAGATAAAATTGAAACTTTTCAATTACTTTAATAACTAAAACGGCATGGTCTGCGGTAAAGTAATCTGGTTAGGTCAACAAGGAGTCGAAGCTTTTATGTCGAATCAACCAAAATCCCGTTCTACATCCTGGATTGCGCCGGTGGTGGTACTGGTACTGATCGCAGGTGCCGGCTGGTATTTATTAAAACCCGCCCCACAACCTGTCGTGACGGCCCCGGTGACAGTGACGCCAGCTGCAGTTACACCAGTCCCTGTCAAGGCAGAACCAGCAGATAAACTGACGCCGGTACCGACAGGTGAAGACGGCCTGGCCGCTCAGGCTGATGATGCCGGCACTGATCTTGGCAGCGAAACAGAAGTCGCTGGCGCGCCGGTATTGCCGCCACTCGACCAGTCTGACGATGTGGTCAAAAAAGCGTTTTTTGGCCTGAAATGGCAACCGGGTCTGGCAAGTTTGTTTTTAAACGAAGAGATGATCCGGCGTTTTGTCGTGCAGGTCGACAATATCGCGCAAGGGCGCTTAATTACCGAGCAGGCTTTGTTTAAAGGTCTCAGCAAAGATTTCGCTGCCAAGGCTAAAGGTCAGGGCTATACACTGGATAAAAGTAATTACGCACGTTACCAGCCCTATCTGGATTTGCTGGAAAGTGTACCAGCGGAGCAGGTTGGCGCCTTGTATAAGCAATTTTATCCGTTGCTGCAGGCGGCATATCTCGAACTGGGTTACCCGGATCAGCAATTTGACGATCGGGTACAGCAGGCGATTAAAGTTTTACTCAACGCACCCGAGGTAAGCGATGAGCCGGACCTGACGTTACCCTCTGTCCATTATGCTTTTGCCGATGCGGAGCTGGAACAGCTTGGTATGGCGCAAAAACAAATGCTGCGGTTGGGGCAGGCCAATCAACAGCGGCTGAAAATATTATTGGTGCAGTATCAGTCGGTGTTAAAGCGATGAATCTGCAACTGCCTGAATTGGCTCCGTCACTGCCAAGGCATGGCAGTGTCCGGGCGCAGCGGCTGGGGTATTGGATCCTGCAGCGCCTCGGCTGGCAAGTCCGTGGGAATTTGCCGGACTTGCCAAAATTGGTTGCCGCCGTGGCACCACATACTTCGAATTGGGATTTCATCGTGGCTTTTGCCGCCAGTCTGGCGTTGGGCGTGAAAATCTCTTTTTTGGGCAAAGATAGTATTTTTATCTGGCCGATCCGCAATTTTCTGCTGCGGTTTGGTGGTATTCCGGTTGAGCGCAGTCAACGCCATGGCATAGTGCCGCAACTGGTTGAGACGTTTCAGCGCGAGCCTGCACTGCTGCTTGGCATCGCCCCTGAAGGTACAAGGAAGAAAGTTGCGCAGTGGAAATCGGGTTTCTGGCATATTGCGAAACAGGCTAATGTGCCGATCCAGCTGATTGGGCTGGATTTTAAAACGAAGTCAGTCGTATTCGGCCCTTTGCTGCAGCCCGGTGACAGTTTTGACGCGGATTATCCGCAAATGCGCGCATTTTTTGCGCAGATGCAGCCACGTTTTCCGCAAAACTTTTAACGTGAATTGACGGTTTGTGCTGAAGTTTTGTGCGAGCCGGCAGCTTTTTGTTGCCACTGACAGATTTTCGGTTGCAGGCTAAAGCGCTTTTGCGCATAATGCCGCCGCACTCATTGCTGACGCCTGTCAGCAACACTATGGTGGCCTTATTGGTCCTCCCGCAATAGTAGTTCGTGAACCCGGTCAGGTCCGGAAGGAAGCAGCCGCAGCGAATGATCTATGTGCCGGGATGTGGCTGGTAAGGCTACCACCCAAATTCCCCTGATATCTGTCTGAACTTAGCAAAAGCAGCTTATTGTTGCGCTTGTTGCTGAATTTGCAGTTTATGCTGAAAATCTCTGGTTACTATTGGCAATGCGGCCAGCACAATGGCCGGGTCCAGCTGATGTTGCTCCAGCAGCAAGATCAGATCGACCGCCAGTTGGACTGCTGGCGGCGCCTGGTCTATTGAGGGGTGGTCTTTCGTCATGCTTCGGCAGGGGCAACCGGATCGATTTTTTTATTATCCGGGCTGTCGAGGAATGCTCTGGCTTTGCTGACGGCATCCTGCACCCGCGTCACCATTTCAAACCGTTCGGTTTGTGGCAGGTAAAATGCCATATCTACTTCATAACGAATATATTTACATGGCAACTGATTGAGCACGATACAACACAAATCGGCCAGGTATTCACTGTCATGGTCATCACTAAGCCCGAGTTCACTGAGGTGATCCAGCATCAGTTTTTCATAATAATTATGGATATCGTCATGTAATTTCATCAACTACTCCCGCAAGTTGGGTTAAATCTGCCAGCAGGCAGCCGGTATCGACCCAGCATAACCATTAGTTGGCAAAAACGCCACCGGACTGACCAGCGTCGCTGCTGCAGGTCAGCCAGCTGACAGAAGTTGATACCCAAGTTAGACTAGCTTGTCTTCCTCAGGGCCTAAGGCCGGAATTATAATAATGCAAAAAAATACCACTCCCTGCTATTACGGCGATTATCTGCAACTCGACAAAATCCTGGCGGCGCAAGCGCCGGAAAGTGCCCGTTATGGCAATGAAGCGCATGACGAAACCTTGTTTATCGTGGTGCATCAGGTGTACGAGCTCTGGTTCAAACAAATTCTGCATGAGTTAAAAGCGGTGCTGACAGTGTTCGCTGAACCGGTGATCCACGACCAGCAACTGACCGGTGTCGTGCACAAACTCAAACGGGTCATCACCATTCAACAATTGCTGAATCAGCAGATTGGCGTAATGGAAACGATGACGCCGCAAGATTTTATGTCGTTCCGTGACTATCTGGTGCCGGCGTCTGGTTTCCAGTCGGTACAATTTAAGATGCTGGAAATTGGTTTGGGCCTGAAAAGCGAATTCCGTATCGATTTTGATAAAAACTCGTTTTATAACCGGCTGAATGACAAAGACCGCGAGTTTCTGCAAAGCTTTGAAACCTTGCCCTCGTTATTTGAACGGGTACAAGCCTGGCTTGAACGGATGCCGTTTCTCGAGTTTGGCGATTTCAGCTTCTGGCAGATGTACCAGCAGGTCACAGCGCAGATGCTCGATGAAGATCAGCAAACCGTCGAATCTATTGCTGCGCTGGCAGCGCCTGAACGGCAATTGCAGCTCGATGAGATTGAGCGCACCCGCGCCAAATTCAGCGCTTTGCTGGATACCGACAAATATGCCGAATTGCAGCAACAAGGCAGTTTCCGCTTAAGCCAGCGTGCGATGCTCGGTGCGTTGTTTATCAGCCTGTATCAGGAAGAGCCGGTGTTTAATTTGCCATTTCAGGTGCTGACTTGTCTGACTGAAATCGACGAAAACCTGACGATCTGGCGTTATAAACACGCGATGATGGTGCAGCGGATGCTCGGGACCAAAATTGGCACCGGTGGCTCCAGTGGTCATGACTACCTGAAACGCACGACCGAGAAAAACCGTATTTTCACTGACCTGTTCCATATGGCGACGTTTTTAGTGCCAAAAGCCAGTCTGCCGGTATTACCGGCTCCGGTGCGGCGTCAGCTGGGATTTTATTTCTCCGGGGATGCGGGGTGATCAGTCCCAGAATAATGGCTGCGCCGGCGTATAGACGGCGCAAGCAGCGCGAAACAGCTGGCTGTGCACTGCCGTCAGTTTGGTCATATCGCGTTGATATCCACCCCCAATCACTGCTGCAACCGGGATCTGTAAGTCACGACAGCCTTCAAAAACAATTAAATCACGCTGATATATGCCCGCTGTGGTGACCTGCAGCAGGCCTAAATCATCATCCTGATGAATGTCGACGCCAGCGTCATACAACACCAAATCGGGTTGATGCAGGTGTAATAGATAGTCCAGACTGGTTTTGACCGCGTCCAGATAATCCGCATCGCCACAGTGCGTTGGTAAGGCGATATCCCAATTGGATTGTTGTTTGCGTGCCGGGAAATTTTTCTCGCCGTGTAAAGAGGCGGTAATAATGGCAGGATCATCAGCAAACAGCAGGGCAG
>JAXHNX010000030.1:0-14165 GCA_034519945.1 Rheinheimera sp.
TTTATATTCATTTTTATGAAAAAGAACTCAGCATTATACGACTTTTTCTGGTCACCGTTGGACACCGTATTTTTTATAAAGCTGATTTGGTAACTTATTGATTTGTATAAGGCAGGCCGGAGACTTTTAGTAAACGAAATGTGAAGGGATTAGCAGGCATTAAATGGTGTCTTTTCCACTTAGAATTGACCCTCGGCCGATTTGGGCTTTAGACACGTTTTGGACACTTTCGTGGCTTTTGGTGTCCAAAAATGCAGAAATACCGTGTTTTGAAACACGGCATTTTTAGCATAAACTTGAATTAAATCAGATGGATACATCAAGAATAAAATGGCGGAGCGGACGGGACTCGAACCCGCGACCCCCGGCGTGACAGGCCGGTATTCTAACCGACTGAACTACCGCTCCGCGCTGGAGTGAGCTACTGCTCAGGACTAATTGCTTCTGTAGTGGCGGAGCGGACGGGACTCGAACCCGCGACCCCCGGCGTGACAGGCCGGTATTCTAACCGACTGAACTACCGCTCCGTACAGAGAAGCTTTCGATGCAAGTGGCGGAGCGGACGGGACTCGAACCCGCGACCCCCGGCGTGACAGGCCGGTATTCTAACCGACTGAACTACCGCTCCGAAGAAGCATCGAAAAAGTGGCGGAGCGGACGGGACTCGAACCCGCGACCCCCGGCGTGACAGGCCGGTATTCTAACCGACTGAACTACCGCTCCAAGCCTTGCATTACAGCATATCAGTTGGGGATGCTGCGTTGCGGCGGGAATAATACGGTTCTGCCCCAGACCCGTCAACTTCTTTTTTGCCGGATCTGGCTAAAGCTTAATCATCCGGTAACGAAAGGTCTAAAATATCATCAGAGGCTTTGTTTTTCGGTGGTTTTTTCGCCGCTGCAGCACTATCTGCCCCAGCACTTTGTTCCATCCCCGGCAATGTCATCTCGCCGGCCCCCGCTTTTTTCCGCTTCAGCACTGCCGCCGGGTTCAGTTTAGCCAGCAGCATACTAAGCGTTCTTTGCGCATTGGCATTCATCGTCAGCAAAATAGCGCCGCCACCGCCAATCAGGATCAATAAATTCACGCCAATCACCAGACCGAGCGGAAACTCAGCCGGTGGTTCGGCCGGAGTTTCGCCTGCTGCAGAGACTATGGTTGTCCCGGCTGGATTTACTGCAGCGCCATCTGCCGGCGTTGCCGCTTCTGCTGCAGGCACTTCCGGTACCGCAATCTTCGGCCCGATCGCAGCAAAAGTGTATTCCGGCAAACTAAGGACAAATTCGCGGCCGGTCTTGGTTTTCCCAAACAACATTTGCTCGATGCGATAAGTGCCGACACCGGCATTGGCCACGCGCAACGTGCGTTTATCCCCTTGTTGTTCGCCAAGGGAAAAACTCTGCACTTCGCCATTCGGATAACGCAGCCGGCCCTGCACTATCAAAGAATCCGGATTGATCGGGCCTTCGGTGATCTGATAAACCACCTGGTGCGGCTCATCCGGTGTCAGACTCTCAACCGCTTCAGTTTTAATTGGTGTGCGGATCACCAGCACCGGATCCTGCATCAGCTCCCGGGTATACAACGGTGTTTTTACCAGATACTTCGGCAGCCATTCTCCGGCCGGGATTTTGAGGTTAAATTCGCCGGTAAAAATAGCATCACGCGGTCTTTCGTCGTAATTTTTGCCATCATCGGCAAACGAAGTGAAATTCAGTACTGTGGCGTTCGAATTGTCATAACCCGGTTTTTGCGTACTGAACAACAACACATCCAGCTGCAGAATATCGCGGAAATCTTTGACATTGACCGGCTTACCACCGTTGCTGAGTCTGGCCGTGACTTTAAAAATCTCGCCCACCATCAGGTCTTTTGGCAGCGCATCCACATCCAGACCAATATCGGTCAGCACCATAATGCGGCTTTCCGGCAAAATCTCGCCAATCGCCTGCCAGGGGCCTGGCGTGGGTTTGGTCATTTTGATCAGGTCGTAAGTCTTATCGTCAAACCACTGCATGTTATTATCTTTGGCAGTTCGCGCATAAACTTTACTGCCATCTGGCCGCACCAGCACTACTGAAGGCGCGCCTTTTTTGCGGAAAAACACCAGCGTCACTTCATCGACAGCAAAATCAATCCGAAAGCGGTTACCGAGCAGCGGAATACTGTTGGTACCGGCAATATCTTTTAGCTCGGTAATGACCTGCTTCTCTGCCGGCACTGCGGCAGCTTTTTCGGCAGCAGCTGTTGTTGCCTCGGTTTTGCTGGTTTGGGCCCAAGTTTGTGGCGCCAGTAACACAGCACCGAGCAAGAACGGAAAAAGCCACTTTAACTGCGCCACAGGCAAGACCCACCTTTTTTCTGTACTAAATCCAGTCGTTTTTCATGAGCCGCCAGTTCATCAGCTGAAGCACTGACCACTTTTAGCGCGCCACGGCGCACCAGGCCAATCTGCTGCTGATTGTTTTGTTCATTGCCACTGTTATTCGCCAAATTCAGACTGACCTGACCACCGGTCATCGCCAGATACACATCGGCCAAAATTTCGGCATCGAGCAAAGCGCCGTGGAAAGTCCGGTGGCTGTTGACGATGTCGTAACGCCGGCACAAGGCATCGAGGTTATTTTTCTGGCCCGGATGTAAATCCCGCGCCAGTTTCAGCGTATCGAGGATGCCACAGACAGTGTCAATTGGCGGCAGCGGCGCAGCCAGCAGTTTAAATTCGTGGTTGATAAAGCCGACGTCAAACGCGGCATTGTGGATCACCAGCTCAGCGCCCTGTACGTAGTCAAAAAACTGCTGGGCGATGTCGCGAAAACGCTGTTTGTCGGCGACAAATTCATTGGTGATGCCGTGGATATTAATCGCTTCCTGTTCAATAAACCGGTCCGGGTTTAAATACACATGGAAGTTGTTGCCGGTCAGCCGGCGGTTGAACATCTCAACACAACCGATCTCAATGATGCGGTGGCCTTCCTGCGGATTGATACCCGTGGTTTCGGTATCGAGGATGATCTGACGTTTTGCCATGAGGAATCGTTTTTCAGCGCTTTTTGCGCTAGAGTATACGCCGTTTTTGCAGCTGGGAAGCCTTGATGTACAAATCTGTTGAAATCTACACCGACGGCTCCTGCCTCGGCAATCCGGGCCCTGGTGGATATGGTGTGGTGATGAAATACCAACAGCATCTCAAAGAGTTATCCGGCGGTTTTATTGAGACTACCAACAACCGGATGGAACTGATGGCAGCCATCGCAGCGCTGGAAAGTCTCAAACGCCCCTGCTCTATTGATATTTCCACCGACAGTCAGTATGTCCGTCAGGGCATTACGCAATGGCTGGTGAACTGGAAACGCAATAACTGGCGTACGGCTGCCAAAGAGCCGGTGAAAAACAAAGATTTATGGCAACGACTGGACGCCGCGTGCCAACCGCACGAGATCCGCTGGCATTGGGTGAAAGGCCACGCCGGCCATCCGGAAAACGAACGTTGTGATGTACTGGCGCGCGAAGCGGCAACCAGCCAGGCCACCCAACCAGATCCGGGTTTCAGCCGGACCTGATAGGCTTGGCAAATCACCGCATACTCACTCTCAGCGGACTGCACAAGCTTGTTGTGCTTCCGTTTTCAGCCCCAGTTTTTTCATCACCATCACCGCCGGACAAAACCCGGTAAAGGCGCTTTGGATCATATTGGCGCCAACAAACAGCGTCAGCCAGACAAAGTTCGGGTGAACATAATGAGTCAGCACCACAGACAACAACACCATGCTACCAGCAAAAACCAATAAAGCTCTTTCAACAGTCATAAACACCCCCAGTAAATTAATTAACTCTAATATACACGATAAATTGTTAGTTGTCTCATACAGCCAACGTCGCCTTAGCGCCAGTGCTGTAGCACTAAACCGACAGCCAACACCGGTAAAAATAATGCAAAGGCACGCCGGAACCAGCGTTGTGGCAAATATTGCAGCGCCAGCAACCCCAGCAAACTACCAACCACGCCAATCAGACCAAAACTGCCGACCAACCACAAATCTGGCCTTAACTGTGGCTGACTGAACCACAAACTGACAAAACCGCTACAGCTTTGCAAAAATACCAAAGCAAGGCTGGTGGCAACCACCCGCTGTGAAGGCAGATCACTGATCGCAAGCAGCAGCGGCACCAATAAAAAACCACCGCCTACGCCGACCAGACCGGTGATAAGGCCAAGTACAGTACCCGCCAGCATCACTTGCCAATGGTGTGGCAACCGCACCTGCACCGGTTGGCTGCGCCACATATTCATACTGGCTAATAACATTAGTGTTGCGAGTACAATCAACTGCAGCAAGGCAGGCAACCATTGGCTGGCATAGCCGCCGGCCGCGGCGCCTATCACTCCGGGAATAGCGAGTTGCGCCAACAATTTCCCGGCGACCTGACGTCGCCACAGATAAGGCAGGACTGCGCCAAGGCTAATCAGCGCGACAACCCCCAGCGCTGTACTGATTGCCAGCTTCTCGGGCATATCCAGTAAAAAAATCAGCACTGGCACTGTCAGAATAGAACCACCTGAGCCAAACAGGCCCAGCGTCAGCCCGATCAGCAAAGCTGCCAGCAATGGCATTCCCCAGCTCATGGCAGCTCCTTATTTCTTATTGTTCTATGCTAATAACCAAAACTAATCATAAGGCAGTCCCTTGCAGAACTCAAGCCATGCAAAATTAGTGAAACGTAAATTACGTGGAGTGCATGGTTTAATTTGCTTACACTAGCACTTTTGCATTTTGTCGCAGGACTTTTCATGACTCCACCCGCTCTCGCTCAGATCCCGGTGTTTATCATCAACCTCGACAGCTCGCCTGAGCGTTATCAGCATGCAGAACAGCAATTGCAGGCGCTGGGGATCAGCCGCACAGCGCTTTCGCGGAGTTTATGGCAAAGATCTGAGCGCTGCAGAAGTGGATGCCTGTTATGACAAAGCAGCAAACCTGCAGCATTTTCGCCGCTCTTTGTCACCGGGTGAAATTGGCTGTTATTTATCGCATCGCGGCGTCTGGCAGTTGATGGTTGAGCAGAATATTGAAGTGGCGATAGTGCTGGAAGATGACATTGATGTAGATACCCGCTTCGCAGCTGCCTTGGGACAGATCAGCCGACTGAGTGGTTGGGACCATATAAAACTTTCAGACGACAGAGATACCCCAGCTTTTGGCCGTAAAGCGTTGGATGACGGTTTCGAACTGGTGAATTTTAAGCGCGTCCCTAACTGTGCGACCGGCTATGCCATGAGTTTAAGCGGCGCAAAGAAACTACTGCAACGCGACAAATTTTTCCGGCCCGTCGATTTAGATATGCAGTTTGGCGCCGAACTGAACTTGCAGTTATTTTCGCTGTTACCCTACACCATCTGGCCATCAACGAAATTCGACAGCGTGATCAACCAAATCAGTGGCGGCAGCCGCAAAGGCGATACCACGGCGCTGCGCAATCTGAAATACCGCGTACAGGTGGCCTGGCAGCGCTGGCGTTATCAGTCGGGTGATCTGGCAAACAAAAGCAAGAGGTGGTGGCCCACTGGACACTCGTAAGATATGAAAAAGACATTTAAGAACTTTTAGTGAAGATAGCCCCATGGACAAAAGCCCGCGATAGTCGCGGGCTTTTTCGTAGTTGATACTTTTACTGCGCCAGCATCTTCTCAAGCTCAGCAATAAAAGCCGGATCATCCGGCGTCACTTTGCTGCCAAAGTGTTTCACCGTTGTTTCGCCTTTACTGACCAGATACTTATTGAAGTTCCAGCTTGGCTTTTCGCCGGATTTGGCGATCAAAGCTTTAAATACCGGGTTGGCATCGTCACCGCGCACCGGGCTGGTGGAGAACATCGGAAACTTCACGCCGTAGTTGATATAACAGACTTCCGCGGTCTTGGCTTCGTCGTTATGTTCCTGCATAAAATCGTCAGACGGGAAGCCTAATACCACCAGGCCTTTGCTGGCGTATTTCTCTGACAGTGCCTGTAATGCTTTGAATTGCGGTGTAAAACCGCATTTACTTGCCGTGTTGACGATCAACAGTGTTTTGTCCTGATAGGACTCACACAAATCGATGGTTTCTTTCGTGCGCAGTTGCTGCATCGAGTGATTCAGTACATCACCACACTGCGCCGCGGCCGCCTGACCACTGACCAGACCCAACCCAAGTACAGAAAACAACTTCACCAATTTTAAAGTACGCATAAACCCCTCCTTTTTTCTGATGATACGCTGAATGACAAAAAAAGATCGTTCCTGCGATCCGCCATTGTGCAAATTTTCAGCGAACGATCCGGCAGATCTGGCAGCGGATCCGACCAGCACAAGCTGAACTGCGATAAAGAGCAACTACTTAGCGCATCGATTCACTATTTTTATTATGACGATAAAAATATATCTCTTTAGCAGTCTCTGAAATAGGACTAAAACGAGGGCGGCTCGAAAAAAGAATAACCCAGGGAAGTCACAAAATATGGCCGAAATGATTGCAGGGGACTATGGCACTGCCGATGCAGGCGCCGACATCAAGCTGGCAAAGATCAGCAACAAAGACGCTAAAAACAAACATAAAACTGAAGCCAGACGTCGGATCGATGATCTGATGGAGCAAAAACGCCTACGGCAGATGTTGGATTTGGACGACGAAGACGAGCTGGAAATCGACCTGGTCGGTTAACCGGCACTAGCTGCAGCCTGTCGACACAGGCTGCAGATTAAAAAGAGGAGCTTGCTCCTCTTTTTTTCTGTCGGAATAACCGGACCTGTTACGGTAAAGCGGCTTCAAAACTCAGGGTAAAACCTTCGCGCATCTTATCCGCTTTGTCCGATTGCAGCGGTGCTTCAGCAGAAGCTTCCAGCAAATATCGACCGGCATTGGCTGGAGTGAAACTGAACTGACCGGCTTTATCGGTGAGCAGATGCTGGCGCGCCGGATCGTTACGATACAATTCGCCGTCAAACGACAGATCAGCTTTGATACCTTCAACCGGCTTACCATTCAGCGTTAAAGTCACAGTGACGGCTTCGCCGGCAACAATGTCGGCCGGGTGCCGGTCAAAACTGAATTCCAGCCCCTGACCGGTTGTTTTCAGTACCGTATCGGTTGGACCATTGACAGTGACAAATGCCATGGCACGGTTGCGGCCCTGCGTAGTCACCACGTCGGTGGCATCTTTTGGCAGCTCTTTTGCCGCTTTTAGCTTGTCACCCATCAGCCGTTTTTGCTCACCACCCAGTTTGTAACTGGTGAAATAACGCGGCTGTCCGCCCATTTCTAAGCCGGTAAGTGCCGGCAGCTGCCAATTCAACATCGGCCATCGACTTGCGTTTGCCTTGCACCGCAGCCGCCGGTTTGGCGACAGAGCCATCCGGTAACACCACTTTAAAGCCATCCACGCCAACGCCTTTATCGGCCTGAAAGGTCATATTGCTGGCGAACAGATCTACAGTGACAAAACCACCGGTTTTTGACTGAACATAGTGGCTTGGCAACACATTCATCGTATGCGCCATCGCCGCAGAGCCGGCAAACACTGAACCTAACGCCAACAGACGAATTGTTTTCATGCTGAATTTCCTTGCTAAATAATGAGCTGAGTTATGACGCTTTGCGGCTGAGCTGAACCAGACCAATTTCATTGCCCGCTTCAACACTGACGCTGATTGCGCTGCCGTCCCAGTTAAATTTCTGTTTTACCAGCTGCCGGCCACCATGTTCACGTGCCGCTTCAATCACCAGCTGATATTCGCCGTTTGGCACTGCAACGCCTTGATCGTCTTTGCCATCCCAGCGCAGCCGATATTGCGCCCGGGCCTTTGGTGGCGCCGGTGCGGGCGTCCACCAGCGGCTGGTCCGCACGGCCGGTTTTACGCCAGAAGCGGCGTAAATCTTTGATCCAATCCGGTTTTTCCCGCCAGATCTCAATCAGACGCACCGATTTTTCGCTGCTGTCTTCCACCCAGACCGCGACATAAGGCCGGTGATATTGGCCTTCACTGATCTTTGGCAGTTGCAGTGCGATCTCCAGATCACTGGCTGTTGCCGGCAACGCCAGAACCGGACAGCCAGCACCAGCGCCACACTGCATGTTTTTTTCAACGCCCTACTCTCCTTTTCACCACTTCACACCGCCTGCAAATCAACATCAGATCCATCAGTGCAGCGCCGCCAGATAAACCAACAACATCACGCCGGCGCCGGTCAGTGCGCATTGCACACCGAGCCAGCGCCGAGCCGGCTGGCGCCACAACAAATAAAAACCGCTGAGCGCAAACAGCAGACAAGCGATGGCGACCACATCAATCAGCCATTTCCACGCAGTGCCGGCGTAACGGCCTTTGTGCAGGTCATTGAGCAGCGCCAGATAACCGCCAAATTCACGCGTAAGTTCCACCGCGCCGCTCTCCAGCTCAATCTGCGCATTGGCAAAACCGGCGGGTTGTTTAAAGTCGAGTTCAAGCAACTGCTCGTCGGCATCATAGACAAAAGCAAACACTGCGCCCTGCACCTGATGTTCGGTGCGCAGCCAGTCAGCAATTTGCTGCGCCTGCGCCGCCTGCTGCAGCTGATCTTCCGTAAACTCCAGCGCTGCCAACTGGGCCGGCAGCTGCAGCTGCCGGCTGTCACTTTGTTTGCCGGCCTCCAGTTGCCAGTCCGGATGATTCAGCGTGATACCGGTCAGGGCAAAAAAAACAAACACCACCAGCACGGTCATCGAGACATAGATGTGCAACCAACGCAGAAAACGCGACAACAGCTTTACCTCCGGATAAAACTGGCCTGAATGTTACTGAGATTCATTCTTATTTGCAATAGCGCAGCAATGTAAACGAGCATGAAAAAACTGCAGATCTGACGCCACACTGTTGGCAGAGCTTAGTCAGCAATGGAAATCCACGATGTCGGGTAAAAAAGATCTGCGCACCGAATGCTGAATTACAACTGGTCAGTCTGCAGCATCAGCTGGTGTTGCTGCAACAGGCGATGAGCCGCCAGCAACGCGGTGCTGTTGTGGTGCTGGAAGGACCGGATGCCGCCGGCAAAGGCGGTATCATCCGCCGGCTGGGCTGGTGTCTGGATCCGCGCTGGTTGCATGTCTGGCCAACGAATGCGCCCAATGAACCGGAACGCACCCAGCATTGGCTGCAACGCTTTTGGCAACGGCTGCCACAGCAAGGCCATTGGGCGGTGTTTGACCGGTCCTGGTATGGCCGGGTGTTAGTCGAACGGGTGGAACAGCTGGCTGCGCCAGAGGTCTGGCAACGTGCTTACGACCAAATCAATGCCTTCGAACAGACTTTGCAGCAAGAAGGCTTTGTGCTGGTGAAAATTTGGCTGGATATCAGCGCACAGACCCAGCTCAAACGTTTTACCGAACGCTATCAGGATCCGGCGAAACAATGGAAACTGACCGCAGAAGACATCCGTAACCGTGCGCGCTGGCAAGATTATGTGCTGGCCCGTGACGAGATGTTTGCCCGCACCTCTACGCGACATGCGCCCTGGCAGCTGATAGATGCCAATGATAAAGATCAGGCGCGTCTGGCTGTGTTCAGGTTGTTACAACAGGAATTCAGCAAAGACCTGAGTATGACGCCACCGGTTTTGCCGGCGGCAGTGACGGCTTTTTTTGCCGGTACCAGCCAGAGTGGCAGCGAGCCGGATCACGGCACATAAACGGGCAATCGCCAGAAACAACAAAACCCGGAAAGGACCGGGTTTTAGTAAAATAACCGGCGTTTATTGCAGCTGTGACAACGCTTCGAGGATTTCGCGTGGTTCCACTTCCGGGCCGTTTAATTCGCTGTCCCAATTGGTACCAATCAGCACACCGTCGTCATACATTTCTTTTAACCAGCCGTCACAGAAAATGTCCAGCGGAATGGCTTCAGGTTTGTATTCAGCCCACTCTTCACTGCAATGCGCCAAAGCTGCGGCCTGATTGGACCAGAATGGCATCACATCGGTGTCTTCAAACTCAACCGATTCAACCACCAGTAAATCTTCACCATGCGTCAGCACCCAAACTTGTGCTTCTGAGCGTGCTTCGGCGATAAAGCCCTGAAATACCGGATCGTGTGCATATTCAGCCATGATTGAAGTCCTGTGTTGTGTTACCGGAACGGGAATGTCCGGCAGTGCTGCAAAGATTATCCCAGAAGCAACGGCGCTTGGCACCGGATTTTTTTCATTGTGAATTGATTTTGTCGGTGTGCAAGGTTCCCGCCGGAGAAAAAAATGACGTACAATTCGTGGCATTCTTCCTGAAGGGACAGCTCCAATCATGGCTCAGTACATTTATTCAATGTATCGGATGTCGAAGGTGGTTCCACCTAAGCGTACGATTTTAAAAGATATTTCATTATCGTTTTTCCCTGGCGCCAAAATCGGCGTGTTGGGTTTAAACGGCTCCGGTAAATCTTCATTGCTGCGCATTATGGCCGGCGTTGATACCGAATTTGACGGTGAAGCCAAACCATTGGCCGGCATCAACATTGGTTACCTGCCACAGGAACCGGTGCTCGATATGAGCAAAACCGTGCGTGAAGTGGTGGAAGAAGCCGTCGCTGACGTAAAAAACGCGTTCAGCCGGCTCGATGCGGTGTACGCGGCTTATGCCGACGAGAACGCAGACTTTGATGCGCTCGCCCGTGAACAAGGTGAACTGGAAGCGATCATTCAGGCCAAAGACGGCCATAACCTCGACAATATTTTAGAACGCGCTGCCGATGCGTTGCGCCTGCCGCCGTGGGACGCTGAAATCAAAGTGCTGTCCGGTGGTGAACGCCGCCGTGTCGCGATTTGCCGCCTGCTGCTGGAAAAACCAGACATGCTGCTGCTGGACGAACCAACCAACCACTTAGATGCTGAATCTGTCGCCTGGCTGGAGCGTTTCCTGCACGATTACACTGGCACTGTGGTTGCCATCACGCACGACCGTTATTTCCTCGATAACGTCGCCGGCTGGATCTTAGAACTGGACCGCGGCGAAGGTATTCCATGGCAAGGCAACTACTCGAGCTGGCTGGAACAAAAAGATGCCCGTCTGCAGCTGGAAGAGAAAACCGAAAACGCCCGCCAGCGTTCCATCAAGCAAGAACTGGAATGGGTGCGTACCAATCCAAAAGGCCGCCATGCCAAATCCAAAGCGCGGATGGCGCGGTTTGAAGAACTGCAAAGCCAGGACTTCCAGAAACGCAACGAAACCAACGAGTTGTTCATTCCGCCAGGACCACGCTTAGGCGACAAAGTGCTGGAAGTGAAAAACCTGCGTAAATCCTACGGCGACCGCGTGTTGATTGACGATTTAAGCTTCAGCGTGCCTAAAGGCGCCATCGTCGGCATTATCGGTGCCAACGGTGCCGGTAAATCGACGCTGTTCCGCATGATCAGCGGTGCAGAACAACCAGATGCCGGCACTATTGAAGTCGGTGAAACCGTGCAGCTGGCCAGTGTCGACCAGTTCCGCGACAGCATGAACCCGAAAAATACCGTCTGGCAGGAAATTTCCAACGGTCAGGATATGCTGCAAATCGGTAACTTCACCATCCCAAGCCGGGCTTATGTTGGCCGCTTTAACTTCAAAGGTAACGACCAGCAGAAGTTTATCGGTGATTTGTCTGGCGGTGA
Source organism: Rheinheimera sp. (assembly GCA_034519945.1). GTDB lineage: Bacteria > Pseudomonadota > Gammaproteobacteria > Enterobacterales > Alteromonadaceae > Pararheinheimera. The sequence goes on from JAXHNX010000030.1 coordinate 11,654, forward strand.
GCGCAATCGCGTGCACTTAGCTGCCTTATTAAAAGCCGGCGGCAACATGCTGCTGCTCGATGAACCAACCAACGACTTAGACGTTGAAACGCTGCGCGCCTTAGAAAACGCCATCCTGGATTTCCCGGGCTGCGCCATGGTGATCTCGCACGATCGCTGGTTCCTTGACCGCATCGCCACGCACATCCTCGATTACCGTGACGAAGGCAAAGTCAATTTCTTCGAAGGCAACTATTCCGACTACGAAACCTGGTTAAAAGCGACTTACGGCGCCCAAGCTGCCGAACCGCACCGGATTAAGTACAAGAAGATTTAATCCGTGCTGCCGAATTGACTATCAAAAAAATCCCTGCTTTGGCAGGGATTTTTGTTGGCGCACCGTTTGGCAGTTACACAGCTTTTGACGCCGCAAGACGCATCGCTTTTTGCAGTGCTACACCGTCTTTTATTTGCTGATAAGCCTGTCGCAGTCGCTCCACTAATTCTGGCGAAGAGCCTTTTTTTACCGCAATCCAGGTGTGTTGTTCCAGTTCGGGTGGGAAAAATACAAATTCAACATCACTGCGCCGGAGTTGATGCTGTATCAGCATATCGTCTATCGTTTGTGGGTCATCAATCATCAAATCCAGCTTACCTTTGACCAGTAATCGCCAGGTTTCAATGACATCCGGTTGCAACTCAAGCTTTTGCTGCGGCTGCTTGGCTACATCCCGGAGCCACTCAGCAGAAAAGTCATCCCGCTGTGCGCCTATCACATATTTGCCGATTTCACTGAGCTGCTGCACTTTGATGTCATGCCGTCGGCTCAGCTTTAAGAAACCAAATTTATAGCTGGCAACTTTGCCAATCCATTCAAACTGCGCTTCGCGCTCTGGTGTGCGCGCCATATTGTAAATCAGCACATCTGGCGTCGTAGCCGCGATGCGAAAAGCCCGGGCCCAGGGATAAACCTCATAAGCTGCAGCAAGACCGGCCTGTTGCAGCATCTGCTCAACAACTGCAGTGGTCAGGCCGCCGACTTTGCCGTTTTCGAGGGTTTGGTGTGGCGGCGAGATCTCCAATACCACACGCAGCGGTTCCGTCGCGACAGCCGGCCCGCACAGGCACGCGCCAAGCAACAAGGTTGACCTGATCTGCTTCCATGCTCCTGCAGCTAAACCTCGCACCCTGCGCACTCCTCTGTTTGAATTCACTTCACCTTAAACAGCATAAAATACAAAGGCAACCGTAAAGTTGCCTTTGTTGAAGTTTCAGGCGGCCTGTACTGTTGCAGGCTCAGGATTTGACGTTATTTCAGCACTGTCGCAACAGCTTTAGCAAAATAATCAATATTGCTATGGTTCAGACCAGCAATACTGACGCGGCTGGAACCGACCATATAAATACTGAATTCTTTGCGCAGCCGTTCGATTTGCTCCTTTTGGATGCCAAGGAAGCTGAACATGCCGTGTTGTTTGGTGATAAAACTGAAATCCTGTTGCACGCCTTCGGCTTGCAGCTTGTCGATGATCAGCTGACGATAGTCGTTGATGCGGTTACGCATCACCGCCAGTTCCTGGTGCCATAAAGCGGTCAGTTCAGTGCTATCGAGAATATGGCTGACGATGATGGCACCGTGCGCCGGTGGCATTGAATAGATACTGCGCACCACTGCTAACAGGTTGGTCCGCGCGGTTTCCAGCATTTTATTGCTGTCGACCACAATAGACACAGCGCCAATCCGTTCGCGGTATAAACCGAAGTTTTTCGAGCATGAAGTACATAGAATTAACTCTTCAACTTCATTGGCTAAATAACGCAAACCCTGTGTGTCTTCATCGAGGCCAAGGCCAAAGCCCTGGTACGCCATATCTACTAACGGCGTAAAACCACGCTCTTTCGCCAGCGCGGTAAACTTCTGCCACTGGGCAAAGTTTAAATCCATACCGCTTGGGTTATGACAGCAGGCATGCACCAACACCACGTCACCCGCTGGCACTGTTGCAAGATCGGCAAACATCGCCTCTTCTTTCAGGCCTTTGGTGTCGTAATCGTAATAAGCGTATTCTTTCACTTTGAGGCCAGCCGCCTGAAACATTGAAATATGGTTGGCCCAGGTTGGAGTGGTTACCCAAATGGTCGCATCCGGATTGGCTTTTTTGATAAATTCAGCAGCGACGCGCAGCGCACCGGTACCACCTGGCGTGTGAGCCGTGGTGGTGCGGCCTTCCAGCAACACTTTATGCGGGCCAAATGCCAGTTTTTCGATATGGGCGTTGAAGCTTAAATCACCCGCCATGCCGATATAAGTTTTGCTGTCTTCATGATCCAGCCGCAGTTTCTCAGCTTTTTTCACACAATCCAGCACAGCCGTGTGGCCCGCTTCGTCTTTGTAGACACCGACACCGAGGTCAACTTTCAGTGGATTCGGATCTTCTTTGTAAGCGGCCATTAATCCCAAAATCGGATCTGTCGCTACCGGCTGTAAACGAGAAAACATAAAGTGCAGAATACGTAACCGAACGAAGTACAA
>JAXHNX010000052.1:0-29469 GCA_034519945.1 Rheinheimera sp.
AACAGGACAAACGGCTGACGATACAGGCGTTAACGACTATCTGGAAGGCGCACGCCGCAGCGAGATTACTGGTGAATAACACGCAACGCGTCGCCGCACTGGTGCAGGGTTTTAAACAGGTCATGGTCGACCGCACGGCGATCGGTGTGCGGGGGCTGGAACTCATGCGGCTATTTAGATGAAGTGCCGATGAACGCTGGAACAAAATTTGAAAAAGGCGGGTTATGCCGTTGATTATCGGCTACAACCAGGGCTGGTGTTGGTGGCAGACGCCGGGATCCTGGCACGGTTACTGGAACATCTGCTGATGAATTCGCTGCAGCATGGGTTTTTACCGCAGCAAGCAGATCGTCAGGTGCGGCTGCGAAGCAAAACCAGCAGGGATCCGCAAATTCTGATACAATATCAGGACAATGGTCAGGGCATGCCAGCAGAACTGTTGCCACGATTATTTGTGACGTTCTTTACGACCAAGCGGCATCAAGGCTACAGTGGGCTTGGCGGCCACATCATCTACAATCTGGTGACGGTCGAACTACACGGCAGTATTCAGGCGCGCAATGAAGCAGAGCCAGGGCACAGGTTACCGCATTTTGTTGCCAATGCTGCGCCGGCCAGATTAAGCGCCGGCCAGATGAACGCCTGCAAGGCGAAAAGCTTGCAATAATATTTCGAATGGATAGGAAATTATCTTTCGAAACGAAACTTAAACCGAAATTTAAGCGCCCTCACACTGATGAATAAACGCAATACGCAACAAAGACGCCGCAGTATTCTGGATTTGCTGGCCGAACAGGGCGAAGTCAGTGTCGATGAGTTGGCGCTGCGGTTTGATACTTCAGAAGTGACTATTCGCAAAGATTTAACCGCGCTCGAAGATAACGGCTTGTTGTTGCGTCGTTATGGCGGTGCTGTGCAGCTGCCGCACGAACTCATCAGCGAAGCTGTGCCTTCAACCATCTCCGCCCGTAAGCAGGCGCTGGCCAAAGCTGCAGCCGCACTGATTAAAGATCATTACCGGATTATTCTCGACAGCGGCAGCACCACAGCAGCCTTGCTGCCGGAGTTGTCGGCCAAACAGGGCCTGGTAGTGATGACCAATTCGCTGTTCATTGCCAACAGCCTGCGTGAACTGGAACACGAACCCAAATTATTAATGACCGGCGGCAGCTGGGACGCGCAGTCTGAGTCCTTTCAGGGCCAGCTGGCGGAACAGGTGCTTCGGGCCTACGATTTTGACCAGCTGTTTATCGGCGCCGACGGCATCGATTTACTTCGCGGCACCACCACTTTTAATGAACTAACCAGCCTTAGCCGGGTGATGGCAGAAGTGGCGCGTGAAGTCGTGGTGATGGTGGAATCGGATAAGATCGGCCGCAAAATTCATAATCTCGAACTGCCGTGGACGTCGATAAAAATCCTGGTAACAGACGACAAGTTACCCGACACGGCAAAAATGCAAATAGAACAGCAGGGCGTCCGGGTGATCTGTGCCCCTGTTACAACTGAACAAACGACATCGGAGTAAATATGTGTGGAATAGTAGGCGCAGTAGCGCAACGTGACGTCGTCGACATTCTGGTCGAAGGTTTACGTCGTCTGGAATACCGCGGTTATGACTCAGCCGGCGTTGCCGTGGTGAGCCCGACCGGTGAGCTGCAACGCATCCGCCGTTTAGGCAAAGTCAAAGAACTGTCCGACGCGGTGAAATTAAACCCGACGGTTGGCGGTACCGGTATCGCGCACACGCGCTGGGCCACCCACGGTGAACCTTCTGAGCGCAATGCGCATCCACACGTCTCCGGCAAAATCTCAGTGGTGCACAACGGCATCATCGAAAACCATGGCCCGCTGCGCGAAATGCTGAAAAGCAAAGGCTATGTGTTTAATTCTGACACTGACACTGAAGTCATCGCGCATTTAGTTGAAGAAGAATTTAAAACGGCCGGTTCATTGTTGGCCGCGGTGCAAAAATCGGTGAAACAGTTTAACGGTGCTTATGGCACTGTGTTAATGGATAAAACCGACCCGTCGCATTTAGTCGTGGCGCGCTCTGGCAGCCCGTTGGTGATTGGCCTTGGTATCGGCGAAAACTTTATCGCTTCTGATCAGCTGGCTTTATTACCGGTCACCCGCCGTTTTATGTTTTTAGAAGAAGGCGACGTCGCGGAAATTACCCGTTTCAGCGTGGCGGTCTATGACAAAAATGGCGAAAAAGTAGAACGCGCCGTGACTGAATCGAACGCGACTTATGACGCTGGTGACAAAGGCCAATACCGTCATTTTATGCTGAAAGAAATTTACGAGCAGCCGCACGCCATCAACAACACGCTGGAAGGCCGCTTAAGTAATGAATCAGTGTTGGATGAAACCTTTGGTAACGGCGCGGCCGAGTTATTTAAGAAAGTAAAACACGTACAAATCGTGGCCTGTGGTACTTCTTACCACTCCGGCATGGTGGCGCGTTACTGGTTAGAGTCATTAGGTGGCATTTCCTGTAACGTTGAAATCGCATCAGAATTCCGCTACCGCAAATCCTTTGTGCAGCCAAACAGCTTGTTAGTCAGTATTTCGCAATCTGGCGAAACGGCCGACACTTTAGCGGCGCTGCGTCTGGCGAAAGAAGCGGGTTACGTCGGGAGTTTAACTATTTGTAACGTGGCTGGTTCTTCGTTAGTGCGCGAATCTGATTTAGCCTTTATGACCCGTGCCGGTGCTGAGATTGGCGTAGCGTCAACCAAAGCCTTTACCACGCAGTTAGTTGGCCTGGCGATGCTGACGCTGGCGATTGGTAAATACAACGGTTTAACCGCAGTACAACAACAAGAAATGGTTGCAGCGCTGCGCTCATTACCAGCCAAGTTAGAACAAACATTGGAACTGGCTGGCAGCATTGAAAAGCTGGCCGAAGAATTTGCTGACAAGCACAATTCATTGTTCTTAGGCCGTGGTGACCAATATCCAATCGCGATGGAAGGTGCACTGAAGCTGAAAGAAATTTCTTACATTCACGCTGAAGCTTACGCCGCCGGTGAGTTAAAACACGGCCCACTGGCACTGATTGACGCGCAAATGCCAATTATCGTGGTGGCACCGAATAACGAACTGTTGGAAAAACTGCAGTCTAACGTCGAAGAAGTGCGCGCCCGTGGCGGTATTTTATATGTGTTCGCCGATGTCGATGCACATTTTAAGTCAGACGCAACACAGCGTGTCGTCAACGTGCCACACGTCCACCCGTTGATCGCACCAATCATCTACACCATCCCGCTGCAACTGCTGAGCTACTACGTCGCCATCATCAAAGGCACAGACGTCGACCAGCCACGCAACCTGGCGAAGTCGGTGACTGTAGAATAAGTTACTGATTTATGATGGAAAACCCGGCTTGATGCCGGGTTTTTTATTGCCTGAATTTTAGTGGTATCGGATAAATCCTGTTGTTTATTTTCCACAAATGCATAGGGAACAGGTTGCCCACGGCTCGGTTCATCATTGGTAGCGCCTGGTGATGCTGGTTATTTATCCTGAATGCAATTTATGATTAAAGAGCTTTAATTTGCTTATTAATCGAAATTTTGTAGTTAATGTGCTTTATATTGATCGTTGTGTGCATCTCTATGGTCTGAATGGCTTATGTGCTATTTATTAGCCATAATTACGGATAATGTGGTTAAAGTCCTTTTGAGGGTTCTTTATGGACGTGTCTGAAAATTCTGCAGCAGCTATGGCGGCTGAGCTGGGTGAGCGCTTAAAACAAGCGCGGTTAAACCGGGATCTGACGCAAACGGAACTGGCAGCCGCGGTGGGCGTGACGCGTAAAACTATTATCAACGCGGAAAAAGGCAAAGCCACGCTGGAGATTTTTGTCGCGATGCTGCTGGCGCTGCAGTTAACGCAGCAACTGGAGTTGTTTTTGCCCCGGCAGCAAATCTCGCCGTTGCAGCTGGCGAAGTTACAGGGTAAGCAGCGTCAGCGTGCATCCCGGACCGCCAGAAAACCTGCGGAGGAGCCAGCAGAATGGTGATGGAAGTCGTCAATGTGACATATCAGCAGCAGGCAGTTGGGGCTGTCAGTTTTGATACTCAGCGTGGCCTTGGCGCTTTTGAATATGATCCCGGTTTTATGCGCAGTGGCATAGAACTGGCGCCGCTGACCATGCCACTGCGCCGGCAGATTTACAGTTTTCCTGCATTAGACCCAAATACTTTCAAAGGCTTACCTGGGCTTATCGCCGATTCGCTGCCGGATGATTTTGGCAATGCGGTCTTAAATGGCTGGGTGGCAACGCAGGGGAAAACCGCAGCCGACATCACGCCGTTGCAGCGGCTGCAATACACCGGTAAACGCGGTATGGGGGCACTGGAGTTTGCCCCGGCCACCCGCTTAAAAAGTCTCAACGCGTCGCGGCAGGTGCAGATTGATGCCCTGCTGCGCATCGCGCAGGAAATTCTGGACGCCCGTGGCCAGTTTGCCGTGGCGCTGCAACGCGACGGTCAGGCCGATCGCGAGGCAATGCTGGCATTGTTGTCAGTTGGCATGAGCGCAGGGGGCGCCAGACCCAAAGCCGTGCTGGCCTTTAATGCAGATTTTACCGAAGCGCGCTCAGGCCAGACCGATGTACCGGCAGGCTTTTCGCATTATTTACTGAAATTTGATGGCATCAGTGAAGCAAGGCGCGACCAGCAGACTTTTGGTGATCCGCGTGGCTTTGGTGCGATGGAATTTGTCTATCACCAGATGGCACGGCAATGTGGTATTGAGATGATGCCAAGTTTTTTATTGCCGGAAGGTGATCGCCGCCATTTTTTAACCCAAAGGTTTGACCGCAGCGGCAATCAGAAAGTGCATGTGCAGACCCTGAACGGGCTGGCGCATGTGGACTACAAAAAGCCGGGTACATTTTCATATGCGGAGCTGTTTGGTGTGGCCCGGCAGCTGAAGTTGCCGGCGACTGCTGCCGAGCAGCTGTTCAGGCGAATGACCTTTAATATTGTCGCGCGCAATCACGACGACCATGCCAAAAATTTTGCTTTTATGCTCGATGGTGCTGCAGGTCAGCAATGGCGGCTCGCCCCTGCCTATGATCTGGCATATAGCTATAAGCCCGGCAGTCCGTGGGTAAACAGTCACTGGATGAGTCTGAATGGCAAACGGGACCAATTCAGCCGGGCGGATTTTTACAGCCTGGAGTCGTTGAGCCCGTTGTTCAGCCGGGCGCGGATCAATCAAATCATTGACGAGACGATTGCTGTTGTCGCGCATTGGCCGCAGTTAGCCGCTGCCGCCGAAGTGCCGGCGGTATTAATTGCAGAGATCGCCACCAATTTGCGCCTGGACATCTGAAGCGCTGTTGTGTGTCCTGAACGCCACTCGCTTGTCGCCTGATCGACGCCGGTGCTAAGGTAGGGCATCGCAGCAGAACAAGGACGTCACAGCATGTGGGCACTGATTGGCTTGATTGCAGGATATAGTCTGGGGGCGTTGGAAGGTGAGACTATCATGGGTGCCATCCTCGGTCTGGCGCTCGGGCTGGCGCTGGACGCCTGGCGCAAAGCGGCTGGATTGGAAACGAAGCTCGAGGCATTGCAGCAACAAGTAGCCAAGTTGCGTGGTCAGGTGACGGGTATTAACCCCGATCTGGTTGCGGCGCAGCCTGACGCAACCACGGCAAGCGCCAGCCCAGATGTGCTGCCGGGCGGTTGGGCGGATCCGCATGGTGTGCTGGCGAATAGCGGTTTAACACCCGCAGCGCCGGCACGCGCAGCCGCCTCCGCGCCTGCGCTGCAGAGCGCAGATCAGGCAGCGCTCGCCAGCCACAATACTGCTGCCTGGCAGCAAAGCGCAACAATGTCATCCCCGTCAGTACTGCAACCCTTATTTGATTTGTTCCGTCAGGTCAGCCCGCTGGTGCTGGCGGGCCTCACCGTGTTGTTTTTAGGCCTGAGTTTTCTTGCCACGTATTTTGCCCATCAAGGCCTGTTGTCGATGGAGCTGCGGCTCGGCTTTATCGGGCTTTGTGGCGCTGGTCTGGTCGGGCTTGGCTGGTGGAAGCGGCGTGGGCTTGGCGATCACGCGGCGCTGCTGCAGGGGGCCGGTTTTGCTGTGGTCTATCTGACCTTGTTTGCCGCCTGCAAATATTATCCAATGATTGGTGGTACAACGGCTTTTGCGCTGATGTTGCTGACGGTATTGGCCGGCAGCGCGATGGCGCTATTGCAGCAATCACAGGCATTGGCCATTCTGGCCACCGCCGGTGGTTTTCTGGTGCCGTTGCTGACATCAGACGGCTCAAATCGTTTTGTTGGCCTGTTCAGCTATTACCTGCTGCTCAATGCCGGTGTGTTGCTGTTGGCCTGGTACCGGCAATGGCGCTGGCTGAACTGGACTGGTTTTGTTGCGACCTTTGGCATCGCGCTGGCCTGGCAGCTGGTCAATTACCACAGCAGCGATTACGCGCTGGTGCAGCCGTTTTTCGCCGCTTATTTCCTGATGTACCTGTTGATTGGTTATCGCTTTACGCTGCGCCAGGGCCATCAGAGCCGCGGTTTTATCGATGGCAGTTTAGTTTTTGGCCTGCCGTTGTTGTCCTTTAGTCAGCAGCTGTTGCTGACGAATCATTTTAGCCAGGGTGATAGCGTTAGCGCCGCAGTTTATGCGTTGGTGTATGGCGGGATGTATCTGCTGGTGCGCCAGCAGCGGCGCGACGACTTACGCCGGTTTGGCCACATTCAGCTGGGCCTCGCGCTGATGTTTGGCTCTTTGGTGTTGCCATTTTCGCAAGGCGCCAGCTGGACCGCCTTTGGCTGGGCCTTAGAAGCGGCCGGTTTATGCTGGCTCGGTTTTCTGCAACAAAGCCGCGCCAGCCGCGCCGGTGCTTATCTGCTGATGGCGGGGGCATTGGTCGCTTTTGCCAGTGAATTGCCGGTGCAGACCGGCAGCTTATGGCTGTTGCAGGGCGACTTTCTCAATATTCTGGTGCTCGGCCTGTCGTTGTTATTGCTAGCAGTAAGCAGCGACCGCAAGCCAGCGGATACAAGGCTGTTGCCGGGTGAAACTGCTTTGACTTTGCTGTGGGCATTAGTCGGCTGGGGTTTGTGGCATCTGGCTTTTTTTGCCGAACTGGATGGTCATCTGGCGCAACCTTTGGCGGCGCAGATCGCAGTGGCGGCGCTGTCGTTGCTGTTGGCGTCCGCGCTTTATCAGCGCTGGCCGCTACCCACTTTGCAACGGTTTGGCTGGTGGTTGTTGCCGCTGCTCTATTGCTGGTATGGCGCTGAGTTTTTCTCACAGCTCGACAGCGGCCACGGGCAACCGGTGTTGTCTTTGAGCGGTATCGTCGCGCTGATGTTGGTGCTTTTGAGTTTCTATCGCTGGCTGCGGCAGGCGCAGGTCACCAAAGCCTGGTATTTACTGGTCATGCCCTGGCTGGTCGGGATTTTAGTGCTCTGGCAGGCACGTTATCTGGCGAACAGCTGGCACTTGGATAACCCGCAGCTATTGGCACTGTTTTTTGTGGCTGTCGCAATGCCTATGTTGTTATGCCTGTGGTTATCTGTGTTGCAGCGCTGGCCGCATCCGGCGGCGCCGGTGCTGTTTTTAACCCGGCTGCCTTTGCCATGGCTTGGCGGATTGGTGCTGCTGTGGGGCTGGAGTCTGGTTGAACCGGCAACCGGCTATCCAGTACTGAATAGCCCGGATGCCGTGATGCTCGGCGCAGTGCTGGCGGCGGGCTTGCAATGGCGGGCGATCCTGCGAGCTTTATCTCCAACGCCGCGGGCCACGCAGCTGCTGGCGGCTGCTGCTTTTGTCAGTGCCACTGTGCTGTTGGTGCGCGCTATTGCGCTGCTGCTGCAGCTGCCGTGGCAATTTGACCCGCTGTGGCACCGCAGCGAAGTGCAGCTTGGACTGTCAATCGGCTGGACGCTGCTGGCATTGGCATTGATGCTGCGCGGTCATCTGCTGCAACACCGGCTGCGCTGGCAAGCTGGTGCTGCTTTGCTGGCAGTCGTGCTGGTGAAACTGTTTCTGGTCGACCTCGCCGATGCTGGCTCGCTGAGCCGGATTGTGTCTTTCATCACAGTCGGCGGTCTCACCGTGCTGATCGGCATTAAAGCACCTATGCCAAAGGCGAGTGCAACTTCTGCTACAGCCCACTAAACGCTGGTGTTTCACTACATAAAAAGTCAGTGGCAGTGTTGCTTTCACTGACTTTTTGCTTTTTACCTACTGATTATTTTTTCATCTCTGGTCTTTATCCTGTTGATCTTTGTTCTGGCTATCACTATGCTCAGCATCATACCTTGTATTGCAAGGTATAGTTTAATACATAGCTAGCCAATACCCAGGCCCGATACAGGTGAATGATGAACTCAACCGAAGCTCTGATGGAAAAATGGGAAGTACAGCTGCGCAAAGGTACGCTGGAACTGGCCATTCTGGCGGCGCTGCAGCAGCGCACTTTATATGGGCTGGAACTGCTGAAATTGCTGCAAAGCCTGCCTTCTACGACGATCACTGAAGGCACGTTATATCCGCTGCTGGACCGGCTGAAGCGCGATGAACTGGTCGATGCGCAGTGGGTGCAGGAAGGTGAGAGCCGGCCGCGTAAGTACTACCAGCTAACCCCCCTTGGCAACAAAAAACTGACCGATCTGACCCGGCTCTGGCGCCAGTCCGTCAGCGATATTGAATGGCTGCTGGCTAACCCGGGCCCGCAACCGCTACCGAACACAGGAGTCTGAGATGTCCCATGCAGAGTTGCACAATAACGAGATGATCCATCGTTATCTCAATGATTTACGTCGTTATTTGCCCCGGCTTGCCCCGCATGAAACGCAGGAAGTGATCCGTGAAATTGAAAGCCATTTGTTTGATGTGCTGGACCAGCAGGCCGCGAATGGCCAAGCCGCAGACGTGGCAGAAATTCTGCGCGGCTTTGGTGATGCGCGTCAGCTGGCGGCACAGTATGTCGCTCATATCGAAGAAGGCGCGCCGCCACCGCGTGGCTTTCGCGCTATTCAAAGCGTGAAAAAAAGCGTTACCGCCAGCCTGTATTTTGCCATGGCGGTGTTTGGTTTCAGCATGGCGTTTGGGTTGTTGTTTATCGCCGGGGCGAAATTTCTGTTGCCTGAGTCGGTTGGCGTTTGGTCGACACCGCATGGCGACAGCATCGTAGTTGGTTTTGTTTCAGTGCCGCCGATGGCCACGCCCGAGGTGATGGGCTGGTGGATAGTGCCGGTGGCGACATTGCTGGCTGTAGGGGTGGCCTGGCTGACCCGTAAAGTATTACGGGTGTTGAAACAGCATATGTGACTGATTGATACACAGGGAATTTGCGATGAAACTCATCTGGACCAATCTGAAACATTTTTGCATCACCAGCCTGTTGCTGCTGGCATTGGCGCTTAGCCTTGCGGTGTTCTTCAGTATTGATATTGATTACGGCGACGACCGCCGCGCCTATAAAGTCGGTGGCGAAGGCCCGCAGGTGTTTTTTGCAGGCGATGCGATGCAGCTGAACTTTATCCGCGGTGATGGCGAAAGTGGCTTTTTTCTGGAGCAGCAAATGCAGCCGGTTGGCGCCACAGTAAAGACGCAAGTGTATTTTCCGTTGGAAGATAATCATTTTGCCCTGACCATCAACGGCAGCAGCCCTGATCGGGCGCCGGACGGTAGTTTTTTCCCGCCGCCGCTGCGCTATCAGGACAACGAGCCGATTCTGGCGATCTCCGATATTGAAAGTGCCTATAAAACGCTGCGCGATTTTCTGCAGGCGCACCGGGTCATCGATGCAAAGCTGAACTGGACCTTTGGCAAAGGCCATCTGGTGTTGCTTGGTGATATGACTGATCGTGGGCCTTCCACCACGCAGGTGTTGTGGCTGATTTATCAGCTGGAACAAGCGGCGCGGGCGCAGGGTGGCACTGTGCATTACATCCTCGGTAATCATGAAATTAAAAACCTGCAGGGCAATTTTCAGGCGGCAGACAAAAAATATCAGTTTGTCGCGACAGTGCTCGGCAAACAGCAAGCCGATTTATATGGCGACAACAGCCTGCTTGGCCGCTGGCTGGCCAGCAAAAATACCGCGGAACTGATCAACGGCCAGCTGTTTGTGCATGGGGGTTTGCATCCCAAGCTTGCCACGCTGAATTATTCGCTGGACGATTTGAATACCATAGTCAGGGCGCATTACCGCACGGCCTATTATCCGAAGAAAAACGCCGAAGCCAACGACCTGTTGTTATCCACCCGCAACGGCCCGTCCTGGTATCGTGGCTATTTTGAAGCCGATTTAACGCAAGAAGATGTGGAAAAAACGCTGGCACACTTTGGCGCCAGCGCCGTGGTGGTTGGCCATACACCGCAGCGTCGCGTACATAGTTTGTTCGTCGGCAAAGTGATTGCCATCAACGTGCGCCAGCCACGCGATTACCGCGGCAGCATCCCACCGCGCAGCAGTGAAGGGATATTGTTCCGCGACGGCCAGTATTTCCGCTTGCTGGACGATGGCAGCGCCGAGCCGCTCTAAGTGATGAAAAAAGCAGCGTGCCAAGCCAATAGGATCCCTGCTAGCATCGGCGGAACCCTATTGACGGAGTGCACGCATGGACCTGCCGACGCAAAATACCCTGATTGAAATCCTGCAACAACGTTTTGCACAGCAGCCAGACCGCCATCCGGGCCTGAGCTGGCAGCAGGTGCTCGAGCGCCTGCAAGCCGCGCCGGCCTCACTCGAAGTGCTGGCGGCAATGGAGGCCAGCGGCGGTGAGCCGGATTTGCTGGCGCTGGCTGCCGACAGCGGTGAATTGTTGTTTTGTGATTTTTCGGCCGAAAGCCCGGTCGGCCGGCGCAGTTTGTGTTTTGACCGTCAGGCGCTGGATGGCCGCAAAGCCAATAAACCGGCCGGTTGTATCGATGAAATGGCGGCGCAGATAGGCATTGAATTGCTTGATGAACAGCAATACCGCTTATTACAAAGCATCAAGGCGGTGGATCAAAAAACCTCGAGCTGGCTTGCCACACCGGCGGTTATCCGCAAGCTAGGCGGGGCGCTGTTTGGCGATCGGCGTTATGACCAGGTGTTTGTCTACCACAATGGCGCTGATTCTTATTATGCCGCCCGCGGCTTTCGGGGCGTGCTGCGGGTGTAACTGCTAATCAGACACAATCAGAACCAGCGTGACCAACAGCCCGGCTATGCCCAGTTGGCCCAGTGTCAGCAGCGGTTTTGCCATGGCTGGTACTGCCAGCGAAAGCAATAGGGCGTTGCCTGCCAGCAACAATACCGCAGCCAGCAGACTGGCACCGCTCAGGATCAGCAGGCGGCGTTGTTGCCAGGCCCAGAGCCGTAGTCGGTGTTGCCATTTTAGTTTCAGCATCAGCGGTTTATCCTGTCGAGCGCTTCGCGCGCCTGTTTCATATAGGTTTTGACACTGCCAAGCGGTAACTGCAATTTTTCGGCAATTTCACTTTGTGAATAACCATAAAATTCAGCACAAACAAATACCTGCTGCTGCACATCACTGAGGTTTGCCAATAGCGCTGCGGCATCATGCTGTGCAGCGCTGTGGTCGCTATGGCTTTGCGCTTCTGGTTCGTTGTGAAACCAACGTTGTTTCAACCGGGCGAAAATGCCCTGGGCGCGTTTGGCCTGTAATAACTCATTAATAGCGATGCGTAACAGCCAGGTGGAAAACTCGGCCTGCTGCTGATACTGGCCGATATGCAAAAAGGCTTTGACGTAAGTTTCCTGCATGAAATCATCCACTTCAAACTTGCTGTCATTGGATTTATACAACAAAAACGCCCGCAGTTTGCGCTCATACCGGCTAAACAATTCGTTAAAAGCCGCGTTGTCGCCAGCCACCTGCACGATAGCGACCAGCTGTTCAACCGATGCCTGTTGCAGCGCTTGCCTGTTTGCTGGCGTTGGTGACACGGCGCCGGCTTAACCGGGCCGCCGGCGGTCAAGCCAGGCCAGCAGTAAAAACGCCAGGCCGAGCAGGCCCGGTAACATGGCGATGCCATTTAGCGCGTCATTTAAATCCAGATTGCCGTGCTTTCGAAAATCCGCCAGAGAGGAAAAAGCCAGAATGGCCAGCGCCAGCACCAGCAAAAAAATGCCTTTACGTAAGTCGCGGTTGGCAGAGAAAAACTGGTTGGCGACTTCGCGGATAGTCTCTGGCGACAGCGGCGCCTGTTGCGTCAGCGAGCGTTCGACCATCTGCAAAAACAGCTGCTTTTTCTTGTACTTGTACAGCAATAACAACCCCAACAGCGCCACCACTGCGCTGAAGGAGATGAAAGGTACCAGGATCTCTGCCCACTCTTGTCCGGTCATTCGTTGTACTTATTTTCGTTGCCACAGTTCAGCGCCAAGGTACAACTGTGGCAGCAGTTGTTCAAGCACTGGCATGCTGTTGTCGCCGTTCATAAAAATTACATAACCATTGCCGCTTTGCGGCAGCAGCATGGCGGCGGTCGACACGCCCGGATCTTTGCCGGTATGCAGCAACATCGACTCGCCGCCGGAGAAGCCTGTGAAGATTTCCCAGCCAAGGCCAACGCCATTATTGGCTTTCAGCGGCACCTGAATGCTCTGCATTTGCTGGTACAAAGCTGGCATCGTCTGTTGCTGAGCCAGCACAAACAGCAGGAACTTGCTGTAGTCTTCAACTGTGGTCAGCAGGTTGGCCGCGGCATTGGCAGTGGTATATTTTTCCAGTGGCAGCAGCTGGCCTGTGGCGTCGTGGTTACGGGCATAACGTTGCTCGTCGACGGCCGGCGTCCAGTAAAAATGCGTATCTGTCATGCCGGCCGGTGTGAACACATACTGCTCTGCCAACTGTTCCAGTGGCTGGCCAAATTTCGCTTCCAGTGCTTTACGCAGATATTCAAAGCCTTCGCCGGAATACTGATGCCTGGTGCCGGGCTGAAACTGAAACTGCAGTTTTTTAGTTGGCTCGAGATAACGCCAGTTGGCAAAACCAGTTTGATGCGTCAGCACTAGCCGCGGGGTTAATAACAGATGGCGCGGGTCGGCTTTGAGATCCGGGTCTACCCAATATTGCGCCAGTTTTTCATCGAGGCTCAGTTTACCGGCCGCTATCAGCCGCAACGTCAGCAGGCTGACAATCGGCTTGGTCAGCGACGCCACTTTAAATAGCGTATTAGCCGGCGCCGGCACCCCTTGCTGCAATTGACCAAACACCTGCACGGATTGCAATGTGCCGTGGCTGATGATGCCGAGCCCCAACGCCGGTACCTGATGTTGTTTCAGTAGAGCTTCGATAACAGCGGCAGACGGTGCTGCGATGGGTTTGTCAGTGCCTGTGCCAGTGTCCGGGCTGGTAGCGACAGGCGCGCTGACAACCGGGTCCTGATGGTCATAACTTAATACATCGCTCAGTATCCAGTTTTCATCTTTTTTCAGCCAGACCGAAGTAAAGCGGGCTGTGCTGGTCAACCGGTCGGCTTTGCCGGACTCGCGTAGATAAAACTCATGTTCGCCATGCTGGATAGCGCCATACAACACATTGTCGTTATAAAGCGGAAAAGTGCGCAAACTGCCGGCTGTCAGTTTACGGATTGGCTTATGCGCCGGGTCACTACAGAGGTTTTGCCGGACACTTTGCATAAACAGCGCTTTGTCCTGAAAACCGCCGCGGTCGTGATAGAACTTCAGCTTTGCACTGACATTGGCATCGAGATAAGCCAAATCACATTGATTAAAACCGCGCTCGAAAAACTCGGCATCTTTATCGCTTAGTGCTTGATGCAGCGATTCTGCGGTATATGACGTCTGTGCCGCTTCTGCGGTTTTAAAGCACAGGCTGAATACAGCCGCCGTGAGCAGGGATAAAGTGAGTTTCAGCATCTTGGGTTCTCCGATTGAATATGCTGAAACTTAGATGCACGCCGGATTGGCTTTGGATTTCACTTTGGTGAATATTTTGCGGAAAAGATGCAGGGCCTTTGCTCGGCGCACTCAGGTCGAGCCGCGCACCATAATGCTGTAACCCACGTCAATAGGCGGGAATTCCGTCTGGTTGCCGCTGGCTTTTTGCATCAGCAGTTCCACCGCCTGTTTGCCCATGGCAAAACGTGGCGCGGCGACGCTGGTGATGCCGGGTTCTACCAGCGCTGAGGCTTCGAGGTCGTTAAAGCCGGCGATCGCCAGGTCGGCGGGCACGCGCAGATTCATCTTGCGTGCCTCAAACAAAGCACCCAGCGCCAGGTCGTCGTTACAGCAAAATACCGCGTCACACTGGCCCTGCGATTCGGCCATCACTGCCTGCAATAGCTGGCCGCCGAGTTTAATCGACGATGACTGGCCGGTGGTGACGACAAACTGCTGGCACAAGGCCTGAGATTCCCGCGCCTGTGTCAGGTTCCAGTCTGCAATCGCCTGCTTAAAACCGGCCAGACGCTGCTGGGTGCGCGGGTCCATCCGGGCGCCGAGAAAGCCAATCTGGCGATAACCGCGCGCCAATAAATGTTCAGTCATGGCTTTGCCGGCCGCCAGATGAGAAAAACCAATATTGATATCAATGGGTTGGTCTGTCAGTTCCATCAGCTGCACCACCGGAATGCCTGAATTGTGCAGTAATTTGCGCGCATAGTCGGTCTGGTCAGTGCCGGTCAGGATCAGCCCTTCCGGCGCCTGGCTTAACAAAGTGGCGATCAGTTTTTCTTCTTCCAGCGGCGAATAATGGCAATCGCCCAAAATGACCTGCAACTGGTGCGGTTTCACCGCGCTGTAGATGCCCTGCAGCACGTCGTTAAACACAATATTCGACAAAGACGGAATAATCACCGCCAAAACACCGGAGCGGTTGGATGCCAGCGCGCTGGCGGCGTGATTGCGGATATACCCCAGTTCAGCAATGGCCTGTTCAACTTTTAGCCGCGATTTTGCCGCCACTTTGTCCGGATGGGTCAGCACCCGCGACACCGTGATCGCGCTGACACCGGCCAGTGCGGCCACATCGGTTAAATTGGGTTTACGGTTCATCGGCGTGGGCCTGCTTGCGCTAGGTGGTCAATAAATCTTTGCACACCTTAATAGCAATTCCGCTTTTTAGCAAAATGGTTGCGCTAACATTTTTGCTGATTTAAGCTGCTGCACAGCGTTTCAACAAGTTGCACCGCACCGGCCGTTCACCGGTGGCGGCAGCAAACAGAGCAAGCAACCAGGGCAGGCAAACAGCGATGGCCGATACGGCGAAATTTCAGACCTTGATCCTGATGGGGGTAGCCGGTAGCGGCAAATCCACGCTGGCACAGCAGTGTGCCAGCGCGCTCGGCTGGACCCATTTGGAAGGAGATGACTTTCACAGCGACACCGGCAAACAGATGATGGCGGCGGGACAACCGTTGTCGCCGTTGCTGCGCCAGCAATGGGTGGAATTGTTATGTCAGCGCCTGCAGCAGAAAAATCAACGCCTGCCGAGCGTGCTGAGTTACTCCGGCCTGCTTCAGCAGCAACGGGCGCAAATCCGTGCCGCTGCTGCCGCGCCGTTGTTTGTCTACCTGCATGGGCCGACCGAGGTACTGGCGGCACGGTTACGCGCCCGCCCGGCACATTTTATGCCGGTGTCGATGTTGCAAAGTCAGCTCGATACGATGCAGGCACCGGCGGTGGAGCCGGATGTGTTGTGGCTGGATTTACGTTTGCCGGTGGAGGTGCAGTTGCGTCACATTAGCCGGGCACTCGGGCACAGCGATGTGTTTAATGATTGCGCTAACAAAATGCCGGGGGTGTTGTGATGACAGACAGGATAACAGACAGGATAACAACCACGGCACAGCGCCCGTCTGACACACAGCCGCTGCGCTTTTGGGAAAAAGCCGGCTATGGCGTCGGCGACATTGGCTTTAACTTTTACTGGGCCAATATCTCGGCCTTTTTACTGATTTTTTATACCGATGTGTTTGGTATTTCCGCCGCCGCGGCCGGCACTATGATGCTGGTCACCAAAATCATCGATGCCTGCACCGACCCGCTGATGGGCGCCATGGCAGATCGCACCCGCACGCGTTTTGGTAAATTCCGGCCTTATTTGCTGTGGCTGGCGTTGCCACTGGCCGGGGCTGGCGTATTGACCTACACCACGCCCGACCTCGACGCCGACGGCAAATTACTTTGGGCTTATGGCAGTTACAGCCTGCTGATGCTGATGTACACCGGCATTAATATTCCTTATTCGGCGCTGTCTGGTGTCATCACTGCTGACAGTCAGCAGCGCACCACGCTGGTCAGTTTCCGTTTTATCGGTGGTTTTACCGGCGGTATTTTAGTCACTTATCTGACGCCAAAGCTGGTGCCATGGCTGGGGCAGGGCGACGACGTGCTGGGCTGGCAGCTGACGATGGGGTTGTTTGGCCTTGCTGCCGCCTTGTTATTTTTGTGCACTTTTGCCAGTACCCGCGAACGCATCCAGCCGGTCAGCAGCGCACCGGTGCCGGTGTGGCAGGACATCCGTGATTTGGCCGGCAACAAACCCTGGCTGGTACTGTTTTGCCTGGCGCTGGTCATCATGATCACCATCACGATGCGCGCCAGCAGCGCGGTGTATTACTTCAAATATTATCTGCAGCAGCCACAGCTGGTCGGCGAGTTTTTGTCGAGTTATATGCTGGCGCTGGCGCTTGGCGCCGCGTCCACTCCGCTGATGACGCGTTTTCTGCCGAAGAAAACTCTGATGATGTTGTTGATGAGTCTGGCCGGGGTGATGTCGCTGGCACTGTATTTTGTGCCGCCGGATAACATCACGCTGGTGTTCGCGCTCAATCTGGCAATAGGTTTTGTGCTGGGGCCCAAGTCGCCGCTGGCGTTTTCGATGTATGCCGACAGCGCCGACTACAATGAATGGCGCACTGGCCGGCGCGCGACCGCTATGACTTTTTCGGCGGCGACGTTTTCGCAAAAACTCGGTGGTGCGCTGGCGTCGGCCTGTATTGGCTGGTTGTTGGCGTTACTCGGTTATGTCGCGAATACGGCGCAAAATGCCGGCTCGCAACAAGGTATTTTATGGCTGATGTCGGTGATCCCCGGTGTCGTTGCGCTCGTCGCTGCCGCCGTGATGTGGTTTTATCCATTGACGGACCCGCAGTTGCGGCAGATCCAACAAGAGCTGGCGGCACGGCGCGCAGGCGCGGCAACCGCGCTTCATCCAGATGATTTGGTGAGTAAATCCTGATGCCTTTGATGAGTCCGGACGCTGCGGGGCAGCGTTATCAGTTATTCAGTGCCACGGCGATGCCACAGGCTTCGGCATTTTTGTGGAATAAAAGCTTGCTGGTGCAACTGACTTGCCGTGGTTACGCCACTGCCCAGTTTATGCAGCCGGAACCGGCCAAATACGCCCATGCGCCAAATCTGGCAGCCAAAACTTTTATGCAGCCGGAGCAGCCGTATTACGCCCATCATCCGGGCCGCTTTGTTTATGTTAAAGATCAGGACAGCGGCGAGCTGTGGTCGGTGCCGTATGAACCGGTGCGAAAGCCGGCCGCGAGTTTTGTTTTTTCCGCTGGCACTGCTGACATCTGCTGGCAACTGGAACTGAGTGATGATTTACGGCTGGAATGGCGGCTGAGCCTGGCGCCGGATGCGCCGCTGGAGTTGTGGCAGCTACGGGTGCGGAATTTAGGCACAGCCACGCGCCGGCTCAGTTTGTACCCGTATTTTCCGGTTGGTTATATGTCCTGGATGAATCAGGGCGGCCGTTATGAGCCGTCTTTGCAGGCGGTGGTGTGCAGCAGCGTAACGCCGTACCAGAAATATCCGGATTATTTCAAACAAAAAGACTTTAAAGATCAGACCTTTTTACTGGCGGAGCGCGCGCCACTGGCCTGGGAGGCCAATCAACAGCAGTTTGAAGGCGAAGGTGGGCTGGCGGCTCCGGATGGTATATCCGCGGCGATGCTCAGGAACGGCAACGCCGATTATGAAACGCCGGCCTGTGCGCTGCAATATGATGTGGTGCTGTCGCCCGGCGCGACGGAGTTGTACCGCTTTGTTTTTGGTCCGGCCAAAGATTTGGCTGAAATTGCCGCCATCCGGCGGCGCTTTTTCGGCGCGGTCGCAGCGGGCCAAACCGACGGTTTTATCGCAGCAGTGCAGGCGTACCGGGCACAACAGGCAGCCATCACACCGACTATTCAGATCAGCACACCGGACGCTGGCCTGGATAATTTCGTCAATCAGTGGCTGCCGCGTCAGGTGTATTACCACGGCGAGGTGAACCGGCTGACCACAGATCCGCAAACGCGCAACTACCTGCAGGATCATCTGGGCATGACCTATCTGGCACCGGATATCGCCAGAAGCTCGTTGTTGACCGCGCTGGCGCAGCAGCATCAAAGCGGTGAAATGCCGGACGGGATTTTGCTGCATCCGGACGCGCAGCTGAAATACATCAATCAGGTGCCGCATACTGACCAATGTGTCTGGCTGCCGTTATTCCTGCGCGCTTATCTGGATGAAACCAACGACTGGTCTGTACTGGATGAGCAAGTCGGCTACAAAGAAAGCACGGCCGGCGCGACGTCAGTGCGCGAACACCTGCACCGTGCTATGGCCTGGCTCTGGCAGAAAAAAGACCACCGTGGCTTAAGTTATATCGAGCAAGGCGACTGGTGCGACCCGATGAATATGGTCGGCTACAAAGGCCGTGGGGTGTCGGGCTGGCTCAGTCTCGCGGCCGCTTATGCGCTGAATACCTGGGCGGAACTCATTGAAACTCAAGGCCAAACCCAGAACCCAACCCAGAGTGAAGCGGCGCTGGCGGACGATTACCGGGCAAAAGCCACGGCCTTTAATCAGGCGGTGAATCAATATCTGTGGGACGGCCAGTGGTATGGCCGGGGCATCACCGATGATGATGTGGTGTTTGGGGTCAGCAAAGACCACGAAGGGCGGATTTATCTCAATCCACAAAGCTGGGCGCTGCTCAGCGGTGCGGCGAGCCCGGCGCAGCAGCAAGCGTTATTGCAGGCGGTGGATGCGCAGCTGCATACGCCTTATGGCGTGCAAATGCTGGCACCGGCTTATACCGCGATGCGCGACGATGTAGGCCGGGTCACGCAAAAATTCCCCGGTTCGGCTGAGAATGGCTCAGTGTATAACCACGCCGCAGCCTTTTATTTGTATGCCTTATATCAGATCGGTGATGCCGAACGCGCTTTTCAGGTGCTGCGCCAGATGCTGCCATCGGACGATGAAGCCGACCAACGTCAACGTGGCCAGCTACCGGTGTTTCTGCCGAATTATTATCGTGGCGCTTACAGCCAATATCCGCGCACGGCAGGCCGCTCCAGTCAGCTGTTTAATACCGGCACTGTACATTGGCTGTATCGCTGCCTGATTGAACATTTGTTTGGCCTCAAAGGCGAAGGCACAGGCCTGCGTATTGCGCCGCAACTGCCGGCACATTGGTCCGAAGCAACAGTCACCCGGCGGTTTCGCGGGGCAGTGATTGAGCTGCAACTCTGCCGGCAGGCCGGGATCATGGCCCCTCAATATTTTCTGGGCCAGACACGGCTGGCGGAGAATCTGCTGACGGATATTCAGCCAGGTCAGATTTACCGGCTCAGCATATTACTACCACTCTGAGCAACAACTGCGGCAAATTGCCGCAGTTGTTGCGTTTACCTGCCATCTTTGATTCTAATCAAGGTTTGAACCCTGCATTCGCCCCAGAATAGTCAGGCGCTGTCAAGGTGTCAGGCCTGGTTTTTCAGGCATACCTCTTTTGGGGTAGCCGTACTTGATCTTGATCAAGATCACTGCTGTTGTTAGTCGCGGCTCCGGTTGATGCCCTGTATATTAGTAATTAATTAAGTTAACCCCACAGGAGACGGTGGATGGATATCGTCGAACTCTCGCGCTTGCAGTTTGCCTTTACGGCAATGTACCACTTCCTATTTGTGCCACTGACGCTCGGTATGACGTTTTTACTGGCGATCATGGAGTCGGTTTATGTGATGACCGGCAAAGAAATTTACCGCGATATGACCAAGTTCTGGGGCAAGTTATTTGCCATTAACTTCGCGCTGGGGGTGACCACCGGTATCGCGATGGAATTCCAGTTTGGTACTAACTGGTCTTATTATTCGCATTATGTCGGCGACATTTTTGGCGCGCCGCTGGCGATTGAGGGCCTGATGGCGTTTTTCCTCGAATCGACGTTGGTTGGTTTGTTTTTCTTCGGCTGGGACCGCTTAAGTAAGGTGCAGCATTTGGCTGTAACCTGGCTGGTGGCCTTAGGTTCGAACCTGTCGGCACTGTGGATTCTGATCGCCAATGGCTGGATGCAAAACCCGGTCGGCGCTGAATTCAACTATGTAACGATGCGGATGGAGATGACCAGCTTCACCGAGGTGATTTTTAACCCCGTGGCGCAGGTCAAATTTGTTCATACCGTGTCTGCCGGTTATGTCACAGGTGCGATGTTTATCTTAGCGATTTCGGCTTGGTATATGCTCAAAGGCCGTGACTTAGCCTTTGCCCGCCGCAGTTTTGCCATTGCTTCGGCTTTTGGTCTGGCGGCGTCGGTGTCGGTGATTGTGCTTGGCGATGAATCTGGTTATGAGCTGGGTGACGTGCAGAAAGTTAAACTGGCGGCGGTCGAAGCGGAGTGGGATACCCATCCGGCGCCGGCGTCTTTTACCGTGATTGGTGTGCCAAACAGTGAAACACAAACCACCGACTACGCGGTAAAAATTCCTTATGCGCTGGGTCTGATTGCGACCCGTTCACTGGATGAGCCGGTCAGTGGTCTGAAAGACTTAAAAGAGCAGCACCGCGCCCGCATTGTCAACGGCATTGAAGCCTACCGCTTATTGCATCTGCTGCGCACCGGCGAAACTTCAGCGGAGACCAAAGCGGCATTTGACAGCGTGAAAAAAGACTTAGGGTATGGTCTGTTAGTCACCGCTTATGCCGAAGACCCAAGCAAAGCCACGCCAGCGCAAATTCAGGCGGCAGTTGATGGCAGTATTCCGCAAGTGGCACCTATGTTCTGGAGCTTCCGCATTATGGTAGCGGCCGGTTTTGCCATGCTGGTGATTTTTGCGCTGAGTTTTTATTACAGCGCGAAACGGCTGGAACGCAAACCAACCTGGTTATTAAGGGCTGCGGTGTTTGGGCTGCCATTGCCGTGGATCGCCTGTGAAGCCGGCTGGTTTGTCGCTGAATATGGTCGTCAGCCCTGGGCGGTCGGTGAAGTATTGCCAACCCATATGGCGGCGTCAGGTTTAACCCCGGCTGAGATCTGGACCAGTCTGATCCTGATTTCTGTGCTCTATACCATTTTCCTGATTATCGAAGTCTGGCTGATGCAGCATTTCGCCCGCAAAGGCCCGTCCAGCCTGCATACCGGCAAATACGATTTCGAAACCGGCAAAGCGACTGAGGTGTAACATGGATTACGAATTTTTAAGATTTATCTGGTGGTTATTGATTGGCGTGCTGTTTATCGGCTTTGCCATTACCGACGGTTTTGATATGGGCGTCGGCGCTTTGTTAAAAGTCGTCGGCAAAAACGATATGGAACGGCGGGTGATGATTAACGCTGTCGCGCCGCACTGGGATGGCAATCAGGTCTGGCTTATCACTGCTGGCGGCGCATTATTTGCCGCCTGGCCACCGGTATATGCTACCGCCTTCAGCGGTTTTTATCTGGCGATGATGCTTACGCTGGCTGCGCTTTTTATGCGGCCTATTGGTTTTGATTACCGCTCCAAACTGGAAAATCCGGTCTGGCGTAGTAACTGGGACTGGGCGCTGACTTTTGGCTCCGCCGTACCGCCGATCATTTTTGGCGTGGCCTTTGGTAATTTGCTGCAAGGGGTGCCGTTTCATTTTGACGAACTGCTGCGCATCAAATACACCGGTAGTTTCTTTGCGCTGTTAAACCCCTTTGCGCTGTTGGTCGGTGTGTTGAGTTTGTTGATGTTTGTCAGCCAAGGCGCGGCTTACCTGCAGATGAAAACTGAGGGTGAAATCCTCAAACGCAGTCAAACGGTCGGTTTTATTGCCGGTTTAGGTGCAGCGGCTTTGTTTGTATTGGCCGGGGTTTGGCTTAATGCCGGTATTGACGGCTATGTCGTCACCAGCGCTTTGGATGGTAATGCCATTAACAATGCAGTCAGTAAAACCGTGGAAGTGCACAGCGGCGCCTGGTTACAGAACTATGCCAGTTATCCGTTGTTGTGGCTGGCGCCGGTATTAGGTGTGGCCGCATTTGCACTGAGTGGCTTGCTAAGCAAAGCCGGTAAAGGCGCATTGGCATTCCTGCTGACTTCATTGGGCCAGGCTGGGGTGATCCTTACCTGTGGCATCTCGATGTTCCCGTTTGTGATGCCGTCGAGCTCAATGCCAAACCACAGCCTGACCATGTGGGACGCGACATCCAGTGAACTGACGTTAAAAATTATGTTCTTTGTTGCCTGTGTCTTTGTGCCTATTGTGCTCGGTTACACCATCTGGAGTTATATCAAGATGTTTGGCCGCATCAATGCGCAGCAGGTGCGTGACAATTCCCATTCGTTATATTGAAAAAAGGACAACATCATGTGGTATTTCGCCTGGATTTTAGGGGTTTTGCTGGCCTGTTCTTTTGGCATTATCAATGCGATGTGGCTGGAATTAAATGGCTACGCCGAAGAGGATTCTGGTTCTGAGTAAGTCTGCTCTGAGTAAGCCTGTTCTGACTAAGTCTGCGCCGGCTAAATCTAAGCCAAATCATGCCAGAACCTTATTGCAGCAGTGGCTGAAGCCGTACCGGCCTAAGCTGCTGCTGGCGGTGTGTGCAGCGGCACTGTCAGTGCCGCTGTTGCTTTGGCAAATGTGGTGTCTGGCGCAAATTGCCGATGCACTGCTGGCGGCCGCGTTGTCAGCCAAGGGGCAAGTATCAGAGGCTTCTCTTCCGGTATTGCCGTGGCAGTGGTTGTGGCAGTTTGCACTGGCGTTTGTGCTGCGGCTTGCTTGTTTATCGCTACGAGACGCACTGACGCAACACAGCAGTCGTTTGTTACGTGCTGGCCTGCGGCAACAACTGTTGAACCGGCTGGCGGCGCAAGGCCCGGCGCGGCAACGCTTTGGCAGTGATGGTTTGTTATCGACCCTCCTTACCGAGCAGGTAGACGCGCTGGATGGTTATATCAGTCGTTATTGGCCTCAGCTGTTTCAGGTGATCTGGACGCCGCTTTGTATCGCCCTTGTGGTGTGTTGGCACAGCTGGCTGGCGGGCCTGTTGCTGTTGGTTACTGCACCATTGGTGCCGCTGTTTATGATTTTAGTGGGCCGTGAGGCCAGCAAAGCCAGCAGCGAAAAACTGGCAGAACTGGGCCGGATGGGCGCCCGGCTCTGGCAATTCCTGCAGGGCATGACTTTGTTGCGCCGGCTTAATGCGATCCCGCAGGCCACAGCGCAGCTGGAGCATGCTGCAGAGCGTTATCGCAGCAGTTCGCTACAGGTGTTGCGGCTGGCATTTTTGTCGACCGCAGTGCTGGAATTATTTGCATCGCTGGCCATCGCGTTGGTGGCTTTGTATTTGGGCCTTGGGCTTCTGGGTGAATTGCCCTGGGCCAAAGGCGAAGTGCCGGTCGCTTTTGCGCCGGCGTTTTTTATCCTGTTACTGGCACCGGAGTTTTATCAGCCGCTGCGTCAACTCGGCAGTGACTTCCATGCTAAAGCACAAGCCGAAGCCGCGGCGCTGGCGTTGAAACCACTGTGGTTGTTGCCATCATTGCCAATCCAGCCGGCCAACAGCCCAGCATCGGGCTACTGTTCAACGGCCACTGTAACGGCAGAAAATGCACCTCTGATCCAGTTGCAGCAGATCCGCCTTGGCAGTGAAGCCCAGCCGCGGCTGCTGATCCCGCACTTGCAGATCAACGGCGGTGAGCGGTTATTGCTACGCGGCGACAGCGGCAGTGGTAAATCGTCGTTATTACAACTTGTCGCCGGTTTTGCTGATTTCAGTGGTGATTACCAGTTTGCTGGTCAGCAGTTTCAGGCCGACAGCAGGCCACAGCTTTGGTCGCAACTGAGTTATTTGACGCAAACAGCGGAATTGTTCACCGGCACTGTGGCCGAGAATTTGCGGATGGCACAGCCGGCGGCAACGGATGCGGCATTGACTGCGGTGTTGTCTCAGGTGGGGTTGTGGGCCGAACTTGGCGGTTATGCCAGCGCTACAACCGCCTTGACATACCCGCTGGGCGAAGGCGGGCAGGGTTTATCCGGCGGGCAACAGCAGCGGCTTTGTCTGGCGCGATTGTTGTTGGCGGACCGGCCCTTGTGGCTGCTGGATGAGCCTTTTGCTGAGCTGGATCAGGACACCGCCGCTGAGTTGGCCGAGTTGCTGGCGCAACTCAGTATCGGCCGCACACTACTCATCGCCAGCCATCAGTGGCAACACCTGAGCTTCCTGGATGGTGCTTTGTTATTACAGCAAGGTCAGATCATCGGTCGGCAGTCGCTCGGGGAGGTCGGATGAAGCAACAAAAACACGGACTGATCCGCTTACGGGATCTGTGGCTGACACACAAAGCCGGCTGGAGCTTCAGTTTTGGCCTCGGCGTGCTGACGGTATTTGCCACTGTGGCACTGCTGGCCTGGTCTGGCTGGTTTATCAGCGCGGCCGCCGCAGCAGGTGTCGGTGCCAGTTTCAATTATCTGCGGCCCGGCGCTTTGATCCGGCTATTTGCGATTGTGCGCACTGCCGGGCGTTACGGCGAGCGGGTGATGTCGCATGCGCTGGTCTTGCGGTTGCTGGCAGTGCTGCGGGTCCAGGTATTTGTCGCGCTGGCCCGGCACAGTGACAACACTGTATTGGCTGGCGGCGATCGTTTGCAGCGGCTGATTGCGGATATTGATGTGCTGGACCAGCTGCCGCTGCGGGTGATGAATCCGCTGGGCTATGCCAGCTTGCTGACAGCCACATTGTTGTTGCTGTTATACCTGCTGTTACCCGGCGCCTTCTGGCCGGTGGCTGGTCTGTTGTGCTTGTTTGCGCTGTTGTTGTTGGCTCTGCTGGTGGTGGGGCCGGTGCAACAAGCCTCCACAGAAGTGCAATTGCAGGGCGCGCGTCGTGGCCTGCTACTGGAAGATCTGCAGTTATTGACCACTTTGCTCACTACAGGCCATTGGCAGCAGCGGCAACAGCAGTTTAGCCGGTTGGACCAACAGGTTCTGCAGCTACAGCAACACCAGCAATATGGCCAGCTGGCAGCCCAGTTTGTGCTGCAGTTGCTGATGCTGGCGGGCCTTGCCGCGCTGGCCTGGCCGATGCTGGATGCCTGGCAGGCGCAACAACCATGGCCATTGTCTGTACCTGTCTGGCTGGGTCTGGTATTGGCCTGGCTTGGACTGACTGAAATATTGCTGCCGCTGTTGTTGCTGCCACAAAGTTATGGCCAGCTCAGTGCGGCGCAGCAGCGTTGTAATGCTTTGGCAGCACCGGTGGCACCGGCAGCAGATCTCGCCGCCGCTGCACCTGACCTGAGTGTCAGCGTGACGCTGGGCATGAGTCAGCTGCAGTTTGGCTTTTTGCAGCCACTGGGTCAGCTCAGCGAACACTTTAACTCCGGTGATGTGGTGTTGTTAAAAGGCCCGTCCGGCAGCGGTAAAAGTTGTTTGCTGCAAACACTGGCAGCGGAAATACCGGCTTTAGGCGGCAGCATACAGTTGCAGGGCCTGGCGCTGGCGCAGTGGCCCAGCGCGACGCTGTACCGCCACATCGGTTATCTGCCGCAGCGGCCTTATCTGTTTGGCTTGTCGGTGGCGGCGGACTTGCGTTTGGCCAAACCGGATGCGTCGGACGCAGAGCTTGTGCAGGTATTGACGCTGGTCGGGTTGGATGACTGGTTATCCCGGCAGCCGCAAGGCTTGCTGACAGTGCTGGGTGATTATGGCGTCGGCTTATCCGGCGGCGAGTTAAAACGCTTTGCCTTAGCGCGTTTACTGCTACAAAAACCAGCGGTGTTATTGCTCGACGAACCCTTCGCCGGCCTGCAACCACAGCTGGCGCAACAACTGCTACAGCGGCTGGCCGCCTTTCAACAGCAAGGAATTTTGATTATCGCCAGCCATCAACAACAGCAGCACGTGGTGTTTAACCGGACCTTGCAGCTGTAAAGTCGCAAGGTCCGGTTAAGCTGCATTAGTTCGTTACACCAAATTCAGCCTGTGCTTCCTGTTGCAGGGCGTTCAGACCAACAAACACCACCTGACTGGCGCTTTCCATATTGCTGTAGCAGCTGAGAATATGTTCCTGCACCGCGGATTCACGTTGCCAGTCCAAATCAATCGAATCGAGCATCTGATGTACACTGTGATGCACTTGTTGGTGAGGTTGTTCCAGCGCACGGTAACTGGGCAGGTGGCCAAATAAAGTTCGGCCATCACCCAGATACCATTTGCCCATTCGGCAATGTTGATGATCGACTTTAACGGCAGTGGCTTCCTGGCTCTGCGTTCCAGTATTAAAAGCGGCATAGGCATTTTGTTTGTAGACAATGTGGTCCACTTTGACCAGTGAAGTGAAGGTGGTAATGCGGGCCTTTTGCACTTGTTGCTGTGCTTGTCCGGCATTTGTCGCCAGTGCGACAAAACTCTGTTGCAGTGAATCCAGCTGCTGCAGCATAGTGCCGGCGCTGTCATTGAGTTGTTGCTGATGATGCAAAATACCTTCACTTTGGCGCTGGAACTGTCCAACCACCTGATTAATATCTCCAGTGGCTTTTTTGGTATGTTCGGCCAGCGTTTTTACCTCTTGCGCAACCACAGCAAAACCGCGACCGTGCTCACCGGCGCGCGCCGCTTCGATGGCGGCATTTAGCGCCAGCAGATTAGTTTGGTCGGCAATATTGCCAATCAAATCCAGAATACCGTTGATTTGCGCGCCCATTGCATTGAGCTCAATCACAGCATCGCGGCTTTGTTCAGTCAGGTTTTTATTCACAACAAAACTGTCCATCACTTGCTGGATTGTTTTGCTGCTCTCTGTTGCCCGCTCCGCCGTTGTGGTTGCGATCTGGCCTATCTGCACAATTTGGTCGGTAATTTGCGACAAATCCTGCTGGGTCATATGCAGGTTGCTTTTGGTGTTTGCTGCATTCATCGACTGCATCGACGACAACAGCCGGTTCTTCACCACGTTGCGGTAGTTTTGTTCGACATGTTCAATCGCTTTGTTGATATCTATCAACGATTGATGGAAACCACCACACATGCCGCTTGCTTGCGCCGGCCGGCCAAAGCGCTCTTGTTCGACGCGGGCAAAGGTTGTGCTTACTTGGCGGAAATAAGTCTCCAGCTGGTCAAACATCTCATTGACTTCCCATGCCACCTGGCCGACTTCACCCATGTTTGGCACTTGCGTAATGCGGGCACTAAAATCGCCGTCCCGCGCGCTTTTCAGAATATCGCGACATTTGCTAAAGCACCCGTAACGGGCACTGCGGCACGGCGAAAGATCAGCAGACTGCCAATCATTTGTCAAAAAGCAGAGTCCCCAGGATACAAACCAGGGACTACTGCGAGGCTGTTCAGTGCCAGTAGCAGAAATAAAATCAGGTTAAAGCTGGCTAGCAGCAATGCAAACTTAGAGCCCCAGAACAAATTTTTCATAGCTGCCAAAGTCCTTTTCAATCATTTGAATTAACCATGCATGGAGTGTTCACCGCGGTCTGAAGGATGTTGTTGTTCGATTTGCCGCATAAGCTGGTAAATCGGCATCACCTTGTCGACGGCTGCACGGGTGAGTTTGCGGCGACAGGAAAAATAGCCGGTATGCCGGCGTTGGTTATCAAACACCGGCGACACATTCGCAAAT
The DNA here is from genome assembly GCA_034519945.1 of Rheinheimera sp. Classification (GTDB taxonomy): domain Bacteria; phylum Pseudomonadota; class Gammaproteobacteria; order Enterobacterales; family Alteromonadaceae; genus Pararheinheimera. The sequence goes on from JAXHNX010000052.1 coordinate 27,852, forward strand.
ACCCAATAGTTGTCGCCGTTTTTGGCCCTGTTATTGACGTAAGCAAAACATTCTTCACCGGCTGCGATTTGCTGCCACATAAATTAAACACGCCTTTGGGCATGTCGGGATGGCGCACAATGTTCTGTGGCTGTCCTAACAATTCTGCTTCGCGATAGCCAGAGTTCGGTATAAAAGTCCGGTTGGCATAACTGATGATGCCGTTTAAATCAGTTTTGGTGACGATAAAAGACTCATCGTCCAGACTGACCTCGTGACCGGTCAATGGCGATTTTTGTTGCATCAATAGTGGTTCTCCCTGCTAAGCATGATACGTCGGCTGCGGTTCCTGGCCTGCTGCAGCCGGCGTGTGTGTAGTCGTGGCGCAGTTTGTGCCTAAATTGTAGATGAATTAAATTTCTATGGTGGGTGCTATTCCCCAAAGACCTGATGCAGATCAAGGGCTTCAAACATTTTTTTTGTTGCGACCAATCACAGCCCAGGCCGTTTAAATGCTTTGCGGCATAGCCCCGCGCTGTGATTAACTGGCTTTAACGCTTTGTAATCACCCGACACTGCGGTCCGGTCGCTGATCTTTGGAGCTTCATGATGTTATTGAATCGTTGTACGCTGGCGTTGTTATCGGCGGGTGTGACGGATTTGGCGCTGGCCGACAGTTTTTATCAGCTGGATCTTTACGGGCCTAACCGCCATCAGGTTGCTGTCAGTGCCCGGTTTGTTGCGCCAGATACAGCGCCTTTGTTGCTGCAGATGTCGTCGGCGTCGCCCGGCCGCTATGCCCGGCATGACTTTGCCAAGAACACTTACGCCCTCAAAGCGCTGGATGGTCATAGCAACCTGCCAGCATTTCAGCGCCTGTCACCGACCAGCTGGCAGGTCAGTGGCCATCAGGGTGAAGTACAAGTCAGTTGGCGTTTGGTTGGCAATCATGCCGGGAGGACTTATAACCAGATCGACAGCCGCCATGTGCACCTGAATATGCCTGCTTCGTTGCTGTTTGCGGCTGTCGCTGCGCGCAGCGCCGGCCACAGTGAGTCTCAAAGCGCTGCCGGCCGGCTGGCGTGCGGCCACGCAGCTGTATCCGCAACCGGATGGCTCGTTGACGGCACCGGTGCTGGACTATCTGATGGATAGCCCGCTCGAAGTGAGCGAGCATCAGCTGCTGAGCTTTAGCCAGCCTTCCGCCGGCAAGACCTATCAGATTGAATTGGCGTTGCATCATGCCGGTAGCGCCGATGAAGCCAAAGTGCTGTTGGAGAAAACTCGTGCGTGTGGTGCGCCAGCAGCAGGCGATTTTTGGTGAGTTGCGGATTTTGCCAACCACTTCTATACCTTTATCGCCGACTATCTGCCGGCTGTGGATGACGATGGCATGGAACACCGCAATTCAACAGTGGTGACCAGCGACAGTTCACTGGAAGCAGGCCGAATTTGCTCAGATTGAAAACTATCTCTCACGAGTTTTTCCATGCCTGGAACGTCGAGCGGATCCGGCCGAAAAACCTGGAACCTTTTTGATTTACAGCCAAACCAATATGAGCAGACGCTTTGCGGTTTGCCGAAGGCTTCACTCAACTATTACGGCAAATTGGCGCTTAAACGCAGCAGCCACTTTGAT
>JAXHNX010000044.1:0-196279 GCA_034519945.1 Rheinheimera sp.
TTGGGAGCCTGGCGGTGTACTACTCTCGCATGGCAACTGCCACACTACCATCGTCGCAGCTGCGTTTCACTTCTGAGTTCGGAATGGATTCAGGTGGTTCCACAGCGCTATTGCCACCAGGCAAAAACTGTTTGTCTGTCTTTAACTAAGTAAGCTGATAATTCGTTTCACAACACACGCGCAAAACAACTTGGGCGTTGTATGGTTAAGCCTCTCGGGCAATTAGTATGAGTTAGCTTAACGTATCACTACGCTTCCACACCTCACCTATCAACGTTGTGGTCTCCAACGACCCTTATGTGTGCTCAAGGCACAAGGGATGACTCATCTCTTGGCCGGCTTCCCGCTTAGATGCTTTCAGCGGTTATCCGTTCCGAACGTAGCTACCGGGCAGTGCCATTGGCATGACAACCCGAACACCAGCGGTTCGTTCACTCCGGTCCTCTCGTACTAGGAGCAACTCCACTCAATCATCCAACGCCCACGGCAGATAGGGACCGAACTGTCTCACGACGTTCTAAACCCAGCTCGCGTACCACTTTAAATGGCGAACAGCCATACCCTTGGGACCGACTTCAGCCCCAGGATGTGATGAGCCGACATCGAGGTGCCAAACACCGCCGTCGATATGAACTCTTGGGCGGTATCAGCCTGTTATCCCCGGAGTACCTTTTATCCGTTGAGCGATGGCCCTTCCATTCAGAACCACCGGATCACTAAGACCTGCTTTCGCACCTGCTCGACGTGTCTGTCTCGCAGTTAAGCTGGCTTCTGCCTTTGCACTAACCGTACGATGTCCGACCGTACTTAGCCAACCTTCGTGCTCCTCCGTTACTCTTTAGGAGGAGACCGCCCCAGTCAAACTACCCACCAGACACTGTCCGCAGTCCCGATAAGGGACCTACGTTAGAACATCAAACATACAAGGGTGGTATTTCAAGGACGACTCCATCAGGACTGGCGTCCCAACTTCAAAGTCTCCCACCTATCCTACACATGTAGGGTCAATGTTCAGTGCCAAGCTATAGTAAAGGTTCACGGGGTCTTTCCGTCTAGCCGCGGGTATACGGCATCTTCACCGCAATTTCAATTTCACTGAGTCTCTGGTGGAGACAGCCTGGCCATCATTACACCATTCGTGCAGGTCGGAACTTACCCGACAAGGAATTTCGCTACCTTAGGACCGTTATAGTTACGGCCGCCGTTTACCGGGGCTTCGATCAAGAGCTTCGCTTGCGCTAACCCCATCAATTAACCTTCCGGCACCGGGCAGGTGTCACACCCTATACGTCCTCTCTCGAGTTTGCAGAGTGCTGTGTTTTTAATAAACAGTTGCAGCCAGCTGGTCACTGCGACTCTCCGATGCTTACAGAGCAAGTCTTTCACATTAGAGAGCGTACCTTCTCCCGAAGTTACGGTACTATTTTGCCTAGTTCCTTCACCAGAGTTCTCTCAAGCGCCTTGGTATTCTCTACCTGACCACCTGTGTCGGTTTCGAGTACGGTCAACAGTACCTGAAGCTTAGAGGCTTTTCCTGGAAGCGTAGCATCAGCAACTTCACCACCGTAGTGGCTCGTCTCGTATCTCAGCATTAAGGAACCGGATTTACCTAATCCCTCTGCCTACGTACTTTCACATGGACTACCAACGCCATGCTTGCCTAGCTTTCTCCGTCCCCCCATCGCAGTACTGTCGGTACGGGAATATTAACCCGTTTCCCATCGACTACGGCTTTCGCCCTCGCCTTAGGGGCCGACTTACCCTACCCTGATTAGCATGGGATAGGAACCCTTGGTCTTCCGGCGGGGGAGTTTTTCACTCCCCTTATCGTTACTTATGTCAGCATTCGCACTTCTGATACCTCCAGCAGACTTCACAATCTACCTTCGCAGGCTTACAGAACGCTCCTCTACCACTTGCACATAATGCAAGTCCACAGCTTCGGTGCATGGTTTGAGCCCCGTTACATCTTCCGCGCAGACCGACTCGACTAGTGAGCTATTACGCTTTCTTTAAAGGGTGGCTGCTTCTAAGCCAACCTCCTAGCTGTCTATGCCTTTCCACATCGTTTTCCACTTAACCATGACTTTGGGACCTTAGCTGGTGGTCTGGGTTGTTTCCCTTTTCACGGCGGACGTTAGCACCCGTCGTGTGTCTCCCGAGTAGTACTCATTGGTATTCGGAGTTTGCAAAGGGTTGGTAAGTCGGGATGACCCCCTAGCCTTAACAGTGCTCTACCCCCAATGGTATTCGCTCGAGGCGCTACCTAAATAGCTTTCGAGGAGAACCAGATATCTCCCGGCTTGATTAGCCTTTCACCCCTATCCACACGTCATCCCCTAATTTTTCAACATTAGTGGGTTCGGTCCTCCAGTTAGTGTTACCCAACCTTCAACCTGCACATGGATAGATCGCCGGGTTTCGGGTCTACGCCTTGCAACTATTCGCCCAGTTAAGACTCGGTTTCCCTACGGCTCCCCTATTCGGTTAACCTCGCTACAAAACGTAAGTCGCTGACCCATTATACAAAAGGTACGCAGTCACCCCACTAGGAGGCTCCCACTGCTTGTACGTACACGGTTTCAGGTTCTATTTCACTCCCCTAACAGGGGTTCTTTTCGCCTTTCCCTCACGGTACTGGTTCACTATCGGTCAGTCAGGAGTATTTAGCCTTGGAGGATGGTCCCCCCATGTTCAAACAGGATGTCTCGTGTCCCGTCCTACTCGTTTTCATTCATAACAACGCTTCGTGTACGGGGCTATCACCCTGTATCGCTCATATTTCCAGATGATTCCACTGCATTGCTATCAACTTAAGGGCTAGCCCCCTTTCGCTCGCCGCTACTAAGGGGATCTCGGTTGATTTCTTTTCCTCGGGGTACTTAGATGTTTCAGTTCTCCCGGTTCGCCTCGTATGACTATGTATTCATCATACGATACCTGATAAATCAGGTGGGTTTCCCCATTCGGACATCTGTGAGTCTAACGTCTCTTACCGACTTCTCACAGCTTTTCGCAGGTTAGCACGTCCTTCATCGCCTCTGACTGCCAAGGCATCCACCGTGTACGCTTAGTCACTTAACCATACAACCCCAAATTGTCTTCGGCGTTACATGTTGTTGTGAGTAAGGTTCACAATAAAATTGTTGACCTTATTTATTACTTTCTATCAGCTTACCTAATTGTTAAAGAGCAGTATGAGCGTAAAGCTCAAATCACAACACACCGCAGTGCATTCTGATTTGAACTCAAACAGTTTTGTTTCTTCGCTTATGATTTCGCTTTATTTCACAAGGAATGGTGGAGTTAAACGGGATCGAACCGTTGACCTCCTGCGTGCAAGGCAGGCGCTCTCCCAGCTGAGCTATAACCCCTCTTCTTGCCGCACCTTTTTTCTTTATGCCGCGTTGCTGCTTCCTCACTTCATCGGTCATGTACATAAGTACACTCCCTCAGTCGTTCGTCGCACGCCTTGCCTAAAGCAAAAATTCTTGCAATAAGTTTTGCTCACATCAGGTTAATTTCGTTTCAGGCGAGGCACTTGGAGCCGAAGCATACTCGAAGTATGCGAGGGTGCAAGTAACGAAGCATCAAACGAAATTTGGTTGGTCTGAGTAGACTCGAACTACCGACCTCACCCTTATCAGGGGTGCGCTCTAACCACCTGAGCTACAGACCAGCCGTAACCGCAATGGGTCTTACTGTTTGCTCTACATGACAATCAATCATCTGTGTGGACACTTCGTTAAATCTGTTCGCTTTTGGTAAGGAGGTGATCCAACCCCAGGTTCCCCTAGGGTTACCTTGTTACGACTTCACCCCAGTCATGAATCACAAAGTGGTAAGCGCCCTCCCGAAGGTTAAGCTACCTACTTCTTTTGCAACCCACTCCCATGGTGTGACGGGCGGTGTGTACAAGGCCCGGGAACGTATTCACCGCAACATTCTGATTTGCGATTACTAGCGATTCCGACTTCACGCAGTCGAGTTGCAGACTGCGATCCGGACTACGATATGCTTTAAGAGATCCGCTCACTGTCGCCAGCTTGCCTCCCTCTGTACATACCATTGTAGCACGTGTGTAGCCCTACTCGTAAGGGCCATGATGACTTGACGTCGTCCCCACCTTCCTCCGGTTTATCACCGGCAGTCTCCCTAGAGTTCCCGACATAACTCGCTGGCAACTAAGGATAAGGGTTGCGCTCGTTGCGGGACTTAACCCAACATTTCACAACACGAGCTGACGACAGCCATGCAGCACCTGTCTTACAGTTCCCGAAGGCACAACCGCATCTCTGCAGTCTTCTGTAGATGTCAAGAGTAGGTAAGGTTCTTCGCGTTGCGTCGAATTAAACCACATGCTCCACCGCTTGTGCGGGCCCCCGTCAATTCATTTGAGTTTTAATCTTGCGACCGTACTCCCCAGGCGGTCTACTTAATGCGTTAGCTGCGCTACTCACGGTACAAGACCACGAACAGCTAGTAGACATCGTTTACGGCGTGGACTACCAGGGTATCTAATCCTGTTTGCTCCCCACGCTTTCGCACCTGAGCGTCAGTGTTGTGCCAGGGGGCCGCCTTCGCCACTGGTATTCCTCCAAATCTCTACGCATTTCACCGCTACACTTGGAATTCTACCCCCCTCTCACACACTCTAGTTTTCCAGTTTCAAATGCAATTCCCAGGTTGAGCCCGGGGCTTTCACATCTGACTTAAAAAACCGCCTACGTGCGCTTTACGCCCAGTAATTCCGATTAACGCTTGCACCCTCTGTATTACCGCGGCTGCTGGCACAGAGTTAGCCGGTGCTTCTTCTGCGAGTAACGTCAAAATTAGCAGCTATTAACTACTAACCCTTCCTCCTCGCTGAAAGTGCTTTACAACCCGAAGGCCTTCTTCACACACGCGGCATGGCTGGATCAGGCTTGCGCCCATTGTCCAATATTCCCCACTGCTGCCTCCCGTAGGAGTCTGGACCGTGTCTCAGTTCCAGTGTGGCTGATCATCCTCTCAGACCAGCTAGGATCGTCGCCTTGGTGAGCCTTTACCCCACCAACTAGCTAATCCCACGTAGGCGCATCCGATAGCATGTGGCCCGAAGGTCCCACACTTTGGTCCGTAGACATTATGCGGTATTAACAGTCGTTTCCAACTGGTATCCCCCTCTATCGGGTAGCTTCCTACGCATTACTCACCCGTCCGCCGCTAGGTCCGAAAACCCCGCTCGACTTGCATGTGTTAGGCCTGCCGCCAGCGTTCAATCTGAGCCATGATCAAACTCTTCAATTAAAAGTTTTTTGCTGCCGAAACAGCTGCTCAGTTTACTGACTAAATAAATTGACTATATAGTCACTCAACTGAAGATTTTATTCGTATCATGCGATACATCTTCAACGAGTGCCCACACAGATGATTGATTGCTAATTGTTAAAGAGCGCGCTTCGACTTCGAAGCGGGAGGCGTATCTTACACTTCCCAGATTTTAAGTCAAGCAGAGAAATTTACTATTTAAATAAACTACGCTGCTCAACCTACTTACTTGCCTTGCTTGCGATTTCGAGGCTTTCACCCCAACCTCGCTGCGAGGCGGCCATTTTAGTCAGTTTTTAATTCGTGTCAAGCGTCTTTTTATCGACTATTTTTCACTTTTCAAACTCACCCGGCGTTTCGCGTTTCGCTTCACCCCGTCGGCATGGCGCGCATTATAGGTCGTTTTAAATCTCGCGCAAGACTAAATTTAAGAAAAGTTACAGTTTTGCGATCGTTCGCACGCTTTTTGTGCGAACTGCTGTTTTTTTGATAAGTAACTGTCGATAATTCCAGCTTCGCCAGACAAAGAAGCCAATCGCGGCAACGATTGGCTTCCTGTATCTACTATATATAGCAGTAAATTGACGTTAACGCAGATTAGGCGCTAACCAGCTTTCTGCTTCTTGCCGGTTCCAGCCTTTCTTTGCGGCATATTGCTCCAATTGATCTTCACCAATCTTACTGACCGCAAAGTATTTGCTATCTGGATGAGACAGGTACCAACCAGATACTGCAGCACCAGGCCACATTGCATAGCTTTCGGTCAGTAACATGCCAATTTGCGCTTGTGCATCTAATAGCGAAAACAGCGTACCCTTCTCTGTGTGCTCCGGACAAGCCGGGTAGCCTGGCGCCGGACGGATGCCCTGATAGGCTTCACGGATAAGTTGCTCGTTATCGAGTTGTTCATGCTCCGCATAACCCCAGTATTCTTTGCGCACTTTCATATGCAGATATTCAGCAAGAGCCTCCGCCAAGCGATCAGCCAGCGCTTTCACCATAATACTGTTGTAATCATCATGTGCTTTGGCGAACTCTGCGGCGTACTCGTCGGCACCAAAGCCAGTGCTAACGGCAAAAGCTCCAATATAATCCGCAATCCCCGAATTTGCTGGTGCGACAAAATCGGCCATACAGCAATTCGGCGCTTTGTTCCGCAGGGCGACTTGTTGGCGCAGATTATATAAACGGCAACGCTCAGCGCTGCGACTCTCATCTGTCCAGACAATAATGTCGTCACCGTCGCTGTTCGCCGGAAACAAACCAAATACCGCCTTACCAGAGATCCGGCGTTCTGCAATCATCCGATCCAGTAGTGCATTGGCATCCTGATATACACGCCGTGCTTCCAGCCCGACTTCGGCATGGTTCAGAATCGCCGGGAATTTGCCGGATAACTGCCAGGTAAGGAAAAATGGCGTCCAGTCGATGTAATCACGCAGCACTTGCAGGTCAACGTCGTGCCAGACATGGACACCTGGATGCTGTGGCGCCGCGGCCACTTTATTTAGGTCCAGCGGAAAGCGATTGGCCCGAGCCTGTTCCAATGACAGCATTTCTTCGTGTTTGCGACTACGCTGATGCTGCTCAATCACCCGCACATATTCATCCTGCACGCGCGCCAGATAATCCGGTTTATGTTCAGCACTGATCAACGACTGCACCACAGAGACACTCCGTGAGGCATTAGGCACATACACCACTCCATGCGCATAATGAGGAGCGATTTTGATTGCTGTATGCGCTTTTGATGTCGTTGCCCCGCCAATTAACAGCGGCACGGTAAACCCCAAGCGGGTCATTTCTTTTGCCACATGCACCATTTCGTCCAATGACGGCGTGATTAGCCCTGACAGACCTATCACATCGACATTCAGCTCTTTGGCCTTTTGCAATAAGGTCGCACAAGGCACCATCACACCAAGATCGATCACTTCATAGTTATTACATTGCAGGACTACGCCGACGATATTCTTGCCGATGTCATGCACGTCACCTTTGACCGTTGCCATCAGCACTTTGCCCTGCGTAGTCGCGCCAGTGCCGGCTTTCTCAGCTTCTATATATGGCTGCAGATACGCGACGGCTTTTTTCATCACGCGGGCAGACTTCACCACCTGTGGTAAAAACATTTTGCCTTCGCCAAACAAATCACCGACCACATTCATGCCGTCCATCAAAGGCCCTTCAATAACATGCAATGGGCGCTCAACACTTTGACGGGCTTCTTCAGTATCTTCATCAATAAAATCGGTGATGCCTTTGACCAGAGCATGTTCAAGTCGCTTACTGACAGGCCAGCTGCGCCAGGCATTATCTTCTTTAACAGCGACCGTACCTTTACCGTAAAACTGAGCTGCTACTTCCAATAAACGCTCGGTGGCATCATCGCGCCGGTTCAGCACTACGTCTTCTACGCGTTCTTTCAGCAATTCCGGAATATCGTCGTAAACCGCCAACTGCCCGGCATTAACAATCCCCATATCCATACCCGCTTTTATAGCGTGATACAAAAACACAGAATGGATTGCTTCACGGACCGGATCATTGCCGCGAAACGAAAACGACACGTTGGACACACCGCCGGAAATTTTCGCATGCGGACATAATCGCTTTATCTCGCGGGTAGCTTCGATAAAATCAACTGCATAGTTGTTGTGTTCTTCAATACCGGTGGCAACCGCAAAAATATTCGGATCAAAAATAATATCCTGCGGCGGAAATCCAATTTGCTCGACCAGAATTTTATAGGCACGCTGACAAATCTCTACCTTGCGGGCCTTGGTGTCGGCCTGGCCAACTTCATCAAACGCCATCACAACAACGGCAGCACCATAACGACGCAATAATTTCGCTTGCTGAACAAATGGCGCTTCGCCTTCTTTCAACGAAATCGAGTTCACCACCGCCTTGCCCTGAATACACTTCAATGCCGCCTCAATCACTTCCCACTTGGAGGAGTCGACCATGATTGGCACCCGGGCAATATCCGGTTCGCTGGCCAACAGATTCAGATAACGCACCATGGCGGCTTTGCTGTCGAGCATCGCTTCATCCATGTTGATATCAATGATCTGTGCACCGCTGACGACCTGCTGGCGGGCCACGTCTAATGCCGCCTCGTACTTGCCGTCCATAATCAGTTTTTTGAAGCGGGCTGATCCCGTGACGTTGGTGCGCTCACCAATGTTGATAAATCGGGCTTGTTGTTGCATCACCACTCCAGAGAAAAGGCTTCGAGGCCGGCCAGGTTAAAACTGTGACTGACCGGTTTCGGCTGGCGTGGTGGTAAACCAGCAACTACATCAGCGATCACGCGGATATGTTCCGGCGTGGTACCACAACAACCACCGACGATATTGATAAAGTCGTGCGTCGCCCAGTCTTTAATCTCTGCCGCCATCTCGACAGCGCCAAGATCATATTCACCAAACTCATTCGGCAGGCCAGCATTTGGATGTACTGAGGTCGCACATTCAGCGAGACCCGCCATGATCTCAACATATGGCCGCAGTAAATCCGGGCCAAGTGCACAGTTCAGACCAAAACTCACCGGCTCGACATGGGCCAGCGAGTGATAAAAAGCTTCGGTGGTCTGGCCCGACAGCGTACGCCCAGACGCGTCAGTGATAGTGCCGGAGATCATCACCGGCAGTTTAAATCCAAGCTCATCAAATACTTTAAGCACAGCGAAGGCCGCCGCTTTGGCATTGAGCGTATCAAAGATGGTTTCGAGCATAATCAGGTCAGCACCGCCTTCAACCAGCGCATGCGTTGCTTCGCTGTAAGCGTCTACCAGCTGATCAAAGCTGACGTTGCGATAACCCGGGTCGTTTACATCCGGTGAGATTGAAGCAGTCCGGTTGGTTGGGCCGAGCACACCGGCAACAAATCGCGGCTTTGCAGGATTTTGTGCGGTAAATTCGTCACAGGCCTGTCGTGCCAGTTGCGCAGCTTCGCGATTAATCCGGCTGGCTAAGTGCGACATATCGTAGTCGGCCATCGCAATGGTGGTGGCATTAAAACTATTGGTTTCGATAATGTCGGCACCGGCGGCTAAATACTGCCGGTGGATAGACAGAATAATCTCGGGTTTAGTGATGACCAACAAGTCATTGTTACCTTTGAGATCGGACGGCCAATCAGCGAATTCTGAGCCGCGGTAGTCAGCTTCCTGCAGCTGAAAATTCTGGATCATGGTACCCATCGCACCATCCAACACCAAAATACGCTCCGCCAGCAGCTGCTTAAACTGTGTGGCCGTCAGACGGTTAGTTGTCATGCGTCTCTCCCTTCACCAACCCGGCTTAAATCAAATGGAGTGGCTTGGTAAACATAATAATTCAGCCAGTTGCTGAACAATAAAAAAGCGTGACTTTGCCAAAGCTTCATCGGACCTTTCGCCGGATCATTGTCACGGAAATAATTCTCCGGCACTTTCGGATCCAGCCCAGCCGCTACATCACGCGTATATTCGTCGTTGAGTGTGGTTAAGTCATACTCCGGATGACCCGTCACAAAAATCCGGCTGCCGCTGGAGTTCTGCAGTAAATAAGCGCCGGTGACATCCGCTTCGGCCAGCACGTGAATATCCGCATGTTGTTGGTACTTTTGTTTTGGCACCTGCGCGTAACGCGAGTGTGGTACCAGGAAACTGTCATCAAAGCCGCGGACTAACGGGCACAGCGGCTGGACTACGTTTTGCCAATAGACGCCGGACAGTTTGTCGCCCCGGATCTCACGCTGCAAGCCATAGTAATAGTACAGCGCGGCGTGTGCCGCCCAACACAAAAACAACGTCGACGTAACATGACGGTCTGCCCAGGACAGGATCTCAGACAACTGCGGCCAGTAGCTGACATCTTCGTAGTCGACTAAGCCGAGCGGCGCACCTGTGATGATCAATCCATCATAGTTTTGTTGTTGGACATCCGAAAAATATCGATAAAAACAGTTCAGATGACTTTCTGGCGTATGTTTACTGACATGATTGTCGAGTCTGATCAGCTCAACATCCACTTGTAACGGACTGTTGGCCAGTAAGCGCAGCAGCTGGATTTCGGTGGCGACTTTATTTGGCATCAGATTTAGGATAGCGATACGCAGCGGGCGGATATCCTGCATGCGGGCGCGGCTTTCTGTGATGACAAATACGTTCTCAGCCGACAAGGCTTCAACGGCCGGCAACTGATCAACCACTTTAATCGGCATACTTACTCCACAACACCATAAAAGATGCGTCACTGTGCCGAAACTCACCTTAATTGTCAACTTCTATACGTTTAGACGTCTATATGTAACTTTGAATTCCACTGTTTTCCACTCTATGCTGAAAATGCTGTTTTCTTGCCGGAGCTATTATGAAAATTCTTGCTTGCTTATGTGGGCTTCTCATCAGCCTGAGCTGCATTGCACAAAATCTCCAAGTCAAATCTACTGAGATACCCGTCTATATCCGTGACGATGTATATGAAGATTACCTGAAGTTTCTGAACGGTCGCCCAGTCTTGAGTATTAGCGATTTCCGCGGTAGTACCATGCGACGCGATGTCGCGGATGTAGTGTTATTGCAGCAGGCGTTAGCATTGGGCGGATTTAGCAAAAGTTTTTATTATCTGCCGGGCAAGTTTAACTTTCGCAATACCAAAATGCTGGAAAGCGGCGATTCACTGCTGAGTTTTGACACTTACTGGCTCAATGACGCGCAATCTATGTCGGATAAAGTATTTATCAGCGAGGCGGTCGTACTCAAAGGCGAATATCTGGCCGGCATATACAGTAGCCCAGACAACAGTGCAGTGTTTCAGATTAAATCATTGGCTGATCTACAGAGCTTCACTGCAGTCTCCACCCCTAAATGGCGCACCGACTGGCAAACCTTGAACGCTTTGCCGTTAAAGGAACTAATTCAGGAAGATGAGTGGTTAAGTCAGGCAAGGATGGTGCACATGCGCTGGGTCGATTTTATGTTAATGCCATTTTTCCATGACAGCAACGGCATATACCAACTCGAGAAAATCCGCTTAAAAGTGGTGCCAGGCGTCGCCATTTTACTGAATGACAGCCGCCATTTTGTGATCAGCAAAGCCCATCCGGACGGAATTTTTGCCAGCGAGGCGCTGAATAAGGGGTTAAAAATACTTCGGGACAATGGCCGGATAAAACAGTTATATCAACAAGCAGGGTTTATGCTGCCGGCAGGTGCTGTCAAAATTCTCAATCCGGCCGAACAACCAATTGATCCCGCAACTTCAGTAACAACCTCAGCACCGGCACAGCGGCGTTTCTGATCCTGTCACTTTTCATCGCGCATATAAATGCAAAAAGCCCTTGCGGGCTTTATGTCTTCAGCAGGCGACGGCTAAGTGCACAGACGTCGCCTACTGCGTCTAAAATCAGAACTCTTCGTCTAACTCTGCCGGTTCCGCGAGCACCGCTTCCTCTACAGCAGCTGCGCCTTTGGTAGGTTGCAACAGTAAGCGTTTACGTAACTCGGTTTCAATCTCAAGCGCAATCGCCGGATTCTCTACCAGATACTTCATCGCGTTAGACTTGCCCTGGCCAATTTTATTACCTTTATAGGCATACCAGGCACCAGCTTTATCAACGAGCTTCTCGGCCACGCCTAAATCGATCAATTCGCCGGTTTTGCTGATACCAGCGCCATACTGAATAATAAATTCAGCCTGACGAAATGGTGGGGCCACTTTGTTTTTCACCACTTTAACGCGCGTTTCGTTACCGACAACTTCTTCACCTTCCTTCACTGAACCAATGCGACGGATATCCAAACGGACTGACGCATAGAATTTCAGCGCGTTACCACCAGTGGTGGTTTCCGGGTTGCCGAACATCACACCGATTTTCATCCGGATTTGGTTGATGAAGATACATAAAGTGTTGGAACGTTTGATATTACCAGTCAGCTTACGCAAAGCCTGTGACATCAGACGGGCTTGCAAACCAACATGGCTGTCGCCCATGTCGCCTTCGATCTCTGCTTTTGGTGTCAGTGCTGCCACGGAGTCGACAATAATGACATCAACTGCTGCAGATCGGACTAACATGTCACAAATTTCCAATGCTTGTTCACCGGTATCTGGCTGCGACACCAGTAACTCGTCGACTTTTACCCCAAGCTTGCCAGCATAAATCGGGTCCAATGCGTGTTCAGCATCGATAAAAGCACAGGTCTTACCCAGCTTCTGTGCTTCGGCAATGACTTGTAAAGTTAAAGTAGTTTTACCTGAAGATTCAGGGCCATAGATCTCGACGATACGACCACAAGGGAGACCGCCGATGCCTAAAGCGATATCAAGTCCCAGCGAGCCGGTCGAGATCGCGTCAATTTCCAGCGAGGTGTTGTCACCCAATTTCATGATTGAGCCTTTACCGAACTGACGTTCGATTTGGCTTAAGGCTGCGCTGAGGGCTTTTTGTTTGTTGTCGTCCATTGTGAACTCCGGGAAAGTGGGTTTCGCCTGAAATGCTGTATGCTCATACAGTAGTTGAATCAATTTGCGCTGTCAACAACTGAATCATTTGGTGTAGGGCAAAATCAATACTTTGTTGCCGGACAGCGGAGCGATCGCCATGCAGCAGGATCCGCACTGTGGCAACTTTGCCCTGCAGATAAAACCCCAGGCAAACGGTGCCAACTGGTTTTGTTGCGCTACCGCCATCGGGACCCGCGATCCCGGAGACCGCAATGGCACAGTCGGCTGCAGCGGCATTGGCTGCACCGCTCGCCATTTCAGCGACCGTTTCTTCGCTGACCGCGCCAAACTGCAATAACGTGGCACTTTTCACGCTGAGCAATTGTTGTTTGGCTTTATTGCTGTAAGTGATAAAACTGCGGTCCAGATAAGCTGAACTGCCTGGGATCGCGGTCAACGCGTAAGCAATACCACCACCGGTACAGGATTCGGCGGTGGTGATAGTCAGCTTTTTCCGCAATAATAGTTGCCCCAATGCCGAGGCCAGTGTCTCGGTGTGTGCCGGAACTGTCATTTTTATACCATTTTGGGAAATCAGAACTTTAATTATGCCGTCAGATAACCAGACCGGGCAAGCGCAGAGTGCCCACACCCCGATGATGCAACAATATCTGGCTTTAAAAGCCGAGAATCCGGACATTTTGCTGTTTTACCGGATGGGCGATTTTTATGAGCTGTTTTATGACGACGCAAAAAAGGCGGCGGCGCTGCTGGATATCTCACTGACCAAACGCGGACAGTCTGCCGGCGCACCGATCCCAATGGCCGGCGTCCCGCACCATGCGGTGGAAAATTATCTGGCGCGACTGGTGCAACTGGGCGAATCGGTCGCGATTTGTGAACAAGTCGGCGATCCGGCGACCAGCAAAGGGCCGGTTGATCGTAAAGTTGTGCGGGTTGTCACTCCCGGCACTGTCACCGATGAAGCGCTATTACAAGAGCGGCAGGACACATTGCTCGCTGCGGTTTATCAGCATAAACAGCAATTTGGTGTGGCATATCTCGATTTGGGCGCCGGCCGTTTTGTTCTGACTGAACTGCCGGGCGAAGAAGATCTGGCTGCTTTGTTACAGCGACTGCATCCGGCAGAGCTGCTGTACTGTGAAGACCAGTTGCTGCCGTCACTGATCCTGGACCGCAAAGGCGCGCGCCGGCGCCCGGTATGGGATTTTGAACAAAGCAGCGCTGAACGCGCTTTGTGCCAGCAATTTGGCACGCGCGATCTGAATAGTTTTGGCGTACAGGACGCCCGGTTCGGGCTGATGGCGGCAGGCTGTCTGTTGCAATATGTCAAAGATACCCAACGCGCCAATTTGCCGCATTTACGCAGCATTTCACTGGAAAAACATAGTGATCACATCGTGCTGGACGCCGCGACCCGGCGCAATCTTGAACTGACACAAACGTTAAACGGCCAGTATGCGCATTCTTTAGCGGCGGTTCTGGACCAGTGCCAGACTGCAATGGGCAGCCGGTTGCTGAAACGTTGGATCCACGCACCACTGCGCGATCAGGTTGCGGTTGGTCAACGCCACCAGGCCGTGGCTGAACTGCAACAATTTGATGTGGAATTGCAGCCGCTGCTGAAACAGATTGGCGACATTGAACGGATTGTTGCCCGACTGGCACTTCGAAGTGCACGGCCACGCGATTTTGCCCGGTTGCGTCAGGCCTTGCAGCAGTTACCTGAACTGACACCAATCCTGAGTCAACTAAAAAGCACGCGCCTGCAACAACTTGGCGCGGATTGCGAACCGATGCCGGCGCTGACCGCGTTGCTCGAACGTGCCATTATCGACAATCCACCGGTGCTGATCCGTGACGGCGGTGTTATTGCCGAAGGCTATCATGCAGAGTTAGATCAATGGCGGGCGCTGGCCAAAGGCGCGACCGATTATCTGGAACAACTGGAGCAACGCGAAAAGGCCCGCACCGGTATTGCTTCACTAAAAGTTGGTTTTAATAAAGTCGCCGGTTATTACATCGAAACCGGCCGCGCTGCTGCCGATGCAGTGCCCGCCGATTATATCCGCCGCCAGACACTGAAAAATAACGAACGTTACATCATCCCGGAATTAAAAGAATACGAAGACAAAGTACTCGGCAGTGAAAGCAAAGCCTTAGCGCTGGAGAAACAGTTATACGAGCAGCTATTTGATTTGGTTGCGCCGGATCTGGCCGCACTGCAACAGCTGGCCGCCAGTTTATCTGAACTGGACGTGCTGACCAATTTTGCTGAACGCGCAGTACGGCTGCAGTATTGCCAGCCAGTGCTGTGCACGGATATTGGCATCAATATTCAGCAGGGCCGCCATCCAGTCGTGGAGCAAATGACTGTTGAGCCTTTTATCGCTAACCCGCTGCTGTTAAGCCCCGCGCGGCATTTACTGGTGGTGACCGGGCCGAATATGGGCGGTAAATCGACTTATATGCGCCAGGCAGCGCTAATTGTACTGATGGCTTATATCGGTAGTTTTGTACCGGCCACAGCGGCCACGCTCGGACCGGTCGATCGGATCTTTACCCGTGTCGGTGCGTCCGATGATTTGGCGTCCGGCCGTTCGACTTTTATGGTGGAAATGACCGAAACCGCGACCATCCTGCATCATGCCACGGCGCAAAGTCTGGTGCTGATGGACGAAATTGGTCGTGGCACCAGTACTTATGACGGGTTGTCATTAGCCTGGGCCTGCGCTGAATATCTGGCCAACAAGCTCAAAGCGTTGACACTATTTGCTACCCACTATTTTGAACTGACCGATCTGCCGTCATTATTGCCGGGGGTTGCCAACATCCATCTGGATGCAGTCGAACATGATGAACATATCGTGTTTATGCATCAGGTGCAGGATGGTGCCGCCAGCAAGAGTTATGGTCTGCAGGTCGCTCAGCTGGCCGGCGTGCCAAAAGTAGTGATACAGCAGGCACGACGTAAGCTGCAGGCACTGGAACAACAACATCCGGTGGCTGACAAACCCCGCCCGGCCACGCTGCCGGCGCAGGCCGAGCTATTTGCCGAACCGGCGCCGCATCCGGTGCTGGAACAGCTGACGCAGCTGGATCCTGATGATCTGTCGCCGCGCCAGGCTCTGGAGTTGTTATTTGCGCTGAAACGGCAACTGTAAACGCAGGCATTGTGATCTGGCGTCAGACGTAGACGCTGTGCCGGATCACTATGCCTGGCCTTAGTCGAGCGCTAACACGTCGACAGCCACTTCCAGCAGATGTTCGCCGCTGCCCTGCAATACACCTTTCAGTGGGACCACATCGGCATAATCGCGGCCAAAGGCCAGCGTCAGGTGTTGCACATCAGCCAGCACATTATTGGTTGGGTCAAAGTCGACCCAGCCAAGCACCGGGTCATACACAGCAAACCAGGCGTGTGATGCATCGGCGCCCTGCAGGCGTGGCTGTCCCGGCGGCGGCCGGGTTTCCAGATAACCACTGACATAACGCGCCGCCAGCCCCTGACTGCGCAGGCAGCTGATCGCCAGTTGGGCAAAATCCTGACAGACACCACGTCGGTGGGCCAAGACATCAGCAATTGGTGTCACGACGGTACTAAACTCTGGATCGTATTGAAATTCTTCATAAATCCATTGATTAAGCTGCGCGACGTTTTGCAGCATAGTCAGATCTGGCCGGTAAACCTGCTGCCACAACGCGGTCGTGGCCGGCAAATGTGGGATATTCCGGCTGACCTGACGACATAATGCAACTTTGGCATCATCGACAGCGCGGCGGTCGCAGGCCTGCAACAGACTGGCACCGTCCGCCAGCTGTGATGCCAGCAGCCGTGGACTGACCGCCAGTTCAGCGTCCACCCGCACTTCCAGTTGTTGATGCGAAGCCAGCACATGTAATAGCTGCCGACGATTGCCAAAATAATCCTGATGCGAATACTCAGCGCAAGGCCCGGGCTCTACCGTCAACCGATAATTCAATAGTTGCTGCCAAGGTAACTCCAGCGGACACAAACAGGTCAGATTGTAACTGTTGGCAATAGGTCGCTGATAACCATAACGGGTCACATGACTCAGCTGATATCGCATCGGACCTCCGCGCAGGCAAGATACATGCTCATCCTCAATAACTTTGCCAGGCACTGCCAGGCGCGTGATTAAAATACGCCAAGGTGATGCTGTCGGATAAAAGCTTCAGTCGGTGCTGAATTTGACTGAGTAACAAACCAAGCGCCGGCGTGGCGCCTTGTTCGCTATCAAACAGCGACTGCGGTTCAGTCAACTGCAACAAAGTCACCAGTTCCAGCGCCAGTCGCTGTCCTGCCGACAAGCCCGGTGTCGGCGCCAGTACGGGTAAGCCGGCACACTGGCGCTGAATACGCAGACACTGATAACCAACAGATCGCGGCGTGCTGTCATCAAATACCAGTAAATCAATCACTGCCAGCGGATGCAATTGGCTACGATAACGCCGCCGGTAGGTGTTAACCGTATCGGCCAGCCGCAACACTGCTTCCATCAATGCTGCCGACGGTTTTGCTTCTCCATGCACCGGCACAAACACGATTTGCAACAAGGCCGCAGTCTGCATGCCGCGCTCGATATGTTGCCCCAGATCCATCAGACGCAGCGCCTGAGTCCGGCTCATAGTTTCATTATTCAGCCCGTATAACGCAGTTTGCAGCAGGATAATTTCATCGAGCTGGCGCAGGTACTGGCCGGCAGCACCAGCAACTGCCGATTGTTGTGGCCACTGCCGCAGCGCTTGCTGCAATTTGTCCAACACCAGCCAGGTATCCGCCGCGAAAAATTCGCGGGCCGACTGCGCGTTTAATAACAGCGACTGTAAAATTGCAAACAACCCGCCCGGATCGGCCGGGTCAAACAACTGCTGCAGCACTTGCGATAAATCGAGCACGCCTGCATGGCCGTTGGCTTGTAAACAAAAGCGCAACAGCGGCGTCATGTCGGCTTGTGCCGCCAGTGGATCTGCATGATGCTGACTGGCAAGGCCTAATGCGGCACGTAGCGCCCGGCAGATTTGGTTTAATCGTTCATTGTAACGACCAAGCCAGAACAAATGATCAGCGACCCGACTGGTGACCAACCCACCGTGGCGTGACAGTTCAAGTGTACCACTGCTGCTTTGTAACAGACTGGCGGTGACTCCGCGCTCTGCCAGCACCCAGACATCTTTAACTAACTGCGGTTCATTGAGCGGTGATTCAGCGTCAGGCTGAGCAGTCTGCAACAACAGACCATCAGGATTCAGTCTGGCGTATCCACCCGGCAAGACAGTGCCAGGCTGGTTTTGTTGCAAGAGGCTGTACAAACGCAACGAGCAGACGGCGGTAAATAAGCCGGTGTCGGGCTGCCAGCAAGGCTCTGGCGGCAATTCAGCCAAGACAATCGCGATGTAGTCGGCCGGATCTGCGGCAATTTGCGCTGACAATTGCTGCAACGCTACTGCGTCCAGCCGGACCGGTAAATAGTGCTGTTTACTGCTGATGCACTGCACCCGGTAAGCGGTCAAATCTGCCATGACCTTTGCGCTGTGCTCAGCTTCACCGAGCCATAACGCGACGGCCTGCGACAATAACAATGGTTCACCCAATAATGCCTGGCACAGTCGCGGTAAAAATGGCGCCAAAACGCCGCTGTCGATCAGGCTGCTGCCCGGCGGATTGACGCAACAAAGTTGCTGCTGACGAATACTTTGCAATAATCCGGCGCAGCCACCGGTGCCGGGGTCCAGCTCCAATGGATCAGACTGAGCATCCGGCAAAAACCGCAACAAAGCACCGACACTTTGCAAGCCGGTCAAGGTTTTTAACCACAGTGCTCCATCACGAAACGTCAAGTCGGCGCCATGCACCAGCGCAATATCCAGATAATTGGCTAAATAGGCCTGCTCAAAATAATTCGTGTTGCGCACCGAGGTGATCCAAAGCCCTGCCAACGCGGCATGGTCAGTCTCCCCTGACACCGGCTGTTGCAGCAGCTGCAACAGCTGCCGGTAAAAGCCGGCGATTTGCGCTTTGGCAAGCGTCAAGCCCTGCAACGGTGCCGCATGATTAAACGCTAGCCGGTGCTCGACCAGATGGCCAAGTCCGGCCGGCAGCAGCGCATGGTCAGCCAATACGCACCACTGACCGGCGGCATCTTTTGCCAGATCCAGACTCAGCAGTGGCAACCAGTCCGCTTGCTGCGCCAATAAACCAGCTGCCGGCAGTAAATAATCCGCGGCGCGAAACAGCGCCTCTGCCGGCAGCAAATGGTCGCGCACAATCTGCTGCGCACCATAGACGTCATTCAACACCAACTGCAGCAAGCGCTGGCGTTGCAACATGCCCGCCTCCAGCAGCTGCCATTCATCTGCTGCGACCAACAAAGGCAGCGGATCCAGCTGACGCTGCGGCGCGGTATGCGTGCCAAAACCCGCTGCATTTTCGCGTAACTGCTGCTGTAACTCGCGAAACAATGCCGGCAAGCGGGCTTGCAGATGCGTGCAGCCAATGGCTGAGCACTGTATTTGCAGGAGAATTGTGGTCTGTCACCAAAACCTCAGGGTTGTCGCACTCAGGCCGAGCGCTGAGTTGCAGTCAATGGTTGCTGGCACGGCGCCAGGATCGCCTGATGCAGCGCAATAATGCCGGCCTGTAGCTCATCGATCAGCCTGTGTAATTGCACGGTCGACAACTCAGACAACGCCTGTGGCCGCAGCAAGGCCTGCACCTGATGCAGCTCCTGCAAAATCTCCGTCGCATGCGGCAGCGCTTTTGCCGATGCTGCGACCCGGTTCAGACAATAACTGATTGAACGCGGGAAATCCGCATAGGTCAGCAGATAATCAATCGCATCGACATCGCCTTTTTGCCGTGCCAGATAATATTGGTACGATTCCATCCCGCCCAGTGCATTCAGTACCGATAACCAACGAAATTTGGGCCTTTTGATTTGTGTTGGCTGCAACTGTTGCAACACCATCACATCCATAATGCGGGTCGTCATATCGGCCCGTTCCAGATGGCGGCCAATGTTAAATAAATCAAAGGCGTCACCGCGCAACATGGTGCCATCCAATACCCCGACCACCATTTGGCAACGCCGGCTGACTTCGGCCATCAGCTGATACCGTTGCTGCCGGCTGACCGCTGTACTGCAATGCTGTTGTAAGAACAGGTCCAGTGCATTCAGTTCTTCCCACATATCGCGCGGGATCAACGGCCGGATGGTGCGGGCATTGTGTTTCAGTGCGGTACTGGTCGCCCGGATCGACACCGGACTGTCACTGGCATTAATCAGACAGGCCATTACCGCACGCTCCGTTTCCGCCAGCGACAAAGGCGTCTCACCTTGCTGAAACTTCTGCAACAACTCCGCGCTGTCCTGCCCCAGTACTTCCAGCAAAATAGGCCAGCCAAACTGAGTATCCTGATGGCTGTCGATCAACACATGGCTGGTAGCGTTAATCAGACGGGCCGTGTCATCCAACCGTTCCAGATAGCGCCCCAGCCAAAACAGATGATTTACCGATTTCAATAACATATGTCACACCTCATCATTGATGATCCAGGTATCTTTGCTGCCGCCGCCCTGCGACGAATTCACCACCAGCGAGCCACGACGCAACGCGACCCGGCTTAACCCGCCGGTACTGCAATACAAATCGCGGCCCTGCAAAACAAAGGGCCGTAAATCGAGATGACGCGGCTCGAGCACGCCGTCGCACAAGGTCGGCGCTGTGGAGAGTTGCAAAGTCGGTTGGGCAACAAAATTGCGCGGATCTGCCACTATGGCCTGAGCCATCCCGGCGCGTTCAGCCTCTGTCGCGCGCGGGCCAATCAGAATGCCGTAGCCACCGGACTCATTCGCCGGTTTCACCACCAGCTTGTCCAGATTGGCCAGCACATAAGCGCGTTGTTGTTCGTCGGAGCACAGATAGGTCGGGACGTTGTCGATTAGAGGTTTTTCACCGAGATAATATTCAATGATCTGCGGCACATAAGCGTAAATGACTTTATCATCGGCCACACCGGAGCCCGGCGCATTGGCTATCGCCACCTGCCCCTTGGCCCAGGCGTGAAACAAGCCCGGCACGCCTAACACTGAATCAGGCCGGAACACGGTCGGATCAAGAAAAATATCGTCTACCCGCCGGTAAATCACATCAACGCGGCACAAACCATCCAGCGTGCGCAAATAAACACCATCAGCCTCAACCTGCAGATCGGTATTTTCCGCCAGCTCAATGCCCATTTGCTGTGCCAAAAAACTGTGTTCAAAATAGGCGGAGTTGTAAATGCCAGGGGTCAATAACACGATACAAGGCACATCACCGGGTCTTGGCGATAACGATGCCAGCATTTTCCACAACTGATGCGGGTAGTCGTCAACCGGTACTATGGTGGAATCGGCGAACAGCTCCGGAAATACCCGTTTCATCACGGTACGGTTTTCCAGCATATATGACACGCCGCTAGGTACCCGTAGGTTATCTTCCAGCACCAGAAAACGGCCTTGTTCGTCCCGAACCAAATCGGTGCCACAGATATGGGACCAGACGCCAAAAGGGGGCGACACGCCCCGACATGGTGCAAGGAAATTTTTTGACTGCAGTACCAGATCTGAGGGCACGATGCCGGCACGTAAAATACGTTGATCGTGGTACAAATCGTCGATAAATAGATTTAACGCCTGCAAACGCTGCATCAGACCAGCACTGGTACGACGCCATTCGCTCAGCGGAATAGTGCGCGGCATCACGTCCAACGGCCAGGCCCGATCGATATTCTGACCTTCGTTATATAAAGTAAAACAAACCCCCATACTGCGGATGGTTTGGTCCAGCTGCTGTTGACGGCGCAACAGCTCGGTCGTGCCATGTTGCCTGATAAAGCGGGCAATCGCGTTGGCCGGCGCCCGTGCAGTGCCTTCTGGGGTCACCAGCTCGTCAAAACAATTTGCTAAATGCGGATATCCGCTGAAACTTTGCCCCATCACGCGTCTCCGCTTTGTGTTCACTGCCTGTCCACTGCCGATCAGCTACATCCATGTTTTATCACTGTGCCATGAGCTGTTCTGGTGCAACCAGGCACACTGTATATAGAGAGCAGCAAGGCTTGTGCCAGTCAGCAGAGATGGCTTCAATCCGGCTTAAATCAGCCAATAAACGGGGAAAGTTGGTGAACTTGCAGCGATGTGAGGGCAAATAACAGGCAGAAAAAAAGCGGGAAATTCCCGCTTTTTTGTCTCAGTACTCACTGGCTATTCTTGAAACAAAGTCTCAATATTCAAACCTTGATGTGTCACAATCTCACGCAACCGGCGTAAGGCCTCAACCTGAATTTGTCGAACCCGTTCGCGGGTCAGACCAATTTCACGGCCGACATCTTCCAGCGTTGAAGGCTCATACCCAAGTAAGCCAAAGCGACGTGCCAGCACTTCGCGTTGTTTTGGATTGAGCTCTTCCAGCCAAAGTACCAGATGCTGCCGGATATCAGCATCCTGCAGCTCAGTTTCCGGACCCAGCTCTTTTTCATCAGCCAGAATATCCAATAACTGCTTTTCGGAAGAACCGGCAACCGGCGTATCCACTGAGGTGATTTTTTCATTCAGTTTCAACATTTTGCGAACTTCTTCGACCGGTCGGTCCAGCGCAGCAGCAATTTCTTCCGGCGTAGGCTCATGATCCAGACGCTGTGACAGTTCACGGGCTGCCCGCAGATAAATGTTCAACTCTTTCACCACATGGATCGGCAACCGGATGGTCCGGGTCTGATTCATAATGGCGCGTTCAATGGTCTGGCGGATCCACCAGGTGGCATAAGTTGAAAAGCGGAAGCCACGTTCCGGATCAAACTTTTCCACGGCGCGGATCAGACCCAGATTGCCTTCTTCAATCAAATCCAGCAGTGCGAGTCCGCGGTTGATATAACGCCGGGCGATCTTCACGACCAACCGTAAGTTACTTTCGATCATGCGTTTACGGGCAGCAGCATCCCCTTTCAGGGCCAGGCGGGAAAAATAAACTTCTTCTTCAGCACTCAGCAATGGGGAAAAACCAATCTCGCCGAGGTAAATTTGGGTGGCGTCCATCGCGCGTTGACTGTCGTCGCGGGTGAACACATCATCAGGCGTGCTTTCTTCTTCGGTGGCAAGATTTGCCATATCCGGCTCTGCGGCTTCATCGTCCAGCATTGCCACGTCTTCGGTTAATTCTGCTTCCTTGAAATCAACTACTTCATCTTCGTCTTTTTGTCCCATATCCGTCTCCCAGATCTACAAGGGTCACGCCTCAGTGCCAGAAGTCCATTCTTCACTGACGCGATTGTGTGCTGTTATTTATTTCAGATAACGCAGCGGATCGACAGATTTTCCCCGATAGCGGATTTCAAAATGCAGTTGTATACGGTCTGCATCGGAATTACCCATTTCAGCGATGGTCTGCCCTGCTGCCACCGATTCGCGTTCTTTCACCAATAAACGGTGATTGTGAGCATAAGCACTTAAAAAATCGTCATTGTGTTTGATGATTATTAAGTTGCCATAACCCCGCAGTGCATTGCCGGCGTATACCACCTGACCTGCTGCTGCCGCTTTAACCGGTGTACCAAGTGCACCACCAATATCAAGACCTTTGTTGCCATGTTCCTGACTGGAAAATTTCGCCAATATCGGGCCTTTCACTGGCCATTGCCATTGCCGAACGTCCCCATTAATGGTACTGTTCTCGGTTTTTTCGGGTTCTATGACCCGTTCATTTTGACCATAACGCTTTTGATTTTGCGGTGCAACTACTTTAGCGCTTTTTGATGCTGCGCCCGAACTGTTTGAAATTGAATGATTCTTATTTGGTCCAAGGCTTGTTGGACCTGACTTCTGAACAACTGCTGCATCATTGTTATTGTTTGAAACCACCAGCACCTGACCGACATAAATCATATAAGGCTCAGCGATATGATTCAGCCTGGCCAGACTGCGATAATCCATGCCATTGCGAAATGCGATAGAAAATAACGTATCACCGCGCTTAACCTGATAAGTGTCCGCCTGCAGGAACCTGACAGCCTGTTTACGACTTTGCCAACTGTCAACCGGCGCAGGACTATTGTTAATGCCACAACCACTCACAGTCAGCAGCAGACATAACTGCATGGCCTGGCGTCCCCACTGTCGTGTTGCCGTTTTTTGTTTCGGCATCGTCCGGTGCACCATCAAATCAGCCATAAACCAGATAAGCCAGACCGGCCAATGCCACCGTGCCCCAGCCGAGGATATCAACGATTTCCCGCAGTTTTGCCTGCATTTTTGCGCCGCCCCAATACATCAGACCTGCGACCAGAAAAAACCGGCTAGCCCGGCCGATAAATGACGCGATGACAAAAGGTAAAAACGCCATATGCATCAGTCCGGCGCCGACGGTAAACAACTTATAAGGGATCGGCGAGAAGCCAGCGATAAACACTACCCAGACGCCATATTCGCTAAACCAGCGCTCCACCAGCGCAAAAGTGTCCTGATAGCCCATATACTGGATAAACGGCAACACGACTGGTTCATACAATAAATAGCCGAGCCAATAACCTAAAATGCCACCGAGAATAGACGCAATCGTCGTCAACCATGCCAGACGCCAGGCCCGCTCCGGCCGCGCCAGTGCCATCGGTGCCAGCATCACATCGGGCGGAATTGGGAATATCACTGACTCAGTGAAACTTAAGCCAAACAAATAACGCTCAGCGTGGCGGTGTTTGGCCCAAACCAGCGCTTTGTCATACATCCACTGAAAAATCCGCAAACAATTCTCCTAAAAAAATCAGGCCAGTTCGCCTGGCACTAATGGCACAAAACGCACCGCTTCGACATCAGTCGACGGATAACTATCCTGTTCCCGGGTATAGACTCTGAGCATCTGCTCCTGAGCGCCAACCGGGATCACCAGCCGGCCACCATCAACCAGCTGATGCAATAGTGCATCCGGTACTTGAGTCGGTGCCGCCGTCACAATGATGCAGTCAAACGGCGCTTTGCTGTGCCAGCCGAGCCAGCCGTCACCATGTTTCATCGCCACATTGTGCAAATCCAGCTGATGCAGCCGGCGCTTCGCCTGGAACTGCAAGGATTTAATCCGTTCCACCGTACAAACCTGTGGAAACAATCGCGCCAGGATCGCGGTCTGATAACCGGAGCCGGTGCCAATTTCCAGCACTTTTTTTGGCTGCCAGGGCGAACCATCAGGGTTGGCCTGTAACAGCAACTCGGTCATCCGCGCGACAATATAAGGCTGCGAGATGGTCTGGCCCTGACCGATCGGCAGCGCGGTATTCTCATAAGCTTTATGTGCCAAAACCATTTCAACAAAATGATGGCGCGGCGTTTGGGCGATCGCCTGCAGCACCTCTGCAGATTTAATCCCATCTGTGTGTAATTTTTGCGCTAAAACCTGCGCACTTCTGGAAGTTGCCACGGCCATCAGAGTTGGATCCCTTCCAGCCATTGCTGCAGGGGCTGCAGACTACGATAGGCAGTCATGTCAATTTGCAGCGGGGTGACAGAGGCATAACCATTGGCGATGGCATAAAAATCAGTGCCTTCACCGGCATCCAGTTCCGGGCCTAAAGAGCCATACCAAAAAATGCGCCGGCCCCAAGGGTCGGTGGTACTGGTCATGGTTTCGGCTTTGTGGCGCCGGCCCAGTCGCGTCACCTGGATGCCTTTGAGTTCACTCAGTGGTACGCCTGGGACATTAATATTCAAAATCTGGTCGGCGGGTAATGGATGGGATTTAAGTTGTTGAATGACTTTAACCGTAACATAAGCTGCTGTCGCAAAATGCTCTTCGTCCCGGCTGGCCAGTGATACGGCAATCGCCGGTAACCCAAGATGACGGCCTTCTGTCGCCGCCGCGACAGTGCCGGAATACAACACATCGTCACCTAGATTGGCGCCATGATTAATGCCGGCGACCACTAAATCCGGCGCTTTGCCACAAAGCTGGCTGATCGCCAGATGCACGCAGTCTGTGGGCGTACCATTCACAGCAATAAAACCATTATCCAGTTGCTGCGTGCGCAGCGGATTGAGCAAAGTCAGCGAATTACTGGCACCACTGCAATTTCGGTCGGGACCGACCGTGGTTACTGTAGCAATCTCGGCCAATGCCTGTTGCAATACCAAAATGCCTTTGGCATAGACGCCATCGTCATTACTGAGCAAAATCCGCATTTAGGACTCCAGAACTGCGATATCCCGACGGATATCCTGATAATTCACCAGTTCACGCAGCACCGACGTGGCAAAACAGCCGGCCGGCAGGGCAAAACTGAGCTCGAGTGTATCATGCAGCCACTGATAACTCAGCGCTTTTGGCACTAAGCGCACCGCGCGACGTTCGGTATTGACGTTAAGCGCGACCAGGCCATCAACCCAATGCTGCCAAGGCATTAGTTGCCGGAGTTGCCAGTCAAGTGCCTCGCCTTGCTCCAGTACTTTACCAACCCCAGGCAAAATAGCGGTCGGATGAATGTCATACTCACTGAGGCGGCGCTGAATGTCTTGATCGGCCGGGTCGACCTGAAATACCGAGCCCGAACCGTCCAGCTGCACCACACTGCCTGGCAACAAGGTCAGAAACCCCAACTGTTGCAGTCGTTGCGACACTTGCTGATTAAATAACATCGAGCGGCTGGCGGATAACGCCAGCCCGCGAATTTGCCGGTCACTGATACTGCCGCCACGAAACAGATGTTCCGCCAGCTGCAGATTACCGCCATCGCGGCCAAAGCGCTGCTCGCCGTAATAGTTCGGCACACCGGCACGAACCAGTTGCAGGCGTTGTTCCAGCGCGGCGACATCAGAAACATTACGCAGCCGTAAGCGGAAATGATTCTGTTTAATCGAACCAATTTTGAGCCGGCGCTGATGGCGCACTGACTGTAAAATCCGCACGCCTTCAATCTGCCACTGGCTATAGTCCAGTTCCTGTTTAATTGGCACCGGCAAACAAAACCACTGCCGGGTGATGGCGTGGCGATCTTTTAAGCCAGCATAACTGACCAGGCGGGATTTAATGCCAGCCGCTTCAGCGATTTGTTTGCCGACATACTGTGTGTTCTGGCCGATTTTTTCGACCTGTAACAATAAATGCTCGCCGGCGCCGGTCGGGGTGAAACTGAGTTCTTCATCCACAATAAAGTCTTCCGGCGCACTGCGGAGCAATGCGCGGCAGGACGGTTCACCATACAGGTACGCCAGCGGCGGGAATTGAATGTTGGTTGCAGACTCACTCATGCCGATCGCACCAGTAACACCACGGCTTCCACCGCAATACCTTCTTTGCGGCCAACAAAACCGAGTTTTTCCGTGGTGGTGGCTTTAACGTTGACTTGCGACAGTTCAGTGTCGAGATCTGCCGCCAGCACTGTACGCATCGCATTGATATGCGGCGCCATTTTGGGTGCCTGCGCCATAATCGTCACATCCAGATTACCGATGGCATAACCCAGCGCTTTGACATCAGCAAAGACTTTACGCAGTAAAATCCGGCTGTCGATGCCTTTATATGCCGCATCCGTATCAGGAAAGTGATGACCAATATCACCCAGGGCGACCGCACCAAGCAGAGCATCCGATACCGCATGCAACACCACGTCACCGTCTGAATGTGCCAGCAAGCCCTGTGGATAATCAATTTTGACGCCACCGAGCGTCACCGGGCCTTCACCGCCAAAAGCGTGCACATCAAAACCGTGGCCAATACGAAAAGGGATCATGCCTGCTCCAGATAAAAACGCGCCAGAGCTAAATCCTCTGGCTGAGTAATTTTCAGATTGTCTGCGCGTCCGGGGATCAACTGCACCGGCAAACCGGCCCACTCCATCGCCGAAGCTTCGTCGGTAATAGCCACACCGGCCGCTAAGGCGCGGCTCAGCGCATCGCGTAATAATAATGTCGGAAATAATTGTGGTGTTAATGCATGCCAGAGCTGGCGCCGCTCAACGGTGTGTTCGACCAGACTCTGGCCCTGCTCGGATACAGATCCGCGTTTCATTGTGTCGCGCACCGGACTGGCCAGAATGCCGCCGACGCCACAGTCCAGACAAGCCTGCAGCAATTTTTCGATATCAGCGGTCTGCACCAGCGGGCGCGCTGCATCATGCACCAAGGTCCAGGGATATTCGGCAGCATCGATAGCCGATAACGCAGCCAGCACTGAATCAGCCCGCTCGGCCCCCCCGTCCACCCGGCAAATCCGCGGATCTGCGGCAAGTGGCAGCTGGTCGAAATAAGGATCTGTTGGTGATAACGCTAAAAATAGTCTGGTCGTTTGTGGCAATGCCAGCAGTTTAGCGGCGGTATGTTCAAGCACAGTTTTGTCGGCGAGCTGCAAGTACTGTTTAGGCCGGTCAGCCTGCATCCGGCTACCCACGCCGGCCGCCGGGATCAGCATGGCGATGGTCATTTTTTGTCCTGCTGTGCCACCAAACGGAAAAACACTTCGTCTTGTTTGATCAGGCCCAATTCATTGCGTGAACGTTCTTCGATGGAATCCAGCCCGCTCTGTAAATCAGCCACATCGGCCATCAGCATTTTATTGCGCTTCTCCAGCTCCTGATTACTGGCCAGATGCACTTTCAGCTCTTCCTGATGTTTAAAATACTCTTTCACGCTGTGCGGACCAAACCACAGGCGGTATTGCAGCGCACACACCAACGCAAACAGCATAATGATTAACAGTCGCATAACAAATCCAAAGACTCACTCTGTTGGTATTATGCAGGCTTGAGATCCGGCTGAAAAGCCCTGATGGCTTATTTTACGCGGGCTGGACGCAGTTCGTCTGGGCGGGAAACATGGGGCTTGGCGAAATTCTGCCAGTTCAGCCGGCTGGCCAGCAACATTTCGCGCAGGCTTAACAGCCGTGGTGTTTTGCGTTCACCGTTGCGCCACTGATGGCCACAGCACACAGCTGTCAGTACTGACTTACTGGGTTTTAATAGTAATTTATGTTGATTATCAGGCTCTTGTGGCCAACCGGCCAAAGCAAACCAGCCATGTTCATTGCAATGAATGCGTTGGCCTTCACGGTCTATCTCGTCGACAGAGTCCAGTACAATCTGTTGCACGCCCTGCTGCTGCGCACCGGGTGGTTGCACATAAACCGGCACTAATAAACCTAACTTCGCCGATTTACTGTAATAACTGAAAATACTGGCGGATTCGTCGACATGCGGCACCGGACATAGTTTGCTCTGGCTATGTAACCAGCAGGCATTCTGGCTGTCGAGCGTCAGCGGCGACGGATATTGCAGAATTAAAGTCGCGGCTTCGCGCACATAAAACGGCAGGCTTTTCAGCCGGCGCGGTAAAAATGGCAGTTGTTCCGGCGGGGATAACGCGAGGCGTGCCAGTTCGCGCTCGTACAAGGTATTGCACAGCTCAGCATAGGTCAGGGATTGCTCCGGATTAAACCAAAGCTGATTTTGCATCGTCATGACTGAATGTTAACCAACCCTCTGCACTTTGACTAGCGCTTTGCCCCAACCATACACGCAAAATCAGTCACCTGGATCACAGACGCAACAAGCAAAGAGCCGGCATTTGCCGGCTCTATGATTCAGTCAGGGGATCACTGACCTTTGATTTCAGAACGACCGCGATATGGTGCTTTCGCGCCCAGTTCCTGCTCAATGCGCAGTAACTGGTTGTATTTGGCAACGCGGTCAGACCGGCACAATGAACCGGTTTTAATTTGACCGGCAGCAGTACCTACCGCTAAATCGGCAATAAATGAGTCTTCAGTTTCACCGGAACGGTGCGAAATCACGGCGGTGAAACCAGCGTCTTTTGCCATTTTGATCGCAGCTAAAGTTTCAGTCAGTGAACCGATTTGATTGAACTTGATCAGAATCGAGTTACCAATGCCCTGCTCAATGCCACGGGTCAGAATTTTGGTGTTGGTGACGAACAAATCATCGCCAACCAGCTGCACTTTAGTGCCGATTTTATTGGTCAGATCTTTCCAGCCATCCCAATCAGATTCATCCAGACCATCTTCAATCGAGATGATAGGGAACTTGTCGGCCAGGCCTGCCAGGAAGTCATTGAATTCATAAGACGTGAATTCTTTACCTTCACCAGACAGTTTGTATTTACCGTCAACGTAGAACTCAGAGGCCGCACAGTCCAGCGCCAACGTGATGTCTTTGTTAAGCTCGTAGCCGGCAGCAGCAACGGCTTTAGAAATCACCGTTAACGCTTCTTCGTTTGATTTTAAATCCGGCGCGAAACCACCTTCATCACCCACCGCTGTATTTAAGCCCTGGCTGTGCAGTTCTTTTTTCAGCTGGTGGAAGATTTCAGCGCCCATCCGCAGTGCTTCAGCGAAAGATTTGGCGCCAACTGGCTGCACCATAAATTCCTGAATGTCGACGTTGTTATCGGCATGCTCACCACCGTTGATGATGTTCATCATTGGTACTGGCATTGAATAGACGCCTGGTGTGCCGTTTAAGTCAGCGATGTGCTGATACAGTGGGATTTTTTTGTCAGCAGCGGCTGCGCGGGCCACAGCTAAAGACACCGCCAGAATGGCGTTGGCGCCTAATTTTGACTTAGACTCAGTGCCATCCAGATCAATCATGATCTGGTCAACTTTGGCCTGGTCGTAAGCAGACTGACCGATCAATGCCGCTTTGATTGGGCCATCGATATTGGCCACCGCAGTTTTGACGCCTTTGCCTAAATAACGGCTTTTGTCACCATCACGCAGTTCTAACGCTTCGCGGGTACCGGTTGAAGCACCTGAAGGCGCACAACCGCGGCCCATCACGCCGCTTTTCAGAAACACATCGGCTTCAACGGTTGGATTGCCACGCGAGTCCAGAATTTCACGGGCGACGATATTGATAATTTCAGACATGTTATTCCCCTGTAGACCAAAGCAAAAAAGCCGCGCCTATACCCTTCATCCTTGAAGATGCGGGGTTGTTGGCCGCCTTCACGAACCCCAGTCACTTAGAACAGCTAAGCTCCTGGGGCTTCGTTCAGTTGCCGCCTACCCGAATCTTCAATGATTTTGGGTATATAACACGGCTTTTCCATTATTTGGTCGTTTGTTGCTTCTGATATTTATATGCTGCTGCGACAAACCCCTGGAACAACGGATGACCGTCGCGTGGCGTCGAGTTAAATTCCGGATGGAATTGCCCGGCGACGAACCAGGGATGGTTCGGCAGTTCAATCATTTCCACTAACTGATTATCCGCAGATAAACCAGAAATAATCAGGCCAGCCTCTTCAAGTTTCGGAATAAAGTGATTGTTCACTTCATACCGGTGGCGGTGACGTTCACTGATGACGTCCGCACCATAAGTTTCGCGGGCTTTGGTATTGGCCTTGAGGTTACAGTTTTGGCTGCCCAGCCGCATAGTTCCGCCTAAATCGGAATCGCCAGTGCGAAGTTCGACCTGGCCTGCGCTGTCCAGCCATTCGGTGATAAGACCTACCACCGGGTAAGGCGTGTCCTTATTAAACTCAGTTGAATGCGCGCCTTTGAGGCCTGCCACGTTGCGGGCAAACTCAATCAGCGCGACTTGCATGCCCAGGCAAATGCCGAGGTATGGAATTTTGCTTTCGCGGGCATATTTGGCAGCAATAATTTTGCCTTCAACGCCACGCTCACCGAAACCACCTGGCACCAGAATACCGTCAAGGCCAGCAAGGATCGTTGGGCCTTTGGTTTCGACATCCTGTGAATCGATGTATTTGATAGTAACCGTCAAACGGTTTTTCAGCCCGGCATGATTTAAGGCTTCATTGACAGATTTATACGCGTCTTTTAACTCAACATACTTGCCGACCATCCCGATCGTCACTTCGCCAGTCGGATTACTTTCCTGGTATAGCACCTGTTCCCATTCGGTCAGGTCTGCTTCCGGACAATTTAAGTAGAAACGACGCACCACTAAATCATCCAGACCCTGCGATTTCAGCAATGCCGGGATTTGATAAATGCTCGAGACGTCTTTTAATGAGATGACCGCACGCTCTTCGACGTTGGTGAACAGGGCGATTTTAGCTTTTTCATTGGTTGGGATCGAACGGTCGGAACGGCAAATCAGGATATCCGGCTGGATGCCAATCGAGCGCAACTCTTTCACTGAATGCTGGGTTGGCTTGGTTTTGATTTCGCCGGCGGTACCTAAATAAGGCACCAGCGTTAAATGCATAAACAGTGCGCGTTCACGGCCGATTTCGGTGCCCAATTGGCGAATGGCTTCTAAAAACGGCAGTGATTCGATATCGCCAACAGTACCGCCAATCTCCACGATAGCGATGTCATAACCTTCAGCGCCTGCTACAACACGGGCTTTGATTTCATTGGTGATATGCGGGATGACCTGAATCGTCGCGCCCAGATAGTCGCCACGGCGTTCACGGCGCAGCACTTCAGAATAGATTTTACCTTGGGTAAAGTTATTGAGCTTGGTCATCTTGGTACGGATGAAGCGCTCATAGTGACCTAAGTCTAAGTCAGTTTCGGCGCCGTCTTCGGTGACAAAAACTTCACCATGCTGGATAGGGCTCATGGTGCCCGGATCGACGTTAATGTACGGATCCAGTTTCAGGATCGTTACCTTCAGGCCACGTGCTTCTAAAATTGCCGCCAGCGATGCTGCAGCAATGCCTTTACCTAAAGATGAGACAACCCCACCCGTCACGAAGATGTATCTTGTAGTCATGAGACCCCTGAGACAACGTTGAATTTAATGGACCAATAGCCCATACACACCGGCAGCAAAGCAGCTTATTCCGGACGGTAAGATTATTGGTATCAGGACGGGCGGAAAGTATAACAAAGACCGGCAGTCTGCTCAATCAAAATGCCAGATTGGTTGTTTGCAAGGTCCTGGCATTACAAAAGCGCAACAACGCCATTAAACTGTGCTAAAAATGCGGCGGGTTCTTTTAAAGCGGTTTGTATGACGATTTCCGATCAACTTTTACTGATGTGCAGCGCCATCGGCGGCCTGAATGGCTTGCTGTTGGCCGCTTATTTTTTCTGCCAACGCACTGAACCATTCACTCATCGGCTGCTGGCGCTGTTATTGCTGATGCTCAGTATCCG
This sequence comes from Rheinheimera sp., assembly GCA_034519945.1. Taxonomy (GTDB): domain Bacteria; phylum Pseudomonadota; class Gammaproteobacteria; order Enterobacterales; family Alteromonadaceae; genus Pararheinheimera. The sequence goes on from JAXHNX010000044.1 coordinate 32,901, forward strand.
GGTGCTGAAATCGGTGTTGTTTTATTTTAATCCGGAGATTGGCAAACAGATCCTGCAGCTGGGTCTGTCTGCGTGCTGGATGATCGGTCCCGTACTGTATTGCTACTGTCAGAGTATCTGCCGTCCTGACGCTTCACGACGCGCACTGCAATGGCAGCTGTTAATTCCTCTGCTTATTATCGTCATGACCGGCATGCTGTGGCCTTATCAGCACAACTCGCAATTATGGGGTGGTCTGCTCTATCAGGTGATTAACTACAGCTGGCTGTTGTATATCGGGCTAACGGTCCTCTTGGTGTGGCGGACACAGCAACAAAGCGGCAACGCGCAACTGCTGACTTCGGCAAAATTCCGGCCGCTGTTGCTGATGATCCTCAGCAATCTGCTGATTTGGTCGGCGTTTTATTTTGCATCTTATACGTCGTATATCAGTGGGGCGCTGACGTTCAGCGTGCTGTTGTGTTTTAGTGTGCTGACCGTGTTTTATCGCGACAGGCCAATACCACAAGCGCCAGAAGCTTATGCCAATAAAAAACTAACAGCTGCCGACGCCGGGCCATTGATCCTTCAGCTGGAACAATGGATGCAACTTCGCCGGCCATACCTGAACGCAGATCTGACCATGCCGAAACTGGCCAAACAACTGGGCTGGCCAAGTGGCCGTTTATCGCAGTTACTGAATGACAATCTGGCGCAAACCTTCCCGGACTATGTTAATCACTGGCGGATCCAGCATGCCAAAACTCTGATGACCGGTGAGCCAGCGATGAAGATGCAAACATTGGCCGAACAATCGGGTTTTAATTCACTGTCGACTTTCTATGCTGCTTTTAAGAAATTTAGCGGCGTCACACCGGCCCGCTACAAGCAATCCCTGCCGGTATTCACTTCCGAAACTATCAATCCGGAATCCGGAACTATGTCCTGAGGCTGTCGCCGCACACTTTGACCGTTACCCTGAGCAGGCTGTTTATTACCCTGTTTATACGGAGAAGTTATGCGAACTATTTGTTGTTATTTATTACTGTTGTTACTGCCCACATTGGCTGTTTTTGCCGGGCCTGCAGTTCCCCTCGTTGCGGCAAAGAGCGGCGCTATCGCGACACCCGCTGCGGTGGCACCCACTGAATCGACCAGCCAGGATCACCAGGCCATCCGCCAGACGTTACTGCAATATCTGCAAGGCACTGCATACAATCAGCAAAGCCTCATCAGCCGGGCGTTTCACCCAGAGGCAGATTTACTGCTGGCAAAGGCTGACCAGCCATTGTGGAAAGTACCATTAAGCGAATATTTATCCTGGTTTAAGCCAGCAAAAGCCGGCCAGTTTAATGGCCGGATCGGCGAAATCCTCAGTATTGAAATCGATGGCGATATCGCCACTGCCAAAGCGGAGATTTTGTTGCCGCAGAAGCAGCAGCGTTTTGTCGATGTATTCCTGCTCAAACGCATCAATCAGCAATGGCAAATCATCAGCAAAGCCGCCACGCAGCAGGAATCCACACAGTCCGGTCAGCGCATTTTGTTTATATTATCCAGTGCACATTTTCATGGCAGTAGCTCCCTGCCGGCCGGTGCCAGCTTTTCCGAGATCGTCAATGCTTATGCCGAGTTTAAACAAGCCGGCTTTACCGTCGATTTTATCAGCCCAGCCGGTGGCGCTGTGCCGCTCGCCTATATCGATACTTCAGATCCGGCACAAAAAGCTCATTTGTACAGTCAAGACTTTATGCAGGCGCTGAAACACACCCGCACTGCAGGGGAATTAAATGCCGCCGACTATCGTGCTGTGCATTACATTGGCGGCAGCAGCGCCATGTATGGTGTGGCGGAAGACCCGCACATTGCCCGCTTAGTCATGGATATTTATCAGCAACATCAGGGAATTATCTCTGCCGTATGTCATGGCACTGCCGGGATTGTGCATCTGAAAACTGCCGACGGACAATATCTGGTGAAAGGCAAACGCGTCTCCGGCTACCCGGACGCCTTTGAAAAACAGGGTGCGGCTTATTACCAGCAATTCCCTTTTAAGATCCAACAAACCATTGAAGCGCGTGGCGGGCTGTTTCGTCATGGCAAAGCAGATGCAGCCTATGTTGAAGTCGACGGTCGCCTCATCACTGGCACAAACTTTCAATCTTCGGCAGGCGTTGCCAAAGCAATCATTAAGTTACTGCAACAAAACCCAAACGCAGCATCACCGGCCGGCTAAAGGCCGGCTGACGTAGCCCATATCAGTCAGAGCCAGCGCGCTCTGACTGCTTCACCTGCTCCCAGGCGGCATCCATCTGAGCCAGGGTCGCAACACCGACCGGCTCTGCTTGTGTTGCCATGATGGTTTCCACTTGGCGGAAACGTCGTTCAAATTTCTGATTGGCACTTCTGAGCAGGCTTTCTGGCTGAAAACCGGCTTTACGCACGACATTCACCAGCGCAAACATCAAATCACCCAGCTCTTCTGCCAGCGCCGCCTGATCTTGTTTTGGTGCGGCCATTTCTGCTTCGACTTCTAACATCTCTTCGCGCACTTTGTCCCAGCAGCCGGTGAGATCCGGCCAGTCAAATCCGACACTGGCGCAGCGTTTTTGCAGCTTATAAGCCCGGGTCAGTGCCGGCAAACCCGTCGGCACATTATCCAGCACACTGTGTTGGCCATTGTCGCCGCGCTCTGCCGCTTTGATCGCTTCCCAGCCTTGTAACGCGCTGACGGCATCAGCAGGCGCTGCGCCGGTTGTGACTACCGCAGCAGCCGGAAATACATGCGGATGCCGGCGAATGAGCTTGTCGCAAATAGCGCTGACACAATCGTCAAAAGTAAAACGCTGCTGCTCTTTACCAATCTGGCTGTAAAACACCACCTGAAACAATAAATCACCAAGTTCATCCGGCAGTTCGTTAATAGCACCGCGTTCTATGGTGTCAGCGACTTCATAAGCTTCTTCCAGCGTATAAGGCACAATGCTCTGATAGGTCTGGGCTTTATCCCAGGCACAGCCGTGCTGTGGGTCGCGTAATGTCGCCATAATGGCAAGTAAGTCATTGATATTCTTTGACATCAGATTAGTTTCCGGAGTCTTTAAGCGTGCAGGCCTTGCCCCACAATGTCATGTGTCCGGGCAAGACCAGTCGCTGCTGCGCTACTGCGAGCGTTTGGCTTCAATCACATCATCAATCTGACTGACTTTGGTCAGCAGTTTGTTCAGCGAGTCGAGGTTATACAGTTCCAGCGTCATATAAATGGTCGCGGTCTGGCGTGCCACATCAGAGTTACTGCTCATCCGCAGCACGTTGGCTTTTTCATTGGCCAGAATGCTGGTGATGTCGCGCAATAAACCGTTCCGATCATGCGCCACAATCCGAATGCTGGCTTCATAACCCGACGCATATTGATCGCCCCAGGCTGCTTCTACCACCCGCTCCGGATGTTGTTCCTGCAAGTTTTTAAACTGATCGCAGTCATCGCGGTGCACAGCAATACCACGGCCTTGCGTGATATAGCCGATGATGGCGTCACCAGGCAACGGCTGACAACAGCCGGCCATATGCGTTAACAGGTTGCCGACGCCCTGCACCACCACATGACTTTTGCTTTGCGTCTGCATCGGCTTGGAGATCAGCCGCGGGTCAATTTCCGGCACATCGTGTTTATTGTGCAGGCTTTGAATGTAATTAATCACTTGCGTGACTTTGATCTCGCCGCCGCCAATACCAACCAGCAACTCTTCCATCGAATTGACATTAAAGCGCTGCAGCAGTTTGACCGGCTGATCCAGCGGCACATTCAGCCGCGCCAGTTCGGTATCCAGTAACTCTTTACCGGCCGCATAGTTTTTATCGCGGTCCTGTAAGCGGAACCAATATTGCACTTTAGAGCGGGCCCGGCTCGATTTCAGATAACCCAGATTTGGATTGAGCCAGTCGCGGCTCGGATTTGGTTCGCGCCCGGTCAGGATCTCTACTTGATCACCGGTCTTCAGCTGATAGGTAAATGGCACAATGCGGCCGGAAATTTTGGCACCGATGCAACGATTGCCGACATTGGAATGCACATAATAGGCAAAATCCAGTGGCGTCGAGCCCACCGGCAAATCGACGATATCGCCTTTGGGCGTGAAGACATAGACCCGATCTTCGCTGACCTGATTGCGCAGTTCCTCGGCCAGTGATGAATCCACCACTTCTTCCTGCCAGGCCAGAATTTTACGCAGCCAGCCAATTTTTTCATCCAGCGCGCCTTCACGCCCGGCGGGACCACCTTCTTTGTAGCGCCAATGTGCCGCCACACCTAATTCAGCATCATCGTGCATCTGTTGGGTGCGGATTTGAATTTCAATAGGCCGGCCTTGTGAACCGAGCACAACAGTATGAATTGACTGATAGCCGTTTTGTTTTGGCGTGGCGATGTAATCATCAAACTCTTTCGGCAGATGTTGCCAGCTGGTGTGCACCACGCCGAGCGCGGCGTAACAATCCTGCACCCGTTCGGTGACAATCCTTACCGCGCGGATATCGTATAACTGATCAAAAGCCAGATGCTTTTTCTGCATCTTTTTCCAGATACTGAAAATATGTTTCGGCCGGCCATAGACTTCGCAGTCCAGCTTCTCCACCACCATCTGGTCGCGTACAGCCTGCACAAAATCACGCATGTACTGTTCACGGTCGAGGCGTTTTTCTTCCAGCTGGCTGGCAATTTTTTTATAGATTTGCGGATGCAGATAACGAAAGGCTAAATCTTCCAGTTCCCATTTCAGCTGACCAATCCCCAAACGGTTGGCCAGCGGCGCGAAAATGGCATTGGTTTGTTTGGCCGCCAGCACGCGGGTTTCTTCATCAGCGTTTTTCACATCGCGCAGATAACAGATTTGTGCTGCCAGTTTAATCACCACCGCGCGCACATCTTCGACCATCGTCAGCAACATTTTGCGCAGATTGTCGGCTTGTTGTGCGTTTGGTGTCTGATTGGGTCCGACCGGAATGGTACGGATCGCTTCCATCTGTTTGACGGCGGTCAGCATCGTGATCACCGGCGGATCAAAATGCGTGTCCAGTGCTGCGCATTCCAGTAACTGCGCTTCGACCAGCGGGAACAGCAGCGCGGCGGTCAGCGCATCTTTGTCCATGCGTAAATCCGCCAGGATCTCAACCATTTCCCAGCCGGTGCGCAGCTGCGGGCAACTGGCTTCGGTCAGGTCATGCTGATTCAGCCAATCGCCTGCGGCCAGCAAACAGGCAATTTTCTTTTCGGACAGCCCCAGTGAAATCAACCAGGCCGAGGTTTCCCCCGCATTGTATTCAGTGCTGTGCGAATGCCGGACCGTGACCATCTGTACCTCGAAACGTTAACAGCGGTTAATACTGTTCAAATAAAGCCATCAGTTCCAGATGACTGGTATACGGAAACATATCCATCACGCCGATTTTACTGAGGCGATAGCGGTTTGCCAGCAACACCCGGGCATCTCTGGCGAATGTCACCGGGTTGCAGGAGACGTACAAAATCTGTGCCGGCTTGAGCTTAACCAGTTCATCCACTGCACCAGCGGCGCCAGCGCGTGCCGGATCCAGCAGAACTTTTTGGTAAACCGGTTTATTCCAGCTGTGCCCTTTCCAGGGCAAATGCAAATCGGCCTGGGCAAAGGTGCAATTGTGATAACCATTCAGTGTGGCATTTTCGCGCGCACGCTGCACCATTGTGGTGATCCCTTCGATCCCGGTCACTGCCGCCACCAGCGGCGATAATGCCAGACTAAAGTTACCGATACCGCAATACAAATCAAGCACTTGATCAGACTTTTCTGGCATAAGCCATGCCAGCGCCTGTGTCACCATCGCCTGATTGATGCGGCTGTTCACCTGAATAAAATCAGTCGGTGCAAATTGCAGGACCTGACCCGTAGCCAACTGATACTGTGGCACCGGCGTATCGGCTTGCCAGGCAACAAACTGATTAGACTCTGCTTCACCGAGCCAGAATGCCTCCGGCCAGGCCGCAATCAACTGTGCTTTGTCAGCATCGGGTAGCGGCCGGATATGACGGATCACCACAAAGGCCTGACCGTCCGCATCCAGCACTTCGGCATGTGTCACAGCACTGCCATGTTTCAGCAGCGGCAACGTCTGGCGCAGCACCGGCAACACCAGGGCAATGGCCGGACTCAATACCATACACGCGGGGACATCGAGAATTTCTTTGCTGCCGGCCCGGCGAAAGCCGACCTGAAACTGCTGCGTGGTTTTATCAAACCAGACGCCGATACGGGCTTTACGCCGGTAACCGGCAGCGTCTGCCGACAACGCCGGTTGCCATGGCAATTCACTGAGTTTCAGCTGATGTTGTAGCAATGCAGCGACGGCGTCCTGTTTCAGCGTGAGCGCTGCCTCCGGCGCCAGATATTGCAACTGGCAGCCGCCACAGTGAGCGGCCGAAGGACACAGCGCTTTGATCCGTAGCGTCGACGGCTGTAATACTTTTTGTACCACGGCGCGGCTGTAGTCTTTTTTCTGTTCGGTGAAGCGGACCTGTACTTGTTCGCCCGGTAAAGCACCTTCAACAAAACAGATATTGCCCTGGTGCGTACTGATGCCTTGCGCTTCATGATCCCAGCGTTGGATCGTCACTGCGCCATGTTGTGGCAAATTGGATTTTTTCTTTGTTTGATAGATGCTTACCATAATTCCGGTTCGGGCTCAGCCTAGGATATTGACACCAGTTCCCGCACAAAACACCATAGGATTTTGCCGGAGCTTATGTCATGATAAATGATTGATAGCCCATTGTAGCAAGCAGCGCCCCAGATGACGAAAATTGCTTTACGCGATTGGATCCTGCTAATCACCTTATTACCAACCTTACTGGCCAGCGCGAGTCTTGGTGGGTATTTCAGTTATATGCGCTTCGCCGATTTATCGCGTGATCTGGCTGATCAGGCGAGCAATATCGCCGAACCGCTGGCCATCGCAGCGGCCTATGGCTTATTGGCCGACGATAATGCTTATCTGCAGCGATTGGTCAATGTCAGCCATCGGAAAAACTCACCACGGGTACGCACTATTGCTGTGTTTGACCATCGGCATCAGCTGATCGCCAGCTCGAATCTGCACAAAGATTTTGCTGATTTACGTTTGCCGGCAACGACCCTGTTACCAGATTTGCCACAGGTGGTGCAACAGGACAACTATTTGTTGATCCGGGCACCAATCCAGCTGGAGATCAGTGAGATCCAGGCGCTGGCACTGAGCGCGCGCAGTAATGACGCCCAAACCAGCCGGTTGCTGGCCAGCGAAGGCCGCCTCGGCTATGTCCTGGTGCAGGTCGACAAAGACAAGGTGATGCTGGCGCAGCAAAGTTCCATGCTGGTGACCATCTTATTGGTATTGCTGGCGCTCAGTTTGGCACTGGTGCTGAGCCTGCGTCTGCTCAGCCGGCTCAGTCAGCCTTTGCAGCAACTGATTATTCAGATTGAACGACTGGCCGAAGGCCGGTTCGAGAAACATCTGGACCAGCCTTTTATCGGCGAGTTTGATTTGATGCGTCTTGGTGTCAATCAGCTGGCCAATGAGCTGAAACATTATAAAGACGAGATGCAGCACGCGGTGGATCAGTCGACCAGTGATCTGGTGCAAACCATGGAACAGCTGGAAATGCAAAACGTCGCATTGGATATGGCCAGGCGTAAAGCGCAGGACGACAACCGGCTCAAATCCGAATTTTTGGCCAAGATGAGTCATGAACTGCGCACCCCGTTGAATGGCGTGCTCGGTTTTACCCGGCAGTTATTAAAAACCCAGCTGACGCATCACCAGCAGGATTACCTCAATACCATTCAGAAATCGGCAAACAGTTTGTTGTCGCTGGTCAATGATGTGCTGGATTATGCCAAGCTCGAAGAGGGCCGGATGCCAATCAATCCGGAACCTTTTTCAATCCGCGACCTGGTGTACGACGCGGTAGAACTGTTGTCGGTCAATGCGTTTGACAAGCAGCTGGAACTGGCGCTGCAAATCGATGCCGATGTACCGGATTCGCTGATTGGCGATCCATTACGGATTAATCAGATCCTGATGAACATCGCCGGCAACGCCATCAAATTCACTGAACACGGCAGCATAGTGATCCGGCTGCAACATCAGCCCAGCACCGACGACGCAGTACTCCTGCATTTTGAAGTGCAGGATACCGGTATCGGCATCGCACCGGCGCAGCAGGAGCAGTTGTTTCATGGCTTTGCCCAGGCCGACGGCAGTATTGGCCGGCGCTATGGCGGCACTGGTCTTGGCCTGATTATTTCACAGCGCTTAGTCGCCGCGATGGGTGGCCAGATTGGATTCCACAGCAAGGCCAGTGAAGGGTCCACATTCTGGTTCAGCCTGGCATTGCCGGCCCATCCGCTCAGCGCCAGCGAACCATTGCCGGTCGCGTTATTAACCGGCAAAACCGTGTTGTACATTGAACCACAACAATATTCGCGCGAATCAACCTTAAGTTTGTTAAACAGCTGGGGCATGCAGGTCTCTGCATGTGCGACGCCAGGCCAATTACAACAGGCGCTGGCGCAGCAGGACCAGTTTGATATCGCGCTGATTGGCCGCACCGTGTCACTGGACCAGCTCAATCCAATCATTGAACTGATCCGGCAAATTAAACCCCATTGTCAGTATCTGTATCTGCTGGTGAATTCGTTGTCGCCAAACCTGCGGGAAGCCTTGCTGCAAAGCGGCGCTATGGCTTGTCTGGCCAAACCGGCACATCAACGCAAGCTGGCGGCTACACTGGCGCGGCCTTACAACCAGCACCAGGCCGTTGCGTTGCCCTCACCGACTGCGCCCAAAGCACGGTTACGGGTACTGACGGTTGATGATAACGAGGCGAATCTGAAACTGATTAATACCTTGCTCGGTGAGTTGGTTGAATCTGTCGATTCCGCCAGTCAGGGTGCCGAAGCCTGGCAACTGGCTTCGCATGTCCATTACGACATTATTTTTATGGACATTAATATGCCGGTGATGGACGGGATCAGCGCCTGCCAGCGCATCCAGCAAAGTTCGTTAAACGAAGACACGCCGATCATCGCCGTGACTGCCCACACCTTGCCGGGTGAGCGCGAGCGGTTGTTAGGACTGGGTTTCTGTGAGTTTTTAAGTAAGCCGCTGGATGAACAAATGCTGCAGTATGCGCTGAAAGAATGTTGCCCGGCCTTTAGCCAGGCCAGCATGCAGCCCGTCTATGCGTCAACCGAGCCCCCGGCAGAAGTTCCGGCATTACCGCAAAGCCGGCATGTCGATTGGGAGCTGGCACTGCAGCGCGCCGCCGGTAAAACGGAGCTGGCGCGGGAAATGTTGCAACTGTTGCTGGCCAGTCTGCCGCAGACATTAGCAGACTTGGAAAAGTATCGGGAAAGTAATCAGCGCGATGCACTGATCCAGCTTATACACAAGCTGCACGGCGCCACTTGTTATACCGGCGTGCCACATATTAAAGCGCTGAGCGAAACCATTGAAACCCAATTGAAAACCGGTGCCAGCCTGTTACAGCTGGAACCAGAACTATTTGATTTGACTGATCAGTTGCAGGATTTGCTGACCGAATCTCAACTGTGGTCGCACTAAAACAGGATCGCACTAAAACAAGGCCGCAATAAAACACAGCGTCAGGATTCAAAAATTACCGTAGCCATGGCAAAGGCCTGCTCGTCGCTGATCGACAACCAGGTTTGACGCAGGCCCATGTTCGCCGCTAAATCCGCCGCAGCGCCCTGTAGTTCCAGCATCGGACGGCCGAACTCGTCGTTGCGGATATTAAAATGCTGAAATGAAATACCACGGCCGATGCCGGTTCCCAGCGCTTTCGCCGCCGCTTCCTTGGCGGCAAAGCGCTTGGCAAAATAACGGGCCGGCTGGGCATGGGCCTGGTAGATAACCTGCTCGTCCGCTGTCAGCACCCGTTCAATCAGCCGCGGCGAGCGCGCCAGGCTTTGCTCAATCCGGCTGATCTCAACAATATCAGTGCCAAGACCCAGGATCGCCATTAGCGGCGCGCCTCCACCATCAGGCGTTTCATCTCTGCCACCGCCGGACCCAGACCGGTGAAAATCGCCTGGGCAATTAAGGCATGGCCAATATTCAGTTCATGCATTTGTGGGATCGCCGCAATCGGCTGCACATTGTGCACATGCAAACCATGACCGGCATTGACGATTAAACCAAGCGACGCCGCATATTCAGCAGCCACGCGGATGCGCTCCAGTTCAGCTTTTTGCTGTTTTGGACAGGTGGCATCGGCGTAAGCACCGGTATGAATTTCAATATAAGGTGCACCGGCACGGGCCGCCGCTTCAATCTGGCGCTGATCAGCGTCAATAAACAACGACACCAGGATATTGTTGTTGCTGAGCTCGTCGACGGCAGTCTTGATGCGGTCGAATTGGCCGGCGATCTCAAGACCGCCTTCGGTGGTCAGTTCCTGGCGTTTTTCCGGCACCAGACAACAAAAATGTGGTTTGAGTTCGAGCGCAATGCGCAGCATTTCATCGGTCAGCCCCATTTCAAAATTCAGCCGGGTCTGGATAGTCTGGCGCAATAAAAACACATCCCGGTCCTGAATATGCCGGCGATCTTCTCGTAAATGCACGGTGATGCCATCAGCACCATATTGTTCAGCCAACAATGCCGCATGCACCGGCTCCGGATACTGACTGCCGCGAGCCTGACGGACCGTGGCGACATGATCAATGTTGACGCCTAAATAAATCGGTTGCATGAGATCTCCCTGACGCCTGCGGGCGTGATTTAACTGCGTTAATTCTGCCGGAATAATTGTCGACTGTGCAGCGGTGCCTGGCCCAATAATGGCCGCAGCAGCTGACGGTTTAATTGTTTGGCACAGCGCAGACTGCTGCTTTGCCAGTCTGCCTGGCTGATGGCCAGTAAATCGGCGCCGGACCAGCCCTGCAGCGCCGCGACAAAACCATATTCGTGTTGCCACTGATAACAGCCATCGCGCAGCAGTGGTGTACCTTCAGCATCAACACTGCAATCCACCGGAATGCCCAGTTCCTGCAACAGTGCCAGTTCAGCTTCACGCAGCAGCTGCTCCAACAAAGGCCTGGCGGTTTGTGCGTTGCCTTGCAGTTGCAACTGCCACAGCGCCTGTACGCTGTACTGATAAATGGTAAATAACTGTTCTGCCTGCGCATTGGCAGGAAACAACCGGCAAATCAGTTCATTCAGGTATAAAGCGCTGAACAGCCATTCGCCTTGCAGTGCCAGCGCGGCCTGTTGCTCTTCAATGCGGCGTACTGTGCGTAATTCGCCCTGACCACTGAGTTCAACCCAGCACAAACAAAACAGCGGCCATGTACTTCGGCCGCTGTGTTTTTTCGCTGGACGGCGGGCAACAGCCCGCACTCTGCCTTGATTAGGGAGCAATAAATCCAGGATCAATTTCTGGTCCTGGAACGCAGTACTGTGCAGCAAAAATGCTGAGACTGCGCCTTCAGCCATTAATCTTCGCCGTAACCGAGACTGCGCAGCGCACGTTCATCATCGGCCCAGCCGGATTTCACTTTGACCCACATTTGTAAAAATACCGGCTGCTCAAACAAATCTTCCATATCTTTGCGCGCTTCAGATGCGATAGTTTTTATGCGTTCGCCGCCTTTGCCGATCACCATGCGTTTTTGCGTGTCGCGCTCAACCAGGATCAGCGCTGCGATATGGTAGTGTTTTTCTTCCCATTTAAAACGTTCGATTTCCACAGTAACCGAGTACGGTAATTCGTCGCCAAGAAAACGCATCAGTTTTTCGCGCACGATTTCTGAGGCCATAAAACGCTGTGAACGGTCAGTGATATAGTCTTCCGGGAAAAAGAACTCACAAGGCGGCAGCTGAGTGTGCACAATCTCACGCAGCTTGCTGACATTGGTGCCTTTTTCTGCCGATAGCGGCACGATTTCCAAAAACTGCAACTGTGCACCAAGCCATTGTAAATGCGGTAATAATTCTTCTTTGTCTTTATACAAATCGACTTTATTCACCGCCAGGATCACTGGCTTTTTCGCCACGATCAGCCGGTTTAATACCATCTGGTCATCGTCAGTCCAGCGCGTGCCTTCGACTACAAATACCACCAGTTCAACATCCAGAATCGACGTCGCCGCAGCTTTGTTCATTAAACGGTTAATGGCGCGTTTTTCTTCGCTGTGCAGGCCCGGAGTGTCGACATAAACCGTCTGATATTTACCAACAGTATCAATACCCACAATCCGGTGGCGGGTAGTTTGTGGTTTTTTCGACGTGATACTGACTTTCTGGCCAATCAGCTGATTCAGCAAAGTTGATTTACCGACATTCGGCCGGCCAACGATGGCGACCAGACCGGCGAAGGTATCGCCGGCGGTTTCTTGTAACAGATCATTCATGTTTTAATTGCTCCAGGATGGCCTGAGCACAATCCTGCTCGGCTTTGCGTCTTGAACTGCCGCTGGCTTGCACCGCCTCACGTCCGGCCACAGTGCAGCGCACTGTAAAGGTCTGGTCATGGGCATCGCCTTCCACCGCTACCACATCATATTGCGGCAGCGCCAGACGCCGGCCTTGCAGGTATTCCTGCAACAAGGTTTTCGAATCTTTTTGCACGCCGGGTTCAATGCTGTGTAACCGGCTGCCAAACCAATGCAGGATACGTTCTTTGCAGGCTTCAACCCCCGCGTCAAGGTAGATGGCCCCTAACACAGCTTCCACCGCATCAGCCTGGATTGACTCACGCCGTGAGCCACCACTTTTCAGCTCGCCGGGGCCAAGCCGCAAATGCTGAGCTATTTCCATTTCTTTGGCGATTTCGGCCAAAGTCACGCCTTTGACCAAAGACGCCCGCATCCGGGTTAAATCGCCTTCACGGGTTTTGGGGAAATTCTGAAACAACGCCTCAGCGATGACCAAACCTAAAATGGCATCGCCAAGGAACTCCAGCCGCTCATTATGCTGGCCTTTACAACTGCGGTGCGTCAGCGCCTGCTCAAGCAGGGCGCTGTTGCTGAACTGATAACCGAGCTTCTTCTCTAGTTTACTTAAAGGAGGTAACATTCCCGACCTTATTCAATAGTGCCAAGGCGTTCAAACCGCACGCCAACCGGTACCCAGCTGGGTAACCAGTGATTCGGATCTTCACTGAACTCAAAACTCATCCAGATAAACACCGCTTTACCGACCAGATTCTGCTCCGGCACAAAACCCCAATAACGACTGTCACGGCTGTTGTCACGATTATCGCCCATGACGAAATAATGACCTTCCGGTACCACAAATTCGTTACTCGCCACGCCAGGTTGACGGTAGTAATTATGGATCGGTTCCGGCAACATCGCATTTTGCAGGATGTCATAAGATTTGGTCAGATTCTGCTCCGTAAAGCGTTTCAGCGGGTATGGCCCTAAGAAAAACTCACCCTCATTTTTAAATTCCTGCCGCAGTGGTTCTACCGTCGGACACGGCTGATCACTGGCTTTGTCACAAGCACGTTGAATAAACAGCTGCTTGTTTTTATAAATAATTTTATCCCCCGGCAGACCAATAACCCGCTTGATAAAATCTGAAGTCGGATCTTCCGGATACTTAAACACGGCAATATCACCATGTTCAGGTTTACCGGTTTCCAGCAAGGTACTGCGCCAGACCGGATCTTTGACGTCATAAGAAAACTTTTCTACCAGAATAAAATCGCCAACCAATAACGTTGGCATCATCGAACCAGATGGAATTTGGAATGGTTCGTACAGGAACGAACGGAAAATCGTGATGATGGCAATTAATGGGAAAATATCCCGCGCCGTTTCCGCGGCATAAGGCAGCGGAGCATCTTTTTCACGTTTTGGTTTGAACAACAGTGTGTCAATTAACCAAATCAGACCTGACACCAGCGTCAGGACTACTAACAGAATTGCAAAATATCCAGCCATGAGATTAAGGTTCCTCGTTCAGAAAACGTTCTGAGCTTACTGAAAATTGCAGGGCGCTGGCGAGCGCCGTGATGGACTTTATTGTTACCAGCTGTAAGACCCGGAGCGCGGCCTGGGCTGGCTCCGGGGTGGGCTGCTTATTTCCCGACTTTCAGAATAGCGAGGAAGGCTTCTTGTGGAACTTCCACGTTCCCTACTTGCTTCATCCGCTTTTTACCGTCTTTCTGTTTCTGTAACAGCTTTTTCTTCCGGCTGATATCGCCGCCATAACATTTGGCTAAGACGTTTTTCCGCAGTTGTTTGACCGTGGTGCGGGCAATCACGTGCGCGCCAATCGCTGCCTGAATGGCAATATCAAACATCTGGCGCGGGATTAGCTCTTTCAGTTTTTCCGCCAGCTCACGGCCACGGCCCTGAGCAAAATCGCGGTGACTGATAATCGCCAGTGCATCGACACGTTCACCGTTGATCAAAATATCAACCCGTGACATATCAGACACCTGGAAGCGCTTGAAGGCATAATCCAGCGATGCATAACCACGACTGGTTGATTTTAACCGGTCGAAGAAATCCATCACCACTTCAGCCATCGGCAGCTCATAAACCACCGCGACCTGGCGGCCGTGGTAGGTCATATTCATCTGAACGCCGCGCTTTTCGATACAAAGGTTAATCACGTTACCGAGGTATTCTTGTGGTACCAGAATATGCGCTTCAACGATCGGTTCGCGAATTTCATCGATATTACCAACCGGTGGCAGATCACTTGGATTGTCGACCATCACCAGCTCGCCGCCTTTGGTCAGCACTTCATACACGACTGTTGGTGCTGTGGTGATCAAGTCCAGATCGTATTCGCGTTCCAGTCGTTCCTGAATGATTTCCATGTGTAACATGCCAAGGAAACCAATGCGGAAACCAAAGCCTAACGCGCCTGAACTTTCTGGTTCATAGAACAATGAAGAGTCGTTTAAGCTGAGTTTTTCCAGTGCATCACGGAAATCCTCGTAGTCGTCTGAAGATACCGGGAACACGCCGGCATAGACCTGTGGTTTGATGCGTTTAAAACCAGGTAACGGTTCTGTCGCGGCGTTTTTCGCCAGCGTCAGTGTATCGCCAACTGGCGCGCCTTTGATTTCTTTGATACCGGCAATGATAAAACCGACTTCGCCGGTACTCAGAATACCGGTGTTGGTCGCTTTTGGCGTGAAGATACCGACTTTGTCGACTTCATACACAGCACCGCTCGACATAATTTTGATTTTGTCTTTGGCCTGAATTTTACCGTGTTTGACGCGGACCAGCGAAACTACGCCCTGGTACGGGTCAAACCAGGAATCGATGATCAGCGCCTGGGTTGGTGCATCCACATCGCCTTCCGGACATGGAATGCCTTTGACGATCGTTTCCAGCACATCTCCAATACCAAGGCCGGTTTTGGCTGAACACTGCACGGCACCAATAGCTTCAATGCCGATAATATCTTCAATTTCTTCGGCTACGCGCTCAGGCTCGGCCTGCGGTAAGTCGATTTTGTTCAGGACGGGTAATACTTCGAGGTTCATTTCCAGCGCGGTGTAGCAGTTCGCGACCGTCTGCGCTTCGACGCCCTGACCTGCGTCGACAACCAATAATGCGCCTTCACAGGCGGCCAGCGAGCGCGATACTTCATAGGTGAAGTCGACGTGACCCGGTGTATCGATAAAATTCAGCTGATAGGTTTCGCCATCTTTGGCTTTGTAATTCAGCGTCACGCTTTGCGCTTTGATGGTGATGCCGCGCTCACGTTCCAAATCCATGGAATCCAGCACCTGCTCCTGCATTTCGCGGTCAGACAGACCGCCACAGAATTGGATCAGCCGATCTGATAAAGTCGATTTACCGTGGTCGATGTGCGCAATGACCGAGAAGTTACGGATATGAGATATTTTAGACATTTTTTCCAATCAAAACTGAGCTGTAAAGCAGCAAGTGATATGGCAGGCGACCAGGCCGCTGCCCCTTGCGGCAGATTAAAATTGCCGCGAATTGTACTCTAATTCCTAAATGCTTGCACTGTGTTCTTCAAGCAGGCGCGCTGCTTACAGGCTGTTGCAACACGCTGATGTCGGGCAGGACCCGCACCAGCTGTATCTGTAATTGGTCAGCACGACCCGATTCAACGCGGCGCACCACCCACAACGTGCCGGCGGCCGCGAGCAGCGCACAACCGAGTTGCAGCAATTCGTGCCACGCTTGCAGCTGCCCCAGTACCAAAGTGCAGATAAATACGCATAAAGGTAACAGATAGACCAACAAGGCCGATCGCAAGACAGCGCCGGGCTCCAGGCAAATCTCGACCTGCTGACCAGGCAACAGGTCAGCGGACCCCGCTAAAAACAACTGTTGTTGACGTACCGGCAGCGCTTTTGCCACCAGACCACTGCTGCAACTGTCTTGTTGCTGACAGCCGCTGCAGCTGGTTGACAGCGGCGTCGACAGCCAGACGCCACCTGCATCCTGGCGCAAGACAGTCGCTTTGACTATCAGCCGTTGCAACGACGAAGGATCGTCTGATTGCGGACTGTGGCAGGATTTATCTTCAGGGGAACTGGTCATGGCATATACCGGCGCAGGATAAGCTGACGATTTTAGAGTAGTGACAGGCTGAACTCAATGCTATCGTCAACAAAGGCCTGACCATAGCATTGCAGGCAGAGATGGTTATTCAACAGACGCAGCCAGCTTCGCCGCCAGTTCTGGCCGTAACGGTCCAATCACTGTCACATCAAGATTTTGTTGCGTTGTCACCAGAATAGTCACTGCGCCATCACGCAGTTGCTGCTGTGGTAACCGCGCAGTGGGCTGGACAAACACTGAGATTTGATGCAAGCCATCACTGAGCAACCAGTTCGCCAGCACGGGCACACTGCGGGTGCTGACCGGCGCCTGTTCGGCTAATAACTGATAACCGGGTGGGAGCCAGTTTAATTTAAACTGGTCCTGCGGCGCCGGGCGGCTGACCAGCGCGTGTGGTTGTTCCGGCAGCTGCGCACTAATCAGGCTTTGCAATTCGGGTGGCAAGCTGGTTTTTAATTGCAGGTGCACCACCATCCAACGGTCCAGCACTTCATTTTGTTCATCGACGGTATCGACCCGCAGCGGAAAACCGGTTTCAGCATCCTGCCACAACCAATAACTGTAACGGCTGGCGTCGCGCGCACTGAGGCGCAATAACTGGGCGGTACGGCCCGACAGTGGCACACTGCTGCCTGGCACTATGTCGTAAAGTTGTTTGATCACGGCCGACGGTTCAAACAATATCGCCGGCAGTTCTTTAATGGAGTCGTTTTGTGTCACGATCACCGGCGCATCCGGTGCGGCATAATACACTTTATCACCGCGACGGAACGTATCGGTACCGACACCGTCCTGCAGCAATAAGCGCTCCAGTTCAAGTGGCACAGACAAAGCGCCGCTTTGTTCATGCAGCCCATGTAACCAGCGATAAGTGATCAGTTGGTTTGGCCGAACCTGGACAAAAGATACGTCAAAATTGAATTTACGGACCGCTTGTTGAGTCCGTTCAAATTGTTGCCAGTCGTCGGCTTGCGCCGACAAACTGCACAGCGAAAATAACAGGCTGACGGACAGCCTGCATAACCAACTTCCCCGGCTCATTATCACTGCTGCTGACCTTTACCCTCGTCCGCGGCAGCGTTTTTTGCCTGCTGCGCAGCAGCCTGTTCCATCAGTCGGATTTGTTGTTGGCGAGCTTGCATCAGTTCCTGCAGGCGACGTTGTTGTTCCAGCTGCAACTGCTGCTGCTGCGGCGTAAAACGCGATTCAACTGAAGTCTGACTCAGACTGACCGGCGCTGCGACCCCACCGATCGGACTGGTTTGCAATACCGGCAGCGGCGTAGTGAGCGCATCATCCGGTTTTTGCTGTGTTTGTTGCACACCGACCACAGCGATAAGCGCGACACTGGCCGCAATAGCGCCCTGCATCAGCATTTTCCACCAGCCCTGGTTGGCTGCGGGTTGCGAGCCGGTCACTGCGGTCGCTGCCACCGGTTGTAACACCGGAACTGTTTCCGCCACCAAATGATGCGGCGCTTCCTGTTCCAGTACTGCCGAGAACCGATCGGCGAAGTTGATATCGAGTTGGGGCGTCAGCTCCTGTCTCAGCACAGTGCCTGCCAGTTGGTAACGTAACCAGCTGGCCTGCAGATCAGGATCAGACAATAACGAATCGAGCTGCTCTGCACTGACGCTTTGATTGTCACTGGCCGCGGAAAGCCATTCTTGATGTTCAGACGACATACTAATTCCTGTCTTCGTTGATAAATCAGCCAATAAGTGGCTTCAACTGGGTATCTATCGCTTCGCGGGCTCTGAAGATACGGCTGCGGACAGTGCCTATTGGACAGCCCATCACTTCAGCAATCTCTTCATAACTCAGCCCATCCAACTCACGTAAGGTAATCGCCGTGCGTAATTCTTCTGGTAACTTTTCGATGGTATCGAATACCACCTGACGGATCTCTTCGGTCAGTAATAACTTTTCCGGCGAGTCCTGTACTTTTAATGCGTCACTGCCTTCATAAGATTCAGCATCTTCCGCATCGACATCGGTTGACGGCGGCTTACGGCCGTTGGCAACCAGGTAATTTTTGGCGCTGTTTACAGCGATCCGGTACAACCAGGTATAAAAGGCGCTGTCGCCACGAAACCCAGGCAGTGCCCGGTAGGCTTTGATGAACGCATCTTGCGCTACATCTGCAACATCGCCGTGATTAGAGACATACCTTGAGATTAAGTTCGCTAACCTGTGCTGATATTTTCTGACCAGCAAGTTAAAAGCAGCTTTATCCCCTTGTTGTACCCGTTGAACAATCTGCCAATCTAATTCTTGCTCGCTCATCTGGGAGCCATTCCCCTGTCTCATTACTGCTTTAAAATGTCATTGGCTCTTCTCAAGCGTATTCACTCAGATGAAGGGCGGCGGAAAAAGTTCGGTTTCACCGATAAAAAAGTTACAATAAAATGATCGCCATGCTGTTTTCCGGCATAAAAAGGCGTTTTTCGTTCAGATCATTTGCATTCTGCAGGCCGTCCGAACGGCGGCTCCAAGGCAACAGATCTGATTAAGATCCTGTTTTTTGTCGGGTAAGTGTATCGCATGCATCATCAAAAAGAACATCGCTGTGACGTTTTAATTGTCGGCAGTGGCGCGGCAGGTCTGAGCCTTGCGCTGCAGCTTGCACAGGATTTAAATGTCATCGTGCTGAGTAAAGGCCCACTGCGCGAAGGTTCCACTTTGTATGCGCAAGGTGGTATTGCCGCAGTGTTCGACGAAAACGACAGTATTGCCTCACACGTCAACGATACGCTGATTGCCGGCGCCGGACTTTGTGAAGATGCGGCCGTGCAGTTTACCGCTGAAAATGCCAAAACCGCGATGGAATGGCTGATCGGCCAAGGCGTACCATTTGACCAATATCGCGATGACGATGGTGTGTTGAAATATCACCTGACGCGCGAAGGTGGCCACAGTCACCGGCGGATTTTGCACGCAGCGGATGCGACCGGTCGTGCCGTGCAGATCACCCTAGTGGATCAAGTCCGCCAGCACCCGAAGATCCGCCTGTTGGAGAATTACAACGCCATCGACCTTATCACCGACACCAAACTTGGCCATGGCGGCAATAAATGCCATGGCGCTTATGTCTGGAATCGCGACAACGAACAGGTCGAAGTGATTGCCGCCCGCTTTGTTGCTTTAGCGACCGGCGGGGCCAGCAAAGTGTATTTGTATACATCAAACCCGGACGTGGCATCGGGCGATGGCATTGCGATGGCCTGGCGCGCCGGTTGCCGTGTTGCCAACATGGAATTTAACCAATTTCACCCGACCAGTCTGTACCATCCGGACGCACAGAACTATCTCATTACTGAAGCAATGCGCGGCGAAGGTGCTTATTTAAAACGGCCCGATGGCACGCGTTTTATGCCGGACTTTGATGAACGTGCCGAGCTGGCGCCGCGCGATATTGTCGCCCGTGCCATCGACTTTGAGATGAAACGCCTGGGCGTTGCCTGTGTCTATCTCGACATCAGCCATCAGCCAAAAGACTTTATCCTCGAACACTTCCCGACTATTTACGCCAAATGCTTAAGTGTCGGTATCGACATCACCAAGCAGCCAATCCCGGTAGTGCCGGCGGCGCACTATACCTGCGGCGGCGTGATGACCAATCTGAACGGTCAGACTGATATTCCCAATCTGTATGCGATTGGCGAAGTGGCTTATACCGGTCTGCACGGCGCGAACCGGATGGCCAGTAACTCACTGCTGGAATGTGTGGTGTTTGCCCAAAGCGCGGCGCGTAATATCCTGCAGCAATGGCCAACATCAACAGCCACGCCGGAGCTGCCGGCCTGGGATGAAAGCCGGGTCAGTAACTCGGACGAAGAAGTAGTGATCACGCACAACTGGCATGAACTCAGAATGTTTATGTGGGATTTTGTCGGTATTGTCCGCACCACCAAACGGCTGGAACGCGCGTTACACCGGGTTGAACTGCTGCAGCGCGAAATTCAGGAATACTATCGGCATTTCAGAGTGAGCAATAACCTGTTGGAGCTGCGCAATCTGACGATGGTGGCAGAACTGATTATCAAAAGCGCGATGCGCCGCAAAGAAAGCCGCGGCCTGCACTACACGCTGGATTATCCGGAGCAGGCGGCGCACAGCAGCCCGACGATTTTAAAACCCGATTAATCTCAGTACCAGGTCCAACAAAAAGCCGGAATTCAGTTCCGGCTTTTTGTTGTGCTCCCGATGCCTATTGCGGCGTCATGCTGTCAGCAGCGACCGCTGGCTTTTTGCGGTATTTCAGAATAAGCATCACAACATAAATCTGCAGCGCGGCAGTTGCCAGCTGGCCGAGGATGGACTGCAACTCAAAATACTTTTCCGCATAGATATACAGACTGATATTGCCCAGTGCGAAAGCGGCCCAGGTCAGCGCCGGAACACCCGCCGACTCTTTGGTGCGAAGCAGATGGAACAGCTGCATTAAAGTCGCGACCGGAAAAATAATTGCCGGTATATAACCAACCAGTTCAACAAAACTCATAGAAGCTCCTTGCTCGGAAAAGAAAAAATACGCCAGCACGGCGACATGCAGCGATTAACGCAACCATTGAAAGAGTCCGCGCCGCTCAGATGCTGCGTGCAATTGCCGTTGCTGCCAGCGTAACTGACACAGGGTGCGGGCCAGCATACGAAAACCGCTTTCTGAAAACTCGTCACGAAATAACCAGCAACGCTTAACCTGGCCGTCCGCTGTCTGCCAGACCAGCCAGACTCCGAGCCAGCAAATCAGACTCTGTGCTAACAACTGTCCACCGCTGGGCTGCAGCACCGGCGGCACTGCGCTTTTATAACGTCGCAGTTGCAATGCAGGTTCCAGGCTCAGGATTAAATCCTTCGCCGGTTCAGTTGTTGCGTATAACAGATAAAATAGCGGCAACCAGCCGCATGGCAGCCACCAAGGCGCAGTTGTAGCTGCAAACCAGCCTGAACCCGACCAGCTAAACCATAGCGCCAGCAACAACATCAGCCAGCATAACCGCCACGGCCAGACTGAAGTCTGCAGGACAAGTTGCCGGCATTGCATTGGTTACACCCGAACCCGGTTCAGGATCACCTGCACCAGCGCGCGCAGTTCTGCATCTGGAGCTTGTGCATGGCCCATAAACCAGGCAAACAGATCAGGATCGTCACAGGCAAGTAAGCGCTCAAAAATGTGTTTTTCTGGTTCAGTCAGGGCGTCATAACCGTGTTCAACAAACGGCGCCAGTAACACATCCAGCTCGAGCATGCCGCGACGGCAGGCCCAGCGTAATCTTGGTTTAATCATCAATGTGGTCATAACATTCCTGTATTTACTGCGTTGAACTGCGGTGCAGCCCGAAGCCAAATTCTAACAAAAAATCCGCTCAGGGGTTGTGCTTTTGCCGGGAACACCCAATGATCTGGCCATTGTGCACGGTTTTGGTCGGGAGTCCGGCGGTTTTATGCAAAGTTTCTGGATGAGCGCTGAGCAACTGGCTCAGCTGTCAAATAATCGGTCGTCGGCCTTTATCAGCCCGCTTCCTGCATTTCATTTACTGAAAATCAGCGGTGCCGATCAACAAAAATTTCTGCAGGGGCAGGTCACCTGTGACGTCACCCAAATTAGTGCTGAACGTTTCCTGCGTGGTGCCCACTGCGATGCCAAAGGCAAGATGTGGAGCACATTCCACTTACTGCAGGCCGGCGACGATTTATTATGGCTGGCGTTTCGTGACGAGCTACAGGCATCACTTACCCAACTGAAAAAATATGGTGTCTTTGCCAAAATCAGTTTCACTGAAGTACAGGACCAATATGCTGTTTTTGGTATCGGCGGTGCCGACAGCGCAGCCGTACTCAGCGAGCTGGGTTACCCGCAACCGACCATCGGCCAGCAACTCACAGTTGCAGGTGGATACTTGTTAGGTCTGGCAGCCGATCACTTTTTGCTGGTTTTAGCCATGGCCGAAGCAAAAACACTGTGGCAACAACAGCAGGCCTTGATGGCTGCTCCAACGCGCTGGCTGGCGCAACATATCGCCCACGGTATGCCTTATCTGGAACAGCCCTTGTTAGGTGAATATGTGCCGCAACAGCTGAACCTGCAGGCTTTGGATGCCATCAGCTTCACCAAAGGCTGTTATATGGGCCAGGAAATGGTGGCACGGATGAAATATCTCGGCAAAAATAAACGCGCGATGTATCTGCTGCAGGCCAACACCGACCATACACCGGTCGCCGGCACCGATCTCGAGATCCAACTGGAGCAGAACTGGCGACGCAGCGGTGTGGTCGTGAACGCAGTGAACATTCAGGGTCAGCTGCAACTGCTGGCCGTATTACCGAATGATATCAGCGCAACAGACCATTTCCGGCTGGCGACAGAGCCGGATGTCAGCTTACAATTACAACCTTTACCTTATTCAATCACCCCCTGAGGTCCTCATGACTATTCAAAACAATAAAGTCGTCGCCATGCACTACAGCGTCAGCGATGCCAATGGCAACGAACTCGACAGCTCTTTTGGCGCCGAGCCTTTAGTGTTTATTCACGGCACTGGTTCATTGATCAGTGGCCTGGAGCAAGCACTGACTGGTAAACAGGCCGGTGATAAATTCACGATTGCGATTGCTGCCGCTGATGCCTATGGCGAGCGTCATGACGAACTGACGCAGTCTGTACCACGCTCACTGTTTGAAGGCATGGATGTTGCTGTTGGTATGCGTTTTCGCGCTGCCGGTCCGGATGGCCACGAGCAGTCCGTGATTGTGCTGGATGTGACAGAAGACGAAGTCGTTGTGGATGGTAATCACCCACTGTCAGGCATTGATTTAACGTTTGAAGTTGAAATATTAGTGGTGCGCGATGCCACTGCTGATGAACTGGCACACGGTCATGCCCATGGTATGGACGGTCACTCCGGTCACGACTAAGCAAACCGGCGGGCAGCCAGTTTCCGGCGGCCCGCTATCTTCCTGCCCATTCCCGCAAATCTCCAGAACACTAATTCCTATCGCTGGCCTGCTTGGTCAGACCAGAAAAAGCTGTTATAAATCTGACATCATCACTGCCGGATAAAAAAGCCGATGTCCCCGTCTTTGTGTTACCAGCCAATGATCAGCCCTGCCCCAGCGACCTTGATTAACGACCATGGCAAGGCTCAGCAAGGCCTGTTTGCAGACTCTGTTGCCAACCTTAACGTTGCCGCGTTCAAACTGCATTCGGTGCTGGACAAACCAGTCAGCCGTTTGGCTCAGCATTTTGCCTATAAACAATTTCAGTTTGTCTGTATCAGCGGCCCCGACTGGCTGCTCGCCGTCGCGATTGCCGACGTGCGCTATGTTTGTTCCGGCTTCGCTTATCTGTATCAACATGGCAAGCCAGTACGCGAATTTGCGTTGTTGGCGCCGCTTGGCTATGGCTGTTTGCTCAGTGACTCGCCGCAGCAAGGCCTGGCCAGCATGGGCAAAGGCGCAAAACAATGGCAAATTCACTGTGCCACCACGGGCTGGACTTTGTCTGTACAAGCGCCTAGCTTGCAGGCTGAGTTGCAGCTTGATTTTGCCCGGCAACCACCGCTCGCCCTGGCCGCGCCAACCGGTTACAACGGCTGGACTTACACCGAAAAAAATAATGCGCTGTGCGTCAGTGGCCGGTTGCTGCTCGATGGCCAACCGTTGGATCTGACCAGAGCCCGCGGCGGCATCGATTTCTCTGCCGGTTTCATGCGCCGCGAAACCAGCTGGCGCTGGAGTTCCATCAATACCTTGCTGGACGGTGTGCCGTTTGGCCTGAATCTGGCGGCGGGTGTCAACGAAACCGGGCTTTGCGAAAACGCCCTGTGGCATGACGGCAACATTCAGCATTTAAGCCCGGCCCGCTTTGAGTTTGATCGTGGTCAAGCCACGCCGTGGCGCATCCGCACATTATGTGGCGAAGTCGATTTAACCTTTCACAGCGATTTTTGCCGGCAGGAAAAACTTCAACTTGGTCTGTTGGCGAGTAATTTTCGCCAATATGCCGGTTTTTACCATGGTACAGTGCGGTTACGCGATGGCCGGCTACTGCAGCTCCAGCATTGTCTGGGACTGGCGGAAGATCACTATGCCAAGTGGTAACCCGGTTGCAGCAACAATGCGGTCTACCGATCCAAAGTACCGGCGACCACATCAGATAAAACAAGGAGTTGTGATGAATCATTTCAAGCGTGTGTTGGCTGCGGGTCTGGTATTAGGTGTGCTCAGCGCCTGTTCGCCAAAAGAAGTCGGCGATGTCAGCCTCGGGCTTTTCACCACCAAAGACATTAAAATTCAGACCTTTAACGACCCGGCCATTCCCGGTGTCACCTGCCATATCAGCCATGTCGAAGCCGATTTGTCGTTAGCTGATCCGTCTGATATGTCGATCGCCTGTCGCCAGACCGGTGAAATCACCGCGGCAATGCTGAGTAAAATCGACAAATCCAAATCCGGCGAAGTGATTTTCACCGCATCCAAAAGTATTTTGTTTAAGCATCTGAAAATCAGACGGATTTTTGATGCCGATAACAGAACGCTGGTGTATTTATCATATTCCACCAAAGAAAGTGCTGGCAGCGACAAACACTCGCTGACCACAGTACCGCTATGGGGCAGCAAAGCCTGGCAAGAACTGGAAGCGGCGCAACAGGCAGCAAAAGCGAGCAAATAAACTCTCTTTACAACTCCGCTGCAGCAACAACCCGCCACTTATAACAAACCCGCCAGCTGGCGGGTTTGTTATTTCAGCACAGCCAACTCAAAGCTTGCGGATATTGTCCGCCGCATCGCGGTCAATCAGCTTAATCAGCGGATCGACGCCGATATAAGCCGTGCCTTTTGGCACCACCACGCGCACTTGTTGTTTACCGGATTTGAGGCGGTGTTTTTGCAGATACAACAACTGGTTATCCGCCGAAAACTTATCCGGATCTGCACTGAAAGCACCGATATCGATGTCTTCGTCCAGCGGCTGTTCGGTTTCAGCACCTTTGCCGTCAGCACTGAGCCGCGCCGCCTGAATGGTTAAATCCAGTTGCAGCTGGCCATCCGGCAATTCAGTTTTTTGCAGGTCCAGCACACGTAAATCATACAAAGTGATCAGCATAAACTGCTGTTCGATAAAGGCCTTGTCTTCGTTGCTAACGCCAGCGGTTAAATGACGCAGCAAATCCAGCGTGGTCGGATATGGATTTTGTTTGTATTGGAACTCCTGCAAAAACGCCTGCAGGTTCGCATCCAGCCGCGTGGCACCAATCCGGTCTTTGATCGCCATCATCACAATAGAACCTTTGCGGTAATGGATATAGCCCTGGCCTTCAGCGCGCAGCAATGGTTCTTCCGCCACTTTCTCGTCGGTCCGGCCACGTAAATACCGGTCCAGTTCATATTTTAAGAACTGGCGTAATTTGGCCTGACCGTATTTGGTTTCCATCACGCGCAGCGCACTGTATTGCGCCAGCGTTTCCGGGATCACCGCACTGCCCTGCACATTGGCGCTGCCAACCTGATGGCCCCACCACTGATGCGCCATTTCGTGCGCGGTGACGTAATACGGCATGTCGATGCTGTCTTCGTTACGCAGGTCATTGATAAACCCAATGCCTTCAGAATACGGTACCGTATTGGCAAAGGACTGGGCAAAATCACGATAGCCCGGGAATTCAATAATGCGCATCTGTTGGTGCTGATACTTTGAAAACGCCTGATTGAAATAATCCAGCGAGTCCTGCATCGATTGCATCATGCGGTCGACGTTCCAGTGATGTGCCGGGTGGTAATAGACTTCCAGCGACACGCCCTGATGATCCTGCTTTTTCACCGCCAGCCGCGCCGACAGGAACGAGTAGAAGTTAAACATCGGCGCATTCATTTCATAACGGAAATAACTGCGGCCATCCTGCTGCCAGTGTTTTTTCAGATAACCCGGCGCCAGCGCCGTTTGATCCGAAGCGGTAGAGACTGTCGCACTAAAATCAATAAAGTCTTCCGCGCGGCCAAAACCACTTTCGTTGTAACGGCTGCTGTCTTCCAGTTTGTGGGCGCGTTGCACTGGTTCCAGGCCACGCTGACTGCGTTCATGCCGTTCCTGCAGTTCAAAGCCAGCGTTGTAACCAAACTGCGGCAACAATTCCGCATTATTGATAAAGGTGCCGTTTTCGACCACAGCGACATCCACATCGTCATCCTGAAAACCCGGATTGGTACGGCTCAGTTTGATCGTCATCGCCAGTGTCGCACCCGGTTGCACCGGCGTACTGAATTCCAGCCAGGCCGTGCCCAGGCGTTTATCGCGTGGGCTTAACGTCGCGCCCGGCGCGATGATCTCCATGGTACGCGTGTATTTCGGCCAGTTCACCAGCATCTTGCTGACTGGTTTGTCGAATTTATTCACCAATGTTTGTTCAATCCGGGCATCAACCTGACGTTGTGCCGGATAGATATCAACAAAAGCTTCGACTTTGCGGGCAACCAGGATCGGGTCGTCAGCACCGGCTTTATAGGCTTTTTCATAAGCGGCCTGCAAATCCATCTGCTGTTCAGCACTGTCATATTGATTCAGTACACGGGTGTTGTAATAAATCCAACCTCCGCTGCCGACAAACACCAGACTACCCAGCAGGATCACGGCCTGACCGCCCGCGCCAATCTGATAGCGCAGCTGCTGATAACGCACCGCCAGACTTTGCGCCGGTCCGCGCTGGAACATACCAAAGCCCAGTACAAACAAAATCGCCGTCAGGCCAGCCCAATACAACATGTACCAGCTATGGCTTTCTAAGGTCCAGCCGAAACGATTTAAGTCGGAGAATGGCGAGGCCGGCGAGGCGGCAAAATGCCACATGCGGTGGTTAAAGCCCCAGGCATCCAGCACTTGCGTCAGAATGAAATACACCACAAAGATACCCATACCGGCATATTTGTTTGGGCTTAACACCTGAATGAGGAACGCCAGCACCACGGTCAGCATAAAAGGCAGGAAGTTAAAATAGCCGAGGCGCACCAGATATTGCATCAGGTCCAGGTCGTCAAAACCTTTCAGCAGCTGATAGCTGATGGTCGTCAGGGCAAAGGCCAGATACATCAGCAACATAGCGCCGGCAACTGCCAGCAATTTCGACAACCACAGCACCATATTGGCAACCGGCGTGGCGTCGATAATGTCGCCGATGCCTTGCGAACGTTCGCGCCAGACTACTTCAGCACAGTAGTAGGTCAAAATCAGCACCAGCAATAAACTGCTGGAATCGGTCACCAGTTCAATCATGGTTTGGGTTAAAGGCCAATCAGAAGTGCCGTAAAAACGCTGCGGCGCGAACAAAGGCGCCAGCAGGTTAAAGATACAAATCAGCAGCAACATAAAAAATGGCGCACTGAACACCACTTGTTTTAATTCAAAGCCAAGCCGCGTGCAGAATTGCGCCCAATGCGATGGCGCCTGCGCTTTGGTCTGCAGCGTTTGAATAGCAAACACCGGCACGGCACTCACCACTTTGGTTTTACCAGCACGCGCTTTTGGTGTTAGTGCCAATGGCTTGAATAAACCGCCAAACATTGCCAGCAATACCATGCCAACCACCAGCCACAACAGCCGGTTTTGCAGCAATACACCACTGAAACTGACACTTTGGGTGTTTTTCTCGACGATAGTCCAGTAACGCGCCACATCGGCAAAAGAACGTAAACCGAAAGGGTCCAGCAGCGCGGCCATAGTGCGGTACTCCGGCGACTGGGCAAAACTGCCGGCGATCAGATAGAGCACAAACACCACCACAGCCATCAGATACATCGCCTGCATCGATTTAAACTTGCTGGCGATGGTGTAAAACAGCGCCGACAATACAAAAAGCGACGGCAACGCAAAAATCAGATAGGCGTCGACATAATAACTCAGCACAGTCGGACCAAAACGCGCCTGGTCGACCCACGGCATCAGGGAGCCAAGCAAAGTACCGAGCGGCACCATGGCAAACACAAACACCAACACCAGATAACTGCCAAAAAACCGGCCGAGCTGATACGACATAGGTGGCACCGGCTTAGTACAAACCAGCTCTTCCATTTGGCTGGCGTGGTTCCGCAGCGCTGTACTGCTGATAAAGTTCACCACCAGAAACATCGAGAATATCAGCATCGTGGTGATGGTGCGGGTGATGGCAAAAGGCCCGTTGCCCCAAACTTCGCCACCGCCACCGATTTGCACGTTGTCCGACGCCGTAGCAAAAAACGCCAGTAAAAAGAACAAGATTGATGTGACATAAAAAGACGGCTGGCGCCGATAATAACGCCATTCGAACCGGATCATCTGCAAGAACATAAGGTGCTCCTCAGACAGACTGGCGCTGACGCGCCTGATGCAAACAAGAGAAATACACGTCTTCCAGATTGGCGGCGCATGGGCTGAAGCCCACTGGCTGGCTGATGGCAAACACATTCAACACAGTGCGGCCGGCAAACAGCCGTTTGGAGATCACCGGTAATTGTTGCTCCAGTTCCACCGCTTCGGCCTGACTGACCGTTTTGGTCCAGACCTGGCCCTGTAATTCGTCGACCAGCTGCAGCGGGCTGCCAGTCAGCAGAATTTGGCCGCCCGCCAGCACCGCCATCTGCGGGCACAGCTCTGCCACATCATCGACGATGTGCGTCGACAGGATAATGACTTTATCTTCGCCAAGGCTCACCAGCAGGTTATGGAAACGGTTGCGCTCTTCCGGATCCAGGCCGGCGGTCGGTTCGTCGACAATCAGCAGCTGCGGGTCACCGAGCAGTGCCTGTGCGATGCCAAACCGCTGGCGCATACCACCGGAAAAACTGCTGACTGCTTTGTCTTTATGCTGATATAAATTGACGTGCGCCAGCAAGGCATCGACGGTCTCGCGGCGCGATTTTTTCTCGTTGAGACCTTTAAGTACCGCCAGATGTTCAAGCAAATCTGCCGCGCTGATGCGCGGATAGACCTGAAAATCCTGCGGCAGATAACCCAGCGTCTGGCGCAAGGCGTTCGGGTCTTTTAACACATCAATATTGCCAAACTGAATGCTGCCGCTGTCGGCCGCCTGTAAGGTTGCAATAGTGCGCATCAAACTGGATTTGCCAGCACCATTTGGTCCGAGCAAACCATACATCCCTTTGGGAATAGTCAGACTGACATCTTGCAGCGCTTTGACGCCGTTATCGTATGTTTTGGACAAATTTGTAATTTTTAGCATGGCCGCTCTATTCCTGGCGAAGTAAGACCCACACAGCATGCCAAAGGGCGTGAGCCACGCCCAGTTAAATACCTTTACAAAGTGTGTCGAAAATTCCGACTTCGGGCCGGGATATAGCCAAAGTCATTGGAGATTCGGGTAGGCGGCAACTGAGCGAATCCTCAGGAGCATAGTTAACTATGTGACTGAGGTGAGTGAAGGCAGCCAACACCCCCGAATCTCCAAGGACGAAGGGTATATCAAAGCTCAGCCCACATCCGGACTAAGTTGTGATAATGCCCGGTCAGCGCCAGTACTTCACTGCTGTCGCCCAATTGCTGGCGCAGGCTTTGGATTTGTTGGTCCAGCGAATACAACAATGCGCGTTTGGCGTCATCGCGAATTTGGCTCTGGCTCCAGAAGAAACTACAGACCCGTTCGCCGCGGGTGACCGGTAACACCTGATGCAGGCTGGTCGACGGATATAAAATCAAATCACCGGCCGGCAGTTTGACCTGATGTTCGCCGTAAGTGTCCATCACCTGTAATTCACCGCCGTCGTATTCATCCGGCTCCGACAAAAACAACGTCGAGGACACGTCGGTTCTTAAACTTAAAGTACTGCCCGGTAAGATCCGCACCGCGCCATCGACATGCAAACCATAATGCTCACCGCCGCCGTAAGCATTAAACAAAGGCGGCACTGTGCGCAGTGGCAAGGCGGCCGACAAAAACTGCGGGTGTTGATACAAACGCTGTAAAATCAATGCACCGAGCTCGCGTGCCAACGGGCTGTCGACCGGTAACTGGCGGTTATGTTTCACCTGCGCGCCCTGTGGCCCAACCGTGGCCCGGCCGTCAGTCCAGTTACTGTGCGCCAGTAAAGCGCGAAACTCGGCCACTTCGGCCTTGGTCAGAACTGCGGGAATGTGTAATAACATCAAACACCTCAATCGGAAAAGGCAGCCCTGAGGCTGCCTGCAGACTTCACTCAACTTAAGCTATCAGAACGCAACATTCACACCAAGCTTGGCCGAACGTGGTGCGCCCTGATGATAACGGCCACCGCCGTTATTCAGCGACTGCACGTATTCTTCGTCCAGCAGGTTATACAGGTTGAACTGCACTGTCACAGACGGGTTCACCTCGTAAGTCGCCATCGCATCGACCACCCAATAATCCGGCACTTCCAGCAGCGAATTCGCAGTAGCGACTAAATCAGTCCGGTTAGAGCGTGCCACCGAATCCATATAACGCGCGCCACCACCCAGTTTCAGTTTTTCCAGCGTGTAAGTCCCCCACACCGTGAAAGTGGTTTTTGGTGTCCACTGAATGACCCCACCGTCAGTTGGTCCACCGCTATACAAGGCACCGCGGGTGATTTTCGGATTCATCAGCGCGATACCGGCATTCAGTTCAAAGTTTTTCAGTGGCGAGCCGACCAGCGCCAATTCAAGGCCACGCACGGTTTTTTCGCCAATCGGCACATAGGTATTCAGGTCATCGCGCACCAGTTCGTTTTTATTGACGGTTTCAAACAGCGCGGCGGTGGCAAACAGGTTTTTATCCAGCAACTGCCATTTAGTACCCAGCTCGAGATTCGTACCTTTTTGCGGGTCTAGCATCGGGTTGTTCTGATTTGTTGCTGCAGTACTCAGCGAAAAGTTGGTGCCGCCCGGTGGCAATTGCGAGGTGGCATACGACAGATAAACCGAGCCATTTTCGGTCGGCTTATAGTTGGCGCCAACTTTGTAACTGAGCAAATTGTCAGATTTACGCGCTTGAGAACCGACCAAAGTGCCAACCGGAATCGTCTGTGGTGTGGCCGTACCCTGCACCGTAATGAGGTTGGTATCGGTGTTGTAGTGCTCAGCACGCAGGCCAGCACTGACTTGCCACTGCGCATTTAAATCAATGGTATCCAGCAGATATAAAGCGGCAGTACTGGTATTGCCGTCGGTTTTGGCGCCGGTTCTGACTGGCAGCGCAAACACATCGCCCGTTGACGGCTGATACAGATTGGCATTGACTTGCGTGGTGCCGGTCGGTAAGCCCAGTGTGTAGTTCAGCTGGCTTTCAAAGCTGAATTCGATGCCAGAGGCAATATTGTGGGTCAGACTGCCCTGCTGCAAAGTGGCATTCAGGTTGGTCTGGTTAATCAACAGCTGGTTTTGCTGATCTTTGCCCTGACGGTTACGGTTGACTGTCCAGCTATTGAGGTCATTTTTAGTCGCGGCCGGCACTGTAATGCCGTTGCCGGTATTCACGCCGGTCAGAATATAATCCTGCGACGACACGCCATAACGGCTGGTATTTTGCAGCTTCACGTTGTCAGCAAAATCGTGTTCAACCCGCAGCGTCAGCATATCGGCAACCACATGGTCAAAGTCGTTTTTGCTGCCGTAGAAGCTTTCGCGGTCTACTTTGCCAAAAGCCGGTGCTGTATTGTTCGGGAATGCGGTGGCAATCGCAGCACTGTAAAAACCTTCCAGGCCAATCGTTGGTACGCCGCCGTCCGGGATATTGTCCTGCTGCACATGCAACAGATTCAGTGTGGTACGGGTTTCAGTGTTCAGGCCAAACGCCAGCGAAGTTGCAATGCCAGTGATATTGTTTTCCACCACATCACGACCTGGCACGCCGCTGTCCTGGCGCAATAAGTTGACGCGAATGGCCGCATTGTCGATAGCCAACGTCTGATTCACGTCAGCACTGACGCGTTTGTGTGAACCTGAGCCTATAGTCGCGCTGCCGGTGATAAAACTATCCAGCGTCGCCGCTTTGCTGCTCATGTTGATATAACCAGACGACGCGCCACGGCCGTTATCCACGCCGGCCGGGCCTTTGGCGATTTCCACTTGTTCGGTGTTAAAGGTATCGCGGCTGATAGTGCCTAAATCGCGGATGCCGTCGACGTAAATACTGCTTTGCGTATCAAAACCACGCATGAAAATCGAATCACCGGTCGCGGTGTTGCCATTCTCTCCCATCAGCATGGTGATGCCCGGCGTATTGCGCAGCGTTTCAGATAAGGTGTTGGCTTGTTGCTGCTGGAACAGCTCTTTTTTCAGCACCACAATGGTCTGTGGGGTATCGACCAGTGGCTTCACTTGCTTGGCAGAGCTGGCTTTCTCGGCGATGAGTTCTGTGGAAATCGCGCTGCCTTTGACTTCGACTTCGGCCAGTTTGCCGGTGTCCTGCGCATAAGCAGCCGGCATCGCCAGCATCAGCGCCGAGGCCAATGCGGCCGGATAAGGTTGAGAATGTTTCTTTGATTTGATTAACGACATGGTCAGATCCCTTTTTACTGCCGGTACGGCTGCTGTAGTTTTCGGGCGTCATGGTATCGAGATCTATTCTCATTTGCAAATAGGAATTACTCTTATTCGTGTTTTATTGTTCTGCTTGAGCGAATGCCGGGTATTGTGCAGACGTTGCATAGTGGGGGGGGGGGGGGGGGGGGGGGGGGGGGGAAAAAAAAAAAAAAAAAAAAAAAAACGGCTATGGGCGAATTGCAGACAATCCAAATATGTTATGTACGGTGTGTGACGTTTAAAAAATGTCCATTTTGCAAAAAAAGAAAAAAAAGAAAAAAAAAAAAAAAAGGAAAAAAAAAGAAAAAAGGAAAAAGGGAAAAAGGAAAAAAAAAAGAAAAAAAAAAAGAAGAGGGAAGAGAAAAGAAAAAAAAAAGAAGAAAAAAGAAGAAAAGAGAGAAAAAAAAAAAGAAAGAAAGAAGGAAAAAAAAAAAAAAGAAAGAAAAAGGAAAAGAAAGGAAAAAAAAAAAAAAAAAAAAAAAAAAACATAACGGCACGCCTTGCAGAGGCCAGCAAATAAAAAAACCCCGGAAGGTGGTTTTTTCATCACATCAAAAGCTTGGCTGCCGTAGGTTTATTCTGGGGTAGGGCGCCAGGCGATAGCCCAACCGGGCGCTCGCACGGTTGCGAGCATGACGGGTGTCACAAAGCAAAAAAAAAAAAAGAGAAATAATCCACTTTTGGCACATACCGGCACGCCTTGCGGAGGGCGCAAAATAAAAAACCACCCGAAGGTGGTTTTTTTCATCACATCAACAGCTTAGCTGCCGTGTTTATCGGTGTGACGCATGTGCGGGAACAGGATCACGTCGCGGATGCTTGGCGCGTCGGCCAGTAACATCACCAGACGGTCGATACCAATGCCCTGGCCTGCGGTTGGTGGTAAACCGTGTTCCAGTGCCGTGACGAAATCTTCGTCGTAGTACATGGCTTCGTCGTCGCCAGCTTCTTTTTGCGCAACCTGCTCGCGGAAGCGTTCAGCCTGATCTTCCGCGTCGTTTAACTCGCTAAAGCCGTTACCCAGTTCACGGCCACCGATGAAGAATTCAAAGCGGTCGGTGATCTCTGGATTGTGGTCATTGCGGCGCGCCAGTGGTGAAATCTCGGCCGGGTATTCAGTGATAAAAGTCGGTTGTAACAGCTTGGTTTCGACCAGCTCGTCAAACACTTCCATCAGGATACGGCCATGGCCGTAGTTGGCTTTGACTTCAATGCCTAAAGATTTGGCCAGTGTGGCAACTGCTTCACGCGTGGTCAGCTGTTCCAGCTTCACTTCAGGGTTGTAGTGCAGGATAGATTCAGTCACTGACATACGCGCAAACGGCTTACCGAAGTCGAACAGATGGCCCTGATAAGGCACTTCGGTGGTGCCCAAAACAGACTGCGCCAGACCACGGAACAACTCTTCGGTCAGGTCCATCAAATCGTTGAAATCGGCATAAGCCCAGTAGAATTCCAGCATAGTGAATTCAGGGTTATGCCGCGTCGACACGCCTTCGTTACGGAAGTTGCGGTTCAGTTCAAATACTTTTTCAAAACCACCGACCACCAGCCGCTTTAAATACAGCTCTGGCGCGATACGCAGGAACATCTGCATATCCAGCGCATTGTGGTGGGTTTCAAACGGACGGGCCGAAGCGCCACCCGGGATGCTTTGCAGCATCGGGGTTTCCACTTCTAAAAAGCCTTTGCTGTTAAAAAACTGGCGAATGTAGGCCACTGTTTTTGAACGGATTAAGAAGGTTTTGCGCGACTGGTCGTTGACGATAAGGTCCAGATAACGCTGACGGTAACAGGCTTCCTGATCAGTTAAACCGTGGAATTTGTCCGGCAGTGGGCGCAGCGCTTTGGTCAGTAAACGGATCTCATCGAGCCAAACAGTCAATTCACCGGTCTGAGTTTTGAACAGTGTGCCGCTGCCACCAACGATGTCACCCAAGTCCCACTTTTTGAAGCCTTCGTTGTAGACATTTTCCGCCAGACTGTCGCGGGCGACATACAGCTGCAACTTGCCGCCAACGTCCTGAATGGTGGTGAAACTGGCTTTGCCCATAATGCGGCGCAGCATCATCCGGCCAGCAACTGTGACGCGGATTTTCTGTTCTTCTAATTCTTCTTTGCTCAGATGCTCATACTGCGCCAGGATCTGGTCTGAAGTGGCATCACGGCGGAAATCATTTGGAAAGGCGTTGCCAAGTTCGCGTAATCCGGCCAGCTTATGTTTACGCTCAGCAATCAGTTTATTAACGTCCTGATGTTCTTCAATCGGCGTATTTTGTTCAGACATATTCAGTTCCTGATAATAAGCTTTAATACCCTTCACACTTGAAGCCGCAGCTTTGTTGCCTGCGTTCACTCGCCCCATTCACATAGTAGACTATGCTCACGGGGTCTCGTTCTCTGGTCGTCGCGCTGCAACTTCAATTGTTTTGGGTAAACGATGTTTTACAAACCGGCTTTTAAGCTGGCTTCGATAAATTTGTCGAGGTCGCCGTCCAATACCGATTGGGTATTACGGGTTTCCACGCCGGTACGTAAATCTTTGATGCGCGAGTCATCCAGCACGTAAGAGCGGATCTGACTGCCCCAGCCGATATCCGACTTGGTGTCTTCCAGTGCTTGTTTTTCGGCATTTTGCTTTTGTAATTCAAACTCATACAGCTTGGCGCGCAGTTGCTTATAAGCGTTGTCGCGGTTTTTATGCTGTGAGCGGTCGTTCTGACACTGCACGACGATGTTGGTCGGTAAGTGGGTAATACGTACCGCAGAGTCGGTTCTGTTAACGTGCTGACCACCGGCGCCGGAGGCACGGTAGGTGTCAATCCGTAAATCGGCCGGATTGATATCAATTTCGATATCGTCATCCACTTCCGGCGACACAAACACCGATGCAAATGAAGTATGACGGCGGTTACCCGAGTCAAACGGACTTTTACGTACTAAGCGGTGCACGCCGGTTTCAGTGCGTAACCAGCCGTAGGCATATTCACCGGTAAATTTGATGGTACAACCTTTGATGCCAGCGACGTCACCGTCAGTGACCTCGTAAAGCTCAGGTTTAAAGCCTTTGGCATCACCCCAACGCAGGTACATCCGCATCAGCATGCTGGCCCAGTCCTGCGCTTCAGTACCGCCGGAGCCGGACTGAATATCGAGGTAACAGTCACTTGGATCGCTTTGACCAGAAAACATCCGGCGAAATTCCAGTTTGGCTAACTGGGCTTCGAGGTCAGAAAGTTCAGTTTGCGCTTCGACAAAAGTCTCTTCGTCTTCCGCTTCAACCGCCAGCTCAACCAGACCGGCCACATCTTCAAGGCCCTGATCCAGTTTATCGATGGTATTGACGATTTGCTCCAGCGCCGAACGCTCCTTGCCTAAAGCCTGAGCTTTTTCCGGATTGTTCCAGACATTGGAGTCTTCGAGCTCGCGGGAAACTTCTTCTAACTTTTCTTTCTTAGCATCGTAGTCAAAGATACCCCCGAAGCACGTTGGTGCGTTCAGCTAAGTCTTTGATACTGTTATAAACTGGATTGACTTCAAACATGATTTTGCAAGGCGCCTGAAAAAATAGGCGCCGATTGTAGCAAAATTTCAGCTATAGGTGCAGCCTTTTGCGGCTTTCCGGACGGCTGCGCTGACCCGCATAGACTAAATCAGGCTGGCCACAGATGCCGCACCAGCAATTGCAGGTTTTGCTGATCACGGAACTCATTGATATCCAACTGATACGCCAGTTCGACCTGTTGAATTTGTGGATTGGGCCAGCTTTTAATATCAGCATTAAACCAAATCGCATCAAACAGTTTGCCGTCTGCACCTTGTAACATCATTTTCAGATGCTTTTCAGCGAGTAAGCGTTGTTGCACCAGTTTAAACCGACCATGAAATACTGGTTCCGGAAATGCCTGGCCCCAGGGGCCGGCCTGTTGCAGCAACTGCGCTAAGCCAATATCCAGCTCCTGTGGCTGTAACTCGCCATCACTGTAAACCACGGCGGTTAAGTGTTCCGGTTGGATAAACCGGCTGGCCTGTTGGCTTAATGCCTGCACAAAAGCGTCGAATTGCACTTCGGCGATAGTGAGACCGGCCGCCATGGCATGGCCACCAAACTTTTTAATAAGGCCCGGTTCTGCCGTCGACACCGCTTCGAGTAAATCGCGCATATGCACGCCGGCCACCGAACGCGCCGAGCCTTTCAGTTCGCCGTTGTCACCACGGGCAAAGGCGATCACAGGTCTGTGCCAGGCTTCTTTGACCCGGCCAGCCAGAATACCAATCACGCCCTGATGCCAGTCATGCTGATACAGGCACAAACAAGATGGTAAATCAGTACTTTTTAATGATAAGCGGCTCAGCGCAGCCATCGCTTCGGTTTGCATGCCCTGTTCGATTTCGCGCCGTTCCAGATTCAGACTGTCAAGTTCGGCCGCCAGCCGCCGTGCATTGTTGATATCAGGCGATAACAAACAGGCAATGCCAATCGACATATCATCCAGCCGCCCGGCCGCATTTAAGCGCGGTGCCAAGGCAAAACCAAAATCCTGCGCCGTCAGCTTGGCTGCTTTGCGGTTGGCGACATCAATCAACGCCTGAATGCCGGGGCGTACTTTGCCACTGCGAATACGCTGCAGGCCCTGATGCACCAGAATGCGGTTGTTGTGATCAAGCGGGACCACGTCGGCGACTGTCCCCAGCGCGACTAAATCCAGCAATTCGGCCAAATTGGGCTCTGCTATCGTGGTAAACGCGCCTTGCTCGCGCAGCGCTGCTCGCAGCGCCAACAGCAGATAAAACGCCACGCCAACACCAGCCAGCGCTTTACTGGGGAATTCACAGCCCGGCTGATTAGGATTCACAATAGCGTCGGCGTCAGGCAGTTCATGGCCGGCTAAATGGTGGTCGGTAACCAGTACCCGCACGCCGGCAGCTTTGGCCCGCGCCACACCTTCAATGGCGGAGATGCCATTGTCGACGGTGACAATCAGCTCTGCGTCATGTTTCAGTGCCAGTTCGGCCATTTCGACCGACAGACCATAACCGTATTCAAACCGGTTCGGCACCAGAAAATCGACATTGGCAAAACCAAGCGCCCGTAGCCCTGCCAGCATAGTCGCGGTACTGGTTGCGCCGTCGGCATCAAAATCGCCGACGATCAGAATACGTTGTTGTGCCGCGCGGGCCTCCAGCAACAAGGCCACTGCGCCAGGCATGCCTTTTAACAACTGATACGGCAACAGTTGCTGCGCACTGCGCGCCAATTCGTGGTTGTCGCTGACGCCACGGTGGGCATACAAGCGCTGTAACACCGGATGCACCGGCAAAGAAAAAGCGGCCGGTGTCAGCACCGGCCGTTGTTGCAGAGTTTTGCTGAGAGTCATCAGGCTTATCGTTTCGCCAGTTGGGTCAAGGCCATAGCCAGTGCCGCTGCTGGCTGATACCCCGGAATTAACGAGCCATCCGGCAACACTATGGCTGGTGTGCCACTGATGCCAAAACTTTGGCCGAGGTGATATTGCGCCGCGACATTGTTGTCACATTTCGCCACAGATACTTCGCTGCCGCCTTTGGCTTTGCTCATCGCACCCTTTTTATCTTTGGAGCACCAGATTGATTCCAGCGTGCTGAACGTCTGGCTGTTTTCACCACCCCGCGGATAGGCCAGATAATGAATGCTGATACCGGCGTCCAGATAATCCTGCATCTCGCTGTGCAGTTTGCGGCAATAACCGCAGTCCGTATCGGTGAATACCGTCACGACAAATTTTTCATTTTTGGCTTTAAATTCGATGGCAGATGGCGTCATTTTGTTGATACCTGCCAGCCGCATCGGTTTCATCACTTCTTCATTGACGTGTACTTTGTTTTTTAAATCAAATACTTCGCCCTGAATCAAATACTGGCCGTCGCTACTTGCGAAAAACAAACCACGATCAGTGAACACCTGCAACAAGCCGGGAACCGGCGCATTTGCGACTGAAGTTGGTTTGATGCCTAATTCAGCCATCCGTTGTTGTAATTGTTGATCGGCCTGTAATGCCGCCGGCGCGGCGGTCGTGGCCGCGACAATCGGCGCCGCCGGCAATGCCAGACATAAAGCGGCGATGATTTTTTTCATAACAAATTCCTTGGTCATCCACGCGGATGATGTGTCTGATGTAACTGTTGTAACCGCAGCTGTGCAACATGGGTATAAATCTGTGTCGTCGACAGGTCACTGTGTCCCAGTAACAACTGTACGACCCGCAAATCTGCCCCATGGTTCAACAAGTGCGTCGCAAAAGCATGCCGAAGCGTATGCGGTGATAACTCTGTGCTGATGCCGGCCACTTTGGCATAAAACTTAATCCGGTGCCAGAACGTCTGTCGCGTCATTTGTGCACCTCGTTGACTCGGAAACAATACATCCGAAGGTTCGCTCAGCAATAAAGGCCGGCCATGTGCCAGATAACGTTGCAGCCATTCGGCGGCTTCTTCACCAAAAGGCACCAGCCGCTCTTTCGAGCCTTTACCAAACACCCGCAATACGCCCTGGCGCGGATTGACCTGATGCAGCGTCAGGCTGACCAGCTCCGTCACGCGTAAACCTGAGGCATACAGCACCTCCAGCATCACTTTGTCGCGAAACTGGATCGCTTCGTTGAGGTCCGGCGCCGCCAGCAGCGCAGTGACATCCGCTTCCGA
This sequence comes from Rheinheimera sp., assembly GCA_034519945.1. GTDB lineage: Bacteria > Pseudomonadota > Gammaproteobacteria > Enterobacterales > Alteromonadaceae > Pararheinheimera. Next base: position 72,663 of record JAXHNX010000044.1, read on the forward strand.
TAACGACTTCGGCAGCGGCTGGCCTAGTTTTGGATTTAATACGCCGGATAAAGGGTTTTCTGCAATGACACCACGCTGATGCAGCAGCTGAAAAAACCGCCGCAAACTGCTGAGCGCCCGTGCCGTGCTACGGGGTGACAATCCCCGGTCAACCCGCGTGGCCAGATATAATTCCAGCAGCGCTGTGTCGGCCCCGTTCAACAGTTGACCTTGTTGCTCGGCAAACAAAGCAAACTGGCGCAAATCAGTGCCATAAGCACTGAGCGTATGGCGACTGACGCCGTCACTGAGCCACAGATCATCAAGAAACTGACTGATTTGCGCTTCCGCGGCGTCACTTAACAGCCGGACTTTTTTACGGGCATCCGCCATTTACACCACTCCCAACTGCACTTGGGTGCAGGTGCCGGCTCTGCTACAATCGCCGCCTTGCTGCAGACAGTCAGATCGCCGGACACTTGTGCTGCCATAGCTCCGACTCAGGGTTTGAAAGATGAACATTGCCATATTCTACGGTTCTACCACCTGTTACACCGAAATGACTGCCGAAAAACTCAAAGTGCTGCTGGAATCAGATCCGGCGCTGCCTGCTGGCGCCAGTGTATCACTGCACAATATCAAACAGCAGCCGCTCGTGCAGATGCAAGATTATGATGTATTGATCCTTGGCATCTCCACCTGGGATTTCGGCGAGTTACAGGAAGACTGGGAAGCGCACTGGGATGACATTAGCGGCGTCGACCTGAGCGGTAAAATCGTGGCGATTTATGGCATGGGCGACCAGATTGGCTACACCGAATGGTTTGTTGATGCGATGGGCATGCTCAGCGATGCCATTGCTGAGCAAAGTTGTCAAAGGATTGGTTTTTGGTCGACTGAAGGTTATCAGTTTGACAAATCTAAAGCGGTCACGCCGGACGGTGAATGGTTTGTTGGCCTCGCGCTCGATGACGAAAATCAGTATGACCTCAGTGATGCACGACTGCTGCAATGGTCTGCCCAGATCATCGCTGAAATCACCGAGTTAAGGGCATAATTGCGCTGTAAGCCGCATTTTTGCTGATTTCCCGGATAAAAGCCGTCTAACTGCCTGATTCTGTTCAGACCAGTCTTGGCGGCAAAAAGTGCACAAATGTTAAAATAGTCCTTGCACGATACGAATACCGTGCATAAAATGCGCGCAATCGAAAGGCAAGACAGTTGAAAGACTGCTCACGCAAAGCTTCGGGTCTAAGGGTAATCAGTTACCTACGACAGCCGGGCTGCCATCCCACCATCACCGGGATGAAGATCAACAAAACGCCACCGTGCTTTTGTATCTTTGCAGACGCTCTGCTTGCCTTTCATCGAATCCCCCAAACTTTAGTTATGCCTGTTGGCACCGGAGTTAACGATGAATTTCAAGACACTGACTTTAATTGCTGTTGTTGTAAGCCCACTGTTCGCAATCGCTCCAGCCAGTGCTGATGACCAAATCGCGCAATCTCTGTGTGCTTATGTAGCCGCAAACGATAAAAACAGCATTCGTAAGACCTTATCTGACAGCAAAATTCGCATCAAAAACGTCTATGACGGCATTCAATGTGATGGTCTGCCGATGATCCGTTTTGCCATTAAACACAACGCTGCTGATGCTGCCGAATTTATTGTGAAACAGCTGCCAGGCAGCCAGGTTTCTAAATCAGGTGACGTGGAGTGGGCGCAAAGCAATGGTTTTGCTGCATCACCAATCATCGAAACGATCAAAGCGCGCAGCGCCAGCTAACAGTCCAGCCGCTTCAGCGCAGCATATCAGCCCGCACTTTGTCGAAGCCGCGGGCTGATTTCTTTGTTAAACCAATCGGTTAATTTAGTTTCTGCCCGCACCAATACCACTTCAGTACACCCATTAAAATGGGCATAGGCCCCAAGCGCTTTGGTAAACTGCTGACAAAAGCGGCTTTGACTGAGCCATTGTTTATCCAGCTGCAAATGCTGCAACAATAAACGTTGTTCACTACGCTGCGCTTTCACATCGACCAGTCCCGCGTAAGCAGTACCATAAAACACTGGCAAGCTGTAATAACCAAACTGGCGTTTTTCCGCAGGGACATAAACCTCCAGCTGATAATCAGCACCAAACCAATGCTGCAGGCGCTGGCGCTGGATCAGCAGGTTATCAAAGGGATTGAGTAAATAAACTGCCGTCGCTTTTGCGGGTAGTTGCCACAGTCCGGCTTGACCATAATACCTTTGTCCCTGGAACTGAAAACTTGCCAGCAGCCCACTATGCGCCAGTTCCTGTAGCAGTTTGGCCACCGGCGTTTTCATGCCAGGTCGTAAATAGCTGATTTGTGCGGCAGTGCCGACCGCATGTGACACTAAAAACTGCTCGATCAGATGGCCGGCATATTCCTGTTCATCCGGTACGCGGCAATCAACACCAGCGGGCAGCACCCGTTCGGTCAGATCCAATACTTTTTGAAAACGTTCACGCCGTACCACCATCAGCTCGCCTTGCATAAACAACTGCTCCAGCGCTTTTTTGGCAGGTTGCCAGTCCCACCAGGGGCCACTGGCTTCATTGGTTTTGGCAAAATCTGCCGCTTTTAACGGCCCTTCGGCCCGGATCCGCGCACGCACTTCCTGCATTTGTTGATGATCTGGTGCAAACCAGTGCTTCTGGCCTTGTTGTAATTGGGCTTTGCGATACAGGCTGAAGCGAAAATCGCGCATTGGTAAAAAAGCGGCAGCATGCGACCAGTATTCAAAGAGTTGCTTTTGTTGCAATAAGTCATCCAGCCACTGCGGCTGGTAATTTTTAACCCGGTTAAACAACACATGGTGATGCGCTCGTTCCACCACGTTGATCGAATCAATTTGTACATAACCAAGCTGCTCGATGGCCTGCAGCACACCGCTGCGGCCCGTTAGTGGTTTACTCAGCCCCTGCCGCGCCAGCAGCAATTGCAATAATTCCGGATGGGCGAGTGGTAATGCGGTGGTCATCAGGATCCTTTAGAAGTTCAGGTAAAAATCGGCCAGCAACTGGCGATAAGCCGGACTATATTGCCCTTGCTGATCGCGGATCAGCAACTCCGGCAAATGCGTAGTCGCAGCCGGGTGGCGCCCCAGTTCCAGCAAGGTGCGCGACGGTGCTTTGTCTGGCTGGCTACGCACTTGTTGCAGACGCAATAAATGCCAGTCGGTACTGAGCGCTAACCTAAGCAAGCGGTCCGCTTCGTCGGTCGGTAAAATCAGGCTGAAACGGCCTTGGGCGGCCAGTAGCTTTGCCGCAGTTTGTAATAGTCCGGCAAATGGCAGCTGATCATTATGCCGGGCCAACTGTTTTTGCCGGTCGGGATTGGTTAAAGCCGCAGTGAAATACGGCGGATTTGACAGGATCTGCTGATAGCCACGCGCTGCCAAGTGGTCAGCGCTGCCGGGATAGGTTAAAATATCCCGTTCGATCACCCGGATCCGACTGGACCAGGGACTGGCCGCTGCATTTTGCCGGGCTTCTGCCGCTGCGGCGGCATCCAGTTCTACCGCGTCGATCAGTTGCAACGGCGCCGTGCGCTGCGCCAGCATCAGGCTCAGCACGCCACTGCCACAGCCAATATCGAGGCAATCCCCGGTGGCTGGCACTGACGACCAGGCGCCCAACAGCAATGCATCTGTGCCGACTTTCATCGCACAATGCTGATGTGATACAAAAAATTGTTTACAACGAAAGCCTGCAGCCATAGCGCCCCGCGCAAAAGCTGCAGTGTAACGGAAGCCTCTGCTGTCAGTACAGCGTCGCTCCGCCCAAGTTAACCCAGAAGGTATTTGACTGTGACTGACCTGACGAGCCCGGATGAGATCCTCCGTTTTGCTGATTTTGATCTGGACCCTGCGCTGGCCCGCGCTTTAACTGAAGCTGGTTTTGAAAAACCAACCACCATTCAGCAACAGGCCATTCCGGTTGGCCTTGAAGGCCGCGACATCCTGGCCAGCGCTCCGACCGGCACCGGCAAAACGCTGGCGTTTTTATTGCCAGCCCTGCAATACCTGATTGATTTCCCGCGCCGGGAACCGGGTTTTGCCCGCGCACTGATCATGACACCAACGCGTGAACTGGCCTTTCAAATCTTTGAGCAACTGCAAATTCTGACCAAACACACCACGCTCAATTGTGGCGTGATCACCGGGGGGATCAACTACGGCAGCCACAAAGATACGCTGGAAAAAAATAACGATATTCTGGTCGCGACGCCGGGCCGGCTGATCGAGTATATGAACGAAGAAAGCTTCCAGGCCGATGAAGTGGAAGTGCTGATCCTCGACGAAGCCGACCGCATGCTGGACATGGGTTTTGTTGCCGAGATGGATCGCATCATCAGCGATGCCAAACGCCGCCGCCAGACCATGTTGTTCTCTGCGACGCTGGAAGGTGTGGCGATTGAGCGTTTCGCCAAACGCGCGCTGAAAGAACCGGTCACCGTGGAAGCCGACTCGCCACGCCGCGAAAAAGCCAAGATCCAGCAATGGATCCATCTGGCAGACGACGCCGAGCACAAGCTCGCCCTGTTGACGCATTTGTTGCAACAGCCCGAAATGACCAAAGTGATTGTGTTTATCAAAACCCGTGAACGACTGGCCAGCCTCGCCGGTCAGCTGGAATCCGTGGGTTTAAAAACCTGCTGGTTACAAGGCGAAATGCCACAGGATAAACGCCTGCTGGCGGTTTCACGTTTCAGCAAAGGGTTGGTGCGGATATTACTGGCGACCGACGTGGCTGCGCGTGGCCTCGATATCGATGACATCAGCCATGTGATCAACTTTGATATGCCCCGCACTGCTGATGTTTATGTGCACCGGATTGGCCGCACCGGCCGTGCCGGCAAAAAAGGCATTGCGATCTCTCTGGTTGAAGCGCATGACATTGATATGGTTGGCAAAGTGGAACGCTACACCGAGACCGCACTGAAACGTCGCGTGATCGAAAGTCTGCGGCCAAAACACAAAGAAGCCAAACCTTCGACCAAAACCAAAAAGCCAAAATCAGTCGCGAAGAAAAAAGCGCTGAAAAAAGCCGCCAAAGCCAAATAACCACGTGTAACGCGATGTTTGGATATCGCCGAAAATTGCTCCTGCATTTTCGGCATACCGTCCATCCATGGACATAAAAAGCCGCGAAACTCTCGCGGCTTTTTCTTTAAGAAGCGCTGAATGCTCAGCGCTTACAGCATCCAGGCGTAACTGAACTTGAGGAATACCGAGCGATCGTCCCGGGTCAGCTGTTGGATCTCATCATCGCTGTAGGCGTGGTCGCTATAACCGGCAAAAAACAAAGTCTGTGGATTCAGCTTGTAGCTGTACAGTAACTGCGTGCCAAGGTTTTTTTCACGTTCAGTCACAGGCCCTTGATTATTCAGCGGATTTTGCGTGATATCAGAATATATCAACGCCAGACGCACGAAACTGCGCACCGAGAACTGATAACTCAGGCGTAAGTCAGTCAGATTGGCGGTGAACACTTCAGCGTTGTCAGCATCCAGCGTGCGGTAGGTGTGGCGCAGTGCGACCTGCGCATGGATATTGGCATTCCAGCGGATCTCCGGTGCAATTTCCAGCCCTTCACCTAAACGGTTATTACGAAAATCCAGCTTGTCACCCACTTCCGTTTCCACTTCGATATAGACACCAGACCAGGGCTGCAACTGAGCAAAAGTACCTATGGTTTGCTCAGTAAATAGCTGGGTATTTGCGTCAACCACCAGGCGACTGCCATCAAGCCGGCTGCCAACCCGGTCGCGTTCTGTCAGCAGCAACGAAACTTCAGACTGCAGTGGGCCATGGACAATTAATTCAGCTTCGGCTTCTTTTTCTAACAGCTCACCAGCCTGACTATGGCTGATATCCCAGTCGCCGCGCAGCTCAATATTGTTCCACCACTGCGTATCAGAGAACCACTGATACGAGGCACCGTGCACCTGTTTCGTCCAGTCGGTTTGTGGCATATACCCCATGTCGGCGCGAAATTCTGCGCTATAGCCGAGGTAACGGCTGTACCAGGCAAAGCTGCGGCTTTCATGCTCATACGCCAGATATTGACCAACACCAGACAGATCGTCGCCAAGGCGCAACTTCGCTTCGCCTTCAAACTGTGCCGCCAATGCCTGCGGATACGCACTGTCACTGTGTAACAACTGCGCAATGACTTTATCCTGGGCTGTGGCCTGATATTTCAAATCCACGCCGTGCACATAGTTGTGGTAGTCGTCGCTGCTTCTGAGTGTACTGATCCAGCCGAGCGATAATTTCGGGTCCAGATCAAAGCGGTAACGCAACACCGCGTTGTCACTTTTCGCATCGATATAACCGACATCTGAACTGATATTGCCCGGCAGAATAAATGTGGTGTCTTTATCATTGGCGGCAAAGATGGCAAAAGATTGCTGGTCAACGCGGCCGGTTACCTTCAGACCGGCATCCGGTGACGACACATTGCGGGTATAAACCAAATCCAGTGGCGAGCTGAAATAATCGGCGTTATCGAGGAAAAACGGCCGTTTTTCGTCAAAAAACAGCGCAAAAGTATCGTTCATCGATACTTGGGCTTCGTCTGCTTCGATCTGCGAAAAGTCCGGATTTAACGTGGCATTGAGACTGATATCCGGCGTGATGCCCCATTTCAGATCCAGGCTGGGTTCGATATTCCGATCACTTTTCCAGTCACTGTTCTGCTCTGGCTGCACTTCACGTTGTTGTTCCACGCCCATCACCAAAGACGGCACCAGGGTAAAATGGTTGCCCTGACGGGCGCCACTGAAGCCTTCAATGGTCTGCATCTGGCAAATCCAGCATGGATCTTCCCGTTCAATTTTGTTGCTGGATAAACGATGCCGCACATCGCGTGGGTAAAATCGCAATAATTCCAGCTTCCAGCGCTGCATATCCAGCCGGTCGTTAAAATTCAGCAGGCGCAGCGGGATCGCGACTTCAATCTGATAGCCGGTCGCGGTGATTTTACCGGCGCTTTGCCAGATCCCGTCCCAGGCGTCGCTTTCAGTTTTGCTGATCTCATTTTCAATCGCGTCGCCCTGTACACCTAAGGCATTGATAAAAAATTGATAAGCCAGTTTGCTGTCATTGTAGGTGTCAAGTTTGATGCCAACGCTGTCGTCATCCCACATCTTGTCGCGGTCGCGGTAAAACGCACGAATTTGGCTTGGATCCGGATCTTCGGCGACAAAGCTGATGTAAAAATATTCACCATCTTCCATCACCCGCGCCATGGTTTTCACTGGCGCCGGCGTGTTCTCACCAGGCTTAGTGTCATAAATGATCGGCATTTCACGCGCTTGCTGCCACTGCGGTTCATTCAGATCCGCATCAATCACAATGGCTGGCGCCACACGCGGGATCGACAGCGGCTCAGCCGCTGCAAGAGTTGCCGGTGCGCCGGCAAGCAGCAACAACGAGGCAAATAAAGGGGATTTCAACACAGGCATGCTACTTCCAAGGATAAAAACAGGTTACTTCGGCGACCAGCGCCGAAAAATGCGCCAAGTATAAGGAGTGGCGGCGCCCTGTACAGAACCATGCGGTCAATACAAGGCAAGACGCGGTTACCGGTCTTGCCTGTAGCAAAATGAAAGACAGAGACTCAGCGTTCCCAGTAGGCTTCTTCCAGACTGTCTTCTTTTTCCGGCAAACCACGGGATAACCGCGGTGCACTTTGATTCAGAATGGCGTAGCTGACACGGTTGGCATATTTACAGATTTGCGCAAAAGACGAATAGGCCAAATAGCTTTGTTCGTGTTTGCTCGATAGCGGCAAAGCATGGCGGTGAAAATGATTGGCAGCAATGTCGTGTAAAATGGCCGCCAGCGCGCCATCACCGGCCCCATTGGTATTTTTGATTCGCTCAGGCCCACCCAAATAAGGATCAATGTGTGAATAGACTTTCATCGGCTCCACACAGTGTTTTTTCTGCATCGGCCGGCTGAATTCAAAGGCGTTGTAATCCGGTAAAGCACCGGATTTAATCGGATTCGTCGTTTCCCGCCGCGCGCTGGCATCAGTGTAGCCGCACAGATACAAGCCTTCCGGACCGGCAGTGACCAGCACCATATCGGTCAGTTCCAGTGCAGCTTCAGCGGCCTGTAGTGGATCTGTGATGCCAGTCAGCGCGGCAGCTTCCAGCTCATTCATCGCCAGCATGTCGACATAATCACGCACTGTACTGAGGATCAGTTCGCGATGTTCTTCCACCAGATGTGTTGTTCCCAGGCTCATCACGACTGGCACACCGTGGCGTTTGGCCAATTCCAGTGTGCGAAACATCGCCTGTTGAATAGGCTGACCGCTGGCACGCAGTGGGTAAGCGCTTAATACCAGCGCGGCTGCTTTGGCGATAATATCTTCCGGAATATAAGCGGCGTTCAGTTGATCCATCGCCCCCGGATCTATCACGAAGGTGCGTTCACCATCCGGTGTGATCATCGTAATACCGCGACCAATATCCCCGGCGACGCCTTGCAGATGGTTCATATCAACTTTGCTGCTGGTATGGCAAAGGTAATGGTATGCCGGTGAGCCTAAAGCGATATTGGCCGACATCACGCCGAGCAATACCGATTTGTCGTCCGCCAGCACAGAGTAGTTATGAATGGTATTGCCGATGGTACCGCCGGCGAAGTGATCAGAAATGGCGGCACTTTGCACCAGTTCCTGATAAATCTGATCGGCTTTGCCGTGTTCGACCAGATTCGATAAACCTTTGCCGATGCCGTATTTCTGCAAAAATTCGTCGCTGACATTGGCCACTACATCGACGATAGTCTGGTCCAGACCGACCACATAAGTATCCAGTTCAGGTCTGACTTCAAAACTGGGCAATTGTGGTTTTGGCGAAGACACCGGGAAATAATGCTTCAGTTTACGGCGGCCGGGAAATTTCATAACAGATTCTCAGAGAAGGTCAGTCCAGTATTTTAGCAAAACTGACCGGGCACGGACTAGAGCAGTAGCTGGCTTAATTACCGGACCGCGGAACAAACAATGTTAGCCGACGTCGGCTTCATCGCGTAAAAACACCAGCTCATGGGCTTTGGACAGCGCCGGATTAAATCTGTAGCCACCAAGACAAAACTGCTGCAATGCCTCGATAGAATCCGCTTTTTGTTCAATCACATAACGTGCCATCAAGCCGCGGGCTTTTTTGGCAAAAAAGCTGATGATTTTGTACTGACCATTTTTCTGATCTTTAAACTGCACGTTAATCAGCGGCTTCGCCAGCTGTTTTACTTTCACCGCTTTGAAATATTCCTGCGATGCCAGATTCAATAAAAATGGCGCATTCAGCTGTTCAAGTTGTTGGTTTAAGTTTTCAGTGATGTGACTACCCCAAAACTGGTACAAATCTTTGCCACGCGGATTGGTCAGGCTGGTGCCCATTTCCAGACGGTATGGTTGCATCAGATCCAGTGGGCGCAACACGCCATAAAGGCCACTCAAGATCCGTAAATGTTGCTGGGCATAGTGCAGCTGCGCATCAGTCAGGCTCTGCGCCTGCAGGCCCTGATAGACGTCGCCGTTAAAGGCAAATAAGGCGGCTTTGGCGTTATCTGGCGTAAATGGCAGCTGCCAGCTGCTAAATCGGGCCGCATTTAATCCGGCGAGTTTATCACTGATATGCATCAGCCGACTGAGGTCGGCCGGTGTCAACGCACGGCAAACGGTAGTTAATTCGGCGGCATCCGGCAGAAAATCAGCTTGCGTCAACGGCAGCTGGCGCGATAACGGGGAAAAGTCCAGATCTTTTGCCGGAGAAATAACCATCAACATCGGTGCACATTCCTGAAGGTAAAACTGCGGGCGCGACTATAAGCTGCGATCAGGCCAGTTGCAACAGCGCGTTCAGCTCTTTCATCACTGCCGCAAACCGTTTGGTGTTGCCTTCGTTCAACTCACTCTGCTCCAGGATCTCAACACAACGCCGCGCCAGTCGGGCGGTATCTTTAGTTACACCACCAATTTTACTGATGGTCTGCAGTAAGTTCAGCGCCAGACTGGGGTTATAAGGCATGTAATCAAAGGCTTTGTTAAAAAACTCCAGCGCACGGCCATAATAGCCATTCTGATAGGCATCTAAACCATCATTATTCAGGGTTTTGATTTCTTCACGCAGATTGTCATGGGCTTTGTGTTCTGTTTGGATCAACACGGTCAGGGTATTAGCCAGCAGGTCATCATGTTCGGCCATTGCATCCAGTTGTTGCATAAATTCGTCGCTGCGCGACAAATTACCGGCCTCAAAATAGGCTTTGGCTTTATCCAGACAAGCTTCTGCGGTCAGCGGTTTGCCGGTTTGGGCGGCATCACTTTTGGCCAGCAGTTCTCTGGCCTCATCGATGTTGCCACGCAATACGGCGACCCTGGCGCGCACTGCCATCTCTTCATGCAGATAAGATTCCAGTGAAAACCGCTTGCCAATATTCGCGAGGATCTCATCTATTTTTTTAAAATGGCGGGTTTGTTCCAGTTTGTTCGCATCTTTGGTCTGCTCCAGAATGGCACGGGCGTAATTTAAAAAATTATCCGGCGTATCATAAATCGAGTAGCGCGCCGCTTGCTGCAGCCGGGCATAAATCTTGACCGCATCCTCTTTTAAACCGTTGATATTTGCCAGATTCGCCAACGCTTTTTGCCGCTGATAGTTTTTTGGCGACAATTTAGTGACATCATTGAGCGTGTCATAGGCATCTTTGTACAGCTGACGTTTCAGAAACAACCGCGACAGCCAGTCCAGTGCTTCAATCCGCGTTTCGTCCATCTTGCTGAGTTCACGCAGTTCAAATTCAGCTTCCAGCCAGCGCTGCTGACAAAACCGGGCAATCGCCAGACCGAGCTTGGCCCAGGCATAATCACGCCGCGCCTGAATAGTGATATAGAGCTGTTCGGCGGCCTGATAATGCTCAAGTTCTAACAGCAACTCGCCGCGCAACCGCAACGCATAAACTGCATATTCCGGATCATTCTTCACCACCAGTTCACAAGAGTTAGCCGCTTCGATAAACTTCTCTTCGGCGATTTCTTTATACACCTGATGCAATGCATGTTTGATTTCAAAAGCGCGCATCAGGCGCTTTTCCAGCTGCACAAAAGAAAATGGTTTAAGCAGGTAGGTGTCGGGTTGTAGCTCTACCACGCCATGCACGATCTGGCGCTGGCTCTCGGCACTGATAATAATGAAGCAACAACCTGGTTTGAGCAGGCGCAAATGTTTCAGTGCTTCAAACAGCTGATAACCGTCTTTGCCCTCGCCGAGGTTGAAATCGGATAAGATGAAGTCATATTGAATTTCAGTACAATTGGCGATGGCTGCATTGGCGTCTGCGGCGGCTGCAATATGTTCGAAACCAATTTTTTGTAGCATGCCTTTAATCGACGCCCGGACCGGATCGCAGTCGTCGACTATCAGTACTTTTTTCGATTTGTAAAATTTGGGATTCAAATGCTGCACTGCCTTAACAAATTGCGACCAAACAGCCATACATGGCGCTGATTCCCGTGAGAAGCCGGAAGAACCGACTGGAACCAACTATAGTAATGTGACAAAAAATCAGCAATAACCTCAGCAGAATTCTGTGATTTAACACAATTTCTGTTGTAATATTCCTACATAATCACGCTTTAAAGCAGCATTCATGCTGAAAATGCGACTAAAAATGGTTAAATAACAATATGACAACACTCCTCGAACAACTCAAAGCGGTCACCACTGTCGTGGTCGACAGCGGTGACCTGAACGCCATCGAACAATTCCGACCGGTTGATGCCACCACCAACCCGTCTTTGTTGCTGAATGCCAGCGCTTTGGATTTCGCCAAACCATTGCTCGCGGCTGCTGTGAGCTACGCAAAAGGCAAAACGGCCGATCAGGCAGCGCAGATCAGTATCGCCGGCGACAAGTTTGCTGTCGATGTGGGTACCGCCATTAGCAAACTGGTGCCGGGCCGAGTCTCAACCGAAGTAGATGCACGCTTAAGTTTCGATACGCAGGCCACTATTGCCAAAGCGCATCAGCTGGTCGCGCTGTATCAGGAAAATGGCATCGGTAAAGACAAAATCCTGATCAAAATCGCCTCAACCTGGGAAGGCATACAGGCAGCCCGTCAACTGGAACAAGAAGGCATTCAATGTAATCTGACGCTGTTGTTCCATCTGTGCCAGGCCCGTGCCTGTGCTGAAGCCGGTGTATTCTTAATTTCGCCATTTGTTGGCCGTATTCTGGATTGGTATAAAGCCAGTACCGGCCAAAGCTATGACGCAGAAACCGATCCGGGCGTTATTTCTGTGCGCGAAATCTACCGTTATTTCAAACAACATGGTCATCAAACCATCGTGATGGGTGCCAGCTTCCGTAACGTTGGCGAAGTGTTGGCACTGGCCGGCTGCGACCGTCTGACCATTGCGCCGGCTCTGCTTGATGAGCTGAATAAACAAAGTGGCGAGCTGGTGGTGCATTTACAGGATCAGGGCGTAACGACGGCCAAGCCTGCCGAATTGACCGAACAGGCATTCCGCTGGGCACTGAACGAAGATGCGATGGCGACAGAAAAGCTGGCCGAAGGCATCCGTAAATTTGCCATTGACCAGCGTAAGCTGGAACAAGTGATCACTGCCGCGCTTAGTTAAGCGCGTTTTTTTAACAGGAGTTTATTATGTCGTCTGCAGTCTGGAGCGAATTGGCAACGCTTGCCAAAGCCCCGCTGAACCTGCGTCAGGAATTTGCTGAAGATCCACAGCGCGCAGAGCGTTTTACCGCCAAAGCGCTTGGTATCACGCTGGATTACTCGAAGAATCTGATAACACAAGGCATTTGGCAGCAACTCCTCCAGCTGGCTGCGCAAAGTCCATTATCAGCCAAACGCAGCGCGATGTTTGCCGGCGACAGAATTAATAACACTGAAGATCGCTCTGTCTGGCACGTCGCGCTGCGTGCGCCTGCTGACCAGCCGTTAAAACTGGACGGTGCAGATCTGCAAGCGCAAATCGCCGCCTGCCGCGCGCAGATGTATGCGCTGGTGGAACAGCTCAATAGCCGCCAGTATCTGGGTTATCAGGGCGATGCCATCACAGACTTAGTCTGGATTGGTATCGGTGGTTCATTGTTAGGCCCGCAGATGGCGCTGGAAGCTTTAACGCCATATAACCAAAGCCCGGTTAAAGTGCATTTCGCCGGCAATATCGACGGTGCCGTGGTCAGTGATGTGGTGAAGCCACTCAATCCGGCCACCACACTGGTGTTTGTTGCATCCAAGTCCTTTGGCACCGAAGAGACCAAACAGAATGCGTTAGCCGTGCGCCAGTGGTTCCTCGACCATGGTGCCGACAAAGCGGCTATTGCACTGCATTTCTGGGCCACCTCTTCCAATATCAAAGCGGCTGCCGAGTTTGGTATTGATGCATCGCATATCCTGCCGATGTGGGATTGGGTCGGTGGCCGGTATTCGTTGTGGTCAGCGATTGGTTTTCCGCTCTGCCTGACGCTTGGCGTGGCGCAATTCGAGAACCTGCTCGCAGGTGCCCGCGACATGGACACGCACTTCCGTGACGCACCGCTGGAACAGAATCTGCCAGTCATTCTGGCGCTGTTAGGCGTCTGGTATATCAATGGCCTGGGTTGTCAGGCACAGGCGTTATTACCCTATAGCCATTATCTGCGTTTGCTGCCCTCTTACGTGCAGCAACTGGATATGGAAAGTAACGGTAAGAGTGTCGACGTTGACGGCGCAGCACTGACCTCCGCCACCGCGCCGGTGATTTGGGGCGATGCCGGTACTAACGGCCAGCATGCTTATCATCAGTTGTTGCATCAAAGCGCGTTAGCGGTGCCGGCAGATTTTATTCTGCCAGTGAAAGTGTCGCACGACCTGACTGATCACCATCACCGGCTGGCGGCGCATTGTTTCGCTCAGTCACAAGCACTGATGCAGGGCAAAACCATTGCCGAAGCCAAAGCCGAAGTATTAGCGCAAGGTGGCTCAGAAGCACAGGCAGAATTTCTGGCACCGCACAAAGCGTCTCCAGGCAATAAACCGAGCAACACACTGCTACTGCCAGAGTTGTCGCCGTACTATCTTGGCGCTCTGATCGCTTTGTATGAACACAAGGTTTTTGTGCAAGGCGTGCTGTGGAATATTAACTCCTTTGATCAGTGGGGTGTTGAGCTTGGCAAGCAGTTATCAACACCGATTTATCAGGTGTTGTCGGGTGCTGCCAGCCACGCTTTTGATAGCTCGACCGAGCAGCTGATCAGTCAGTTTAAGCAAGACTAACTCGCTGGATTTGCTTATTTTTTAAACAGAAAAAGGAGCCGGGCGGCTCCTTTTTTTTTGCTGCCATTACTCATTCATCTGCGCTTCATTTTTCTGTCATCGATGTATTTTATTTTGGCAAAAAATGTGGTATCAATTTGTTGAAAATAACAACAACAATGTAGCGAGGTGAAGTATGGAAAGCTTTGACGACTTACTGACTATGTTGGAACGACCAGCCGCAAAAGCCCGGCCGGTAAAGCGCAAATGGCGCGAGATTGAAGCCGTCAAGGAGCGGCAGCGTCTGAAAAAAGAGCTCGAAGATATCGACTGGAGCTTAGAAGACGACCTGTTTGAACAACTGATTTAATGTAAAGAGCCCGACCTTAACAGGTTGGGCTTTTTACTTTAAAGCACTGCTCACTCAGCGCTCGCTGATTTGCCTGATAAAAAAACCGGAGGAAACTCCGGTTTTTTATTGCGCGGGATCGCGCTACCTAGGGCTATATTCCGACGCTATGGCGTTTATGCAAATTTAGTTGCTTTGCTCAACCAAATATCATTTTTACCTTTGCGGCTAGAGCGTATAGCAAAGATTTCACCTAACGGGGAGTCACTTGTTGCTGACGCTGTTTTTTTGCCCTGCGAGCGGCCGTTTCGCCTTATGGGCGAGTTACTTTTTATCGCGTTAAAACGTAACCAAAAAGCGCTCGCCCGGTTCCACTCGAAAGCCCGTCTGCAAAGTCGCTGTCCAAGGCGAAAATGTAACTCGCACGGCGCTAGCGTCGCCGCACTCAGACACCCATTTTCTTAAAACCTTGGCCAACGATTTTCAGCCGGCTCGCTCCAACGGGCAGCCTGCTGTTGCATCAAGATTTGTTTTAAGTTCACTCGCGTTAAAAGCAGTAATATCTAAGAGAACCAATCACACGCTGGAACGAGCCGATGCGAATATAAAACCTACACCTGCCAATCCACCGGTGTTTTTCCCATTTCCACCAACAACTCATTCGCCTTGGCGAAATGGCCACAACCTAAAAAGCCACGATAAGCCGATAAAGGCGATGGGTGCGGTGCAGTCAGGATGTGATGACGGCTACTATCAATCAATTGCTGTTTTTTGATGGCAGGTGATCCCCACAACAAAAACACCACAGGTTCTGCTTTGGCGCTGATGGCTTTAATTACGTTATCGGTAAAGGTTTCCCAGCCGAGGTGCCGGTGCGAATTGGGCTCGTTGGCAACAACCGTCAGCACAGTATTTAACAGCAACACGCCCTGACGGGCCCAGCTTTCCAAATAACCATGGCTGGGGATCACGAAAGCCGGGTATTCCAGTGCCAATTCTTTGTAGATGTTTTTTAAACTCGGTGGCACCTTCACATCAGGGCGCACCGAGAAACACAAACCATGCGCCTGATTCGGGCCGTGGTAAGGGTCCTGGCCGATGATGACAATTTTCAGCTGATTAAAACAGGTATAACGAAAGGCGTTAAACACATCGGCTTCCGGTGGATAAATCACCGTACCGGCCGCCCGCGCTTGTTTAACCGCCTCAACGGTCTGCTGAAAATACGGCTGCGTTTTTTCCGCGCCAATCACATCTTGCCAGGACAAATGCACTTTTTACTCCAGACTGAGCAACACTTTGCGCAATTCTACAAAATCAGCGGCTAAATCGCCCGCTAAACTTGGTTCACCGGCGACGGCGGCTAAAGCTGGTGGTAACGCAATCGGATTGCCGAGGATGTTTTCCACCGATTCTTTAAACTTGGCCGGGTGCGCGGTGCCGAGAAACAGACCGTATTCACCCGGCTGCAATTCACGTTTTAACGCGCGATAAGCCACCGCTGCATGCGGCTCTGACAGATAGCCGAGTTGCGACAGCTGGCGAACACCTAGTTGAGTATCTTCTTCATCAACCACCTGCGTCGACAGCGCCGAACGATCGATCACGCCCTGCGCCAACAAATCCTCAACCCGCGGCCAGTTATTCGGCGCGCTGACGTCCATCGCATTGGACAAAGTCGCCACCGTTTTATTGACCTGCCACTGCCCGCTTTGCCAATAGCGCGGCACCGTATCGTTGGCGTTGGTCGCAGCAATCATCCGTTTAATCGGCAGGCCGAGCGTTTTGGCAATAAGCCCCGCCGTCAGATTACCGAAATTGCCGCTTGGCACCGAGATCACCAGCTGCTCACGCTGGGCCGGCGTCAATTGCGCCACAGCTTCAAAGTAATAACAAACCTGGGCAAATAACCGGCTGATATTAATCGAGTTGGCGGAGTTGATATTGAGCCGGCCAACTAGATCGCGGTCGTTAAATACTTCTTTCACTAAAGCCTGACACTGGTCGAAATCACCGTCCACCGCCAGGGTATGGATATTATCGCCGAGTGTGGTGAACAGTTTTTCCTGCAACACGGAGATCTTACCTTTCGGGAACAGGATCACCACCTGCACGCCGGGTTGGCGATAAAACGCATGCGCGACGGCGGCACCGGTATCGCCGGATGTGGCAGTCACAATAGTGGTGCGGCTGACATTAGAGCGTTGCTGCGCAGCTAACAGCGCCCGCGCCATAAACCGACCGCCAAAGTCTTTAAAGGCTAATGTCGGGCCATGAAACAGTTCGAGGCAACCGATGTCTTCAGTCACTGGCGCGACCGGTGCCGGGAAATAAAAGGCTTCGCCTAGCATTTGTTCCAGCTCGGCCAGTGGTAACTCATCCCCAATCAGTGCGTGCAGTAAATGGGCGCTGCGCTTGGCAAATGGCATCGCCAGCAAGGCTTCGACATCGACTTTTGGCCAGCTGGCCGGGAAAAACAAACCTTGTTGCTCACCGAGGCCAATCCGCACTGCGTCTAAAAAACTGACCTGCTGGGCTGGCACTTTGATATTTCTTAACAACATAATAGTTCCTGGAGCATTGCTCTTAAATCATTGAATTTATTGTTCAAACTTGCAACCTACAGGGCGCGCGCCCCGGTGGTTGCCAGCCGGCAAATGTGCGTCATCGCATCCGCATTTTTCTCGTAATGCGCCGCCAGATAAGCGCGGGCAAACTCCGCCTGTTCTGGCGTGCTGCAAAGCGCAAACAAAGTTGGGCCTGCACCGGAAATGCCGACATGACCGATCCCCTCTGCCATCAGCGCCGCCCGGATAGCGGGCAACTCCGGAATGAGCGGCGTGCGTGCCGGCTCTGCCACCACATCTTTTAATGCCGCAAAGGCTTCCACTTCATCTTCGCTGTATAAAGCGGCGACAAAACGCGCCACAGTGCCGGCAAACTGGATACTGTGTTTAAGCGTTAGTTGCTGCGGTAACACTGCGCGCGCTGCTTTGGTCGAGAGCACAGTGCCCGGATAACTCAGCACCACCTGCCAATGTGGGAACCACGGCAGCTTGCGATACAGCAGCGGACTCTCCGGCAACATCAGCTGTAAACCACCATGCAGCGACGGCGCGACATTGTCATAATGCACACCACCGCTGACGCCCCCTTCACAGACGGCCGTCAGTTCCAGCAACTCGCGCTCTGACAACGGCTGGCCGAAATAGTCATTAAAAGCATAACAAGCCACCACGATGGAACAGGCGCTGGACCCCAGGCCACTGCCGACCGGCAAATGCTTCACCAGCCGCAGTTTCAGCCGCGGTAAAGGGCGGCCAACTTTCTGCTCAAAGGCATAAAAGCTGGTTAATACCAGATTATCATTGCTGTCGCCCGGTAACTGGTGGACATAACGACCCGCCAGTTCCAGCGACATGCTTTCTGCTTCACCGAGGATCTGTAACTCGTCCCCTAACAATGTGCCGTCCACGGCTTCAAAGGCTGCGCCAAGTAAATCAAAGCCAACCGAAAAATTCCCGGTGGAGGCCGGCGCAAAATACGACTTCATGCTCAAACCTCCTGCTGCCAGCCGAGTGTGCGCATCACGTCGCCAAACACGCCGGCCGCAGTGACCGCTGCACCCGCGCCATAACCACGCAGTACAAACGGAATTGGCTGGTAATAGCGGGTGTGAATGGCCAGCGCGTTTTCACCATCTTTCACTTTGGCCAGCGGATGGTCCAGATCTAAAGCTTTAACCGCGACTTTGCATTGACCGTCGGCAATTTCACCGATAAACCGCAGCACTTTGCCGTCCGCCTGCGCCGCCGCGACTTTGTCGGCGTACCAGTCGTCCAGCTCAGGTAATTTGGCCATAAAAGTCGCCACATCAGTGCCCGGCGCAAAATCAGCCGGCAATACGCCTTCAACCGTGACATCAGCTAAATCCAGCTCAAGGCCGGCTTCCCGCGCCATGATCAGCAGCTTACGCGCCACATCCATGCCGGATAAATCATCACGTGGATCTGGTTCGGTAAAGCCCATCGCTTTGGCTTTGGCTGTGACTTCCGACAACGGCAGGCCTTTTTCCAGCTCGCCAAACAGGTAACTGAGGCTGCCGGACAAAATGCCTTCAAACGCCACCAGTTCATCACCGGCGTTTAATAAGCCCTGCAAGGTATCGATGACCGGCAAACCGGCGCCAACCGTAGTTTCATACAGGAACCGGCGGCGATTGCGCTGCGCGACCTGACGCAATTCTCGGTAATAATCGAGGCTTGCCGTGTTGGCTTTTTTGTTTGGTGTCACTACGTGGAAACCGGCAGCGAGGAATTGACTGTACTGTGCGGCAATCATTTCAGAACTGGTGCAATCGATCAGCACCGGGTTGGTTAAATGATGTTCCTGCACAAATTTGTCCAGTGCCGCCAGCGAGAACTGTGCCGTTGTAGTCGCCATGTCCGCCTGCCATTTCGACAAATCAATGCCCTGGCCGTTTAACAGCAACTGCCGTGAATTGGCGATGCCATACACACTCAAACGCACGTTACGGTTTTGCAGAAACTGCTGCTGACGCTCAAACTGCGCCAGCAATTCGCTGCCGACCACGCCACAACCGACCAGGAACACATCGATACTGGGCACATGGCTGAAGAAGTTCTCGTGACAAACTTTCACCGCATTCTGGCAACTTTGCTGCTCAACCACAGCAGAGATTGAACGTTCGCTGGAGTCCTGCGCAATTGCCACGACGTTGACCCGCGCTTGTGACAAAGACGCGAAAAACTTGGCGGCAACACCGCGGTGCTGGCGCATACCATCACCGACCAGGCTGACAATCGCCATATCGGTCTGAATAGACAACGGCCGCAGCAGTTTGCCTTGCAGTTCCAGTTCAAATTCGGCTTCCAGCGCGCGTTTAGCGGCAGTTAAATCGAGCTGCGCGACACAGAAGCTGATACTGAATTCGCTGGACGACTGCGTGATTAAATTCACCGACACCTGCTCGCGTGCCATAGTCGCGAAAATGCGCGAGGCCATCCCAACAACGCCTTTTAGGCCAGGGCCGGACACTGTGATGAGGGCCAAATGCTCCAGGCTGGAAATGCCTTTGACCAGGCTGTCGCCGCTATTGTGGTTGTCGATACAACTACCCGGCGCCTGCGGATTCAGCGTATTTTTGATGTAACAAGGAATTTGATAACGGGCCAGCGGGCCAATCGTTTTCGGGTGCAGCACTTTGGCGCCGAAATAAGACAGCTCCATCGCCTCGTCATAAGATAAATGGTCAATCAGCTTGGCATTTTTCACCTGACGCGGGTCCGCACTATAAACTCCATCCACGTCGGTCCAAATCTCACAAACCGAAGCACGCAGTGCCGCGGCCACGATAGCCGCCGAATAGTCAGAGCCGTTACGACCCAGCAAACAAAGTTCGCCCTGCGCATTACTCGAGACAAAACCCGCTAATACATAAACCTGCGCGGCCTGTTTTTTCACCGCAGCGCCAAGGGCGATTTCAGACGCGGCAACATCCGCCACAGCATTCAGATAATCACCCTGGCTCTTGACGCATAACACAGAATCGAGCAACACCGCTTTGACTTGTTGCGCCAGCAGTAATTCGGTCATCAGCGCGACACTGAATTGCTCACCAAGGCCAAGTAACTGCGCCTTGATATGATCCGGGCAATAATGCAGCAGCTCGACACCATGCAATCTGTTACTGAGCGTGGCATCTTGTGCTGCAACCACCGCTTGCAGACGTTGCTGCGCCGCGGCGTCAATCACTGCAGCGGCGTCTGCCTGCATTTTTTGCAAGCGCTGACGCCAGCTTTGCAACGCATCCTGATAACCGGTGCCCAGAAAGGCCAGGTCAGTCAGCTCCACCAATAAATTGGTCACGCCATGCGGCGCGGATAATACCAGTCCCACCGGCTCGGTCTGTGGCTGCGACCGCACAATTGCCGCAACTTCCAGAAACCGCGCCACCGACGCTAACGACGAACCCCCAAACTTAAGCACCCGCATTTTTTTACTCCTCAGATAAAACGCAAAAGGCCCGTGACTGTTGAGGTCACGGGCCTTTTATCAAGACAATACGCCGCCGACCTCCTACCCCGCAGGGCTGGTGGTAATAATCGTGGTGGTTGTATTGATATTATTGGTATATTTCATGCGTTCTTATATGCGCATTGTTTTAGACGTCTGTCAATCTATATGTTCAAAATAAAGTCAGTTGGCCTTCTTATGGTAGTCGGTCTCACCGGCCTGATAACAGCATACCCGATTCCGGCCTGAACGTTTCGCATTATACAACGCCATATCGGCGCAACGAATCAGATCATCATGCAGGAAATGTTGCTTCGGCACAAATTCGGCAACGCCGATGCTGAGTGTGGTGCGAATGGTCTGCTGATTAAACAACATCGGATAATCGGCGACGGCCCGGCAAATCCGCTCGGCAACTTCTTCCGCCCCTTCCAGGCCTGTATCCGGCAGGATAATGCCAAACTCTTCGCCACCGTAGCGACCAAACAAATCTGAATCACGCAACAGGCTGCTGATAAAAGACGACAACTCGACCAAGACAAAATCACCGCCCAAATGGCCATATTTGTCGTTCAGATCTTTAAATTTATCCAGATCAAACAGGATCAGACTCAGTGAATGCTGGTAACGCTGGGCGCGATGTATTTCCTGCTTTAACTGTTCTTCCCAGTACCGGCGGTTCTGTACTTTGGTCAGACCATCCTGCCGGTTAGCTTTTTCCAGTTCAATCAGCGTGCGGCTCAAGTGCTGCTGGTAGACAAACGCGTCTGTCGCATCTTCAATCAGGATACAGATCAGCGGTTGCTCGTGTTGGCCGGTATCCAACGGCAGCATGGTGCAATTCTGTGCCATGTACTGACTACTGCTGGTGATAGGACGCAAATGTGGCAATTTAAAAATATACTGACGCTGCTCCCAGCTGCTAAAAGCCGGTGTTTTTAAATCCAGCACACTCATCAGCTTACGTTTCAGCCAGGCTTCGGGTAAATCGGCAAACACGCTGAACAGCGACTTCCCCAGCACACCGGCCAACTGCAGGTTGCCGTGGCGTTCGATAAAGGCATTCAAATATTGAATATTGTATTCATCGTCAATAACAATCACGCCGCTGTTCAGTGCGGCGAGAATAGGACTGCTTAACATCGCATGCGACATCAGTAGGCTTCCAGGATCCGATCCAGGATATGTTTGATATTGGTCACTGCTTCGCCCGGAATTAACAGAATCATGTCGCAATTAAAGGAATGGTCAATCAGCTGATAACTGATATCCACTTTTAACGCATGCTCCCAATGAAACGAGGTATTTTTCAGTACATCGGCGACATTGCCATGCCGCGACGACAGTATTCTAGGCGCAGAATATGACAAACTGTTTTCAATCTGGCTGGCTAAACCGTTTAAGAATGTGGTCGTCAAAATCGAGCTGATGTCGGTTAACATTTCAATCTCTGAAACATCTCCAGGCTCATAGCCCAACAGCGTCGAGATTTTGTGCGCGTTTTCCATTTTATACAACACAATGGCTTCACCGCGCACACCTTCATTGCCAAAAAAACCCTGACTGACCAACGCCGCTTCAGCATCCTGATAGCGATTTTCAAATTCAGCCGGGATATGCATCGCGCCAACAAGGGCAATCGAAGGTACTTGCAAATGAACAAAGGTATTGAGGAAACGCGCCAGCTTATCACTGGCAAGTCCCATCGCCACGTTGATGATTTCCTGCAGGCAATCGCGCTGCTCTTCGCTGAAACCAAGATTATTCATATGAAACCATACTGTTTCAGTACGCCATTGATTTTGTCTTCGTTCACTGGTTTTTGTACAAACGCCAGCGCCCCAAGTTCCATCACCCGTTTTTGCATTTCCGGTTGAATGTCCGCTGAGATCACGATGACAAAACAGTCGATACTTTCGGCTTTGATCGCCTCAAGTACACCAACGCCATCCAGTTCGGGCATCGTCAGATCCAGAAATACCAGACCGATTTCCTGGCTGCGTAATACAGCCAGAGCTTCAAGGCCATTGCCAGCCGTCTGGAACTCAGCATCAAAAGACTCTGGCAGACTCTTTCTCACTTGCTTGCGGGCTAAAATTGAATCGTCACAAATCAGGACTGGCAAAGCCATGCAGAACTGCCTCTGAATTTCTAATAATTATTTGAAGTTACGGGCAAAATATAACCACTTGCCCCTTTGATTGCAACATCCGATCATCGCACCGTCTAAAATGAACTGACGCTTTTTGCCTGCAGCCGGCTCTCTTAACAGGCTGATTTGGACTATAGTTGGCCTGCTTCAGTCGGCTATACACAGTACGGATACTACAACCTGCACACACAGGGACAAATTCTGTAGTAAAGTATTTTAATTATTGTTTTTTTTAGCTAATTTTATAGCATGTGCTGGTAAGCACTCTGCGACAAGCAGCAGCGCGTTCAGAACTCACAGGATGTCAGATGCAACAAAAAAGTCTTTCGCGCAAGCTGCTGACCAAAGTGCTGTCAGTGTATTTCATCCTGACCTTTGTTGTAACACTGGGCCAGATCGTTGCCGAGTACTTCAACACCAAAAATCATATTAACGGTGAGTTAGCAACGTTACAACAGACCATCTCCGGCTCACTGACCCGTGCTATCTGGGAACTGAATACTCAACAGGCGCTGATTATCGCCGATGGATTATTAGCGATCCCATCCATTGAAGGCATCATCGTCCGTGATGACAGTGGTGCTGTGATCACGCAACTCGGCCAGTATGTCGATATCAGCGAGCGCTACAGCAACCAACTGGTCAAAGAAGGCGTCAGGTTAACAGAGCAACAAAGTGGCTTATTTGGTTATACCTTTCCGCTGATTTTTGAGTTCTCCGGCCGGGCCACTCAGGTCGGTGATGTCACGTTGTTCTCCAGCCGTACTATTGTGCTGGACCGGATTAAGGTTGGGATCTATTTCCTGATTGGCAACGCGGTATTAAAAACCACTTTCCTGATCATCCTGTTCTTAATTGCCTTTCGTAAACAACTGACATTGCCACTTGCCGAATTAACCCTGCAAATTGAAGAGCTTGAGCTGGACAACCTTGAAGATACCAAGGTCGAAATCCAGCATGGCGACACTAACGAACTCGCTGTCATGGCCGATGCCTTTAACCGGCTGATCGCCAGGGTGCAGGATTACAAAGGCCAGCTGGAAAGCACCCAAAAGCAGCTGCTGCAAAGCAACGAAAAACTTGACCAGCACAACCTGATCCTGGAGCAAGAAGTCGCACGGAAGACGTCAGGCCTGAGTCAGGCGATGATGGACCTACAACAGCAAAAGCAAGAACTGGAAGTGAAGCAGCAGGCACTGCGCGAAGAAATCGAGCGCCGTCGCCATACCGAAGATGCACTGCGCAATAAACAAACTGAGCTGGAAAAACTGGTCAATGATTTACGGCAGGCGCAAGACCGGCTGGTACAGTCAGAAAAAATGGCGGCTTTAGGTGGTTTAGTTGCCGGTATTACCCACGAAGTGAATACACCGGTGGGCATTGGCGTCACTGCAACCAGCTTCCTCGCAGAAAAACTGGCCGCGCTGGAACACTCATATCAGGAAAAAAGTCTGTCGCCTAAAGCGCTGGAACATTTTATTGAAGAAGCCAAACAAGGCACTGAATTACTGAACACCAATCTGGTGCGCGCTTCAGAACTGATTGCCAGTTTCAAACAAATTGCTGTTGATCAGACCAGTGAGGCGATCCGTACTATTCAGTTACAGGATTATCTGACAGAAATTATTCGCTCGCTGCAGCCGCACTTTAAAAAGACCAAACATCATATCGAGGTGAATTGTCCGGAAAATCTGGTGCTAAGCTGCCCGGCCGGCGCTATTTCGCAAATTTTCACCAACCTGCTGATGAATTCTCTAATCCATGGTTTTGAAGATATTGACGAAGGCAACATCAATATCACCGTCATCGACGAAGGCAATATCGTCGACATCAATTACAGCGACAATGGCAAAGGCCTGACACCAGAGCAGCTGGAAAAACTATTCCATCCGTTTTTCACCACCAAACGTGATCAGGGAGGCAGCGGATTAGGCACACACATTACCTATAACCTGGTGCGGCAGACACTCGGTGGCAGTATTCAGGTCCGCAGCGAACCCGGTCATGGTCTGGCCTACCATATCCGTTTTCCAAAAGTGCTGAAACGTTAAGCGATTGACAATCCGGCGGCAGCGCTTTGTACGCTCTGCCGGTTGTCGCCCCGGACTTTCCGGTTATACTGACCGTCTTCTGAGATCCGGACCTGACTGACTATGTGGTTTAAAAACCTGCGTGTATACCAAATTACTGAACCGTTAAACCTCAATATTGAAAAGCTGGATACCGCGCTGGCTGAACATAAATTTACGCCTTGTATGGGCCAGGATGCGCTGAAGCTAGGCTTCACTTTTCCACTGCACCCAAGCATTAAATCTTACGCCCACCAGCTGGAGCACTTGTTTGTATTCGCGCTGAAACGGCAGGAAAAAGTGTTACCCGCCGCCGTGGTCAACGAAGAGTTGCAGCCTAAAATAGACGCACTGGAAGCCGAAAAAGGCCGGCCTTTGGGCCGCAAAGAAAAACAGGCGTTAAAAGAAGAGCTAAT
The DNA here is from genome assembly GCA_034519945.1 of Rheinheimera sp. Taxonomy (GTDB): domain Bacteria; phylum Pseudomonadota; class Gammaproteobacteria; order Enterobacterales; family Alteromonadaceae; genus Pararheinheimera. The sequence continues at coordinate 97,977 of JAXHNX010000044.1, forward strand.
CCAGACATTGTTGCCACGGGCATTTAGCCGTTCGACTGTGACTCAGGCAATTTATGACGCAAAAAATAACTGGTTCATCGTCAATACCAGCTCCGCCAGCCGCGCTGAAGATTTGCTGGCACTGCTGCGCAAAGCACTGGGATCGCTACCGGCAGTGCCTTGGATCGACAGCAATCAGCTCAGCCAGTCGATGCAACAATGGCTGAGCAATCAGGCACTGCCAGCAGGTTTTAGTCTCGGCCATGATGCTGAATTAAAAGCACCGGACGAAGAAGGTGCCAAAGTCCGTTTCAGCAATCATGTACTGACGACAGACGAAGTACAAAGTCACTTAGAAGACAAGCTGGTCACTAAACTGGAGCTGGTGCAACCGGAACAACTTAGTCTGATGATCTGTGAAGATGGCAGCATCAAAAAACTGCAATTCGAAGAGTTACTGGCGAATAAAAATGATGAACTGGGCTGGGAAGATCTGGTACTGCGGCTTGATGCAGACTTGCTGGTAATGGCCAATGAACTGGCGCAGGTACTGCAGGTGTTTAAAGATCAGGTACAGCCTCTGGTAAAAGCTTAGCGGCAACCGTAGGGCCGGGCTGTCTGCTGATGCCGACAGCCGGTTCCTTTACATAAACATAGTTTTTGCATCCTGATAATGCTGCTGTATCTGTGGCTCCTGCAAGAAGTCCCTTTTTGGAATAAGCCCTTGCAGTAAATAGTTGTCTAACAGCTGTGATTCATTGCTGCGCAGCGGATATTGCTGACGGGCGATAGCAGCCAACCGGACAAAATCGGTATAACAAGGCTCGTCAGCCACGGCCAATCCTGCCCAATCCTGCACCACCCGGACAAAAATATCAGCAAACCCCCAGCTCTGCAGGATCACCACACCAATATTCGGCGATAAATCGCGGATGGCATGACGTAAATAGGCTGGTTCGGCAAATACCGCCGGATACTTTTCCGCTTCGGTCAGTATCGGTAAAGCACCAATCTGATATACCAGCGCCGCAAGCGTCATTGTGTCCATATTCAGCGGTGTATGCTTATGTTTTTGTTGATAAAACTTCAGGCATGCCATTGCAATACAAGTAATTTCAATGGTATCACGCCATAGCTCAGCCATCTGCTCCAACACCTGTGGGTGCTGACTGACAAACAACTGCTCCAGCGCCATCGCGGTGGCTATATTTTTAACCTGAAACAACCCGATCCGCGTCACCGCCTGATTCAGCGTATTGACCTTGATACTGCGGCCCAAAAATGCGCTGTTGGCTACTTTCAGCATCCGGGCAGCGAGCGCCGGATCCAATGCGATCACTTCCGCCATCGCATGCAGATTAATGTCGGGATCATCTGCCGCCTGGCGTACCCGTACAGCGATCTCTGGCAGTGTGGGCAACACCAACACGTTATTGCGCAGTTTTTCGGTCAGAAGCGTTAATAATGCATTATCCGCCGACATATAAATTCCTCGCTGCTGATGAACGCTCTGACCAGCGTTGTTGTAACTCGGCCAGGTCTGATGAGTTATATGGTTGCGCCGGAAATTTCCCCCAAACTGGAGCCGGCCAGCTCTTGTCAGTCTGAAACCGGACAATGTGATGCAGATGTAACTGCGGCACCATATTGCCCAATGCCGCCAGATTCAGCTTGTCCGGCTGATAATCACTTTTGAGGTAATTACTCAGCGTGCGACTTTCCAGCCACAACTGGTCCTGATCCTGCTCGCACAGATCGATCACATCGCGTGCCGCGACACGACGTGGGACCAGGAGAAACCATGGATAGTGCTGGTCATTGATCAATCGCAACTGACATAAAGGCCAATCGGCCAGCCATACTGAATCGGCTGCCAGTTGTGGATGGAGCTGAAAATGCTCTGTCATTCTACCTACCATTGCTTCAGTGCTGCGCCTGTAATTGCTGGTGCTGCATGCGTTGAATAATCAGCTGGCAGGCCAAAGCGTCCTGAGATTTTGCCGACAATTCTAACTCAGCCGCTAGCTGGGTGATCTCGGGAAAGCCCATACTGCCGGCACAGCCTTTCAGACTATGGGCTTCATATTGTAATCCCGCCAGATTATTATCTTGTTGCAACTGTGCCAGTTGCGCCAACTGTGCCGGCAGGCGTTCGGCAAAGTCTTGTTTCAGTGCAATAATCGCCGGGTCTTGTTCCAGTTTAGCGGCTAAATCCTGCTCCAACTGCTGTACTTTGCGCGTGTAATTACGGATCATCGCGTAGAAGTCGTGCTGCACTATTGGCTTGCCCAACAACGCCTGACAACCCGCTTCCAGGTAGCGTTGATGATCTTCCCGCATTACATTGGCGGTCAACGCAATGATCGGCACATCGATACCAGCATGACGGATTAACCGTGTGGCCTCTTCACCACCCATCTCCGGCATTTGCATGTCCATAAAGACCAAATCAAAATCTTCCAGCAACAGTTTTTGCACCGCCTGATGGCCATTGGCCACCATGGTAAATTCAGCGTTGATCTTGCGCAGTAACACGGCGACTAACAGCTGGTTGTCAGTATTGTCTTCCGCCACCAAGATTTTCAGCTGCGGCAAACAATCGGATTCCGGCTGCACTGCATCCGGATTACTGCTCGGTTCGAAATGTTCCACCAGGCTGATTTGCTGCGTTTCGCAATGCATCAGGATCTCAAAACAGCTACCCAGGCCTTTGACACTTTCCACGCGGATATCACCGTTCATTTGCTGCATCAGTTTTTTCGAAATGACCAGACCTAAACCTGTGCCGCCAAAGTTGCGCGTGACGGTGGCATCGGCCTGTACAAAAGGTTGAAACAGCTTGGTCAACTCTTCCGCACTCATGCCAATTCCGGTGTCTTTGATGCTGATCACCAGCCGCTCGTCACCGGATTGATAACTGACCTGAATAATAATTTTACCGCGTTGGGTAAACTTCAGTGCATTGCTGGTCAGATTGAGCAATACCTGCCGGAAGCGTAATTCGTCAGTTCGTAACTGCGCCGGCAGTGGGTAATTCAGTTCAAGCACACAGTCGAGCGCTTTAGCCTGTGCCTGATTTTTCGTTTGTTGGTAAATATCATCGATGAGCTGCAGAAAGTTAAACTGCACATAGGATAACTCGAGCTTGTCCGCTTCGATTTTCGACAGATCCAGAATGTCATTAATCAGCTTCAGCAAATGGTCGCCACTGCGTAAGACCCGCTTCAGATAATCAGTCACCTGCTCATGATCCTGCTCGATAATCGCCTGCTCGCTGAAGCCGATAATCGCTGTCAGCGGTGTGCGGATCTCGTGGCTCATATTGGCCAGGAATACGCTTTTCAGCCGGTTCGCCTGCTCTGCTGATTCACGGGCAAGGATCAGTTGCTGGTTTGCGCTGGCCAGATTACTGTTCGCACGTGCCAGATCTTGTGTCCGCTTCTGAACTTTTTCTTCAAGTTGCTGTTTGTAAGCCCGTTCCCGCTCCCGGTATACCCTAAGCTGGCGCACCATCACATTAAATGCGGCAAACATGTCTCCCAGTTCATCTTGTTTTTTTACCGTCAGCAAGGTACTGAGATCACCCCGGCCAACAGCAGTTTTAGCTTCGGTCAGCACTTTGATCGGCTCAAAAATATATTTGATTAACAACCAGTAGCATAACAATGGCAAGCCAATGGCAATCAGGATGCTCAGTACAAACACCAGCACCGGCAAAAACTCAGAAACTGCCATCAACTCAGTTTCTTCGACCGCACTGACCAACATAAAATTACCAGGCAACTCAGACCCCAGCACTAACATTGGTTTGCCGAGTAACACGATGTGCTGTAACTGTCCGGCACCGACTGACCGTTGCACCTGGGAAAAATTAGAGGGGGCAAGCGCACTGCCGATCAGATTGGGTTTGTCTGCATAAGCAATAGTGCCGCCAGCGCTGACCACCAAATTGACATTGGACGGTAACATGCGGTTCTGCACAATGTCGTCCAACACATCAGTGTTCAGGTTGACGACCAAATATCCCCAAAGTCGGTCGATTTCATTAGCGTCACTGGCCAGCTGATAAATTTTCTGCGCCATAATCACTTTCAGCTCTTGCTGATCATTTTCGCGACTGATAAAAATTCCGGAATCTTCAATCATGCCCTGCAATGACGTAAAGTAGTCGGCACGGAAACGTGTACCAGCCGCGACCGCGCTCCCCGCAGCGACAGGCCACTGAAACACCAGTTCGCCACTTAAGCGCATTAATCTGATTTGCTCGGCATCCGGGTATGCCTTCTGATATTGTTTCAGCTGGGTAGTCAGTACCTTTTCAGCGCCGGGCTGTTCGGTCAAAAATTCCAGTGTCGTTTCGGTCTGACTCAGATGTTGCAGATGTATCTGATGATTGCGCAGATACACATTGAGTTTATTTTGCTGAATTTGCAGATGCTGCGCGACTTTGATGTACGCCTGCTGGGCAAATGATGACTCGCTATATCGATATGCCAGATAGCCAAATGCCAATGTGGGCAAAACCATCAACGGAAACATATAGATAACAAGAGTTTCGCGGAGTCTCATTCGTCCATTAACCTGACTCTGACCATAGTGTATGTGTGGCTACAGCATAAACAGAGAGACCTCAACCGACAACCAATTTCAGAAAGAAGTCGCTGGCCGTCAATAAATGACTTAACTTGACGGCCAGTATGCAGTAAAAACCAGATTAGCTTAGATAGGTCGCAGCAAGGCTGGCGACTGGAGCTGCTGAAGGTTTGCCATGTTGCCAATCCCCGCCATCAACACCACTGCCCGCGATGTCGATATGCACATACGGCAGGCCATGTGACATTGCAGAGTTCTGCTCCAGCCCGGCAGCCACAACTAAAAACGCCATTGGGAACTGGTGGCCACGAGCGGTGACTGATGATGGCGCATTATTACAGCTCAACACATCATCGGCACAGCTACGTGCTTTGATAAAGGCGAAATCTTCGCGCCGGCTGGACGACAACTCAGACGGATCCCCCCACAGGTCACCGGCAGCGGCGATCGTTGCAGACACACCAGCCTGTCGGGCGGCACCGTTTTCAACCAAAGCCGTGTAAGGCCCTACCGCACGTGCCGCATGACCAGTCAGAGTAGCTACGGAAAACAGTGTTGGGTTTACCGCATGTTGTGCCTGCAGGCGTAAATGCGACAGCAGATCTGCCAATACCAGACGGCCTTCGGCATCAGTATTGCCAATGCGCACCCGCACACCAGCATGGCTGGTAATAATTTCATCGGCGACAAAAGCATCTGAGCCGATACTATTTCTTACCGCGCCAATCTCAGCAATCACCCGCAAACCGGCAGGTTTTAACAGAGCGACGGTTTTCATAAAACCGGCTACCGCAGCGGCGCCGCCTTTGTCACGGCTCATTCCTGCCATGCCACCATTGATTTTTAAGTCAGCACCGCCAGTGTCATACACCAGACCTTTGCCGGCGAACAACAGCGTTTCAGTAATATCACCAGCAGGCGTATACTCCAACCGGATCACGGCCGGTTTATGCCGGGAAACAGCTAAAGAGCTGCGGGCAACAGCCATCAGTAGTGGATAGTCAGCCAGCAGCTGTTCAGTGTTCGTTTCGACTTTGACTTTCACGTCGGTATGCTGGAAAGCATCCACACAATAATCGGCAAAACGCAGTGGTGTCATTCGTTCTGGCTCAGTGCCACACAGATCACGGGCCAGACGCCGGCCAGCCTCTGTCGCTGCCAGAAACGCTGCTTGCGCTTCAGTGAGACCAAGCAATCCGATCTGCTGCACCGGTTCAACATTCTGTTCACCACGTGCTTCGCGACCTTCCAGCGGCTGCCACAGCGCTTGTGCAGCGGCCAGATATGCCACCTCCAGCGCCTGTGTATAACGCGCATCGTCCGGTGCCTGCAGCCAAATTAACGGGCGCACAGCCCCAGCCGCTTTGGCTTGTTGGATCGCTACTTTTGCCACATCTGCAAAACAACGTACATCATCATAATCACGCAATAATGGACCTGTTGGTGCCAGAATCAACCGCTTGCCGACAGCGAGCGGGCAAATCAGTGTGACCGTTTCCCGACCAATACGCTGGTCGATGGACTGGTGGCTGGCAACAAATTCGGTCAACCCGGCATCAGGTAACCGGGTAAAATGTTCAGCGATACAAATCAGTGCGTCCCAGTCAGCAGCAGAAGCTGCCGGAAAGGAAGACACAGCGACAGGAGTAGGAAAAGCCATTGATTAGTCCTTGGAATTGCTGCCAGACCCGCAGGGATCAGATAATTTTATTTTCTTGCCAGAGTTTTTCTTTTCGCATCCGCTCCTGGCGTTTTTCACACGGATTCTCACAGTCACAGGCTTTTTCGATGCCAAGCGCATCAAGACCTCCACAACTGCCAGCGATAGTCTTACGTTGCACGATATAACCAATTGCCATGGCCAGCACAACGATTAACAACACAGCAAACGTCAACAGAAATACTTCCATGACAACCTCTTTGGGCGTTGAAGTGAAACTACAAGTCGGCCGGAGACCAACATAGGGACTGCTATTTTACCAGCATTTTTGTCGTGCCGACTACGACAGATGCACTTTGCTACCTGCCATCGCCAGACACGACTGCATGCCCACCAATACAGCAGGCGTGGCGCATGTGCTGTATTGCACACAGAACTTCTATTCTGACCATAAAAAAAACCAACCTGCAGGTTGGTTTTTTTAAAACTCGTTCAGCTTAACCGCCGAAGTCATCCAACAGAATGTTGTCGTCTTCTACACCTAAGTCTTTGAGCATGTTGATCACCGCTTTGTTCATCATCGGTGGACCACACATGTAAAACTCACAATCTTCCGGTGCTTTGTGATTTTTCAGGTAGTTCTCAAAAATCACGTTATGGATAAAGCCGGTGTAGCCAGTCCAGTTGTCTTCCGGTTGTGGATCAGACAAAGCGACATGCCACTTAAAGTTCTCGTTCTCGGCTTGTAACATGTCGAAGTCTTCAACATAGAACATTTCACGTTTAGAACGGGCACCATACCAGAACGACATTTTGCGTTTTGATTTCAACCGGCGCAGCTGGTCAAAAATATGTGAACGCATCGGCGCCATACCAGCACCACCACCGATAAACACCATCTCTGCATCAGTATCTTTGGCAAAAAACTCACCAAAAGGACCGGAAATTGTGACTTTCTCGCCGCCTTTCAGGCTCCAGATATAAGATGACATCTTACCGCATGGTAACGTCAGGTTATTTGGTGGCGGAGAAGCGATCCGCACGTTCAGCATGATAATGCCTTCTTCTTCCGGATAGTTCGCCATCGAATAAGCACGGATCGTCGGCTCATCGACTTTGGACTCCAGAGTGAAAAACTTAAAGCGCTCCCAATCCCCACGGTACTCTGCAGGAATATCAAAATCTGCATATTTAACGTGGTGAGCAGGCGCTTCAATCTGAATGTAACCACCAGCACGAAACGGTACTGATTCGCCATCCGGGATCTGCAGTTTGAGTTCTTTGATAAAAGTGGCTTTGTTATCATTAGAGATAACAGTACAAGCCCATTTCTTGATACCAAAAATCTCTGGTTCAACCTCGATGTCCATGTCAGTTTTGACGCTAACCTGACAGGCGAGACGGCAACCTTCACGGCGTTCGCCTTTTGTCAGGTGACCAAACTCAACCGGTAACACATCACCGCCACCTGAGTGAACGTGCACACGGCACTGGCCACACGACCCACCACCGCCACAAGCGGATGACAAGAAGATACCGCGATCAGCAAGTACGCTAAGCAGTTTACCGCCGGCATTCACTTTCAGTGACTTGGAGGCATCGCCATTGATGTTGATACTCACTTCGCCGGCAGACACCAGTTTAGCTTTGGCCGCAAGGATCATGATGACCAGTGCGACTACCAGCAAGGTGAACATACCAACACCAAGATAAATCTCAGTATATTGCATTGTTTTTTCCTTCTACTACCGATGCTTACAGGGATACGCCTGAGAACGACAGGAAACCCAGACTCATCAGACCCACCATAAAAAAGCGTGAACCCAGACCACGTAATGCCAGCGGCACGTCGGCATATTTCAGTTTTTCACTGACTGCAGCCATAACGGTGATTGCCATTGTCCAGCCAATTCCACTACCCAGACCAAAGACTGTACTTTCGGCCAGCGTATAATCACGTTCAACCATGAACGCCACGGCACCGAAAATTGCACAGTTTACTGTGATCAGCGGCAGAAAGATGCCTAAGGCGTTGTACAGAGCAGGCACATATTTATCGAGAAACATTTCCAGGATTTGAACCAGACCGGCGATGACTCCGATGTAAGCAATAAAACCAAGGAAACTCAGGTCAGTATCCGGAAATCCGGCCCAATCTAATGCACCCGGCGCCAGAAACTGCTTAAAAACGATGTTGTTCAGCGGAACTGATAAACCCAACACCACAGTCACGGCTACACCCAAGCTGAACGCCGTTTTCACCTGTTTAGAAATCGCAATAAAAGTACACATGCCAAGGAAAAACGACAGTGCCATGTTTTCAACGAAAACTGCACGAACAAACAAACTTAAATAATGTTCCATCTGCTACTCCTTAGTGCTTTTCTTGCTGCTCTGGACGCCAGGTGCGCAGAGCCCAGATGAGCAGACCAATAATGAAGAATGCACTGGGTGGCATTAACAACAGCCCGTTTGGCACATACCAGCCACCGGCGCTGACCACTGGCAGAATTTCCAGCCCCATCAGAGTGCCTGAACCAAACAATTCGCGGATCACAGCGACAATGACCAGCAATACTGTGTAGCCTAAGCCATTACCGATACCGTCAAGGAATGACATCAACGGCGGGCTTTTCATCGCATATGCTTCAGCACGTCCCATCACGATACAGTTTGTAATGATCAGACCAACAAATACCGACAGCTCTTTTGCCACGTTATAGGCGTAAGCTTTTAATACCTGATCTGTCACAATAACCAGAGAAGCAATAATGGTCATCTGCACAATGATCCGCACACTCGAGGGAATGTGGTTGCGGATCATAGAGATAAACATACTGGAAAATGCAGTGACCAGAGTCAGGGCAACACCCATAACCAAGGCTTTTTCCAGTTTAGTCGTCACAGCTAAAGCCGAACAAATCCCCAATACCTGTAACGCAATCGGGTTGTTCGCAAACACTGGTCCAAATACCAGTGACTTCATTTCTTTTGCACTAGCCATTGTTTAATGCTCCTTGACGGACTTTAGCCAGGAATGGGGCAAAACCTTTCGCACCGGACCAGAAGGTAAAAGTGTTCTGTACACCATTACTGGTCAGGGTCGCACCAGATAAACCATCAACTTCAGATGCAGCACTTGCATTGGCATTGCCAGGCTTCAGGATCTTGATGGCTGGCTGTCCCTTATCATCCAGCAGCTTTTTGCCAACAAACTGCGCGACCCATTTCGGGTTCTGAATTTCACCACCCAAACCTGGCGTTTCGCCATGTTCATAGAAATTCAGACCTTTAATGGTGTTACCGTCTTTGTCCAATGCAACAAAACCATGCATGGTGGACCACAGCCCATAGCCATGAATTGGCAGCACGACAAAGGAGATATTTTTTGACTCAATACCATCGGCGTAAGCCAGGTAAACCGGAGCGATCTTCGCGCGGGTTTTAATTTTGGCTTTATCATCCTGCTCGTCTAATGAAATACTGCCAGACGGATCTTTCATCATCTTGCGGTAGTCATAAGTCAACGGATTCTGATCGACAAATTCGCCGGTGTCCAAATCAACCAGCCGGATCTGGACATGCTTCTCAAACTGAGTTTTGATGTCCTCACCTTGTAACATTCCAACAGCCAGCAGGATATTTTTCTGCGCGTCGAGCAGTTTATTTTCGGTTTGCTTTGGACGTAAACCTACTGCTGATGCCGCGACAAAAATAGCGCAGATCAGACAAAGGCCAATCACGACAAAAAACGTTTTGCCGATGCTTTCGTTATTATTAGACATTACGAGCCAGCCTCCGCTTGATGTTTGATTGCGCAACCATATAGTCAAACAAAGGCGCAAACAGGTTGGCGAACAGAATAGCCAGCATCATGCCTTCCGGATATGCCGGGTTCACCACACGAATCATTACAACCATAAAACCAATCAGAATACCGTAGGCCCATTTACCAGAGTCCGTAAATGAAGCCGATACAGGGTCAGTCGCCATAAAAAACAGGCCGATTGCAAAACCGCCCAATACCACGTGCCAGTACCAAGGCATGGCAAACATCGTATTGGTGTCAGAACCAATCATGTTGAACATGGTGGCAAAAACAATAGTACCAACCAGCACGCCGGTTACAATGCGCCATGAGGCAATACGCAGATAAATCAGTGCCAAGCCACCGATCATCAGCGCCAGTGTCGAAGTTTCACCAATAGAGCCTGGGATAAAACCATAAAAAGCATCCCACCATTGTTGATTGACTGACCAGTCAGTCACTACACCATTGGCAGCTTTGGACAACCAGGTTGCGCCGGCATAGCCGTCAGCGACGGTCCAGACTTTGTCGCCGGAAATTTGCGCCGGGTAAGCAAAGAACAGGAAAGCACGTCCAGCCAGGGCAGGATTCAGGAAGTTACGACCAGTACCGCCAAAGACTTCTTTTGCTACAACGATACCAAAAGAAATACCAAGGGCAGCCTGCCAAAGTGGAATTGTCGCAGGCAGGATCAGTGCAAACAGGATAGAAGAGACGAAGAAACCTTCGTTGATTTCATGTTTACGTACAGAGGCAAACAGAACTTCCCAGAAACCACCGACCAGAAACACGACCGCATAAATCGGCAGGAACCAGCAGGCGCCGTACCACATTTTTGCGCCCCAGCCTGAGTCAGCTGTCAGTTCACCGCCAAAGGCATGGAACAGACCCACTTGCCAGGTATCAGGCAATTTAATGGCTTCAGATAACACCAACGCTGCCTGATGGCCGATATTGAACATACCGAAGAACATCGCTGGGAACAGCATTAACCAAACAAATATCATGATACGTTTCAGATCGATACTGTCGCGTACATGAGTTGAAGATTTGGTTACTTTGCCTGGAGTGTACAGAATCGTGGCGACTGCTTCATAAAGCGCATACCACTTTTCATGTTTACCGCCTTTTTCAAAATGCGGCTCAAGGTTTTCAATATAATGCTTCAAACTCATCTTAACCTTCCTTCTGGATGGTCGTCAGCGCATTTCGCAGTGCCACGCCATAGTCGTATTTACCAGGGCAGACAAAGGTACAAAGCGCCAGATCTTCTTCATCCAGTTCTAAACAACCTAACGTTACAGCACCATCGGAATCGCCGACTAACAAGTCACGCAGTAACAGCGTTGGCAGAATATCCAATGGCATCACGCGCTCATAGTTACCAATGGGCACCATGGCACGGTCAGAACCGTTTGTTGTCGTTGTCATGTTGAACAGACGTTTTGGGCTCAGATGAGACAGGTATGCGCGGGTGACGGAGAATTTACTCGCCCCAGGCACCAGCCAACCAAGGAATTCTTTTTCAAACCCTTCAGCAAGGACTGAAATTTGATTATGGAATCGCCCCAGATAGGCATGCACACCAACAGCAGTTCTGCCAGCAAGCACTGAGCCTGAAATGATACGATTCGAACCGTCGTTCAGCTCACCTTCGATCAATGTTGGGATTGAAGCACCCAGTACAGTTTTGATCAAACGTGGATTTTTCACGACAGGACCAGCCAGAGAAATGATACGTTCAGCATGATATTCACCTGTAGTGAACAACTTACCGAGTGCAATCACGTCCTGATAATTGATATGCCAGACCACTTTAGTCAGTGAAACCGGCTCAAGGAAATGAATGTGTGTACCTGGCAAACCTGCCGGATGTGGACCGGAGAATTCTTCAACCTGCACCTGACCAGCTGCCGGCACATTGGCGCCAGCCGCTTTACAAACATAAACCTTATTAGTGGTCAGTTTGCTCAGCACAGTCAGACCATGCTGGAAGTCCGCTGCAGCTGCAGCGATGACGACCGCAGGATCAGCGGCTAACGGGTTGGTATCAATTGCCGTGACAAAAATCGCCCGGGGTGTACTGTCAATTGCCGGAATGGCACTGAAAGGCCGCGTACGAAATGCAGTCCACAAACCAGAATCCAGGATCTGCTGTCTCACAACACCAGCATCAAGGCTATTTAATGCCGCAGCATCAAATTTCTGAAATTGTACCGCTTCGTTTGAGCCATCAGCTTCAATCACAACGGATTGCAGCACACGTTTGGCACCACGGTTAATCGCAGTTACGGTCCCGGAGATAGCGGCAGTAAATTTTACGCCAGGATTTTTTTTGTCTTCAAAAAGACCCTGACCTTTTTTTACTTTGTCCCCAACCTCAACCAGCATTGTAGGACGCATACCGACATACTCTTCACCCAGCAACGCGACCGTTTTGACGGCAGGACCGTCATGGATCACTTGTTTAGGACTGCCCGACAGGGGAATGTCCAATCCTTTTTTAATTTTAATCATACGTACTTGCACTACTTTAACGGGAAGAAACAGGGCCTGGTTTTTACGGCTGCTCGCCTCGCAGCGCACCTGGCGAAAGCTGGCTGATTTATAACCAGATTTCAACAGATACACGTACATAGCGGCGGATTTTAGCACTAAACCCACAGACCAGCTATGATAAATAACACTTTTGTGCAGCCAGGACAGCGACTGTCGGCAAGTGTAGTCAACTTTGAATTTATTGCGCACAATCTGCACAAATTCGCTGAAATTCAGCGGTTTTCCAGTTGTTGCCTAGGAGGCTGTCCCCTTCGTCCTACGTTCAAACAAAAGCCGCCAGAATGGCGGCTTTATTATCTTAAGCTAAATTCGCCAGTGTCACCATCGGAGAAACATCAGCTTCGTAGTCGACATGGCTGTAACCAAAACCAAACAGGCGCAGAAACTCCTGATGGTAGCCTTTATAGTCGGTCAGCTCGTCAATATTTGCCGTTTCGACCTGTTGCCACAATGCCGTTACTTCAGCCTGGACATGGTCAGCCAGTTCTTTGCCGTCCATCCGCAGACGACCGCCCTCGTCCAACATGCGCGCCGGATTGTACAGACACTGGCGGAACAGGCCGTAAATTTGCTCGATACAACCTTCATGAGTGCCTTCGGCCTTCATCACGCGGTACAGCAAGGAAATATATAACGGCATAATCGGAATAGCCGAACTTGCTTGGGTTACCAATGCTTTTAAAGACGCAACATAGGCATGACCACTCTGCCCTGCCAGCTTGTTTGTGATCGCTGTTGCGGCCCGATCAAGGTCCTCTTTAGCGCGGCCAATGGTTGCTTTACCATAAATAGGCCAGGTCAGTTCTTTACCGATATAGGTATAGGCGACCGTCTGAACGTTTTCAGCCAAAACGCCGGCGGCATGCAGCTGATCTAACCAACGTTCCCAGTCTTCCCCGCCCATCACTTTGACGGTGTTAAAAATCTCTTCGTCATTGGCCGGCTCTACCGAAACTTCTTCAATCTCGCGCTTGCTGGTATTCAGTGTTTTTGCAGTGTAAGCATGCTGAATTGGTTTAAGTACTGAGCTATAGATCTCGCCGGTCACCGGGTCTTTGCGACGCGGAGCGGCCAGACTGTATACAACCAGATCTATTTTGCCCATTTCAGCGCGGATCAGCGAAATAGCCTGAGATTTCATCTCATCGGTAAAGGCGTCACCATTCAGGTGTTTGTTCCACAGCCCTTCCGCATTGGCTGCAGCTTCAAATGCAGCAGTGTTATACCAGCCGGCGGATCCGGTTTTGCCTTCTGTAGCTTCTTTCTCAAAGAAAATACCCAGAGTCTTAGCACCGGAACCAAATGCTGCAGTGATACGCGAGGCCAGGCCATAACCCGTCGATGCGCCAATCACCAATACATTTTTTGGACCGTTAGCGACGGTACCTTGTTGTTTGACGTAGCTGATTTGCTCATGAACATGTTCAGCACAACCCACCGGATGCGCATTGGTACAGATAAAACCACGGATTTTCGGTTGAATAACCATAAAAAAATAACCTGTGTGATGACAGAAACCGCGATTAGTGTAAAACACTGACCGCGGGAACAGGTCTGATCAGCATAAATAAACTACCAGTTCAGCGTAAATTTGCCGACAGTGCGACAATCTACCGCATTAACCCAGTGCATTATCAGCCTTTTTTGAGCCACCAAAACACTTTGGTGAAGCTGGTGGCTTTTCGGCGTAATACTCATACCATTCACTGGGTGTATATGTGTGCAGGGCAAGAGCATGGATTTTTTCCGCCAATTCTTCTGCTACAACAGCATTTACCGCCCGATGCCGCTGTAACAGGCGCATGCCATCAAACAACGGGGTAACAATCACAACTTTAAAATGGGACTCAGAGCCAGGTGCAACGCTGTGCATGTGGCTTTCGTTGATGACATCCAGAAACACAGGTTGGAAGGCATGCAACAATTTCTGTTCGATAGACGTATGGATCAACATGATTGTCTGCTCCTTCTGCTCGCATTAATACTCATCACTCACTTTAGCCAGTGCATTTTGCCTTGTCTGTAGCTAAACAGCTGCAAAAAAAGATAAAGAATCCGGCTTGCATATTGCCGCTTCGCTGCATTAACGCTGCGGTAAATAACGAAAGGTCAGATTAAAGCGTTCGGCATCCAACCGGGTCTGCTTTGGCACCCGGTGTTGCCAGTTACGTTGACAAGCCCCTGCCATCACCAGCAAATCACCATCGTTTAATTCAATAGACAGCTGGCTATTGAGCCGCTTATGCCGCAAATCAAAGCGACGGGTCTGGCCAAGACTCAGTGATAAAATCACCGGTGCCTCACCTAACTCAGGCTCATCATCACTGTGCCATCCCATATGGTGTTCACCATGCTGATAATGGTTCAGCAGTACGGCATTCAGGGGGTGTCCAGTCTGGCGGGTCAGGCGCTGGCAGAGTACATCAAGCCCGGCCTGCCATGCTTGCGGATAAAATGTCACACCTGAATAGCGGTAGCTGCAATGCGCATCCCCCATCCAAATCTGCCGGCGCGGGATAGCGACTGCCCGGCCATATAACTTAATTTCTGGCTGCTGCCAGTTGAGCCCGCTCAGCAGCTGCTGTAACTGTGTCGACTCCACCGCAGAGATAAAACCAGGTAGCAGCCAGATCTCCGCATCAGGCAGGAAATAGCGCTGCAACAAATTGCTTTGCAGCACAATGGCCGGACTCTCGTTGTGACTTGTCTGCGCTTCTGTCAAAATAGCTTCCCTTTATTTCTGCCGAACCTGCTTATGTCCAGCCAATTTACCTTAGACCAGATCCAACTGCAGCTGGATCGTTATCCGCCTGAGCAGAAAACCCGCAGCCTGCAGGCGTGGGATGCTGCTGACGAGTTGCTGATCCGGCACGCACAGCAACATCTGCCGCAAAATCAGACTCCGCTGCTGCTGGTGAACGATTTGTTCGGCGCTCTTGCCTGTGCGCTGCATGCCTGGCAACCGGTGCAATGGAGCGATTCTTATTTAAGTCAGCTCGCGACCCGACACAATCTGCAGCAAAATAGCCTGCCAGCCGTGGCGCAAGTCGCCAGCACTGAACCATGTCCGGCTTTTTCTGCCGTGCTGCTGAAATTACCGGGTAATCACAGCTTTCTGCGTTATCAGTTGCGACAGATCAAGCAACAGCTACCAGATGGCGCTCCATTAATTGCCGCAGCAAAGGCCAAAGACATTCACGCCAATCTGCTACAGATTTTTGCTGAAGAAATTGGTCCGGTCAGCGCTTCTTTAACGGAAAAGAAATGCCGGCTGATCACTGCCATTTGTGATAAAAATCGGGCTGTGCCGAAGAAACCGGATTTCCCGTTGCTGTGGCCCGTTGAGTTGCCGCTAAACGACCAGACACTGACATTAGATATCGTCAACCACGCCAATGTGTTTGCCCGTGAGCAGCTCGATATTGGTGCACGGTTTTTTCTGCAGCACTTACCAACAGTACAGCCCGACCAGCGTGTGATTGATTTAGGTTGTGGCAACGGTGTGATTGGTCTGGCATTACTTGCCGCAGAGCCGCAAGCGCAAATCCTGTTCTGCGACGAATCATACATGGCCGTGCAATCATCGCATGAGAACGTCAGCAGACTTTTTCCCGCGGCAAGCCACTGTGAATTTCTGGTCGATGACAGCATGAGCCAACAACCAGACCTATCCGCCGACTACATTTTATGCAACCCACCTTTTCACCAGCAACAGGCCGTCACCGATCATATTGCCTGGCAGATGTTCGCTGACGCACGGCGTGTGCTGAAAATTGGTGGGCGACTGCGGATTGTCTGCAATCGGCATTTGGGTTACGGCGAAAAGCTGACCCGGTTGTTCGGCGGTTGTATTCATGTAGCCAGTAATGCAAAATTCAGCGTCTTTGAAGCTATCAGAAGGAAATAGTTATGCGTTCAATCCTGCTTGCCGCCGTGTTTGCGGTCGGAGTTGCCGGTTGCAGCAACCCGGTCCCGTCTTTTATCGTGGCGCCACAAATTTTCTGGAATCAGTCCAATCAACTGACTAACACTGCTTTTGCCCTGAATGTACAGGACAACAGACCGACCAACGGCACGCTGGTGATGCGCGATGGCGATTCCGTTAAGTCTTACCCGACCACCAATGATTTAACCGGCCAGCTACAGCAAACTCTGAGCAGCGCCCTGACTCAACAAGGTGCCCGCATTTCCGGCAATGAGCCAGTCATTGTCACTTTACAAATTAATCAGCTGGAAGCCAACGCTGAGTTAAAAACTGTCGAACACGTGGTGAAAAACAGTGTGGAACTGACGCTGCTGATCGAACGTGATGCTGGTTCATTTAACAAAAGCTACAGTGGCAAAAGCAGTTTCTCTGGTCCGTTTAAGCTCGATACCGCAGTGGCTGAACGCGAGTTACGCGTGCTAACCGAGCAAGTGCTTGGCAATATGTTGCGCGATCCAAGCTGGCAGGATTTCCTGAGGAACTAACAGATGAAGCTTTTTTTTGCCGCCATACTGCTGCTGATCAGTGCTCCGGTGTTTGCCGCCGGTGAATATCTGCAAAAAGACAACCTGTTTCCTCGGGTCAAACTGGTAACCACCGAAGGCGACATCGTCATCGAGTTGGACCGGATGAAAGCGGCGCTGACGGTGAATAACTTCCTGACTTACGTTGACAAAAAGATGTATGACGGCACTATCTTTCACCGGCTGGAACCGAATTTTGTGCTGCAGGGCGGTGGTTATGATCGCGAGTATGTGGCGATCAAAAGTCTGAAAGAGATCCCGAATGAATCCGGCAACGGTCTGAAAAACATTCAGCACAGTGTCGCGATGGCGCATCAGGAAAAAGGCCCTCATACCGGTTCAAACCAGTTTTTTATTAACCTGAACGAGAA
This sequence comes from Rheinheimera sp., assembly GCA_034519945.1. Lineage (GTDB taxonomy): Bacteria > Pseudomonadota > Gammaproteobacteria > Enterobacterales > Alteromonadaceae > Pararheinheimera. The sequence goes on from JAXHNX010000044.1 coordinate 115,456, forward strand.
TACCAGCTTAAATCCGGGCAAAACCTGGGGTTATGCCGTATTTGGCAACGTCGTCGAAGGTTTTGAGACGTTGGAGAAAATCAAACAACTGGAAACCGGTCTGAATGAAAAGCTCGGCTGGGAAAATGTACCGAAAAAGCCTGTTGTCATCGCCCGCGCAATATTACTGCCTGCTAAATAATACCGTCTATACTTGCCCAAGACACAGTGCTGCTGCGGCAGCACTGTGCTGATAAGCCCACCACGGGCTTGTTGTGGTTAACCAAAGTGGCCTTTGCCACCTTTGTTAAACAGGGTGTCGTTATGTTAGATGCATTTCTGGAGCAAAAATCTAAACAGCTGGTGTTTTATCTGGCGCGCTACCTGCGCGGTCAGTTACCACACCAGGAAATGCATTTGTTTATCTGGGATACGCTGGAGGAATGGGCCCAACTGAAGATCAGCAATAAAACCCCGCAATCCTTCCGGGAAATGGTGTTTTGGCATTTGGTCTATCAGCTGGAACTTTGCTCGGAATCTGATTTAAAAACCGACCGGCGCCTGCGCCGTGAACTGCACCAGTGTATGGGGTACTTGTTGGGTAAAACTCAGGTACCCGCCGACTTTGTCGGCATCAGACCTTAAACAGCGCTTTGCTTTGACCGGTCCGCTTTGTTAAGGTGGCGGCTTTGTGACTGTACCGCGCTGGAGCAATGCCGGATGTCTGAAGTAGTGCGCCCTGCAACGGGCTGGTTAACCGCCATCCAGGTCTACCGCGACCCCCGTCTTTGGTTTATTTTTCTGCTGGGTTGTTCGTCCGGATATCCTTGGGTGCTGATTAGCAGTGCAATGACTGGCTGGCTGAAAGATGCAGATTTATCACGCGCCGCAATCAGTTATTTTGGTTCTGTCACCGCCGTATATGCGATCAATTTTCTTTGGGCACCACTACTGGACCGGGTGCGGGTCCCATATCTGTATCATCGTCTGGGTCAACGCCGCAGCTGGATTTTGCTGTTACAGCTGTGGATTGTATTGTTCACTGTCGGAATTGCGCTGACCAATCCTGCAGCCAGCCTGCTCTGGACTTCCTTGCTGGCTCTGGCTATCGCCGCTGCTGCGGCCAGTATGGACGTCGCGATTGATGGTTACCGGATTGATATCATTGGTCAGGATCCGTTGAAAATACCGACAGCGGCTGCGATGGGGGTAGCTGGTTGGTGGACAGGTTATTCCTTACCCGGTTTTCTCGCCTTTCATTACGCCGACCGCTTTGGCTGGTCGGTGGTTTATCTTGGACTGGCTTTGTTGCTGGCCATGCTCGCCCTTGGCACACTATGGGTGCGAGAGCCAGAATCCAACCGTGATTTACTGCAGCAGAAAGCCGCAGAACGCTATCAACACAACCAGTCGCATCCGGTATTTCTTTGGCTGCAAGTGACTGTCGTTGAACCCTTTGCCGAATTTATCCGCCGCAATGGCCTGAAAGTCTCGGTCTGCCTGATTGTATTTATTCTGACGTTTAAACTCGGCGAATCCTTTCTCGGTCGGATGTCGATCCAATTCTATCGGGAAGTGGGTTTTAGCAATGAACAGATCGCCGAGTATTCCAAGCTGATTGGTTGGGGTGCTACGGTGTTTTTCACGCTGCTCGGCAGCTTACTGAATACGCGTTTCGGCGTGTTCAAAGGTCTGGTGATTGGCGGGGTCGCGATGGCAGCCAGTAATCTGATGTTCGCCTGGCTGGCGAAAGTCGGTCCGGATGAGCAGATCCTGTTTTGGACTATTATTCTGGATAACTTTACCACCGCATTTTCGATAGTCGCTTTTGTATCGTTTTTATCCGCCTTTACCGGCGTCGCTTTTTCCGCCAGCCAGTATGCACTACTGGCCTCAGTCGGTAATTTCGGCCGCACCTCAATGGCTGCATTTGGTGGTAGTCTGGTCGACTGGTTAGATGGCAACTGGTCGCTATTCTTCTTGCTGACGTCATTAATGGTGATCCCGGCATTGGGACTGCTCTGGTACATCATGTATTTATTGCGACAGCGTGGACAACAGATTTGATCGCCAGAATGCGACCTTTTGGCTGCGTTTTCAAAGGCCCTTCGCAAAGCCAAGGCCGTTCGAGCTTCTTAACGCGTACAGATTGATGATCAAAATTCCAGACTCAATGGGCAGTACGTCCTGCAAATAAAAAAAGCCGCAATCTGCGGCTTTGTATCTCTCAGACGACTCAGACCTTAAGGCTGAGTCACCTGCCGTAATCCTTCCGCTGGGTCCACTTCCAATGCCTGGCAATACCGGACAAATTCCACGACATCTAAACGACGTTCCTGATTCTCTACCTTGCCAATAAAAGAATGTGGTGTGCCCAGTACTTCTGACAGGCTGCGCATGGTATGTCCCTTATCCTGGCGCTGGCGTTTCAGCCACAAACACAATCTTTTATTCTCGTCAGAAATGACGCTTTTGGTACCTTTCATAACTAAATAGTCTCCCAGCGTTGAACGCTTTTTTTATGTAAAACACTTCCTGCCGAATAAAAATCCAAACCTTATTGGTGTCCCAATAAGCAATAAAAATCGGTTCATTAAACCATAGGATGCGACGAGCGTACAGTTACAACAGTTAAAATTTGTCCAGCCGGTAAGCGCATGATAAAAACAACGTAATTTATTGTTATAAATCAAGACGCTAACGCAATTTAGACCAACTTTAAACGCAATAAAGCTGCATATTCCATATGGGAAATATCAGTAATTAGTAATATTTTTGTTATCAAACCACCTGCATTCTATTATAAGTTGCTGGCAGATGTAATGTTTGGTGAAAAAATCGGCGGGAAAAACAGGGAGGACAGACCAGCCAGCGGTGTGCCAGCTGGTGATTTGGACCATTAAACTGAGAAACTGGAACCACATCCACAAGTTGTCGTGGCATTTGGGTTTTGTACAGTGAAGCGGCTGCCTTGCAAGCCATCGGTATAATCAACGACACCGCCCATCAGATACTGCAGGCTCATCGGATCAACCACCATGGTCACGCCATTTTTATCGATGGTTAAATCACCGTCATTTACTTTTTCATCAAAAGTGAAACCATACTGGAAACCAGAGCAACCACCGCCAGTGACATAAACCCGCAATTTTAACGCCGGATTTTCTTCGTCGGTAATTAATGCCAGCACTTTATTGGCGGCAGCGTCGGTAAACTGAATAGGCATCTGGATTTCTGACATAACGACTCCTGACGGGACAGAAAATGGTGACGGATTATCTAATACCTGAGCGTTTTAATCAAGTATTTCACTTTGGCCATCCCAGGCCACTTCTTTTTTCAGCAACACAGTCGTACCACCCTGACCAGAGTTGCTACTCAGACGGATCTCGAGTTTTTCGGCGGTAAAACCTGCCGGCAACACAAAGTCACCTTCAACCGCCCGAAAGTTCTTAATCAACAACCGTTTAGCTTTCGTACTAAAACCGGCCAGTTTTAATACATCTACTTCCACTATTTTTTTCTTACGCTTGCCTTTCAGTTTGATTTCAATCTGAGCACGACTTTGTTTTTTCTGCTTATTTTGCTCAATCAATAACAAGCTGAATTGATAACGGCCGACGGCACTGCCTTGTTGCAAGCGGAAACTATCGATCACCAGCGTGCCGCTCTCGGGCACCGGTGCGACAATTTTCTGGTATACCGCTAACTCTTTTTTCAAATCAAACAGTTTCTGCTGCTGATCTTTGATGTCTTGCTGTAGTAGCAGATTGGTGTTTCTCTCGACCGCCAATTCTGTGCTAAGAAAATCACGCTGACGCAAAGCTTCAGCCCGCGCCGTATCAACTTGTTGCAGTTGTAGACCTTGTTGTTGCAAAGCCAGGCTTTGTTGCGCTCGCTCTTGCAGTAAGTGCCAGTTCCCAAACCCCCACCCCAACAGCAACGCCAGCAAAATCGCGGGCACAAACCACCAGTGCTGGCGTAACCAAAGAACAGCAACTTGATTGAATCGAAGTTTCATCAGCAGACTCAACATGTTATCTTGCGACTTTCAGCATTTTAGCTTGGTACTTTACCATGAATCGCGTGAAACAGTGGTTACCGCCACTGCGCCGCCGCCTGGCATTGCCAGTGACTTCATTACAACTATGTTTGCTAGGCGCGCTCGGCGGCCTGGTTGCCGCCTTACTCATCGTGTTGTTTCGCTTGGCAATTATGGCCATTCAGAGCATTTACCTGACCCACAATGACGACTTTACCAGCCTGAGTCTGCAGCATCGTGCTTTATTGCCATTTATCGCGGCCGCGCTGATTACCGTGCTTGGGCTGGTGATAGGACTGAAGCATTACCGGCTTGGGATCCCATTTGTCATCCACAGGATTAAACTTAAATATGGGCTGATGCCCTGGAAAAACACCCTGCAGCAGTTTTTTGGCGGTGTCGCCGCGCTCAGCGCTGGTTTTTCGGTTGGACGGGAAGGCCCTTCAGTTCATCTCGGCGCTTTTGGTGCCAGCATGTTTGGTAAATATCTGCGCCTGCCTTATAACAGCATCCGCATTCTTGCCGGTTGTGGTATTGCAGCAGGGATCTCTGCGTCATTTAACACTCCACTGGCTGCAGTCATTTTTGTGATGGAAGTGGTGCTAAGGGAATACCGAATCCATGTCTTTGTTCCCATTATGCTTGCTTCGACGGTGGGCGCCCTGGTCACACAGTCTTTTTTTGGCACCGGCAACGATTTACATACACTGACCATGATGACACTGAGCAACTGGCATTTGCCTTATTTAGTTCTGGCCGGTGTAGCGATGGGTGTGGTCGCGACTTTCTTTAATCAAAGTCTGATGCTGACGATGAAGACTTTTCAACGCTGGCATCTTGGCTTTCGTCTGCTGTTGGCAGCGCTATTAACTGCCGCGATCGGCAGTATCATCCCACAAGCTCTTGGTGCGGAAACCGGCGCCATCCACTATGCAGTGTCAGCGCCGAATGATCTGTTGCTGCTATTTGCAATTTTTGTTGGCAAAATCTTATTGACAGTGATTGCGTTGGGGCTGGGCGTGCCAGGCGGGATTGTCGGCCCGGTTTTTGGTATTGGCATCGTGATGGGGACTATTCTGGCTTTTGTGCCATCGCTGTTCAGTGGTGACCACAGTGCAGCCGGCACTTACGCGCTGCTTGGTATGGCCGGTATGATGGCCGCTACCCTGCACGCCCCGCTGGCAGCGTTAGTGGCCGTGATGGAACTGGCATCCAATCCGCAGTTGGTCGTACCGTCAATCCTGGTGATCACCGCGTCCTATGTCACCGCCGTACAATTTTTCCATACTAAATCGATTTTTTTGCAACAGCTCGATTTCCTGCAACTGCCATATAAACTAGCGCCGGCCGACGATGTTTTGCAGAAAGTCGGCGTGCTCGCCATGTTACAGCAAGATTATGTACTGCTGGACAATCCGTCCGACGCGCAAGTGATCCAAGCCTTAGACGGTGCGGAATCGCAGCAGCAGGTTTTAGTCCGTCGACAATATGCGCTCGATCAGCAATTTGAATTGGCAGCTTATGATGTCAGCTTGTCAATGTCCGGCGAAAGCGCGCTGCGTTTTATCCCGGTTGGCGCCGTCAGCCATCAGGCCACGATGGCTGAAGTCTTTGCTGAAATTGGTGACCAGCGTGAAGGTGCGGTACTGGTTTACGATGATGACGCTCCAGATCAGCCGCTCGGTCTTATCAGTTGGGAGCAAGTGCGCGCACTATTGATGCGGCAAAACAACTTGTTATAAATCAAAACCCAGTGGCAAAAATTGTGCATAATGCCAATAAAACAAAGGGGCCCTGATGAGCTGGTTATTAATCTGTAAAGCACTGCATATCGCCTTTATGGTGGCTTGGTTTGCCGGTATTTTTTATCTGCCGCGGCTTTTCGTTTATCACGCAGACACGGCGTCGCCTGAGGTGGATACTCAATTTAAGGTGATGGAGCGGCGATTATTATATTTCGTCACACCTTTTGCGGTGTTAACCGCCGTCTTTGGCCTGCTGCTGATCCATAGTTACGGCAGTGCCTGGTTTGCTGCCAGCCATTGGTTGCATCTGAAACTCGTGCTGGTGGCCTTTTTGTATGGTTACCATGGCTACTGTTTTAAACTGGTTGCGGACTTTAAACACAACCGCAACCAACACAGTGCACGTTTCTATCGCTTTTTTAATGAAACACCAGTGCTAGTCTTATTCGCAGTGGTGATCCTGGCCGTAGCCAAACCGTTTTAGTGCTGGGTTTGTCACGTCGCTTTGATTATAATGTCGTGCAGTTTGCGGACAGGTTTTGCTTGCCCAGTCCGCCGTCTGTCACTCCCAGCAATAGGCTCCGAGCATGAACTTCAAAGGTCAACATATTCTGTCGGTCAAGCAATTTGATCGTGACAGTATTTCGCACGTCTTCCGTATCGCCCGTTCGATGGAACCATATGCCCTGCGGCAGAAACGAACCCGCGTACTGGACGGTGCCATTCTGGGCAATCTGTTTTTTGAACCCAGCACCCGCACCCGGGTCAGTTTCGGTTGCGCTTTTAACCTGCTCGGTGGCGAAGTCCGTGAAACTACCGGCATTCAGTCGTCGGCCTTGTCAAAAGGTGAATCTTTATTTGATACCGCGCGAATGATTAGCAGTTACAGCGATGTCATCGCGATGCGACATCCACAAGCCGGCAGCGTGGCCGAATTTGCTGAAGGCAGCCGGGTGCCCGTGTTAAATGGCGGTGACGGCGCCAACGAGCATCCAACGCAGGCTTTGTTAGATTTATTCACCATTGAACGTGAGTTGGCGGCTTCGCAGCAATGTGTCGAAGGCATGCATATCGCGATGATTGGCGACCTGAAATTTGGCCGAACCGTACATTCGCTCTCTAAGCTGTTGTGTCTTTACAAAAACATTCAATTCACTTTGATCGCACCAAATGAACTGGCGATGCCGGATGAAATTGTCTCAGCGATTGAAAATGCCGGACATAAAGTACGCATCACCGATCAGCTGGCCGGCAATATTGACGCCGATATTGTGTACCAGACCCGTATTCAGGAAGAGCGTTTCCCATCACAGGAAGAAGCCAACAAATATCGTGGCAAGTTCAGGCTTAATCAGGAGATTTACACCAAACACTGTAAATCCAACACTGTGATTATGCATCCGCTGCCACGCGATTCGCGTCTGGAAGCCAATGAGCTCGACAATGATCTGAATATGAACCCGAATCTGGCCATTTTCCGCCAGGCCGACAACGGTGTGCTGGTGCGGATGGCGTTGTTTGCGCTGACACTCGGCGTCGAAGATTTGATCCACAAATACGAATGCGAAGTGCCGTGGTACAGCGCCAAACTCAAATAACAGCTCTGGAATTCTGCAATGACTTTATCTGAACAACTGTTCGAACGTGCGCAACATACCATCCCGGGCGGCGTCAATTCGCCAGTCCGCGCTTTTAAAAGCGTTGGCGGCACACCGATATTTATCGACCGCGCAGATGGCGCTTACCTCTATGACGTCGATGGCAAACGTTATATCGACTACGTCGGCTCGTGGGGGCCCATGTTGCTGGGGCACAATCACCCGGCAATCCGATCTGCGGTGATCGCAGCTGCCGAAAAAGGTTTGAGTTTTGGCGCCCCCTGCCCGGCCGAAATTGAGATGGCTGAGCTGGTGAGCCGTCTGGTACCGTCAATGGAAATGCTGCGGATGGTCAGCTCCGGTACCGAAGCAACGATGAGCGCGATCCGGCTGGCCCGCGGTTATACCGGCCGCAATACCATTGTCAAATTTGAAGGTTGTTACCATGGTCACGCCGACTCGCTGCTGGTTAAAGCCGGTTCTGGCGCCCTGACTCTTGGCGTGCCGAATTCACCGGGCGTACCGGCTGATTTTGCTAAATATACGCTGACCTCTGAATTCAATAATTTGGCGCAATTACAGGCTTTATTTGCAGAACATGGCAGCGATATCGCGTGCATTATCGTCGAACCGGTCGCCGGTAATATGAACTGCATCCCGCCCCAGCCTGGCTTTTTACAAGGGCTGCGCGATCTCTGTGACCAATATGGCAGCGTGCTGATTTTTGATGAAGTGATGACAGGGTTTCGCGTCGCACTGGGCGGTGCCCAGGCCTATTATGGCGTGCAACCTGATTTGACAACGCTGGGGAAAATCATTGGCGGTGGCATGCCGGTTGGTGCTTTTGGCGGTAAAAAAGCCATCATGCAGCATATTGCGCCGTTAGGCCCGGTTTATCAGGCCGGTACATTATCCGGGAATCCGATCGCAATGGCGGCCGGTCTGGCTGCACTGACGGCGATTAGCCAGCCCGGGGTTTATGACGCATTAACCGCCAAAACAACCACTTTGCTGCAAGGCCTGAAGCAGGCTGCTGATGCAGCCGGTGTGCCATTTTGCACCAACCAGGTTGGCGGCATGTTCGGCCTGTTCTTCACTGATCAGGCTGAAGTCAGCAGTTACCAGCAGGCGACAAAATGTAACATCGACACGTTTAAGCGCTTTTTCCACCTGATGCTGCAACAAGGGATTTATCTGGCACCATCAGCTTATGAAGCCGGCTTTTTGTCACTGGCTCACTCCGACAGCGATTTGGCCGCGACTATCGACGCTGCCAAACATAGTTTCGCTGCACTGTAATTGAACTCACTGCAACGGCTGTGGTTGTAACCAGACCACATCCGTTTCAGGGTCACGCGTCAGTTGCAGGAATAACTGTTCATGATCCAACTGGCCGTATAATCCGGTCACCTGCAACAATTCCGGTGACTGCACCCGTTCGCTTTGCATCTGCTGCCAACGCGCCTGCCAGAGCTGACCATCCGTATCAAGCCAATACAGGCCAGTGCTGGTCGTCGTCCAGCTATTGCCATTCAACTGCCGCCAGTTCAACCGCCATGGCAATGCCTGCTGCTGACCACTGTCGGGCCATACACGCAACATACGGCCATCTTGCTGCAACACCAGCAAACTGTGGTCCGGTGCACAGCGTACATCGATGCTGTCGGCTAATAATTCAATCGGTATTTGTTGCTGATTCAACGTCTTGAGTTGCCACTGCTGGTGACCGAACTCCGCCCAATACCATTGCTTGTTGCATACGGCAAAATGGCGTAACTGGCGGTCCTGAAACAGCACCGGTGTCAATGCACCATCACTGAGCGACACCACAAAAAGCTGTTGGTCAATCACGGCATGCAGCTCTGTCCCGGCCCATAACAATTGGGTTATTTGCCGCCACTGGCTAAAGCGCGTCAGCTGACTGACTTTGGTCCCGTCAAACCACCAGATCTGCGGTAAACCAGAGCGCTCGGATACCAGAGCAGCTTGTGCCGCATTCCAACTCAGTAACTGGTCAGTTTTATTACTGCTTAACCAGGGCGACGCTGACAATAAAGTGGAAGTACGACCGCTGGTGGCTGGCTGCAATGGCAACAGATCGGCGCTGTCCCGTGGGATCTGCGTCGCTAACAAACGGTCGGCCACCCGTTGTTGATCTACAAAAGCACCACTGGCCAGTTGTAGTGGAATTAACTGCGATTGTTCGGTGGAAAAAATGAAAGAGCCTGCCGGACTGGATAACAACAGTCGCTTGTCATCCCACCCTGACAAGGTGTGAAATGCATAAGGGAAGTCGGCCACTTTGTGCAACGCTGCAGTATTGAGGTTAACCCGGAACAAGCTGGTATTAAAATCGTCTTGCTGCAGCAACACCCAGACTTGTTTGTGATCCAGCAAGACCGCGACAGGACGCCGGTATGCGGCTGAAAAGGTTTGTTGCAACTCAGCCTTTTGGCCGTTCAAGCGCCATAGCTGTGGCGCGCCGCTTTCAATATGCTGATCCAGCCAGACCAGCTCATCGCCCTGTGCCGCGAGTCCCTGCGCCATAAACTGCCGGCACGGCAGCCAGGCTTCGGCTTCGACGTCGAGCTGCTCGGGTCGTATGCGGAAAATACTGCATTTATGCTGTTGTTTCGCCTGAAACACCAGCTGGTCACCAAACCATTGAGCAGCGCCTAAACTGCTAAACTGCTGGACCTGCAGCTGTTTGCGATGGTTACTGAGATGATGGGCTATCCAGCGCCACTGCCGCTCCACCGTTTGCTGTTGGTAATAGACGGTCTCATGATCAAGGCTTAACAGCGGTTTTTGCTCACGTCCGGCCATCGCGCTGATGGTGACTTGTTGGGTAAAACTGGGGATGAAATTTGTTTTACCAAAGAACAGCAGCAGACTAATCACCAGCGCACTGACCGCACAGACAAAAAATGCCGACAACAATCCCAGTCGCCGTTGTTTTTCCCGGCGCCGGCGCAACTGAGCGCTTATAACAGCTTCCGCGCCAGCAGTGCTATCCGGCTCAGTTGCCAGACTGGCTGTGACCGGAGTCTTTAATTTTAATGCCACTTTATCAGGCACAACGGTCGGCGCAATCTGTAGTGGTGCGACCCAGCGATAACCACGTTTAGATAAAGTTTCGATGTAAGTCGCCGGTTTTGACGTATCTTGCAACAGTTTACGCAGCACACCGATGGCGCGCATTAAAGCTGCATCGGTACCTTCAGCATCTCCCCAGACTGCATCCAGTAAGTCAGATTTGGCATGGATCAGGTCAGGGCGCCGCAGGAAATAATTCAGTAATTCGTGTAAACGAGGCTCAAGGACTATGGTGTGGGCGTTATCTGCGGTACCAGGATCTAACACCAGAACAGTCGGATCCGCGGGATCCGTCATACGCCACAGCGTTCCCGTTCCCGGACTATATTTCCAGCAACCAAAACATAAAGTGGTATCCGCCAACTGCATGCAACACCCCCCCGCCATCAGATAGCGGGGAGTATACATGAGTTCTATAGAAAATCAGCTTAGGCTTGAGGTTGGACTCTTCGTTAAGCTTTTATATTACATTAAGATTATTCAATCACGCAGTAAGGCCAATCACCGCATACCGGGTGCTGTGGTACTGGAACAGGTTCCGCAGGTGGCGTACTTTCTACTGGCCCGGTTGGTTCAGGGTCACTAAAAGCACTTAAAGGCAGAGAGGTAAAAGACAAGAACAATGCACAGACGATGGATGATTTTAACGCATTCATTTTTTTCATAATAACATTCCCTCAATAGTTAGCTGGTCAACGGTTATAGGCTGAGACTTTGCATACTTTTTCCCAGAAATTTCTGAGGGCTTTCTTATAAATAGTTGATAAATTTATTCTTTAAAATTTCAGCTCGGCGATATCAATATCCCCTCGTTTGCCATCGTCTTGATATATATACTGTTCATCCAAGCTCACATCAAAACGCCTGCCCAAATATCGTTGTTCAACGCCGGTACTTTCAATCTGGAATGTCTTGAGGTTAAAGCGGAAAATTTCTACTTTGTCCGGACCACTGGCCTTAGAAAAATAAACGCCATTGTCCCGCAAGATAATTCGTGGGGACAAGAACTCAAACTTCGGCATATTCATCAGCTTAATGACGTCTTGAGAATGTATATATACCAACTCGATATGTGCTTCGCCGGGAACATGGCGCAAATGATACTGACCATTAGGACTTTCCTGGTAAAAATCCCATTTATCGCTCAAAACGGTAGCTGTTGGTGCGTCAATATTTTGTTGCATAATTTGCCATCGGCCATTGTGTGACAACTTAAAGTAGATGGTTTGGCTGTCGGCGCTCCATGAAGGCTCCCGAGTTTGTTGCTCAGGCGTCGATATAGCGACTGGTTCTTTTCCATCTCTTAGCAGCCAGATATTGGCATTCACCAAAACCAGTAGTTTTTCGCCATCCGGAGAAAACTCAAGGACTTTAGGGTACATCTGGCCCGTAAAAGAACTAATTTGTTTTTGTCGCCCATCTGGATAATACAACCAGACTTGCTGGCCACCAGAACGACTGGTTAGCACTGCAGCTGGCCCATCTAATCTCGGATTTAACTGCACTATCCCTTCAGAACGTTTTGCAAATTCGACCTCACTTGCACTCGCCACCGGGTTTTCCAGTCGATTGTTTACTTTCCGGATACTGCTTTGCCAAAACCGACCAATACTGGCAAAGATTCGATTATCTGGCCCAACCAATACATCGTGCGGCGAGGTATCTGTATTGGCAAATAACGTGGACTTGCCACTGGCCAAATCAAATACAGACAGCGAATTTGTTCCTGAAGGGTAAAGAATCCCTTTGCCATCCAACGTCCAAGCAACATTACCAGGATAATTATGCTCTGGCTGAAATAACATTTTACTTGATCTGGTTTCCATATCCAGCAACCAAACCTGACCGGAACCACCGGCGACATCTCGTACAAATACAATTTTGTGACCATCTGCAGAAAATCTGGCAGCAAAATCTCCCAAACTAGTCTGTGGAGGTCTTGTCAACTCTTCAGCTGGACCGCCATCTACCGGTTGGAGCTGTAAAACAATACTATCGGTTCGCGGCAGCCAATTTGGAAATACCACATATTTGCCGTCAGGCGACCAGCTCATGCGGGCGCCAACACTCTTCACACCACATTGTGCCAACATTGAGTCAGACTGAACTTCAAAACTGTCTTTACTTAACGTCATAATACGGATTTGACAGAAATGATCCCTGAGCAGGTGTTGATAAACAATTTGGTTTGCATCAGGAGAAAAAATTGGCCCACGCAAGCCACCACTATCGACTGTTTTCAGTACTTTTTTCTCAAGTGTGACGGCATTCTGCAAAATTAATGACGAGTTCCCCTCAAAATCAGCTGAATGCCCATACACCAAATACCGGCCATCTTTTGACACATCCGGATATAACTCCAACCCATCCATACTGGACAAAGGCTCAAAGCGGCCAAAAGGCACTTGTGGGTCCAGCTGGCTTTGTTGCCAGTATTGCCAGCCGCTGATAGCGAGTACGCAGCATAAAAATGTAGCGGCCAGCAGCCACCAGTGACGGTTGTGTTTGCGTTCCTGTTGCTGGATGGCGTGCTGTTCTTCGATGTGATTGTCGGCAGGTTCGTCGTTGCCTGAGGTTAAAATAACTTCTGCAACCGGCGCAATAAAACGAAAACCACGTTTTGGGATGGTTTCGATATAACGCGGCTCACGGCTGTCGTCGCCAAGTGCCACGCGCAATACCCGGATCACGCGCGAGATACGGCCATCGGATACATCCCGCACGCCCCAGACGTCACTGAGCAGTTCGTCGCGGGTGACCAGTCGTCCGGCGTTGACCAGAAAATAATTCAGCGCCTTTTGACACAAATTATCCAGACTGGCTGTTTCACTGATTTCGCCCGCGTCATCTATTTTGACTAATTTGTCTTGTTGGGGCAGATACCACCAATCACCGACTTTTAGGTGTTGTTCTGGTTTGGCTGACATATGCTGCTCATTTCCTGTTAACAATTAATCGCAGGTATTGCTAAGCGGCATTTCAACTGAAATAACCGGTAACAACAATACATTAACGCACGATTCTGCCACTAGCCGACCTGATAATTTTGAAATAAATTGTTTACGGATTTTGTCCGGCACCGCGCGAAACAGCGAATTTGGCGGCATTCTGGCAAAATAGCCACTGAATACCGGTAAGGCGCCACTGCCCCCGGTCAAGCCAATTGCCTGATTGTCATCGCGGCCCAACCAGACCACAATCGCTGTTTCATGATCAAAACCGCTAAACCAACTGTCCCGATAATCACTGGAAGTGCCGGTTTTCCCGGCAAAACGTACGCGTGGAAATTGCTGTGCTAAGGCGCCAGCGGTACCATTTTGCGTCGCCTGATTTAATGCATACTGCAACAGGTACAAGGGTTCCTGCGCGACACGTTGTTCAGGCTGGACTTTACGCTGGTGTAAGACCTGACCTTCCTGCGTCGTAATTGCGCTGACCGCAGCCAGTGGCAAATATAAACCTTTGTTCGCCATTGTCTGGTACATCTGCGCCACCTCATACGGGCTTAATTCGACCGCTCCCAGTAACGACGAGGGCTGTAACTGCAGGTCCCGTTCCAGTCCTAATTTACGCAGGTTGCCGGCCAGCACCGGCAATCCAACCTGCATTCCCAACCGCACCGTCGGAATATTCAGTGATTGACTGAGCGCAGTGACCACCGGCACAGGCCCGCGGAATTTTTTATCATAGTTTTGTGGTTGCCAGCTGCGGCTACCGCTGCGCAGGTTCATCGGCGAATCCTGCAATACCGAGCCGAGATGAAACTGCTGTGGCTGTTGCAAAGCGCCAAGATAGACCACGGGTTTGACAATACTGCCGATCTGCCGGCGCGCGGAAAGCGCACGGTTATAGCCGGCATATTGCATTTGACGGCCGCCGATAATGGCTTTCAGTGCGCCGCGCTGATAATCGGTGACCAGCATGGCGCCTTCGATTTTGTCATTAAGCTGACTCAAACGCGCTGACATCGCCTGCTCTGCCGCTTGCTGGGCCATCGGGTCGAGGTAAGTAAATACCCGCAGCCCTTGCTGTAGCTTTGATGTATCAGGCACCAGTTGACGCAGTTCCTGACGGACTTTGTCGATATAAGCCGGGAAACGGCCTTTTAAATGCTGGCCAAGCGGGATCACATCTAATGGTTGTTGCTTGGCGGCATTGTGCTGATCGTGATTCAGGATGCCGTGTTCAGCCATTAAATCCAGGATCAGGTCGCGCCGGCTTAACGCGCGATCAGCATAACGCCGTGGATCATAAACCGAAGGGCCTTTGATAATGCCGACTAACATGGCGTATTCGTGAGGTTTCAGTTCCGCCAATGGTTTACCAAAATACAGCCGGCTGCCTAAGCCCAGACCGTGCACCGGATTGTCTTTAAACTGACCGATAAAAATCTCATTTAAATAAGCTTCAAGAATTTGGTCTTTGCTGTAGCGAAAATCCAGTACCAACGCGATCAACGCTTCATTCACTTTACGTAAATAAGTACGTTGTTGATTGGTATACATATTTTTTGCCAGCTGCTGCGTCAGTGTCGAGCCGCCCTGCACTGTACGCCCGGCCAGCAGATTCTGCCAGAATGCGCGGATAATCGACAAAGGTGACACGCCGTGATGGTTATAAAATTCACGGTCTTCGACCAGTAACAAGGTTTCACGCAGCGGTACCGGTACATCAGCCAAGCGGACCAGCTCGCGATCTTCCTGCTCAGCCGCGACCAGATGTTGCAACAGTTGTGGTTCCAGTCTGGCTTTTTGCAGTGGTTTATCGCCTGAAAACAAGCGCTGGACAAAGTCACCGGCAAATTCGACGCTGAATCTACGTACGCCATCGGCGCCGTCCGGAAATTCAAAAGCCCGCCGTACCACTGTGACAGTTGTGCCACTGACATGGTATTGCCCCGGACCATTTAAGCGCGGATCAGCGCTATATTGCAGCCGGGACAGTTCATCCAGAAACTGCACCTGACTCAGGTGACTACCGGGCGCCAATTCCAGCGTGCGGCCATACAACTGTGCCGGCACCTGCCATTTATGCCCGGAAAATAACGTGGTGATTTTACTGTCGAGGTAAATCAGATAAATCGAGATGGCCGCCAGCAACAACAAACTGACCTTCAGGCCAAACAGCAGCACACTGCGCAGCAGCGGGTTCATTGGTGATTTTTTTGCGGGTTTACGTTTTGCTGTCATCGGTCTGTCGCTTTGTTGGCCATCGCTTTTTTGGTTTTGTTGGTCGGTTCCGCGTCGGCCGGGTCGTCTGGCCAATAGTGTTTCGGATAACGACCCCGCATTTCCTTTTTCACATCCTGATAGGCATTTTGCCAGAAACTGGCCAGATCGCGGGTGACCTGTAACGGCTGTCTCGCTGGGGATAACAAAGTGATGGTCACCGCGACCGCGCCTTGTCCGACGGTCGGCGTGGTCAGTTGGCCAAACATTTCCTGAAGACGGATCGCCAACTGCACTTCGCCATCGGCCTGGTAATTCAGCGCAACATAAGTGCCTAATACTGAACGCCAGCTGGCTGGCAACAACGCATCCAGCTGCTGTTGCCGCGCATAATCCAGCTGATGACGCAGGATCTGCGCGAGGTCGAGCTGTTGTAATTGTGCCAGACTGCGCACATCGGCCAGATAAGGCCCGAGCCACTCGCCGATAGTGTCTGTCAGTATCTCGTCAGACAGCTCCGGCCAACCGGCTGCAGGTTGTAACTGCCGCGCTAAGGTCAGTCGATGTTGTAGTTGTCGCGCGGCTTCGCTCCAGGGCAGGCAGCCAAGGCCTTTTTTCTGCAGATAGTCCAGCCAGGCGCTGCGCCGGTCTTCGCCGCTGATTTGCTGACTGCTATTTTGCCGTTTTAACACCAAAGCGCCGAGGCGCAGTTGCTTTTCTGCGCTGAAACGGCCGCTTTGTTCATCAAATTCAAGCCGCGTCTGCCAGTTTAAATCAGCCTGCCAGCTTTGCAGCAGTGCGTCCAGTGACCACCTGGCCGCCACACTGATCACGGCTTGCTGCTGCCACAGCCGCAAATCGGCCACCACCAGTAAAGGCGACCCTTGCAGCGCATCATCCGCCGGCAGACTGGCGCCGGTGCCATTGGCCAGCAGATAACCCTGACCGCGCAACTGGGCAATGCGGTCCGGAAAAGCGCGGCTTAATAATTCGGCAGTCAGTTCTAAGGGTTGGTTATTGCTGTGGCGACTCTGCATCAGTTGCAGTAATTGTTGATATTGTTGCCGTGCCTGCTCAGACTGCAGCCGCAGCTGACTGCTCAGCTCGGTTTGCATAAATCGCCGGGTCTGTTCCAGCTGTGCTGCAATAGTCGCGGCCAGACTGATCGCACCGGCCTGGCCTTGTTGTTCCAGCGTCCGCGCATACAACAGCATCGCCGCCAGCCGCGGTTCAACCGGCAGCGCCAGCATCTGTTTGCCTTTGCTGGTCAGCATTCCCTTGTTATCTAAAGCGCCGAGCAGTTGCAGACATTGCTCCGCCGCACGCAGTTGTTTTTCTGGCGGCGCGTCCAGCCAGAATAAATCGCTGACTTTGGCACCCCAGCCGGCGATATCCAGCCGCAACGCCAACAAATCAGCCTGTAAAATATCCGGCACTGTCTGAGCCCGGCGGCGCTGCCATTTTTCCACAGTATCCAGCCGGTAACAGACGCCCGGCATTAAACGCCCGGCGCGGCCGGCCCTTTGTGTCGCTGCAGCCTGACTGATTTGGATGGTTTCCAGTTTGCTAAAACCCAATCTGGTTTCAAATACCGCGGCGCGGGCTTGTCCTGAATCGATCACCACACTGATGCCGTCAATGGTCAGACTGGTCTCGGCGATATTGGTCGCCAGCACCACTTTGCGCTGGCCCGCGGGCGGCGCGGCGATCGCGGCCTGTTGCTCAGTCAGGGTCAGGCTGCCGATCAGTGCATGCACCACCACAGTTGCGTCTTGCATTTTGGCGCGCAGATATTCGGCACATTGGTCGATTTCCCGTTGCCCCGGCAAAAATACCAGCAGATTGCCGCCATGCTTTGCCAAAGCCTGCAACACCTGCGCCGCGCATTGCAGTGCAACCGGCTCGTTATTTGGCGTCTGATAACAGATTTCCACCGGAAAACTGCGGCCATGGCTTTCTAATAGCGGCGCCTGCAGTTGCTGACACAGTTTGCCGGTGTCCAGCGTCGCAGACATTAACAACAGTTTCAGTCTGTCGTTCAGTTGCTGCACTTCCAGCGCCAGTGCCAACGCCAGATCAGTTTGCAGACTGCGTTCATGGAACTCGTCAAAAATCAGCAGATCAACGCCATCGAGCAGCGGATCTGCCAACATTTTGCGGATCAACACGCCTTCGGTTACCACCAGCAAACGGGTGGCAGCAGATTGTTTCTGTTCCAGCCGGATTTGATAACCAACCGTCTGGCCAACCGCTTCCCCCAACTGCTGCGCCAGATAAGCGGCGATACTTTTGGCGGCAAGCCGGCGCGGCTCCAGCATGATGATTTTTTTATTGGCAAAAGCAGGATGTTGCAGCAGAAACAGTGGCAGATAAGTTGATTTGCCGGCACCGGGTGGCGCGGTCAGCACCACCACTGGCTGCTGTTCCAGCTGCAGCACCAGCTCGGGCAAAATATCGGCAACCGGCAAGGCTGCAGCAGAAAGCGGCGTCATGGCAGTCCGTGTCAGTAGAAAAAACATGGGCTGCGCAGCTGCGCGGGCAGCTTCGCAGCCATTTGAATCAAGCGGTTTCGTGCCCTATTGCCTCGCACTGCTGTGTCTCGCGCAGCAACGTTTCTGCGATCAAGCGGATGCCGGTGCCGGTTGCACCAGCGCCCCAGAAACCATTGGCAGAGCCCTGGAATGCGGCCGCCAGATCGACATGCAACCAACCTGCCCCGTCGTTACCGACAAAACGGCTGAGGAAACCAGCCGCGTTACTGGCTCCACCGGTGCCGCCACCTTTGACCGGACGGCTGTTGGCGGTGTCAGCATACGCTGACGGACATTGTTGTTGATGCCAGCGTTCCAGCGGCAACGGCCAGGCTGGCTCTGACACTGTATTGGCATAACCCAGCACGCGTTGTTGCAACGCCTTATCCAGACCAAAAATCGCATTGTATTCCGTTCCGACCGCCATCATCGCCGCGCCGGTTAACGTAGCAGCATCAATGACCAAGCCTGCACCAGCCGCGGCGGCAATTTGCAGACCATCGGCCAGCACCAGGCGGCCTTCTGCGTCGGTGTTGACGATTTCGACTGTCACACCGTTTTTGTAAGTCAAGATATCGCCGAGTTTAAACGCGCGGCCGTTGATCAGGTTCTCGGCGCAGCACAAAATCAGCTGCACGCGACGGTTCAGACCTTGTGTGATGGCCAGCGCCAGTGCTGCCGTGACTGTAGCCGCGCCGCCCATATCGCATTTCATCGTCAGCATGCCTTCGGAGGCTTTAATCGAATAACCACCGCTGTCAAAAGTGATGCCTTTGCCGACCAGCGCCGCCGCCACAGGCGCATTGCTATCGCCAGATGGATTAAAATCCAGTACTAAAATGGCCGGCGCGCGGTCGCTGCCGCGGCCTACAGCATGCACACCAATCCAGCCTTCGCTGAGCAAAGCGTCGCCGCTGATAATCCGATGGCTGACGTTACTGCTGCCAGCGACTGCACTGATAAATTCGACGGCTTCATGGCAGAGTTTTTCCGGGTAGAGATCTTCCGGCGCAGCATTGGTTTGTTTTTTTGCCCAGGCAAAACATTGTTGCAGAGCGACCAGCTGAGCGACGGTTGTTTCATCACCTGTCCAGTGCACGCCACCGAGTTTTTTCGCGCTGCAAAAGCCCTGATAAAAGGCCCATTGCTTGTCCAAAGTCCAGCCTTCGCCAGCTAGTTGCACCATTTGCACACCCAGACCGTCTAAAGAACGGCCGGCTTTCTGGATCAGTCTGAGTGGTTCAGTGCCGGTCTGGTGGATTTGATAGCCGGCCGGAGTCGGCGTTAATAATGGATTTTTGCCAAAACGAAGGTCAGCAGCGACACTGCTGATTTGGATCTGTAACAGTTCAGACATAACAAAACCTCTAATTCGGAACAAACACTGCTATGTGGCGAGTGTATCACAGCGCCACGCTGACAAAACAGCGGGCAACATCGCGGACAACTTAGCGACTGCGCTCAGCAGTCACTGCATTTAGCTGCCCAGTATTGTGTGCAGCATTTTGGCACTTAGCCCCAGCAATAGCAGTGCAAAAATTTTCTTTAACGTGGCCACAGGCAGCTTGTGTGCAAGGCCTGCCCCCAGTGGCGCGGTAAAAAAGCTGACCGCAGAGATCAATAACACCGCAGGCAGGTAAATATAACCAAGGCTGAATGGCGGTAAACCGACTTGCTCCCAGCCGGCGATCGCGTAGCCGATACTGCCACTGAGTGCGATCGGCAAACCAATCGCCGCAGAAGTGCCGATGGCCTGCTGCACCCGCACATTACACCAGGTCAGAAACGGCACAGTCAGCGAACCACCGCCAATCGCCACCAGCGCGGAAATGCCACCAATGCCGACGCCGGTCGCAGTCATCCCAATCGCACCGGGCAAGCCGCGGCTGGGTTTTGGTTTGATATTGAGCAACAATTGCAGCGCGACATAAGCCATAAAACAGCTGAAAAAAATCGCCAGCGGCAACGTAGGCAACAAGGATGCGATAAAAGTTGCGCCAAAAGTTCCCAATACAATGCCCGCACTCATCAGTCGCACCACCGGCCACAACACAGCCTGATGTTTTTGATGAGTACGCGCGCTGGCGATGCTGGTGAGGATGATCGATGCCATCGACGTTGCCAGCGCCATATGCAATAAATGCTCAGGCAAAAAGTTCAGCGTGACAAATAAACTGGTCAAAACCGGCACCATAATGGCGCCGCCCCCCACACCCAACAAGCCGGCCACAAAGCCAACAAAGGCACCGAGAATTAAAAAAGCCCACCAAATCTCCATACTGTCTCCGATTTTCTGTTATTGTGCCGCCCCATTTTGCGGTTTCACGCCGGAAAATGGCGGAAAATTCTGCAGCTATTGCTGCAACAACAGCAGAATCGGGTGACGAATCCGTGCGCTGTCTGTATACTTCCGCGGCTTTTTTAATGTGATTGCGATGGTGCCGATATTCTGCTATCAATAGCCGCCATCTTTTTGCTTGGCACTGTTATACAGGAGACTACCATGCCAGAAGGCAAAACTACCAAATCTCTCGGCCTGTTGGCCATGGCTGGCGTGCTGCCTTATCAGGAAGCGCCGGGCGAAGAGTACATGAACCCGAAGCAGCTGGAACATTTCCGCAAAATTCTCGACGCCTGGCGTCAGCAGCTGCGTGAAGAAGTAGACCGCACGAAAAACCATATGGCCGATGAAGCTGCAAACTTCCCGGATCCAGTGGACCGCGCGGCGCAGGAAGAAGAATTCAGTCTGGAGCTGCGTGCCCGTGATCGTGAGCGGAAGCTGCTAAAAAAGATTGAAAAAACCTTACAGAAAATCGAAGACGAAGATTTTGGTTTCTGTGACACCTGTGGCATTGAAATCGGTATCAAACGCCTGGAAGCCCGTCCAACGGCCGACCAGTGTATCGATTGCAAGACGCTGGCAGAGATCAAGGAAAAACAACTCGGCGGTTAATGATGACCGCTGAATTCTCCTGTATCAGGGGCCGGTTTGCGCCATCGCCATCCGGCCCTTTGCATTTTGGCTCGCTAGTCGCTGCTGTTGGCAGTTACCTGCATGCCAAATCCCAGGCTGGCCAATGGCTGGTCCGCATCGAAGATATTGACGCCCCCCGCACTGTACCAGGCGCTGACAGCGAGATCCTGCGCACGCTGGAGCAATTTGGCCTGCACTGGGACGACAGCGTGGTGTGGCAAAGCCAGCGGCTTGATTTATACCAACACTATTTTGAAAAATTCCAGCAACAGCTGTACGGCTGTCAGTGTAACCGTGCCCGTATTGCCGCTTTAGGCGGAATTTATGATGGCCATTGCCAGACTTTGCAGCTCAGCAGCGGTCAGGATGGACCGCTGGCCTGGCGACTGCATGCCGTTGATGTAGCAAATGAATTTACTGATATTTTCGCCGGCAATCAGCGCATTCCCACCACGCTTGCGGCAGAAGATTACATCATCAAACGCCGCGACGGTTTGTTTGCCTATCAGTGGGTAGTGGTGATTGACGACATCGAACAGCAGATCAGTGAAGTGATCCGCGGCGCCGATTTATTACAAATGACGCCACGCCAACAAGCACTGTGCCGCGCGTTTGGCGCAGCGATGCCGGTTTACGGTCATTTGCCTCTGGCTGTCAAAGCGCCTGGACACAAACTCAGTAAACAAAATCATGCCACCGACATTCGTCGTTTTGCACCGGCACAGTCTTTGACCGCCGCTTTACAGTTTTTAGGACAACCCGTGCCAGCGGATGCAACGCGTTTGCCCGTTGCCGAATTGCTGCAATTTGCCCTGACACACTGGCAAAACGCCTTAGTGCCACGGCAGGGCGAAATCCAGATCGACAGTTTTAACTGACAGGTCGTCGTAGATTCACGCTCAGCCCGGTATTTTCATTCATTTTTTCACCAGCCTGCGTT
Organism: Rheinheimera sp.; assembly: GCA_034519945.1. Taxonomy (GTDB): domain Bacteria; phylum Pseudomonadota; class Gammaproteobacteria; order Enterobacterales; family Alteromonadaceae; genus Pararheinheimera. The sequence continues at coordinate 137,529 of JAXHNX010000044.1, forward strand.
ATCATAATGCCAATTTTTTTTCGCCTGTCAGGTGACCGGCTGCCGGCTGCATTGATGTCCGATTTTCGCCGGAAATGACTGCCGGGATCTGCCGTCGCAACTCACCAAGCCAATACCGTTCTTTCAAGGAGAAAGGCCATTATTTCCAGAGTGTTAGATTTTTGTCGCAAGCTGACCGGCAAAAAAGCCAAGGCCATCACTGAAGCCGTGGTGGAACAGACTGAATCGCAGCCGGAACCTGCTGCCACCGAGCCAGAACGCCGGCCTCGCCGCACCAATGCGGAATACAGCCGTAACGACTCTCCGCGACCAGGTCGTCCGCCTCGCGAGCGCTACGACAACAATCGTCAGGATGGTTCCCGCAGTGCAGCAAACCAGGTTGATCGCCCGCGTTACGACTCAGCAAGGCCGCGCCGCGACACCACCAATCTGGGACCAAAACTGAATCCGGATCATCAAAGCGACGTTTTACCTGCGCTTCGCATCATTACCCGCGATCAGCACACTATTTCGCGCAAAGACATCAGCCCGAACGCATTAAAAGTGCTGTATCGCTTAAACGACGCGGGTTTTGAAGCCTACTTGGTTGGTGGCTGTATCCGCGATTTACTACTCGGCTTGATCCCAAAAGATTTTGATGTCGTCACCAATGCCACGCCGGATGAAGTCCGTGCTGTGTTTAAAAATTGCCGGCTGATTGGCCGTCGCTTCCGTTTGGCGCATGTGGTGTTTGGCCGTGAAGTGATTGAAGTTGCGACTTTCCGTGGCCATCACAGCGGTGGCGAAGAAGAAGAAAACATCCCGGCCGGCGTGCGTTCTGACCATGGCCAGATCCTGCGTGACAACGTCTACGGCACTATTGAAGAAGACGCTGAGCGTCGCGATTTCAGCATTAATGCGCTGTATTACTCAGTGCGTGATTTTGCCATTTATGATTTCGCCAATGGTGTTGAAGCTATTCAACAGCGCAAAATTGAACTGATTGGTGACCCGGAAACTCGCTACCGCGAAGATCCGGTGCGCATTTTGCGCGCTATCCGCTTTGCCACCAAACTGAATATGGATTTGGCGCCGACTACCAAAGCGCTGATCCCTGAGCTTGCGATCCTGCTGAAAAATATTCCGGCGGCACGTTTATTTGATGAATCACTGAAATTGCTGATGGCTGGCAAAGCCTTTGACAACTTCGTGATGATGCGTGACCTCGGCATACTGAAACAGCTGCTGCCACAAGTGCACAAAGTGCTGAAGCAAGACAGTGAAGGTAAAATGTTTAGCCTGATCACCAATGCACTGCAGGACACCGACGAGCGCGTGGCGCAAGATAAACCGGTCACGCCGGCATTTATTTATGCTGCCCTGCTGTGGTACCCGGTCGAGCTGCGGATGCAGACGCTGTTAGTTGAAAGTGGCCTCAATGATATCGACGCGCTGAATATCGCGATGACCGAAGTGCTGGATGATTTGGTCCGGAACATCGGCATTCCAAAACGGTTTACGCTGGTGGTGCGCGACCTGTGGTCGCTGCAGGGCCGCCTCAGTAAACGTGCCGGGCGTCGCGCCTTTAAACTGATGGAATTGCCAAAATTCCGCGGTGCTTTTGACTTTATGCAACTGCGCGCCAAAGCCGAAGGTGGCCAGTTGGCAGAGTTGGCATTGTGGTGGCAACAATTTGTCAACGCCGATGATGCCGAACGCGAAGAGCTGGTGCTTGATTTGGGCAAAGAAGGCGTAGACGTGAAAAGACCACGGCGCAAACGCAAACCAGTGCGCCGCAAACCGGCTGCTGATCAGGCATGATCCGGGTTTATATTGGCCTTGGGGCCAATCTGGCAGAACCTGTGTTGCAACTGCAGCGCGCGGTCACCGCACTAAAACAGTTGCCAGATAGCCAGCTTGTGGCGGTCAGTAGTTTTTATGGCTCCAAACCGATGGGGCCACAAGACCAGCCCGATTATGTCAATGCCGTGGCGGCCCTCGATACCACATTAGCGGCAGACACTTTACTGGACGAGTTACAGCGCATTGAGCTGGAACAAGGCCGGCAACGTAAAGATGAACGCTGGGGTCCGCGCACTTTGGATTTGGATATCCTGTTGTATGGTGACGAGATCCTCGCCACACCACGGCTGACAGTGCCACACTATGGCCTGCATCAACGCGAATTTGTGATCTACCCTTTGCTGGAATTGGCGCCGCTGCTGTTTATTCCGGGCCTCGGCGCACTGGCTGAGATTGCTGTACAGGTGCCGCGCAATGGCCTGACTATTTTGACAGCAGATCTGGCAATATCGCAGCGCTGATCCAACAGGATTTTGGCGTGGCGGATGCTTGCAGCCTGCTGCCGGATATGCCATCTTGCGCGCGGATTTTTTTAATGGGCGGAAAAGAGCATCATGGCAAAAATTACCACATCAACCTTGCTGAAAATGAAACAGCAAGGCGAGAAAATCACCATGCTGACGGCGTACGACGCCAGCTTTGCCAAATTATTCGCCGACAGCGGCGTTGAGACTTTATTAGTCGGTGACTCACTCGGTATGGTGCTGCAGGGTCAACTCGATACCCTGCCCGTCACCGTCGAACAAATTGCTTACCACACCCGCTGCGTGCGCGCTGGCGCACCGCAAGCTTTTATCATCGCTGATATGCCGTTTATGAGTTATGCCACGATGGAACAGGCCTTTGCCAACGTCACGCCGATGATGCAGGCCGGCGCCAATATGGTGAAAATGGAAGGTGGCGAATTTCTGTTACCCACCATCAAAGCTTTAACCGAACGTGGCGTGCCGGTCTGTGGCCATATCGGCCTGACGCCACAATCCGTGCACGTGTTTGGTGGGTTTAAAGTGCAGGGCCGCGACGATGCGGCCGCTGAACACATCCTGCAGCAGGCGATTGCGCTGGAGCAGGCCGGTTGCCAGCTGTTAGTCGTCGAATGTATCCCAACTTTATTAGCCGAACGCATCAGCAAAGCGCTGCGCATCCCGGTGATCGGCATTGGTGCTGGCGTCGTGACCGATGGTCAGGTGCTGGTAATGCACGATTTACTCGGGATCAGTAGCGGTTATATTCCGAAGTTCTCGAAAAACTTCCTGCAGGAAACCGGTGATATCAAAAAAGCCATCAGCAAATTTGTCGCGGATGTGAAAAGTGCGGCCTTTCCTGGCCCTGAGCATAGTTTCTGATACGGGAGCCTTCTGATGCTGGTGATCTCTGATATTAAAGTATTACGCGCCACAGTCCGGGCCTGGCGTCAGGCTGGCCAGACCGTGGCTTTTGTGCCAACCATGGGCAATTTACACTCTGGTCATTTTAAGCTGGTCGATGAAGCCCGTCAGCGCGCCGACCGGGTGATTGTGTCGATTTTTGTTAATCCGCTGCAATTTGGCGCCAACGAAGATTTGGCCAGTTATCCGCGTACTTTAACCGAAGATTGTGCCGGCTTGACTGAGCATCAGGCGGATGCCGTATTTACGCCCACGCCGGAACTGATGTATCCGCGTGGCCTGGATGTACAAACCGCCGTTGAAGTACCAAAAGTGGGCGACCAGCATTGTGGTGCCAGCCGCCCTGGCCATTTCCGTGGCGTCGCCACTATCGTCAGTAAACTGTTTAATCTGGTGCAGCCAGACATCGCGTTGTTTGGTAAAAAAGATTACCAGCAACTGGCGGTGATCCGTCAGCTCACCACTGATTTGTCGTTCCCGATTGAAATCATCGGTATCGATACCGAGCGCGCCGCTGATGGCCTGGCGCTCAGTTCACGCAATGGTTATTTGTCTGTGGACGCCCGTGCCAAAGCGCCACTGATTTATCAGCAGCTACAATGGTTACGCCAGCAAATCAGCCATGGCTTTGCCGATTTTCGTGCGTTGGAACAGCAGGTAGCTGATACCTTGAGTCAGGCCGGTTTCCGACCAGATTACATCCATATCTGTAACCGCCAAACGCTGGAATTGGCCGACAACAATAGTAAGCCGCTAGTCATTTTGCTGGCGGCCTATCTTGGCAATACCCGCTTGATCGATAATCTGGAAGTCTGATGCCATCGGCACTGGAGCTCGCTGCCAATCTGCTGGTCGCAGGCTCCATCTGGCTGGCCGCCCGCAACTCGGCGCTGACCTGGTGGGCGACCATCGCCGGCTGTGCTTTGTTTGGTTTGCTGTGTTATCAGCATCAGCTTTATGCGGACGTGGTGCTGCAGTTGTTTTTCATCGCGGCCGCAGTCTGGGGCTTATTCAGCTGGCAGTCCGCTTTGGCCTTGCCGATCCGGCAATTGCCTGGCCGCTATTTACTACCCTATCTCAGCCTGGCACTAGTTATCGCCGCCATCTACGGTGCGCTGTTACATTTCTGGACCGACGCTTATGCGCCATTTTGGGACAGTCTGGTGCTGACACTGAGCGTGTTGGCGCAGTTACTGCTGATTCGGCGTTACCTGCAAAACTGGTGGTGTTGGTTACTGGTGAACAGTATTGCCATCCCGCTGTATTATCACCGCGGTCTGGAACTGACCGCGGCGTTTTATCTGCTGTATTGGCTGAATGCAGCTTATGGCCTGTGGCAATGGCGTCAATGGCTGTCATCGCCGGCAGGATCTGTCGGCATTTCTGCCGACAAGTCCGCCGACTGAATTACTGTGCGCTTCACCCGGCCAGCTTTAACCAGCGCATCACGCAACAAAAACTCAATCTGACCGTTGACGCTGCGAAACTCATCGTCTGCCCAGTGCTGCAGCGCCTGCAGCATCTGCTCATCGATGCGCAGGGCAAAAGCTTTTTTAGCCACAACTCACCTGCTGCTGTTATTAATAAATAGTGCCGGTATTAATCACCGGCGACACACTGTGGTCACCACAGAGCACCACCAGCAGATTACTAACCATCGCCGCTTTGCGCTCTTCATCGAGCTGTACCACATCTTTTTCCGACAAACGCTGCAGCGCCATTTCGACCATCCCGACCGCACCTTCAACAATCTGCTGACGCGCCATGACTACAGCCCGCGCCTGCTGCCGCTGTAACATGGCACTGGCGATCTCCTGCGCATAGGCCAGATGGCTGATCCGCGCTTCAATCACTTCCACGCCGGCTTTATGCAGACGGTTCTGGATCTCAGTGCGCAGCAAATCAGTAATGTCGCTGCCACTGCTGCGCAGGCTGATATCGTGGTCCTTCTCTGCTTCATACGGATAACTGGAAGCCAGATAACGAATGGCCGCTTCACTCTGAATACTGACAAAGTTCTCGTAGTCTTCCACTTCAAATACCGCTTCAGCGCTATCAACAACCTTCCACACCACCACAGCGGCGATATCAACCGGGTTACCGGCATGGTCATTAACCTTTAATTTGCTGCTTTCAAAGTTACGCACCCGCAGGCTGACTTTTTGTTTGCTGTAAAACGGATTAGCCCAGCGCAGGCCGTTTTCAAAGTCAGTACCGACATACTGACCAAACAACTGCAATACAGCAGACTGATTCGGCTGCACCATATAAAAGCCAAACCAGCAGATAAACACCGCGATACATGCCAACAACGCCAGCACTTTGATCAGCGGCGGCATTGTCAGGATCAACCCGATAGTCGCAAGCTGCAGCACAAATAACACAAACAAAGTCGCAAAACCGGATCTTGCTTTGGCCGGGGTTTCTTTCAACATAACTCACCTCAATGTGATATCAATTTAATATCACATTAGATCGCATTGGATCAGAGCGCAAGCGAATTGTGGAAAATTTCAACGCTTAAAAAGACAAAAAAACCGCCTGGAGCGGTTTTTAACAATGCAAAGCGTTGGCCTAAAAGGTGAGCGCCATGGATGGCTGCGAATAAAAAACCGCCTGGAGCGGTTTTTAACAATGCAAAGCGTTGGCCTAAAAGGTGAGCGCCATGGATGGCTGCGAATAAAAAACCGCCGGGAGCGGTTTTTAACAACGCACAGCGTTGGCCTAAAAGGTGAGCGCCATGGATGGCTGCGAATAAAAAACCGCCGGGAGCGGTTTTTAACAACGCACAGCGTTGGCCTAAAAGGTGAGCGCCATGGATGGCTGCGAATAAAAAACCGCCGGGAGCGGTTTTTAACAACGCACAGCGTTGGCCTAAAAGGTGAGCGCCATGGATGGCTACGAATAAAAAACCGCCCGAAGGCGGTTTTCATAGCGTTGGCAGGAGCCTGCGATCAATTAACGATCAGGCCAAAGTCACTTTGGCGAACTTGCGTTTACCCACCTGAAAAATGGTGCTGGAGCCTTTTTCGAAGACCAGTTTGCTGTCTTCCACTTTCACGTCGCCGTTAAGTTTGACCGCGCCTTGTTTGATCATCCGCAGCGCTTCTGAGGTACTTTCCACCAGACCGGCTTCTTTTAACAGCTGGGCTATTGGCAGATTGTCGCCTTCGATATGCAGCGTCAGCTCCGGGATATCATCCGGTAACGCGTTTTTGGAAAAACGTTGGATAAAGTCCTGATGTGCGGCTTCAGCGTCGGCATCAGAGTGGAAACGCGCGATGATTTCTTTCGCCAGTTCGATTTTGATGTCGCGTGGATTACGGCCATCTGCTGCTTGTTGTTTCAGCGCAGCGATGTCTTCAATAGCGCGGAAACTCAACAAGTCGTAATAACGCCACATCAGATCGTCTGAAATCGACATGACTTTGCCAAACATCTCGGTTGGGCTGTCGGTGATGCCGATGTAGTTGCCGAGTGATTTCGACATCTTCTGCACGCCGTCCAGACCTTCCAGCAGCGGTACCATTAATACCGTTTGTGGGCGCTGGCCTTCGTCTTTTTGCAGCTCACGGCCCATCAGCAGGTTAAAGCGTTGATCAGTGCCGCCCATTTCGATGTCGGCCTGCAGTGCCACAGAATCCCAGCCCTGTACCAACGGGTATAAAAATTCATGAATAGCAATGGATTGATTGTTGGCGTAGCGCTTTTTGAAATCGTCACGTTCCAGCATGCGAGCGACGGTCTGGCGCGCGGCCAGTTTGATCATGCCGGCGGCACCGAGTTTTTCCATCCATTCGGAGTTAAAAGCAATGCGCGTCTTGGCTGGATCCAGGATCTTAAATACTTGATCCTGATAAGTCTTTGCGTTCGCCAGTACGTCTTCGCGTGTCAACGGCTTGCGGGTGACGTTTTTGCCGGTCGGGTCGCCAATCATGCCGGTGAAATCACCGATCAGGAAAATCACTTCGTGGCCGAGTTGCTGAAAAGTGCGTAATTTATTGATCAGCACGGTGTGGCCTAAATGCAAATCTGGCGCAGTTGGATCAAAACCGGCTTTTACTTTCAGCGGTTTACCCTGCTTCAATTTTTCGATTAATTCGTCTTCCAGCAGGATCTCTTCTAAGCCCCGCTTGATCTCGGCCAGGGCCTGTTGCCACTGCGTCATGCGCCAGTTCTCCGGATAATTTTTCAGCTAAAAATCTAAGTCCGCATTCTACTGCAACATTACTCCCGATTAAACGCACAAAAGTCTTGGATCTTGCAAAAAATCGTTATATGCTCATTTTTTACGTGGAAAGAACCATAATAATAAGAGATGCGCCTTTAATGATTTCATCTTTGCCTACTCCGCACCGTGTTCTGATAGCCACATTGGCCACCATTTTGTCTGTCACGCTGCTTCTGCCTTCAGAAAAAGCTGAAGCGTCCAAAGAGAACGAAAAATCCAGTTTAGAAGTCGGCAAGCGTTATAGTCTTGCTGTCCCTGTTGTCACTGATTCTCTGCCGCAAACTGCCGAAACCACCATTCCAACCGAAGACAACTCTTTAGAGTGGATTTCAGTGGAAGTGAAAAAAGGCGACATTTTAGGTTCAGTGTTCAAACGCGCCAAAATTGACGCCCAAACTATGCAGGCGGTGTTAGACGCCGGCAAAGAAGCCAAAAATCTGACCCGTTTATTCCCGGGGGCCCAGCTTGAATTCGGCCTGAACGCAAACGGTAAATTGCAGGAACTGCGCTACAACCTCAGCAATCTGAAGACGTTACGTATCACTCGCAGCGAAGAAGGCAAGTTTGTTGCCAAGCAACTACAGAAAGAAATTGAAGTCCGGACCGAAGTCGTCGCCGGCATCATCAGCGGCAGCTTTTGGGGTTCAGCGATGAACGCCGGTTTGTCTGAAGCGCAAATTATCGACCTGGCGAACGTGTTCGGTTATGACATCGACTTCGCGTTAGACATTCGCTCAGGCGACTCTTTCAGCGTGATGTTTGAACGTCAGTATGCTGAAGGCCAGTTTATCGGTAACGGTGCTATTGTTGCCGCTCAGTTCCAGAACCAGGGGCAACTGTATCAGGCGGTGCGTCACACCGACGGTAACTTCTACAAGCCGGACGGCGGCTCGATGCGACAGGCTTTCCTACGTGCACCAGTCAACTTCCGCTACGTCAGCTCTAACTTTAATCCGCGTCGTTTACATCCAGTCCTTGGTAAAATCAAAGCCCACAATGGTGTTGATTATGTTGCGCCAATGGGTACGCCTATTATGGCGGCCGGTGATGGTAAAGTGATTGAATCGTCGATGAAAGGCGCGAACGGTAATTACGTCGTGATCCAACACTCAAACGGTATCGTCACGAAGTACCTGCACTTGTCCAAACGCGACGTCAAACGTGGTGAGAAAGTCAAACAAGGCGACATCGTGGGACGCTTGGGCGCAACGGGTCGTGTCACCGGCGCGCATCTGCACTATGAATTCATGGTTGGTGGCGTGCACCGGAATCCACGGACAGTGAAGCTGCCACAAGCGGAACCGCTGCAAGGCGTAGCCCGTGTTGAGTTCACTAAAAACGCCAAACAGCAAATCGCCCAGCTCAAAGCCCATGAGCGCGTGGTACTGGCTGCCAACCAATAACCGGTTGTGACTACCGACTATTCTATTGAAGCCCTCTACATCGGCATCATGTCAGGCACCAGCCTGGATGGTGTTGATGTGGTACTGGTTGATTTCTCCCCAGCTTACCCCAAGCTTGTTCACAGCTTATGCCTGCCCTACCCTGCTGAATTAAAAGCGGAATTAGCACTTTTAGCCCAGCCTGGCGCCAATGAAATTGAGCGTTTGGGTTTGGCAGAGGCCGACCTTGCCGATTGTTACGCCGCTGCGGTGCAGCAACTGTTACAACAAGCACAGGTGGATCCAACCAGGATCCAGGCGATCGGCTGTCACGGCCAGACGATCCGGCACAGACCCAATGGCCGCCAGCCCTTTAGTTATCAGATTGGCGACCAACATCGCCTCGCCATGTTGACGCAAATCCCGGTCATTGCCGATTTTCGCCGCAAAGACATCGCCTATGGCGGCCAGGGCGCGCCTTTAGTGCCGGCTTTTCATCAGGCGATCTTCGCATCACAAGAGCACGGCCGCTGTATTCTGAATATTGGCGGCATCGCCAACATCACCCTGTTGTTACCCCATCAGCAAGTACAGGGTTTTGATACCGGCCCCGGCAATTGCCTGCTCGATAACTGGATTGAGTTGCAACAAGGCAAAGCTTATGACGCCAACGGTGCCTATGCCGCGAGCGGTCAGCTGAATGGCGCTTTACTGGGTCTGTTACTCAGCGATCCATATTTTCAACAGACCGGCCCTAAAAGTACCGGCCGCGAATATTTTCAGCTCAGTTGGCTGCAACAACAGCTGCAGCAACTGCAGGCGGCGACGGGCAACATGCCGGCTGCAGCCGCTGTGCAACGCACCTTAAGCCGCTTTACCGCTGGCACTATCGCATTGGCAGTCAGCCGGTATGTGGTGTCGGAGATTTATGTCTGTGGTGGCGGCGCGCATAATGCCGTGTTGCTACAGGATTTGGCGGAATTGCTGCCGCAGTGTCAGATCAAAACCACCGAAGCTTTGGGCGTACATCCGAATTGGGTCGAAGCGATGGCATTTGCCTGGCTGGCCTATGCTTTTGACCAACAAATTCCAGGTAATGTCCCGGCAGTGACCGGCGCCAGCCAGCCGCTGGTATTGGGCGTGCGCTACACGCCCTGACAAAAATCTTCGTTGTTATTTCGTGACAGGTGCAAAATTCCCGACTGCTGCAGCAAACTGCGCAATCGCCTGCTGCCAACCCTGCCCGAGCGTATCAACCAAGGCCGGATAACCTTCATCCTGCTGTGGTAACTGCAGTTGGAAACTCTGACTTTGTACTTTATCACCCTTGAGTAAATAGAAACGCCCGCTGACCAGAACTAAGCCTTGCTGCTGGCCATGGAACTGCTCTACCTGCACTAACAAACGCACAGCATCACCGCCTGGTTGTTGGCTGGTCACGCGATAAGCCGGTAATGCCTGTTGTAAACCGTTCACTAATAAACGTTGCAGCTGCTGATCCAGCGGTTCGGCCCACTGATGCTGCGTTGTTTTGTGTAATTCGACAGCAGAAGTCTGCAAAATCAATGCATTACTGTTCAGATAAGACGCAACCATCACCGGTTCTGCATATAACACCGGGGCAGCAGCGTTCGGCTGCACTGCGACCAATGCAGGCTGTGGCAATTGGTAATAACGCAGCTCTACCGAAGAACTGCAGGCGGTCAGTAACGACAAGGCTGCGAGGCTGCTTAGAAAAAATCCTGCTTTCATGCTTAGTTTCCTTGCTCTGGTTCCGGATCTGCTGCCGGATCTGCACTGATGATCAGGGCATTACTTTGTTGGTTCAGCGTCTGCACTACCGGCTGAAGGTCACGCAGCACTTTGTCCATCGCCTGCAAATTACTGTTGATACGTTCATACACCGGCGAACCGGGACTTAACCCGGCCAGGGTTTTGCGCAGATCTGCCAGACTTCTGTTCACTTCAGCCGGTAGTTGCTGAGTAGCGTCGGCTTTGACGAGCGCATCGAGACTTAACACCAGTTGCTGGCTTTGCTGCATCAGATCTTTAGTTGCATTGAGGGTGGCAGAACTATCCGCCAGCACTTGTTCCACCGGCAGATTGTTAATTTTATCCAACGCCTGCAGTACTTTCTGTTCTATATGGCCAAGGCCACTGCGGCTGGTTGGCAGGATTTTATAACCAGCAAATTCTGGCAATGGCTCTGCCAATAATGGCGTTGCAACTATCGCGGGTGTCTCACCTGCAACTGTGGTGTTGTCTGCACCGTCGACTACCGGCGTCGTTGCGGCCACAGACGCTGACGCAGTGTCTGCCGATTTGGTTTGACGTTGACTGTCCGCTTCCAGTTGATTCAAATCGATGTACAAACCACCAGTCAACAGGTTGCCGGTTTTCAGTACGGCACGCAGGCCGTTACTGACCGCCTGATCCAGTTCCAGCCGTAACTGCGGCAGTGTCAGGTTGTCGTAGAGTCGGCCGGTTTCGATCCGGATTAGTACCGGAATACCTTTGTTAAAGGCCACCTGCAATGGATTTTTCATGTTAAAGAAATACGGCACCGACGCGACAGTCCCAATCCGCACACCGCGGTATTCGACAGGCGCACCGGCGGTCAGGCCGCGAATAGACTCGTCGAAAAACAGCAGATATTCGAGGTATTCGTTGTACAGGCCGTCCTGAATACTTTTGCGGTTCTCAAACAGCTGGAAGTCGGTGTTATTGGCTGCTTTGTTGCCGGCCGGCCAGCCGTCGAGCACGTCAAAAGTCACGCCGCCGCCCAGTAAAGTCGCCATCGACGCCATCTCAATCCGTACGCCTTCGGCCGACATATCCAGTGCCATACCGGACGCTTTCCAGAACCGCACATTTTCGGTGACCAGCGCATCATAAGGCGCACGGATAAACAACTGATACCGCATATTGCGTTTGGTCATATCGAACTCGCTGCGCTCGACAGTCCCGACGTCATAACCACGGTATAAAATCGGGTCACCCACCGCCAACGCGGCCGCGTCACTGCTGCTTAAGTAAATCCGAACGCCAGGTGCATCCGGTGGTGCGATGGGCGGCGTTTCCAACAGTTCAAAGAAGTATTTGCCGCTGTCACTTTTGCCGGGCTGCAATTCGATATAGGCGCCGGATAACAACGTATTCAGACCACTGACGCCGCCGCGACCAATGGTCGGTTTCACCACCCACAGCTGTGATTCATCGTTGAGCAGATTGGCCGTGCCCGGGTTCATCCGTGCCCGGATCACCACCTGTTTTAAATCCTGCGACAGCTCGACCGAGACCACTTTACCAACATCGACGCTGCGGCTTTTGATCTGAGTTTTGCCCGAGATAATACCTTCAGCGTTGCTGGCCAGCATCGTCACGGTCGGCCCCTGATTTTTAAAGGTGTGATACAGCATCCAGCTGCCGATCAGGACCGCGGCGACAGGTACTATCCAGATCGGTGACCACTGGCTGATTTTACGAATATTCGCCTGTACCGTGCTGCTCGTCACGTTGTTGCTCCATTTCTGCAGGACCCGGATCCCATAATAAGCGCGGGTCAAAACTCATTGCTGCCAGCATAGTGACAATCACTACCGCAGCAAATACCAAAGTTGCGGCGCCGGGATAGACGCCAACTAAACTGTCAAAACGCACCAGAGCCGCCAGGATCGCGACGACCAGCACGTCCACCATTGACCAGCGGCCGATCCAGTCCACCAGCGGATAAATCCAGGTGCCGTGTTTGCTTCGCTCCGCCAGTGGTAATGTCGTCAGATAACATAACCAGAACATCACCAGAATCTTCACAATAGGCACCACGACACTGGCGAGCAATACTACAATCGCGACCGGATAGGCGCCATCCGCCCACATCAGCACAATGCCACTGATAATGGTCGACTCAATACTGTCGCCGAGTGACACCGTCTCCATCATCGTCAGCAAGTTGGCCGGAATATACAAAATGCTGGCGGTAACCAGCAGTGCCAGCGTTTTCTGTACGCTCGACGGGATGCGGGCCCGCACTTTACTGCCACAGCGGCTACAGCGGGTTTCCGCCAACGGCACCAGCGCAGTACAACACTGGCAGACTTTTAACTGCTGACTGAGGCCGGTCTCACCAGCCAGCGCAGCGCCTACCGGCTGAGGCGCCGGAGCAATACGTGACCAGAGTTCGTGACGGTCCACCACCTGAAACGTGCGCAGGTGTAACAGGCAAAAGCCACAAAAGGCCCAGAAACTCATGCCGAGGCTCAATTCAAAATGAGTCAGCAATTTGACGAAACTGACCAGCAGCCCCATCAGGAAAATGTCGACCATGCTCCATGGCTTTAATGCATACAGCAGCCGCGCCACTTGCACTAACGCTGGCAAGCGATAAAACATGCCGAGTTTTAAATAGATAATCGCGACCATACAAATGGCTGGGATCGCTTGGATAAACAGCCAGACCAAGACCGCCAGCCAGGGATAATCTTCATCCAGCAGCACCGCGGAGGTATCGAGGAAGGTCATATCGCGATGACTGCCAGCCGCATCCATACCGACAAAAGGGAACAGATTGGTCAGCACTAACATAAACAGTGCTGACATCGCATACAGAATGGGTCTTAAGGCAGATTCACGTTGCCGCGCATCCAGCTCATGACCACAGCGGCTGCAATGCGCCTCTTCGCCGTCTTGCAGTGCCGGTAAATGCTGCAGTAAATCGCAATACCGACACAGTACCAGTTCCGGCGCGGTGTCGGTTGTCAGCGGTGTAGGTGCCTCAGCGGCCCGATCAGAAGCAGGCGCTGATAACATGTCAGGCACGCGACTCAGATCGCCTCTTCGTCTTCTTCGCCAGTGCGAATGCGGATAACGCGCTCAACGTCAAACACAAAAATTTTACCGTCGCCAATACGGCCGGTCTGCGCGGTTTTCATGATGGCGTCGACACAGCGATCGACCTGATCATCTGCCACCACAATATCGAGTTTCACTTTGGGCAGGAAATCGACCATATATTCGGCGCCTCGGTACAATTCGGTATGGCCTTTTTGCCGGCCAAAGCCTTTCACTTCAGTCACTGTCATCCCGGTGACATTGATGTCGGCCAGAGCCTCACGCACATCGTCGAGTTTAAAAGGTTTGATAATCGCTTCAATCTTTTTCATCTGCCACTCTACCTTTGTTTTCGCAGGGCTGAAGTGATGGGAACCCGGCGGTCTTTGCCAAAATTACGGGGGGTAACTTTGGGTCCAACGGCCGACTGCCGGCGTTTATATTCATTAAAATCAATCAGATTCAGGACGCGACGTACTGTGGCTTCAGCATAGCCCATCGCAATGATGTCGGACAGCGATTTATCCTGCTCCACATAAGCTTCAATCATCGCATCCAACTCATCATAGGGTGGTAAATTGTCCTGATCAGTCTGGCCAGGTGCCAATTCCGCCGACGGCGGCCGGTCAATCACGCGCTGTGGGATCACCGGTGAAATGGTATTGCGATAGGCCGCGAGGCGGTACACCAGGGTTTTCGGAATATCTTTAATCACGGCAAAACCGCCGCACATGTCACCATACAAAGTACAGTAACCCACTGCGACTTCACTTTTGTTGCCGGTCGTCAGCAGAATACGACCGGTTTTGTTCGACAGCGCCATCAACAACACACCGCGCAAACGTGCCTGCAGATTTTCTTCTGTGGTGTCGGCCTTGCGACCAGCGAATAATGGCGCAAGTTGCGTCATGTAAACATCGTACATTGGCTCAATCGACACGATATCAAACTCAATGCCCATGGTGCGGGCCTGTTCAGTCGCATCATCAACGCTCATGCCAGAGGTATATCGAAACGGCAGCATCAATGCCTGTACTTTGTCTGCGCCAATCGCATCGGCGGCAATAGCCAGTGTTAACGCCGAATCTATACCACCGGAAAGCCCAAGCACGGCGCCGGGAAAGCCATTTTGTTCGATGTAGTCACGGGTGGCGACCACTAAGGCCTGATAGACTTCGGCTTCCACAGATTGCTCTGGGGGGCTGGCGTGTTGGTGCGAGACCTGCCAGCCTTTTTGCTGACGACGCAGCGCCGCAGAATATATACCAGTCTGAAATGCTGGTGCGGCCAATGCAATATCGCCACTTGGGCTGACAATCAGCGAACTGCCATCAAACACCAGTTCATCCTGACCCTGCATCTGATTAACGTAAATAAATCCCAGCTGTAAGCGCTTTGCCAGCGAGGTCAGCAGATGTTCACGCTGAGCTTTTTTCCCAATTTCATAAGGTGAGGCATTCAGTACCAGCGCCCAGTCCGCGCCAGCCGCTTTGGCTGCTGCCGCAGGCTCGCCGTGCCAGACATCCTCACAGATCAACACAGCAAATTTTTGCTGGTGCAGCTCAAATACCAAGGTATCAGAGCCAGCACTGAAATAACGTTCCTCGTCAAACACGCCGTAATTGGGCAGGCACTGCTTGAAATAACGACCAATCAGCTCGCCAGCGCGGATCACCGAGGCGGCGTTATACAGCTTACCGTCATGCTGCCATGGATGGCCAATCAGCAGAGTACATGGCAATGCGGCAGCCTGGATCCGTTCCAGTGCAATGTTGACGTACTGCATTAAATCGGCACGGCACAATAAGTCTTCCGGCGGATAACCGGTCAGCGTCAACTCAGGAAAAACCACCAGATCAGTACCGGCGTCAGCCGCCAGTTGCAGGATCTGATCACAGTTTTGCTGCACAGCACCGACGGTGAAACGCTGCTGGATCAAACTGACGGAAATGGAATGCGACATATCAAAGCGCCTGTACAACAACTTGGGCGCTATGGTAGCGATTTTTCGCAGCATTCTCAAACCGCCTTGTTCGCTATAAGCAGTTGTTTCGTGCTGTCATGGCACCGACTTGCGTCCACTGGAAGCGCCAGCTAAGGTAAATGGGTGTATTCACGGAACAGAAACACAGGAAACATCATGGCATACCCATCACACCCAGCATCTCCGGCAGCGGCCGATCCAGCTTTTACACTCATTGAAGTCGTCGTTTGTCTGGCCATCTTTACTATTTTGTCATTGCTGGCCTTTCCAAGCCTGACCGAACTCTTCGCCCGGCAACATGCAGAGCGATTTATGCAGCAGTTTCGCCAGCAACTCAGCTATGCCCGCGTCCAGGCGGTCAGCCTGGGCGATATTGTTACAGTCTGTCCGCGACAGGCACAGCAATGCGACGGACGCTGGACCGACACGCCGGTACAGATTTTTAATACCGACCCGACCGCCAGTGTGCTGAAACAAATTGACGCATTAAAACCAAAACACCGGTTGTACTATAACCGCGAGTTACTGGAGTTTCGCGCCGATGGCAGCCTGAATGCGCTGCAAAACGGCACATTTGTTTATTGTGTTGCACAGTATTCCTGGTATGCCAGCCTCAGTGTCAGTCAAAGCGGACGCAGCCAGCTGGAATGGCATGAACAACCTTGCCCGCAATGACCTCTGTCCATGCTTTTTGTTTTAATGCCGCCAGCAGTCCGTGTCAGGGCTGCTGATTTGGCGACCGCTCTGATCAAGCCGGAACCACTGACAAGCCAGATCTTTGCGCTGTGGTCCTACAGCTTCCGCCTGCAGCAAGTAACCTTGTGAAGTTAACCTCGCTGAGACGCGAAATCGGCCACTGGCAGTCAGATAGCTGTCATCCGGCGCAGGTAGCCGCGACAATGCAGCAGTATACTGCTGCTGCTCCAAATAAAACTGTTGCTGCAAAATCGCCAGTCGCAGTAGTTCCTGGGTCGCTTCCAGCCGGTAACTACTCAGCACCTGCTGTTGATACCCCGGTACAAACATGGCCAGCAGAATGCCAAACAGGGCAACAACCAGCATCATTTCAATCAAGACAAAACCGCGCTGTAACCACGTCATCAGTACACCTGCTCGTAGCGAAACGTCGCCAGTTGTTGCTGCTGTTGCAAGTGTTCTGGGCCCAATGTTTCAACACAGAATAAACAGGACGGATCCAGTCGCTGCACTTCCGGCACAATGAGTTGTTCAGCCGACCACAGCTGGTATTTGCCGTTAACAGGCACTAACCGCAGGGGGGCTCGTTGTGCCGCTGGCAATGTCAGCGTAGCTGGTGCATAAAGCGAGGTGCCACTAAACAACTGCAACACGTCGATCTGGTCGTATGCCATAGAAAGCGGATCCGGATCATGGCTTAATGGCAGATACAGAATACCGGCAAGAATTTTTGCCGTCGTAACGGGACGTCCTGCTAATGGTCGCTGCCATCCCGCTTTATTCAGGTCAACATCAGCAGCCAGATCGGTCAGATCAAATACGCGCTGAAAACCGGTTGGCCGCCGTAATACCACCAGCCGATAACCGTCGGCGTCACGCCCCTGCAGAATAAAAACATCGCCCTGTTGCCAGCCTTGACTGACCGGCCAGCGTGCACTGATCCGTTGCCAGCTACCGTCAAATCGCCAACCGCTTTGCCGCAAATCAGCCACAGTGGACGCCTGCCAGCCGGAATCGGACAACCAGTCATATTGCAGCAAAACCCCATCCGTACTCAGCAAATATAACCGTTCCGCCAGACCATCCTGATCCGGATCAGCTGTCAGCGGCATTAATGCAAAACTCATATTGACGGCCGGAACAGACAACTGACGTGGCACACCGGTCAAAGCGTTGAACAACCTGAAAGGCACCTGCGCATTACCCGGCAATATCAGCCATTCTGCCGCCGGGTCGTCCGCTAGTCGCTGTACATTAAGCTCCGGCGAAAGCCACGGTTGCACTGGCGAGTGAGTGGCGACAGACCACAGTGGCTCCCAGTAAGGAGGCTGCGACGCCAATGGTTGCATCCTCAGTTGTACTGAACGCAGTTCAGCCTTGCGGGGATCCAGCCAAAATAGTTGATAACCTGCCTGACGGCCTGTCGCATTGCGCCATCCCCAATACGTAAACGCAGGGAATAATGAAGACTCTGCCTGCGGTTGTGTCACAGCAGATTCTGGACTTATTGTTAATACTGATCCTGCGTCACTGTGTTCCGAGAACACAAAGCCACATTGACTGAGCTGTAACCGGGAGAAATTACCGGAACCGCTCAGTGGGCGACTGTGGTAGGTTGCCTGGTGTGGAATTGAGTCACAGACTTGCCTTGCCGACGAAACGTCCCATGCGACCAAGCTTCCGGCGGCAGTTTCCTGCCAAAAACTGTCCTGAGCACCAGCTGGTTGTGCCTGCAAGGCCACAGGCTGAAGTGCCATCAGGATGAAAAGAGTGACATGTTTCATAATTCCCCTCCATGGGTATATGGATCGACCTGCCAGATCAGCTGGATCTGGCCAACACTGTTTTGGTTCAGGTCTGCCTGCTCTGCCCGCAGCAGCCGGCATTGTTGCCAATGTGCCGGCCATACCTGAAATTGTGCCGGACACTGCGGTAAAGTGACCGGCTGGCTTGCATTCTCAACCGGGCTCTGCATTTTAGCTTCAGCGCTCATCGCCTGGCGTTTTTGCTGCAAGCCAGCCAGATTAAATCTGCTGCTCAGCTCACTTAATACCAGGGCACCGAGCGCCAGCGCACTGATCAACAAAGCAAATAACAGGCACAACACCAGCACAAATCCTTTTGTCTGCATGCGTTTGTTCTCCTTATTCCACGGGGGCCACTTTCACTGAACTACTAATCAATAAACGCCGGTAAGGATCGCCACGCGCCTGAAACTGACGTTGACCGAGCTGGTAGCTTTGTTGGTTGCGATAGCCGTTTTCGGCCTGTAACGCCCGCAACAGAACAAAATACCTGATCTGACGGATCGCCTGGCGTTGCCCCCAGCTGGCACCTGCCACCTGACTGGCGGGGATGAATTGCTCAGCGCGGCCGTCAGCGTCCAGATCAAAACCGATTTCAATCGCGATCATCTCGACACCGTCTAACACCGAAGCAGTATCCATCGTCAGGTTGCCTTGCTGATTACGCACTAAGCGCTTGCGCATCAAAACAGGTACAGATTGTCCTGCTAACGTCTGCTTTGCGACGTAATACAGTTCATGCCGGTATGGCCAGTACCAAAACTGTGTACTCAGACCAGCATCGCCACTGCGGATAAAGCGGCCTGACAAGCCACTTTGTTGCAGGTAGCTACGATTGGGGCGCAAATCAGCCAGCTGCAGCGGATCTCCTGCCAGATGTTTGACCTGAATAAAATCGGATTGCTTTACTGCGTTAGTCAGGCAAGCGGGTGTCGTTGCTACGCCAACAGTGCCGGCATACAAAGTCAGCCAGCTCTGGCCCGCCAGCGGGAAACTGCCACTGTCGATGCCGGTGCTGTGACAATCCCCCTGTATTGTCGTCGCCGGTTGGGGCGGCTTTACCTGCGCCAAACCCAGCCCGGCCCAAAAACCACTCTGGCTCAGTTCACGTTGCAGCAGCGTATGACTCTGAATGGCCGTCTGATGTAAAAAGGTCAACTGACTCTGTTGTTGAAACGCTTGCCATTGCAGCACAAAAGCATGACTTAACATCAGCAGTAGCAACGCCGACAGTACCAGCACAATCATCTGCTGCAACAGTACAAAGGCCCGGAGTGACCTGAATAGGCCTGGCTTCTTCATGAGGCGTTGTCCAACACGATCTGGCGCCTGCCAATGCCGCTGCCACAAACCTGTGAAGCAGAAGCTGACGGCGGTACATGACTTTGCCAGCTCAGCACATAGCGGATGCCAGTGGATCCAGTGTCAATACACAGCTGCGGCTCAATCAATATAGCCGCCAGTGGCTGTTGCAATAGTTGCTGTACCGCACGGCTTTGTTGCGAGGTTACGGGAGGACAATTTGCACAAGGCTGCACGTCAATAATAATGGGCTGGGCGACCTGCAGCGTTGAAAAACTCGTACTGTGGCTGATATCAATCAGCAGATGCGTGGCCGTCATCTGCTCCAGTGCAACCTGCATGGCGCGACGGGCAAACCATTGACAGGTCAGGGCTGCAGTCAGTATCAGGCTGCTCAGCAGCAATGCCAGCAAAGCCTCAATGAGGCCAAATCCTTTGGTAAACACAGGTATATCCTTACACCTGAAATTTACATTTAATTTAACTCATATTTTCAATTAATCAACTAACCAAAGCATTTTTTGACCTGGTCTGCGCTGCTATCCCCATTTGCAGATCGCACACCGGCCTGATCAACCGCCAGCGTGCCGCAAGCAGTGTCACCGCTCTGGGCGCCTTTAGGCTCCGCAGACAATGTATAAGTCTGAGCACCGGCGTTCAGAGTGAACGCATAAGTACCTAATAACGTCTGCTGACAGTTACTGGCTGGCAAAACTGTCGGGTTACCGTTATTGACGTCATACGTCATGCTGGAGGTATATACTCGTTCCATATACTGGGACAGCTCAGCCAGGCAGGCGCCTGCCACCGCCCGGCGGTTGCTGTTCAGATAACCCTGATAAGTCGGCACCGCCACGGCCAGCAATATACCTGCCACTATGATGGCAATCATCAGCTCCATCAGACTAAAACCACGCTGTTTTCCCATCATCGTCCCCCTGTTAATTGGTGAGTTCGTGCCATGACTGCATGCCGGTGTTGCGCGTCGGATCAATGGTTCTGGATTCGATACAGCCACCTTCGCAGTTGTTAAAACTCTTAATAATATCGCCGATTTTCGCCAGCCGGGTGACCGAATTCAGACTGCTGACTTTGATACCACTGACAATAGTTGGATTACCAGACACCGTGACTTTGTCGTCTTCATCGAAATTGTCATCATCGTCGAGGTCAAAAAACGATTTTTTCAGTCTCGCGCCGGTGTACGGCGACACAGCCATCAAATAACCGGAACCACTGGGGTTACAGACATTGGTATCCGGGATTGTGGTATTCATCACCAGCTCAGGTCCAACCATTAATGGCATATCGACAATCCGTTCCCGCGTGTCAATCAGGTCCATATACCAGCCTTTTTTACCGGCGGTCAGACTGTTGGCTGATGTGATCACCCGTTCCTCTCCGACATTGGTAATGGTCCGGCTGTCCAGTTCGGTCCGTCCACTGATGGTGGCACCGTCCATAATGCCATACCAGGTTTGCTGGTCTGCATTACTCGGATCGTTGACATTCAGATAGCGGCCTGTACCAAAGAACAACCAGACTTTGCCGGTGGTCGGCTGCACACTGGCCAACACACCGCCGGTGACCATCTGGCGGGTGCCGCTGCCATTTTTCGCCTGAAACAACGGCTGGCCGCTATAAGCAATATTCCACGCCGATGTCGACGTTGAAGAGATGTCAAACTTCCAGACATTACCATGCAGGTCAGCGCCATAAACCCAATCGGTATTGCCATCCGCATCGACGTCCAGCAGATTCACTTCGGCCATGCCATTCGGATCGCCGGCTGTACCCTGGCCTGTCGCCAGTTGCTTTGACAATAGTGCCGGTGGCGATATCAATCACCAGCAAGCCGGACTGGTTGGTGCTGTTGTTATAGCCGTACCCGGCAACAACCACCCATTGTCCAGACTCAGTACGGGTCACCTGTGGCGTCCCCAGATACGAACCAAGCTCAGAAAAGGTTTTATCCCACAGGACTTTACTGGCGGTAATACTACCTGGATCTGTTACATCGATGGCAAATAAACCATTGCCGCCCCGCCCCATAGAACCAATTAACACACTGCGCCAGCTGCCGCTGATATACACATCGGCCACCACCGGTGAGCCATCCACAGAGAATTTATGGCTGTAGTTCGGTTCGGAATATTTCTTCAGCACACTGACGGTATCAGACGGCAACGGCGCCATCACCGCTTTGGGGATATAGGCCATCACTTCGACACCATTGGTGGCGTTAAAACCATGCAACATGCCATCATTGGCGCCGACATACAGCATTGGCGTGCGGGTTTTGGCGGTGCCTTCAATGAAGGTCCGGTAGCTGCTGGCACCGGTCCAGTTATAACGGTGGTAACTTAAATCATAAGGGCCTTCGACCAGCTCCGGCGATGAATTCACCAAATCGCCGAGGATCTTCCCACGATTGCGGTAAATACCTCCTGGATTGCGTTTTTCCAGCGTGGTGTCACCGCGCAAATAATCCAGCACTGTGCTGACATTACCCAACACGGTTTTTTCGGCCGTTGACAGATTGCTCCAGATGAACGTTTTGGCAGCACCGCTGTCCGCGCCGTACAGCAAATTGCGGCTGGCGGCAGCCGGCATCACATCAGTGGCTTTCCAGATCGGTGTCACCGTATCTTCAGTATCATAGGCCCACAAATCTCCGGTCCATTCGCCGGCAACATAACGTGCCTGATACAAATTCGATTCAGATTGCAGCGAGTTAATTGCCGTCGCGGCAATATTCGACGAGGTACCAATCCGCTCAGCGATCGCACTTAACGTGTCCGCAAGGCCATCGGAGAATGTTTTGGGATTACTGGCAGAGAAGAAACTGCCGCGGCTGTTGACGGCTGCATGCAGCATATCGTCAATTTTGCCAGGATCAGTAGACGGACTGGCCCATGGCACACTCGCACCGGAATTAATCGCATTAAGGGCGGTCGTCGGATTGACTGACCCCTGCACACCAAAACCAACACCGAAAGTGACCATATGCTGCCAGAATGCCGGGTTCGCGGCCGAGGTTGGCACCGTATTTTCCATTTTGCGTGATGCTGACCAGCCGGCATCCATATCGTTTTTCCAGAAGTTCATTGCGATATCCGCCAGCGTATCTTTGGTGTTGTAAGCAAACGGATTTTTGGGCGTATAGGTGTAAGTCCGACCTTTAGGACCGGTGATAGTCGAGCCGGCGACGTTATCGTGTTCGCCACCAGTGGCACTGTCGTTGTAATAGCCATCTGTCATCAGAATGGTGAAAGTTTGCCGGCATTCCAACAAGGCCGACGTAGCATTCGCCGGGTCCACCCGCCAGGGTTCTTCGGTTTTAAAATAGTTACCTGCAGCCGTCAATGCAGAACGCAGCGGTGTACCACCAGAATCCGGTGGTAAGGTATAAAGCCAGTTAAAAAACGCCGTCCGGTTGGTGCCGCTGAACTGACGCACGCCCACTTTTGAGGCCATTTCGTTGATGGAACCATAACCAACACGCATGGCGGTGCTTTGCTGATGGAAAGCACTGCCGATACCGGCTTTGGCCGCCAGCAAACGGGTGCGGTGATACGAATACCAGTTGGCAAAATTTTGTTGTTCGGCCGCCCCACTCAGCGCTTTTTGCGTATAACAGGAATCGCTGTAAACACTGTTCATACAACCTGACGTGTAGGTGTAATAAAAAGCCGCGCCAGCTGTGCCTCCAGGGCTGATGGCAAATACTGTTTTAGCGCCGGTGCCAACACTACCAGACGCCATAATAGCGCGATAACCACTGCTGAGATTGACTGTACTCGAACCAGATACATAACCGTCTACTTTGGCGGCGGTATATGCCGCCGGGCCAAATGTGGTGCCGTCCGCTTTGGTCGGTATTGGATAAGTAATAGTCGGATCGTAATACAGTTTATTTAAATATGAGGACGCCAGATAGGCGCGGCCGGTGGTGTTGTAATAACACATGCTCATGCCGGCATGAGTGCTTTTGGAACAGCTGTTATTGACGTTGGCATTGTCTTCCAGGTTTTCCGGCATCATGCCTTGCAGCATCGAACCAGAGTCGTCGATCAGAAAGAAAATATTAGGATCGACTGTCGAACCGGTTTCCAACGGCGCGGACGCAATATCGATCGCTGCGTGCACAGTGCTGCTAGCCAGCAAGGCGCCACACAGCAGCGATTGCCAATGCCATTTGTGCTTTTCCATCATGCTTCTCCTGTCGACAAGTCGTTAAATACGCCACACCACTTGCACCACTACCGCGGCCCGCCCAGCCTGTGGCTGGTTACGCACGGTAATGCGGTAGGTTTGTCGTTCACATAAAGGGTTTTCTTTCGGTTTGCAGGTTGGATCTTGCCGGCTGGTCCATGACCCCATGTTTTCAACCAGAAACTGACCGTTGTAACTGACCCCATTGACGGCCACCGCCACAGCGCCAGCATTGGCCCAAATCGCGGCATTGTTCCAGCGATCTGCTGTGCCCTGCGTCGGTACCGGAATAGGCGCATTAAACCAGGCACTGCCAGCAGCCGGCGGCAGCAAAGTACTGACCTGGCGCAAGGTCGCTTCGACCACTTGTTTGGCCACTTCCCGATCGTTCAGATTAGACGCCATTTTTTCCTGCAAGGTGGTGCCCCGCATCGCGCTGACCGCCAGCAATGTGATCGCAACCAGCATCAGCATACTCAGCACTAAAGCGATACCGCGTTGTTGTTGCATCATAGTTCCGGCCTCAATGATTACGCAGGTTGATCACCTGGGTGAAGGTGCGCAAGCCTGCCGCTACCGGCATTTTTGCATCGTTTGCCAGCGTCAGTGTCGCCCGCAGCGCCACGACTTGCTCCCAGTCAGGCACTACATCGGCATTGACATAATTTGCGGTATCGCGCGACAAATACTGCACCTGCATATTTAGCACGCCAGGCAAAATCTCTTCAGTGCGCATCTGCCCGGCAACTAATGCCACGCGATACAGTGAATTGCCATCAGCATTGGTACCAACAAACCAGCCCACTGTTTCCAGCGGCATCACGGTACCGGCGTCTGCTGCCAGACTCTGCTGGAAGTTGACCCCATTGGCGCCAAAGCCAAAATTCAGCGATGCATTGCCCGGCGCACCGGCGCCCACCGCGTGGCTGATATTGTTGCCGGCGATGGCAGTCACTTGAAAAATCACTGCCATTTTAGAATCACAGGCCAGCACAATGTCATTGGCAACGATGCCTGCCACATTCTCATTGATTACCATTGGCGGGACACCGATCACGTTGTGAGAGACTATCGATGCGCTGGTGCCGCGACCATACATCAGTTGTACCCCATCGGTGCCGGCAACAGGCGGAATACCGGCGCCGGCAAATTGCGGCACAGCCCCTTGTTCGTAACCCTGAATGCCGGCAGTCCAGATCGCCCACCAGGCCAGCGGCGGATTCAGTACATTCACCACCCGCTGGGTGATCATGTTGGCGCAACCAGAAAAACCGGCATGCATCGCATCCCGGCTCAGTAACTGAAAACTGACCTGGCTGGATTGTTGCGATTGCATCAGCCGTTGTTGCACCTGAGCTGTACGTATATTTGACACGTATACACCCACAACGCCGGCGACCAGAAAACTGCCCAGTAACAACGCAATCATCAGCTCGGTCAGGGTAAAACCAAAGTTGGCCCGGTAAGTTTGTCGCTGCATCGTTAAATCCTTACCTGCTGGCGTATTGTCATCACCGAAAGTCCACCGAGTGCCCGCGAATCATCCCAACTGACGACGATGGTATAAATCCGGTTCGCACCGTCGTAGGACACTTCACCACAACTGGTGTTGACATCACCCAACGCCAGTTTCAGCTCATTTATCCATTGTGTTCGTTCGACATTCTGAATCGAACCGCTGAGACTAATGGTATTGCAGGTTTTCGCCAGGACATAGACGCCGGTCCGCGCCAGATCCACGCATTGGCCCGGATGCGCTCTGCCATGCTGCCAGCCAGCATCACCGCCATGGTGCGTTGGTGAGCACTTTGGCTATTTTTCAGATTCATCGTCTGCAAACCCGCCACGCCTAACAAACCAATTGCCAGTACTAACACGGCAATCATCGTTTCCAGCAGCGAGATCCCCTGCTGAGTTTTGAACCTTGGCACAGGATTCATAAACAACTCCCGTTGGTGTTTTGTGTCAACTGCCGCAGCCGGCCACCAGAGTTAAAGCGCACCTCGTACAGATTTGGTTGCAGCGCACTTTGGGCAATACAGATGCGGATGGAGTCGCTAAGCGGCGTATTGTTGCCAAACACCCGGATTAACCCCTGAGAATTAAACCGCATGGCGTGCTGCGCACCGGCCAGCAGACTGCCAGAAGTGATGATTACTGAGCTGTCACTAAATTGCTGCGCCCGTAATACCGGTCCGATTTCAGCGCCGATCGCGGCACCAGCAGCGCGGATCAACCAGCCACTCCAGCCGGAAGACGGCGGAGCCGAACACACCAGCCCATCGCTGCTATGACAGAACAACACGTTTTGATTCAGCCGAATGGCTTCGGTGCGGGCAAATACCAATGCATTTTGGATCTCACGGCTTTGCGACTCCAGTTTGCTGCTGCCGCCGATGGTGGAAAAACCAGGTCCCGCCACGATGATGCCGATGCTGAGGACCACAATCGCCACCAGTAATTCGATTAATGTGACGCCTTGAACCTGATGCGCAGACTTCATAAGTTAAATCCTGTGCAAAAAAAAGAGATGGGCAGTGTCAGCATCATGCCGCAGTGAAAGCAAAAATTCGAACCGTATATCGGGAAATTCTGACCGTTGGTCAAGACAAGTCGATTGTCACGAGGTGCGACTTTAATCTCTCTGCAGCAATTCCCTGATCTGTGCCAGTTCACGCCGGCTGATTTCCGGCTGGACAGGACAATCACGCAGCATGAGTAGATGCTGCCCTTCGGCCGAGCGGCTAATGCCACAGATACGTTCAGCCAGCACCAACGTATTGCGGTGGATCCGCATCAGTTGCTGCGGGTACTTTTCCTGTAGCTGTTTCAGGCTGGTTTCGGTCAAGGCTTCGCCGCCCTGATAGACCAGCCGCACATACTTGTCTTCCGCCTGCAGATAAAACAGCTGGCTGAGCAGAATGCTGCGTTGTTCGAGCCCAATGCGGAAACTCAGCCGCGGTGCACTAGCTTTTTGTTTTTCCAGATGGACACGGGTACTGACACCGAGGCGATCCAGACATTGTTGCAGCTGGACCAGTCCAATCGGTTTTAACAGATAATCCGCCGGCGCAACCTGATAGGCCGCGAGCGCATGTTGCGGATGGGCGGTGACAAAAATCACCGCCGGTGGCGGCTGATTGCGAGCAAGATCCGCTGCGACACTCAGTCCGTCAGCCCCTGGCATTTCGATGTCCAGAAATACCAGATCAGGGGTTAAATCGGCACATAACTGCAGTGCCTGCACACCATTTTCTGCCTCAGCGACTAACTGATAACCTGGGATCTGGGCCAGCAAGCGACTGAGCCGGCTGCGGGCCAATGGTTCATCATCAACGATCAGCACGCGCATCGGTACTGTCCTTGGGAAGCGGTAGGGTTAATTTTAAACCATAACTGTCCGGACTCATCACTGCAACGAGCCGGGCCTTATCACCATACATCAATTCCAGCCGGCGACGGATATTGCTCAGCGCAATACCATTACCGCCGGAATGTGGCCGCACATCGCCACGCGGATTTTCAATTAACAGACTAACGGCGCCAAAACCAACGGTTAGTTCCAGCCGGATGAGCCCTGGCTCAGAACGTGTTTCGATGCCGTGCCGAACCGCATTTTCCAGCAGTGGCTGTAACGTCAGACAAGGAATTGTCAGCACAGGCAACTGCGCCGGTACCCGCCACTCCAGCTGCAAGCGAAGTTGCAGGCGTAATTGTTCCAATGCCAGATAGCGCCGAGCTAATAATAAGTCTTCTTCAAGGGTGACTGCGGTATCGGAATGCAGCGCTGCGCGGAACAAACTGGCCAGATCCAGCAACGCCTGTTCGGCGAGGTCTGGCTGACTGTGGGTCAACTCGGCGGCAGTATTGAGGCTATTAAACAAAAAATGTGGCCGGATCCTGGCCTGCAAGGCGTCAAGCTCAGCCCGCGCCTGTGCATCTAACCGCAGCCGTTGCTGTACATACAAAATACCGAGCTGAATGCCGATCACTCCGACCAGCAGGCTCATCAACAGCACTTGTAGCAAAAAACTATGATAATCGCCGGCGCCCGGCCAACCGGTACTTTGTAAAAACTGATGGGCAAAAGTGCCAACCACCAGACTGATCAGCAGTAACAACAACAGGAAGAACCAGGCCAGCGCCGGCGGACTGAACTGTCGCCAATAACGCTGAAACACACAAAGTAGTGCCAATAACGGCAGTGTCACCCAATGTACAAATAAGGAAATCAAACCCAATCGCGACCAGAACTCTGTGGTCACGCCGGGGACCAGCGCCAGCAGAATTGCCAGCGCTTGGGCGAGAATAATGATACGAAGCACAGTACCGCTGCGGCAAAACTCCGGCAGCAGCTGTTCGACCGGCATACGGGGCGCCGCAGCAGCACGCTGCAGATCAGCACCACGCTGCCGGCGGCTCACTCAGCGTAGCTCCGCCGGCACGGCAAAGACGACGTTTTCTTCGCGGCCCGGGTGCTCAATGACTTGTTTGCCGCCCCAGGCTGTTAATTGCTCTACCACTTGCTTAACCAGTACTTCAGGTGCAGAAGCACCGGCCGTTACACCAACGGCTTTCACATTCTTCAGCCAGTCCTGCTGAATATCTTCTGCGGTATCAATCAGATAGGCACAGCAGCCCATTTTCTCAGCCAGTTCGCGCAGGCGATTGGAATTACTGGAGTTTTTTGCACCAACCACCAACAATAACTGCACTTTGGCAGCCAGTTCACGCACGGCGTCCTGGCGGTTCTGGGTGGCATAACAGATATCGTCTTTGCGCGGCCCTTCGATGTCCGGGAATTTCTGCCGCAGCGCGTCAATGACATCGGCAGTATCATCCACCGACAAAGTGGTCTGGCTGGAGAAACACAGCTCAGCCGGGTTTTTCACCTGCAGCTTTTCGACGTCCTCTACCGATTCCACCAGATAAATGCCACCTTCCGGATTGTCGTATTGGCCCATAGTGCCTTCGACTTCCGGGTGACCGGCGTGGCCAATCAGAATGCACTCGACGCCTTTACGACTGGCACGGGTCACTTCCATATGCACCTTGGTCACCAGCGGACAGGTCGCGTCAAATACTTTTAAGCCGCGTTGTCTGGCATTTTCCCGCACCGCCTGCGATACACCATGCGCCGAGAAAATCACGATATTGCCGTCTGGTACTTCATCCAGCTCGTCAACAAACACCGCGCCACTGCGGCGCAGACCATCAACTACAAACTTGTTATGTACCACTTCGTGGCGCACATAAATCGGCGGCTCATATAGTTCCAGCGCACGGGATACAATGCTGATCGCACGGTCAACACCGGCACAAAAACCACGCGGATTGGCGAGAAAAATATCCATAATCAGTTGATTACCTGCACAATTTCGACGTTAAAGGTCAGAGTCTGTCCAGCCAGCGGATGATTAAAATCAATAGTGACCGAATCCCCCACCACTTCACGCACCAGCCCAGGCAATTCAGAGCCATCCGGCATGGCAAACCCTATAATCATGCCGACCTGCGCCGGAGCATCCAGCGAAAATTTACTGCGATCGACATAATAAATATTGTCTGGATTTGGCATGCCATACGCATCCTGAGGTTCCAGTGTGAAGGTCTTTTTATCGCCGGCAGCTAAGCCAGCCAGCTCCGCTTCAAAGGCGGGTGACAAAGAACCATCGCCCATCTGTAATTTGGCCGGTTTGTTATGCACCCGGGTACTTTCGGCGGCACTGCCATCAGAAAGTTTGATATCAAAATGAAAAATGACGGTACTGCCTGCCCCAATCATCAATTTGTCCTCGTTTGGGTCTGTTCATCATCGGAGGTAAAACTATCCCAGATCAGCAAACCCGCACCAATCGTAATGGCACAATCGGCGATATTAAATACCGGATAGTGCCACTGCTGATAATACACATGAAGAAAATCAACCACATAACCATAAAGGCTACGGTCAATTAAATTCCCGATGGCACCGGCGATAATCAGCACCAGTGCCAGGCTGAGTTTCAGCTGCGTACGCTGCAACCGGCTCAACCAGACACTGAGTACGCAGGTCACGACAATTGCGATCGCGGTAAACAACCAACGTTGCCAGCCACCAGCATCACCGAGGAACGAAAAGGCTGCGCCGTAGTTGCGTGCATAGGTAAAATTAAACACCGGCAATAACTGAATCGATTCGCCGAGCGAGAAATTCTGCAACACCCAGATTTTGCTGAGCTGGTCGACGACCAGCACCAGCAGCGCTATCCACCAGAAGCGCCAGCCTGTTTCGTTAATCAACCGCATCAGGCAAAAGTCCTGTGTTCGCCAGCGCCTTCAACATTGTCGACACAACGCAGACAAATCAGCGGATGCGCCGGATTTGCGCCCACGTCATGACGATGATGCCAACAACGGTCACACTTGGCGGCCGTCGAGGTTTGTACCTGTACCGACAACCCCGTCACAGCGGTAGCCACCGCATCAGCAGGCGCAGTGTCAACTTTGACCGCTGCAGTCGACGTCATCAGCACAAAGCGCAGTTCATCACCGAGTTGTAACAGTTGGGCGCCAAGCTCGCCTTCGGCGAACAGCGTCACTTCAGCTTGTAACGACGCCCCGATCTTGCCGTCTTTGCGTGTGACTTCGATGACTTTATTCACTTCATCGCGCACCGCCAGCAGCTGGCGCCAGAACGCATCAGACACTTTGCCGGTTGGTACTTCAGCAAGACCTGTGTACCAGACTCCGGTAAAGACAAATGGCTCCGTGCGGGCTGGCAAGGCTTCCCAGATTTCCTGCGCAGTGAAGCTCATGATTGGCGCCATCCAGCGCACCATGGCTTCAATGATGTGATACAGCGCAGTCTGGCAAGAACGCCGCGCCAGACCGTCGGTTTTGGCGGTGTATTGGCGATCTTTAATCACGTCTAAATAGAAACTGCCCAGTTCCACCGTACAGAAATTCATCAGCTTCTGGCTGACCAGATGGAACTGATAGTCGAGGTAATCGGCTTCGATTTCTTTTTGCAGTTCAGCTGCGCGCTGTACCATCCACAGGTCCAGTTCAACTAACTCATTGAGCGGGACTAAATCTGTCGCCGGGTTAAAGCCGTTCAGGTTGGCCAGAATAAAACGCGCGGTATTGCGGATACGGCGGTATTTGTCGGCCGCACGGTTTAAAATTTCATCCGACACCGTCATTTCTGAGGTGTAGTCCGTCGTCGCAACCCACAAACGCAGAATATCTGCACCGAGTTTGTTCATCACATCCTGCGGTGACACCACGTTGCCGAGTGATTTCGACATCTTGCGGCCTTCACCGTCAACGGTGAAACCATGCGTCAGCACTTGTTTGTATGGCGCATGGCCTTTAATGGCGACACCGGTCATCAGCGACGACATAAACCAGCCACGGTGCTGATCCGAACCTTCCAGATACATGTCGGCTTGCGTTGCGCCGCCAAATTCTGGTCTTGGGTCAATCACGCAGGCATGCGTCACGCCGGAGTCAAACCAGACGTCCAGCGTATCGGTGACTTTGACATAGTCGGCGGCTTCAGCGCCCAGCAGTACTGCAGCTTCCAAATCAAACCAGGCCTGAATCCCTGCTTGCTCAACTTTGACAGCAACCTGCTCCATCAACGCTTTGGTATTTGGGTGTAATGCACCGGTATCTTTATGCACAAAAAGCGCTATTGGCACGCCCCAGGTGCGCTGGCGCGAGATACACCAGTCCGGCCGGCCGGCGACCATGTTTTCAATACGCTGCTGACCCCAGTCCGGGATCCAGCGGGTATTGTCGATTTCTGTTAATGAAGTTGAGCGCAGCTTGGCTTGGTCCATGCTGACAAACCACTGCGGCGTCGCGCGGAAAATAATTGGCGTTTTGTGGCGCCAGCAATGCGGATAACTGTGTTTGTAGGCTTTGTGCACCAACAAGGCGCCAGCCGCCTGTAACGCTTCAACCACAGAATCATTGGCTTTAAATACATGCTGACCGGCAAACATGGGCGTATCCGGCAAATAAACACCATTGCCACCCACAGGGTTGGCGACTTCCAGGCCGTATTTCTGGCCGACCACAAAGTCTTCCTGACCATGACCTGGCGCCGTGTGCACAGCACCGGTGCCCGAATCGGTAGTGACGTGATCACCCAGTACCACAGGCACAGTGAAGTCATATAACGGGTGCTGCAGCTGTACTAATTCCAGCGCTTCACCTTTGGCAAAACCCAGCGCGTGATATTTTTCAATACCGGCACGCGCCATCACGTCTTTGACTAAATCGGTGGCCAGCACCAGACGCTCAGCGCCATTCGGGCCTGCTTCGACCTGTACCAGGCTGTAGCTTAATGCACCATTGAGCGCCACAGCTCGGTTGGCCGGAATGGTCCATGGTGTGGTGGTCCAGATCACAATCGAGATTGGCCCTGTACCGGTATGACCGGCCGGATGATCAAATTTATCTGCCACCGCTTCATCAACGACACGGAAACGCACATCGATGGCTGGCGAGACTTTGTCCTGATATTCAACTTCGGCTTCAGCCAAAGCCGAACCGCAGTCGGTACACCAATGCACCGGCTTAAAGCCTTGATGTAAATGACCATTTTCGATGATGCGTGACAAAGACCGGATAATATTGGCTTCAAAGGCAAAATCCATCGTGCGGTATGGATTATTCCAGTCGCCCAAAACGCCTAAGCGGATAAAGTCAGTTTTTTGCGCTTCGATTTGTGTCAGTGCATATTCACGGCATTTTTCGCGGAATTCGGCTGCTGATAACTTTACGCCCGGCTTGCCGAATTTTTTCTCGACCACCAATTCAATTGGCAGACCGTGGCAGTCCCAGCCTGGCACATAAGGCGCGTCAAAATCAGCCAGAGTGCGAGATTTGACGATGAAGTCTTTGAGGATTTTGTTAACGGCATGGCCGATGTGGATGTTGCCGTTGGCGTACGGCGGGCCATCGTGCAGGATAAATGTCTGTTTGCCCTTTTTCGCTGCGCGGATCTGGCCATATAAGTCGGCCGCAGTCCAGTTCGCTAACATTTGCGGTTCACGCTGCGCCAGATTGGCGCGCATCGCAAAGGCCGTATCCGGCAGGTTCAGGGTATGTTTGTAATCACTCATCCAATAAATCCCGTGTTGGCTGTCGCATACCGCAGCAAGCGGCGCGGACGTTAAAGCTGCGCGGCAAAAAAAGCCCGTGCCGCATCGGCATCGCGCTGAATTTGCTGCTGTAATTCATCAATCGAACTGAACTTCTGTTCAGCGCGGATTTTCTTTCTCAGCACCACTTCAATTTGTTGGCCATATAAATCGCCTTTGAAATCAAAGAAGTGAGCTTCTAATTGTTCGACGCGGCCTTGTACAGTCGGCCTTAAGCCGATATTGGCAACACCGCAAAAATGCCCCAGGGCGCAATGCGCTTCGATTGCATAGACCCCATGCAACGGCAGCTTTTTTCGGTACAACCAGACGTTTGCGGTGGGAAAACCCAGCTGCCGTCCCAGCTTCTGACCATGCCGGACCCGCCCCATCAGCGAGAATGGCCGCCCCAGCATTGCTGCCGCGCTGTCGAGCTCATCCGCTGCCAGCGCTTCGCGGATCAGCGTGCTGCTAACGCGATGCTGTGCCAGTTTCAAACTGGCCGTCGGCGTTAATCCAAAGCCATGCGCCACGGCGGCTTGTTGCAATAACGCAAAGTTCCCGGCGCGATTTTTGCCAAAACAGAAATCGTCGCCGACGATCAAGTGCCGCACATCGAGCTTTTCCAGCAATAACTGACGGATGAAAAAATCGGGTTCCTGACCGGCAAACGCCTGATCAAATTTGACGCACAGCAGACGGTCTAAACCCTGTTGCGCCAGCCAATGATACTTTTCCCGAAATCGCGTTAAACGCGCCGGCGCGACGTCTGGCTTAAACAGCTCCAGCGGCTGAGGTTCAAACACCATCACCACCGCCGGCAATTGCAATTGCCGGGCGATTTGCCTGACCTGCGCCAACACCGCCTGATGCCCCAGATGGACGCCATCGAAGTTGCCAATGGTCAGCACACAACCCCGGTGCTGCGGCAGAATATTCTGCAGGCCACGAATCAACTCCATCCGTTTGCGCTTCTCTGTCTTGCTGTCTAAACGGCCGATTATAACGACATCAGTCGTGACTTTCAGCAACAGATTGCCGTTTCAGGTCGCGCAATCGGACACCAAACACCGCTAACGCAACAAAATACAGCGGAACCGCCGCCAGGATCACCAATCCGACCGTCTGTGCACGTTTGGCAAAACTGTTATCGCGCAGCATCGCCATATCCGGTAACAGATACCAAATCAATGCAGCCATCGCAGTTGCAGCCAATAAAGCACGGCCAATTGTGAACAATGTATGGCGGGATAACTGGTAGATCTCCGCTTTTTTCAGGCCCTGATACAACAGCCACGCATTCAGTGCACCGGACATTGTCGTTGCCAGTGCCAGGCCGACATAACTGATAAAAGGTGCCAGCATCAGGTTAAACACCATATTGGCAACCATGGCGATAATGCCGATCCGTACCGGCGTTTTAATATCCTGCCGCGCGTAAAATGCCGGTGCCAGCACTTTAATCAGCATTAAAGGCACCAGACCGATGCAATAAGCAATCAGGCTCCAGCTGGCCTGAGTCGCATCAACGGCCGTAAACTTGCCGTGGGCAAACACGGTCAGCAAAATCGGCTCTGCCAGTGCGATCAGGCCAAACATCGACGGAATGCCCAGCAAACAAATCACACTGATTGACCAGTCGAGTGTGGCGCGAAAATCTTTTTGATTATCCAGCGCATGCAGCCGTGACAAATTCGGCAAAATGACCGTCGCTATGGCAATACCGAACATACCGAGCGGAAACTCCAACAGACGGTCAGAATAATACAACCAGCTGACCGAACCGGTTTGCAGGAAGGACGCGATGATGGCATCGAGTAACAAATTGATTTGACTGACAGACACGCCAAACAGCGCCGGCAACATCAGCTTGCGGATGCGGATAATATATTCATCGTGCCAGGCCCAGCGCGGCAACACCAACAATCCCGCCTTGGCCAAAAATGGCAGCTGGAACAAAAACTGAAACAAACCGCCAAGAAACACGCCCCAGGCCAAAGCTGCGGCTGGGTCTTCTGTGTAAGGCGTTAAAAATAATGCAGCGCCGATCATGGCGATATTCAGAAACACCGGGCTGAAAGCGGCCACAGCAAACTTGTTGTAGACGTTTAATACCGCACCAGACAAGGCAACAAAAGTAATAAACCATAAATACGGAAAGGTGATTTTCAACAACACACTGGCCTGCTCGTATTTGACGCCGTCGGGCCCGCCGCGCAGATAATCCTCGAACCAGCCCATGCCAAACAGCGCCATCAATACCGGAGAGCCCAGCATCGCCAACAACGTCACCACAGTGACAATCATCCCCAATGTGCCTGCCGCCTTCGCCATCAGTTCCCGCACAGCATCATCGCCATATTTAGCTTTGACCTCGGACAACACCGGCACAAAAGCCTGAGAAAATGCACCTTCGGCGAATAAACGCCGCAAAAAATTCGGGATACGGTTGACCATCAGAAAAACGTCGGCCGCAGCGCCAGCGCCCAACACATTGGCAGTCACGACATCGCGAACCAGGCCTAATACTCGGGAAATAAGCGTCATCACACTGACAATCATGCCGGATTTCAATAACTTCGCAGACAAGGTAAACTCCATGTTTTGGCTCTGACGCTATTGTCACTAAAGCCTCTGCTTTATGCCAGCTTCCTGTGATTTTATTCTGGTCAAATTCCCTGAAAACAGCCGTAAAATGATTTGACACAGGGCGATAAAATAGGCATATTATGCGGCCTTTAAAGAGTCCCGGTTTAGTTTTTAGGAGTGTTACCTTGGCTAACATTAAGTCTGCTAAGAAACGCGCTATTCAATCAGAAAAGCGTCGTCAGCAAAACGCAAGTCAGCGCTCAATGATGCGTACTTTCATTAAGAAAACCTACGCAGCAGTGTTAACTACTGATGCAGTAGCCGCACAAGAAGCGTTTAAGAAAATGGTTCCGATTCTGGACCGTATGGCAGACAAAGGTCTGATCCATAAAAACAAAGCAGCTCGTCATAAGTCACGTTTAAATGCCCACGTTAAGGCATTGGTAACTGCTGCTTAATTGACCAGCTCACAAAGAAACGCCGAAAGGCGTTTTTTTGTATCTGCTGTGTCCTGTCTGCAGGGCCGGCGCTAACGAAGAATTTCGGGATTTTTGGTCACAACCACTTTTTCCGGCCTTTGTCAGAAACAAAAAACCAGCCTTGCGGCTGGTTTTTTTATTTCCCCTGACTGAAAGCGGGCCTGAGGTAACTCCATGTCCGCCTCAGGCCCACAGTAATCAGGCTGTTTTGGCGCAATACAAAGAATGCATCAAACCAATTACAGCTTCCGCTTCTTTACTATTCATACTGTAAAACACCGTTTGCGCTTCTTTGCGGGTTTTCACCAGCTTGTTGCGTCGCAACAGTGCCAGGTGTTGAGATAAAGCAGACTGGCTTAAGCCCAGTTTCTCGTTCATCTCGCCAACTGATAATTCACCACTGAGGAGATGGCACAGGATTAACAGCCGACGTTCATTCGATACAGCTTTCAGCAGTCTTACCGCTTTGGCTGAATTGTTCACCATATCTTGTAAGTTCATGTTGTTTGCACCGTGCATGTCTAGACGTCTCATTATCTTACAGCCGGGTCGCGGCTTACAATAGATTTTTGTGAAATAGTTGCTTATTTTTTCTATTTATTTAACTTTCAAAGTATTTTATTTCACTCTTATTCACCTTCGCCAGCACAGTGGAAACAGTCCGGCACGGGCTTGTAAACCAATCATGGCGCGGCATCACCGCACCAAAACGAAAATTATACCGTGCTAATTAAGCAGTTGCACACCAACAAATTGTTAACTTTTGTATATTTTCGTTTGATCGCGACTGCGACTAATCCCATGCCAAATGAGTTACCCAGCCCTTCTGCCACAAAAGCGCTCTGTGTTAGATTGACACTGTTATGAACCAACAATAAAAATCCAGGAATATGATGAATTCACTAAAACCGCTGTTATTGAGCCTGCTGCTGAGCCCGTTGTTGAGTCAGGCAAATACAAAACTGTTAAACGAACAACTGGCTTATCAGTTGACTGAAAGCCTGACCACGGAAGTGGGACCACGGCTTGCCGGCAGTCCGGGTGATCGCGCATCAGTGGCCTGGGCCACTAAAAACCTGCAGGCGCTTGGCTTTGACAAAGTCTGGACCGAAGAATTCGTCACGCCTTACTGGCAACGTGGTCAGGCAAGACTGGAAATACTGTCACCATATCCACAGGCCCTGGTGCTGACCGCACTGGGCGGTTCAGTGGGGACACCAGCCAATGGTATCGATGCCAGCATTGTGATGTTTGACAGTCTGGAAGCGCTGATAGCGGCTAAACCTGAACAGGTCAAAGATAAAATCGTGTTCATCAATAAAGCCATGACTAAAGATAAGTCGGGCTCCCAATATGGCAAAGTCGTGGGTGCGCGCGCAAAAGGCGCAGTCGAAGCGGCCAGATTAGGCGCCAAAGCACTGATTATCCGCTCTGTTGGCACCAGCAGTAACCGTTTTGCGCATACCGGAAAAATGACCTATGACCCGGCAGTGCCAAAAATTCCGGCTGTGGCTATTTCTGCGCCTGACGCTCAGCAACTGGCCCGGGTACTGACGAAAGCGCCTGAAGCCAAAATCAAGTTACAGCTCGATACCCAACAAACCGAAGATGCCATCAGTCATAACGTGATTGCTGAAATCACTGGCTCAGAACGTCCGGATGAAATAGTGCTGATTGGCGCGCATCTGGATTCATGGGATCAGGGCACAGGCGCGCTGGATGATGGCGCCGGTGTCGGTCTGGTAATGGCTACGGCGGCGCTGATCAAACAACAAGGCCAACCGAAGCGCACGATCCGCGTCGTCCTGTACGGCAATGAAGAAGGCGGTCTGGTTGGCGCGCGCGCTTATGCCGCCAAACACGCCAAAGAGCTGGATAAACATGTGCTGGCGTCTGAATCAGATTTCGGTGCCGGGCGGATCTGGCAATTCTCGACGAAATTTGGCCCAAAATCTTTGCCATTTGCCGCCGAAATTCAACGGCAACTAACGCCATTACAGATCCAGCCAGGCAATAATGACGCATTTGGTGGTCCTGATGTCTCTGTGCTCAAAGCGCTGGGTGTGCCGGTTGTCAGTCTGGAACAGGATGGCTCAGACTACTTTGATTATCACCACACACCGAATGACACTTTGGATAAAATTGACCCGGCAGCACTGCAGCAAAACCTGCAAGCCTGGATCAAGATGACCAGTGCCGTTGCGAACAGCACTATCGATTTTCGCCAATAACGGGTGACGCATCACAGCTGCACTTGAGCCCTCCCCCGGCAATCGCCGGGTGGGGGTTTATACGTTAACCAGAAACTCGTTTGATGACGGTGTTTGCCCTTGGCCGACGTTGTAACGCCCGTAAAGTCCAGACTTGCAAACCAAGGACAGTCAGAATGACAGCTGAGGGATACATCAGCGTGTTGTCACTATATGCCAACAGAGATAACCCCAAGGTCAGATAAGTGAAAGGCAACAACTCATAACACCAAAATGGCAACATCCCATGGATCTGTGATGACAAACGGTGCCGGGTGCGGCGATGTTCAGACCGCTCGACCCAAACGACTGCACCTGCCAGCACAAACAATAACGCAGAAGAGAAAGCATAAGGATTTTTCACTGAACATAAAATGGCCATCCCCAGTCCCAAATACACATAAGGCAAACTTTCGTAGATCCGTTGCGGTACCATCAGCAGCCTCCATTGGCTAGGTCTGTCTTTGCAGTTTAGCTGAAAGCAAAGCAGCCGCCAGTGCAGTAGTTTCTCTGTCAACATCGGAATGAATCACCATAACCGATTGGTCCAGCTGGGTCTGCCAGCGTATAATCAGCCCTAACCCGCATTGGTGATTTGAAGTATCCAAGATGGCAAATGAAGATTTAGATCTGTTTTTACAGGAAATGTCTGGTGTGAAACGACTGGACGCTGATGTACTGGCTGATGAAAACGGCGCCGGCGCACCGACGTTAGCACAACTGGCCCGACGCAAAGCGGCTGAACTCGAAGCAGAATATGACCCGAATTACCTCAGTATGGAATATGTCGATTTGGTTAAACCAGATGACGTGTTGGCATATAAAAAAGATGGGGTGCAGGAAGGGGTTTATAAAAACCTGCGGCTCGGTAAATATCAAACCGATGCCACGCTGATGTTGCTGGGTAAATCGCTGGTGGAAGCCCGCTCAGCACTGTCTCAGTTCATCCGTGACTGCCATCAGCGCGGTATTCGCACCTTGCTGATCCATCATGGCATGGGGCGCGACAGCAAACCACATCCGGCAATTTTACGTAGTTACACTTTTAAGTGGTTACAACAGATCCCTGAAGTGCTGGCCTGCCATACCGCATTAAAAGCACAAGGCGGTTATGCTGCGACTTATGTGCTGTTACAGAAAAATGCGGAGCAAAAACGCGAAAATCGCGAGATGCATCAGAAACGCTGATAGTGCTGCGGCAATTTTATCCGGTCAGAACAAGCAGATGATTGCAGCTTCTGCCCGGGTAAACAACGCTGAACAGGCCATCAGAATCACGAGAACGGCGATTGCGGTAAAACCAAAACCACGACTGGATGCTTTACGCATAAAAAGACCCCTTACTGTAATTGTTATCAGGGTGAAAAATATCTGCACCCAGTTGGTGTCCTGGCCATGTGGCCTGCGTTGATCAAGATAATCAACTGTTCCAAAACTGGGATCCATGTCAGTGTAAAGATTTTACTGTCGGATCACAACAGTTCTAACCATTTGATCCGACACTTTATTCAGTTCTGTTTAAAACGCGCCAACCGGCTTTGGATATAAGGCGCAGACAACGCAATCCGATCATAATCAGCCGGTAGCGAAGCAACCTCCTGCTCTTCACCGACCACAACAAAACCGGCCTGTTGATAGGTTTTCAGTGCCGCAGGATGATCGTCTGTGCATGTATGCACCCAGACCCGACCTTTGCTCCATTGCTGTGCCAGCGCTATCGCTGCCTGTGCCATCACAGGCCCCAGTTTCTGGCCAATAAACGCCGGCATAATGCCAAAGAACTTCAGCTCGACACTGTCGTGGTCTTCCGGATGACGCCACAACTCGATAAAACCAGCCGGAGTGCCTTGTTTGTAAAGCACCCAGGTCCGTACTTGTCCTGTATTGAGATAATCCAGCCAATCCTGATAAGTCCAGCTTAAACGGCTGAACCAGCCCCAGGGGGTTCCCACAGCACTAAACAGGAACTGACTCAGTTCCGGACTTGGCAGTTCTGCTTCCACCAGACTGAAACCTGCGGGCCATTCCGGTAGCTGTCGGACCTCCCCCTGATAATCCAGGTACCAGGTTGTCACTATCGCATCGGCGTTCAGGCCTTGTGGCATATTTTATTCCTATGAAATCAATTTATTTATTTTGAATTCGCTGCAACAGGGCCGCAATATGTTGTTGAGCGGCTTCAGTTTGCAGCGATTGAAATTGTTGACGAAACTCGAATGCGACTGCATCGTCTTGCCGGTAGCAACTGCGTAGCTGCAACATCGAGGTTTTAGTTTGTCGCACCAGCGCTGTTGGGATCGTCGACAAGTGCGCGCAAAGCTGTTTCGCCCGCATCAACAGTATTTCCTCGTCGACCAGTTCTTTGACAAAACCTTGTGCCAGCGCTTGTTGCGCTGATAAACGTTCACCGGAGAAAATCATCGCAGCAGCCTGCTGCCAGCCGACTAACTGCGGCAATAACCAGCTGTGTCCACCACCAGGATGAATGGCCAGATTAAAAAACCGGCTTTCAAACCAAGCTTCAGGACTGGCCAGCCGGATATCACAGGCCATCGCCAGATTCATCCCCGCCCCCAACGCCGGACCATTCACCAAAGCGATGGTAAAAAGCGGACTATGCGCCACTGACGTAAAGGCTGAATAAATTTGTTGCAACTCTGCACCATCACCGTGGGCCGCTTGTTGCAACGCAGTCAAATCGGCACCGGAACAAAAAGCACCGGCACGGCCCGTGACCGCTAAGGCCTTGACTGCAGGGTTATCCAGTAAACCTTCAACTGCTTTGGCAATTTCCAGCGCAGACGCGGGCGTTAACAAGTTACGTTTTTCGCTGCTGACTAGCGTCAGCACCGCGAGATGATCAATGATTTCTAAAGAATAAGCAGCCATCAGTATCCTCTTGTGCGGTCGACTTGATTGACCATCGGCAGGCCAGCCTGCACCCGGCGGTAATTTTCGGCAATTTGTGCCACGGCGGTATCAGCATTGGTCACCGCCGAAATATGCGGTGTCAGCAACACCCCTGATGTGCGCCAGAACGGATGATCTGTCGGCAGTGGTTCAGTGCGAAACACGTCCAGACAAGCCGCCGCAATCTGACCACTGTGCAGGGCCTTCAACAAAGCCTCGTCATCCACAATAGCACCACGCGCCACGTTGACCAGAATAGCGCCTGATTTGAGCTGCGCCAGTCGGGGCTCGTTCAACAGATTTTCTGTAGCCGGCGTCAAAGGTAACAGACAAATCAGCATGTCAGCGTCTGCCACGGCCGCAATAAACTGGTCAGGACCAGCAAAACACACTACACCATTGATTTGGCGCTGACTGCCAGACCAGCCACTGACCTGATACCCCAACGCGGCAAAATGTTGTGCAGCGGCCGCACCTAGCTCACCTAAACCCAGCACACAAATCTGCTGAATTTTTCGTGGCGAACGCGGTTTCCATAACTGCTGTTGCTGATTATTGCTGAATTCGTCAAAACGCAGCCGGTAATAATTCAGCACAGTATCAAGGTATTGCAACATGGACGCAGTCAGGTGCGGGTCAACAATCCGCGCCAGCGGTAAAAGCGCCGGTAAGGTTGCATCCGACAAGATACTGTCGACACCGGCGCCAAAGGATTGTAACGCTTGAAGATTCGGCAGCGACGCCACAGCTCCCGCAGGCTGCTTCCACACGACGGCGAATTCGACCGCCCCGGGCTGCCTGATATGCGGCCAGACTTCAATAACAACGTCCGGCAACTGCTGTTGCAGTGCGGCAACGACAGTATCAAGTTTTCGGTCCGGAATAATCAGCGCGATGCTCATAGCAGGCTCAGCAAAATATACAGACCTGCATTCTAAACAGCCCTGTCCTTGCCTGACCAGCCTGCAGATGTCACAGCCGGCGGAAATTTCAGCAAATTGCCATAATTCTGTGACCAGACTGTCATACAGCCTGCTTAGCCTAAGCCCACACAAGAGGCGATAAGCTGAATGGGCGCCGGGAGTAAGGCATGTTAAATGTGGAACAAGTCGTCGAGCGGCATCTGCCGCAACTGAACAATAACAGCTGGCTGGCCAAACCGGTCAAAGGTGCGCTGAAACATCTGTTACATGAAGATGAATTTATGCAATTTGCCGCACAGTATCCGCATTTATATGGACTCGATTTTGTCGAACAGGTGCTGGACTATTTTTCCTTTCGCTGTCAGGTGCGGGATAACGAACTGGAACGTATTCCGGCGGCTGGCCGTGTCGTCATTATCGCCAATCACCCCATCGGTTCACTGGATGGACTGGCCCTGATCAAGCTGGTCAGCGATATCAGGCCTGATGTCAAAGTCGTGGCAAATCAGCTGTTAGGCAGCATTGGCCCGCTACGCGACTTGTTGTTGCCGGTCAATAATATGCAAGGTGGCACTGATCGTCGGATGCTCGACAACATCGGCGCACACCTTGGTGCCGAGGGCGCAGTGATTATGTTCCCGGCCGGCGAAGTGTCGCGGCTGAAACCCAATGGGGTGCGTGATGGTAAATGGCAAGGCGGCTTTTTACGTTTTGCCCGTGCCGCCAAAGCACCGATCCTGCCGATTTACATCGACGCACGCAATTCACTGCTGTTCTATGGCGCCTCTATGTTGTACAAGCCATTGTCGACCATGTTGCTGGTGCAGGAAATGTTTAAGCAAAAGCACAAACATATGGGCCTGCGCATCGGCGATATGATCCCCTACGACAGCTTTGCCCAGCCACTGTTTGACCATAAAACCATGGTCAAAGTGTTTAAGAAACACTTATACCGCCTCGCCAAAGACAAAACGCCGCTGCTGAAAACCCAGTCGGCCATCGCCCATCCGGAAGACCGGCAAGTGCTGAAAAAAGCCATTAGTCAGTGCCAACGCCTGGGCGAAACAGCTGACGGCAAACAGATTTACCTGTACCAGCCGGAACCGAGTTCAGTGTTGCTGCGTGAAATCGGCCGGCTGCGTGAAATCGCCTTTCGTGCCGTCGGTGAAGGCAGTGGCAAACGCCGCGATACCGACAAATACGACAGTTATTATCAGCAGCTGATTTTGTGGGACAACGAAGAGCTGGAAATTGTTGGCGCTTATCGGTTTGCCGAAGTGACCTCTGTTGTCGCCGAACACGGCCAGCAAGGCCTGTATACCGCATCATTGTTTCAGTTCAGCGATCAACTGCAGCCGGTGCTGGCGCAGGGGCTGGAACTTGGCCGCAGCTTTGTGCAGCCAAAATACTGGGGTAAACGCAGTCTGGATTATCTGTGGTATGGCATTGGCGCTTATTTAAAACAGCGGCCACATATCCGTTATTTGTTCGGCGGCGTTAGTCTGTCGAACAGTTACCCTAAGGCGGCGCGCGACCTGCTGGTGTACTTTTATACGCTGTATTTCAGCAGTGAAGACGACAGCGCCTTGCCGAACCGGCCGTACGCACTCGACATCACCACCATGCAACAGCTGCAGCAACACTTTAGTGGTGATAACTACCCCGAAGACTTTGTTCAGCTGAAGCACTTACTGGCCAATATGGGATTGGCAGTACCCACTTTGTATAAGCAATACAGCGAACTGACTGAGCCTGGTGGCGTGCAGTTTTTATCTTTTGGCGTCGACCCTGAGTTTGCCGACTGTATCGACGGTCTGGTGCTGGTAGATATCAGTAAGATAAAAGCGGCAAAACGGGCAAGATATTTGGGTGAAGACTAAAAACAAACGCCGGCGGTTGCCGGCGTTTTTGATCATCTGCATTTAAATCTGCGGCTGCTTAATCTTTGAGCCAACCAGACCGTAATAGCAGATGTAGACGTAACAGAATACCGGTACGATAAAACTCAGCTGTAAGCCGATACTATCCGCCAGCACCGCCTGTAACACCGGTACCAAGGCGCCACCGACGATAGCCGCACATAACACGCCACTGCCGTTACTGGTGAAACGGCCGAGCCCTGTCACCGCCAGACTGAAAATCGTCGGGAACATAATAGAGTTAAACAGACCCACCGCCAGCAAAGACCACATGGCTAAGGCACCGCTGGTAACGATGGCAACGATAACCAAAGCGGCGGCCACCACAGCAGTAAAGGCCAGAACTTTGCCGCCAGAGACTTTTTGCATCACCGCAGCACCGATAAACCGGCCGACCATAGCACCGCCCCAGTAATAACTCAGATACGCAGCAGCCTGTGCTTCCGGCATGCCGGCAATATGCGGCTCGCCCATAAAATTCACCAGGTAACTGCCAATCGATACTTCACCACCGACGTAAACAAAAATCCCCAGTGCGCCAAGTACTAAGTGGCTGTATTGCCACGCAGAACCCGGATCAGCATTTACTTTTTCATCAACATGGTGCTCTGAAACGGTCGGCAGATTTAATTTGGCGAACACTGCCGCCAACACCAATAACGCGCCTGCCAGCAGCAGATAAGGAATTTGCACCGCTTGGGCTTCCTGCAGTTTATGTTCAGCAGTACCGGCTGCTGCCGTCACCGCGCCCATAATCATCAGGCCACCAAACCAGGGCGCAATGGTTGTCCCGAGCGAGTTAAACGCTTGTGTCATCGACAAACGGCTGGAGGCAGTTTCTGCTCGGCCCAGCGCTGTTACATATGGATTCGCCGCAACTTGTAAAATCGTGATGCCAGATGCCAGCACAAACAAAGCGCCCAGAAACAACGCATAGGTCT
This sequence comes from Rheinheimera sp., assembly GCA_034519945.1. Lineage (GTDB taxonomy): Bacteria > Pseudomonadota > Gammaproteobacteria > Enterobacterales > Alteromonadaceae > Pararheinheimera. The sequence goes on from JAXHNX010000044.1 coordinate 182,348, forward strand.
GGGTCGCAGCGGCCGGATAAAACAACACACAGCCACTGGCCGCAATCAACAAACCAATGACAATACCGCGCTGATAACCGGCACGACGCACCAGCAAACCTGCCGGCAGCGACACCAGGAAATAAGCGCCAAAGAAACAGAACTGAATGAGGGATGCCTGGGTGTAACTCAGGTCAAACACATTTTTCAGGTGTGGGATCAAAATGTCATTCAGACAAGTGATAAAACCCCAGATAAAAAACAAAAACGTCAGGCTGGTCAGGGCAAAACCATGATTCTGCCCGCTGGCGTTGCTGTTATAGGCCTCGCCGGATGGTGTGGTTACTGACATACAATTTCTCTTGTTATGGAAAAGTCTATCCTGTGGGTGACTAAAGCGGCCATCGCGGTCTCTCCCCTCTGTCAGTCAGAACTGACGAAGCCCGCAGCCAGATTTAGCTATTTGTACTATACGCATCAATATCCGGCTTGCAAACACCTCAAACCTGCCATACGTATGTAAGTTTTCAACATTTTGTCGAAAACGTACCTCTTATGGTCGCTTTCTCTACCACTTCAGCAAAGTTTGTTTCATATCAAACTTTGGCGCTGCAAAGCCACTTGTTACAGCAAAAGCTTGATCCAGACCAAAGTTTTGCCTGCTCAGAAGCGCACAATGCCCGCAGTTAAACAAGACCTTGTCTCTGAAGGAAAATAACATGAAAACCAAACTGAACCTGTGTGTACTGGCCCTTGCTGGTTTTACTGCTGCGGCTTCTGCCAATATTTCTGTGAACGTCGGTGCCATCACTGTGGCGCCAAATGACAGCAGCAGCTCACTGAACGTAGTGGAAAAAGTTGCCGGTTTACCAACAGGATCAACGGCAGTATCGGTCGACAACAACACTCAGCTGGGTCTGACCATCGATTACAAAATCGACCAGAACTGGACTGCTGAACTGATCGCTGCAACGCCATTCAGCCATGATATCGCCGTCAAAGGTTCCGCCATTGATGGTCTGGCGATTGGCAACACCAAGCACCTGCCACCAACTTTAGTCGCGCAATACCACTTTGATATGGGCAACAGTAATTTTGACCCATTCGTAGGCGTGGGGCTGAACTACACCAAATTTTTCGACGAGTCTGCATCAGGTGCATTAAAAACCACATTGCAGGCGCTGAAAGTCACCACCGCGACTGATGATGTCGACCTGAAGTTAAAAGCGAGCTGGGGCTTGGCGCTGCAAGCCGGTTTTAACTACAAACTGAGCGACAACTGGGGTGCCCACTTTGCAGTCAGCAAAATGGATATCGACACTACTGGTGAAGTCCGCGTCAATGATAACGTGATCCAAAGCGTCGACGTGCAAATCGACCCATGGGTTTACATGGTTGGCGTGCGCTGGAGCATGTAAGCAAGAATTTATCCTGCGGCAAACGGGATAAAACGCCGGCAGGCAGCCGGTGTAGCAGCACGGAAGGTGCAGAATAAGGGGGAACAAAACAGCGGCTTTGCCGCTGTTTTTATATCCAGGACGGATGGTATGGTGAAACAGGGATCTCAAAATGCCAATCTGTTGGCATTTTGCCTGTGAACGCCATGAGCTCTGCGAATGGTCGATGCAGGCACGTGGTGCTCAGTACGTGGTACCCAGAGCCTTCGGTGATGCTTAGGGTCGAGACCGTAATTAGTTAGGCAAACTTCTAAACCCAGAGTTATCAGCCAGGCCCCAGCTGTAACGTCGGCAACGTCAACACCCGGTCTGCCGAGGCAATAGTCTCAGGCCGGTGCGCGATAATAATCCGGGTGATCTGCAATCGCTGCAATGCGCCCGACACCACAGCTTCAGTGGCCATATCCAAGTGACTGGTCGCTTCATCCAAAAACAGAATCTTTGGCCGCCGGTACAAAGCGCGCGCCAGTAAAATCCGCTGTTTCTGGCCGCCGGATAAAGCCGAGCCCATATCGCCAATCAGACTGTGATAACCCATCGGCATCCGACTGATATCTTCGTGCACGGCCGCTAATTTGGCACACTCCTGCACCCAGTGATCATCCGGCTCATCTGCAAAAAAGCAGATATTGTCGCGGATAGAACCGGATAACAGCTGGTCGTCCTGCATCACTGCCGCGATCTGATTGCGATAACAGGCCTGATTGACCTGACTGAGCGGCACACCGTCGACCCGGACTTCGCCTTGTTGCGGTGTAAACAGCCCCAGCATCAGCTTTAACAACGTGGTTTTGCCACAGCCGGAAGGGCCAACCACGGCGACAGATTCACCGGCGGCGACTTCGAGACTAACCTGCTGCAACACCGGCGCGCCCGTGCTGCTATAGGCAAAACTTAAATTATCCACGCTGATTTGGCCGCTTAATTCCAGCTCGCGCTGCGCTGCAGCACTTTGCTTATCTTCGCGCGGGGTGGCAACAATATCCGCCAGCCGGGCAAAATGCAGATTGAGCATTTTCAGCGCCAGGCCTTTATCAATCAGCCGCGACATCCGCTCCATAAACTGGCTTTTATAGGCAATAAATGCGAACAACATACCGGTACTGAAACCACCGTCCAACACCAGCAAAGCACCAAAATAAATCACCAGCACATGCTCAATACCGGTCAATAACTTATTGATATGCTGGAAACTTAAGTTAAACACACCAAGCTGGATGCCACGGTTCGCTGCAGCGACATACAAATGCTGCCAGCTCGCTTCGCGTTTGGCTTCGGCGCTGAACAACTTTAACGTCTGCATGGCGCGCACGGTTTCAATCTGATGGCTCTGCACCTGCGCCTGCGCCACAATTTGTTGTTCCGACACTTTGCGGTACTGGTGGTACACCAGCAGTTGCACCACGCCGTAACACAGCAGCGCCAGCAGCACGACCAGACACAATAACGGGCTGTACCACAGCAACACGGCCAAAATCGCCAGCGCCATCAGGCCATCGATCACCGCCTCCATCACACCGCTGGTTAGTAATTCACGCACTTGTTGCAGAGAGCCAAAACGCGACAACACATCGCCAATCTGGCGTTTTTCGAAGTAACTCAGCGGCAGACGGATGAGGTGATGCAGCAGATTGGCCGCCATCTGGATATTCATCGCACTGTTAAAATGCAGCAACACAAAAGCGCGTAGCACTGAGGTGCTGATCTCAAACAGCAACAACAAGCCAAAACCAAGCGCCAGCACCAGCAATAAACTGCGGTCCGCACTGAGCAGCACATCATCCACCACCAGCTGCAGGTAATAAGGCGCGACCAGTGTAAACAGCTGCAATAACAGCGACAGACTGAGGATCAGCGCCACCGAGCGCTTCAGCCCGCTGATACCGGACCAGAAATCCTGCAAACGCAGACCGGCAGCGGCTGGTCTTTGGCTGAAGTCCTGCGTCGGTAATAACTCAAGCGCCACCCCGGTAAAATGCTCTGACACTTCGGCGAGGCTTAGTGTGCGCTCGCCGCGCGCTGGATCATGGATCACCAGCTTGCCGCGCCGCACTGATTTGAGCACGACAAAATGATTCATGTCCCAATGCAAAATCGCCGGTAGCTGCAATTTGCCCAGTGCCGCAGGCTCCAGTTTCAAAGCGCGGCCACTGAGCGCCAGACGACTGGCAAATTCGACCAAATCTTTCATGGTGCAACCAGCAATTGAGCTGCCAAATAAAGCGCGCAGTTGCTGGATGTTTAAATGGTGGCCATAAAAACCAGCCACCATGCCAAGGCAAGCGATGCCGCACTCCGCCGCTTCAGACTGCAATAATACCGGTAGCCGTTGGGAGGGCCATAACTTCAGTTGACTGGCAAGCTGACTCATCAGAATTGTCCCCGTAAGGCCAGGATCGGGTCAAACAACCACTGCCATAAATTACGTTGTTCGGTGATTAAATCGGCTTGTAACGTCATGCCGGCCTTGAGCGGCAATTCACGCTGATAGGCCTGGATCGCCTGGCCGCTGAGGCGCACTTTCAACCGATAGCTCGGCTGCTGCAATGCAACTTCGGCTACTTCAGATGGCAATAACACTGTATTACTCAGTTCATGCACCGTGCCGCTGAATACACCAAAGCGCTGAAACGGGAAGGCATCATAGCGAATACGCACCGGTTGGCCGGTACTAACAAAAGCAATAGCCCGGGTCGGCACATACAGAATGGCTTCCAGCTCAGCATTGACCGGCAACAGTGTCAGCGCAACAGCACCGGCCTCTAAGGTTTGACCAGCACTGATCCGCAGCGCGCTGACCTGACCGTCCACCGGTGCGGTCAGCCAGATTTCCTGCTGTTGCTGCAACTCAGTTTTTTGATTTTTTAAGCTGGAAATGGCATTAGCCAGCTGGGTCAGTTCGCTTTGCTGGCGCAGCGGCAACTGGCTGAGTAGATCCTGATTTTGCTGCAGTTGTTGCTGCAGTTTCAGCTGTTCTGACTGCAGGCTTTTTTCCTGCTGCTGCAGTGCCAGTAAAGCGTCTTTTTGTTTATTAATCTCAAGACCAGAGATATAGCCGCTACCAGATAATTTCTGTAATTGCTCAAGCTGTTGCTGGTTAATCGTCAGACGTTCACGGAAAGTCACCAGCTGCTGTGCCAGTTCGGCTAAACGAGCTTTATCATTGTCGATTTGATTCTGCAGCGCCTGCAGTTCCATTTGATGGCGCTGTTGTAACTGTTGCTGCTCATTGATTTTATTCTCCAGCATCCGGTCCATTTCAGTTTGCAGGCTTTGACTTAAATCAGTCTGGCCGGCACCGATTTTACTGCTGCTCAATTGCAATAGCGGCGTGCCGGCTTTCACCAGCTGGCCTTCCTGCACTTTGAGTTTGCTGACTACACCGCTATTTTGCGCCTGCACTCTGACCTGCCCCTGCACCGGTTGCAGCAGGCCTTGTACGGTTTCTTTGCGGGTATAGTCGGCACTCAGCAAAAAGCTGATGCTCACCAGCGCTATCGCCAATAACAACCAGCTCAGCCATACCAGCTGCGGCGGTCGGTTCAGGTTGATTTGGCCTTGCAGCCGTTGCTGCTGACGGGCCAGCGCTTCTGGACGAAAAATGGAAGACATCGGGTCGCTTCTGTTTGAATTGTTATAGCGCGTCACTGCGTGAGGTTCAGCTTAAAACGAAGCGCTGCCTCAGTGCAACCGGCAATAGCAGGCAGCAGATTTGCTCATTCAGCCTTGGATATAAAAAAACCAGCCGAAGCTGGTTTTTTTATATCTATCCGATCGGGAAATTAACCCAACCAGACCCGCGCATTACGGAACATGCGCAGCCATGGGCTGTCTTCCAGCCACTCGTCCGGGTGCCAGCTATTGCTGACAGCGCGGAACACGCGTTCCGGGTGCGGCATCATAATAGTGACGCGACCGTCTGTGGTGGTCAGTGCCGTGATGCCATTGGCAGAACCGTTCGGGTTAGCCGGATATTGCGTGGTGACCTGACCATAGTTATCAACAAAGCGCAGCGCGATAGTGCCGCTTTGATCCGCCGCCGCTAAGGCTTGTGCACTTGCAAACTCAGCCAGACCTTCACCATGTGACACGGCGATTGGCATGCGTGAACCGGCCATACCAGCAAACAGCAAAGACGGATTTTGCTGCACTTCAACCAGGCTGAAGCGCGCTTCAAACCGTTCTGATTTGTTGCGGACAAACCGTGGCCATAAATCAGCGCCCGGGATCAGTGACTTCAGGTTCGACACCATCTGACAGCCATTACAGACGCCGAGCGTAAACGTTGATTCACGCTCGAAGAACTGACTGAATTCACGCCGAGCCTGCTCGTTAAACAGAATCGACTTGGCCCAGCCTTCACCAGCGCCTAATACGTCGCCGTAGCTGAAACCGCCACAAGCAACCAGACCGTTAAATTCTTCCAGACTGCGACGACCGCTGAGGATATCGCTCATATGCACGTCGACTGCAGTGAAACCAGCCCGGTTAAAGGCGGCCGCCATTTCGACGTGGGAGTTAACGCCTTGCTCGCGCAGCACTGCGACTTTCGGCTTGGCACCTTTGAGAATATAAGGCGCAGCCACGTCTTCGTTCAGGTCAAAACTGAGCTTCACGTTCAGGCCTGGATCCTGCTGATCCGCTTTGGTCGCATGTTCTTGTGCTGCACAGGCCGGATTGTCACGGCGTGCCTGCATCTGATAAGTGGTTTCCGCCCAGATACAACGCAGACGGGTGCGGCTGTCGCTGTATATCACGTTGTCGCCACGGCGCACGGTTAATTCGTCGCTGTTGCTGACGGCACCCAGCACAAAGCTGCTCGCAGCCAGATTATGTTTCGCCAGCACTTGCTGCACATAATCCAGCTCGCTGTCGGCAACCTGGATCACCGCACCTAATTCTTCACTGAACAGCACCGCCAGGTCATCGTGACCTAAAGCACTGACATCAACGTTCCAGCCCGCTTTACCAGCAAAGGCCATTTCCGCCAGCGTCAGCAATAAACCACCGTCTGAGCGGTCATGGTAGGCCAGCAGTTTTTGTTCGTGCGTCAGTTGCTGAATCGCGTGGAAGAAATTGGCCAGCAATTCTGGTGAAGCCAGATCTGGCGTGGTTTGTCCCAGCTGTTTGTACACCTGTGCCAGACAAGAAGCGCCTAAACGGTTTTCGCCCTGGCCTAAATCAATTAGCAGCAAAGAGCTTGCGCCTTTGTCGATGCGCAGTTGTGGAGTCACGGTTTTACGCACATCTTCAACGCGGGCAAAAGCGGTGATCACCAGTGACATTGGCGCAGTGACGGCTTTGTCTTCGCCGTTGTCCTGCCACTTGGTTTTCATCGACATCGAGTCTTTGCCGACCGGAATAGTGATACCAAGCGCCGGACAAAGCTCTTCACCGATGGCTTTCACCGCTTGATACAAGCCAGCGTCTTCACCCGGGTGACCGGCTGCAGACATCCAGTTGGCAGATAACTTAATCCGTTTTAAATCGCCAATGTCAGTCGCAGCGATGTTGGTGATGGATTCAGCGACTGCCAGACGCGCTGAAGCGCCGAAATCTAACAATGCCACTGGCGTGCGCTCGCCCATCGACATGGCTTCGCCGTGATAAGTATCGAGCGCCGCTGTGGTGACAGCGCAGTTCGCCACCGGCACCTGCCATGGACCAACCATCTGATCCCGCGCCACCATGCCGGTTACCGAGCGGTCACCGATAGTGATTAAGAAGGTTTTTTCCGCAATGGTCGGCAACCGCAACAACCGTTCGGTCGCGTCTTTGATGTTGACACCGGCCAAGTCCAGCGCTTTGCCACTGCTTTGTTTTGACGCTACATCGCGGTGCATTTTTGGTGCTTTGCCAAGTAATACTGACAATGGCAGGTCGATAGGCGTATTGCCGAAATGCGTGTCAGATAAAGTCAGATGCTGTTCGGCTGTCGCTTCACCAACCACCGCATAAGGTGCGCGTTCACGTTTACAGATTTGTTCAAATACCGGCATTTTGTCAGCCGGAATGGCCATGACATAGCGTTCCTGCGACTCATTACACCAAATTTCCAGCGGTGACATGCCAGGTTCGTCGTTTGGTACATTACGCAGTTCAAACTTGCCGCCAACCCCACCGTCGTTGACCAGTTCCGGGAAGGCATTAGATAAACCACCTGCCCCAACGTCGTGGATAAACACAATCGGGTTGTCCGCGCCTAACTGCCAGCAGCGGTCAATCACTTCCTGACACCGGCGTTCAATTTCCGGGTTTTCGCGTTGCACTGAGGCAAAATCCAAATCTTCCGCCGATTGGCCAGACGCCATCGAAGAGGCTGCGCCACCACCGAGGCCGATGTTCATTGCCGGGCCGCCGAGCACCACTAATTTGGCACCCACCGGTAAATCACCTTTTTGTACGTGTTCCGCGCGGATATTGCCAAGGCCACCGGCGATCATAATTGGCTTGTGGTAACCGCGAACTTCTTCGCCGTTATGACTTGGTACCTGTTCTTCGTAGGTCCGGAAATAACCGAGAATATTGGGCCGGCCAAATTCGTTGTTAAAGGCCGCGCCACCGAGCGGACCTTCGGTCATGATGTCGAGCGCTGAAACGATGCGGCCAGGCTTACCGAAATCAGTTTCCCACGGCTGTTCGAAGCCCGGGATGCGTAAGTTCGATACTGAGAAACCAACCAGGCCGGCTTTTGGTTTAGAACCGACACCGGTCGCGCCTTCGTCACGAATTTCACCACCAGAACCCGTCGCAGCGCCCGGAAATGGCGAAATGGCGGTTGGGTGGTTGTGGGTTTCAACTTTCATCAGTACATGGATATCTTCGTGATGGTACTGATATTCCTGGGTGTCCGGTGTCGGGAAAAAACGGCCAGCTTTGGAACCTTCCATCACCGCAGCGTTGTCTTTGTAGGCGGACAGCACATAATCCGGCGTGACTTCCATGGTGTTTTTGATCATTTTAAACAGCGACTTCGGCTGTTTCTCGCCGTCAATGGTCCAGTCGGCGTTAAAAATTTTGTGGCGGCAGTGCTCAGAGTTCGCCTGCGCAAACATATAAAGTTCGATGTCGTTTGGATTACGACCCAGTGCGGTGAAGTTGCTGAATAGATAATCGATTTCATCATCCGCTAAAGCCAGGCCCATACGGATATTGGCTGCAGCCAATGCGGCGCGGCCGCCGGCCAGCATGTCAACTGAAGACACCGGTGCCGGCTCAGCTTTGCTAAACAGGGCGGCGGCTTGCTGCAATTCAGTGAACACCACTTCCATCATGCGGTCGTGAATGAGCGCTGCCACTTGTTGCTGCTCAGTCGCAGACAGTGCGCGCGTGGCGCTCAGGTAATAGGCCACACCGCGTTCTAAGCGCAGCACTTTGGCAAGACCACAATTGTGCGCGATGTCGGTGGCTTTGGATGACCAGGGCGAAATAGTGCCCGGACGTGGCGTCACCAGCAATAACTGGCCGGCCGGCTGGTGCGATGCCAGCGTTGGTCCATAAGTCAGCAGTTTTTCCAGCGTGTTGTGCTCGTCAGCGCTCAGGCTGGCGCTCACATCGGCAAAATGCATAAATTCGGCATAAACATCGCTGACAGGCAGTTGCGCCTTGGCACACAGATCGATGATTTTCTGAACTCGGAACTCGGACAGTGCAGCTGCACCACGCAGGATTAACATAGATTTTTTTCCCGTGGGTTGGTCGTGGACGGAACCTTGAAATCGGCGCCGCATTATAAAGAAAAAAGCCGCCCTTGGGTATCAATAAAGCCGTGTAGACGTGCATTTACACGGTCAGGACAATGGCGGGACTGCGCCGAAAAGCGCCGTCGTGCGCGCCAAAGCCTGACGAATTGCGCAAAATTTGATATAAATACCGGCTTCTTTACCCAAAGGTTGCCTGTGAATGCGATTTTTTCTGACTGTTTTGCTGTGGATTTTGCTGTTGACCGGTTGTACACCGGCGCCGGCTCCTATGCATTTACATCAGATTTATCAAAGAGATAGCATTCGTGTTGGTATTTTAAACGGCCCCACCAGTTATTTTGTTGGCCCGGATGGCGCCACAGGTTATGAATATGAGCTGGCGCAAGCGTTGGCCGACAAACTCGGCGTGAAACTTGAGCTCGTCCCCGCCTTTTTTATTGATGAGCTGTTAGTGAAACTCAGTAATGGCGATATTGATTTAATCGCCAGCGGTTCGACTATCTCCGAAGCCTTGCAACAAAAGTACCGGCTGGCGCCGGCTTATCAGTTGGCTGATGAAGTGCTGGTGTTTGGCCAGCAAAAGCGCCGGCCAAAAACCCTGCAGGATCTGTCTGGCCCTATTGTGGTGCTCAAAGGCTCCAGTCAGGCCGAAACATTGCTGGCGCTGAAAACTTCAGAGCCGCAACTGCAAATTGAATTAAACGACACCGACGACCCAACAGAGCTACTGCAAAAAGTCGCCGAAGGCAAAATTGCTTACACGCTGGCTGATTCTCACATGCTGGCGATTAATCAGCGCTTTTACCCCAACCTCGGCGTGGCATTAACACTCAAACGCCAACAACCGGTGGCCTGGCTGCTGCCAAAAAATAATGACGACTCGCTGTACAGCGTACTCATTGAGTTTTTTGGCCGCAGTTATGAAGGCGCAGATTTGCTGACGCTGGAAGATAAGTACTTTGGCCATGTGCGGCGCTTTAACTATGCCGACACTTTGGATTATATCGAAGCGATAGACAGAACCCTGCCGCGTTACAAAAACCTGTTTGAACAACATGCCGGTCCACTCGATTGGCGTTTGCTAGCTGCACTGGCGTATCAGGAATCACGCTGGGACCCGAAAGCACGCAGCCCGCAAGGGGTCGTCGGCATGATGATGCTGACCGTGGATACCGCCAATCTGATGAAAGTATCGAGTCGCGTTGATGCCGCGCAAAGTATCAGGGGCGGCAGCCGCTACCTGCAGCGGATGCTGGACCGCTTACCCGAGCGTATCCCAATGCCGGACAAGCTCTGGTTTGCCTTAGCGGCTTACAACCTGGGTTTAAGCCATGTGGAAAGCGCGCGCTTATTGACAGAGAAAGACGGTGCCAATGCCGACAACTGGGCCGAAGTAAAACAACGGCTGCCGCTGCTGCGGCAACGGAAATACTACCGGCAAACCCGCACCGGTTATGCGCGTGGTGATATGGCGGTGTATTACGTGGAGAATATCCGCCGTTATTACGACACTTTATTGTGGGTAGATGAACGCAAACAAGCGGAACAACAACAGGCTACTCAAAACCCGGGCGGGCAAATACAACGTAAATCAACAAATGCTGTGACGGCAACAACACCAGCAAAGCGCGCGACAACGCAAAAACCAGCGCTGAAATCTAATGCCAACGACAAAAAATCTGAACCAAAACGCGACTGAGTGACTCGAACCGTTTCTATTTGCGCCGCAGCCCTTGCTGCAGTGTGCTTGATGGAGTGGGACGATTTCCCTATAGTGGCGGCATGCAGTGAAAGGAAGTGGACATGTTAAGAAGAAAAAGACCAAAAATGTTACGCAAACGCCGGCTGATGGATGTAGGCGCCAGCCGTCGTCGGGTCAAACGCAATATGTCGGTGTTAAAGCTGTTTCGCCGCCAACGCGAATACAATCAGCTGGCCGCATCCCCTGTATCTGCAGTCGCTGAGATCTGCGGCTGAGTCATCTCTGTATGTTCGGTGATTTTCTGCAATTTCAGCGCTTTTTTCTCAGCACGGCGTTTCTTAAAAAAATCTGACAATTGCCCGGCACATTGTTCTGCCAATACCCCGCCGCACACGGCCAACTGATGATTCAGCTGCGGATGGCGCACAATATCAAACACCGAACCACAGGCGCCGGCTTTTAAATCGGTTGCACCAAACACCAGCCGCTGCACTCTGCTGTGGACCAAAGCACCGGCACACATGGCACAAGGCTCCAACGTCACATACAAAGTACAATCCAGCATCCGGTAATTTTTCAGTGCCAGACCTGCCTGACGAATCGCCTGCATTTCCGCATGCGCAGTCGGATCGTGCCGACAGATCGATAAATTCCAGCCCTCACCCAGCACCTGACCGTCTTTAACCAGCACAGCACCAACCGGCACTTCACCGGCGGCTTCAGCCTTCGCGGCCAGCTGCATCGCATATAACATCCAGTGCTGATCGGTATCGCTGCTGTTCACGAGAACTCTCCTGTCATCATCGCGACTGATTTTATCATGGCAAGCGCCAGCTGCAGCGGTGAAAATCACCAGAAATTGGCGAAAATAAACTATTCATCGTTGCATGCTGTAACAAGTTCGTTGTTTTATAAGTGAAATATTTATGGCATAACAGTTGCGAGACGACGTCTGTTCAGTCAAAAAAAATCACAGGGGAATTCAGATGGGTGTATTTGATATTGGTTTTATCGCGGTTGTTGGTGCATTTGCTTATGCCTTTTATGAACAGCACACCAAGACTAAAGTAAAATTGGCCAACGCCAGTCAGAATACCGACGATGTGCGGGCACAGCTGGAGCAGTTGAAGCAGCGGGTTGCCACCTTAGAAGCCATCGTCACCGACAAATCCTATACGTTAAAAGACGAAATTAACCGATTATAAAATGTTGGTTTTCGTCACAAAACAGCAGCAATTCGCTGCTGTTTTTGTTGGACTATGCCTCAGGTTGCGGCGCCACACATGGCAGTATCAGGATAAAAGCGCAGCCGCTCCCCTCGTGACCGCTTTCCACTGTGACGGTGCCTCCCAATCGCTCACTGACCAGATTAAACAGAATATGCAGCCCAAGCCCGGTGCCGCCGTGCGCTCTTTTGGTGGTAAAAAACGGCTCAAACACTTTTTCCAGGTGTTCAGTGGCAATACCGGCGCCATTATCGGCAAAGACGATCTCAACCTGTTCCATATCTAGTGCTCGGGCGCAAAGCCGCATTTCACCGCCACCCTCAGCGGCAAAGCCATGCAATAAGGAATTTTGCGCCAGGATCGTGATCACCTGACTCAGCGCGCCGGGATAAGTATCAAGCTGGATCTCTGCCGGACAATCGACGATGAACTGCACGGGCCGTTCCCGCCATAACGTCGCCAAGCTTTGCTCAACCTCATCTAAGAAATCACGCAGATTAAATATCCGCCGCTCGCCACTGCTGCGATCGACCGACACTTGTTTAAAATTACTGATTAACTCCGCCGCGCGCTGTAAATTCCGCTCCACCAATTCTGAGCTTTGGCTCGCGGTTTGCAGAAAGTGCGCCAAATCCTGTTTTTTCAGCTGGCCGCTGTCGAGCTGACTGGCTAACGCTGCGGTACTATCGCGCAACAGACTATTGCCGGTCAGCGCCACACCTGAAGTATTCGCTGTCATTCGCTATGCCACCCTGCGACCAATTGCCCAAGCGCCGCCATTTTTCGGCACTGGACCAACTGGCGCTGGTGGAGGTTTGAAACGCGAAGTCAGAGATATGTTCCGCTTCCGGTTTTGCTTTGGATAAATCGGCGGTACGTTGGTTCTACCGAGTTGATTCAGCAGCAACGCTTCTGCCCGCCGCGTGGCTACTGCGCCAATGATGCCAGCGGTTAATCAATGGCGCCAGCGCCTGTCAATATGTCGCGTACGCCCAATGAGTCCGGAAACCGGGAGACGGCAGTCCGCCAGGAAGGAGGGGGAAAGGTCGGCATTTGAGGCTCATACGCCTGCATAACTACGGGCTTTCACTTTTAATACGCATAATCGCCTTCCCGCAGACTGTTATGGTTCGCGAAAGCTTCATGGCTCCGATCCCGTCCAACCTTTGTCTACCCTTCCAGCCAGACCGCACAGGCAACGAAAGTCCTTCATGGCTGACGCAGCAAATTCAAAACGCGAATTTGTTCGCGTGATCTGTATCGGTCGCGGGAGACATGGAGCGTCTTGTTTTGGGACGGAACCGTCAGCACTGTACTGAACGGCCAACAGCACGTGAAACGGCTTTTGCTCGCGCCAATAACGCTGGTCGCAATTCGAAATAGTTTGATCCCCCTGCCCATAACGATCCAGAGTCATCACGAAACCGACTGTCGACTGTCACAATTGTCCGCTAACATAACTGCGACAGTTTCACGATAACGACCATCCGGTTGCATCACCGAGTTTATAGGTCGTCAAGTTTTTTCTAAACAGGCTTTCCAGCCATAACCGCGCCCGGGTGAGTCGATCTGCAGACCACAATCGCGGGCATCATGGTCAGGATGCAAAACCTGGATCGCACACCGTGCGCTGCAAATGATCATCAATTGATAAAATCCTTCAAGAGGGTCGAAAACGGTTGTATGGTCGTTACATAATTCGTCTTTAGAGATCTGGCAGGCCTTCATAACTGCGCTGTTCACGTCATGTCGCCTTGTAACACCTGACGGATGGATAATTTAATGGAAGGAAATTACAAGCCACTATCGCGGTTATGCCGGATCCAGAGCATTGCGGTCATCCTGATGGAGCAATCTTGTGTGTA
>JAXHNX010000012.1:0-11407 GCA_034519945.1 Rheinheimera sp.
TGAAGCCTGTCCACCGTCGTGTGTTGTTTGCGATGAGCGAACTCGGCAACGAATGGAACAAGCCCTACAAAAAATCCGCACGTGTCGTCGGTGACGTGATCGGTAAATACCACCCGCACGGCGATACCGCAGTGTACGACACGATGGTGCGTATGGCACAACCGTTCTCGCTGCGTTACATGCTGGTGGATGGGCAAGGTAACTTCGGTTCGGTTGATGGCGACTCACCCGCTGCGATGCGTTACACCGAAGTGCGCATGTCCAAAATTGCCCACGAATTGCAGATGGACATCGACAAAGAAACCGTCGATTTTGTTCCTAACTACGATGGCAACGAGAAAGAACCCAGCGTTTTCCCCACGCGCCTACCTAACCTGCTGATCAACGGTTCATCCGGTATCGCGGTCGGGATGGCGACGAATATTCCGCCGCACAATTTCAGTGAAGTCGTGAATGCGTGCCTGGCCTTTATTGCTAATCCGGATATCACCATTCCTGATCTGATGGAATACCTGCCGGGGCCGGATTTCCCGACCGCCGGTATTATCAACGGGCGCCGTGGCATCCGTGAAGCCTACCGCACCGGCCGTGGCAGAGTTTATGTCCGCGCCCGAACGCATGTCGAAACCGACGAAAAAACCGGTCGCGAAACCATCATCGTCACCGAGTTGCCTTATCAGGTGAACAAGGCGCGTCTGCTGGAAAAAATTGCCGAACTGGTCAAAGAGAAAAAGCTCGAAGGCATCTCCGAATTGCGCGACGAATCCGACAAAGACGGGATGCGCATGGTGATTGAACTCAAGCGCGGCGAATCCGCCGAAGTGATGCTCAATAACCTCTACAAGCAAACCCAGATGCAGAGCGTGTTTGGTATCAATATGGTGGCGTCTGGATCGAGGGCCAACCGAAGTTGTTGAACCTGAAACAAATTCTGGAGTGTTTTGTCCTGCACCGTCGCGAAGTCGTCACACGCCGCACCGTGTATGACCTGAAAAAAGCCCGCGACCGCGCGCACATTTTAGAAGGTCTGGCGATTGCACTGACCAATATCGATGAAATTATCGAGCTGATCAAAACCTCAGCCAGCCCGTCGGAAGCAAAATCAGGTTTAGTCGCACGCGGCTGGAAACTGGGTAATGTGCAGGAAATGCTGGAACGGGCCGGTGAAAGTGCTGCACGTCCAGAATGGCTTGAAGCGCATTTTGGCATCCGCGAAGGTTATTATTACCTGACTGAACAACAGGCTCAGGCGATCCTCGACCTGCGTCTGCACAAACTGACTGGTCTTGAACACGAAAAAATCCTCGGCGAATACAAAGAGCTGCTGGATATAATTGCTGAATTGCTGCATATCCTCGCGAGCTCAACCCGCCTGATGGAAGTCATTTGTGAAGAGTTAGAAGCGGCCAAAGCGCAATATGGTGATGCCCGCCGTACTGAGATCCAGGACAATGCGCTGGATATCAATATGGAAGATTTGATCGCCGAAGAAGACGTTGTGGTGACCTTGTCACATCTCGGTTATGCCAAATATCAGGCACTGACCGACTATGAAGCGCAGCGTCGCGGTGGCCGCGGCAAAGCGGCAACCACAGTCAAAGATGAAGATTTTGTCGATCAGTTGCTGGTGGCCAGTACCCACGACACCATTTTGTGCTTCTCTGACCGCGGCCGTTTATATTGGCTTAAAGTGTACCAGTTGCCACTGGCGTCGCGTCAGGCGCGCGGCAAACCGATCGTCAATCTGTTGCCTCTGGAAGAAAATGAACGCATCACGGCCATTCTGCCGGTGCGTGAATATGAAGAAGGTAAGTTTGTCTTTATGGCGACCGCCAACGGCACCGTGAAGAAAACCGCACTGACCGAATACTCGCGTCCTCGCTCTAACGGCATCATCGCGGTCAACTTAAACGAAGGCGATCAGCTGATTGGCGTGGATATCACCGACGGCAGCAGCGAAATCATGTTGTTCTCGGATGACGGTAAAGTAGTGCGTTTCACTGAAGATCAGGTCCGGCCAATGGGTCGTGGCGCCACCGGCGTACGCGGTATCAAACTGCGCGAAAACGGTTCTGTTGTGTCCTTAATCGTACCGAAATCAGATGGCGCTATCCTGACCGTGACTGAAAACGGCTACGGCAAACGTACTGGCCTTGCTGAATACCCGGCGAAGAGCCGTGCAACACAAGGTGTCGTGTCGATCAAAGTATCAGAGCGTAATGGTCTGGTCGTCGGTGCTGTTCAGGTGAACGCGCTGGACGAAATCATGCTGATTTCAAACAAAGGCACATTGGTTCGTACCCGCGTGAAAGAAGTCTCACAAGTCGGCCGTAACACCGCCGGTGTGATCCTGATCCGCACCCAGGAAAACGAGAAAGTAGTTGGTGTACAACGCATCGACGAAATTCAGGACGCTGAGGAAATCGCGGCAGCAGAAGCTGAAGTGCAACAACTGGACGCCCAAAACCGGGTGGACATTGAAGTAGAGGCCGAAGAGGCCGACGACTCGGAAGAGTAAGATGAACAAGGCACCTCCGGGTGCCTTTTTATTATGTCCATTTTAATTTCCCAGCTTATTTGACCTGCATGATACGGCGAGACTGCCAATTTTCCTGCACTTTGACCATATCTGTGGGTTTAAGCCGGGCAAAAAATACGGTACAGTGAGTCTGATAAACAGAGCCATCCAGATGGCGAAAATAGCTGCAGCGCCGGTACTTTGATAACAATAAAACCGCCATACTCTGCCGCAAGGTCCTAAGCCGCTTTAATCCGCGAATTTTATTTTTGACGCAATGAGGTAAAAATGACGACCTATAACTTTTGTGCTGGCCCGGCAATGTTGCCGGTGGAAGTGATGCAGCAAGCACAGGAAGAGCTGATCAACTGGCATGGCCGGGGTTGTTCCATTATGGAAATGAGCCATCGGGGCAAAGATTTTATCCAAGTAGCGGCGCAGGCTGAGCAGGATCTGCGTGATTTATTGCAGGTCCCAGCGAACTATAAAGTGCTGTTTATGCATGGTGGCGGTCGGGGCCAGTTTTCAGCAGTGCCGCTGAACCTGTTAAAAGCTGGCCACAGCGCAGACTATATTGTGTCTGGCGCCTGGTCCAAAGCGGCTGCCGAAGAAGCGCATAAATTTGGCGCTATTGCGGTACAGGGTATTACGCAAAAAAATCCAGAGGGTCTGCGTAGCCTCAAAGCCGCAGCCGACTGGCATCTGGATCCAAAATCGGCTTTTGTGCATTTTTGCCCAAACGAAACGGTTGATGGCCTGGAATTTACCGATCTGCCAGACACGCCAGCCCCTTTAGTCGCTGATCTGTCATCAACTATTTTATCGCGTCCAATTGATGTCAGCCGTTACGGCGTGATTTACGCCGGTGCGCAGAAGAATATCGGCCCGTCAGGTTTGACGCTGGTCATAGTGCGCGAAGATCTGCTGCCTGCTGCAGGTGCGACTATTCCGGCGATTCTGGATTACCGCCTGGCAGCGGAAAATGACTCGATGTTTAACACGCCACCGACTTATGCCTGGTATCTGGCAGGACTGGTATTCCAGTGGCTGAAACGTCAGGGTGGTGTAGAAGCGATGGGCCAACTGAATCAACTCAAAGCTCAAACGCTATACAACTACGTCGACCAAAGCGATTTTTACCGCAATGATGTGGATACGCGTTACCGTTCCTGGATGAATGTGCCGTTTTTATTGGCGGACGATCGTTTAAATGACAAGTTTGTCGCTGATGCCGAAGCCCATGGTTTATTGGCGTTAAAAGGCCACCGTATGGTCGGCGGCATGCGTGCCAGCCTGTACAATGCGATGCCACTCGAAGGCGTACAAACTTTAGTGACCTTTATGCAAGAATTTGAGCGGGTGCACGGCTGATGAAGACGTTAACACTGAATAAAATCAATGGTGTACAAGGCACCGTGCATTTACCGGGTTCAAAAAGTATTTCCAATCGGGTGTTATTACTGGCCGCTCTGGCGCAAGGCGAAACCCGCATCAGTAATTTGCTGCACAGCGATGACATCGAGCATATGCTCAATGCATTAACTGCGCTTGGCGTGTCTTATCAGCTGTCTGACTGTAAAAGTCAGTGCGTGGTTCAGGGCCTCGGTGGTCTGTTCAATCATCCCGCACCGCTTGAACTGTTTCTCGGTAATGCCGGCACTGCGATGCGGCCGTTAACTGCAGCGCTCGCCGCATCGAATGTCGATGTGACGTTAACCGGCGAGCCGCGGATGTACGAACGGCCTATTGGTCATTTAGTGGATGCGTTGCTGCAGTGGAACGCAGATATTGAGTATCTGCAGCACAAAGACTATCCGCCGCTGCGTATTCGCGGTAAAGCTCTGGCTGGCGGTAAAATCAGTATTGATGGCTCAGTCTCCAGTCAGTTTTTAACTGCAGTATTGATGGCTGCACCTTTATTGTCCGGCTGACAGCGAGATTGACATCAGCTGGTGATTTGGTGTCTAAACCTTACATTGATATTACCTTGGCGTTGATGGCGCGTTTTGGCGTTGCCGTAGAGAACAAGAACTATCAAAGTTTTGTCGTCAAAGGCAACCAGCAATATCAGTCGCCCGGTGATTTTCTGGTTGAGGGCGATGCGTCTTCCGCCAGCTATTTCCTTGCAGCTGCTGCTATTGGCGGCAGTATCAAAGTCACTGGCATTGGTAAACATGCGGTCCAGGGCGATATTCGTTTTGCCGATGCGCTGGAAGCAATGGGCGCGACTGTTGAATGGGGCGATGATTATATTTCGGTTACGCGGAACCAATTAAATGGCATTGACCGTGATTATAATGCGATCCCGGATGCCGCAATGACCATCGCGACAACAGCTTTGTTCGCCAAAGGCCCAACGCTGATCCGCAACGTCTACAATTGGCGGGTGAAAGAAACCGACCGGCTGCATGCGATGGCGACAGAACTACGCAAAGTGGGAGCCGAGGTCGAAGAAGGCGACGATTACATCAAAGTGACGCCACCAGCGCAGCTCCAACATGCCAGTATTGCCACCTATAACGACCACCGCATGGCGATGTGTTTCTCTATGCTGGCTTTTGCCGATTGCGGTGTAACCATTGAAGATCCGGATTGTACACGCAAAACTTTTCCACTGTATTTTGAAGTGTTTAACGGCTTAGCAACTTAAAACGCGTAACCATTATGCAGTGACGCTAAGGCGCGGTTTTTCTTAGAGAAACCGCGCTTTTTTTAACATTTTTCTGTATAATGCCGGCCTTTAGTGGTTTAACCAGTTAACTGGAGGCAGTATGCAGAATATCCCGGTCATTACGATTGACGGTCCTGGCGGTTCCGGTAAAGGAACTATTTGCCGTCTGGTCGCACAAAAACTGGGCTGGCATCTGCTCGACAGCGGCGCGATTTACCGCGTACTGGCCTTGGCTGCTATTCACCACGATATCGCCGCAGATGACGAAGAAGCACTGCAACCACTGGCAGCACACCTCGATGTCCAATTCACTTCTGATGATCAGGGCAATGTCCGTATCACGCTGGAAGGTGAAAACGTCTCTCATACCATTCGCACCGAAGATGTTGGCTCAGTCGCATCAAAAATTGCCTCATTACCACGGGTGCGTGAAGCGTTATTGCGCCGCCAGCGCGCGTTTCGCGAAGCGCCTGGCCTGGTTGCGGATGGCCGTGATATGGGTACTGTAGTTTTCCCCGGTGCAGAAGTAAAAATCTTCCTGACCGCCGCGGCCGAAGAGCGCGCCAACCGGCGTTATTTAGAGTTGAAACAAAAGGGCCATGATGTTAACATCGGCGACCTTTTGAGCGAAATTCAGGCAAGGGATGAGCGCGATATGAATCGTGCTGTGGCTCCGCTAAAACCGGCCGCTGATGCATATCTGCTTGATTCGACCAATAAAACCATTGAACAAGTGTTGACAGAAGTCCTGAGCTTCACGAAGAAGCAACTGAACCAGGCCTGACAGTACTTTGGACAGCCGCAGACATGGATGCCTCGCGGTAAATTAAGCAACCCCACCCAATACGGATCTAAGGTGGAGCAACTAACCGAAACAGTGAAAAATGACTGAAAATTTTGCACAATTATTTGAGGAAAGCCTCAAGACTATCGAAACTCGCCCAGGTTCAATCGTTAAGGGCAGAATCGTAGCTATCCATAAAGACGTAGTACTGGTTGACGCCGGTCTGAAATCTGAAGCTGCGATCCCGGTTGAACAATTCAAAAACCTGGCTGGCGAGATTGAAGTGAACGTTGGTGACATCATCGACGTAGCTCTGGATGCAGTTGAAGATGGTTTCGGTGAGACATTACTGTCTCGCGAAAAAGCCAAGCGTCACGAATCCTGGGTACGCCTGGAAAAAGCTTGTGAAGATAAAGTTACCGTTATCGGTGTTATCACTGGCAAAGTTAAAGGCGGTTTCACTGTCGAAGTTGACGGTATCCGTGCATTCCTGCCTGGTTCATTAGTCGATGTCCGTCCAGTACGTGACACGCTGCACTTAGAACACAAAGAACTTGAGTTCAAAGTCATCAAATTAGATCAGAAGCGTAACAACGTTGTGGTTTCTCGCCGCGCTGTTATCGAATCTGAAAGCTCAGCTGAGCGCGATACTCTGCTGCAAAACCTGGAAGAAGGCATGGAAGTCAAAGGTATCGTTAAGAACCTGACTGACTACGGTGCATTCGTTGACCTGGGTGGCGTAGACGGCTTACTGCACATCACTGACATGGCTTGGAAACGCGTTAAGCACCCAAGCGAAATCGTCAATGTTGGCGACGAGATCCCAGTAAAAGTTCTGAAGTTCGACCGCGAGAAGCAACGTGTTTCTCTGGGTCTGAAACAGATGGGCGAAGATCCATGGGCAGCTATCGCTTCTCGTTACCCAGAAGGTGCTCGCATCACTGGTCGCGTAACCAACCTGACAGATTACGGCTGCTTCGTTGAAATCGAAGAAGGCGTTGAAGGTCTGGTACACGTTTCAGAAATGGACTGGACCAACAAAAACATCCACCCATCTAAAGTTGTTAACTTAGGTGATTCTGTGGAAGTTATGGTTCTGGAAATCGACGAAGAACGTCGTCGTATTTCTTTAGGCCTGAAACAGTGCAAAGCCAACCCATGGGAAGAGTTTGCTAAAGGCTTCAACAAAGGTGACCGCGTTTCCGGTAAGATCAAGTCAATCACTGACTTCGGTATCTTCATCGGTCTGGACGGCGGCATCGACGGCCTGGTTCACCTGTCAGACATCAGCTGGAATTCAACTGGCGAAGACGCCGTACGTGAATTCAAGAAAGGCGACGAAGTGTCTGCCGTTGTTCTGCAAGTTGACCCAGAGCGCGAGCGTATCTCTTTAGGCATCAAGCAATTAGACGAAGACCCGTTCAACGGCTATCTTGCTGATAACAAAAAAGGTGCTATCGTTAAAGGTGCAGTAACTGCAGTTGACGCCAAAGGCGCAACAGTATTACTGGAAGGCGGCGTAGAAGGTTATGTTCGCGTTTCTGATATCGCTCGTGAGCGTATCGAAGATGCAACTACTGCGCTGAAAGTCGGTGAAGAAGTTGAAGCTCGCCTGATGGGTGTTGACCGCAAAAACCGCGTGATCAGCCTGTCAATCAAAGCCAAGTTCGAAGCTGAAGAGAAAGAAGCGTTAGAATCTATCAAGCAGGATGATACTGCTTTTGGTGGTAACGCAATGGCTGAAGCATTCAAAGCAGCTCAGAAATCTGAGTAATTGATGCCAGTCGGTCGGCTGGGGCATTAGCCTCAGCCGGCATTTTCCAGCAACTGTGTAAGCGGAGTCCTTATGACCAAATCTGAGTTGATCGAAAAGTTGGCCACTGATTTTCCTCACATCCAGGTAAAAGACGTTGAGTCTGCTGTGAAAGAAATCCTGGAACAGATGGCAGGTTCGCTGGCTGTCAACGAACGGATTGAAATCAGAGGTTTCGGTAGTTTCTCGCTGCACTACAGAGCTCCACGGGTAGGTCGCAATCCTAAAACTGGCGACAAAGTAGAACTTGACGGTAAATACGTCCCGCATTTTAAACCAGGTAAAGAATTACGCGACCGCGTGAAAGAAAATACCTGAGTCATGTCCGCGCTGATGCAGCGACGGTGCTAACGGAGCAGAGTTTGAGAAAGCTGATTTTTTTCCTGTGTTTTTCTGTGCTCATCCTGATTGGATTGTTTTTCGGTTCAATCAACCAGCAAGTCGCTGAATTAAATTATTTTATTGCCAAAGCTGAGCTGCGGGTTGTCGATATTGCCCTGTTATTTTTGCTGCTCGGCTTTGCTATTGGTCTCAGTCTGTCACTGACTATTCTGGTGAAATTGCGTACCAAACGCTGGATTAACCGGGCCATGAGCAAGACCTGAAGCTATGCTTGAACTGCTATTTCTGTTGTTGCCTGTTGCCGCCGCTTATGGCTGGTTTTTTGGCCGCAACAGTCTGCGGCAGGAAGAGCTGAAGAACAAAGCCAACGTCGCGAAAAACCTGTCCTCCGGGTTAAATTTCCTGCTGACCGATCAAGAAGACAAAGCCATCGAACAGTTGCTGCAACTGCTGGATATCGAAGCTGCGACTATTGATACCTACCTGGCCCTTGCCAATTTATTCCGGCGCAAAGGGGACTGGGACAAAGCAATCCGCATTCATGAAAAACTGCACCAGCTGAAGTTACCCAAAATACAGGCGCAGCAGATCCAGCTGGAACTGGCAAAAGACTATTTCTCTGCCGGTTTGTATGACCGCGCAGAAACGTTGCTGAGCAAACTGGTCGATAGCGACCCACTGCAGGAAACTGCTTTAAAACAATTATTTGCCATTTTTGTCGTGACCCACGACTGGCACAAAGCCGTCGAGTTCGCGCCTCAGGTCGATAAAACCGATTCGCGCTCGCTGCGTATTGCGCTGGCTAATATGCGCTGTGAAGATCAAAAAAAGCCGATGGATGTGATGGCGCTGCGGATCTTGTCGCAAAAATACCCACAGGCGATCCGGCCACGGCTACAGTTGGCGCGTATGTTACTGGCTGAACAATCGCTGGCCGATGCCGCGGTTGCTTTTAAATCGGTGCTGACACAAAAACCGCAATGGGCCGCCGATATTCTGCCCGAACTACAACGCTGCCAACTGCCGGAAGAAGAATGGTATCCGCTGCTGAGCCAGCTGGTGCATAAAAATAAAAACATCACCGCGACGATGTTTCTGTGTGATTGGCTGGTGCAAACCGGTTCACCGGCGGCAGGCGAGCAACTGTTGTTGGAAAAACTGCAACAGCAACCAAACATCCGCTTATTCCAGCGTTTGCTGCAAATCCGGCAACTGAACCAGCCGGCACAGATGGAAGCACTGCAGGCCATCGACGGCTTGGTGCGTGCCTACCTTGATACTAAAATCCTGTATAGCTGTCGCAATTGCGGCTTTAAGACCCGGCAACAATACTGGTTATGTCCGTCCTGCCAGCAATGGGAGACGGTTGAACCATTAAGCGGCATTGACGGCCGCTGATCCTGTCCCTTTAAGTTTTTGGAAATGTCGTTATGCAATTAAGCCCTGTCGTGGTTGCGCTGGATTATGAAGACCAGCGCGCAGCATTAAATCTGGTCAGCCAGCTGGACCCGGCGTTATGCCGGTTAAAAGTGGGCAAAGAAATGTTCAGCCATTTTGGCCCTGATTTTGTGCGCGAGCTGCAGCAACGCCAGTTTGATGTG
Source organism: Rheinheimera sp. (assembly GCA_034519945.1). GTDB lineage: Bacteria > Pseudomonadota > Gammaproteobacteria > Enterobacterales > Alteromonadaceae > Pararheinheimera. The sequence goes on from JAXHNX010000012.1 coordinate 9,730, forward strand.
TTCCTCGATTTAAAATTCCATGACATTCCAAACACAGTAGCCAAGGCTGTCAAAGCCGCCGCTGATCTGGGCGTATGGATGGTCAACGTTCACGCCAGTGGTGGCAGCCGCATGATGATCGCGGCGCGCGAAGCGTTACAAAGCTTTGGTGCAGACAAACCACTGTTAATAGCCGTGACAGTGTTGACATCGATGGAGCAGGCGGATTTACTCGAATTGGGCATCACGCTGACGCCAGAGCAGCAGGTATTAAAACTTGCCGCGTTGACGCAGCAATCCGGCCTCGATGGCGTGGTGTGTTCAGCGCATGAAGCCCGTGCTTTGAAGCAGCAGTTTGGTCAGGCCTTTCAGTTAGTCACTCCCGGGATCCGGCCTGCCTTTGCCGGCGCGGATGATCAAAAACGGGTAATGACACCGGCGCAGGCAGTCGCTGCCGGTGTGGACTACATGGTGATTGGCCGGCCAATCACCAAAGCGGCAGATCCACTGGCCGCCTTGCAGGCGATTTATCAGGAACTAAACGCGGGTTAAACCGAACACAAAAGGACAGATGATTGGATGCAGTCAACCTTAACATTCTGATCGCCGGTGCGCTGTTTTCGGTCAGTATCATTGCAACCTTGATTTCAGCGCGCTTCGGCGCGCCATTGTTGTTGATCTTTTTGGTGATGGGCATGTTGGCCGGCGAAGACGGATTGTTAGGTATCCACTTTTCTGATCCGAATTTAGCGCTGCTGATTGGCTCGGTCGCGCTGGTGATCATCTTGTTTGATGGCGGCATGCGCACGCATCCGGACCGGGTGAAAGTGGTGCTGGCGCCTTCGGCGATGCTGGCTACGGTGGGTGTGTTAATCACTTGTCTGGTGTTAGGGCTCGCCGCCATGTGGTTGTTTAACCTGACTTTACTGGAAGGTTTATTGCTTGGCGCCATCTTAAGTTCAACCGACGCCGCTGCGGTATTTTCAATTTTCCAGTCTGCCGGCCTCAATATCAAAGAGCGGGTAGCGTCGACGCTGGAAATAGAGTCTGGGAGTAACGACCCGATGGCGGTGATGCTGACGTTTACCCTGGTTAGTGTAGTTGCAGGTGAAGCTGCGCTCGGCTGGAGCACCGCGCTGGTATTTGTGCAGCAAGCCTTGATTGGCGCGTTATTCGGCTGGTTAGGCGGCAGGGCGCTGATTTGGCTTTGCCGCAAGCTACCATTAAGCCCGGCTTTTTTCCCGCTATTCGCCATTTCCTATGCTTTATTGCTGTACGGCCTGACCAACCAATTTGGTGGTAGTGGCTTTTTAGCGGTGTATCTGGCCGGGTTCCTGGTTGGCAATGCACGGCTGGCGCCGGTGCAATATATTCTGCGTTTGCAGGATGGCCTGGCCTGGCTCAGTCAAATCATTATGTTCCTGATGCTGGGGTTACTGGTGACGCCGAGTGATCTGCTGGATTATCTGCTGCCGGCTGTCGCGCTGGCTGTGGTGATGATTTTTATCGCTCGTCCGCTGGCCGTGGTACTCAGCCTGCTGCCATTTCACTTTCCCAAACGCGACCAGATCTTTATCAGTTGGGTAGGGCTGCGCGGTGCGGTGCCGATTATCCTCGCCTTGATCCCATGGCTCGCTGGTGTTCCTAACAAAGATTTGTATTTTAACGTGGCGTTTTTCGTGGTGAGCAATACGTAACT
>JAXHNX010000006.1:0-44170 GCA_034519945.1 Rheinheimera sp.
GTATTCTGCCCCAAAGTGAACACCTGTTCTGGTTCAAAATGAACACCTGTTCTGGTTTTATGTGAACACCGATTCTGGCGCAAAGTGAACACTTTGTGCGGATTTCCAGAATCAGTGTTCACTTTCACCAGAATGCCTTTCCCGCGTTGATTGTTGTCACTGATAACCTGTTCATTTTCAGATGGATATGGTTATGCCCAGACAGAGAACTTCAATGCGTAAACTTCGTGAGATCTTAAGGCTGCGTCTGTATGCCGGCCTGTCCATCCGACAAATCCGCGATAGCCTGCGTGTCAGCGTCGGCGCTATCCAAAAAGTCGCTGCTATCGCTGAGCAGCAAGGCATCACCTGGCCGCTGATTTGTAGCCTTGATGACACCGAACTGGCGCAGCGGTTTTACCCGCAGGCGGATCCGCAACCGTCTTCCCGGCTCGAACTGCCCGATTGGTGCCTGGTACACAAGGAGCTGCGCAAAAGCGGCGTCACCAAGCATTTACTGTGGGAGGAATACACGCAGCAGTATCCCAACCGGTGTTACAGCTATGCCCAGTATTGCCACCTGTATCAGCAGTGGCAGAAAAAACAGCGCCGCTCAATGCGCCAGCATCATGTGGCCGGTGATGTGCTGTTTGTCGATTACGCCGGACAGACGGTGCCGCTGGTGTGTGCCAGTACCGGCGAAATACGCCCCGCGCAGGTGTTTGTTGCGGTGCTGGGCGCATCAAACTACACCTATGCCGAAGCCACGTTCAGCCAGAGCCTGCCGGATTGGTTAGGTAGCCATGCCCGGGCCTTTAGCTTCTTTGGCGGCGTGCCCCGCCTGATTGTGCCGGATAACCTCAGAAGTGGCGTCAGCAAAGCCTGCCGCTACGACCCGGACATCAATCCGGCGTATCAGCAACTGGCCCATCATTACGGTTGCGCCATCATGCCGGCGCGGCCTTATAAACCGCAGGATAAGGCCAAAGCAGAGGTCGGCGTGCAGGTGATTGAGCGCTGGATCTTAGCGCGGCTGCGTCACCATACCTTCTTCTCGCTGGCCGAGCTGAATCATTGCATCAAAGCCCTGCTTGAGGAGGTCAACGCACGGCCCTTTAAACAATTTAGCGGTAACCGGCGCGAATGGTTTGAGCAGCTCGACAAGCCCGCGCTTGGCCATTTGCCGCGCGAGCCCTACCAATACACCGACATCAAACAGGTGAAACTGAACATCGATTACCACGTGCAATACGATGCACATCTGTACTCGGCACCACACCATCTGGTGGGTGAGAAGCTGGAGCTGCATGCCACAGACAGCCTCATCACGCTGTACTTCCAGCACAAACGGGTTGCCAGTCATCCACGTGTGCACCGGCGCGGCACGAGTACACAGGCGCAGCATATGCCAACCCGGCACGAGAAGCACCATCAGTGGTCGCGGGGGCGGTTGATGAACTGGGCCAAGGATATCGGTCAGGATACGCTGAACTGGGTGGTGCGGGTGCTCGATAGCAAGATGCACGAACAGCAAGGCTACCGGGTCTGTCTTGGCCTGTTGAACTTAAGCCGGCAATATCCGCCAGAGCGGCTCAATCAGGCCTGCGCAATCGCCAACAACCATCAGTTAAACCGACTGAAAAACATCAAAGCCATCCTCGCCAGCAACCTCGATACAGTAGTGCGTGACGATGAGCCACAACCCAGCTTGCCACAACACCATGAAAACATCCGCGGCCCACAAAGCTTCCACTAATCCGATAAAGAGAGACTTATGAACCAACATAACATCACGGTATTGCGCCAACTGAAACTGAACGGCATGGCGCAGGCGCTGCTCCAGCAGCTTGAACATCCGGGTACGTATCAGGCCTTGTCGTTTGAAGAGCGGCTGCAATTGCTGATAGACCATGAACAACAAAGCCGGGATAACCGCAAACAGCAACGGCTACTGACAGGCGCGACACTGAAGGTGCAAGCCAATGCGCGCGATATCAATTATGAACATCCACGCGGGCTGAATCAGTCGGTGATGGCCGGCCTGCTGAGCTGTGGCTGGGTGAACGCACGGCAAAACGTGTTGCTGACCGGGCCATGCGGCAGCGGGAAAACCTATCTGGCCTGCGCCTTAGCGCACAGTGCCATCAGCAAAGGGCACAGCGCCAAATACTACCGGCTCTCGCGATTGCTGCTGGAGCTTGGGCAACACAAAGCGGACGGCAGTTACAGCAAGGCACTGAAACAGATAGCGAAATATGACGTGTTAATCCTGGATGACTGGGGCCTGGAGCCATTAAAGGCCGCTCAGCGCAACGACCTGATGGAGATTATGGATGACCGGCACCAACAGGCATCCACAGTGATGGTAAGCCAGTTGCCAACAGAAGAATGGTATCAGGCGATAGGCGACAACACGTTAGCCGATGCCATCTTAGACCGGCTGATGCACAACGCGCACCGGATCAAACTCAAAGGAGAATCGATGCGAAAAAGCAAAAGTGAATTGACGGAAAATGAACACCTGAGTTAAACAGGAGCAGAGCCCAACGCGGAAAAAAAACTGGTGTTCACAATCACCAGAATCGGTGTTCAGATAAAACAGAATGCGCAGACTGGAAGAAATGGTGTTGGGGCCGCTGGCATGGCTTGCTCACCTTTAGCCCGCCTGACCCACAACGCTTTCCCGACCTGAGCGTCTCGCACCCAGCGAAAAAGCTGATTGGTATTCACATCGTATTTGCGCGCGAGCGCAGAGGCCGACAGTAATCTGGCTTTTGATTCCTGAACAACCTGCCATTTAAACTCGGGAGAAAAACTCCGACGCACATCGGATGGTTTTAAGGCAGACATTGATAACTCTCATGGTTGGGAACAGTGAGAGCTATGATCCGTGATCAGTGAGTTAATAAAAGATGTGATGGCCGGACGCTTACATTAAGATGCTTCCAACAAATACATATCTGGGTAGTCTTAAATACTATGAAATTTATTGTGAATTTGATGGTCCAAAGTGCTTTTCTCTTGTTAATAATTTGGAACAGTATTTTCTTGTCTATTGGGCAGGTTATAAGAAAGATGAAAATAAAGACCACTGGTTTTATGTTTTTGTATCTAAGAAAATTCTAGATGCGCTTAAAAGAAAAGAAATATCAGTAAGAGATGTCTATTTAAATTCCGATGCTAGTCCTATCTTGATTAAGACTGGATTGATTTCAAAAGATCCTTCTAATGATTTCGAGTTTATATCAACTAAATATATAAAAGAAAAAAGCATTCCTCCTGCTGATTTTTTTGTTGACCCTGAAGAGATTGTAAGTGTCCAGAAATCATCTAACTGGGTTTTTGAAATAAACATTTCAAAAAGAGCAAAAAAGAACGAATTTCCTTCAGGTGAATCAGTTCGTAACGTATTGGAATCGTTTAGTGAACTAATCGAATCTATCATGCGCTCAGGAACAAAAGAGAAACCTGAAATTTTTCCGATGAGCGCTGTAGAAGGTTCTTTTGAGCTTAAAATGGGTTCAACGGATGCGGATAAAACGCTCAACGCTTTAGTAGCAGTTAGTGACACGATTAGTGCTGGACATAATATTATAGAGGTCGCAAAAAACAACAGTTTAGACCCTGTGAAGCTAAAAGAATTTGTCGATGTTATAAACTCATCAAGTGTAAACTTGACGATTAGACCAAAAACATTTTCAGTTTTGAAAAAAGACATAGTTTTACAGGCTTCCACGACTGAAAGAACAGCAGTCTTATTGGAAAATGCGACATCGATGTTTATTAGTTCGGCATTAGTACCGCAAGCTAATGATATAGAAAAGGTTATAGATGTTGTCGAAAAAAGGGCGCAAGGCGAAATTTTACATTATGAGAATATCCACGAGTTATCCTCTGAGCGCCAAGTAAGATATTATACTGATGCTGCGTATTGTTTAGGCTTAATGAAGAAGAACTTATCTGTAACTCCTGCTGGATATTTTTTAGCATCAAGGACCGATAAAACTGAAAAATACCAGGTATTAGCCGATAGATTTGAATCTAGTGAATTTGGTTGGGCTTGGATGAAATATTCCAAAGTTAATAGTATGTGGGACCTTGATCCAAATTCTGCTAGAGAATTTCTACTTGCTTGTGTACCTTGCCTAAGTGCTGATACTGCTAGACGGCGAGCAACCACATTGGCAAAATGGTTGCTTATCCTAAGTAAGTATCGTCGCAAATATGAAACAGAAAATTGCGGTAGCGATTTAACTTCTACTGAAGAGTGAGTGATTTTGTATCATTCAATTTGCGATTGTCCAAAAATTTGCTGATCGGGGGGTAGCGATGTTGAGATAGCCAACAGATTAGTCCTCGGCACATGAGATTCTCAATCTGAAGAAAAATCTCGTTAATCATGAACCAGCTAGGATTGCCGTGCCTAGCGCTGATCCACTCCAAATGAGATCCGACAGGGTTCACAGCATCATAAAAAAGCAGACTTCGGTCTGCTTTTTTATTGGTTATGGGTTGACCTCTATTGGCCCGGTTAACAGAAAAGGCGCCGCTGGCTGGAGCTGGTGTTGCGACAGCAATGATAGATGCCAGCCAATAGTCGCGAGTCGACCACACGCCACAGCCTTCTGGTCAGGAACGCTCAACTGAGGGTCGATAAAATTAATGGTGCGGTGCCAGTGTCAGCTGCAATCCGACAATACCGGCCAGCAACATCAGTAAGCTAATCCAGGCGCCAGCACTGAGTGGCTGCTGAAAATAATACTGCTGCAGCAATGCACTGCCGATGGCGCCCATGCCAACCCAGCAGCAATAGGCTAACGCGACCGGAAGCTGTTGGCTGGCTTTGGCCAGTAATAACACACTAAGAAACATTGAGATTGCGGCGAGGCCAGACGGCAGCAAACGGCTAAAACCATCAGACAAGCGCACGCATAGAACCCACAGCACTTCAAATGCGGCGGCGGCGACTAAATATAAATAAGCAGAATAAGATATGGACATGTGAACGGCTCCTGACATTGGTTGGGGCCGTCCCCGGGTGAACTGGAGTGGTGAGGTCGTCCTCACGTCCTTTTAACTTGCGGAAAATAGCACTGACAGTTGGTGCTGGCAACTACAGCGGTTGAAAAAGAATCTGCAGCCACCCTGTTGCATTATTTGATTACGCGTGTAATATTAAATGTATTACACGCGTAATTGATTGTTCTGATTTAACTGCGAGAACAGATGGCCGACACACTGGAGATAAAAATGAAAGAGATTAGTCAGGCAGAACTCGAAGTAATGAAAGTGCTGTGGCAGCAGTCGCCACAGACGGCGAATCAGGTGGTGGAGCAATTGGCAGATGCCAGTCAGTGGCACGAAAAAACGGTGAAAACTCTGTTGAACCGCCTGGTCGGTAAAGGCGCCGTCAGCTTCGAAAAAGACGGCCGCGCTTATTTGTATTTCCCGGTGCTGCAACAATCAGACTACCAACTGCGGGAAAGTCAGAGTTTTATCCAGCGGGTGTTATCCGGCCGCCTTGCACCGCTGTTGGCGGGTTTTGCTGAGCAGCAGCAACTAAAGGCTGAAGACGTGGCGGAACTGAAACAGCTTATCGCTAAATGGGAACGGGAGCAGAAGTGATGCTGCATTGGCTACTGGCGCAATTAATACCGTTAACGTTATTGCTTGTGGTGTTGCTGGGCCTGAGGCCGTTGCTGTTGCAACACCTGGGAGCGCGTTTGCAATACTCTTTATGGCTGGCAGTGCCTTTACTGCTGTTGTGGTCTCTGTTCCCGCTGCAGTGGATGCCTGTGACCGACTTTGCGGTGTATCGGGTGCAGCAGAATATGCAACAAATCAGTGCTGAATTACCCACAGACAGCTTGTGGACCACCGGGCTACTGGTGATATGGCTATTGGGCATGGGCGTGATGGGGCTTGGTGTTTGGCAGCAACAACGAAATATCAGACAAGCACTCAGTACTGCTGCCGTGATTAAGCGACCTGGCTTCTGCGCTGCACTGCAAACAAAGTCGGGGTGTGCAAGGGCCTTATGTAACTGGTTTCTTGCGGCCTACAGTGTTACTTCCCGTCGATTTCCAACAGCGTTTTGACTCCGAACAACAACAGTTGATCCTGCAGCATGAGCTGACGCATTGGCGCCGTGGCGACCTGCACGCCAACCTGGTTGCGCTGATGGTGCTGACGTTGTTCTGGTTTCACCCCTTAAGCTGGCTGGCGTACCGCGCTTACCGGCAAGACCAGGAGCTGGCTTGCGACGCGCTGGTATTAGCGTCCGCCAATCCTCAGCAAAAGATTGCTTACGGCTATGCGCTGCTGAGCAATGCACAAAACCATGCTCAAAGCAGCACCGCTCATTGGCAACTGCTCAGCAACCACTATGGAGATAAAAAAATGATGAAACAACGTCTGCAATTGTTACAACGTCAGCAAGGTTTTAGCAAAACCACGATGGCGTTGACCTTGAGCGCGTTAGTCGGTGTTACTTTATGGCTACAACAGCCGGTACATGCGGCTGGAGCTGCCGAGGATATTAAGCCGGTGATGCGCATTGAGCCGCGTTTTCCAGTTGGCGCAGCAGAGGCTGGCACAGAAGGCTATGTAGTTGCTGAGTTTGATATTCAGCCAGATGGCAGTGTCAAAAATGTCCAAATTATCAAATCCGTGCCGGTGCAGGTGTTTGATCAGGTTGCCATCAAAGCATTGCAGCAATGGGCCTACAGTCCATCAGCAACCGGGTTGAAAAAAGCCAAAGTACAACTCGATTTTGCCATGGACCCGGTACCGGCTGATATGGAGCGGGTGGAGGTAACACCGAAGCATTAAACGCGACAGTCACAGTCAAAACAGCAAAGGGGCCACCGGCTCTTTTGCTGTTTTGTCTGGATCCCACGCCAGATAAGCACAAGCACAGAAAAAGCGCGGAAAAACCGCGCCATTGCGCTACAGAAAAGCCGCACAAATCGGTATACTTTCCGGTCTTTATTGCCGAAATAACTGAGCAGGTGCGCTTTCTATGCACAAATATGATATTAAAACCTTTCAGGGCCTGATCCTGGCATTGCAGGACTATTGGGCTCGTCAGGGCTGCGTCATTGTGCAGCCGCTGGATATGGAAGTGGGTGCAGGTACTTTTCACCCGATGACTTTCTTACGTTCGCTGGGCCCGGAGCCAAGCAACGTCGCTTATGTGCAGCCATGCCGTCGCCCGACTGATGGTCGTTACGGCGAAAACCCAAACCGGTTGCAGCATTATTATCAATTCCAGGTCATTCTGAAACCGTCGCCGTCTGACATTCAGGAGCTGTATTTAGGCTCGCTGCGTGAACTGGGTATCGACACGCTGGTGCATGACATCCGCTTTGTTGAAGACAACTGGGAATCGCCAACCTTAGGCGCCTGGGGCTTAGGCTGGGAGATCTGGTTAAATGGCATGGAAGTGACACAGTTCACTTATTTCCAGCAAGTCGGTGGCCTGGAATGCCGTCCGGTTACCGGTGAAATCACTTATGGTTTAGAGCGCCTGGCTATGTACATTCAGGGCGTCGACAGCATTTTTGATCTGGTTTGGACCGACGGCCCGATGGGCCGCATCACTTATGGCGATGTGTTCCATCAGAATGAGGTCGAGCAATCGACTTACAACTTCGAATACGCCGATGTACCGGCGCTGTTTGCTGCTTTTGATCAGTATGAAGCGGAAAGCCATAAGCTAATTGAGCTGGGCCTGCCGCTGCCAGCTTATGAGAAAGTGATGAAAGCCTCGCACGCCTTTAACTTGTTAGATGCCCGTCACGCCATTTCGGTGACTGAGCGCCAACGTTATATTCTGCGGGTCCGCACGCTGGCCAAAGCCTGTGCGGAAGCATATTACGCAGCACGTGAGAAGCTGGGCTTCCCGTTATGCCGCAACACCAAGCAGGAGGCATGAAAGTGGCACAAGATTTTTTTGTCGAGATTGGCACTGAAGAGCTGCCACCGAAGTCGTTAAAAACCTTAGCAACGGCGTTGCAGCAAAACATCCTGGATGAACTGACCAAACTGGGTCTGGGTTTCACTGACAGCCAATGGTATGCCGCGCCACGTCGTCTGGCGGTGCGCGTCAACGCGTTAGCGGCACAGCAAGCTGACAAAATCGTGGAAAAACGCGGCCCCGCTATTGCCGGTGCTTTTGATGCCAATGGCGAGCCAACTAAGGCGGCGCAAGCCTGGGCGGCGTCGAATGGCATCACAGTGGCAGCAGCGGAGCGTTTAGAAACCGACAAAGGCGCCTGGCTTGTCCACAAAGCTAAAGTCACTGGTGTGGCAACAGTCGCGTTGCTGGAACAAGTGGTGGCTACTGCACTGGCAAAACTGCCGATCGCCAAGCCGATGCGTTGGGGCGCCAATGACGCTGAGTTTATCCGTCCGGTACACACCATTATCATGCTGTACGGCAATGACGTGGTGCCGGCAACCATCTTGGGCAAAGCGGCTGGCCGCGTGACCCATGGTCATCGTTTCCATGCGCCGGCCAAAGTCGAAATCGCCCATGCGGATGCTTACTTAGGCACACTGGAGCAGGCTTATGTGGTGGCCGATTACGACAAGCGTAAAGCCTTTATCAAAGCCGAAGTGGGAAAAACTGCAGTGAGCCTGCAAGGTATCGCCCAGATGGACGAAGCACTGCTGGAAGAAGTATCTTCGCTGGTCGAATGGCCGGTGGTGCTGGTGGGTTCTTTTGAAGAACGTTTCCTCGAAGTGCCACCAGAGCCGCTGATGTCGACAATGAAAGACAACCAGAAGTATTTCCCGCTGAAAGATGCAGCCGGCAAGCTTTTGAATAAATTCATTTTTGTCGCCAACATCGCCAGCAAAGACCCGCAGCAAATCATTTCGGGCAACGAAAAAGTGGTGCGGCCACGTTTAACTGACGCGCAGTTCTTCTTTGGTGTGGATAAAAAGACCAAACTGGCTGACCGGCTGGAAAGTCTCGGCACTGTTCTGTTCCAGCAAAAGCTCGGTACTTTGCTGGAGAAATCACAGCGTATCAGCGAACTGGCAGGTTACATTGCCGGCAAAATCGGTGCCGATGTTGATCACGCCAAGCGCGCCGGTTTATTGTCGAAAACCGACCTGATGAGCAACATGGTCGGTGAATTCCCGGAAACACAGGGCATTATGGGTATGCACTATGCGCGCATCGACGGCGAAGCCGAAGCGGTCGCGCTGGCGCTGAACGAGCAATATATGCCACGTTTTGCCGGTGATGCACTGCCGGGCCAGTTAGTCAGCTGTGCTGTGGCTATTGCCGACAAGCTTGACTCGTTAGTGGGTATCTTTGGTATCGGCCAGGCACCAAAAGGTGACAAAGACCCGTTTGCGCTGCGCCGTGCGGCCATTGGTGCACTGCGCATCATGGTCGAGAAACAGCTGCCACTGGATTTACTCGACGTGATTGGTTTTGCCCAAACCACTTTTGGCGACAAGCTTTCCAATGCCCAGGTGGCAGACGAAGTGCTGGACTTCATGTTAGGCCGCTTCCGCGCCTGGTATGAAGGCGAAGGCTATGGCATCGACGTGATCCAGGCGGTGTTAGCGCGCCGGCCAACTAATCCGGCCGACTTTGACCGTCGTGTCAAAGCCGTTGCCGAATTCCGCAAGCTGGATGCCGCACTGGCGCTGGCTGCGGCAAACAAACGCGTGGCCAATATTCTGGCCAAAGTGACTGAAGCCATTCCGGCGACTGTGGATGCGGCGTTATTAAGCGAAGACGCGGAAAAAGCCCTGCATAGCGCCATTGTGGCTGAGCAGGCTTATCAGCAAAGCCTGAACAGCTACAGCGAAGGCCTGGCCCATTTAGCGCAGCTGCGCGATGTGGTCGATCAGTTCTTTGACCAGGTGATGGTCAATGCCGATGACGCCAAAGTGCGGGTCAACCGCCAGGCGCTGTTGGCGCAATTGCGTGCGTTGTTCCTGCAAGTTGCAGATATCGCTGTGCTGCAATAAGTACCGGCTGGACATATCACAAAATCAAGCCAGCCTCGCGCTGGCTTTTTTTTGCACTGTTGTTTTAGACGGGTCTATAGATAACTAAACCCTATTAACCCTTTTATTTCCGCCTGCATGAACCTGAAGTGTCCGGTGTGTCGTCTTTATCCCTGAGATTGCTGAGAATTGAGGACTGAATGCGACAAGCTGAACTGGATTTGTTAGTGCTGGCATTTCAGCAAGGTGAGAAAACCGCATTGACGGCTCTTTATCAGCATTTTCAACGGGATTTGCTGCGTTTTGCGCAGTGGCAGTTGCGGGGGCAGCCGGTTGCGGCGGATCTGGTTCAGAACGTCTGGCTGAAAGTTATGCAGCGCGTCGGCCGACTGCAAGACCCGGCGGTGTTTACCAGTTGGTTATACCGGGCGGTCCGTTGGGAGATTCTGGATTGGCAAAAGCATGCGGATCAACGGTTTACCGATAGGCTGGCAGAGCCGGAAATGGTGCAGACGCCGGTACAACCCGAGGACGACCTGGCTGAATATCTGGTGATGTTTGATGCTGAGGACCAACTGTTGGTCCGGTTGTTTTATCAGCTCGAACTGGCCCAACAGGATATCGCGTTAATCCTGCAACTCCCGGCAGGGACAGTGAAATCGAGGTTGTTCCGTATCAGGAAACAACTGGCCACACAGATCAGACCCGAGACTGACCATGGTCAATCGGCAGGAACATTGGAGTAATAAGATGACTCACAAAAAAGAAGACAAAGATATCGTCCAGTTATTGGCGCGCAGAAATGCCGAAATCGACCGGCTGATGCGCGAAGAACAAGGGCTGCCCGCAGTGCTTGCTGCCGGTTTTCGCGGCGGATTAACCGGCCTGATGCAGTTTGCCTACGTGGCGGCGGTGCTGCTGGCGGTCGCGTTGTTTTACTGCGGATATCGATTTTACACAGCGCCTGCCGCCGATTTGGTATTTTGGGGTGTGCTGCTGTTGCTGTGCTTTCAGGCGCAGGTCGGCACTAAACAATGGATATGGGCGGAAACACAGCGGGCGGGCACGATGCGGGAGCTGAAAAAACTGCAGCTGGTGATTGAACAGTTGCAAAGTGATTTACAGCACTGAAGGACCTGTGGGTTGCCGGCACTGTGCAATCGCAGTAAAGCGCCGGCGGGTCGCAGAAACTTTGTCCAGCGCTGACCTGCAAGACTTCTGCTTGATGTAGTTCGGCACCAAGCCAGTCAACCGACGGGCTTGGTGCTTTTTGCCGTTTAATCGCTTTGGCGATCCGCTATATCATGAAATTCCCCACAAGGGGTAAACAGATCGTCGCTGATACCTTCCTACCGGTGACTCATGCCTTTGCCACTGTTGTGTTTTGATGTCGTTTGTTATCACAGAGTTGCTGAAAAAACAGCCTGTGCCGGGTGTGCGCCCGGCGCCTGATAATAACAACTCCAGGATCAATCCATGCAACAGTCAATGTCCTCTGTCCCCAGATTTACGCTTTGTGCGCTGGCGATCGCGCTGGTCCCACAGCTGCAGGCGCAACCTCAAAATCCAACGCCAATCCAAACAACAGCAGGCGCTGATGCCAAGACCGGTGTTGAGCGGATCGCCGTAACCGGCAGCCGTATTCGTCGGGCGGATTTGGAAACTCATACGCCGGTGGTCAGTATCAGCAGCGAAGATATCGTCAAATCCGGTGCGGTCAACGTCAATCAGCTGCTGAATCAGTTGCCGGCGATGATCCCGGCCAATGGCCCGCAAACTTCGAATACCGGCGGTTATGCCGGCACCAGTACACAGGATTTACGCGGCCTTGGCGCCACGCGCACGTTGGTGCTGGTCAATGGCAAACGCCATGTGCCGGCCATTCCGGGTACCAGCATTGTGGATGTGTCATCGATCCCGACCGCTCTGATTGAGCGGGTGGATGTACTGACCGGCGGCGCCTCGTCGATTTACGGCGCGGATGCGGTGTCGGGAGTGGTGAATATCATTCTGAAACGCCAGTTTAGCGGCACGGCACTGACCACATCTTATTCCGGTGCTGCGGCCGGCGACGGCCAACGGGCTTACCTGAGCCTGACGCACGGTCAGGACATCTCTGACGGCAATCTGGTGTATCACCTGAGTTATCACAGCAGCAAGGCCATCGAAGGACGCGACCGGGATTATGTCGCCAATGATTTGTCGTATCTGACCAATCCGGATAAAACCGCCAGCCCGAAATATCTGCTGGGCCGTTTTGTCTCGATGTATAACAGCAATCAGCGCAGTTATCTGCAAGGCGACCGCATCTTCCGCCAGGACGCGCAAGGCAATTCGGTGGCGATGCTGCCCGATGGCGTGCGGGTGACTGATGACACCAGCTATTCACTGGCCGGTGTCGGGCTGCGTGACGATTATGGCCAGTTTTATTCACGTTATGAATGGGCGCGTCTGGCCGTGCCGGAAGATAAACTGAATCTTAACTTGTTGTATCAGCATGAGGTGCGGCCAGATCTCACGCTGACCGCCGATCTGAAATATGTGCATACCGACTCCGAAAGCCGGGTTGCGCCGTTAGTCGAATATGGCGTGACACGCTTGCCTGCCGATTACGCGTTTTATAATGCTGCACAACGCGCGGAAGTAGCGCGCACCGGCCAGGGCTTGTTTTTTACCGGGCATTTCCCCGAAATGGGCCAGCAAGGCAGTGATTATGCGTATGACTTGTATCAGGCGGTGCTGGGCCTCGAAGGCACGCTGGCCGGGGACTATCGTTGGCAGGTGTCAGCGCAGCATGGCCGGACTCAACTCGACAATACCATCCTCAACGATTACAACGAAGAACACTGGCAAAAAGCGGTATGGGGCAGTTATACCGACCCGGAGACCTATCAGACCCGGTTGTGTGGCTCCGGTTGTGTGCCGGTCAATGTGTTTCAGCCGCTTAGTAGTGAAGCAATGAGCTATCTGAAGCTGGACCCGCATCAGGCGCAGGAAACCATGACTCAAAGTGTGTTCAGTGCCAGCCTGGATGGTGATTTATTCAGTTTGCCGGCGGGCAATGTCGGGCTGGCGGCCGGTGTTGAGCACCGGCGCGAGCGCAGTGAATCCACGCCGTCCGATGTGCAGCTTGCCGGGCTCGGCGCGATGAACTACCGCGCCTTGCCACAAACCGGTCGTTATCATGTGTCTGAATTATTTGCTGAACTCAGAGTGCCGCTGCTCAGTGATTTGTTGATGGCCGAGCAGCTGGATGTTAACGCCGCCTGGCGGACGGCAAAATATAATCTGGCCGGAACCAATCACAGCTGGACAGCAGGTCTGGACTGGACACCGCTGCCAGGGCTGAAGATCCGCGCTTCGCGTGCCAAAGCAGTGCGGGCGCCGAATATCAATGAAATATTCCAGCCACAAAGCCAGGCCTGGAATTACGTGTATGAACTCTGTTACAGCGCATATCGTGACAAAGGCACACAATACCGCCAGGATAACTGCAACAAATTGGGCCTGACCAATCCGCCGAACTACTACAACGACGCGTTGATCCTGACCCAGGGTAATCCGGCGCTGGATGTGGAACGAGCCTATACCTTTACTGGTGGTATGGTCTGGTCGCCGCAGTTTGCCGACAATTTGAATCTAACCGTCGATTTCTGGGACATTAGCCTGCAGGATAAAATTGGTACTTTGCCCTGGGACCAGGTCTATCCGAATTGCATCGACGGTTCGTCGCTGGATTCAGTGTTCTGCAAGCTGATTGAGCGCAAAGAAGGTTATATGCAGCTGAATCTGAGTTATCTGAATCTGGCGCGGCACAGCACCCGCGGCGTGGATTACGCGCTGGATTATCAGGTCCCGCTCAGCAGCAGCTATTTGCCGGACGGCAGTATGCTGAAATTTGCCGCCAACTGGGGCCGGCTACTGGAGCGTAAACTGCAGTCTGATCCGTCAGCGAAAGTGCTGGAAACGCTGACGGGCATGGCTTATCCGAAATGGCGTGGCCGCAACACATTGACGTTAGATCTGGCGCCGCTGTCGGTCCGGCTGACCGGGCACTATATTGGCGCGCAGAAGCCCAATCCAAGCCGCAAAGCAGAGGAATATCAGGTATCCCAGACTGACCCATTGTGGTATCTCGACCTCGGCCTGAGTTATGCCATCAGCGACGCGGCCAGTGTGGACCTGCTGGTGTCAAATCTGACCGATCGCGGCACGCCGCAGGTGCCAGGTGCCAGTACCGGCGGTGCCAGCTGGGAAATGGGATACACTGCAGGTTTGTTTGACACTATTGGACGCTATTATGCATTGCAGTTTAATTATCAGTTCTGATCACTGGCGGAGCCGTCCATGATGGCACCGCTGACTGCCAAACTACAGCAGCTACGCCAGCGCCTGCAGTTGTTGAAGCTGAGCGATATTGTGCTGTTGCTGGGATTTAACACGCTGTGTGCGCTGCTGAATAGTCTGACGACGACCAATCATCTGGCCGGCGATCTGGCAGTATTGTTGTTGCACTGGCGCGAGTATGCGTTGTTGTATAACAGCCTGACATTCAGCATGTTAGGGCTTTATCTGCTGTTGATGGACCGCCACAGCGCCAGCGTGCGCGGCTGGCGTGTGTTGTATTTGGCATTGGGTACATATTTGGGGAGTTTTGTATTATGTGCCGGCTTATTTGACTGGTATCAGCGCGACAAAATTGCCGAAGGCCTGCTGTATACACTGAATTTTATGGTGTCCGCCAGCTGGCTGTTATTGCTGATGTTTTATCTGAAAAAGCGTGTGATCAGCCCCCGTCTGCAGGCATTGGCGGCCGAGGTTAACGCGACCAGTCAGGCGCGTGACCGGCTTGAAGCCGAGCTGCATCTGCTGCAGGCACAGCTGGAACCGCATTTTTTCTTTAACACATTGGCGAATCTGCATAATCTGATTGACCTTGATCCAGAGAAAGCCAAGTTATTGCTGGAGCAACTGACCGCCTATTTCCGTGACAGCATTCCGCAGTTTCGCCAGACGTTTATAGCGCTGGATGCTGAACTCAGCATTATCGAACGGTATCTGCAAATTCAGCAGATCCGCTTTGCCGGTCGGTTTACTTATCAGTTTGATATTGACGATGCGTGCCGGCATGCCGCCGTATTGCCGATGGCATTATTGTCGCTGGTCGAAAACGCCATTAAACACGGGCTGGAAAAAACCAGCGGCACCGGTGTGCTAACGTTGCGCGCGCAGCGGGATGGCACGCAGTTATTGCTGCAGGTCTGTGACAGCGCGGCCCAGCCGAGTCACCATGCCTCTGGTACCGGTTTGCGTAATTTACGCGCACGGCTGGCGGCGGCTTATGCGCAGGATGCCCACTTTTGCATCGAAACCCTGCCAGGGCAACAGACCTGCGCCACGGTGCGTTGTCCATGGCGCGAAATGACAGCGACGGAGGTGGCACGTGGTCAGGATCCTCATTGCTGAAGATGAAGAAATTTTATTGCAGAGCCTGGTGCTGAAGCTGCAAAAATTCTGGCCTGCCGCCGAAATTGTCGCGCTTTGCCGCGATGGCCATAGCGCCTTGCAAGCGCTGGAGCAGCAACAACCGGATGTGGCGTTTCTGGATATTCAGATGGGTGCGCTCAGTGGCATCGACGTGGCGTTTTTATCGGCACATGCGTGTCAGCTGGTGTTTGTCACTGCGTATGACCAATACGCCGTCAAAGCCTTTGATAAAGGTGCGATCGATTATTTGCTGAAGCCTTATTCGGATACTCGCCTGCAACAATGTATCAGCCGCTTACAGCAACAACTGCAACTGACACAGACGGCGCCGACACCGGTGCTGCAGCGGTTGAAACTGCAGACCGGCTATAAAATCTGGCTGCAACCGGTACAGCAGATTTTGTATTTTCGCGCCTGTGGCCGTTATATCGAAGTGGTGCTGGCGGATCGGACAGCCCTGTTACGTCAGCCGATGAAACAACTGTTGAATCAGCTTGACCCGACCTTGTTCTGGCAAATCCACCGCAGCCTGATCATCAATATTGACCAGCTTGATCATGTGCGTAGTAACGATGCAGAGCAGTTATGGGCTTATCTGCATGGCGTGGCTGAGCCGTTACCGGTCAGCCGCAGTTTTCAGCACCGTTTTCGCCAGACACCGCTGCTATCGTCCGATCAAGCCGACTGACTGGCCACATACCAGTGCAGCGCGTCACGCAGCAGCACCGCCGTGCCGGCGCCAAATCTGTCGTAATAGGCCTGAAAACGCGCATCGCTGACATACAAATCGCCGAGCATTACCAGACGTTGTAACGGACACGGCCCGTACTGTTGCAGCCACTGATGCTGGCGCACCGCCCATAGCTGTACTTCAGCGGCATCGGCCGGTAAATGCAGACATTGTGCTAAGCCCCTGGCGATCTGTTCACCTTCCTGCGCCAGCTGTTGCTGTTGTTCCGCGTTGAGCTGCGCCAGTTGTTGCTCGCTCTGGCGGATCTCGGTTTCGCCCCAGCGCTGTACTGCTTCTTCGCGCAATGTGGCCTGGCTGAATTGATTAAATAACTGGGATGACGTGGTCATCGATGAAGACTCCTGCTGTTGGATAGTAAAATCCAGCATGCTTTGTAGCCGTTGCAGATGTGCGATCCGCCCGGCCAGCAGCTGCTGTTGTTGGCGTAAACAGTGGGTCAGGTCATAGTCGGGTGTTTGCATGATCTGCTGGATTTGCGCCAGCGGATATTCCAGCTCACGAAACATCAGGATTTGCTGCAATTGCAGTACCTGCTGTTGGTTGTACAACCGATAGCCACCAGGGCTGCGTCCGGCCGGTTGTAGCAGTCCGATCGCATCATAGTGATGCAGAGTGCGGACGCTGACGCCGGCAAGCGCGGCGAGCTGACTGATGCTGTACGTTGACATAGCTGACTCCTGTTTACGGCGGGCAGTCTGCAGCCTGACGTAACGTCAGACGCAAGCAGTTATTGCGGGATTTTTTGCAGAAATTTCAGCGAACCAGTGCTGCTCAGCTTCGCACCAGATTGCGGCCATCGGCCTTTGCCTGGTACATCAGTTGGTCAGCCTGGCGCAGCGCTTCGTCAAAGTCCTCACTGCCACTGAGTACTGCCACGCCAAAACTGCAGGTGATCACCAGTTCCGGGTGCTGCGGTAAAAACCGTTGCTGCGCCACACTTTGGCGGATTTTTTCGGCGACGCGTGAGGCATCACTCAGCTGAGTGTGCGGCAACAGCAGCAGGAATTCTTCGCCACCATAGCGGCAGGCGATATCGGGCTGGCGCAATTTACTGCGAAACAGCCGGGCGATTTGTTGCAGCACTTTGTCACCTTCGGCATGGCCGAAGCTGTCATTGATATGTTTAAAGTGGTCAAGGTCGACCAGGATCAACGCCATCGGCAACAGTAACTCGGGTTGTTGCTGCAAATAATGCGGCATGCTCTGGTCGAGAAAACGCCGGTTGGCGAGACCGGTCAGCGCATCAGTATTGGCTTGATTGTCTTTGCTGCGCTGCAACAAATCCATGCTGTGATGGCTGCGCTCACGGAAATGTTCATTGATGCCACAGGCCAGGACCAGTGTTAGTAGCGACGCCAGAAACCGGCTGCTTTCGGCGCCACGGTATTGCGCTTGCCCCAGATCCGGCCCATATAACAAAACCGCCAAGGTCAGCAATAACACCAGATTCAGCAAAGTGCCGCGTTTGCGGCCGAGTAAGCCGTATAAAATCGGCGGAAATGGAAAGACCCAATACAGTGCCGTATTTTCGAAGCCACCATGGACCACCAGCCCTGTGACAAAAGCGGCGACTAACACGCCCTCAACCAGACAGGCAGTATCAAGCTGCTGGCTGGCGTGAAACCAGGCAGCATTGAGTAAAAAGCTGAAAGCGCAACCAAACAGAATAAACTGCAGCAAATAATCTTCACTCAGCAAGTGGCGCAAACCCAGCACCAGCATAATGCCAGAGGTGATGTAGCTGACAAACAGCAATATATAACGGCGACGATTTTGTTCAACCGACAAAGCTTCGGCCAGACTGGCGCGGGAGATGGGCACTACGCAGTTTCCTTCCGCTGTGAATGCCCCAGTATTGAGGAAAGCAGCGGTAAAACACAATGTCAGGCTGTGTTTTTTTTCAGCAGATAGCGATATGGCAGCGTACTGGTATCGCTGGCCAATAATTCATGGTCCATAAAGCGGCAAAAAGCCGGAATATCACGGGTGGTGGCCGGATCATCAGCGATGATCAGCAACGTTTCGCCGCTTTGCATCTTGCGGATAGTCAGCCGGGTCATCATCACAGGCTCAGGGCAGCGTAAACCCAAAGCATCGAGTTGCTGGTCGGCATTGGCAAACAAATCAGCAGCAGGGGACATCAGCAAAACTCCGGTCAAGACTTAAGGGCATTATCGTAACGATGCATGCGACTGATTTCAAATATCGGTTTGCTAAAAAACAAAGGCAGCCGGAGCTGCCTTTGGATCCAGCTCAAACCGGCGTTATTCGACGCGTTCAAACACAGTCGCAATGCCCTGGCCCAGACCAATACACATGGTCGCAAGGCCGTAACGGGCGTCTTTGCTTTCCAGCACGTTAATCAGCGTGGTGGAAATGCGGGAACCGGAACAACCCAGCGGGTGACCGAGCGCAATAGCGCCGCCGTTGAGGTTCACTTTAGTGTCCATCACTTCCAGCAGGCCTAAGTCTTTCATCACCGGCAGTGCCTGGGCCGCAAAAGCTTCGTTCAGCTCAAAAAAGTCGATTTGGCTGATGTCGAGACCGGCGGCTTTTAACGCCTTTTTCGACGCTGGCACCGGGCCATAACCCATGATCGACGGGTCACAACCGGCCACACCCATGCCAATGACGCGGGCGCGGATTTTCAGGCCCAAAGCTTTCGCTTTGTCTTCGCTCATCACCAGCATGGCAGAAGCACCATCAGACAACGCAGAAGAAGTACCTGCGGTGACAGTGCCGTTGGCCGGGTCAAACACCGGACGCAGCGCGGCCAGGCTTTCAACTGTGGTTTCCGGCCGGATCACTTCGTCGTAATCAAACAGTTTCAGCACGCCGTCGGCATCATGGCCAAGCGCCGGCAGAATTTCGGCTTTAAAACGGCCTTGTACTGTGGCTTCTTGCGCCAGACGATGTGAACGGGCGCCAAATTCGTCTTGCTGCTGGCGGCTGATACCGTGCATTTTACCCAAGAGTTCAGCGGTCAGGCCCATCATGCCGGCGGCTTTCGCCACAGACACACCCAGACCCGGGTGGAAATCGACGCCGTGCGTCATCGGCACATGGCCCATATGCTCCACGCCACCGATTAAATACACTTCGCCCATGCCACACTGAATCGAGCGGACGGCATCATGCAGTGCCTGCATCGAGGAACCACACAGCCGGTTGACGGTGACAGCTGGTACAGAATGCGGAATACCGGCCAATAACGCGGCGTTACGCGCCACGTTAAAACCCTGTTCCAGCGTTTGCTGCACACAACCCCAGATCACGTCGTCAATAGCTTCGGGTGGCAGGCCCGGATTGCGTTCCAGAATGCCGCGCATCACATAAGCAGACAGTTCTTCCGCCCGTACGTTACGGAAAATACCGGCCTTAGAGCGGCCCATCGGCGTACGGATACAATCAACAATAACGGCTTGTTTCATTTTTAAATTCTCCGCCATTAAACCGGATAAAACACCTGGCCGTTTTGAGCCATGGCGCGGGTTTTGTCTGTGACCTGATAAATCTCACCGAGGTCGGCGTATTGGTCGGCCAGTGCCACGAAGTTAGCAAGGCCCATCGTATCGGCATAACGCAGCGGACCACCGCGGAACGGCGGGAAACCTAAGCCATAAATCAGGCCCATATCGGCTTCAGCCGCGGTCGCCACAATGCCTTCTTCCAGACAACGGATAGCTTCGTTAATCATTGGGATCATAGTGCGGGCGATGATTTCATCGGCACTGAATTCACGTGGCGCGCTGGCAACGTTTGCCAGCAGTGCAGAAGCCGCCGGATCCAGGTCTTTTTTCGGTTTGCCTTTGGCGTCTTTGCTGTACGCATAGAAACCGAGGCCATTTTTCTGACCATAACGGTTGGCGGCATACATCACGCTGACCGGGTCGTTTTCCAGTTTCGCCATCCGGGTTGGGAAACCGTCAGCCATCACGTCAGTACAATGATGTGCGGTATCAAGGCCCACCACGTCCAGCAGATAAGCCGGGCCCATTGGCCAGCCAAATTGTTTTTCCATCACTTTGTCGATTTGCGCAAAGCTGGCGCCATCGAGCAGCAATTTTGAGAAACCAGCAAAATACGGGAACAACACGCGGTTCACGTAGAAACCAGGGCAGTCGTTGACCACAATCGGCGATTTGCCCATTTTGGCGGCGTAAGCGACCACGGCAGCAACGGTTTCATCTGAAGTATCTTTGCCACGAATGACTTCGACCAGTGGCATCTGATGCACCGGGTTAAAGAAGTGCATGCCACAGAACCGGCTTGGGTCGGTCAGGTTGGCGGCCAGCAAATTAATCGAAATGGTGGAGGTGTTCGACGTGATGATTGCATCAGCGGCTACCACAGTTTCGATTTCTTTCAGCACGGCGCCTTTGATTTTCGGGTTTTCTACTACAGCTTCAACCACGATATCAACAGTTTTCACTGGTTCCAGCGACAGCGTTGGCTGAATCGAAGCGACCACTTTGGCCATGCCGGCAGCATCGAGTTTTTTGCGCTCCACTTGTTTACCGAGCAGCTTAATGGCTTCGCCCATGCCCAGTTCCAGCGCTTTGTCGTTGATGTCTTTCATCACGACCGGCACACCTTTGGAAGCACTTTGATAACAAATACCGCCACCCATAATACCAGCACCCAGTACCGCGGCTTTTTTGATGATTTTGGTCGCTTGTTTACCGGCTTGTTTAGCTTTGGCTTTAATCAGCTGGTCGTTCAGGAACAAACCGATTTGCGCGGTGGCTGCCGTGGTTTTCGCCAGTTTGGCAAAACCGGCATTTTCCAGCGCCACAGCGCCGGCGCTGTCTAGGCGGGCGGCTTTTTCAATCGTTTCCACTGCCATCATTGGTGCCGGGTAATGTTTGCCGGCCTGAGCAAATACCATCCCTTTGGCAGTGCTGAAGCTCATGATGGCTTCAGTTTTGTTCAGTTTCAGTGGCTCTAACTTGGCCTGACGTTTTTTCTGCCAGTTCAGTTTACCGGCGATGGCGTCTTGCACCATCGACAAAGCCGCAGCTGTTAATTTGTCCGGCGCGACAACGGCGTCGATTGCGCCTTCTTTTAACGCTTGCTCAGCACCACGTTCTTTGCCGGTGGTGATCCACTCCATCGCAGTGTCGGCACCGACGATGCGTGGCAGACGGGCAGTACCGCCAAAGCCTGGCATCAGGCCAAGCTTCACTTCCGGCAGACCGATTTTGGTGGTAGTGTCAGCGACGCGGTAGTCAGCAGTTAAAGTCCACTCACAACCGCCGCCAAGGGCAAAGCCTTTAATAGCGCAGACGGTTGGCACCGGTAAATCTTCGGCCAGGTCAAACACGTCTGATGCTTGTTTAATCCAGGGCACCAGTTGTTCTTCTGCTTGTTGGAAGGTGCCAAGGAATTCAGTGATATCAGCGCCAACAATAAAGGCGTCTTTGCCGCTGGTGTAAATCAGGCCTTTTAATGCGCTGTCTTTGTAGAGAATGTCGAGGGCCGCGCGGCAGTCCGCCAGCGTCTGCTGGTCGAATTTATTGACCGAGCCGGCCGCGTTAAAGGTAAACTCGGCAATACCGTCGGCAATGTATTGCACGGTAATGCTGGAACTCTGGTAGATCATGGATGTTCTCCTTCGTCGCGTAGGTGACAGATACTTTTGGGATCGTCGCAACAGGTCAGATGAGTCTTGTGCGCAAGCAGTGTGTCGCGGTTCAGGAAAAAATTCAACCGTTATTTAAACAAGCGTTTGAATCGGCCGGCGACAACCAACTAACTATAGGTGGATTTTCGAAACATGGGGCAATTGAAGTCCGGGTTGGCAGTGTTGGTTGTATGGTGCGGTGCTGTAATGGCCCCAGCATTGGCCGCGCCGTCAGACGCCGTATTGCGCGAACGTTTTCTGCAGGCCGAGAAAAAAATTCACAAAGTGCCGCTGGCGCAGGCGGAAAAAATGCTGCGCGATTTACATGCGTACCCGCTGAAACCTTATATCGAACTGGAATACATCAGCCGTACGCTGAGTGACACCGCGGCGGTACAAAAATTTCTGCAGCAACATCAGGGCACACCGCTGGAATGGCCACTGAAAAAACGCTGGTTGTTATATCTGGCCGGCGTACAGCTGACCCAGCCATTTCTGAAACACTATCAGATGGGCACCGATACCGTGCTGGATTGCGCTGCGTTGCAGCTGCGGCTGTTAAATGAACCACCGGCGTCGGTGTGGCCTGATGTCACACATCTGTGGCTGGATGGCGAGTCACTGCCAAAAGAATGTGATTCGTTGTTTAAACGCTGGCAAAAAGCCGGTCAACGCACGCCGGAAGTGGTGTGGGCGCGCTTGGTGAAAGCTGCAGACGGTGGTGATGACCGCATTATTCCTTACTTACGCACACTGATGCCGGCCAAATTGCAGTATCTCGGCGATAAGTGGAAACAAGTGCTGGAAGAGCCGGCCCTGGTCAGCCGGCAGAAATTTCTGCCGCTGAAGCACCCATGGGAGCGCGAGATCCTGACCTTTGGCCTGAAAAAACTGATTTGGAAAAAGCCGGATCAGGCCTTAGCCGTCTGGGCGCGTTACGAAATGGATCCCCATTTTACCAAGTCGCAGCGTATTGATGTAGCACGTAATTTTGCTATAGCGCTCGCCAGTAAAGAAGACAGCCGCGCGGCGAAGTTTCTGGCGATGGTGCCGGTAGAACTGAAAGACGATTTGTTCCTGCAATGGCAGATCACCTGGTATCTGCGCCAGCAACAATGGCCGCGCGTCATTGAAATACTGAACGAGTTACCGGAAGCCACCCGCAAAGATGACAGCTGGCAGTATTGGCTGGCGCGGGCCTATGAACAAAGCGGCAAGACTGAACAAAGCAAGCAGATGCTGACCACACTGGCGGCAACCCGCGGTTATTACGGCTTTATGGCGGCAGCGAAATTGGGGTTACCGCCGAGTCTGGCGCATAAACCAGTACCGGTCAGCAACGAGCAGTATCAGGCGTTTCGCAACAGTGACAGCATGCAACGGATGCGCGAGTGGGAGCTGTTGGGCCGGCCGAATGCCGCCAAACGTGAGCTGACCTTCCTGCAAAAATACGGCACGCCGCTGCAACAACTGAGTGCTGCCAAGTTGGCGTATGACAATGGCTGGTATGACAGAGCGATTTTTGCTTTGGCCGACGCTGGTTACTGGGATGATGTCGAAATGCGTTTCCCGATGGTATACAACAAAGAAATTCAAAAACACGCCAAAGCGGCGCAAGTTGACCCGGCCTGGGCGATGGCCATCACCCGACGCGAAAGCACTTTTATTCCAACGGCAAAATCTCCTGTTGGTGCGCAAGGTCTGATGCAAATCATGCCGCGCACGGCCAAACATATCGCCGGGCGTAATGTCAAAGTCGAAGCGCTGTACAACCCCAATACCAACATTGATATGGGCACCGACTATTTGCGGTACTTACTACGCGCCAACGACAATAATCTGGTGTTTGCCACGGCCAGTTATAACGCCGGTTTTAGTAACGTACAGCGCTGGATCCCAAAACATCGTCAGATGGAACTGGACGTCTGGATAGAAACTATTCCGTTTAAAGAAACGCGGGAATACGTCAAAGCGGTGTTGGCTTATTATCAGATTTACAATATCCGGATGAATCAGGAGCAGGATGTATTTGCGCCGCTGGCAACAATGAAAGTCGGTCAGACCGGCTGATTGCTGTTGATCTGACGATTGCTGATTTTATGTTAATCTATGGCAAAAAACGAACAGGACATACCCATGCGCCCAGCATATCAGGCTCTGTACGCCGCCCATTTGTTTGAACTGCAACAACGCACCAAAGCCGTATTGGCGCGCGAGAGTCTGGACGCGCTGGTGATCCACTCCGGTCAGGCGAAACGCCAGTTCCTCGACGATATGGATTATCCGTTTAAGGTGAATCCGTTATTTAAAGCCTGGTTGCCGGTGGTTGATAATCCGCATTGCTGGTTGATTGTCGATGGCGTCAACAAACCCAAACTGGTGTTTTATCTGCCGGTCGATTTCTGGCACAAAGTGCCGGATGCGCCGAATGACTTCTGGTCCGGCTTTTTTGATATTCAGCTGATTGATAAACCAACCAAAGTAGAAAGCCTGCTGCCTTATGACAAAGCCAATGTGGCATATCTTGGTGAGCAACTGGAACTGGCGCGCGCGCTGGGCTTCAGTCAGCTCAATCCGGAAGGCGTACTGAACTATCTGCATTATTTCCGTGGCTACAAAACCGATTATGAACTGGCTTGTATGCGTGAAGCCAATCGCATCGCCGTTGAAGGCCACCGGGCCGCCGAAGCCTGTTTCCGCAGCGGCGGCAGCGAATTTGATATTCAGTTAGCCTATTTAGCGGCAGTGCAGCAAGGCGAAAATGAAGTGCCGTACGGCAACATTATTGCGTTGAATGAAAACGCGGCGATTTTGCACTACACCGTGCTGGAGCGGCAAAAACCGGCGCAACATCGTTCATTTCTGATTGATGCCGGCGCGTCTTTCCATGGTTACGCCGCTGACATTACCCGCACTTACAGCGCGCGCGATGATGAATTTCATGCCTTAGTCACCAGCATGAATGCGGTACAGCTAGCGCTAGTGGATACGTTAAAACCTGGGATTAAATACACCGAAGTGCACTTTAGATCACACGAGTTGATCGCACAGGTGCTGGCGGATTTTGATTTCGTGCAGTTATCGCCGGAGGCCATAGTCGACAGTGGCATCAGCCGGACTTTTTACCCGCACGGCATCGGCCATCACCTCGGCCTGCAGGTACATGACGTCGGTGGTTTTATGGCGGACGAACGTGGCACCCATGTCGCAGCACCGGACGAGCACCCCTTCCTGCGCTGCACCCGTCTCATCGAACCACGCCAGGTCTTTACCATTGAACCAGGTCTGTATTTTATCGATTCACTGCTGGCGGATTTAAAAGCGACCGAGCAGGGCAAATACATCAACTGGCACAAAGTCGATGCGTTCCGCCAGTTTGGTGGTATCCGCATCGAAGACAACGTCATCGTGCATCGCGAACGCAATGAGAATATGACGAGGGATTTGGGACTGGCATAAGCCTGGCTTGTTGAGTTAGCAGGGGCTTTGCCCCTGCGACCCCTTCTTTATTGGCGTTAACCCATGTTCTTGTTTTGACGGCAAAACTGAAGGTCAGAAACAAGAAAAACACAGCTCCTCTGACCGCGCCTGGTCAAAGGAAAAACGCGCTGACCTGGAACAGCCGCTCCACTTCACCGATGTGTTTCTTGTCGACTAAAAACAGAATCACATGGTCGTCGGTTGCGATGACGATATTGTCGTGGGCGATCAACACTTCTTCGCCGCGCACGATAGCGCCGATAGTGCAGCCTGGTGGCAGTTTCACTTTGCCGATGGTCTGGCCGACTACTTTAGAGGTGGTACTGTCGCCATGCGCAATGGCTTCAATGGCTTCGGCGGCGCCGCGGCGCAGTGAATAAACGTTGACGATATCGCCGCGCCGCACGTGGGTCAGCAGCGCCGATATGGTCGCTTGCTGTGGGGATACGGCGATATCGATTTCGCCACCTTGCAGCAGGTCAACGTAAGCGCTGCGTTTGATCAGCACCATGGTTTTCTGTGCGCCCATCCGTTTGGCCAGCATTGCCGACATAATATTTGCTTCGTCGTCGTTGGTGACGGCGAGGAACACATCCACTTCGTCGATACTTTCTTCCTGTAACAGCTCCGGATCTGAGGCGTCACCGGCGTACACTACGGTGTTTTCCAGTGCGCTGGATAAATACTCGGCGCGCTCTTTACTGCGTTCAATCAATTTGACGCTGTGGGTTTTCTCCAATGCCTTGGCGAGGCCATAACCGACGTTGCCGCCGCCAGCGATCATGATGCGGCGGTAGCTGTTTTCCAGCTTTTGCAGTTCGCTCATCACGGCGCGGATATGTTTAGTCGCGGCGACAAAAAATACTTCGTCGTCGGCTTCGATAATAGTGGTGCCAATAGGTTTGATGGCGTGACCGCGCCGGTAAATGGTGGCGACCCGGGCATCAATATGCGGCATGTGTTCTTTCAGCGTTGACAGGGCGTGACCGACTAACAGGCCGCCATAATAGGCTTTAACCGCGACCAAGCTTACCTTTCCACCAGCAAATTCAACTACTTGCAACGCGCCTGGGTAGTCGATCAGTCGGCGGATGTAGTCGGTCACCAGCGTTTCTGGTGCGATAAAGTGGTCGACCGGTAAATCATCTTTATTAAACAGTTTGTCGCGGTATTTGATGTATTGATTGGTGCGAATACGCGCCACTTTGGTTGGCGTATTAAAAATGCTGTAGGCGACCTGACAGGCGACGATATTGACTTCGTCGCTGTTGGTGACGGCGATAATCATATCGGCATCTTCGGCGCCGGCTTTTTTCAGAATATCCGGATGTGCACTGTGGCCGTGCACCACCTGCAGGTCAAATTTGTCCTGCAGCGCGCGTAGTTTCTCGGCATTGATATCCACGACGGTGATGTCGTTCTCTTCACCGACCAGGTTCTCGGCCAGCGTCGCACCGACCTGACCTGCACCTAAGATAATGATTTTCATGCAATCGCCTTTTTCTGCAATTTGGCGTAGAAAAAGCCATCGGCCTGCGACTGGCCCGGAAATAATTGCCATTCGCTGGCGGTATGGCTGGTGCTGAGCGGAATAGCCTGAGCATCCGGCTGCGCAGCAAGAAAGCGCTGCACCTGCAGCTGATTTTCATCAGGCAACACACTACAGGTTGCGTACAATAACACACCACCGGGCTTCAGCGTTGGCCAGACCGCCGTCAGAATTTGTTGCTGTAATAACGCCAGCGCGGCGATATCCGGTTTTTTGCGCAACCAACGGATATCCGGATGGCGGCGGATCACGCCTGTCGCCGAGCAAGGCACGTCCAGCAAAATGCGGTCAAATTGCTGACCATCCCACCATTGGCCGGGTTCCGCGGCATCGGCAGCTTTGATCACCGCCTCATGGCCAAGCCGCGCCAGGTTTTCGCGTACCCGTACCAGTCGGGCCGGATCTTTATCCAGCGCCAGCACCTGAGCCTCTGGTGCCAGTTCCAGCAAATGCCCGGTTTTACCGCCGGGCGCGCAACAGGCGTCGAGGACCAGATCGGCATTTTCCGGCGCCAGAAACACCGCGGCATATTGTGCTGCGAGGTCCTGCACAGCAAAAAAGCCCCAGACATAACCGGGCAAAGTTGTGACGTCACAGGCTTTATCCAGCAGGATTGCCTGTGGCATTTCAGCAACCGGCTGGCTAAAGCCAATCTCCATTGCCGTTAAATCCGCAGTGAATTTTTCTACCGAACAGCGTTTGGTATTGACCCGTAACCACAGCGGCGCTTTTTGCTGATTGGCGGCGATAATCTCCAGCCATTGCTGCGGATAGGCCTGTTGCAGCGCCTGCACCAGCCAGGAAGGGTGATTGGTTTGCACGGAGAGCGGCGCGTCGGCGAATTCAAACAATTCCGGCTGACGTTGTACCGAACGTAACACGCCGTTAATCAACTTGGTCATCGACTGACCTTTCAGATAACGGGCCGCTTCGACAGTTTCGCCAACGGCGGCATGGTCCGGAATGCGCAAGAATTTCAGCTGATAAATGCCGAGATAAATCAAAAACTGTAACGGACGCAGTTGTTTCACCAACGGCTTGCTCATCAGTTGCTGGCAGACAAAATCCAATTGAGGTAATTGGCGCATTAAACCAAAACACATTTCCTGCAGCAGGGCTTTGTCGGCCGGATTGTTGAACAACAGCTGGGCTTTAGGTAAGACGTCGGACAACGATTTGCCCTGATCAACCACCTGGTAACACAGGGTGGCGGCAGTCGCACGCAGATTGGCGCTCATAGCGCCTGTTCCGTTTTGTCTTGCAGCTGCTGGCCTGGTTGAAACCAGTCCGCTCTGCCATTGAGGAAATCGACCACCGCCATGGATTTTTTGCCCGGCGGTTGCAGTTGTTCAATGACCAGTAATCCGTCCGAGGTGCCGATGGCGATGCCTTTTTTATCGACTCGTACCACCTGGCCCGGTTGCGCTGTACCGGCTTCAATCCGGGCTTGCCAGATTTTCAGCTGCTGGCTGGCTTGTTGCTGTGGCGGCAGCTGCAGATAACTGACTGGCCATGGATTAAAGGCTCGGATCTCGCGCTCAAGGGCGGCGGCCGATTTATTGAAATCGAGCTGTGCTTCTTCTTTACTGAGCTTTTCGGCGTAATTCGCTACGCTTTCTGGTTGCGGCTGCGCTTTCGCCTGTAAAGCAGGTAAATCCTGCAGTGCTTCAATCAAAGCCTGTGGGCCTATGACTGCAAGCTTGTCATACAGCGTCGCGCTGGTGTCGGTGGCTTCAATAGGTAAAGACGCGATGCTCAGCATGGCACCGGTATCGAGACCGGCATCCATTTGCATAATAGTAACGCCGGTCTCAAGGTCGCCGGCCCACAGCGCTCGTTGAATAGGCGCCGCACCGCGCCAACGCGGCAGTAATGAACCATGCACGTTGATACAACCGCGTTTTGGCGTATCCAGTACCAGTTGCGGCAGGATCAGGCCATAAGCCACCACGACCATCAGGTCAGCATCTAATGCGGCAAGCTGTTGCTGAGCGGGCGCTTTTTTGAGTGACTTCGGCTGAAACACCGGAATGTTATGTGCCACAGCCAGCTGTTTGACCGGGCTGGCCTGCAACTGCTGGCCACGGCCAGCCGGGCGGTCAGGCTGGGTGTACACAGCAATGACCTGATGTTCTGAATCAAGCAGGGCCTGCAGATGGCGGGCAGCGAAATCCGGCGTGCCGGCAAAAATAATACGAAGCGGTGTGGTCACGGAGTTTCCTGTCAGGCTTTAGCGGCGCGGGCTTGTTTTTCCAGCTTTTTCTTAATGCGGTCACGTTTTAATGGTGACAGATAATCGATAAACAGTTTGCCGACCAGATGGTCCAGCTCATGTTGTAAACAAATGGCCAGCAGGCCGTCTGCTTTGACTTCAAACCAGTTGCCGTCGGTGTCCTGCGCTTTTAAGGTGATTTCAGCCGCCCGTTCAACATTGGCGTAGTTTTGCGGTACGGACAGACAACCTTCCTCATAGGTGGTGTCGCCGCTTTTTTCGGTAATTTCCGGGTTGATAAATACCTGAGGCTGGTTGCGATCTTCAGACAGGTCGATCACTACCACACGCTGATGCACGTTGACTTGCGTGGCTGCCAGACCAATGCCGTTTTCGGCATACATGGTCTCCAGCAAATCAGCAACTAACTGGCGGGTTTCTGCGGTTACTGCCGCAACAGGTTTGGCAATCGTCCGCAGACGCTCGTCGGGATAATGTAAAACGGTTAGAACAGCCATGGCACCTACAAAATTATGCTTTGTGAATATATCTGTGTTATGGTTCAATTTTAGCCATTAAATCGCTGTAATAACAGCTTCCTATGCATTCTGTGCAATAATTACTGCAGTTCCGGGCCGAAGGAAACTGGCATGCTCAAAACAATAACAAGCTCAATCGCCGCCCTGTTGTTCTGTCTGACGACATCAGTCTCAGCAGATATTCTCGCTATAAAGCCTGATGCTCCTAAGAGTTACACCGTCAAACAAGGGGATACTTTGTGGGACATCTCTGGTTTGTATCTGCAACAACCCTGGTTGTGGCCACAACTTTGGAAGCTCAATCCACAAGTGGAAAATCCACACCTGATTTATCCCGGCGACGTGCTTAGTCTTAGCTACGATCAGGATGGCCGGCCGATATTGTCGGTGAATGGTAATGCCATCAAAGTGTCGCCGGCGCCAGCTGACGGTACCGCCACCCAGGGCATTCGGAAATTGTCGCCACAGGCGCGGAAATCGTTAAAAAATACCAAAGCAGTCACCACAATCCCGCTGATGATGATTCGGCCATTTCTGACCTATGAACAGTCGTTGTCGGCGGAACAAATTGACGGTCTGCCGTATGTGTTAGGTGCGGACGACCACGTAAAAAATGCCAGTCAGGGTCATATTCTGTATGTCCGTGGTCAACTTCGGCAGGACGCGGCATACGGTATTTATCGCAAAGGCAAAGCATATATCGACCCACAGACCGAAGAGATCCTCGGTTATGAAACTATTCTGGTTGGCACGGCCCGCGCATTCCGTGCGGGTGGCGCTGAAGTCAATCAGCCCGCATCAGTATCCGTATTGGATGTGAAACAAGAGATCCGCCAGGGGGACCGCTTAATTCCTGCCGCGGACGGACAAAGCCTGCCGGCGTTTTTTATGATGCGAAAACCAGAGCAGCCTATAGCCGGCACTATCATCGACACCACCTCAGATCTACGGGAGTTTTCCAGCTGGGACATAGTTGTGTTGAATAAAGGCCAGCAGGATGGACTCAAAGCGGGTTACATGTTTTCAATTTCCCGGCAGTCACCCACTGTGGTGGATTCGAATCGTGGGCCCGTCTACATGTCAGATGCATCGAAATATCAGAAGATTATGGGTGGTATTGACGGTGACCGCATCGAGATGCCAAAAGAACAAATCGGTGAGCTGATGGTGTTTAAAGTGGCAGAACGCACCAGCTTTGCTATCGTCACAGGAACGAAAAAACCAATCCGGGTCGGCGACAGCATCGGCGACCTGTAATCTTTTCACCAAAAGTCATTGCAGCATCTCAGCTGCCAATGTGACAGGTAGGCCAATAGGGGGAGATCATGGACGATCTCAACTGCTGGCTGCGACTGATGGCGGTGCCGGGGCTGGATGTCAGCACACTGGCGGCGCTCAGTCCGGCCATATCAATCGCCGAGTTGTGTCAGGCATCTACATTTCAGTTGCAGCAACTGGGCCTTTCCGGCGCGCAGAGTTTACATCTGCATCAATCACAGAAAAAAGCTGACGCGGCGCTACGTTGGCTTGCCGCCAGCCCCAACCACTGGTTTGTGCCTTATACCGACCCGCGTTACCCGCCTTTATTAAATCAAATCAAACATCCGCCGTTGGGATTATTCGGCTGTGGTGATCCGACTGTGCTGGGTAAGCCACAAATCGCCATTGTGGGGAGTCGTAGGCCCACCCCCGGTGGACGACAACTGGCGCTGGAGTTTGCCGCTGAACTGGCAGCGCTGGGCTTTGTGATCACCAGCGGCCTGGCGCGTGGCATCGATGGTGCCGCGCATCAGGGCGCCTTGCGGGTGCAGGGGCAGACTATCGCCGTGATGGGACACGGTTTATGTTTTGTTTATCCACCACAACATCAGGCACTGCATCAGCAAATCGTTGGCAACGGCGCGGTGCTGTCAGAGTTTTTACCGCAACAGCATGCCAAACCAGAGTTTTTCCCGATCCGTAACAGGATTGTGGTGGGCTTGAGCCTTGGTACTTTAGTGGTGGAGGCGGCGGAAAAAAGCGGCTCGCTGATCAGCGCACGTTATGCTGCCGACTACAACCGCGAGGTGTTTGCCATCCCTGGATCGATCCGTAATCCGCAAGTAGCTGGTTGTCACGAGCTCATTCAGCAGGGCGCTAAACTTACCCGTTCGGTCGCCGATATCGTAGAAGAGTTGGCACCTCAGCTGGTAGCAGATTTAATCCGCAGCTCGGTTGAAAAAAATAGTTGTTTGCCGCACTTGTCCGACGATGGCTTGTTAGCTAACGTAGGAGATGAGGCAACTGCAATAGACCTAATTGCAGATCGCGCAGCAATGCCGGTAGCCGACGTAACCATTGCCTTGCAACAGCTTGAATTAAGTGGTGCAGTGGCAGCCGTACCTGGTGGCTACATTCGAGTGAGGGGACCTAGTCATGTTTGATATCCTCGTCTACCTGTTTGAGAATTACATCCACAACGAATCGGAAATTTACGTCAACCAGGCCGATTTGACCAAAGAACTGGTCAAAGCCGGATTTCACGATGATGACATCTTCAAAGCCCTGCGCTGGCTGGAAAATTTATCCCAGCTGCAAGAAAGTCATGTTAAACCCTATCTGACTAAAACTACTTCGACGGCGGTGCGGGTTTTTACGCCGCAAGAGTTGCAAAAGCTTGATGCTGAATGTCGTGGTTTTTTGCTGTTCCTGGAGCAAATCAACGTGTTGGATTTGCCAACCCGGGAAATGGTGTTGGACCGGGTGATGGATCTGGATAGCGCCGAAGTCAGCCTGGAAGATCTGAAATGGGTGGTGTTGATGGTGCTGTTTAACGCACCAGGCCATGAAACCGCTTATGCCCAAATGGAAGATTTGATTTTTGAAGAGCCAACCGGACTGCTGCATTAATTGCGATCACAACGCTATTTTATTATGTTCTGCAGCGCCGGTTTCACCGGCGTTGTTTTTTTCATGCAGGTCTGTGCGATAATGACCAACCCGCATCCGATGGGCTGACGTATGTCCGACCAACCATTATTTGCCATTCCCGAACACAAGCAGCATTGCCCACTGTGTCAGCACGAATTGATGATGAAATCCGGCAAGCATGGTCCTTTCTTGGGCTGCAGCAATTACCCGGCCTGTAGTTATATTCAGAATCTGCATCCGCACGACAGCACAGTCGTCAAGCTGCTGGAAGAGACGCCATGCCCAAGTTGTGGCTCTGCGCTGGCAGTTAAAAATGGCCGTTACGGCATGTTTATTGGTTGCAGCAATTTTCCGGCCTGTCATTTTATTGTGCACGAGGAGCTGGTGGTGGTTGAGGATGTGCATTGTCCACAGTGTCAAACCGGTAAACTGGTCGAGCGTACCAGCAAGTTTGGCAAAACCTTTTATGGCTGTGGCCAATATCCGAAATGCGATTTTGTGCTGAATTTTAAGCCTGTCGCCGGAACCTGCCAGAGTTGTGGTTTTGGCTTGCTGGGGGAAAAACCGGGCGCGCATGGGATGAAGCTGATTTGCGCCAGTCGGAAATGTCAGGCGGTGCAGTCAAACTAAGTTAGTCGCGCTGAAGACCAAAAGCAAAGGCCCGTCTGGGCCTTTGTTCATTGAGCAGCTTGAATTCCTTGAACTACTTGGCGCGCTCGCGCAATTTCGCCGCCATTTCAGCAACTTCCGGGAAGCTGCTGTCAGGCAACAAAGCACTTAAAGCACTGAATCTTTCCGCCAGCTCTTTAATCGTGGCGCCACAAATATTGATATGCCCCATTTTGCGGCCGGCACGTTTTGCTTTGCCGTACCAGTGCAGGTGACAGGATGGCAGGCTCAGTACCGCCGGATTGACATAGTCTTCGCCGAGAATATTCACCATCACTGTCGGTCGCACTAAGGCCGTGCTGCCCAGTGGCAAGCCACAGACTGCGCGCAGATGGTTCTCGAACTGGCAGGTATCGGCACCTTGTTGCGTCCAGTGCCCGGAGTTGTGCACGCGTGGCGCAATCTCATTGACCAGTAATTGCTCGCCAACCTGAAAAAACTCTAGCGCCAGTACACCAACATACTGCAGTTGGTTCGCCACTGCATCGAACATTTGTTTGGCTTGTTGTTGCAAGGCAGACTCTGATGGCAGCGCCAGTGACACCGACAGCACCCCATTGACGTGGTGATTTTCTGTCAGTGGATACACAACGGTATCACCATGTTCATTGCGCGCTCCGACCAGGCTGACTTCGCGGTCAAACCGGACAAATTGTTCAGCCACAATCGCCTGCGGCAAGCTGTGATCGGCACCAGCCATAAAGGCGGCAATATCAGCCCAGACTAATGCTGCATCTTCGGCATGTTTGAGCCGCCATTGGCCTTTGCCGTCGTAACCAGCCAATGCACTTTTTAATACCAGTGGCAAACCCAGTTCATTAATAGCCAGCATGAACTCAGTTTCAGTTTGCACAATGCGATAAGCGGCATTGGCAACGCCAGCTGCATCCAGTAAGGCTTTTTCCTGACGTCGGTCACCACCGGCTTTGATGGCAGTGCTGTTCGGCTTGAATTTGCCACTGGCGGCACAAACAGCCTGCACCGGATAAGGAATATGTTCGAATTCTGAAGTGACGACATCTGCCGCAGCGACCGCCTGTTCCAGCGTGAGTGGATAGATTTCACCAGTCACCGGATGCTGTACTTTGGCTGAGTTCACATCATAAGCCGTGACTTGCAGGTTCAGCGGCGCGCCGGCCAGCGCCATCATTCGTGCCAGTTGGCCGGCCCCCATGACTAATACGTTCATCAGAGGTCCTCGGCGGGGTTCGGCTGTGCCAGCACAGAATCAGTTTGTTCTTTACGGAACTCGTCGATTTTAGCCATCAAGCTATCGTCACTGGTCGCCAGAATTTGCGCAGCCAATAAACCGGCATTTGCCGCGCCGGCATCACCGATGGCCAAAGTACCGACGGCTACACCTTTTGGCATTTGTACAATGGAGAGTAAAGAATCGAGACCTTTTAATGCTTTAGATTGCACCGGAACACCCAGCACTGGTAATGAAGTGAAGGCCGCAGCCATGCCTGGCAGATGGGCTGCGCCGCCGGCACCAGCGATAATTACTTTTAGACCGCGGCTGGCAGCATTCCCGGCATATTCAGCCAGTAAATGCGGGGTACGATGCGCAGAAACAACGGTGGTTTCATAAACGATGCCGAATTTGTCTAACATGTCTGCTGCGTTTTTCATGGTAGGCCAATCGGATTTGGAGCCCATAATGATACCGACTTTCATTGCTGTTTCCTCAAAACCGCCAGGTGCTGGCATAATAGGGCGCTATTATAGCCATCTGGCCGTGGCCAGGAAAATTTTTCACCAGTGTCTTCTGCCGGAAGCGCTAAACGGGAGCCGATATGTCCGTTGATAAACACGCCGTCAAAGCTTTTTTACTGCAGCTGCAGGAACAAATTTGCGCTGCGTTGGAGCAATCCGATGGTACCGCCAGCTTTGTCGAAGACAGCTGGGAGCGGGCGGAAGGTGGCGGCGGTCGCAGCCGGGTGCTGGTCAAAGGTGCGGTGTTTGAGCAAGCCGGCGTCAATTTCTCTCATGTGTTTGGTGACAAAATGCCAGCCTCGGCGACGGCACACCGACCAGAGCTGGCTGGTAGGCGATTTGAAGCCATGGGCGTGTCACTGGTCATTCACCCGAACAATCCATATGTACCAACCAGTCACGCCAACGTACGATTTTTTATCGCCGAGAAAGAAGGCGAAGATCCAGTCTGGTGGTTTGGTGGCGGTTTTGATCTGACGCCGTTTTATCCTTTTGAAGAGGATGTCCGGCACTGGCATCAGGTCGCGTTTGATTGCTGCGCACCTTTTGGTGCAGATGTGTATTCGAAATATAAAACCTGGTGTGATGAATACTTTTACCTGAAACACCGGGGTGAGACGCGTGGTGTCGGCGGTTTGTTTTTTGATGATTTAAATCAGTGGGGATTCGAGCGCAGTTTCGCTTTTATGCGCTCTGTCGGCGAAGCGTTTATCAACGCCTATCAGCCGATCGTTGAACGGCGTAAGCAGACGCCATTCACAGATGCGCAGCGCCAGTTCCAGTTATACCGCCGCGGCCGCTACGTCGAATTTAATCTGGTGTTTGACCGCGGGACTTTATTTGGTTTGCAAAGCGGTGGCCGCACCGAATCGATTCTGATGTCGATGCCGCCACTGGTACGCTGGGAATATGGTTTTGTGCCGGCAGAAGGCTCAGCTGAAGCGCTGTTGTATCAGCGTTATCTGCAGCCGCAGGATTGGCTCGGTATCAGTCGGTAAGTGTGTTTAGCGCGGCTGGCCCTGTTCGTGCCGATTTATCATGTGACTGGCCAGTTGGCCTAAAGCTTCGCTGAGTCCGCCGCGCAGCACCGGGTCTGCCACGACTTCTGCCAGTGCCTGGTTCATGCAAAACATCCACTGGTCGCGCAGGGTTGGGCTCACCGTAAAAGGCATGTGGCGCATCCGCAGGCGAGGATGGCCATATTTCTGTTCAAACAAACCGGGGCCGCCAAGCCAACCTGATAAAAACTCGAAGAATTTTTGCCGGATGGTATCCAGTGGCAACGGGTGAATGGCATAGAGTTCTGCCGCTTCTGGCGCTGTGGCCATAATATCGTAAAAGCGGTTGGCCAGACGTCGGGTTGCCTCCTCACCACCAATCAGCTGATAAGGCGTTTGTTGGGGTGTCGGATGTGCTGGATTTTTTGGTGACAACATTTGAATTAACTTCTTAAGCATGATGGGAGCTTCTTTGTGGATCGATATGCTGTTTTTGGTCATCCGATAGGACATTCCAAATCGCCGCTGATCCATCGCTGGTTTTCCGAACAAACCGGCCAGGTTCTGACTTATGAGGCGATTTTAGCACCGCTCGATGGCTTTGCCGACAGCTGGCAGCACTTTGTTGCAGAGGGGGGCCGTGGGGGCAACGTGACTGTGCCCTTTAAAGAACAGGCTTTTGCGTTGGCTCAAGTGTTGAGTAAGCGGGCGCAACTGGCTGGTGCAGTGAATACTCTATATATGGATGAGCAACAACGTCTCTGTGGTGATAACACTGATGGTGCGGGCTTGGTTGCCGACTTACGGCGTCAGGATGCATTGCTCGAGGGCGCCAACCTGTTGTTACTCGGCGCTGGCGGTGCAAGTCGGGGCGTCATTCAGCCTTTGCTTGATGCTGGTGTTGCTCATATTCATCTGGTTAACCGCACTGTCAGTAAAGCTGAACAGATTGCTGCGCTCTTCGATGGACGGGTCAGCGCCGGCAGTTATGCCGAAGTGCCGAAACAACGCTGGCATTTACTGATCAATGCTACGTCCAGTGGTTTACAGGGCGAACGCCCGCCATTACATGAGCAACACCTCGAGTACTGTCAGCTGGCCTATGACATGTTATATGGTGCTGCACCGACGCCGTTTTTACAGTGGTGCTATCAGCAAGGCGTACCACAAACCGTCGATGGTTTAGGCATGCTCGTGTCGCAAGCTGCGGAAAGCTTTTACATCTGGCGAGGTGTGCGACCTGAAGTAGAACCGGTACTGCAAAAATTAAGGGAGTTGGTGCGCGAATGAATCAGCAACTGATTTTTAATCACGATCATCAATTTGACGACTCGGCCGTTGCAGTGCGCTGTTCAATCCTACAAGGCGGATTGCGCAACACTGTTTATATAAGGATGCCAGAAGGTTGGACTGCTGAAGCATGGCTGGCACAAGTACGCGAAGACAGCTTCTTTTGGGAAGATGAGATTGAACTGGCGTTAAAGCAAGACCAGCTCGACCCCGATGGAAACTTATGGCTGGATGGCTCAGTCTGAAAACGGCTTCTAATCTTCACTTCTATATAGTGGCGCTCTGAAGTCACCACTATATAGAAGTAGGCATTTATCCCACTTCTGCCAGATACTCGTTTTTCAGCACGACATAGTTTTGTGCCGACGCTGACAAAAACGCCCGTTCAGCATCATTTAGTGGCCTCGCCTGTTTGACCGGGCTACCGACGTACAAATAACCACTCTGTAAAACCTTGCCCGGTGGAACTAAACTACCGGCGCCAATAATGACATCATCTTCCACAATAGCGTCGTCCATCACGATTGCGCCCATTCCGACCAGAATACGATTGCCGAGACGGCAACCATGTAACATGCATTTGTGACCCACTGTGACATCTTCACCAATAATGAGAGGGGAACCGTCTGCATTCTTATTGCTGGGGCGTGACACATGCAAAACCGATCCATCCTGCACATTTGACCGCGCGCCTATCCGGATATGGTTCACATCACCGCGTGCCGCAACCAGAGGCCAGATGCTGACATCGTCTCCTAAGACGATATCGCCAGCTAAAACTGCTGATTCATCAACGTATACATTGGCACCCAGGGCCGGACTCACACCTTTATATGAACGTATCGACATCTTAAACTCCTCATCTGCTGCGGAATTATGCGACATTTGTGTATAAAAAACACCTTTCGTTGAAATTTCGCCCGAACGAACGCAAAACTGTAACTTTTCTCAAATTTAGTCTTGCGTGAGTTTTAAAACGACCTATAATGCGCCCCATGCCGACGGGGTGATGCGAAATGCAGAACGCCGGGTGAGTTTGAAAAGTGAAAAATAGTCGATAAAAAGACGCTTGACACGAATTAAAAACTGACTAAAATGGCCGCCTCGCAGCGAGGTTGGGGTGAAAGCCTCGAAATCGCAAGCAAGGTAAGTAAGTAGGTTGAGCAGCGTAGTTTATTTAAATAGTAAATTTCTCTGCTTGACTTAAAATCTGGGAAGTGTAAGATACGCCTCCCGCTTCGAAGTCGAAGCACGCTCTTTAACAATTAGCAATCAATCATCTGTGTGGGCACTCGTTGAAGATGTATCGCATGATACGAATAAAATCTTCAGTTGAGTGACTATATAGTCAATTTATTTAGTCAGTAAACTGAGCAGCTGTTTCGGCAGCAAAAAACTTTTAATTGAAGAGTTTGATCATGGCTCAGATTGAACGCTGGCGGCAGGCCTAACACATGCAAGTCGAGCGGGGTTTTCGGACCTAGCGGCGGACGGGTGAGTAATGCGTAGGAAGCTACCCGATAGAGGGGGATACCAGTTGGAAACGACTGTTAATACCGCATAATGTCTACGGACCAAAGTGTGGGACCTTCGGGCCACATGCTATCGGATGCGCCTACGTGGGATTAGCTAGTTGGTGGGGTAAAGGCTCACCAAGGCGACGATCCCTAGCTGGTTTGAGAGGATGATCAGCCACACTGGAACTGAGACACGGTCCAGACTCCTACGGGAGGCAGCAGTGGGGAATATTGGACAATGGGCGCAAGCCTGATCCAGCCATGCCGCGTGTGTGAAGAAGGCCTTCGGGTTGTAAAGCACTTTCAGCGAGGAGGAAGGGTTAGTAGTTAATAGCTGCTAATTTTGACGTTACTCGCAGAAGAAGCACCGGCTAACTCTGTGCCAGCAGCCGCGGTAATACAGAGGGTGCAAGCGTTAATCGGAATTACTGGGCGTAAAGCGCACGTAGGCGGTTTTTTAAGTCAGATGTGAAAGCCCCGGGCTCAACCTGGGAATTGCATTTGAAACTGGAAAACTAGAGTGTGTGAGAGGGGGGTAGAATTCCAAGTGTAGCGGTGAAATGCGTAGAGATTTGGAGGAATACCAGTGGCGAAGGCGGCCCCCTGGCACAACACTGACGCTCAGGTGCGAAAGCGTGGGGAGCAAACAGGATTAGATACCCTGGTAGTCCACGCCGTAAACGATGTCTACTAGCTGTTCGTGGTCTTGTACCGTGAGTAGCGCAGCTAACGCATTAAGTAGACCGCCTGGGGAGTACGGTCGCAAGATTAAAACTCAAATGAATTGACGGGGGCCCGCACAAGCGGTGGAGCATGTGGTTTAATTCGACGCAACGCGAAGAACCTTACCTACTCTTGACATCTACAGAAGACTGCAGAGATGCGGTTGTGCCTTCGGGAA
Organism: Rheinheimera sp.; assembly: GCA_034519945.1. Taxonomy (GTDB): domain Bacteria; phylum Pseudomonadota; class Gammaproteobacteria; order Enterobacterales; family Alteromonadaceae; genus Pararheinheimera. The sequence goes on from JAXHNX010000006.1 coordinate 39,594, forward strand.
CTGTAAGACAGGTGCTGCATGGCTGTCGTCAGCTCGTGTTGTGAAATGTTGGGTTAAGTCCCGCAACGAGCGCAACCCTTATCCTTAGTTGCCAGCGAGTTATGTCGGGAACTCTAGGGAGACTGCCGGTGATAAACCGGAGGAAGGTGGGGACGACGTCAAGTCATCATGGCCCTTACGAGTAGGGCTACACACGTGCTACAATGGTATGTACAGAGGGAGGCAAGCTGGCGACAGTGAGCGGATCTCTTAAAGCATATCGTAGTCCGGATCGCAGTCTGCAACTCGACTGCGTGAAGTCGGAATCGCTAGTAATCGCAAATCAGAATGTTGCGGTGAATACGTTCCCGGGCCTTGTACACACCGCCCGTCACACCATGGGAGTGGGTTGCAAAAGAAGTAGGTAGCTTAACCTTCGGGAGGGCGCTTACCACTTTGTGATTCATGACTGGGGTGAAGTCGTAACAAGGTAACCCTAGGGGAACCTGGGGTTGGATCACCTCCTTACCAAAAGCGAACAGATTTAACGAAGTGTCCACACAGATGATTGATTGTCATGTAGAGCAAACAGTAAGACCCATTGCGGTTACGGCTGGTCTGTAGCTCAGGTGGTTAGAGCGCACCCCTGATAAGGGTGAGGTCGGTAGTTCGAGTCTACTCAGACCAACCAAATTTCGTTTGATGCTTCGTTACTTGCACCCTCGCATACTTCAGTATGCTTCGGCTCCAAGTGCCTCGCCTGAAACGAAATTAACCTGATGTGAGCAAAACTTATTGCAAGAATTTTTGCTTTAGGCAAGGCGTGCGACGAACGACTGAGGGAGTGTACTTATGTACATGACCGATGAAGTGAGGAAGCAGAACGCGGCATAAAGAAAAAAGGTGCGGCAAGAAGAGGGGTTATAGCTCAGCTGGGAGAGCGCCTGCCTTGCACGCAGGAGGTCAACGGTTCGATCCCGTTTAACTCCACCATTCCTTGTGAAATAAAGCGAAATCATAAGCGAAGAAACAAAACTGTTTGAGTTCAAATCAGAATGCACTGCGGTGTGTTGTGATTTGAGCTTTACGCTCATACTGCTCTTTAACAATTAGGTAAGCTGATAGAAAGTAATAAATAAGGTCAACAATTTTATTGTGAACCTTACTCACAACAACATGTAACGCCGAAGACAATTTGGGGTTGTATGGTTAAGTGACTAAGCGTACACGGTGGATGCCTTGGCAGTCAGAGGCGATGAAGGACGTGCTAACCTGCGAAAAGCTGTGAGAAGTCGGTAAGAGACGTTAGACTCACAGATGTCCGAATGGGGAAACCCACCAGATTTATCTGGTATCGTATGATGAATACATAGTCATACGAGGCGAACCGGGAGAACTGAAACATCTAAGTACCCCGAGGAAAAGAAATCAACCGAGATCCCCTTAGTAGCGGCGAGCGAAAGGGGGCTAGCCCTTAAGTTGATAGCAATGTAGTGGAATCCTCTGGAAAGTGTGCAGCGATACAGGGTGATAGCCCCGTACACGAAAACGTTGTTATGAATGAAAACGAGTAGGACGGGACACGTGACATCCTGTTTGAACATGGGGGGACCATCCTCCAAGGCTAAATACTCCTGACTGACCGATAGTGAACCAGTACCGTGAGGGAAAGGCGAAAAGAACCCCTGTGAGGGGAGTGAAATAGAACCTGAAACCGTGTACGTACAAGCAGTGGGAGCCTCCTTAGTGGGGTGACTGCGTACCTTTTGTATAATGGGTCAGCGACTTACATTTTGTAGCGAGGTTAACCGAATAGGGGAGCCGTAGGGAAACCGAGTCTTAACTGGGCGTTTAGTTGCAAGGTGTAGACCCGAAACCCGGTGATCTAGCCATGGGCAGGTTGAAGGTTGAGTAACATCAACTGGAGGACCGAACCCACTAATGTTGAAAAATTAGGGGATGACCTGTGGCTGGGGGTGAAAGGCCAATCAAACTCGGAGATAGCTGGTTCTCCTCGAAAGCTATTTAGGTAGCGCCTCGAGCGAATACCATTGGGGGTAGAGCACTGTTAAGGCTAGGGGGTCATCCCGACTTACCAACCCTTTGCAAACTCCGAATACCAATGAGTACTACTCGGGAGACACACGACGGGTGCTAACGTCCGCCGTGAAAAGGGAAACAACCCAGACCACCAGCTAAGGTCCCAAAGTCATGGTTAAGTGGAAAACGATGTGGGAAGGCTTAGACAGCTAGGAGGTTGGCTTAGAAGCAGCCATCCTTTAAAGAAAGCGTAATAGCTCACTAGTCGAGTCGGCCTGCGCGGAAGATGTAACGGGGCTCAAACCATGCACCGAAGCTGCGGATTCAAACTTATGTGTGAGTGGTAGGGGAGCGTTCTGTAAGTCTGCGAAGGTGTATCGAGAGGTATGCTGGAGATATCAGAAGTGCGAATGCTGACGTAAGTAACGATAAAGGGGGTGAAAAACCTCCTCGCCGGAAGACCAAGGGTTCCTGTCCAACGTTAATCGGGGCAGGGTGAGTCGGCCCCTAAGGCGAGGCCGAAAGGCGTAGTCGATGGGAAACAGGTTAATATTCCCGTACCGACAGTACTGCGATGGGGGGACGGAGAAGGCTAGGCAGGCATGGCGTTGGTAGTCCATGTGAAAGTGGGTAGGTAGGGGTATTAGGCAAATCCGGGACACTGTAGCTGAGACACGAGACGAGCCACTACGGTGGTGAAGTTGTTGATGCCCTGCTTCCAGGAAAAGCCTCTAAGCTTCAGATTACAAGTCATCGTACCCCAAACCGACACAGGTGGTCAGGTAGAGAATACCAAGGCGCTTGAGAGAACTCGGGTGAAGGAACTAGGCAAAATAGTACCGTAACTTCGGGAGAAGGTACGCTCTTGTTGGTGAAAGACTTGCGTCTGGAGCTGACGGGAGTCGCAGTGACCAGGTGGCTGCAACTGTTTATTAAAAACACAGCACTGTGCAAACTCGAAAGAGGACGTATACGGTGTGACGCCTGCCCGGTGCCGGAAGGTTAATTGATGGGGTTAGCGCAAGCGAAGCTCTTGATCGAAGCCCCGGTAAACGGCGGCCGTAACTATAACGGTCCTAAGGTAGCGAAATTCCTTGTCGGGTAAGTTCCGACCTGCACGAATGGTGTAATGATGGCCATGCTGTCTCCACCCGAGACTCAGTGAAATTGAAATTGCGGTGAAGATGCCGTATACCCGCGGCTAGACGGAAAGACCCCGTGAACCTTTACTATAGCTTGGCACTGAACATTGAACCTACATGTGTAGGATAGGTGGGAGACTTTGAAGTTGTGACGCCAGTTGCGATGGAGTCGTCCTTGAAATACCACCCTTGTATGTTTGATGTTCTAACGTAGGGCCCTTATCGGGATTGCGGACAGTGTCTGGTGGGTAGTTTGACTGGGGCGGTCTCCTCCCAAAGAGTAACGGAGGAGCACGAAGGTTGGCTAAGTACGGTCGGACATCGTACGGTTAGTGCAATGGCATAAGCCAGCTTAACTGCGAGACAGACACGTCGAGCAGGTACGAAAGTAGGTCATAGTGATCCGGTGGTTCTGAATGGAAGGGCCATCGCTCAACGGATAAAAGGTACTCCGGGGATAACAGGCTGATACCGCCCAAGAGTTCATATCGACGGCGGTGTTTGGCACCTCGATGTCGGCTCATCACATCCTGGGGCTGAAGTCGGTCCCAAGGGTATGGCTGTTCGCCATTTAAAGTGGTACGCGAGCTGGGTTTAGAACGTCGTGAGACAGTTCGGTCCCTATCTGCCGTGGGCGTTGGATGATTGAGGGGAGTTGCTCCTAGTACGAGAGGACCGGAGTGAACGAACCGCTGGTGTTCGGGTTGTCATGCCAATGGCATTGCCCGGTAGCTATGTTCGGAATCGATAACCGCTGAAAGCATCTAAGCGGGAAGCGAGCCCTGAGATGAGTCATCCCTGACCCCTTGAGGGTCCTAAAGGGCCGTTGGAGACCACAACGTTGATAGGTGGGGTGTGTAAGCGCGGCGACGTGTTGAGCTAACCCATACTAATTACCCGTGAGGCTTAACCATACAACACCCAAGGTGTTTTGGGCGTGTGTTGCGATAACGAATTATCAGCTTATTTAGTTAAAGACAGACAAACGAGGAGAGGATATATTTATTTAATTTATATATATAAGTTTTTGCCTGGCGGCAATAGCGCCGTGGAACCACCTGATCCCATGCCGAACTCAGAAGTGAAACGCGGTAGCGCCGATGGTAGTGTGGCATTCGCCATGCGAGAGTAGGACACTGCCAGGCACCCAATTAAAGCAAAGAGCCCACTCGATGCGAGTGGGCCTTTTGCTTTATGGAATTCTGGCGGTTTACTGAGCGCAGAGTAGTACAGCGACACCGGGAATGGAATGATGCCAACATGGTTTGGCATCATTCCCGGGAGCATTTCCGAAAGCTCCGCGAGGGTGCAGACTATCAAGAAAAACCGCGATGGTGAGTTCACTAGAATTCTCAAAGGAACAGGAATGAGGACAGCAAACTGTTTTGCTCCTCTGGCCGTCACACGGCGATTGAA
>JAXHNX010000051.1:0-255251 GCA_034519945.1 Rheinheimera sp.
GCCAAAAGGGCAGAGGTTTTGAAAAAAGCCCCAGTTGAGAGATTGGGGCTTTTTCGTTTATGGCTTTTAAAACATGCGTTTTACTGAGTACAGAATAACTCTGTTAACTCACCAAGCTGGTTAGAATAAGTAAATAAAACCGACACCTATTTCAGCCTCATAGTCACTCCGGGCAATCGGGCTATCCCGAACCTCACTACTAAAATACTCAAAAAGTGCTTCGCCATAAATTTGCCAATTATCATGGATTTAATGACGGAAATTGTAATTGATACCAATTGAGCGTATACCACCACTCAGATCTGTTTTCATTTAAACCGGATGCAATCGCTTGGGCTGAATTGATGCCGAAGCCTTTGTTGGCGTATTCGCTGTCGTGCACAACCACCACCAGGTTTATTTCAGAACCTGTGCCGTCGATCTGGTTGCCGAAGCGGCGCCCTACACCAAACAGACCAAGGTTGCCGTCGCCTCCTGTCACGATACGACCAACCAGCCAATAGCGCCAATCGGCATCAAAAGCGCGACGCGCTTGCAACACTAGTTCAGCGCCTTCATCTTGCTCACCGAGCCCAAACAAATGTCCGTCGTCCGAATCACTTTCCTTGCGACCTTCGTCAAAGCCTATGAGTGCCTCGAACAGCCAGGTATTCGCACGAACACCACGCCAGCCGAGCGCTTCACCGGCAAAAAAGTAGACATTGTCACCCCTTCGCCACTGCAGTCCTCCGGCAGGCTCGATTTCCAAGCCAAATTCGTCTGAACCTTCGTAGGCTGTTTCATATTCAACACCAAAACCGAGCCCCAAGCTCCAGCCATCCTCGCCTCTGGAGAAGTCGTCGACTGAGGGCAACGGCACCAAAGCGGATTTTCCCTCCTGTGCAAAGGATGATTGGCTGAACGTCGCCTGCAATAACAATGCTATCAGTACAGTTGTGAGTTTTTTCATCTTAGTTTTTTCCTTCGTAGCATGAACTACCTCAATGCTTTATCACGGGTATTCTACTGGGTTAGCTTTTGTACAGATCACTTGTAACCACTCTTTAATATTGCGCCGGTGTTTATTGGAACAAGGAAGTTGACTGGTGTATTGGCGTGGGAGGATGTTTTTGCATGCTGGCTTCTGAAAAAATTATTGGATTTTCGGATTTGCTACATCTTCGCTTTGGCAAAAATCCCTCAATATCCGATAGATACGGGCAAAAAACTGTGAGCTTTTTTGTTTCGATGTTGAAGTCTGGCTGTTCGGGCAAGCTTTATGGCATAAAGATGCCCTGGTTTTACAGATTGCTGTCTTCATGCAAATTACCCTTAGCCGGACTAGTATTGCTGTCGCTTTTTTTTGCTGTATCGCAGGCTGCCAGCAAAGCCCGGTTGCTGTTGTACCTGCAACTACGCAAGGCATAGCTGTGTCTATGGAATTGATTAAGCGCATCAATTCAGCTAGTGACTCACAATGTCCGCCTGCCGAATCAGAGCTGCTAACTAAATTTTTTTGTACTCACCAGGCTTTAAAAAAGCCTGTCGCGGATGCCGGGCTATTTCAACGATTATTGCGCGAACCGCAGTCTGCGCTGCATCAATTCGTGCAGCAGCATCTGGTGGCTGGACAATGGCTGCTCAAGGGCAACGGTTACCGCCTGAAACTGAAACTTCCGACCGACGAACATGGCATGCCGTTTAGCCGTTACACCCCGGTGCAGCAACTCAGGTTTGAAGATCCCTATTATCAGCCACCAGTAACAAACCGGGTTATGACTTTGGCATCTTCAGTCCCGGACCAATCCGGCCGGATCGCAGACCAATTTTGATGATCCACGGCCTGAATTCCAGCCCGATGATTTGGCTTAAACTCAGTCATGCAATTTATCGCGACCCGCAATTGGCTGCCCATTATCAGGTCTGGCATGCGTTTTATCCCAGCGGTGCGCCGCCATTTTTTAATGCAATGCGCTTACGCCATGATGTTGACCAGATGCGCAATGAGTTACAGCAACGGGTAGGTTTAGCTAACCAGGTACCAATGGTTGTGATTGGGCATAGCATGGGAGGCATTATCGCCAAGACTTTTATTATCGATAGTGGTATGGCGTTGTGGGATGAAACCTTTTTATTCCGACCTGAAGCCTGGCCTGGGAAAGATGCGGATTTGCAACGTTATCGCGATGTTTTTCTGTTTAAAGCGAGGCAAGATGTTGATTCAGTTTTCTTTTTAGACACACCGCATCATGGCGCCGAGATCGCAGAAGCCTGGTATAGTCGGCTGGCGAGTAAGTTCATCACGATCCCGGACATGTTTGCCAAACTTAACCGCAAGTTGTTTCAGCGCATCCGGCTAGAGACTGTAACCCGGCAAATGCAGCCATATCTATCAGACGGCGGTCCGAATAGTGTGCAGGCGTTGTCACCGCATCACCCACTGTTGCAAAAAATCGCCACGTTGCCCTATCAAAGGCCGGTGTATTCGGTGGTTGGCAGTGATGATAAACCTTTTTGCTATGATGAGGGCGCATGCGCGCGTTTGTCAGATTCAGTAGTACCATTTTTCAGCGCCCACGAACCGCGCGCCGAGGCGCAGATCATCGTGCCGTCAGAGCACAATTCTTACCAGAGCCCGGCTGCGATATCCTTTATTTTGCAGCAGTTGCGCGCACGCCTGGACGCAGGCGGATCCCATTAAAGCGTTGTGGCTGGCGTAGACCACAAAACGGCAGTCCACGGGTAAATTCGGCGATTGCGCTTACTTTGCCGTTTTGGGCCCGCAGCGTTGACCAATATCGACCGCCACCTTGATGTTGTTGCGTATTTCGACTCGCAATCACCCCGTCCGTACTGACCCATTTGGATAAAATACGTACACCACAAGCCAGATTAATCACCGGGTCGTGTAACAATGCGGGACTACGGATATCACAGTCGTAGCGTTTTTGATTGGCGCTTTCAATTGAAATTTGCAGTAAGCCTCGCGACACGACGGGTTTGCCTTTACCATCACGAAAGCGTTCGCGATAAGCCGCTTCTGGCTTAAAGTTGCTTTCTGGTTTGCTCATTGCAGAAAGCAAACCGACCCAAAATTTGCGTCGGTCAGGTTTAGATAACTTCGGGTAATTGGGGCAAAATTGCGTAATATCTGTCGGATTTAAGCGGATCAGCGGCGAATTAGCAACGGCTGATTCTGCGGCACGGGTCCAGCTGCCGTCCTGGTTTTTCTGCGCCCAGGCCGCATAGTCCAATGACGCAAAACTGGCTGGCGCAAATAAAGTCAGGCATAAAATCAGTAAAAAATGCTGGCGCGGCTGCATCGGCAGTCGGGTCTCCGGTTCAGTTATTTTTTCAGTAACAGATAAGCCTGGCTGTAATCACCACGGTGTTTATTGGCCGCGAAATAATCCGGCCAGCCCCGATAATAACCGCTTAACCAGTCCAGTTGAAACAGATTATTGGCAAAAGCGCCACCGGTATCGGCCAGGATCGTCAGGCGATAATGCATCACACCGGATTCAGGCGTGGCTAACAGAATTAACTTCCCTAAGCCAAGTTGTGGGATATCGCCGGCAACCGTCACTTCCGGTTTAATCGGAATTTTATAATCGGCGTCTTTGCCGTAACCCAACACACTTTTTACTTCTTTGAAGTACCAATATCTTTGTTGCTGTTCCGGTGTTTTGGTGCGGTCATATGGAATGCCGTTGGTGCGATGAACATTGTAATAACGATACCCCTGGCCCGATGGCACCACCGCGGTACCCTGCAGCAGTGCACCTTCGAGGCCGTCACGGCTTAGCCAAAACAATGCCGGCGCACGCAGCGGTGTTTTTTCCAGTGCGCCGCGGACTATATCCTGCTTACCCAATTGAAAGCGGGTGATTTGTTTACCCAATGCATCAGCAGTTGCGAGGTCGAGTTTGGCCTCATCAAAAGGCAAGCCATACAGCGCCTGATCTTTTTCTGCAGTTTTGACCGGGCTGCCATCGGCGATTTTGACAAAATATTTGGTTTGCAGAATTTTGTCAGCCGGGAGTTTTTGCAGTAATGGTTTATTTTTCGCAAGCTTCGCGGCGCCTGTCCGATCTGGCAGCCAACGGACAAAACTAAAGTGTTGCTGTATAAAGTTCGGATCTGTTAAACGGGATTTGCGGCCAGCAGCCTTGTCTTCATTGGCAATTTTGCAGATATACAGCAGCGTTGCACGAATGTCAGCCACCGGTACTGTTGCGCCCGGAATTTTACCGCCGTGGATCGCGACAGGGTCGTAGCTTTGCCCTTTATCTATATATTTCAGCGTTTCGGTCGCCACCTGACATAAATCTGCACTGCGATCGGGCCATTGCCCGGCGACAAACTGCGGTTGCTGTTTCGTGAATGTCGCTGCAGCCTGTACTACAGAAAGCGGCAGTAATGTCAGCAAGGTAGCCGTAAGCGCAGTTCCGATGCGCGCTGGGCGCCCGACATAACCAGTCATAACAACATCCGGTAAAATTAACTGACTGCAGACTATCGCAGCTATTGATTGTGCTCAAGCAAGATACGGCCTGTCGTGGTTTAATTGCTGAAATGACAGCCAAATTTGCTTGTATTCCGGCAGGGCAGCTTTTATCGTGACTGCTATTACGCTGAACCTGCCAATCACAGGCTGCAGTGATCCGCACCGGAGAATGGAATGCCGCACGACCACCACCATCATCACCATGAAAGTCAGAATATCGCCACAGCGTTCTGGTTAAATTTCAGCTTCACTTTGATTGAAATCGTTGGCGGTCTGCTGACCAATAGCGTGGCTATTCTGGCCGATGCTGTGCATGATCTCGGCGATAGTCTGGCGATTGGTTTTGCCTGGGCGGCCAGTAAAATCGCCGGCAAAGAAGCGAACAGTCGCTATAGCTATGGTTATCGGCGCTGGTCTTTATTAAGCGCGCTGGTTACCGGCGTGGTGCTTGTGGTCGGTTCGGTGCTGGTGTTGGTCACAGCAATTCCGCGGTTATGGGAGCCGGTGCTGCCACATGCGCCCGGCATGATCGCGCTGGCAGTGCTTGGTGTGCTGGTCAATGGCGCAGCCGTACTGAAGCTCAAGCACGGTAAAACACAAAACGAACAGGTTCTCAGCTGGCATTTGTTGGAAGACGTGCTGGGCTGGGCAGTGGTTCTGGTTGGCAGCGTACTAATTTATTTCACCGGCTGGGCGTTTCTTGACCCGTTGCTATCGATTGGATTTACCTTATTTATTCTGCTGAATGTCTGGCGCAGCTTAAAACGAACCATTGCACTGTTTTTACAGGTGACGCCGGATGCGGGTTTAACAACTGCGCTGCAGCAGGCTTTGACAGCTCTACCATTTGTCGAAAGTGCGCATCACCTGCATTTGTGGTCATTGGACGGCGAGCAACATGTGCTGACAGTACATCTGCGCTTAAAAGACAATGCAAACAGCCATCAGTTGAGTCATTACAAAGAAGAAGTCCGGCTGGTGTTAGCGCCGCATCAACTGGCGCATACAACGGTTGAATTCGAAGGGCCGGCCGAACTGTGCCGCGATGACAAAGGATCAAGCTCAGCCTATGCTGTGCACGACCACGACCACGACCACGACCACGACCACGACCACGACCACGACCATCAGGCGTGCAGCCAGCAGCACGGCGCACTGGATCCGCACCGGCATTAACGCCGTTGCCAGCCTGAAGCTGAAATAAAACAGGGCACCGAAGTGCCCTGTGATTCGAACCCATCTTAATTATTCTTACAACAAACCTTCTTGCTCCAGACTGATCTCATCGAGCGATAACGCGAAGCTGGGTACAAAGGTATCCAGAAAGTACTGCACTGCAGGTGACTGCGCGGCGGCGAGCATTTTCTCCAACCGACGACGGGCAATGGTAAATTCACGATTGCCGGCGGTGATTTCTTCCAGCGTTTTTAAGTAAGCACACAGATTGTCCGCCGCTTTGACCAACAGCTTTTCGGCCGGGCTGTAGCATTCACCCAACAGATAGTCCCGGTACACGTGCTGTAACTCTGGCGGCAACATCGACAACAGCTTTTGCTCAGCGATAGCTTCAATCTTTTTGTACTCGTCAGCAATTTGCGGATTGAAGTATTTGACCGGCGTTGGCAAATCGCCGGTCAGCACTTCACTGGCATCATGAAATAACGCCAGCGTCGCAACCCGTTCCGGATCCAAATTGCCGCCGAAATACTGCCGATCTATTACCGCCAGCATATGCGCCACCAGCGCCACCTGATGGCTGTGTTCGGCCACGTTTTCAGTGTTGATGTTACGCATCAGCGGCCAGCGGTTTATCAGCTTCATCCGAAACAGATGGGCGAAAAAGTGGCTATGGCTGGTCATCCATCACTCCTGTCACGCGCGTTAATCAAAGCTGATGATAGCCGGGCAGGAACTGCGCCAGCTTGCCGATCGCCTGTTCCAGCACTTCTTTATGCGGCAATAGCACAATGCGAAAGTGATCTGGTTCCGGCCAGTTAAAGGCGCGGCCATGCACCAGCAGCACTTTATGCTGACGCAGGAAATCCAGCACCATCAGTTCGTCGTCTTTGATCGGGAATTTTTTCCGATCAATTTTCGGGAACAAATACATCGCCCCTTTGGGTCTTACGCAGCTCAGACCGTCAATTTCATTGACCAGACGGTGCGCGACATCCATCTGGTCGTATAAACGACCGCCGGGCACCACCAGTTCATTGATGCTCTGATAGCCGCCTAATGCAGTTTGTACAGCATGCTGCACCGGCACGTTGGCACAAAGCCGCATTGACGCCAGAATGTTCAGGCCTTCAATGAAAGGACGTGCGCGTTGTTTAGCGCCGGAGATAAACAACCAGCCGACCCGAAAACCGGCGATACGATAGTTTTTCGACAGGCCACCAAAGGTCAGCACCACCAAATCATCGGCTAATGAAGCCGTTGGCGTATGCGTGGCGCCGTCGTACAGAATTTTGTCGTAGATTTCGTCGCTGAGCACGACCAGGCCGTGTTCACGCGCGATGCTCAGAATATCCAACAACAAAGCGTCGCTGTAGACCGCACCTGTTGGGTTATTCGGGTTGATCAGGACTATGGCTTTAGTATTGGCGCTGATTTTGGCGCGGATATCGGCTGTATCCGGATACCAGTCGGCCATTTCGTCACAGCGATAATGCACGGCTTTGCCACCGGCCAGATTCACGGCTGCGGTCCACAGTGGATAATCTGGTGACGGGATCAACACTTCGTCACCATTATTCAGCAAGCCTTGCAGCGCCATCAGAATCAGTTCAGAAACACCGTTGCCGATGTAGACGTCGTCGGCGTCGGCACCACGAATGCCACGTGACTGGTAATATTGCGCCACTGCGACCCGGGCCGGATAAATGCCCTGAGAATCGCTGTAACCTTGCGCGGTTGGCAGGTTATGGATCACATGTTTGAGGATCTCATCCGGCGCCTCAAAACCGAAAGGGGCGGGATTACCGATATTGAGCTTTAAAATGCGATGGCCTTCTTCTTCCATCCGTTTCGCTTCGCGGGCTACCGGGCCGCGAATGTCATAACAAACTCCATCTAACTTTTTCGATCGCTCAATTGGTTTCATAACCCTTCCTTTACAGCCTCCGTATGATGCGTCTAAATAATGTGTTTGGTTGTGTTTGCTTACACCTTGTAACAGCGTGTTCAGGCATCCATCTCCATACTGCCAGAAAAAACCAGCATTCGGGAGTCTGGATGGTTAAATTGTCAGAAGTTCCGCTCGGCGCCTTGGTGGTGTGTGAGATTTTTCACCTGTTTGAACATACCGGCATCTACATTGGTGAAGGTCAGATTGTCGAGCTGCAAGGGACCGGGCTGGTCCGGAGTATTTCTGTTCCCCGCTTTATGGATAACCGTAGCGGCGAAGAGCTGATGGTGGCCTGTGACAGCCGCGGAAAACCTATCGGCAATACCGCAGCGGCTGAACGCGCCGCCAGTCAGATTTTTACCTACCAGACCTATGACCTGATCAGTAATAATTGCCACCGGTTTTGCTGTCATTGTCTGAGTGGCCGACATTGGCCAGTTACTAGTTTTTTTGATTTACGACAGGTGCTGGAGCAGCAGTTGGGGCAAAAAATCGTGTTTAAAACTATCCAAACTGAGCTACATCGATTTCGATAAAAATGATTAAAAACAATGAGATATAAATTTTTGAAGTTTTCAGAACCGAACTTTACGGAATTTTTAGTCGAAAAAAGCGTCGGAAGCAGCTAGAATACGTCCCCTTTGCGTCAGTGCTTTGTAAAATGCGTTGTTTTGCGCAGGCGCCTGTTACCAGAGTTTTTTTCTGGTCAGACCCGTAAAAACGAGGAACTACCGATGAACAACTTGCTTAAACTGAGCGGCCTCGGCCTGGCCACCTTATTGGTGGGCTGTGCTGCGGTTTATCCCTTTATGCAGGCTGATCCGCGTGCTGAAGCACAACAACTGGCCGACTGGCAGATGCCAAGCAAACTATCTGCACTCGAGTCGGAAGATCAGTTGAAACTGCTGTCCCGCCTGACTTATCCCGATCTGATGCCGGAGTTAAAACCAGTCCCGGATTTCTCTGCGATTAAAGACACTGACAGCCGGAAAAAAGCTTTTTTTGCTTATCTGACACCTTACATCGAACGCGAAAACGCCCGGATCCTGAAATTGCGGTCTCAAATCGATGAATTAGCCGGCAAATTGCAACAGCAACAACAGCTGACAGTCGAAGAATACGCTTTTATCTACAGTCTGTTTGACGAATTCAAAATTGATATGATGGACGCTGATTTAGATGGCGTCCGCGAGCTGTTAGCGCGGGTTGACGTGTTGCCGGTCAGCCTGGTGTTAACCCAGGCCGCGAAAGAGTCTGGCTGGGGCAGCAGCCGCTTTACCACTGAAGGCTATAACTTTTTTGGTCAGTGGTGTTTTAAAACCGGCTGTGGTGTGGTGCCATCCAAACGCGGGCAGGGCAAATATCATGAAGTGGCGGTGTTTGCGCACGCCGCCGAAAGTGTGAATGCCTATTTTTATAATCTCAATACATTTTATGTCTACGAAGATCTCAGAGCGATCCGTGCTAAAGCGAGAGCGCAGGATGGACATGTACAGGCTGAAAAGCTCGCTGCGGGTCTGGCGCGTTATTCAGAACGGGGCCAGCAATATGTCGAAGAGATCAGCGCAATGATCATCGCAACCAGCAAAATAATTGGACAAAGTTAACTTGATGCTGCACCGAATGAAATCCCTGATCCTGAGCTGTCTGCTGCTGACATTGTTGCCGGCGCATGCCGATACGGTATTTAATTACGACGGCTTTTATGCGCGGATGAAAAAAAGCGAAAAAGCCGAATACAGCGACATAACACTGGCGTTTTTACTGCAAAAAACGGGAAGCAGCGAACGCTGCGTAATTGATTCAGCCGCAATCACGACGGATATCAGTTCTGAACCACTGACTTTTGCCGCCAATGGCGAATTAATTCTGCCATATAATGAGTTACTAAATAGCCGCAAAGCGTTGATTTTGCTCAAACAACAACCTGATGCGGTGCCTTGTGATTTAAATTTCCGCCTGCGTAGCCGGCTGCCACTGGACAAGACTTTACCACTGGCACAACTGCAGAAAACGCATCAGCAGTTCCACGGCTTGTTAGAAGAGCTTGCAGGTCTAGGCAAATATTTCCTGCCCGAGATGACAGGTGTGACGGTGTTGTTTGCTGAAGAGGCTCTGGTGACTGATGTGCCGGCGGCCCTGCGCAGTCGTGTGCACTGTGCAGCCAAACAATGTCAGGTTGACCTGGCTGGATTACCTGAGTCTGCAGCCGGTAACGTCACATTCAGCAAAACACCCGAATATCTGGTGCCTTGGCTGCAGCGCTGAAACCGTGCCTGAACTGGTTCTGCTGACCCACAGTACCGAACTGGAGCGGCCAACCAATACCGGCCGTTTGCTGATAGAGCCGCCACAAACTGCTACGCATGCCCACTCTGACTGGACTGTCCGGCAGCTTTGTTGGCAGCGCAAAGTGCCAGACCCTTTGCTGCTGCAGCAACTCGCGACCTCTGCTTATGTCTTGCTGTATCCGGGCGCAACAGCGCAGCAAATTGATGTCGATCACCCGGTCTGCACAACTTTTACAAAGCCTGCAGGTTTCATCCTGCTCGACGCCACCTGGCAACAAGCACAGAAAATGTATAACCAAAGCCCGTATCTGCACGCTTTGCCTAAATGGCAAATTCGGTCGGCAACGCCATCGCGTTACATTCTCAGGCGCAACCAGCGACAGCAGGGCTGGTGCACTGCTGAACTGGTTGTCTTGTTGTGGCATCATCTAGGTGCGGTTGAACAAGCGAAACAACTGGACCAACGTTTTATCGCGTTTAACCAGCGGCAGGGAGCTGTGGTAGCACCGGACTAAACGTCTGGCGTCGGACTGCCTGTCAGGCTCTGGATGTTGACGTCCCGGTAGAATTCGGACTATGTGCTGCTACCACCACGATGGCCAGGATGGTTAAAAACAACAAGGCATTGGCCGGTGCCTGCAAACTAAAATCGACGGTGCTATGCAATGCCATATGACATAGCGCCATCAGACTGCCAAAACACAAACCACGCAGTAGTTTATCTTCATGCCGGCGCATGACTTGCAATGCAGACCAGCCCAGATACGTCAGCCATAACAGCAAGGCCGCAGTCAGCGGTACGCCTAATTCAATGGCAAACTGCAGATAATCATTATGGGCATGGTCGTAAAATCCGCTGTACGGTGCCGGCTGTACGGCCGGAAACACAGTATAAAAACTGCCACCGCCGCTACCGGTCCAAAAATGCTGTTGCAGCAACGGCATTGAATCCAGCACCACGTTATCCCGCGCTTCACTGGCAAAGGAGGTGTCCTGATAGCGTTGCTGTAGTTTTTCCAGCCCGAACATCGAACCAATCAGCACCATATCCAGCAGTAAAATACTAATCACCAGGGGTTTTAACAGCGCTGGTGGTCTTTTGTAAAACCATAGTGCACTCAGTGCCATCACAATCAATGCGGTAAAAAATGCGGCATTGCCCATGCGCGAACGGCTCATTACCAGACCGACTACCATCAGCACCATCGCCAGACGTAACATAAATTTGGCACTTAAAATACTGCTTAACACTTCGCGGCTGAGCTGACGCCAGTCACGGTGACGGCGCTGACTGGATAACTGAGACAACAACAAGCCCATTGCCACCGATAAAGCCAAGGCCAGATAGTTGGCAAAGTGATTCTGATAAACAAAAGATCCCCGCGCTTTGTGGTTTTCATCCATGCCAATGACCGGCGATAGCTCCTGACCGGATAATTGCAGCACCACGCCATAAAAAGCCTGTAACGCGCCGGCGATCACAATGGCTAATGCCAGCAGCCGCAGACGTTTATGACCTTGCGCATAACTGAGCAGCAGCACAAACCACAAGAAAAAGAAGACAGTTTTCAGCAACATAACTTGTGTCTGATAGGGGTCAACAGACGCAAGTGCCGGCCATGGACTAAAACTTTGCAGCCCAAGCCACAGCGTTAAAACCAGCATGGGAGCAACAGCCAGCCAATAACGGCGCTGTAACAGTTCAAACTGCGGTGTACGCCAACATTGCAACAGGTGCAGCAGAAAAGCGATGCCAATCAACAGTTCGAGTAACGACCATGACCAGGGCCGGTTTGAACCCAGAGGAATAGGAGCCCAAATCAAAATGCAACAGAGCAGGATAAAGATCAAACGGTTCAGAGTGCCCGGCTGCATGCGAAGAGATCCTGGAGTTTACTGATAAGCCTGGAACAAAAAAGCCCCAATCAAAGGGGCTTTTTCTGGAAAAATACGATTTAGCTGCCGCTGGCGAGGCTGGTATCACCAGTGCCGGTGCCGCCACCAGCGCCAACACCACCAGGTGTGGCTGCAATAGCAGGGGCTACTGGGGCAGGGCCCGCCGCTGCTGCGGTTTGCAGTGCATTGGTGATTAACGTTGGATCGATATTGGCGGCAATCGCTAATGTGGTCAGCGTATCCTGGTCAATACACTGGTTATTCACCGCTTTCAGTACTTCTTCAACCAGTACCGGGTCGTTGCCAGCTTGTTCCAGTGCGTAATCAATCACTTGCTCAGCGAGTTTCGGATTACAGGTTTTTAATTCAGTCATTTTGGCGACAAAACCACCCATCGAAAGACCTTCAGTCTGCGCCTGCGCATACAGAGTCGCCATATCAGCTGGTGCTTGTTGTGCTGTGGTGTGTGCGGCTGCGAATACAGCCAGTGAGATCAGCGCGATTTTTACGATTTTCATCTGCGGTCCTCGCATAAAAACTGAACAAAAAATGCAATTACTTGCATCATAACTGATTGTTGCTGAATTTGCAGTCACTTTTATCGGCAATTTGCAGAAAACTTACCGGCGCGTGTAATGCGCGGCCTTGTAACGCATCAACATGCAATTGCTGACAAATCTCGGCTTGACTGCTCTGTTCCACTTGCGCAGCAATGACCCTGATACCAATACCATGGCAAATCTGCGTCATCGTTTCGACAAAGAACCGTGTGTCTGCGGATTCCAGTGCATGAATATAACTGCCATCGATTTTAATAAAGTCGATATTCAGGCCCTGCAGGTAACGGAACGAACTGAAGCTGGCACCAAACCGCTCAATAGTAATGGCGGCGCCGGCTTGTTTTAACGCGCCAAAAAACTGATTGGCCGAGGCGATAGCGCCGAGTGTCGCCTGTTCGTTCACTTCAAACACCAGTTTGGGGAGCGAGGTCCGGTTGGCCTCCAGTGTATTGACCAGCCAACGCGTGAACTGGCTGTCGTGCAGCGCACTTTTACTCAGATTGATGGCAAAGCTGTGGCTGCTTTGCCCGCGCAGTTGGCTCAAAATATAAGTGACCAGCGCTTTATCCAGCAGTAGTGACACCCCCAGGCGCTCGGCCATAGCAAACACATCGGCCGACGCCAGTTGTTCACCCCGCGCATTAAACCGGACGAAGGTCTCGGCATACAATATCTGAGCACCCTGAAATACCGGTTGTACTTCGAGGTTAAACATCGTTGCCATTTCTTTGGAGATTTGCAACGAGGTGTCGCTAAAACCGGCGGTGGTGTCTGACACAACGGAGCGGGTGAATTCATGCAGAATTTCCTGCCAGTGGCTGCGGCTCAGCGGGTTTATCAATGCTTCGGCCGGATTTTGTGTTGCCGGTGCCGGATGATGCAGCTGCCGGGCTTGCAGGCCATCCAGCCTTGCCAGTACCGAGCTCAGCTCTTCAGCGCCCTGCAGCGGCGTCATCACGACGGCGGCAAAGCCTTGCGGATATTGCTCGCTGTTGGCGATCTCAAAGGTTTGTTGCAATTGCAGCTGAAACGTACTGGCGCTGCCTTCGCCAAACTGCGTCAGGATGGCAAACTCAGAGCCGGAGATGCGAAACACTTGAGCCAGTTCTTGCGTACGGGCCTGTTGTTGCAACAACCCTGCGGCTTTTTCGACATATTGATCGCCGGCGGCATAACCTTGCTGGTCGTTGACCTGTTTCAAAGAGGTCAGAGCAACCAACGTCAGATACGGCTGATTGGCGTCGACCGCCGGTGTTTGGTGCAAACTGCTGAATGACTGTAACAATGCGCGCCGGTTGGGCAGGCCAGTTAACGAGTCCAGATAAACCTGCTGATTCAGTTGCTCGGCGCGGTCGGTCATTTCACTGAAATTACGTTTCACGTTACTGACCATATGGTTCAGCGCCCGCACCACAGCGCGCAGCTCTTTAGTCAGTGGCATGTAGTTCAGCAGTTCAAAGCGTTTTTCCGCCAGATGTTGCGCCAGTTTTTCGATATCTTTTAATGGCTTTAACACATACCACAGCAGCACGTGGACAGCGCCGAGCGCCAGCAGGCAAATCAACAAGCTGGTCCAGAACACCGCTTTGGTGTGTTGCCATAAACTCTTAAAGGCATACCCCGGATGCGCTTGCACGCTCAGTGCGCCGGCGATGCGCCAGCCATCATTCACTTCACTTTGCATCACCGGCGGTTCGAGCGGAAACAGCGCGAGAAACCAGACTGGTACCCCGTCGACTTTTAATTCATTTTGCCGTTCCAGCAGTGGTTTTTTTTGCTGGTCAACAAAGCGGATTTGTAAGTAAGCCCCCGAATCAAAAATCGCCGACACCATGGTATCCGCCACTGTCATATCGTCATTGCCGACATAAGGCGAGATAGCAAGACCCAGGCTATTGGCCGTGTCCTGCGCCGTTTGTGCCAGCTGGGAATCGAGATAATTGCGCATATTGCTGGTACTGACTAACACAGTGGCTGCAAAGGTCAGCAAGGCGAGAACAATAAGCAGGATACTGAGCTGGGTACTCAGCGCGACGCCGCGTGGGTCTGCCGCTGTTGCCGACCGGGAATTGCTGTGTTCAGTCATTATTATTCTGCTCTGTCAGGGCGGCACCAGCCGTCGTTAATCTTGTTATATCAATAAGATGTTTGGGATTAAACCCTTTTCTTACTGGCCTTGTTCAATTTTGTCCAATACGGCGGTCCACTGACTGTTGCCCCGGCCGTTATTAACCTTTTTACCCAGACCACTGGCTTTGGCCAGCCACAGACCGCTGGCGTTAAAGCTATAGATTGGTTTCAGATCGGACCGGTCCCGCGCTGAGCGGATCTGGCCGTCCATATTATCGAGCACCAGTGGATAGGCGTCCGGTGTTTCAAAATAAATCAGCACCATATGTGGCTCGTTGCGTGACAGCGCCCGCACGTACATCAGCCGGAGTTTCTCATCAGCAACACCCATAGCGCGCAGGCTGAAATATTTGCTGATGGCATAGTCTTCACAGTCGCCGGCGCCCGTGCCGAGCGTTTCCAGCGGGGTGGCCCAATAATCGTTTTTACCCCAGTGATCGAGGTCAGAGCGGTAGCGAATATGGCGATTGGCAAAATCATTGGCCAGGTGCAGGCGCTGCCAGTCGGATTCGGTGCGGCCTTCTTCAATCAGCGCCTGAAAATCCTGTAGCCGCTGGCGGCCGTCTGCGTCGTACTGGCTCAGTGCTTCTTGCAGATAACTGGGTGGCAACGCTTGCTCCGGCGCAGGTTTTGGCGTCAGAGTAAAATACAGCAGGGGGAGCCATAATGCGCTGCGGCTGATAACGAATTCCTTCTTGCCTGTGCAGAGGGCGAATGTGTGGCGGTGAGATGTCACATTCGCGAATTAAATCAAGGGTATCACAGCGGGTTGCTGCGCTCAAACCGCTGAGCGCTATTCGGCGTTTCAAACGCTTCTGGCCCGCGCAAAATGACGGCTTGTCGTGCAGATAAAACCAGCAAATGTTTGACCCTGCTCAGATTTAAGGTGTAGCCGCCGCTGATTCGATTGCGCGGCTCTGGCAAAAACGGTATAAAACGGCGACATTCAGGCAAGCAGACAACGCTATTTTGCCGCCGGCTAAGCGCGACGGTTGTCAGCACTTCAGCGGTAAATCAGCCTGAGGCTGTATTGTTTGCCCGTAATTGGCCTTGTTTATATCAGACAGATGAGTCGCACATGGAACCTAAACTCGTAAGAAATGGCCGCCGCGCCTGTGGTCTCAGATCGCACAGTGACCCGTGCGGTGATCCCGGTGGCTGGTCTTGGCACCCGAATGCTGCCCGCGACCAAAGCGATGCCAAAAGAAATGCTGCCGATTGTCGACAAACCCCTGATCCAATATGTGGTACAGGAAGCGGTGGCGGCTGGCATCACTGAAATAGTGCTGGTGACGCACTCGTCGAAAAACAGCATTGAAAACCATTTTGATACCTCGTTTGAGCTTGAAGCCACGCTGGAACGGCGGGTGAAACGCCAGTTACTCGACGAAGTGCGCAATATCACGCCAAAAAATGTCACGATCATTTCGGTACGCCAGCCCCATGCATTGGGCCTTGGCCACGCGATTTTATGCGCGCGGCCGGTGGTACGGAACCATCCATTTGCCGTGTTGTTACCCGACGTCATCATCGATCAATACCGCGCCAATCTGAAAAAAGATAATCTGGCTGAGATGATTAAACGCTACGAACAAACCGGTCACAGCCAAATCATGGTCGAACCGGTGCCTGCGGCACTGGTGAATCAGTATGGTGTGGTCGATTTAGCCGGCCAAAGCCTCAGCGAAGGCCAGAGCGTGGCGGTCAGCGATATGGTGGAAAAACCGGATATTGATGAAGCGCCAAGCAATTTTGCCATTACCGGCCGTTATATATTGTCACCGGCGATTTGGGACTTACTTGAATTTACCCCACCGGGCGCCGGTGATGAAATTCAGCTGACAGACGGTTTGCATCAGTTACGGTTGCTCGAAACCATTGAGGCCTACCACCTGAAGGGCAAGTCCCATGATTGTGGCAGCAAGATCGGTTATGCACTGGCCAATGCTGAATACGCGCTGCGCGCCTCTTTCGGGGCTGAATTTAAAGAAAAACTGCAGCAATTGCTAAAGGATTAAGCTGTGAAAGTAACAATCTTCGGAACAGGTTATGTCGGTCTGGTCACCGGGACTTGTCTGGCGGACATGGGGCACCATGTGATGTGCGTCGATATTGACGAACAGAAAATTACCAACTTGCGTAATGGCGTGATCCCGATTTATGAACCCGGCCTTGAAAGTCTGGTAAAAACCAATGTGGCCAATGGGCAGTTGTGTTTTACCGCCAGCGCCGAAGAAGGCGTGGCGCATGCCGAGATCCAGTTTATTGCCGTTGGCACGCCGCCGGATGAAGACGGCTCCGCCGATTTAAAATACGTGCTCGCGGTGGCGCGTAGTATTGCCAGCCACATGCAAAGCCACAAAGTGATTGTGAACAAATCAACAGTGCCGGTCGGTACCGCAGATAAAGTCAGTGCTTTGGTCAGTCAGGTGCTGGCGGCACGGGCATCGACGCTGGGTTTTGATGTGGTGTCAAACCCGGAATTCTTAAAAGAAGGTGCGGCAGTCAACGACTGTATGAAGCCAGACCGCATCGTGATCGGCAGCCAGTCGGCCCATGCCATCAGTGTGATGAAAGAGCTGTATGCGCCATTTAACCGCAATCACGACCGGATGATTGTGATGGACGTGCGCTCCAGCGAGCTGACCAAATATGCCGCCAACTGTATGCTGGCTACCAAAATCAGTTTTATGAATGAAATGGCCAACCTCGCTGAGCGCTTAGGAGCAGACATCGAACAAGTCCGGCTTGGCATTGGTTCAGATCCGCGCATTGGCTATCATTTTATTTATCCTGGCTGCGGCTACGGCGGCAGTTGTTTCCCCAAAGACGTACAAGCGCTGATCCAAACCGCCGACAGCATCGGTTTTGACCCGGCCATTTTAAAAGCGGTCGAAACTATCAACGAGCGGCAAAAGTCGGTACTGGTCAACCGGGTTCAGCAGCATTTTGGCGCTGATCTGCAAGGCAAAACCTTTGCGCTTTGGGGCCTGAGTTTTAAACCCAATACCGACGATATGCGCGAAGCGCCGGCGCGGGTGGTGATGGAAGCCTTATGGCTGGCCGGTGCCAAAGTGCAGGCATTTGACCCGGAAGCGATGGAAGAAACCCAGCGCATTTATGGTCAGCGCGCCGATTTGGTGTTGTGTGGCACCAAAGAAGCGGCGTTAAAAGACGCCGATGCGCTGATCATCTGCACCGAATGGAAAAATTTCCGCGCGCCGGACTTTGACAGCCTGAAGCAGAGCTTACGCCACGCGGTGATTTTTGACGGTCGCAACCTGTATGATCCGGAAGTGGTACGCCGCTACGGCTTCAGCTATTACGCCATTGGCCGCGGCGACAGCATCAAAACTTATTGACGCGACATGCCTGTGAACTGCAGTACTGCAGTAATTGGCCCCAAATAGAGACCATAAAGCCTGCCTGCGCAGGCTTTCTGTTTAAAAGGATCTGAGCATGAAGTTTTTGGTAACAGGCGCCGCCGGTTTTATTGGCAGTAAAGTCGCAGAAGAGCTGGCGCTGCAGGGCCACAGCGTGGTTGGCATCGACAATCTGAATGACTATTACGATCCGGCGTTAAAACAAGCCCGGCTGGAGCGCATTACAGCGCGTTTGGCGCTGACCGGCCAGCAGTCGTGTTTTCGCTTTATCCGGCTGGATATTGCCGATCGCGTGGCGATGGCTGACTTATTTGCCACCGAGCAGTTTGAGCGCGTGATCCATCTGGCAGCGCAGGCCGGTGTGCGGTATTCCATCGATAATCCAATGGCCTATGTTGATTCCAACTTAGTCGGCATGATGACGGTGCTGGAAGGTTGCCGCCATCACAAAGTGCAGCATCTGGTGTATGCCAGCTCCAGTTCGGTGTATGGCAATCAGCAAAAAGTGCCATTTAGTGAAACCGATCCGGTCGACACACCGATTTCGTTATATGCCGCGACGAAAAAAGCCAACGAACTGATGGCGCACACCTATAGCCATTTATATCAACTGCCCACCACCGGTTTGCGCTTTTTCACCGTATACGGCCCATGGGGCCGGCCCGACATGGCGCCGTGGAAATTCACCAAAGCCATTCTCGAAGGCAGAACCATCGACGTCTACAACCACGGTCAGCTGCAACGCGATTTCACCTATATCGACGACATCGTCGAAGGGGTGCTGCGCATCCAGGACAAAGTACCTGGCAGCGAACATTATCCGACGCAGCTTGCCGACAATCCGTATTACGCCATCTACAACATCGGCAATAACCAGCCGGTGGCATTAGAAGACTTTATCGCCGCGATAGAACAGGCCGCCGGCGTCAAAGCCCAGAAGAACTATCTGCCTATGCAAGCGGGGGATGTGTATCAGACTTATGCGGATGTGGAGAAAATTACAAGGGCAATAGATTTCGCTCCAAATACGGCTTTAAACGTCGGCATTTCAAATTTAGTGAGCTGGTATGTCGATCGTGAATCGAAGATAAATACGAGTAATTAATTGACTTTTGGCACCTGAAATGAAATTAACAAGAACAAATTTAGTAGTTAGTTCATATTTACCAATAGTCATTCTCGTATTGATTACGCAGTCTGTACTATTAAAAATGAGGATGGATGATTTAATCCCCTTAATCGGTTATTTTGACGAGTTGATTGTTCTTACATGTCTTTTATTTTTACTACTAATGATATCTAAGTCTGGTTTGGTTTTCTCGAGATCAGTTTATGTGTTGTTGTTTGTAATTTACTCCTTGTGGGCTCTCTCAGTAACAGTGTTTTCAAAGGGGAACTTTTTTCTTGGATTTCAGCAATATTTTATAGATAGCAAATTTTTCATTATAGCTGTAGTAGCCTCATCATTTTTAGCATGTAAAATAACTTCATTTGAAAAAATTCTGAAATTTATTTTAGTAATTAACATTCCGTTTATAATTATGCAGTGGATTCTTCCAGACCTATTCAACACCGTTTTTCCCAGAGGTGGTGATGGTTTGTTTGCTTTGATGAGTGGCGTTATTGTTCCTCGCTTTTCTGGGGTATTTGATTTCGCAGGTATTCTATCTGCCGTAGCTGCAGCCGGGTTATGTTATTTTTGGTTCGCATATTCGGTAAACAACAATAAGAAAAATGTATTTTACGTTTGTCTCGCTCTGGCTTTGCTAATGTTAACTATTTCAAGAGCTGAGTTTCTAGCTGCTGTAACCGCGATATTTTTAACATCGATGCTGTCAACTTATGGTGTCGGGCGTAAGATGCTATATATTGCTATTGTTGTTATTACACTGTTCTTATCGTTTTTTTTGCTGCAAGAGTACTTGTTTCATGCACTTGTTGAGCTCGGAATGATTACCTATGGTTATGATGATTTGGCCCCACGAGCGCTGTTTTTAAATACGTCATTATCAATAGCAAACGATTTCTTTCCATTTGGTAGCGGCCTCGGAACGTTTGGAGGCGTCGTTGCTGCAAACTCCGATAGTGACTTTTATTACAAATATCTAATAGCGTATGAGTGGTACTATCAGTATGGTTGGTTTTTAACAGACACTTATTGGCCAAAATTCATCGCTGAAAGCGGATATATTGGCTCAATTTTTTATTTTTATTTTTGCTTTTTCATGTGATTCATTTACGCCGCTTGACATGGGGCAATGCAGTGGCGCGGAATTAATACAGTAGCAATGATGATTTTTTTATTTCTAACTAGTCTATCTTCCCCTATTTATAGCCACGTATTGACTTTAGTTTTAGCCTTTTCATTGCAATCATATGGCGCTCACCAAAAAAGGCTTGTGTAATGTTTAAGGTACTATTGTCAACAAGCTTTTTTGTATTTCTATCGCAGTTGATATCTTTTTTTTCAATACCATACATTGGAACTCTTTCTGGCGCAGACCAGTTCGGAATATATGGTCAATTAATTGGGATTGCTGCCGTGTTAGCAGTATTCGCTTCATTGAAAGGTGAATATCTGTACTATTCTGTTGATGATGCGGATGTGAGTTCTGTCAGTACCTTGTGTTCTGTTATGGTTTTCATAACTGTAGGTGTCGCCGTTACATACGCGATAGTTTCACAAAGTTACATGTTATCTTTAGCTATGTGTTTATCGATCATTTCGACAGTTATTTTCGATTACAGATTGCAACTTAATATATCGAAGGGACGGTTTAGTGAAAATAACATCCATAGATTGATAAGAGCTTTTGCATTTCCCGTATTCGTTTTTATTTTCAGTAAAGTGGAAACAGTAAGTGCGCATGTTATCTTGATCTCTTTTTCGCTTTCGTCATTAAGTCCTATTTTTTTTATTAGCTACAGTAACGTGAATAGCTTAAATGTTTTTACTGGACTTACTAAGATATACGAAAATATAAAAATAAATGCGTTTGCAATGGTCCCTGCGCACTTTTTAAAACAATATTCACTGGCTTCCATTTTTATAATTTCAAGCTTTGTCGGTGGGGACACACAACAAATGGGTGTCTATGCAATGTTGTTTAAATTTGTGATAGCTCCAGCTTCCATTATCTCAACAGCAATTGGAGAGGTTTATAGAAAGAGGCTGATGGATTCGCCAGATACTGCATGGATTTTTTATAAAAAAGTTATGATGTTAGTAACTCCGATAGCATTGATTGCTGCGGCATTTTTGTATATCTATGGGGCTCAGTTATTTGTTATTATTATGGGTGATACTTGGGTTGGTGCAGACATATACCTACCATACCTCCTGCCATT
Source organism: Rheinheimera sp. (assembly GCA_034519945.1). Lineage (GTDB taxonomy): Bacteria > Pseudomonadota > Gammaproteobacteria > Enterobacterales > Alteromonadaceae > Pararheinheimera. Next base: position 21,222 of record JAXHNX010000051.1, read on the forward strand.
GTTTATCAGTAGCATATGTTTTCCACCAATAACTTATACTTACTTAGTTCTTGGACTTCAGAAGAAAGACTTAATCTGGCAACTTACAAACAGTATTGCAGTTACTTTAGCTGTATTTGCCGGGTTTCAGTTCGACTTGTATACGGCCGTAGGAGCATACGCTATTGTCTACTCATTTATGCTGTTTTTATCTTTTGTATTTTGTGTAAGACTACTAAAAATTAGGCAGGCATAACAGTGAAGATTCTGATTTGTTGCCAAAGTCAATTTGGTTATCATTCCGATACATTTTATTATTCAAAATTCCTCTCTGTTCGTAATAGTGTTGACTATATTGGATGGGATTATGGAAAGGAAAAAATATATATTGAGTCAGTTGGTGTTCACTATCTAAGTCGAAATGCAGGAATCATTAGGCGTAATGTTGAGTATATAAAGTACAGTTTAATGATGATATCTCGCAACGAGTATGACATTATATTCATCAAGTATTTCAAAGGCTGTTCTATTTTAAAATTGCTGAACCCAGATAAAATTTGTATCATGGATATAAGAACGGGGGCGGTTAACAACAAAAAGTATATTAGAGGGCTTGAGGATAGTCTACTAAAGCTGGAGGCTAATTTTTTTAAGAACATCACTGTTGTAAGCGAATCTTTGGCTCACAAGCTAAACCTGAAAAAGTATCACGTAGTCCCGCTTGGAGCATTACCTTTATGTGATAGGCGGGAGTTATTAGTACCAATCGATAAGGTTAACCTTGTTTATGTTGGTACATTCAATGGTAGGCAATTGGAAAAAACAATTGAAGCTGTGTTTTTGTTTATTAATAGAAATCCGAACACAGATATCCGTTATATTATAATAGGCGATGGCGTTGATTCGGATAAAAGAAAAATTTTAGAAGGTATAAAGAATTTTAACCTTGAAAAAATTATTTCACTGGAGGGTTTCGTGCCTCATCATAGGAGTTGAAGTCCTATTTTGACAACGCTCATGTCGGTATCGCTTATATTCCGGTAACTGATTTTTACGATGTCCAGCCGGCAACAAAAATATATGAATACTGCCTTTCATCAATACCTGTTCTTGCAACTGATACAACGGAAAACATTCGTGTTTTGAAACAGAATTTTGGTGTGTTAGTAGCTGACAATGCGTTAGATTTTTCTTATGGGATTGAAAAAATCATTGATAAGATAAACGCTAGAGAATTATATTTTTCTGAAAATCAAATTGAGAAATTCAACTGGTATTTCGTTGTGCGAGATCTTGAAAGTTACATGATAGAATTGCAATTAAAATTGTTGGTAGAGTTTCATTTGTTGAGGTGTTTATGCGTTCTGTTGTTGTTTTAGGGCCGATGACCAATGGCGTTACAGGCGGTCAAGCGACTCACATGAAAAACTTAAACGCTCTGGCTGATGAAATTGATGACGGTATTGTCGAGTTCTTTTTCACTTCCCGCGGGATGGATGAAACAGAAAGTGTAAAAGGGAAAATTATTTTTTTTCTGGAAAATATATGCAAATCATTATTTGTGCTCGGTCGATATTCAAAGGTTCATATAAATACTTCTTTTGATGCAAAAGCGATAGTGAGAGATTTTTTCTATATCCTTGTTTCTTTTTTATATAGAAAAGAGGTCGTAATTCAATATCATGGAGGCGATCCTTTTAAAATAAATGCAGCATTAAGAACTCTTTCAAAAATATCCTTGTTTTTTATAAAAAATGGTTCTTCAGTCATTTGCTTAACCGATAAGCAGTTTAATTTTGTAACTTCTTTGAAAGTGCAGAACGTTGGCTTAGTCAAAAATTTCGTTGATGTACCTGATTTTCAGGCTAAAGATTTAGTGTCTCCCATCAATTTTATCTATATGGGGCGGATTATTAAAGAAAAAGGCCTGTTTATTATTCTCGACGCTGTTGAGTGGCTTCGTAAACATAGCACGGTAGATTTTAAGGTGCAGATCTGTGGCAACGGCAAAGACCTTGCTGAAATGCTCAACGAAATTGAGCGTCGTGGTCTAAACGACAGTGTGATTTATCACGGTATCGTGGGCGGTGTGGAGAAAATTAGGCTGCTTGAATCCAGTCAGATATTTTTATACCCGACTAGTTATCCGGAAGGATTGCCGTATTCCATCTTGGAAGCTTTGGCCTATTCACTCCCTGTGGTATCTACCAATGTTGGTTCGATCTCCAGCGTCGTGCACGATAAAGAAACAGGCATCATAGTCGCCGAAAAAAACTACCTTGAACTGGCAAAAGCTATGGAGTATTTCATCCAAAACGGCAATGAAATCCGAAGAATGGGGACGCAGGGACATCTGCTTGTTGCAGATAAATTTGGTAAAAAGGCGATGAAAGATTTTTTCGTAAACCTATGGTTTTTAAGGGGGCAACAGATTTGAAGAATTTAGTGAACACTCCTGAAGTCTCAATTGCGCTACTTAGAAACGCCAAAGCCAATGACTTCGCTGGCTACGACCCCTTTGACGGGCTGAACAGCCGCTTGTTTAAGTTGTTGCCGGTGCTGAAAAAAGGTTTGTTTGGTCTGGCCTGGATCCAGCTGCATAAACGTTCACCGCTGAACCTGCGGCCGCTTTGTGGTATTGCCAAAGGCCGCAATCCCAAAGGCGTCGCTTTGTTTATTCTGGGATTATTGGAAGACTATCGTCGCAGTGGTGAGTCGCAGTATCTTTCGCAGGCAGCTGAATTAGCGGATTGGTTGCTGACGCAGCAAAGTGACCGGCAGCAGTGGCAGCACAGCTGCTGGGGTTATCATTTTGACTGGAATGCGCGGGCGTTTTTTGTGCCTAAAGGCAAACCGAATGTGATCACCACTATCTATGTGGCGCAGGCGCTGTATGCGTTAAGTCAGCAGTCGATGCGGCCGGCGAACTGGCAGCAATACCGCGATGCAGCCTTTGATGCCGCACACTTTATCGTCAACAGCCTCTACACCGAACACGATGGCCGCGCCTTTTTTGCCTACATTCCCGGTGAAACGGCGTTTGTGCATAACGCCAGTTTATGGGGTGCCGCCTGGGTGGCGACGGTTGCCGGTCAAACCGGCAATCAGCAATATGCCGATTTGGCGCTGCAGGTGGCCTGGCAGAGTGTGCGGGAACAAGGGCAGGATGGCAGCTGGGTTTACGGCTCACGGCATCATCACCAGTTTATCGATGGTTTTCATACCGGTTATAACCTCGAGGCGCTGCACCTGATCGGGCAGGCGCTGCACACCGATGAATTTGCTGATGCGATAGCGCAAGGTCTGCAATTTTACAAAACTGAATTGTTTGAAGCCGACGGCACGGCGAAGTATTACCACAATAATCGCTACCCGCTGGATATGCATTCGGTGGCGCAGGCGGTGTTTACATTATGCCGGGTGGGCGGAACCGCAGAGGATTTTGCGCTGGCGGATAAAGTGCTCCAGTGGTCATTAGGTGAAATGTATCTGCCGGCTCTGGGTCAGTTCTACTATCAGAAACAGCCAGGCTTTAGTAATAAAATCAACTATATCCGTTGGACTCAGGCCTGGGTCTATTATGCCTTTGCTTATTTTGGCCGGGTTAGCTTCAACCTGTCGGAACAAAAGGAATAACTCATGCAAAGCATCCGGTTTCTCGATACCGACATGCACACGGCGTCGATGGCGCAAACTGTCGCACTGATTGAACAGCGGCTGGAAGCGCGGCAGTTTACTCAGCATGTGGTGGTCAACGTCGCCAAACTGGTGCATATGCAAACGGATAGCGCGCTGGCGGATTCGGTGAAAAGCTGCGACATCGTCAATATTGACGGGATGGGCGTGGTCTGGGGCGCGCGCTTTTGTGGCCATCAGGTGCCAGAGCGGGTGGCGGGGGTGGATTTGTTTCATCAGCTGTTGGCGCTCAGTAATCGCAATGCCTATCCGGTGTTTTTGCTTGGCGCTACCGCTGAAGTGGTGCAAAAGACCGCCGAAGTGGTGCAGGTCCAAAATCCGGGTATCAAAATCGCCGGTTTTCATCACGGTTATTTCTGGGATGATGAGCAAGCGGTGGTCGATGCTGTCCGCGCTTCCGGTGCCCGGCTGTTATTTGTCGCGATCACCTCGCCAAAAAAAGAGAATTTTATCAACCAGTGGCGCGACCGGCTCGGCGTTGATTTTGTCATGGGCGTGGGTGGTACTTTTGATGTGGTGGCCGGCAAGGTCAGTCGCGCGCCGCTGTGGATGCAAAATGCCGGGCTGGAATGGTTTTACCGTGTATTGCAGGAGCCTGGCCGGATGTGGAAACGTTATCTGCACACCAACAGCCAGTTTGCCTGGTTATTGTTAAAAGAAAAATTCCGGCGCTAAGCCGCTGGTTTACGTCAATGTAGCTGCGATAGCGCTTTTTACCGCGCCTTTACCGGGCTGAGCGGCGCTGAGCCAATAATCGCGCAGTCGTTGCAATAACAGGCTTAGGCCCAAACTTGCGCCCAGCACCACGCTGGTCTGCAACAGCAGCTGCACGGCATACGGCAGCGCTGATCCGGCTTGCGCCAGCTGTTGGCGGCCAAATTCAGTCAGATCTAAAAACAATGGGTGGGCGCAATAAATGCCGAGGCTATGCCGGCGGATGGCTTGCAGCAGGCGACTTCGCACCGGCGGTAACGGCTGCAGCAGCTGCCATAACAGCAGCGCACTCAACAGGACCGGCAAGCTCATGCGGTGATAACTGTAATAAAAGGGTTCACTGAGGCCGGCATCGCGTTGCCAGTGATAAAGCAGGGCGCTGGTGCCAATTAGCAACAACAACGCTGTGAATACCAGCAGCGGGGATCTAATTGGTTTTGCTTGCTGCGGCCGCGTCAGCCAGGCGCCTAACAGCAGATAGGGCAGATAACCAAGCGCCCACAGCGGCCAGGGCGGTTCTGGCAATGCCAACAGAAAATACAGGCCATGCAGGCTTTGTTGTAGCATCAGCGCCAGCCAACAAAACAGCGTTTGTTGCGCGGGCGTCAGTTGTTGCCAGAACTGGCGCAGTGGCGGCAGCAGCAGGTATACGCCGGCCAGCATATAAATAAACCACAGATGAAAATACGGCGCGCCAGCGAGCAGCTGTTCTGCCGCGGTGTTCAGGCTATAAGGTTGTTGTTTGACCTGCGCTTTTAGCGCGCTCCACAGCAGGTAGAACAGGCTCCACAGCACTAACGGCAGCGCCAGTTTTTGCAGACGATTGTGATAAAACTGCGTGGCAGACTGATGGCTGCGGTTGAGCAGCAAAGCGCCACTTAGCATTAAAAACAGCGGCACCCCGGCGCGGCAGGCGCTGTCAATCAGATTGGCCAGCCACCAGTCGGGGCTGCCTTGCGCCAGCCGGTTCACACCATTCGCTGCGGTATGCAGGAATACTATTGCGACAGTTGCAAAGAGCCTGATAGCATCAAAATTCGGCATAACACACGTAGGATCAAATGGATAAGTTCGCACTGAGCCTAACACAAGCCATGGCAGGCGACGAGTGGCCGCTGCAGTTTCTGTGGCGACCGGCCGCGCCAGGCTGGCGCTTTCTGCCGCTGTTCGCAAGCGAGCACTGCTGATGTTGCGGCTCTTGCACCGTATTGCCGGCAGTGTCGCCGGCACTGCCAGTGCGCAGGCGGCGCTGGCCTTTGTTACGGCGCTGCAGGCGTTTTTATTACTGCACAGCAGTGCCAACGCGGTTAATAACGGGTTGGCTTTTGGCCAGTTCAGCCTGACGTTATTGTGGCTTGGCACGGCATTATCATTGAGTTCTGCATTATTCGGTGCGCCGCTGTTGATCCGCCAGACCAAACGCGCCAGTGCGCTGTTCTGGCAGCTGCAGCTTTATTTTGCCTGTGGCTGTGCGCTTATGAGTGCGTTGCTGCTGTGGCTGTGGCAGGCACCGCTGGCGGCGCAAATTGGCTTTGCACTGGCGCATGGCCTGGCCCTGGCCCGCAGTCTGCTCAAACAATTACAGCAACAACGCCAGCAGTTTCGGCGGGTCGCTTTGCAGGATTTGTGCTACGCCACGCTGGTTTGCACGCTGACGCTGTGGCTGTTTGTTAGCGAACTGCTGACGTTGCAAGCGCTCGGCTGGTTAAATGCGCTGTTGCTGGCGCTGTTGCTACTGAGTGATGTCAAACTTATCCGCAAATTGCAGCGACTGGCGTCACAGCGCTGGCACCGGCCTTTGTGGTGGCGAGCCTGGTTACAACAGGGCAAAGCGGCCTGTGGCGGCGTCTTGGCAATTGAACTGCTGGCCAACAGTTATCTGTATCTGTTGGGCGCCTGGCATGGTGCGGCGGCGGTGGCGCCAGTTGCGGCGGCAGCTTTGTTATTCCGCCCGGTCGGTGTGTTATTGCAAGGGATGCAGCAGCAATGGCGGCCACAGCTGCGACAGGCGGTGGTCGCAGGCAAGGTGCAGGCACCGCTGCTACGTGCGATGCAACAGCTGAGTTTGGCCGCGGTGCTGGGCAATTCTCTGCTGGCGGCACTGTTGTTGGGCTATTGGCCTGAACTCGTCTGGCCGGCTGGTGCAGATCAGCAGTTTTTAGCGCTGTGCGTGCTGATGGCTGTGCTGACTGCGCTACGGGCGGCACGGCAAACCCCGGTGCTGTTGCTACAGGCAGAGGACAGGTTTGCCATACTGGCGCGGGCGCAGTGGCCGTTTGCCGTGGGTGTCGCTGCGCTGGTTATGCTGCTGCTCGCGACCGGCACTGTCTCGGCCTTGCAGGCAGAACGGCTGGTATTGTTATTAATTGTCGCCGAAGCAGGTCTGTATCTGCGGTTACGGCGGCTTTGTGTCAAAACCACGGAGGCAGCGTGTCCCTGAACAAATCTGTCTTCACCTTGTTCTTTATGCTGCAAAAGGCTGAACGCTGATGTCTGCCTCAACGCTTGTGGTCTTAATGTGCAGCTACAACCGCAAAGCACGCACGCTGGCGGCGCTTACGGCGTTATTTGCCCAGACAGTGCCGACGCCCTATCAGTTGCAGGTGTTTCTGCTCGATGATGCCAGCAGCGACGGCACGGCCGACGCCGTTCAAACGTTATATCCACAGGTGTGTTTGCTGCATGGCAGTGGTCAATTGTACTGGAATGGCGCGATGCGTCTGGCCTGGCAGCATGCACTGGCGCAACAGCCTGCAGCGGCAGCTTTTGTCTGGCTGAACGATGATGTGGTGCTCGACGACGACGCATTGTCGCGTCTCAACCAGGCATGGCAATTGGCGCAATCCTGCAGCAATCAGCCGGTTGGCGCGGTGGTCGGCGCGATGCGTGAGCCCAATACGACACGGCTGTCGTATGGCGGCAGATGTCGCCACAGCACATTGCAGCCACTGCGGCTCGGGCCCGTACTGGCGGCTTCCGATCAGTTGCAGCGCTGCGATTTTATTAACGGCAACTGGTGTTTGATCCCGGCGGCAGTTGTAGCTCAGATTGGCATCTTAAGCTCAGAGTTTACCCATAGCATGGGCGACTACGATTATGGTCTGCGCGCGTTGCAGGCTGGTTTCTTGTTGTATCAGGCGCCCGGCAGTTTTGGCGAATGCGCCGCAAATAGTGGCCGTGGCGGTGTGTTGGACGCATCGCTGCCGATGGCGCAGCGTTTACAGATGCTGCAGCAACCGAATCGTTGGCCACCAGCCGACGAATGGCGTAGTTTTGTCCGGGCCCATGGTGGCCCGCTGCGCGGGCTCAGTCAGCTCAGAGTTTTATTGCGCCAATATTGTCCGCGTTTATTTTTATCGCTGCGACAGCGCCATTTTCCACCTCAACCAGTAACCGCATCAACACAGCCACTGCAGCTGCTGCCGCCGCGGCAGGTTGTCATCGTGCAACAAGTGCTGAAGCGATACCGGCTGGCTTATTTTGATCAGCTGGCGGCGGTATTGGCGCAGCAACAAATCCGGCTCACGGTGTTATTTGGTGTGGCGGACGGAGCTGAAGCGCAAAAAGGCGACAATATCAGTGTGGCGCCCGCAGCGCATTATCAGGCGATCGCGGTGAAAAAAATCGGGCCTTGGATTTGGCAGTGGCACGCGCTGCTGGAACAGGCAGATGTGGTGATTGTTGAACAGGCGAACCGGCACCTGCTGAATTATTGGCTGCTGTGGCGCCGGCAACGCCGGGATTTTCGTCTGGTGTTTTGGGGCCATGGTTATGATCATCAGGCACAAAAAGCCATCCGCGCACGTTGGAAGCAGTTCTGGCTGAGCCGTTGCGATCATTTTCTGGCCTACACCACGGCGGTGGGCGATTGGCTGCTGGCGCAGGGAATGCCGGCCGCGCAAATCAGCGTGCTGAATAACAGTCTGGATACTAAGGCGTTGCAGGCGCTGCCTGAACGGGTTGTGCCGGCACAGCCCCGGCCATTGGTGTTGTTATATTGCGGGGCTTTGTATCCGGCAAAACAACTGCCGTTGCTGTTGCAAAGCTGTGCAGCGCTGTATCAGGCGCAGGTCATAAGCCGGCTCATTGTGCTGGGAGACGGGCCGCAGCGTGAATTGCTGCTACAAACCGCATTAACCGCGCCCTGGCTGGACTATCGTGGCGCTTGTTTTGACGCAGACAAACTCCAGGCTTACCAGTCCGCAGATCTGGTGCTTAATCCGGGCTTGACCGGCCTTGCGATCCTCGACGCTTTTGCCGCCGGCTTGCCATATCTGACGACACAACAACCCGACCACAGTCCGGAGATCAGCTACCTGCAGCATGGTTATAACGGTTATCTGCTGGCGGCCGAAGTAGCGGAGATCGTGACCGCTGTGACCAGACTGCAGCAGGAGCCGGGCCTGCGCCAGCAGTTAGGCCAGCAAGCGCGGCGTAGTGCCGGCTTGTACAGCCTGGATCAGATGGTCGCTGCGGCGGCAACAGCGGTCCTTGGCCAGTTGCCGGCGCTGGCAGAGCGCCAATACCGGCTGCTGCATCAGGCCTACCGGCAACCAGGTGGCGAAGATCTGGTGGTAGCGCGGGAGCAGGCTTTGTTTGCTGCGAATGGCGTGGTGTTGTCTGCCGTGATCCGGCAAACACCACAAGCGCTGAGCGCTGTAACCCAGCTTCGCGCCGTGGCTGGCTGGTTTGGTCTGGCTGTTGATACCACGCCGCTGGCAGATTTGCGTCGTGGCGATGTGCTGCTGGTGCACAATCTGTTTCCGCTGGTATCGCCATTTTTACTGAGCGTCGCCCGCCGGCGTGGGATCCGGACTGTGTTATATCTGCACAATTTCCGGCTGCTGACGCCGGCAGCCAGTCTGTTACCGGGCGATACGGCGCAGGCTCCTGACTGGTCTTTGTTGCTGCAACAGTGGCGGCAGCCGGGCCGGCCGGAAGGGCGGGTCGTCAGTACGTTGCTGGCGCTGGCTTTGTGCTGGCAGTATCGCTGCAAAGCATGGCAACAGGCCGATGTACTGGTGTGTCCGTCAGAATTTGTCCGTCAGCAATATCACGCGGCCGGGATTGCCGGGCACAAGCTGCTGGTCAAACCGCATTATGTGCCGGCACCCGGGCAATTGCTGAGTATCACTCAAGCGCTGCCAGAACCTCCGGTCACGCCTTTTGTGCTGTTCGTTGGCCGCGCCGATCCTGCCAAAGGCCTGCCATTTTTATTGCAGATCTGGCGTGAAGTGCCGGGCTTGCCCGAACTGCGGGTCGCCGGCGTCGGTAATGAACAAATGGGATCAGTGCCGGGCGTCCAGTTGCTCGGGCAGCAAGATCAAATCGCGCTGAGCCGGCTATATCAGCAGGCGAGTCTGGTGGTGGTGTCGTCGATGGTGGCGGAAACATTTGGCAATGTGGTGATTGAGGCTTATGCGCATGGCACACCAGTCCTGGTCGCAAATAGTGGTGCACTGGCGGAACTGGTGCAAAGCGCAGCAACCGGCCTGCTGTTCCACAGCGGTGATCGTGCTGATTTTCTGGTTAAGTTGCAGCTTATGCTGGCCGATCCAGAGACGTTAACCGCGCGGATGGGGCAACAGGCGTTGCAACGTTATCAGCAGCTATACAGCGCCACTGCGCAGTGGGGTTTCTATCACGTGTATCCGCAAGGCGCTGAAACAGCTGAACATTAAAAGGGTGATGTGCTGTAAGCGATAAAAAAAGCCGCCTGATCCAGGCGGCTTTTTGTGTCAGTCAGGGCAAAGCGGTTTGTCGCTGGCGCTCGTTTGATCGCTGGCGCTTAGGCCTGGCGACGACGCAGGGCGATACCCGCTAAACCTAAACCTAATAACAGCATGGTGGCTGGAACCGGGATAGCTTTTAACGAAACGTTGTCCAGGTTTGCACCTTGTTTGTTGCCGTTGGTACTGGTCAGACCGTTCCACTTCCATTCTTTGTCACCGGCAGCACCAAAACCAATCGTCATATTGGTCTGTGTTGCGACCAGCTTCACTTTGTATTCGACCCAACCGCTGTGGTTGGCCAGCGTTGTATCAACAGTAGATACTTTAAAATCCGTATAAGTTGGCAAGTTGTCTGTTGGCAGCCAAAACACGTTCATCGTGTTGTCGTTGGCGGCGTTGGTACGGCTGTGGTACCAGAAACTCAGTTCATAACTCTGACCGATTTTAAGGCCTGTCAGGTTTTGTGAAATACCGGCGTTGGACTCGTTAGAGATTTTGCCGTTGACGACGTTGAAATGCGTGTCCAGCTCTACGAAGTTATTGCCATCTTGCGCGTTAAAACCAACGATTTTGCCGTTGACGTCATATTGCACGCCGCTGATTGACAGCTCGACTTGGTCGCCATATAGGCTGTTCCAGCCTGGCAGGGTGGCAAAAATACCCCATTTGTCACTGAGTTCCGCCAACTCGATCATACGTTCTAGCATCGTATTTAAAATCTTTGTGTTGGTAGAATTTTGATATGTCGGACGGCTTCGTCTCAAAACTGCCGTTTTGGATCAGCGCGGCATGTGCAGCGGAAGTACCGATGAGAGCGAACAGAGCGATAGCTCCTGCAAAAAACTGCTTAGACATTTTAACTCCTGATGACCTGGCACTTGCATTCTTCCATGCTATGCATGTCTCATGCCACAATGCAAGGTGTTGAATTTCAAGGGATTTAATTCGTCAATTTACATGCCGTGTAAAAAAAACAGACAGTAAATCAGTTGATTAAATCACGCACTGTAGCTATCAATCTCATTGTATTCTAACGATAAAAGAGCTTCTGGCAAAAGGCTTTTCGTTTAAATTTGTATCAGCGAGGGTTTGCCTGGCGATTTGCGCTAATGCGGCTTCGACTGTGGGTTCCCGCCATAGCCGGGCCGGTGAATGCTGGCTTTGTTCCTGACTGAGCCAAATTTGACCGTCCCGGGCACAAATGCCTTCCAGTTGCCCGGCTTCGGGCAGCGGGATCACAAGTTGCAGCTGAAACTGGCGGTCCGTCACGGCGACAAAAGCATTAAACTCGCCCTGCAAGGCAAACTGCAGCAGGTTGTGTTGATAATTCTGATAGCCGGTCAGCACAAATTGTGCTGTTCCGGGTAAATAAACCGCATCAGTCACCAGCCCCGGCAGCCCGGCAATTTGCGCTTGTGCTGTCAGCACCTGCTGTTGTGTTTTTTGTGGGTCGAGCTGATAAACCTGGCTGACGCCGCTGTGCCAGCTTTTACTAAACAGCCACAAATGACGATCGGCATAGGCCAACGCTTCAGCATCAAAATCGTGCCGGTATGGTTCAGGCGCAGTGGCCGGATAGCTGGCAAAACGGTAAGTCAGGCTAGGCAGGACTTCGACTTTTGCCTGGTTCGGCTGGTAGTGGATCCGGTGGATGAAACCGTTATTGCGTTGTCCGCTATTATTGCCGCTGTCGGCGATATACAGACGGTCGCCGTTGGCCGCCAGCGCTTCCCAGTCGATATTGTCCAGCGCCAGTGGCACCGCAGTCAGGCGCAGTGCCGCATCCAGCTGTTGTAACTCAGGGCTGTTGCCGGAATCATTGATGGAAATAAAACCATCGGCTGTGCAGACCAGCCCCGATGTTTCGCGGCTCCTGTCCGGTAACAGGCTGGCATCAGCGATCGGCAGTGCGGTTGGAACCGTTTGGCAGCCGGCTGCCAGCATAGTGGCGCCGATAAAAATAATCCGCATAAACGGACGGGTCATTGTTATCCTCCGGTAGATTAGAAAAAACTGTATGTTGTTGATGTTACCACGGCAAAATGCCGTTCATTTACAAAGTGCAACATTGCGTGGCCCCGTTGTTATCAGTAGAATGCCATGAGTCGCTGATTTTCTAAACGAAGCAGTGTGCCAGTGGCGCTGTTTCAAATATTTCAGGGAAGTGTTGTTTGAAGAAATCCAGTCCAATCGAAGTCAGCGGAAGCGGTTATGCCGCTCTTTACCGGTTTATCGATTACGCCATTCTGATGTTTGTGTTGCTACTGAGCTGTTTTTTATACGGTGTCAGTTTCGACAAAAATTACCTGATCTTATTGCTCGCAGAAATTCTGTTATTTTCGTACTTAGCCGAAGGGATGTCGTTATACCGGTCCTGGCGGTTGTCCGCATTTCGTCAAATGATCCGACGCGCTGTCGCAGTGTTGGTCATTTCCTTTGCCATTCAGCTTATCTCGTTGTTTTTATTAAAAGTCGGTGCCAGTTATTCACGGGTGATCATGACTGCCTGGTTCTGCGGTGCCGTTTTACTGATGGTCGGTTGGCGGCTGACGCAGCGTTTTGTACGCAAAGTGCAGCTCGAACAAGGTATTCACCGGCAAAAAGTGGCGGTGGTGGGGCTGACGGCCCGTGGCATTCAGCTGAGTCAGCAATTTGCCGAAGAACGTGAACTTGGCTTTGAATGTATCGGTTTTTTTGACGATCGTGACGCCTCACGGATGCCGGAAGAATATCAACACTTGTTGCTGGGGACGGTCAATGACGCCGTCATGCGCGGCCAGCAAGGTGAGTTTTCCCGTTTATATATCTGTTTGCCGATGCACGCTGAAGCGCGGATCCAGCATATTGTCAGTCAACTGGGCGACACCACCCTCGACGTGTATCTGGTGCCTGACATGCTGACATTAAAGATGATGCAGGGCCGACTCAGTAGTGTCGGTGATATTGATACCATCAGTGTATTTGAATCACCACATTTAGGGCTGCAGAGTCATTTCAAGCGCACTTTTGATCTGCTGTTCAGTGCCGCGGCTTTGTTGCTGCTTAGTCCTGTGTTGTTATTGTTGGCCTGTGGCGTCAAGCTGACCTCGCGTGGCCCGGTGTTGTTTCGACAGGATCGATATGGTCTGGATGGTAAAAAGATTGGTGTACTGAAGTTTCGCAGTATGAAAGTTCAGGAAAATGCTGAACTAGTGGTGCAGGCCACCCGCAACGACCCGCGTGTTACCTGGTTCGGTGCATTCCTCCGTCGTACATCGCTTGACGAATTACCGCAATTTATCAATGTATTGCATGGCGAAATGTCGGTTGTTGGGCCAAGGCCCCATGCGGTGGCACACAATGAGCAGTACCGCAATCAAGTGGCTTTTTATATGCTGCGACACAAAGTAAAACCAGGGATCACTGGCTGGGCGCAGGTAAATGGCTGGCGCGGTGAAACCGATACACTGGATAAAATGGCAAAACGGGTTGAATTTGACTTGTATTACATCCGCCATTGGTCGTTGTGGTTTGATATCAAAATTATCGTCAGAACAATTTTTAAAGGGTTTAGTGGCAAACATGTGTATTAACAAGGGAAGCAATGACATGGGTAAGCTGAAGTTAACGCACCTGACAGGGATGTTGTTTTGTGGTGTCGTTAGCGCGGCACAGGCGCAGGAGCCGGAAGGGATGATCCGTACCGAATCGGGTATCGATTTGATCCCCGGGCTGGTGACTTCGTTGCGCCATGATGACAACGTGATCCGGGATAAAGAGAAAACCGTGTCGAGCTGGCTCAGCACCATTGCGCCGTCGTTAAAAGCCAATCTGGTTGATGGTGCGAACACCTACACACTGAGTAGTGCACTGCGTAACGGCAAATATTTCAGCAGCAGCGCGGATGATTACACCGATGGCTATCTGGACGCCGAAGCCCGGTTATCACCAGGCAGCGCGCATCAGCTGAAAATTAAAGGGACCGGCAGCTGGCTGCATGAAGACCGTGGCACCGGTGTCTCTGAAGGTCGCGGCTTAGTGCAGGATGAAGTGACACGCTACAACAGCCAGAACGGCGTGGTGGAATATGAATATGGGAATCCGGGTTCTACCGGCAAACTGCGCGCCAACGCCCGGTATTACGCCAAAGATTACGATAACTTCCGTGACGTGACAAAATACCGTGACCACGATTTACGCCAGCTCGGTGGCGGTTTTGTCTATCAGACCGGTGGCGCCTTTAAGCTGGTTGCTGAAGTTGCGAGCGCAGACATCAATTTTAAGTCTGAAGATTTAAGTGGTGCGCGGGATAACCAGGATACCAACTACCGGCTCGGGACTGAGTGGGAACTGAGTGCTATTACCACCGGCATCCTGAAACTGGGTTATCAGAAAAAAGACTTTGAGCTGGACCAGCGGGAGAATTTCAGTGGTTTTGCCTGGGAAACCATCGTGCAATGGCAGCCACTGACTTATTCAGGTTTTGATCTCGCGGCTGGCCGGCGTGCTAAAGACGTTGATGCGCTGAACATCAACTCGGACTATATCGTCGAAACCAGTTATAGCATCGGCTGGAACCACCAGTGGTCGGAAACACTGACGTCAAAGTTGGCGTATGAATACCAGACCGACGCTTACAATCTGTTGCAGAGCGGTGCGAATAGTTTGCTTCGCCGCAAAGATACGAATAAGGTGATCACTGCAGAATTAATTGCAAAACCAAAGCGTTGGTTGCAGATCACCGGGTTTATTAATCTGGAAGATCGCAGTTCTACGTTGGGTATCATTGAGTTTGACCGTACCGTCTATGGTATTGAATTCAAAGTGACGTTGTAAGGATTAACAGATGTTGGGCAAATGCTTGGGCAGATTTATCGGCAGATTCTTCGCCATGTCAGTGTTGCTGTGTGCCAGTGTGCTGGCGCAGACCACAACCGCATCGGCGCCGCAAAGCGCAGATGATTATGTATTGGGGCCAGGCGATATCATCAAAATTAAAGTGTTTGGTGAGCCTGAGTTAGATCTGGAGACCCAGCTGACCAACAGCGGTACGCTGAATTATCCGTTTCTGGGCACGATCAAAGTCACCGGCATGACGCTGAAACAAGTTGAGCAACATTTGTATCAAGGGCTCAAGGGCGATTATTTTGTTGAGCCCAATGTGTTTGTCGGCATGGTGCAATACCGGCCATTTTACATTCACGGTGAAGTGAAAAAACCTGGTGGATATCCATATCAGCCGGGCATGACGGTTGATCAGGCCGTCGCTTTGGCCGGCGGTATGACCGAGCGGGCGTCCCGAGAAGACATCATTATTTCGCGGGAAGGTGACAAAAAAACCAAACAAAAAGGCAATCTGAATACCCAAATCAGTGCCGGCGATACCATCACAATTGAGCAGAGATTTTTCTGATGGCGATTTCAGCTGAAAACCAGGCAGCGCCTGATGAAGTGATTGATTTACGTAAATATTTTATGGTGGTCAACCGCTCGAAATGGCGGATTTTATTATTGGCAATTTTAGTTTCTGCGCTGACGATTTTTGTCGTGCTGAACATGAAACAGATCTACAGCAGCAAAGCGACGTTGTTGATTGAATCGCAGCAAGCCAAAGCCGTAAAAATAGATGAAGTGTACGGCATCAATTCGGCACAACAAGAATATTACCTGACACAGTTTGAGATCTTAAAATCGCGCACCATTGCGGAATCGGTGATCGACCGGCTGCAGTTGGCCAGCCATGCTGAATTTGTCGGACAGCCCGGCTTGCTCGATGACCTTCGGACCTTATTACCATTTTTAACTGCCGGTACGCCGCAGATCTCAGCAGAAGGCCAGGCCGCGCGCGACCGGGAGAAACTGGTGCAGACGTTTATCGAACGGTTGTCGATAGAACCGGTGCGCAAAACCCAACTGGTCAGCATTGTGTTTGAAGCACAGGATCCGAAACTGGCTGCTGAAGTCGCCAATGCGATTGGTGAAGCTTATATCGATGGTCAGCTGGCGGCTAAAATGGGCATCACGCAAAAAGCCAGTACCTGGCTGGGCGGACGCCTGGGTGAATTGCGGTTAAAACTGGATCAATCTGAACAGTCACTGCAGGAATTCCGCCTGCGTGAAGGGCTGGTCGATGTGGCGGGTGTGCGCAGTCTTGGCAGTCAGGAGCTGGAACGGTTGGGCGAACAAATCACCCAGGCCAGATCGAAAAAGGCCCAAATCGACAGTTTTGTCCGCGTAGTGAAACAATATGGCATCGACCAAATTGAGAAGCTGGAAACCCTGCCGGAAATTACCGCGCATCCGGGCGTACAGAGTGTAAAAATGGAAGCTGTGTCGGCCGAGCGTAAAGTGTCAGAACTCAGCAAAATCTATGGACCAAAACATCCGAAGTTGCTGGCGGCCAAATCTGAACTGGCGTCGGTGCAGGACAGTCTGCGCGAACAAATCCGCAAATTGCTATCGGGGATCACCAATGAAGCCGACACCCTGAGTCAAAGTCTGAGTGCGCTGGAAAGTGAAATGCAGCGTGCCAAAGGCCAGTATCAGGACCTGAGTGGCAAAGAAGCCGAATATCAGCGGTTACAACGTGAAGTGGAAACCAACCGCCAGCTGTTTGATACTTTTATGGCGCGGCAAAAAGAAACTGAAGTCACCGGCGATTTTAACTCGGCCGTGGCGCGTTTTACCGATCGCGCGATGCCCGCGGTCGATCCGATTAAACCAAAACGTAAACTGATTGTGATCCTGGCGTTTGTTGCGGCGATTGGCTTTGGCATCATTGTGGCTTTTGTGATGGAATCGCTGAATGACACCATCAAAACGACAGAGGAAGTTGAGTCTGTCCTGCAGCAACGTGCATTGGGTGTGGTGCCAAAAATTGCCGCTAAACAGCAGCTGGTTGCGTTAAACCGCACCTTCTTCTCGACCGATGCGCGTTTGTTCAGCGAATCGATCCGGTCTATCCGTACCAGCCTGTCGTTACTTGGACTGGATCGACCGATGCAAATACTGGCCGTGACCTCGTCGATCCCGGAAGAAGGCAAATCGACGGTATCGAGTAATTTGTCTTTTGCCTGTCGTCAGCTTGAAACCGTGTTGTTGATTGATGCGGATATGCGCAAACCGACCATAGCCAAACGCTTTGGTCTGCCGGCGTTTCAACCGGGCCTGGCTAACTATCTGGCCGAAACGGAAACACTGGAAGATTGTATTGTGCACGATGAGCAAAGCGGTATCGACATCATGCCAGCTGGTACTATTCCGCTTAATCCGCTGGAGTTGTTGTCAAGCCCACGTGTGGCAGCACTGCTGACTGAACTGCGGGGCCGTTATCAGAAAATCATTATCGATACGCCGCCGGTGCATGCAGTCAGTGATGCCTTAGTACTGTCGCGCTTGTCGGATGCGGTGGTGATGGTGGTCAAAGCCGACCATACCCGCTCAGGTCTGGTGCAGTTGTCATTGTCGAAGCTGATTAACGCCCATGCCCGTGTAGTTGGGGTAGTGCTTAATGACCTCGATTTGAAAAACGCCGAGCGCTACGGCAGCTATGGCTATTACCAATATTATGCGCAGTCGTCTGAATCGACATGATTGACCTGCACAGCCATATCTTACCCGGTATTGATGATGGTGCTGTAGATGCCGGTGAAACGCTGGCGTTGCTGCGTCTCGCTGCCGCGGACGGCATTCGCCGGATGGTGGCGACGCCACACATCAATCCGGGCTATTTTGACAACAACCATCACACCATTCAGGCCGCGTTGGCCGTTGCCCGTGCGCTGGTACTCGAGCATCAAATCCCGATCCAGCTGGCAGCGGCGGCTGAAGTGCGGCTGACCGACCAACTGATGAGTGCGATCGAACAACAACAGTTACCGTTTTTGGGAATGTGGCAAGCGCAGCAGGTGTTATTGTTGGAACTGCCGCATAGTCATGTGCCGGCAGGTACTGATAAATTACTGAAATGGCTTGGTAAAAAGCAGATCATAGCCATGATTGCGCATCCGGAACGCAACCGTGAAATTCAGGCCAATCCACAATTATTGCAACGGCTGCAAAGCGCCGGTTGCCTGTTTCAGCTGACCGCCAGCTCATTGCTCGGCGATTTGGGCGACCGCCACCAACAATGTGCTGAATTACTGGTGCGCCAGCGTGTCTATCAGGTGATGGCCAGTGATTGTCATAATCTGCAGCGCCGCCCACCCAAATTACAGCAGGCGCGCCAACAGCTGGCACAATTGACCGATGAACTATACGCCGCAGCGCTGGTGTCGGAACATCCGGCCCTGATCACGGCAAGTCTTGATTTTGGCGGTATCCAATGAGCTCGTTGTTTCGTCGGCGCCTGTTGCTGACCACGTTAGTGCTGCCACTGGCTGGTTTGCTGTGGCTGGCGGCACAGGCAGGGATCGCCAGTCTGTATTATTTCCAGGCGGCATTTGCACTTGAGCAGTGGCAACAACAACCGCCGACAGTCCCTGATTATCAAAAAACCGCCACAGCAATCAGCCAGGCAACCGCATTGCAGCCGGGCAATCCGCATTATTTGCTGATGCAGGCCAAAATTAATGAATGGGGCTGGCACAGTGGTTATCTTAATACCGAGGCACTGGCTGGAAATGAAGCCTTATATCAACGAGCCATCGCGCTTCGGCCCGACTGGCCGGTCGCTTATGCCGACTATGGTTATTTCCTCGGCCATACCCAGTTCCGCCTGACAGATGCTTGGGCACAGATGACGTTGGCGCGTCAGCATGGCGCGTATTTGCCGCAGGTGCAGCAGAAGTTTTTGACGCTGAGTTTTCAGTACTGGCCTTATTGGTCGGCAGGGCAAAAAGCAGAGATATTCAAATACTTGCAGCAAACGCTATTTGGCCACCTGAGTGGGCAGGCCATTGCACTCGTCCGGCAGTTTAAGCTACAGCGCCAGTCTTGTCTTTATTTGCGCCGGCGTGCCGCAACTGAGCCACAGTGGCCGCAAATCGAGCGTCGTTTGTGTAATGAGGCGAGTCCGGCACCATGACAGGGCAGTTCAGCGCAGGTCTGGTGATGCAATGTCGTGTGCGGGCGCAATCAATGCCATCGTTGGTCAGTGAACTGATGAGCCGGGCAAAACGGCGCTTACCGACCCGGCTTTATTTGGCCAATGTGCATATGCTGATGGAAGCAGTTGATGATGCCAGCTTTGCCGCAGTGTTGGCCCGTAGCGATTTTGTGCTGGCCGATGGCAAACCGCTGTGTTGGTGGCAACAACTGGTTAATGGCATCAACTGCCCGCAGTTGCGTGGTATTGATCTGGTGTTGGCGTTATGTCGCCGTGCCGCTGCCGAAGGCTTGAGGGTCGGCATTTATGGTGGTCATGCGCAGGCTGATTTGCAGGTTGCTGTCAGCCGGCTACAGCAGCTGGTGCCAGGCTTGCAGGTCTGTTATCAGCATGCACCAGCATGGCAGCCGCTACCAGCGGGTGCTGATCCGCAGCAACTGCAGCTGATGCAGCAGGCACAACTGGATATTATTCTGGTGGCGCTTGGCTGTCCGAAACAAGAAATCTGGATTGATCAATTCAGTGCGCAGTTGCCGCCATTGCAGCTGGGCATTGGTGCCGTGATCGATTTTCTCAGTGGCCGCCGGCAGCAGGCGCCGCGCTGGGTGCAGCGGTTGGCGCTGGAATGGTTGTTTCGTTGGTTACAGGAGCCACGGCGGCTGGCGCCCCGATACCTGCGGCATAACCCGCGATTTTTAATCAGTTTGTGCCGGGCCTGGTGGCAGCAACGCAACCGGTGATTGAGTGTCTGGAGAACAGTGTTTGAACAAAAAAGTGGCGTTTATTACCGGGATCACCGGGCAAGATGGGTCTTATCTGGCGGAGTTGTTGCTCGCCAAAGGTTATCAGGTGCACGGCCTGAAGCGGCGGGCCTCGTCACTGAATACCAGCCGGATAGACCATATTTACCAGGATCCGCATCAGCAGGATCTGCCATTATTTCTGCACTATGGCGATATGACCGACAGTCTTGCTTTGTGCGGTTTGCTGCAAAAAATTCAGCCTGACGAAATCTATCATCTGGCCGCGCAAAGCCATGTTGCCGTGTCGTTTGAAGCGGCTGAATACACCGCCAATGTGGTCGCGCTTGGCACTATCCGGTTGTTAGAGGCGGTGCGTTTAGCCGGTCTGAATTGTCGGTTTTTTCAGGCCGCCACCTCAGAAATGTATGGCAATGTCACCAGTCTGGTACAAAATGAAGAAACGCCATTCCGGCCTTGTTCGCCGTATGCTATCGCCAAAGTCGGCGCGTACTGGACCACTGTTAATTACCGCGAAGCTTATGGCTTATTTGCAGTGAATGGCATTATGTTTAACCATGAATCGCCTCGGCGCGGTGAGACTTTTGTCACCCGTAAAATTACCCGGGCCTTAGCAGCGATTGCGCTGGGCCAGCAACAATGTCTGTATCTGGGGAATCTGGATGCCCGGCGTGACTGGGGTTTTGCTGCCGATTATATGGATGCGGCCTGGCGCATGTTGCAGCAAGATACACCCAATGACTATGTCATTGCGACCGGTGTACAGCATACCGTGCGCGAATTTTTGCAAAGTTGCGCGGCCAGCCTCGGCATCAGCCTGAGCTTTAGCGGCAGTGGCATGACGGAGATCGCTACAGTCCTGAGTTGTGATCCGGCACGCACGCCGGCGGTAGAGCCCGGCGCAGTGATCCTGCGGATTGATCCGCGCTATCTGCGCCCGAGCGAAGTGCCATCGTTATGCGGCGATGCAACACGGGCCAGAACCACGCTTGGCTGGCAGCCCGCGACAGATTTTGCCACGCTCTGTCAGATGATGATGGCGCATGATCTGGAACTGGCCAGACGTCAGGCACTACTGGAGGCCAATGGTTATGCCCGCTGAAGCTGCATCTGCCAACACTACATCTACCAGCATTGATGACCAAAGACCGCTAAGGGTGTTTATCGCCGGTCATCAGGGCATGGTCGGGCAGGCGCTGTGCCGCGTGTTCAGCGCAACGGCCGGCCAGCCAGCCAGGTATCAGCTGATCACCGCCGCGCGCAGCACGTTGGATTTAACCCGGCAGGCCGATGTTGAGGCTTTTATCCGCCAGCAGCAACCGGACTGGATCCTGGTGGCGGCGGCACGCGTCGGTGGTATTGCGGCTAATCAACAATATCCGGCCGAATTTATTCTGCAGAACATGCAAATTGCCGCCAACTTAGTGGCAGCTGCCTATCAGAGCGGTGTCTCCCGCTTGTTGTATTTGGGGTCGAGCTGTATTTATCCGAAGTTTGCGGACCAGCCGATCAGCGAAACCGCGTTGTTAAGCGGGGTGTTAGAGCCAACGAATGAGGCCTATGCCATCGCAAAAATTGCCGGTTTAAAACTATGTAGCAGTTTTCATCGCGAATACGGCGCCGATTTCCGCGCGCTGATGCCAACCAATTTGTATGGGCCGGGTGATAATTTTGATTTGCAGCAGGCGCATGTGATCCCGGCGTTAATGCGCCGGATGCAACTGGCGAAAGATACGCAGAGCCCAATGCAGATTTGGGGTTCAGGTAAGGCATTGCGCGAGTTCTTGCACGTCGATGATCTGGCTAAAGCATGCCGGTTGGTGATGGAATTGCCGGCTGATGTCTATTGGCAGGCGTGCGCGGAAACACCGGGGTTTCTGAACGTCGGCAGCGGCGAAGAAATCAGCATCGCAGCGCTGGCAACCTTACTGCGTGACATCATCGGTTATCCACATGCGTTGATTTTTGATCCGGACCGACCGGATGGCACGCCTCGCAAACTGGTGGATAGCAGCCGCTTGCGTCAACTCGGCTGGTCACCAGAGATTTCGTTCATAGCAGGTTTGACCCAAACCTGGCGCTGGTATCAACAGCATCAGCAACAGCTACGTGGCGCCGCCAATCGTGGGCGTTAAATACAGCATAGATGTGGTCAGCAATGCTGGCCTGCAGCAGTCTGTGGCGCAATTGACAGCAGCGCAGTGCTCCATCAGACTAACCCAAATCAGTGATTTGACAGGATTTCAGTAATGTTCACTCCCGTAATTATGGCCGGGGGCTCAGGTACGCGGTTATGGCCACTGTCACGTGGTAATTATCCGAAGCAATTTTTGGCGCTGACCGGTGATACCACCATGTTGCAGCAGACTTTGTTACGTCTCAAAGGTCTGGCGCATCAGTCGCCTTTGCTGATCTGTAACGAAGATCACCGCTTTATCGCCGCCGAACAGCTACGTCAGCTTGGCGTGCAGGGCGCCTCTATTCTGCTGGAACCGGTCGGACGCAATACAGCGCCGGCGATTGCACTGGCCGCATTGCAGGCCGTCGCGACTACGCCGGATGCGGTGTTGTTGGTGCTGGCGGCAGATCATGTAATGGACGATGAAGCCGCATTTCGTGCCGCGGTCCAGCAGGCAGAACCACTGGCTGCGGCAGGGAAATTGGTCACTTTTGGCATAGTGCCAACGGCGCCGGAAACCGGTTATGGTTATATCCGCCGTGGTGCAGCTTCCAGCCTTGGTTTTCAGGTGGATGCGTTTGTGGAAAAACCTAATCTGGCGACAGCTGAGCAATATCTGCAAAGCGGCGAATATTACTGGAACAGCGGCATGTTTATGTTCCGCGCGGACCGGTACCTGGAATTGTTAGCGAAATACCAGCCAGCGATGTTAGCAGCCTGTCAGGGTGCTATGGCTGAGCTGAGCCCGGACCTGGACTTTATCCGGGTGAAAAAGGCGGCGTTTGAGGCCTGCCCGGATAATTCTATCGATTATGCCATCATGGAGCCATTAAGCCGTGATGAACCGGCCAGTGTAGTGGTTTTGCCTTTAGCGGCCGGCTGGAATGATGTCGGCGGTTTTGCCGCGTTGTGGCAGGTCAGTGCCAAAGATCTACACGGCAGTGTGCATCAGGGCGACGTCTGGTCGCACAACAGCCAAAACTGCTATGTGCGCACGGAGCAGCAGCTCGTTGCCACTGTTGGCGTGCAGGATTTAGTCGTGATCAGCACGAAAGACGCAGTACTGGTGGCGCACAAAGATCAGGCGCAAGACGTGAAGCATATTGTTGCACAGCTCAAAGCCCGGCAACGGCCGGAAGTCACCTTTCATCGTGAAGTGTACCGCCCGTGGGGTAAATACGATTCGGTTGATCACGGCGAACGTTTCCAGGTCAAACGCATCACGGTAAAACCAGGCGCAAAATTATCGGTGCAGATGCACCATCACCGCGCTGAACATTGGATTGTGGTATCTGGTACCGCCAAAGTAACTATCGATGGTCAGGATCAATACCTGACGGAAAACCAGTCCGTCTATATCCCGATCACCGCTGTACATGCGCTGGAAAATCCGGGCAAGGTCGAGCTGGAACTGATTGAAGTGCAGTCTGGTTCCTACCTCGGTGAAGATGACATTGTGCGGTTTGAAGACCGCTATGGGCGGGCCTGACATGTCGCTGAAAACTGACACGGAGCGGAAAACCGAGATGTACCGGCAAATTAAATGTGTTAAAGCCTATGACATCCGTGGCCGGCTTGGTGATGAACTGGACGACGATGTGGCATATCGCATTGGTCGCGCTTTTGGCCAATACCAACAGGCCAAAACGGTCGTGGTCGGCGGCGATGTACGCGCAACGTCAGAAAGCCTGAAACTGGCGCTGGCTAATGGTCTGATGGATGCCGGCGTCGATGTGATTGATATTGGTATGACCGGCACTGAAGAGGTTTATTTTGCCACTTTCCATTTAGGCGTTTGTGGCGGCATTGAAGTGACGGCCAGCCACAATCCACTCGATTACAACGGCATGAAGCTGGTACAAAAGGGTGCGAGGCCAATCAGCGGTGACAGTGGTTTATTTGACATCAAAGCGCTTGCCGAACAAGGCGATTTTGTCGCGGTCGCCAGGCGTGGCAGTTACCGTCAGCAGTCCATTCTGGCCGATTTTGTCAGCCATCTGCTTGGTTATATTCGTCCTGCCTTGGTCAAACCGATGAAAATTGTGGTGAACTCAGGCAATGGCGCCGCCGGTCATGTCATTGATGAGCTGGAAAGTCGCTGCGCAGCTTTGGGTTTACCACTGCAGTTTGTCAAAGTTCATCACGAACCCGATGCGACTTTCCCCAATGGTATTCCCAACCCATTGTTACCGGAAAACCGCGCCGATACGTCAAAAGCTGTGCTGGCACATCAGGCCGATTTTGGTGTGGCCTGGGACGGCGATTTTGACCGTTGTTTCCTGTTTGATGAGCAGGGCCAATTTATCGAAGGTTATTACATCGTTGGTCTATTGGCTGAAGCGTTCCTGCAACAGCACAGCGGTGCCCGGATTATTCACGATCCGCGCTTAACCTGGAATACCATTGATTTGGTGCAGCAGGCGGGTGGCGAAGCGATTCAATCCAAAACCGGCCATGCCTTCATCAAAGAACGGATGCGGCTGGAAGATGCGGTTTATGGCGGTGAGATGAGTGCGCATCATTATTTCCGTGATTTTGCTTACTGTGACAGTGGCATGATCCCGTGGCTGTTGGTGGCCGAACTGATGTGCGTGAAGCAAAAGCCGTTGTCAGCGCTGGTCGCAGAGCGCATCGCCGCTTTTCCGTCCAGTGGTGAAATCAACTTCACTATTGCCGAGCCAAAAGCCAAATTGGCTGAAATCCTGGCGTTGTATCAGCCATCTGCCAACAAGCTGGATACGACCGATGGCATCAGCCTAGAGTTTGCCGACTGGCGTTTTAACCTGCGCAGTTCCAATACTGAGCCGCTGGTACGGCTTAATGTGGAAAGCCGCGGCGATATCGCGCTGATGCAGGCCAAAACGGCGGAGCTGTCCGCTTTATTACAGCAAGGCTGATTGCGATGACAGCAGCTTCGCCCGACGATATCCGCCAGGACCCGGCCATGCAGAAACTGCTCGAACGGATGCCTGAGGAAGTGCAGCAGAGCTTTACTGAAGCACAGCTGAGCTATTTGCGTGTCGCGCTGGGCGCAAGGCAATGGGGTAAGCACCGGCTGGATTTACGCGGCACTGTTGGGCTCGGGCGCTGGCGTTATTATTATGTGCTGGTGGCAGGGCGCAATCATCGAGGTGATCCGCGCCATGGTCAGCTCAGCCGGCTGATGCAAAGTGTTGTGATCAGTGTGTTTTTATTGGCTGCCGCCTTGATTGGTTTGTTGCTGCTGTATCTGCTGAAGTCGGCACTGGGCATTGATTTATTTGACGATTATTCGTTTGGCATTTGGCACTGGTTTAAAGCGCTGTTTGCTGGCTGATAGCCATGTCAGCCTGAAACGCCGGGGCTGCTGTGCACAGCAGCCCCCTGCGACCTGGTGCGTTGTGCTGCAAATTACAGACTAATTTCTAGTCGCTGTACCACCACGCCATTCTGCGGTTCTTCATCATCATCTTCGGCCAATAAACCGACCGGTTTTGCCGGCACGGCTTCTTTGTCAAAGGCGGTGTCACTGGCAAATTCGCCAGCGTGGGCTTTGCTGACGGCGGCAAAATCAAACAGGTTTTTATCAATCATGTGTGACGGCACGATGTTTTGCATGGCCTGGAACATTGTTTCAATCCGTCCCGGGAAGCGTTTGTCCCAGTCCTGCAGCATTTCTTTCACCACCTGACGCTGCAAGCCATCTTGTGAGCCACATAAATTGCACGGAATTATTGGGAATTCACGCGCCGTGGCGTATTTTTCAATGTCTTTTTCCCGGCAGTAAGCCAGCGGCCGGATCACGATATGTTCGCCGTTGTCGCTGATCAGTTTCGGTGGCATTGATTTCATTTTACCGCCGTAGAACATGTTCAGAAACATCGTTTCAATCATGTCATCCCGGTGGTGACCCAGCGCAATTTTGGTCGCGCCCAGCTCTTTGGCGGTGCGGTATAAAATGCCACGACGCAACCGGCTGCATAAAGAGCAGGTAGTTTTGCCTTCAGGGATTTTTTCTTTGACGATGGAGTAGGTGTCTTCAGTGACGATTTGATAATCCACGCCGATGCCATTTAAATAGCTCGGCAGGACGTCGGCCGGGAAGCCTGGTTGTTTCTGGTCCAGATTGACCGCCACAATGCTGAAGTTGATGGGGGCGGATTGTTGCAAATTCAGCAGAATGTCCAGCAAGGTATAACTGTCTTTGCCGCCGGACAGGCAGACCATAATTTTGTCGCCTTCTTCAATCATGCCAAAATCAGCGATGGCCTGGCCCACGCCACGACGCAGTCTTTTATGCAGTTTATTCAGGTTATATTGCGCTTTGGCTTCAGCGGAGTGTGACATGATGCTACCCAGACAGTAAAAAAGGCGCACATTATAGCGGATCACGCCCGCTTGCCAATTCCAATTCTTGGTTACGGGCGTGGAACATCCGTTGCGATCAGAGCGGCGAGTCTGGTTTTAGTGCCAGTACGTCGCAATCGAGCCGGTCAATCACGTGTTCGGCGGTATTGCCAATAATGGCTGCAGACAACCCCGTGCGGCCAATGGTGCCGATAATCACCATTTCAGCATCCAGTTCCTTCGCCACCCGGGGGATCACATCTTCCGGCATACCTTCCTGCACATGCACCGCTTCACTGGTGAGATCAAATTGTCCGGCCAGCGCATTAGCGGCCTCGACATGGTGGTGGCGCATGCTGTCGTTATATTCAACCGGATTAAACTCCGGGATCTCGATCGCCACGTGAATAGGCGTGCCCGGATACGCGTTGACCAGATGCACTTTGGCGTGCAGCATCGCGGCCATCGCCTGTGCCTGGCGAATGATGATGTGATTCAGTGCTTTATGATGGGGTTTTTCACTACCGGCATTCACCGCCGCCAGAATATTGCCTTGCGCAGGCCAGGCATGTTCTTTGACCAGTAACACCGGGCAGGGGCACTTACGTAAGATATGCCAGTCGGTCGGCGTGAAAATCATTGATTTGAGCACATCATGGTCGTGGGTGCCTTTGATCACCAAATCATAACCATGTTCAGTGACGGTCTGCACTATGGCTTCAAACGGGCGGTTGTGCCAGACCACTTTAGCGCTGCAGGTAATGCCTTTGGTGCGGGCAGGATGCAATAACTCCTGGATCCAGATCTCGCGGTCGGTGATCACGGCCTGACGCATTGATTCGCGCTCTTCACCGGATAACATCGTGGTCATTTCGTATGAGAAATCGTAGATGGATAAAAAAGCCGTAAGTTTGCATGCAGTGTGTTCGGCCAGCTCTATGGCCCTGGCCAGCGCTTTTTGCTGGTCCGTACTGGGATCAAGCACCACCAGCACATCCTGATATGTCGCCATCATCATTCTCCTTTGCAGTCACAGATACAGAATCAGTGTAGCTAAGTTAATCCGCTTCGCGTTTGGTGATGTTGTGTTGGATCAATCAAGCGCCGATTGGTTCCCTGCGTTAGCCTGCAAGACGAGCGCCACGGATGGTGACATAAAAAAACCGCCAAAAGGCGGTTTTATCAGTGAATTGCGCAAATTCAGCGGCCGATTTGTGCCATACCGGCGATACGGCTTAATTCTTCAAAATTGGCGATGCTGATCAGTTTACCATCGACGTGAATAAGCTCATCTTTGTGGAAACGCCCCAGCAGGCGGCTGATGGTTTCGACCGTCAAACCGAGATAATTGCCGATCTCGCCGCGGGTCATCGTCAAACGAAATTCTTTGCGTGAGAAACCACGGCTGCCAAAACGCTGCGCCAGATTGGTTAAAAACGCCGCCAGTTTTTCTTCAGCGGTTTTGCGGTTCAGCAATAACATCATCTGCTGATCACCGTGGATATCCTGACTCATCAGCCGCATTAGCTGCTGACGTAATTTAGGTACCTGGTCTAACAGATGATCGAGGTTGTTAAACGGGATCTCACACACCATGGCTGTTTCTAAGGCTTGCGCATAGCTTGGGTGTTGTTGATCGCCAATGGCATCAAAACCAATCACGTCGCCCGGTAAATGAAAACCGGTGATTTGTTCTTCGCCTTGTTCGGACAGCGTGTAGGTTTTAAAAGAACCAGTACGTACCGCGTACAAAGCCTGCAATGGTTTGCCGGCCTCAAATAAATGGTCGCCTTTATGCGACGGGCGTTTACGCTGGATGATTTGATCAAGCTTATCAAGGTCTGCATCATTAAGAGTGAATGGCAGACACAGCTGGCTGAAGCCACAGTGCTGGCAATTAATATTTGACGGTGAACTCATCGCAGGTTTCCAAACTCCATCCAAAGTATGCCCAGCTTAAAAAACCAGAGCCCGAAGTGCAAGGTAAATTGTCTGTAACGCATAAGCAGCTAAGACCGCTGCAAGGCCATATCGTACCCATTGCTGTTGCTGTAATTGCCGCAGCGCGTCTGCCGTTTGACCCGCCAGCAATACGGCTGGTAAAGTACCGAGACCAAATAAGGCCATCCACAGCGCGCCATTAACGGCATTGCCACTGCCCAGACTCCAGCTCAGGGCTGAATAGACCAGACCACAGGGCAAATAACCCCAACAAAGGCCATAGGCGTAAGCTTTCACCGCTGAATCCAGTGGTAACAACTTCTGGCTCAGTGGCTGGACCCGGCGCCAGAGCGCCTGGCCGGCGCGTTCCAGTTTGAGTAAGCCAAACCATAACCGGCTGATATACAGTGCCATCGCTAATAACATCAGACCGGCGAACAGCTGCAGCCACTGCGGTGTTAAGCCAGTACTGCCGATCATGGAAGCACCGATGCCGCCGAACAGCGCACCGGTCAGCGCATAACTGCTGATCCGGCCAAGACCAAGCATCAGTTGCAGTGCATAGCGGCGGGGACGGGATGGCGGCATCAACATCTGCAAGGCGCCGGCCATACCGCCACACATCAGCAGGCAATGCGCGCTACCAAACAGTCCGACAAAAAAAGCGGCAAAAATATCAGGGTTCACGGGAGGGCGGTGTTTTGTCAGTGGGAGGCGTGGCAGCAGCTGGTTTTTCGTTAAACAGGATGCTGAAACCTTCTTTATCGAGGTCATCAAACTGTTTGGACCGTACCGCCCAAAAAAATACCGCGATGCCAATCATCACAAAGATGATAGCGATCGGGATCAAGACGTAGATAATACTCATGCTTTGAGCAACCGTAATGAGTTAGACACCACCAGCAATGAACTGCAGGACATACCGATCACTGCGACATAAGGCGAGACAAAACCACAAACCGCCAATGGGATGATAACCAGATTGTACCCGGCTGCCCACCACAGATTCTGTTTCACCACAGTACGGGCGCGGCGCGCACCGTCAATCAGGGTTTGCAGCTGTTGCAGGTCGTTGTGCAGCAACACCACGTCAGCTTGATTCTTTGACAGTTCAGTACCACTGTCGAGAGCAACAGACACATGCGCGGCATGGAAACAAGGACTGTCGTTGATGCCATCTCCGACCATCACCACGGTTTCACCGGCTTGTACTGACTGCTGAATGGCGCTGACTTTTTGTTCAGGGCTGCAACCTTGCCACAGTTCGTCAATCTGCAGTTGCTGTGCAACGGCGGGCGCTGCAGCTGATCCATCGCCAGTCAGGATGGCGAGCTTTAACTGGCGTTTTTGCAGTGCAGGGATCAGTGTCGCGACTTCAGGCCGCAGTTGGTCGGCCAGCTGCACTGTAGCGGCTAATTCACCGTTGATGGTGAAACAAACCTGAGTACCGGCCAGGCGTGGGTCCTGTGCGTCCAGACCACAGAAATCCGGCCGGCCAATACGCAGCTGCTGTTGTTGATACACACCTGCCAAACCAGCGCCAACACTGAGGCTGACCTGTTCCAGTGGCAGCGCCTGCAAAAAGAAGGGGCTAAAAGCCCGGGCGATCGGGTGTTCGGACTGCTGCTCCAGATTGGCCATCAGATTCAGTAATTGGGCTTTGTCATACTGGGGTGTAAATATTTGTATGCCGGTCAGACTAAAGCGGCCCTGGGTCAGAGTGCCGGTTTTATCGAAGAAAATCTTACTGAGCTTTGGCAGCACGTCGAGCACATGCTGGTTTTTAATCAGGATGCCTTTGCGGTTCAGCTGCGCCAATGCACAGGTCACCGCGGTCGGTGTGGCCA
The DNA here is from genome assembly GCA_034519945.1 of Rheinheimera sp. GTDB lineage: Bacteria > Pseudomonadota > Gammaproteobacteria > Enterobacterales > Alteromonadaceae > Pararheinheimera. Next base: position 51,422 of record JAXHNX010000051.1, read on the forward strand.
GACTCAGCGCGCAAGGGCAGGTGGCAACGAGTACCGACAGCGTCACCCAAAACGCTCGGTCGGCATCAAGCCAAAAATACCAGGCACAGAAGGTAGCAGTGGCAATCACCAGCAGTCGCTGCACAAAAAAACGGGCGATGCGATCGGTTTTTTCCAGAATGGCCGGTTTCTGATGCAGCGTTTGTTGTTGCAGTGCAATGATTTGGCCTAAACGTGATTCGGTCAGCGCGCTACGGACCTGTACTACCAGAATACCGTCATGGTTCATACTGCCGGCGAGAACTAAATCACCGGCTTGTTTGCTGATCGCTTTGTATTCGCCGGTTAACATCGATTCATCCACTGAGCTGACGCCGCTTTCGACCAGGCCGTCAGCCGGAATAGTTTCCCCGGCTTTCACCAGAATGTGGTCGCCGCTTTGTAAGCGCCTGGCTGAAGTCGCAGTGCCATGTTCACCGTCCCATAAGGTAGCGCTGACCGGCATCACTTTGAGTAAATTACTGGTGGCGTCGCGTGCCTGTTTGCGCGCGCGGAACTCAAAAAACTTGCCGAGCTGCAACAGAAAAACAAACATGCAAACCGATTCAAAATAGACTTCGCCGGTATCAAAGACGGTGGCATACAACGAAGCGATAAAGGTGTAATACAAAGCCAGTGTGATGGGCACATCCATATTGAGCTGGCGGGCTTTCAGTGCGCGCCAGGCACTGCTGCTAAATGGCAGGGCGGCATAAGCCATCACAGGTAAGGTCAGCAGCAGACTTACCCAGCGCAGATACCCTTGGTATTGCGCTTCGATCCCGCTGAATTCACCGAAATACAACCCAAAAGCCAGCATCATAACCTGCATCGTCATGATGCCGGAGACTGCCAGGCGCTTGAGATAGGCGTTTAATTCCAGCTGGAAATGTTGTTCTTCGACGTCCGCAACAAAGGGGCTGGCCTGATAACCCAGATCGTTGATTTGGCTTAATATTTGACTGAGTGGCGTTGTATTGGCATTCCAGACCAGTTCACAGCGGGCAGTGCCTGAGTTGACGCTGACGCGCTGTACCGCGTCGTTTTGTTGTAACTGGCGTTCAATCAGCCAGGCGCAGGCCGCGCAGCTCATACTATTGATCGACAGCTCGATGCGCTGTGCGTCACCGACTTGTTGGGTCAGGTCCTGCAAGACTTCGGCACTGTCGTAGCTGTTGAGTTGCGCCTTTAGTTCCGCTGGCACCGCATTGGCTTTGCTGGCGGCTTTACTGCGGAATTTATAATAGTCGCTGAGGCCTTGCGCCACGATAGTTTCGGCGACGGCCTGGCAACCGGCACAACAAAAGACCTGGGGCTCAGCGAGTACTTCGCAGTGAAAATCAGTACCGGCCGGGACAGGTTCATGGCAATGAAAACAACGCTGTTGCAGCATGGGTCAGTTTGAGGTCTCAGTAGGTCAGTTTAATTGCATCAATGGCCGGCAGGCTTAACGATGCACGCAGTTTCCACTGGTTGGCGTTATCGTGCACCACCAGACTCCATTTGCCGGTCGGCGTCAATGGCAGTTCTGCGATATACATCGATTCACCGCTGCGCTGAGCGATGACTTTAAAATCTTTGGCAGCCAGGGTGTTGTGAACAAATTCCAGCGTCAGGTCTTTGTCCAGAATGCTGTTGCTATCAAAAGTCAGAATGACTTTATTCCCGGCTAACAACACTTTAGCGTGTAAATTACGCGCGGCGGCTTCGCGGTAGCGGGATAAGTTCTGGTTAATCGCTTTGCCTTCGGCGTAGTAGTCGTCCATAACCAAATCGGGAGAGTGCTGGTTCATGATGTAGACGGTATGGACAGCTTTTAATACGGAAAACACCGGCAGGCTGATCAGGATCCAGGGCCAGACTTGTTTGTACCAGGGTTTTGACATCACAACTTCCTTTCTCGAATAACTTCACGCAGATAAAAAGAAGCCCCACAAGGGGGCTTCAATACTGTTGCGGCGGCCGCGGTTATTTCGCTTCGTCCGGCCGTGATAAGCGGTATACGTATGCCGCGATCACGTGGATTTTATCTTCGCCTAAGGTGTCTTTGAACGCCGGCATCTGACCGTTACGGCCCTGACGCAGGGTCTGTTCAATAGTACCGGCAGAACCGCCATATAACCAGGTGCTGTCGGTCAGGTTAGGCGCACCGAATGGCAGGTTGTGCGCCAGCGAGCCTTTACCGTCCATGCCGTGACAGGCCGCACACATGCCGAACTTGGCTTTACCGGCAGCAGCTTCATTGTCGTTGACTTTACGGCCAGACAAACTCAGTACATAAGCGGTCATCTCTTTAACGCCTTGCTCGCCCAGCGCTTCACCCCAGGCTGGCATCGCGGCTTTACGACCATGACGCAGGGTTTCAACGATCTTGTCTGCGGTGCCACCGTATAACCAGTCATTATCGGTCAGGTTCGGGAAACCACGCTGACCGCGGGCATCTGAGCCATGACACTGAGAACAGTTTTGCAGGAACAGACGTTGACCGACTTTTAACGCGTCTTTGTCAAAAGCCAGTTCTTCAACAGGACGGCTGGTGTACTTAGCAAACTCTTTGGCAAAAGTACCTTCTGCTTTGATGTATTCCGCATCCAGCTGAGACGGTGTGCCTGCCGCTTTTTGCGCTTCAATCGCTGCTTTTGATTCAGCCAGCGATTTCACGCCCTGATTCGAACTGGTCCAGCCAAACAGGCCTTTCCAGCTACCCAGGCCAGGGTAGGCCGCAAAGTAATACACCGACCAGGCGAAGGTGGCGTAAAACATAATGGTCCACCATTTTGGCAGCGGGTTATTAATTTCTGAGATCCCGTCAAATTCATGACCGGTGGTTTCGTTTTCTGCAACGCCGACATGGTTCTTCAGGTTCCATGTCAGCAACACGAAGCATATAACCAGACATGCCAGTGTTAATACAATGATCCAAGCACTCCAAAAGCTACTCATGATCCGACTCCTGTTGTTGTTTTTGTTGTGGCTTTTTATCGTCGGCAAATATCACATTTGCTACCTGGTCGAAGTCGGGCTTGCGTTTAAACGCAAACAACCAGACCACCAGACCAATAAAAGCCACAAAAATAATCACGGTGAAAATGCTGTGTACTGTCACGAAGTCCATGGCAATTACTTCAGTGCGGTGCCCAGTGATTGCAGATAGGCAATCAGGGCCTGCATTTCAGTTTTGCCTTTCACGGCTTCTTGTGCTGCGGCTATTTCTTCCGCTGAATACATCACACCGTCTGCGTCGTCTTTATGCATTTTGCCTTTGGTCAGGATGTTAAATGTTGCCATTTTCTTCGCTGTCAGCTGACCGTCAAGCACTGTGCTGTCCAACCATGGATAACCAGGCATATTGGACTGTGGTACCACAGAACGTGGGTCCATCAGGTGGGCATAATGCCAGTCGTCGCTGTAACGACCACCAACACGGGCCAGATCCGGACCTGTGCGTTTAGAGCCCCACAGGAACGGGTGTTCCCAGACGCTTTCACCGGCAACAGAGTAGTGACCATAACGTTCCACTTCGTGACGGAACGGGCGGATCATCTGACTGTGGCAGTTAGTACAGCCTTCGCGGATAAACACGTCGCGGCCTTCCAGCTGCAACGCTGAATAAGGTTTCAGGCCATCGACAGGTTCGGTTGTTTCGTTGAGGAACATCAGCGGCGTGATCTCAACCATGGTACCGAAGCTGATAGCGACAACCGTCATGATGCCGAGCCAGCCCGCATTTCTCTCAATAAAATCGTGGTAATTCTTAGACATGACTGACTCCTTATGCCGCTTCTGCGATTGGCGCTAACGTACCTTGTTTGGCACGCACGGTTTTAATCACGTTGTAGGCCATAACCAGCATACCGGCGACGACGAAACAACCACCGATGAAGCGCATCAGGTAGAACGGATAAGAAGCTTCCAGCGACTGCACAAAACTGTAAGTCAGGGTGCCGTCAGTGTTAACTGCACGCCACATCATGCCTTGCATAATACCGCTGATCCACAGGGCGACGATGTACAGAACTACGCCAGTGGTGTGTAACCAGAAGTGGGTGTTAATCAGTTTGATGCTGTACATACGGCCTTGCGCAAACACCGCAGGGATCAGGTGATACAGTGCGCCAATCGATACCATCGCAACCCAGCCTAAAGCGCCTGAGTGGACGTGACCAACGGTCCAGTCTGTATAGTGAGACAGCGCGTTTACTGATTTGATTGCCATCATCGGGCCTTCGAAAGTCGACATGCCGTAGAAAGACAGAGAAACGATCAGGAAACGTAAAATTGGGTCAGTTTTCAGTTTATGCCAGGCACCTGACAGCGTCATGATACCGTTGATCATGCCACCCCAGCTTGGTACAAACAGAATGACTGACATCACCATACCAACAGACTGAGTCCAGTCAGGCAGGGCAGTGTAATGTAAGTGGTGAGGACCAGCCCAGATGTACAGCGCAATCAGTGCCCAGAAGTGCACGACTGACAGGCGGTATGAATACACCGGACGGCCAGCTTGTTTTGGTACGAAGTAATACATCATACCGAGGAAGCCTGCGGTTAACAGGAAGCCTACGGCGTTGTGACCGTACCACCACTGCACCATCGCATCGACGGCACCGGCGTAGATAGAATATGATTTGGTCAGCGATACTGGGATCACCATGCTGTTGACTACGTGCAGCGCAGCAACAGTGATAATGAAACCACCATAGAACCAGTTCGCGACATAAATGTGGCTGGTTTTGCGTTTGATTAAAGTACCGAAGAACACAATAGCGTAACTAACCCAGACCACAGTGATCAATAAGTCGATTGGCCATTCCAGTTCGGCATATTCTTTGCTCTGGCTGATACCCATTGGTAAGGTAATTGCTGCTGCGAGAATCACAACCTGCCAGCCGATAAAGGTGAACATGGCAAGTTTTTCGGCGAACAGACGGACCTGACAGGTACGCTGAACGACGTAATAAGACGTGGCGAATAACGCGCTGGTACCAAACGCGAAAATCACCGCGTTGGTGTGGAGAGGACGAAGACGGCTATAAGTTAACCAGGCAGTATCAAAGTTCAGTGCTGGCCAGTAAAGTTGTGCCGCAATTAAAACACCCACGCTCATGCCGACTATGCCCCACAACACTGTTGTGAGTGCAAATAGGCGGACAACTGTGTAGTTGTAGTCAACATTTAACGATTGTGTATGGCTCATGTTGAGTTCCGCTGCAGTTTTTTGCTAGTTAGTAAATGAAAACACCCGAGGGCGACCTTTCTTATTTTAGATTTGCCGTAACTGCCGCCAAACCACTGACTCAGCTCGCTTTCACAGCCCATCTTTGCGCCGGATCATACGAGCTTTACCCCTAAAAAGATAGGCAGATACGCCGGTTTTATGATTTAGAACAATGTTGCTGCTCAGAAAATATTCAATTGAAGCAACAATTTCCGTAGCAGTGCGAATAGGATAGAATACCGGTCCGCGCTGTAAAGGAAACGAGCGATGACTTTGAGAAAATGGCTGATATTGTCGCTGATATTCTGTTGTGTGTCCTGTACGCCACAGGGCGGGCAGCAGTCTGAAACACGTCTGGTACAAAAAGGTGCGGCGCAGATCAGTTATCAGCCTGCGCAGCTGCAGACCGAATCGCCATTGAGTTTAGCTGTCCGTACCCCTTCAGGCTGGCAGTTGCACAAAGCAACCTTGGTCGGTCTTACGATGGAAATGCCCCGCATGCCATTGTTTTTCACGCAGAACAACGATCCGGCGCAACCAGAGGCAAACTGGCAAACGCAATTTTTAATCGGCGCTTGTGCTGATGCGCAAATGACCTGGCGGCTGGAACTGCTGTTTATTGATGAAAAAGGCGCTGAGCAGCGCCTGTCGGATGAGTTTGTGGTGTATCGGCGCTGAATGCCAGTGGGACGCTTAAATTCTGCCAACCGTCATTTGTAAGTTCAGCGCGCTTGTATCCTGCACAGATAAGCGTGCAGTTTCAGCACAGACAAATTTCGGCCAGTGCTCAGGGCCAATCTCTTTGGCTGCACTGCCTTTGACCTGGCCCGGGTTCCATATCACTGACGCATCATGGCCGGCCTGTTGTAATAACAGAGGCGCCGGCGTCTGCAGAGTCAGCGTCGCGGCAGTGCCCTGATAGATCCGATCTGTTTCGTCACCAAAATTCAATGCAGCTGATGTCTCGGCAGGCTCTACTTTGTTAATAAAGGTCGAAGGCAATGGCGACACTGTCGCGTGACGCACATCATCACAGGCAAAATAAGTGTGTAGTGCGGCCTGTTGTAGCGTTAAGTCGCTGCAGTGCAGATGCAAATGCAGGCCTTTGTGGTTCAGCAGATATTGGCACTGCAGCCGGACTTTGCCGGCTTGCCACGGAACATTGTCAAATTCGGCCTGCAAAATCAGCAGTGCATGATCACTACAGCTTTCATCAGCGACTTGTTGCCACAAATGGGTACGCGCCAGCCCATGATTCGGCACCTGCTGTTGCGTCAGTGCCGGATCGACTGGGCCAAACCAAGGCCAGCAAATCGGCACACCACCGCGGATCGGCTGCTGTTGTTGCCAATCCGTGGTTGGCGATAACCAGAGTAATTCTTCATCTGCTTTTTTTAACGACAGCACTTGTCCGCCATATAGTGAAACAACCGCGCTGTAGTCAGCAAAACTAAACCGAATGCAGGGTAAAGCAACGAGATGGGCGTAACCGTCCAGATGGATAAAATTGGCCATAAATTGAAGCTCTTAGAAGTGAAATGCGCCTTGATTGTGTGCTGCGCACTGCAGTTAAGCAAGCGCTTACGGGCAGAATTTCACTGGTCGGTGCTGCTGAAAAATTTGCGATCCTGCAAAAACAACTAAGGCGACCGAAGTCGCCTTGTGTGCACTAAAGTCGGTTTAAGACTTCATTAATTCCACAGTGTTATCGAGCATGCGGTTAGAGAAACCCCACTCGTTGTCGTACCAGGCCATCACTTTGACCAGACGACCGTTCACCCGCGTTTCGGTGGCATCAAAAATCGACGACATCGGATTGTGGTTAAAGTCGACCGATACCAGAGGCAGGTCGTTCACCGCCAGTACCTGATTCATCGGGAACTGTGCCGCAGCATCACGGATGATTTGGTTCACTTCTTCAATCGTCGTTTCGCGACCGGCGATAAAGGTTAAGTCGACCAGCGAGACGTTAATAGTCGGAACACGCACCGCCAGACCATCGAACTTGCCTTTTAACGCCGGAACTACCAGACCTACCGCTGCAGCAGCGCCGGTTTTGGTTGGGATCATCGACATGGCGGCGGCACGGGCCCGGCGCACGTCAGTGTGATACACATCAGATAAACGCTGGTCGTTGGTGTAAGCGTGGATAGTCGTCATCAGGCCAGATTCAATTCCGAGAATATCATTCAGCGGTTTGGCAATTGGTGACAGACAGTTGGTGGTGCAGCTGGCATTGGAAATGATGGTCATTTCCGGGGTGATCACGTCGTGGTTCACGCCATACACCACAGTCGCATCGACGTCTTTTGCCGGTGCGGAGATGATTACTTTCTTCGCGCCTGCAGTCAGGTGAGCGCCAGCGGACTGGCGATCTGTGAACAGACCGGTACATTCCAAAACAACATCAACTTTTAAATCAGCCCATGGCAGCTTGGCCGGATTACGTTCGCTCAGTGTCAGGATCTCGTCCTGATTGACATAAATCGCTTTGTCAGAATGCTCAACGTTGGCGAAAAAAATACCGTGCGCGGTGTCGTACTTCAGCAAGTGTGCGTTTATTGATGCGTCACCTAAATCATTAATTGCAACAACTTTGATGTCGTATGACTTCTTACTTTCATATAAAGCACGTAAAACATTGCGGCCGATACGGCCAAAACCATTGATCGCGACACGAATTGTCATAAGGCACCCCTGATGCTGTCGAATTGTGTAGTAAAATTACATGTTTTTCCGCCATTTTCAAGCGAAAATTTGTTATGCAATCGTATTTATGTAATTTAATGACGTAATCCGCGATTTTGCCATCGACGCTGTTTTTTAAAGTCTTATACTGCTTGGCACAGCCGGTTGCGGGCACAGAACCCAATTGTAAATCCGGCATGGACAGAGCGACGAAACCGAGTTGGAGCCTTTATGGACAAAACACTGCTGGCCGAACTGATCGGCTTTAATGGCATTGAAACGCAATTTACCGATGCCTGGGGCAAACCTGCCGAAGTGGCAGAAAAAGATCAGTTACGCATGCTTTCAGCATTGGGTTTCGACGTCAGTGACAATGCCAAAGCGGCCGCACAGCTGCGTGAGCGCCAGTTGCTGCATTGGGCCGAACCGTTAGATCCGGTGTCGGTGCAAAACCGCGCCGAACAATTGACCTTAGCACTGCGCCTGCCGCTGGCACTGGTGCATCAGGCGCTGACCGTGACGGTCATCACTGAAGCCGGGCAGTCGCAGCAGTTTAAGCTGGTCGCAGTCGACGACGGTGAGCTGACACAGGTCTCGGTATTTGATGAAGTCGAATACCAGCAATACGAATTTTTGCTGCCGCTGGCGCTGCCATATGGTTACCACCGGCTGGAATTACAGATCGACGGCGACGATGACGATTTCAGTCAGTCCTTAATCGTCGTGCCGGAACGTTGTTATCAACCTGAAGCATTTGCCCAGCAAAAGCAGTGGGGCATTTCGGTGCAACTGTATGCAGTGAAGTCGGATTTGAACTGGGGCGTAGGCGATTTTGCAGATTTAGGCCAGCTGGTCAATTATCTGGCAGCACAAGGTGCTGATTTTGTGGGTTTAAACCCAATTCATGCGTTATATCCGGCGATGCCGGAATCAGCGAGCCCATACAGCCCTTCGAGCCGGCGCTGGCTCAATATGATTTACCTGAGTGTGGCGCAAATGCCAGGCTTCAGTCAGTGCACTGCGCTGCAACACCAGCTGGCGCAAGCAGATTTTCAGGCGCAATTACAGGCCCAGCGTGACAAACATTGGGTCGACTACAGCGGCGTGATGCAACTGAAATTGCCGGCGTTGCGCGCGTTGTATCAGTGGTATCTTGAGCAGGGCCAAAAAGATGTCGCGTTGTCTGCCGAATTTAACCGCTTTGTTGCTGAAGGCGGTGACAGCCTGCGTCAGTTGGCGCTGTATGACGCGCTGCATTTGCATCTGATCGCGCAAGATCCACACGCCTGGGGCTGGCCAAACTGGCCGGAGCAATACCGCAGTGCAGACAGCGACGCGGTGCAGGCATTTGCTGCAGCCAATCAGCACGACATCGGTTTTTTCAGTTATCTGCAATTCTGTGCGCAGCAACAGCTGGCCAAAGTGCAGCAACAAGCCAAAGCACACGGGATGTTGTTAGGGCTTTACCGCGATTTAGCCGTGGGCGTCAGTGAAGCCTCGACCGAGATTTGGGCCAATCCGGATTTGTATTGCCGCGACGCCAGCGTCGGCGCACCACCGGATATTCTGGGGCCAAAAGGTCAGAACTGGGGCCTGCCGCCGATGTATCCTTATGAGCTGTTCCGTCAGGCTTATCAGCCGATGATTGACCTGTTCCGCGCCAATATGCGCGATTCCGGCGCACTCAGGATTGACCACGTGATGGCGTTACTGCGGCTATGGTGGGTGCCGAAAGGCTCAGTGTCCGCTGGCGAAGGTGCTTATCTGTATTATCCAATCATGGATTTGCTCGGTATTCTGGCGCTGGAAAGTCAGCGTCAGCAAGCGGTGGTGATTGGTGAAGATCTTGGCACAGTGCCGGATGGGATCTTTGAGTTGCTGCAGCAATTTGGTATGTACTCTTACCGTATTTTCTTTTTTGAGCAGGCCGAAGATGGCGGTTACATCTCGACGGCGCATTATCCGGTGCAGGCCATGTCGGCGCTGACTACCCATGATATGCCGACGTTAATTGGCTTCTGGCACTGTTCTGATCTGAAATTAGGTTTGCAGCTTGGGCTCTACACTGAAGAGATCCTGCCAGGCTTATATCAGGACCGGCATGATGCCAAGCAACGGATCCTCGATTCGTTGCATGGTCACAATATGTTGCCGGCGGATTATGCGCGGTCGGTGGAGCATCTTGGGATGGACCGCACCTTAAGTTTTGCTTTGCAGCAACATCTGGCACGCGGGAGTTGTCAGTTGTTATGTCTGCAACTGGAAGACTGGATGGAGATGACCGAACCGGTGAATGTGCCGGGTACCAGCGATGAATATCCGAACTGGCGGCGCAAACTGAGCATGACGCTGGAACAACTGGCGCAGCAGGAACATATCAAATCTCACCTGAAGCAATTGACAGTCAACCGCAGAACAGGCTTATATTCGTAATCTTAATGCATATAGCTCCGGTACCTTGATACCGGAGCTCGCGCAATTCCCGCTTTTAATGACACAGGATTTGTTATGCCAGATCATCAGCTTCAAGCTCTAAACGACGTACGTTGCAACCAGCCATTTACCGTACTTGGTTGGCAATCTGCAGAAAAAGGCCTGTTGATCCGGGCCTTTTTGCCATCTGCACTGCAGGTAGACGTTGTGGCACTCGACGATGGCAAAGCGCTCGGTATGATGACGCCGGTGGCGGCTGTCGCTGGACTGTTTGAACTGGCGCTGCCACGTCGCAAAAACCCGCTGCCGTACCGCCTGCAAATCCAGACCGCGCACCACAGCTACAGTGTGGTAGACCCATATCAATTTAAAGATGAAGCGTTTTTTGCCGTGCACCATGTCAATACCCGGCCGGAAAACCTCTATCTGCAATTGGGCGCGCAGCTGGTTGAGATCAAAGCGGGTAAGCAGGTCATCAGCGGCACCCGGTTTGCCGTCTATGCGCCGCATGCCAGTGCTGTCAGCCTGATTGGCGATATGAATAATTGGGATGGTCGTTGTCATCCAATGGAACGCACTGCTTGTGGTCACTGGGTGCTGTATGTGCCGGAAGTAGCAGCCGGTGTGCGCTATAAATTTGAAATCAAAGATGCTGCCGGACATTTATTGCCGCATAAAGCCGACCCGATGGCTTTTGCCGCAGAACAGTTCCCTTCACATGCATCTTTAGTGTTCGATCATGACCGCTATCAGTGGCAAGACAATGCCTGGCAGAATCGTGAACATAAGCCGTACCAAAGCCCGATGAGCATTTATGAAGTGCATTTAGGCAGCTGGCGCACCCATGCGGATGGCAGTTTCCTGAGCTATCCGGAACTGGCAGAGCAACTCATTCCCTATGTGCTGGATATGGGTTATACCCACATCGAGTTGCTACCGGTGCTGGAGCATCCCTATACCGGCTCCTGGGGTTACCAGCCGCTGGGTATGTTTGCGGTCACGTCGCGGTTTGGTACACCTGATCAGTTTAAGGCTTTTGTCGATGCCTGCCATGCCGCCGGCATTGGGGTGTTGCTCGACTGGGTGCCGGCGCATTTCCCGGAAGATGGTCATGGTCTGGCCCGGTTTGATGGCGGTCATCTGTATGAATATGCCGATCCGCGCCGTGGCTGGCATCCGGACTGGAATTCCTGCATTTATGATTTTGGTAAAGACTATGTCCGGCAGTTTCTAGTCGCCAGTGCATTATTCTGGCTGGATAAATTTCATATTGATGGCCTGCGGGTTGATGCCGTGGCGTCGATGCTTTACCTCGATTATTCACGCGAACATGGCGAGTGGATCCCGAATATTGATGGTGGCAACCACAACTATGAGGCCATCAGTCTGCTGAAGTGGCTGAATCAGGAAGTTTACAGCAAACATCCGCGCGCGCTGACCATTGCCGAAGAATCGACCTCTTTTGCCGGCGTCAGCCGGCCGGTGGATTCAGGTGGTCTTGGCTTTGGCTTTAAGTGGAATATGGGCTGGATGAACGATACGTTGCGTTACATCAGCAAAGATCCGGCGTATCGTAAATACCATCACAACGACCTGACGTTCTCGATGGTGTATGCCTACAACGAGAATTTTATCCTGCCACTGTCGCATGATGAAGTGGTGCACGGCAAAGGCAGTATTCTGAATAAAATGCCGGGCGATGAATGGCAACAGGCCGCCAATTTACGCGCCTATTACGCCTTTATGTTTGCGCATCCTGGCAAGAAACTGAATTTTATGGGCAATGAATTCGGTCAGGGCACTGAGTGGAATCATAATCTGGCATTGCCTTGGTTTTTATTGGATTTTGAAAAGCATCGGGGTATTTCCCAGTTGTTCCGCGACCTCAATCATACGTATCAGCGCTGTAAACCTTTGTATGAATTGGACCATCAGGCGGCTGGTTTTGCCTGGATTGACCATCAGGACGCCGATCACAGTACGGTATCGTTTCGCCGTTTAGACAGCAGTGGCGATGTGATTTACGTGGTCAGCAATTTTACGCCGGTCGCGCGCACGCAATTCCGTTTACCGGTGCAGGATGCCGGCGCTTATGAAGTGATCCTGAACTCTGATTCAACTTATTACTGGGGCAGTAATTATCCGGTTGGGCCGCATTTGCAGGCGGCTGATGATTTGCAACTGGCGCTGGAATTACCACCGCTGTCGACTTTGTATTTACGTCGTTGTCGTTAAAATGAGTTTGCTATGAACGCTGTATTGCTCACGGATTTTGGTCACGCCGCGCCGTTGGGGGCGGTTTGTACCGACATCATCAATGGTCGCTGGAATTTTGCCGTATATGCGCCGGATGCCAGCAGTCTGACGTTGTGTCTGTTTTGTCCTGATACCGAAGAACCGCTGGCTGAACTCGCGTTCACCGCAAGAACCGGCGATATCTGGCATGTGCAGGTCCAGCACATTCCGGTTGGCAGTTTGTATCTGCTGCGCGCCGAAGGCGCAGATCGTCCGGCAGAAGGGTTCACTTTTACCAGCAACCACCTGTTAATTGACCCCTATGCGCGGAAGCTAAACCGTGCCGTGGTATTTAATGAGCGCCTCTATCAGAGTGACAGTCATTACATGCTGGCCAAAGGCGTGCTCGAAGTTGATGCTTTTGACTGGCAGGCCAGCCAGAAACCGCAGATCCCACGCGAAAAAACCATCATTTACGAAGCGCACGTCAAAGGCATGACGATGCTACATCCGCAAGTGCCGGCTGAACTGCGCGGTACCTATGCCGGCATGAGCCATCCGGCGGTGATCAATCACCTGAAGCATTTAGGCGTCACCACAGTGCAGTTGTTGCCGGTCGCTGCCTTTATGACAGAGCCGCGGCTCGAGAAGCTAAAACTGAGTAATTACTGGGGTTACAATCCAGTGTGTTTTTTTGCGCCGGACCCGCGTTATCAGCTGGCTGACGCAGTCGCGGAAATGAAAACGCTGGTGCGTACTTATCATCAGCATGGGCTGGAAGTGATCCTGGACGTGGTGTTTAACCACACGGCAGAAGCCGATTGTTATAACCTGAGTTTGCGTGGCCTGGCGAACCGTCAGTATTATCTTTTTGAAAATCATGCAGATATCACTGATTATTCCGCATACTGTAACTACAGTGGCTGTGGCAATACGCTGAATCTGGCGCATCCGGTCACGCAAAAACTGGTGCTGGATGCGTTGCGGTACTGGCTGACCGAGATGCAGGTGGATGGCTTTCGGTTTGACTTAGCAGTCACGCTGGCGCGTGAACACAAACGTTTCACCCCTTTTGCTACTTTCCTGCAGATTGTGGCACAGGACCCGGTGTTGTCCGGTGCGAAACTAATTGCCGAGCCTTGGGATGTCGGGCCTTATGGCTATCAGTTGGGGCAATTTCCGGCACATTGGTCGGAGTTAAACGACAAATTCAGGGATTCAATGCGGTCATTCTGGCGCGGTGATCATGGCAGTCTGAACGAATTCACCACGCGTTTGCTGGGCTCCCGCGATATTTTTCAGAAACATCACAAACCAGCCGCCTGTTCGGTGAACTATCTGGCTTACCACGATGGTTTTACCTTGCATGATGTGGTCTGTTATCAGCAAAAACATAATTGGCTGAATGGCGAACAAAACCGCGATGGTCATGACCATAACCTGAGCCTGAATCATGGTGTGGAAGGCCCAAGCAGTGATAGCGCTATTCTGGCGCTGCGTTATCAACATAAACGCAATCTGGTGGCCAGCCTGTTGCTGAGCCAGGGCATGATCCACTGGCTGGGCGGTGATGAACTCAGTCATAGCCAGCAGGGCAACAACAACGCTTATTGTCAGGACAATGAACTAAGCTGGCTGAACTGGCAGCTGGATTATCATGCCACCCAATTTCAGAGTTTTGTGCAGCAAATGATTGCGGTGCGCCAGCAATACCCTTGTTTGCAGCAGTTGTCATTGCTGGACGATCAGTATCAGCGCCACGGTGATAAACATCAGGTGCATTGGCTCAATGCCGATGGCAGTGAAAAAACCGAAGCGGACTGGCATTTGCCGGCCACACGTTATTGTTATTTTGTCATTGCCAGTAGCGGCGCTGATGCTGAGATTTTAATGATGATCAATGCCGGCACTGAGCCGATCAGTTTACAGCTGACCGACCGGCTCTGGCATTGTGTGATGGATACGTCTTTTGAAATGGGCCTGGTGTCACCGTTACAATTGGCTGCTGCCGCATATATTCAACATGGCAATTCGATGTCATTGTGGGTCAGCCAGCACAGTCATCCGGCACTGGAATAACTGAAAGCAGTGCGCAGGCCTCTGGCGATTTTTGCTCGCTGGTGTTAATGGTCTGAACAGCATAAAGAATTTCTGCCGGCGCTGCCCGGCGCGGTTTTTTCCAGTATAATCGCGCCCATTTTGCGACAGCAGCTTTTTAAGGAATGGGAATGACAGCGTCAACGCAATTGTGTGACATCGGCTTTGTAGGTGCGGGAGTCATGGGCAAGAACCTGATCCTGAATCTGGCGGATCACGGGTATCGGGTCGCCGCTTTTGATTTGGACCACAAAAAGCTTGAGTCGGTGATCACGCAAGATTTGCTTGAAACCAACGGGCAGGGCGGCCGGGTCATTGCCTGCAGCTCTTATACCGAATTGTTATCCCGCCTGACCCAACCACATTTAGTCATTTTGTCCGTACCAGCCGGAAAACCGGTCGATGACGTCTGTTGTAAGTTGATCGATGCTGGCATCGCAGCGGATGATATCGTGGTCGATACCGGCAACAGTCTGTGGACAGATACGGTCCGCCGCGAAAAACACTACGAAGGTAAATTCATTTTCTTTTCTACCGCAGTCTCAGGTGGTGAAGTCGGTGCCCGTTTTGGTCCCAGTCTGATGCCAAGCGGCGACCCATATGCCTGGACACGCATTGAACCGGTCTGGCGCGCCATCGCGGCGAAAGTCGACCCTGTTACCGGCCGCGCTATTGAGCGGTATGAGCCAGGTAATCCGGTGAAAGAAGGTGACGCCTGTGCCACTTACATTGGCCCTTCAGGTTCTGGTCACTACGTTAAAATGGTACATAACGGCATTGAATACGCCGATATGCAGCTGATTTGCGAAGTCTATCAGGTGATGCGCGACGCACTTGGTATGTCGGCACTGCAGGTTGCAGAAGTATTTAAAAGCTGGAATCAGGGCATCCTGAACAGTTATCTGATGGAGATCAGCGCTGAAGTGCTGGCCACTAAAGATTCGGAAACGGGTTTGCCGCTGGTGGATGTGATCCTGGATAAAGCCGGTCAGAAAGGTACAGGTTTATGGACGGCAGTCAGCAGCCTCGAATTGGGCTGTGCGTCGCCGACTATTGCCGAAGCGGTATATGCCCGTTCCATTTCGACCAACAAAGAACAACGTGTTGCAGCATCAACCATACTGGCGGGCTCCAGCCACGACAAGCCACTGGAATCACAGCGCGAAACCCTGATCAAACAGCTGCATGACGCGCTGTACTGCGCCAAAATCTGTGTCTATGCACAGGGTTTTGATCTGATGAAAACGGCTGGCGCTGAACACGGCTGGCAGCTCAACTTCGCTGAGATCGCCAAAATCTGGCGGGCGGGGTGTATTATCCGCGCCGTATTCCTGCAATCGATCACCGATGCTTATGAGCGCAATGACGAGCTGGCAAACTTGCTGGTTGACCCGTTTTTTGCCAAGCAAATTTCGCTGAATCAAATGAACTGGCGCCGTGCAGTGGCTGAAGCCACCATGGTCGGCGTGCCGGTGCCGGCATTAAGTTCTGCGCTGAGTTATTACGACTCTTACCGCACCGCAGTATTGCCGGCCAATCTGTTACAAGGTCAACGTGATTATTTCGGCGCGCATACGTTTGAGCGCACCGACAAAGCCAAGGGCAAATTTTTTCACGTCGACTGGAGCCTGCCGGGCCGCCCAATGGTCAAAGTAAAATAATTCCCAACGGAGCAGCAAGATGAAACTCAGTGCAGCACAATGGCGTGAACGGCTCAGTGATGAAGAATTTCGCGTCACGCGGCAAAAAGGCACTGAGTATCCTTTTAGCGGCACCCTGTTGTACAACGAAGCGACTGGCATTTATTGCTGTGTTTGTTGTCATCAGCCGTTATTTAGCTCAGAGACAAAATTTGATGCCGGTTGTGGCTGGCCATCATTTTCTGCCGCGCTGCCGGGTCAGGTTCGCTATGCCGATGATTTCACGCATGGCATGCAAAGGACTGAAATTCTCTGCATGCATTGTGATGCGCATTTGGGCCATGTGTTTGATGACGGGCCTGTGCCAACAGGGCAGCGCTATTGCGTTAATTCGGTGTCACTGGTTTTTGACGGCAAGTAACTGTAGACAGCATAAAAAACGCGGGCTTTTCACCCGCGTTTTTTTATGCCAGTTGCAGCGGTAGCGCGCAGCAATCTGGGCAGTACAGGCTAAAAAATTACTGAAACACTGGCGGCTTAAACTGACCCAGTTCCAGTGCCGCGACAGTCTCATCGGCCAATGTTTCAATTTTGTCCTTATCCAGTGCATTGTCTTTGGCGGATTTAAGGATCAAATCAAATTCAATCCGCTCAACACCAGCCGCCTGCGCCACTAAGGCCCAATGATAGGACTCAGCCAGCTTGTTTTGTTTAAAGTACAACGTGGTCAGGCTGGTGTAGATATCAGTGTCGACCACATCGCCGGCTTTGTATAACTTCAGTGCATCCAGCATCGTGGAGATCGCCAGATTTTTGTCTTTTTCAATGTAATAACGGGCCAGGGCAAATTTTAAATCCGGCGTATTCAGCTCGCCGGCTTTGGCGGCCTGTTCGAATTTCTCCAGATGCGTCTGGCTCTGATGCCGCGACCAATGGTAATACAGCAGCCCAGGATAATCCGAGGTGACGGTTTCATCGGTCAGTCGTTTAATCTCATTCAACGACACCATGTAGCTGTCGACCCGGGCAGTGGTTTTTTCTTTCAGCTTGATGTGTTCGATGCCTTTGGCCAGCTCCATACATTTTGAATATTTTTCAAAATCCAGCAGCAAGCGGTACTTGTTGGCGTCAGATGGTAATTTTTGTTCACCAAAACGCGCCAGTATGGTTTCCGAGCGTTCCACCCGGCAATGGCCGTCTTCGACTAAATCAGTACATAAACCGGGTTTGTCCTGGCAAACCTGGGTGATATTAAGTTCTTTCTCACCACAGGCGCTTAGCATGATTAACAACGGTAACGCTAACAAAAGTTTCTGCATAATCCCTCCGATCTCTATACAACCAGCATACGCAAAAGCTTTGAAAAAATCATTTGTAATTGTTGTTGTAGGGTTACGAATTCAATTACAATATGGCGCCCGCTGTGGCACCTGTCCCCGAACATTCGTTAACTATGAAGTAAAAGGCACAACAGCATGACCTTATCTCACGAAGAACAGTATCAACGCAGCTGGCAAGAACGCCAGGAATACGCCGAAAATATGCAGCCGATCATTGGCCGACTGTATCGCAATAAAGGGATTGAGTTGGTGGTGTATGGCAAGCCGCTGGTGAATGCCACCACGATTGACATCATCAAAGCCCACAAAACGGTAGAACGCTTTGAACAACAAAAACTGCGTCTGCGTGAGAGTTTCCCGGTACTGGAAGCCATCAGCAAACTGGATCTGGCGCCTGGCCGGATCGATTTAGGCAAGCTGGCTTTTGCCTATGCTTATAAAAATGCTGCTGAAGGCTTGAGCCTCGAGCAGTATCTGCAACGTGAACTGGCTGATTTACTTGGTCAGGATGACAAAATAAAACCAACCGATGTGGTGTTGTACGGTTTTGGCCGTATCGGCCGCTTGTTAGCACGACTGATGATTGAACGTGCCGGCCCAAGCGCGAAGTTGCGCTTGCGCGCTATCGTGGTGCGCGGTGGCCGCAAAGGTGATCTGGAGAAGCGCGCCAGTCTGCTGCGCCGTGACTCGATCCATGGCCCTTTTAACGGCAGCATCACCATTGACGAAGAAAACGGTGGCATTAAAGCCAACGGTACTTTTATTAAAGTGATTTATGCCGATTCGCCGGAACAAGTCGATTACACCGCCTATGACATTCATGATGCGCTGGTGGTCGACAACACCGGGATTTGGAAAGACGACAAAGAGCTGTCTATTCACTTCAAAGCCAAAGGTGCAGCAAAAGTCCTGTTAACCGCTCCGGCAAAAGGTGATGTTAAAAACGTCGTCTATGGCGTCAATCACAAAATGATCACCGCGGACGACCGCATTGTGTCAGCGGCCAGCTGTACCACCAACGCCATCACGCCAGTGTTAAAAGCGCTGCACGACGAATACGGCATTCGTAATGGCCACGTTGAAACCGTACATTCGTACACCAACGACCAGAACCTGATCGATAACTACCACAGCGCTGAACGCCGTGGCCGGGCTGCGCCACTGAACATGGTGCTGACGTCGACCGGTGCGGCCTCTGCCGTTGCCAAAGCGCTGCCAGAACTCAAAGGTAAGCTGACCGGCAATGCGATCCGCGTACCGACACCAAACGTATCGATGGCAATTTTGTCACTGAATCTGAACAAAGAAACCGACCGTGATGCGCTTAATGCGTATTTACAAAAAGTGTCGCTGTTTTCTGACTTACAGGATCAAATTGACTTCACTAATTCGACTGAAATCGTCTCCAGCGACCTGGTCGGTTCACGTTATGCAGGTGTGGTTGACTCGCAGGCAACAATTGCGGAAGGTGATCGCTGTGTGTTGTACGTTTGGTATGATAACGAGTTTGGCTACAGCACGCAGGTGATCCGCGTGATGAACGAGATGGCAGGTATTTTCTATCCGACTTTACCTGTGGCGCTGTAACTCACAACGCTGATTAACCTGAAAATACAACAGCCGCCGATTGGGCGGCTTTTGTTTGAATATGGCAGCCACTGTGGCCTGGCGAGACAGCTTGCTGCGATTTGTGATAGGCTCTGCCAGTACTTTTTACCCTGCCTGGAATACAAATAATGAAAATCACCTGTAATTTTGACAGCGGCAATATCGATATCATTTCTGCTGATCGCATCGACGATATCCGCCTGGCTATTCGTAAAGACAATATGTCTGAATTTTATCAATGGTTTCATTTTCGTCTGCACAGCGACAGCTTCGAGCCGCATACTATCCGCCTGACGAATGTTAATACGTCGGCGTATCCAAAAGGTTGGGCTGATTATAAAGCCGTCGCGTCTTATGACCGGGAAACCTGGTTTCGTGTCGATACGGCTTTTGATGGCGAGCACCTGGTGATCACGCATTATCCGGAAGCAGAATCCTGTTATTTCGCCTATTTCGCACCTTACAGTTATGAGCGTCACCTCGACCTGTTAGGCCAGGCACAGGCCACCGGCCTCGCGCAGCTGGTAGACTTAGGCAATACCATTGATGGCCGCGATATGAGTTTATTGGTCATTGGCGAGCCTGCCGATGGCAAGAAAAAAATCTGGATCACCGCGCGGCAACACCCGGGTGAGACGATGGCAGAGTGGTTTGTTGAAGGCTTACTCGATCGCCTGCTGGATCAGGACGACGGTGTCGCCCGTCAGCTTCTCAGTAAAGCGGTATTTTATGTGGTGCCAAATATGAACCCGGATGGCAGCGTGCGCGGACATTTGCGTACCAACGCGGTGGGTGTGAACCTGAATCGTGAGTGGCAAACGCCAACGCTGGAAAAAAGCCCGGAAGTCTATCTGGTGCGACAAAAAATGCTGGAAACCGGTGTCGATATGTTTCTCGACATCCACGGCGATGAAAACCTGCCATATAACTTTGTCGCCGGTGCCGAAGGCGTACCGTCCTACAATGCCAGAATGGCGCAGCTGGAAACACTGTTCAAGCAAACCTTGCTGGCGGTAACACCTGAATTCCAGACCGAATATGGTTACGATCTGGATGCGCCGGGTCAGGCTAATCTGACGATTGCTTCGACCTGGGTGGCAGAGCAGTTTAAGTGTCTGGCGTACACTTTTGAGATGCCATTTAAAGACAATGCCAACTTACCAGATGCACAATTCGGCTGGTCAGATGTGCGTTCGAAAAAGCTTGGCAATGACACGCTGATCGCAGTGCGCGCTGTGGTTGATCTGCTGTAAGTCAATCCCCATATAACTGCGCCGAGGTCGACCTTTGCTGCCAACAGGCCGGTTTGCAAAGCCGGCCTTTTGTTTTATAGTGCCCTTGGTTTTTCAGGTAGGTAATTATGGCGATAGTGACGTGCCCGTTTTGCGGCAAAAAAATCTCCAATAAAGCAGCCAGTTGTCAGCATTGTGGTAAGAGTCTGGCAGAAGTTTCCCCGGAACAAATTGAAAGAATTCAACGCGATAAGCGTATGGCTTTAGGGCAAAGTATCAATAACCACGCGATGCTGTCCGTGGTGTTATTACTCGGCAGCTTTGTCTGGTGGTATTTCCGGGCACCGGAAGAAGGCAGCTGGCAGTCGTGGCTGACTTATACAGTGATGGCTCTCGGCGCGGCCGGATATATTGTGTCAAAAGTCCGGATGGTGATGTTTAAGAGGAAATAACGTGGATTTTATGGCGATGGTCAGCGCCATGTCCGCTGACACCTATGAAAAACTATTGGATGCTGTCGGTACTGGTCGCTGGGCTGACGGCACTCCACTTAACACGCTACAGCAAGAGCAGACAATGCAGCTGGTGATGGCGTATCAGGCGCGCGTACTGAAGTCGGCTGAACCTTTTACTATAGGTGCCGACGGTCAGATGGTGATCAAATCAAAAACGGAAATGAAAGCACAATTCAGTGCTGAGCAGTCAATCGCAAGGTTTGCACACGATGATCTTTAAGCGCTGGTTTAAGCCGAAGTGGCAGCACGAAAATCCAACTATCCGTCAGCTCGCAATCGCGGAACTGGATCAACAAACCCCTGAACAAAAAGAAATTTTGCACGAACTGGCCTTTAACGATGGTACCGAAGCGGTCCGGCGCGCCGCGCTGGAAAGACTGAACGAGTTTTCGTTATGGTGGCAGGCGAGTAAACATGAATCTGCTGAACGATTAAAGCAATTTGCCGAGCAGCAATTAGTGCAGATGTTGCTGGAAAACCGGGTTTCAGCGCAGTTAAAGCAGCAATTTATTACCGAGTGTCATCGCAGCAGCGTGCTGGAAAAACTGGCAACTGCTGAGACTGACGCTGAGTTAAAATTGCAATTATTACTGCGTTTGCAGCGGCAGGACCTGTTTCTGGCCGCTTTGCAGGATCCGGTGTTGTCCCTGATACAGAAACAATCTTTGTTCACGTTGATTGGCGACGACAAAGCGCTGGAAAAAGCTGGCCGCCATTGCAGTGCTGAGTTACTGCCAATGTTACAGGCCGAATTAAGCCAGCGGCAGGAACGGAAACAAAAGCCGGAGCGATTACGCAAACAGCTGACTTTAGTGCTGGCGCGGTTAAATGCCGTACGGGAAAAAACTGATATCGCGCAGGCACAACAACAATGGGCAGAACTGCAGCAACAGTGGGCAGTTATCGCGCCAGAGCTGCAAGTCCTGCCGACGGAAGAGGCCAGCGAAGCACTGCAAAAATATCAGCGTATTGTCCAACTGACTGACGCGATGCTGGCGCCACGTCTTGCAGTGTTGGCGGCTGAGCAGGCCAGACAACAGCATCAGGCGCAGCAACAAAAATTACTGCAGCAATTTACTCAACAACTGCAGATGCTACAGCAACAAACCGGTAGTTTGATTGCCGCAGGCGACTTGACTGCCGCCAGTGCCCAACAACAGGCGCTCGACACTTTAACTGCGCAAATCATGGCTGAACAACCAGACTCAGCGGTGTTACAGGTCCTGCAACAACGCATTGGTCAATTGCAACAGCAGCTGGACCAATTACCGTTTCTTGCCGAGGCGTTGGCGCAGGCCGCACGATTGTTGGCTGAGTTATCGGCACAACCAATGCCGGTAGCGGCCCAAGCAGAAAAAGCTTATCAAGGTTTTAAAGAGTGGCAAAAACACTGGCAGCAAGTCAGTCGTAGTGCCGGTGCATTATTGCCACAGCAATTTTCCGACAGTTATCAGGCGCTGGTGCAACAGTGGAGTTCGCACTGTGAACCTTTGCTGGCGCAGCAACAGCGCCAGATCCGCCAGCTGCGTAGTAAATTGACGGAATTTAAGCGTTTGCACACGGAAGGCCGGTTTAAGGTGTTATTTGGTTTATGGAAAGGCATTCAACAGGAATTAGCCGAACTAAACCCGCTTCAGCTTGCTCAGATGGAAAAAGACCTGCAGATGTGCGGTGAGATGATCGCTGAACTGACCGATCTGCAGGCCTATATTGCCACACCGCGTAAGCAGGCATTAATTGCGCAGATGCAGCAGCTGGTGGATGACGCGGATCTTAGTATCAACGAACGCGCCACACAGATTAAGCAGGCTCGGGCACAGTGGAACACACTAGGCCGGGCGGATGCCGCACTGGAAGAAGCGCTGAATCAGCAGTTTAACCAGCTGTCTGAGCAGGCTTTTGCGCCTTGTCGCGATTTTTATGCGGCACAGGACCAACAGCGTGCGCAGGCAGAAGTGGCACGCCAGCAAATCATCGCCACTTTGTTACAGGCGCACGCGAACCCACTACAAGGGCGGGAGCTGGATATGCTGCTGCAGCAACAACAGCAGCGTTGGCAACAAGCGGGAGCCGTCAGTCGTGAGCACTTTGCCATGCTGCAACAAGCATACAAAGCAGCGGTACTACCACTGAAACAGTTGCAACAAGATGCCTGGCAACAAGCCGCTGCAGCAAAACAACAACTGATTTCACAGGCAAAACAACTGGCCGAAAATGCCGGTGGTGCGCAGGTGGAACAAGTCAAACAATTGCAACAGCAGTGGAAGCAGCTGGGTTTTGCCGGCAATCGGGTTGACCAACAGTTATGGACCGAATTTCGTGCGGCCTGTGATGCTTTTTTTGCCCGGCGGCAACAACAACGCGATGACGAAACGGCGCAACTTAATGTCTGGCGCCAACGAGTCAGTGCGCAACTGACTGAAGTGAGTGCGCTGGAATTGACGTCGTTAACCGAGTCGCAACTGCGTGAGCATTTGCAACAGCTGAACGAGGTGGACACCGCGGATGACAAAGTTTTGCGCCAGCAGCAACAGCAGTTGCGTCAGCAACTGAGCGGGCAATTGGCTGAACTGCAAAAACAAGCGGAAGCAGGGCAGTATCAACAACTGTTCAGTGCGCTGGCAAAACCCGAGGTGCAGGCTGCAGATTTGCCGGCGCTGTACCGACTGGTGTTTAATCAGCAGCAGGAAACCATGAGCCGCGCTGATCTGACTCTGGCGCTGGAGTGGGCGGCGGGTCAACCGTCGCCGGTTGAACTCGCGGGTGCCCGCCAGCGTATGCAGATGCAGCTGCTGAGTGACAAACACAACAGCGGTGACAATCTCAGTCAAAATGAATTGTTGGGCCGTTGGCTGCAACATGGCCCACTGCAGGCGGATGAAGTTGATTTGCTGGCCCGGGTACGGTCTTTGTATCTGGCCTGAGGCCGGTAAATTAAAAAACCACCGCAAGGTGGTTTTTTTTAACGCTGCCATCCAAGTCGCTTACCTTTCAGGCCAATGCAACGCGTGAACTCACAGCGTCAATTCACCGCGTAAATCCAGCTGCATCTGCCGGCGTACTTCGTCAGCAGACAATGGCTGACTGAGCAGATAATGCAGTTTGGTCAGTGTCGCTTCTAACGTCATATCATAACCACTAATGACGCCGCTTTGACGCAGTGCATTACCGGTGGCATAACCACCCATATTGACCTTGCCTTTAAAACACTGGGTGCAGTTAATAATCACGGTGCCGCGGTCTGCTGCCTGTTGCAGCACCTGCAACAGTTGCGGGTGCTGTGGCGCGTTACCGACACCATAAGATTTGATAATGAGCGCGCGAACCGGCGCTGCTGACATATTGGCGATCACGTCGGTACTGATGCCAGGGTACAAAGTCACCACGCTGATCGGCTGTGGCGTGATCTCTCTGACCTGCAACGTTTGTTTCACCGGCCCCTGATACAAGGCGCCGGCTTTGACTTCGATATGGATCCCAGCTTGTAATAATGCCGGAAAGTTCGGTGAGGCAAAGGCATTAAAACCATCAGCATCGGCTTTGGTGGCGCGGTTGCCACGAAACAGCTGATTATTAAAATACAACGCGACTTCAGCGATTGGATAGTTGGCCGCCAGATATAACGAATTCAGCAAATTGACCTGGCCATCAGAACGCAACTGCGCCAGCGGTATTTGTGAGCCGGTGACAATGACCGGCTTGGTCAAATCTTCCAGCATAAAAGATAAGGCCGAAGCGGTGAAGGCCATGGTATCAGTGCCATGTAACACGACAAAACCGTCGTAATCAGCATAATGTTGCTGGATATCATGGGCGATGCTGAGCCAGTGTGCCGGCGTCATATCGGACGAATCGATCACCGGGTGATATTCATGAATATCAAACTCCGGCATCTCTGCGCGATAAAACTCTGGCATGTTCCGCACTGTTTCACTGAGAAACCCCGGCACCGGCACAAAACCGTTGGCAGAATGTTGCATCCCAATGGTGCCGCCGGTATAGGCGACATAAATACGTTTTTTACTGTTGTGATGTGTCATGGCAGGGTACTTTTTGAATTTTGTTGTATTGTACGCAAGCGCAGCGCTGCTGTCAGGCGTGACATACCGAAGTCGTCTCGGAAACCGCTGTGACGACAGAAATAAATCCGGTTGCACAAAAGCTGAGCAAACGAACACGACAATATAAAAAAGGGCTTTACAAGGTGCCGGTAGCTCCTTAATATGCGGCCTAACGCGGAGAGATGGCAGAGTGGTTTAATGCACCGGTCTTGAAAACCGGCGAGGGTTAGTAGCCCTTCAAGAGTTCGAATCTCTTTCTCTCCGCCACTAAATCAACCACCTTAGGGTGGTTTTTTTATGTCTGCATTTTAATGTGTTGCTCTATTTCATTGAAATATAACTGTTTTATCTAACAAATCCTGCCAGTGCTATTCCCATAGCAAAATCAAATTCACTCGGCTATGCTAACGAAGCTGCGGCCAACCCAGACTCATTCTGCAAATTTAAAATTTAAGAGGCGCGTCAATTGATTAACGTTCTGATAGTGGATGATCATGAATTGGTCCGGACCGGGATCAGCAGGATTTTACAGGAAGAGCGTGGCATCCGGGTTGTTGCCGATCTGAACTCCGGTGAAGCAGCGGTACAGTATTGCCGCAATGAAGCGGCCGGCCAATTGCCGCCCGACGTGGTGCTGATGGATATGAATATGCCGGGGATTGGCGGCATGAATGCCACCAAACGTATCCTGCATTATTGCCCCGATATCCGTGTGTTGGCTTTGTCGGTGTCCTGTGAGGAGCCGGTACCAACCAAAGTGATGCAAATGGGTGCTTCCGGTTTTATCTCGAAAAATGCAGCGCCGTCTGAAATGATCACTGCGATCAGGCGCGTTGCCGATGGCCATCGCTATATCTCTGATGAAGTCGCACAGAAAATGGCCTTCAGTAAAATTCAATCCAGCAGTAATAACCCTTTTGACGAATTGTCTGACCGTGAAATGCAAATCATGCTGATGATCACACAAGGCGAAAAAGTGAATGATATTGCTG
This sequence comes from Rheinheimera sp., assembly GCA_034519945.1. GTDB lineage: Bacteria > Pseudomonadota > Gammaproteobacteria > Enterobacterales > Alteromonadaceae > Pararheinheimera. The sequence continues at coordinate 77,502 of JAXHNX010000051.1, forward strand.
ACAAACTGAATGTCAGTGCCAAAACCGTCAATTCCTACCGTTATCGCATGTTTGAAAAGCTGGCGATCAGTGGCGATGTTGAATTGACCCATCTGGCGATCCGCCATGGCATGATCAATATTGCCTGAACCACAATTCCCTGAAATCGCGAGACGCTGATGCCGCCGTTTGACAGCAGTGCTTTTTTAAAAACAGTGCCAGGTTCTCCTGGCGTGTATCGCATGTACGGCGACAAATCCCAGGTGATTTATGTTGGTAAAGCCAAAGATTTAAAAAAACGTCTGGCTAGCTATTTCCGCAGTAATGTCGACAGCGTCAAAACCCGTGCCTTGGTGGCAAATATCGCTTTTGTCGAGTTCACTGTGACGAACAGTGAAACCGAAGCGCTGATCCTGGAAAACAATCTGATCAAGCAATTCATGCCTAAATACAATGTATTGCTGCGTGATGACAAATCTTTTCCCTATATTCTGCTGACCGATCATAAACATCCGCGGATCACTGCGCACCGGGGGCCGAAAAAGGTGCCAGGGCAGTATTTTGGCCCTTATCCCAGCGCGGGCGCGGTGTGGGAAAGTCTGAAACTGCTGCAGAAAGTCATTCCAATCCGCCAGTGCGAAGATGGATTTTACCGGGCGCGCACGCGGCCTTGCCTGCAATATCAGCTCAAACTGTGCTCCGCACCTTGTGTGGGCAAAATCTCAGATGATGCTTATGCCGGTCAGGTCCGGCTGACCCGGTTATTTTTGCAAGGCAAAAATCAGCAGGTGATTGAAGATCTGGTACAACAAATGGATGCAGCCAGTACCGAGCTGGATTTTGAATTGGCGGCGCAGCTGCGTGACCAAATTATTGCGCTGCGTAAAGTGCAGGAGCAACAAGCGGTCAGTGGCGACCATGACGAAATGGATGTGCTGGGGTTTTGTTATTTGCATGGCGTCGCAGCTGTGCATGTGTTGTATGTGCGCGACCAGAAGATCCTCGGCACTAAGACCTATTTCCCAAAACTACCGCAACAAACTGAGGCCGGGGAAATTTTCCCAGCCTTTTTACTGCAGTTTTATCTGAACAATATGGGTGGACAACAGATCCCGCGGGAAATTGTCATTGGGGAGACGCTGGAAGATGCGGATAGCATTGCGGCAGCCATCAGTGCGGCGGCAGGGCGTAAAGTGGTGCTGAATCTGGCCAAACGTGGCGAGAAGGCGCGTTATCTGGATTTGGCCAGCAAAAATGCCCGTACCGCCTGTGATACCAAAGTCAGTCAGGCGGCACATATGGCTGCGCGATACCGCGCATTAAAACAGACGCTGAAACTCGACGCGCTGCAACGGATGGAGTGTTTTGACATCAGCCATACCATGGGCAGCCAGACTATGGCCTCTTGTGTGGTGTTTAATGATAAAGGCCCGGACAAAGCTGAATACCGGCGTTTTCATGTAGAAGGCGTCACGCCGGGTGATGACTATGCCGCGATGCGTTTTGCGTTGCAAAAACGCTATGGCAAATTGCAGGATGAGGCGAGGGTACCGGACATCGTGCTGATTGACGGTGGTACCGGGCAGCTGAATCAGGCGATTGAATTTTTTGCTGGCTGGCCGCTGGCGAAAAAGCCTCTGCTATTGGGTGTCGCCAAAGGTACCAGTCGCAAGCCGGGTCTGGAAACCCTGTTGATCAACTCGGCGCAGCATGCGATTAACCTGCCGGCCGATGATCCGGCCTTGCATTTGATCCAGCACATCCGTGACGAAGCGCACCGCTTTGCCATTACCGGGCATCGCCAGCAGCGCGGCAAAAAGTTCACCCAAAGCCCGTTGGAAAATATTGCCGGAATAGGTGAGAAACGCCGGCAAGCTTTGTTACAATACCTCGGTGGTTTGCAAGGCGTGCTGAAAGCCTCAGTCGCTGAGCTGGCGACAGTGCCCGGGATCTCCAAAGCGCAGGCGGAGTTGATTTACCAGGCCTGTCATAACAACTAGAAAAATGCCCAGAATTGAGATTTATTGATGTGGAATGTGCCTAACCTGTTAACTTTGTTCCGGATTTTTTTAATTCCTGTCTTTGTTTTCTGCTTTTATTCGACCCATGAACATGCCCGTTTTCTTGCAGCCTTTGTCTTTTGGCTGGCGGCTATAACTGACGCTTTAGATGGTTATCTGGCACGGAAACTCCAACAATCCACCGCTTTTGGCGCATTTCTGGATCCGGTCGCAGATAAAGCCATGGTCGCGGCCGCACTGGTACTGATTGCTGTGGATATGCAGACTTTATGGGTGACCATTCCGGCTTTTGTCATGATCAGCCGGGAAATTATCATCTCCGGCCTGCGGGAATGGATGGCAGGCCTTGGTGAAGGTGCCCAGGTCAAAGTGTCGGAAATGGGCAAACTGAAAACCGCCGCCCAAATGCTGGCGTTAATTGGTTTAATCTGGCAACCGGTGAATTGGATCACTGATTTAGGCATGTTGTTGTTGTTTATCGCCACTGTGCTGACCGTCTGGTCGATGGTGGTCTATTTGCAGGCAGCCTGGAAATATCTGCAACAAAATTAGGCGCTTCGCACACAAAAACTGCAGTTTTGCTAAAAATTGAGCAATCAGTTCAGCAGTGCCAAGTTTTGAGTTGACGGATTTATTAAACCCAGTAGAATGCAGCTCGTGTTAAGGCAAACACCTTTTCAGATGAAGCGGGCATAGCTCAGTTGGTAGAGCGCTACCTTGCCAAGGTCGAGGTCACGAGTTCGAGTCTCGTTGCCCGCTCCAAATAATCTGAACAGTGTCTTGATGGCGGGTTGGCAGAGTGGCCATGCAGCGGATTGCAAATCCGTCCACCTCGGTTCGACTCCGGGACCCGCCTCCATTTAGTTGTAACCGACTAAATACACAGTAAAAACGTTGTCTGCCCGGGTGGTGAAATCGGTAGACACAAGGGATTTAAAATCCCTCGCTCGAAAGGGCGTGCCGGTTCAAGTCCGGCCCCGGGCACCACTTACTGTCAACACCATAGCAGTAAGTACAAATTTATGCGGGCATAGCTCAGTTGGTAGAGCGCTACCTTGCCAAGGTCGAGGTCACGAGTTCGAGTCTCGTTGCCCGCTCCAAATAAAAGCAAAAAGGTCTTTGGAAACAAAGACCTTTTTGCTTTTTATGGGAAAGCTGCCATTGCTGATTTAAGCGGCAGCCGCTCCCGGCCAAGCTGTCTCACGGAAGCATCATTCGATGCAAGAGAATCGTCCTCCCCACGGAAAGGGCCAGCATGTTTTGGACGAACTTCAGCTTGTTTGTGGAAACTTCATTATGGATCTGCTTGCAGATATTATCGGTATGGCCGGCACGTCGCTGGTGGTTGGTGCGTTTTTCCTGTTACAGCTTAACAAAGTGTCGCCTAAAGGTCTGACGTACAACCTGATGAACCTGACAGGTGCTTTGTTTTTGTTATTCAGTCTTTGTATCAACTTCAATCTGGCCAGTTTTGTCATTGAAGTGTTCTGGATAGTTGCATCTGTGATTGGTCTGGTGCAATACCGCAACAGTAAAAACGCCGTGCAAGCCGCTTAGCAACCAGCACAACAGCAATGAACAAACCGGGCATCTGCCCGGTTTGTTGTTTTTAACCGCTTTAGAGCCAATACGGCAAAACGAACTGACACCAGAGGGTGATCAGGACCACCCCCAAAACATTCAGCACCACACCGGCTTTGAGCATATCGCGGATATTTAACTGGCCGCTGGCAAATACAATCGCATTCGGAGGAGTGCCTACCGGCATCATAAAGCCAAGGCTAGCCGCCAGCGCGGCAGGCACCAGCAGATAAAGCGGCGACAAATCCAGACTGAACGCGACAGGGCCTAATATTGGCAAAAAGGCCGCAGCGACCGCGGTATTGCTGGTCAGTTCGGTTAAAAACACAATGAGCAGTGCCACGGCGGCAATCACCAACAGCGCCGGCACACCTTGTAAACCCTGAAACAACAGGGCCAGCGCATCGGACACGCCATGTTGCTGCAATTGACCGGCCAGGCTCAAACCACCGCCAAATAATAACAATACGCCCCAGGGCAGTTTTTCGCTGTCCTGCCAGTTCAATACTGGCTGTACCGTTGAGGGCGCGGGATCTGCGGCAAAGGTTTCCGCCAGCGGATGGCGTACCGGCAGCAGAAATAACAGCATCGCAGCGCAAAGGGCAATTACGGTATCGCTCAGCGCCAGACCGCTCCATTGGCTTAACAACGGCTGGAAGATCCAGCAAAAGGCTGTCAGGATAAAAATCACACCAACCAGTCGTTGTGGACGCGTGACTGCTGCAGCAGAGTCGACGGTACTCTTGGCCGCAGGCGTAATTAAATGCAAACGAAAATACCACCGGCTGAGCCAGAACCAGCTCAGCAGCAACATCGACAATGCCAGCGGGACGCCCAGCATCATCCATTGACCAAAACCGAGTTTAATCTGATAGGTTTTTTCCAGAAAAGCTGCCAGCAGCGCATTGGGTGGCGTGCCAATCAAAGTCGCGATACCACCAATGCTGGACGCATAGGCCACGCCTAATAACAATGCCGGTGCCAGCACCTTTTGGTGCTGCTGCGGCGCGACAGCGACAACTGAGAGTGCTATTGGCAGCATCATCACCGCAGTGGCGGTATTGGACATCCACATCGATAAAACAGCGGTGATTGTCATCAGGGCAGCTAATTGTTTTGCCGGTGCACCGCCCACATGCTGTAGTGCCCGCAGGGCAATTTGTTGATGTAATCCGGTTTTTTCCAGCGCAATTGATAAACAAAAACCACCAAAAAACATAAAAATCAGCGGATGAGCATAAGGTGAAGTCGCCGCTTCAGCGCTGGTGATGCCAAGAAGGGGGAACATCAACATCGGCAACAATGATGTGACCGGTATTGGCACCGCTTCACTGATCCACCAGATCACCATCCAGCCGGTGATTCCGCAGAGCAAACTGGCACTGCTACTTAATCCAGGCAGCGGCCAAAAACTTAATAGCAGTAAACAGGCCGGGCCTGCCAGCAGCCAAAGCCATGTGAGGCGAGACATAAAAATCCTGATCTATGCATTGATAGTCTGTTGCTGACTTTAACTGCTTTTGTGGTCATGATCATCCATTTGTTATTGCTGTCGTAAGGCGACAGGGTTGGACACAATCTGTATCTCAGTTAGACTCGGGACAATCATTAGAAAGGAGCAGTTAAATGCTGGCTTTACAACAATATTTTCCCGATGTGTCCCCACTGGTATTTGGCTGTATGGGGCTTGGCGGCGACTGGAATTCACCACACACGACAACAGAGCAACAACAACAGGGATTTGCTGCCATTGAGGCGGCGCTGGAGCTGGGTTTTAACTGTTTCGACCATGCGGATATCTATACCCGTGGCAAAGCGGAGACTGTTTTTGGCCAGTTTCTGGCATCGCAACCCGAACTGCGGGAATGTCTGGTATTACAAAGCAAATGCGCTATCCGTTTTGCCGATGCGACGGCTGTTGGACGTTATGATTTCAGTGCCGGGTATATTGCCGACAGCGTCGAGCAAAGTCTGCGCCGGTTACAAACCGAGTACCTGGATATTCTGTTGCTGCACCGCCCGGACCCGCTGATGCAAATTGACGAAGTGGCAGAGGTGCTGAGCCGGTTACAGCAAAGCGGCAAAGTCCGGCAGTTTGGCGTGTCGAATTTTGGCGCGCCGCAGCAGCAATTGCTGCAATCGGCGCTGCAACAGCCGTTGGTCGTCAACCAGTTACAAATGAGTCTGGCCAATCTGGATTGGCTGGAAGCGAATGTACTGACTGGTATGCCGCAGGGGGCCGGTCATTATTTTGGTTATGGCACTGTGGAATATTGTCAGCTGAATAAAGTACAAATTCAGGCCTGGGGCAGTCTGGCGCAAGGCCGTTTTAGTGGTGCCGGTAAAGAATTGTCTGCCAGTGAGCAGCGGACTGCCGATTTAGTCGCGCAACTGGCGGCTGAGTATCAGGTCAGTGCGGAAGCCATTGTGTTGGGGTGGTTAATGCGCCATCCGGCCGGCATCCAGCCGGTGATCGGCACTGTTAATCCGGCGCGGATCCGCGCTTGTAGCCAGGCGCTTGATATTGAGCTCAGTCGTGAACATTGGTATGCGCTGTATGTCGCAAGCCGGGGTCAGGCTTTGCCCTGAACAAGTCAGAAAAGTTTGAAGTGCAATACAACAACTGAAAAGGGATCCAGATGGTTACGCAAAGTTTTACGCTCACTAACACCGGCAAAATTGAGTTTGCGCCGGGACAGAAATCAGTTACAGCCGATAAAGGCGAGTCGGTGCAATTTGTCCTGACCAATAACAGTGGGCAGACCCTGAAGGATTGGGGACTGTATTTTAACAATCCTTTTGATGTCAGCAATTCGCTGCGTTATTCGTTTGGTGATTTGCAGGTAAACGGTAATGTCTACACGGCAGAAAAAACCATCAGTCTTGACACGGCTGAGGCTAAAGTCGCGAAATACAACGCTTATGCGATTTACGTCACAGTCGAAAACAGCAGCGGCTCAGTCACCATCTTTCAGCGTGATCCTGAGATCATCGTGAATGGCGGAGACGTTGAAGACTAGAAGTTCACGTTAACTTGATGTTTGCTTTTTTACTATATAATGCTGGCGGGTTTGTTGCCTTCGGGGCGCGTCAGCATCTGCTGCTGCAATAGTTGTCTGAATTCTGGTTCAGATTGCAGTGAAGCAAAGTCATAACCTAACGCCAGTGCGGCTTGCAGATAGTCGACGGCTCGTTGGCGTTCGCCACTAATCTCACAGATTTGCGCTGCATTGATCAATTGCTGCGCTTTCTTCAAAGTACCTGCAGCCATGAGTTCTTGCAGAGCTTGACGGCTTTGGCCGTTTTTTGCCAGATAGAGCCCCAGTCTGAGCCGAGCGTTTTGCAGCTTTGGCGTTTTTTCCAACAGCAGACTGACCAATCGGATCGCTTGCTGATAGCTTTCTCGCGCTTTGTTTGGTTGTTGCGCCCAGCGATAGCTGTCTGCCAAATTGCCCCACAATTGGTAATTGTCTGGTTTTAACTCGACAGCCATCGCAAAGTGTTCGCTGGCTTCAAAGTACTTTTGCTGATAAAACAGCAAAGTCCCGATGTTCGAATGATTCACTGCGTCGTTGGCGATGGCGACCGCTTGTTTAAATGTCGTCAGCGCCGCCGGGTAATCGCCGCGGCTGAATTGAATTGCCCCCAGCGTCTGCAAGACTTGTGCATTATTAGGTGCTAAACCGGCAAGTTCGCGATAACTGCGTTCCGCCTTGTCCAGCTGTTGATGCTGATAATAAAACACCGCGAGTGTATTGATAAAATACCAGTTTCGGCTGATCTCTGCCGCTTGTTGAAACTGTCGTTCAGCAGCAGCGGTTTGGCCGGCCAGGTCAAAAGCACGGGCCTGACCATGGATTAACATGGCATTGCCTGGTTCCAGTTGCAGCGCCTGACTGAACAGATCGATTGCCCGGGGATAGTCGCTGCGTAATTTAGCAATTTCAGCTTGTAGTGCCAGTAACCTGCTGTTTTTAGGCAGCTGCTGCACCAACTCGTTTGTTAATCGCTCTGCTTGTGGTAACCAGTGGTGGATATCGCGAACTCGTGCCGTCTGTAACATGGCTTCGATCAGGGCATAACGTGCTTCGATAAACTCGGCATCTGTTTGAACCGCCAGCTGCAGTTGTTGCAGTGACTTCTCGATATTATCTTTGTAATCGTGGCGATAGAGATAACTGATGCCGGTCAGATACGCTTTATACGCCGTATCATTGGTCGCGCTGCCTTTGGAGAGTGATAAAGCATCCGGCAGCTGCCAGTTCAACAGGCGCACCAGCGAAGTTCTGACTTGCTGTTGTGCCAAATCCCAGTTGTCTAATGCCAAATCCACTTCAGTAGATTTCAGGATGCGGCCGTCCGCACCGTTTTGCAGATTAAGCGACAAACGCCGGATATTGCCTAGGTGTTGCAAACTGCCATTAATCACCAGCTCGGTCTGAAATTGCTGATAGATAGCTTTGGCACTCACTTCTTTTAACTGGGCGAGTTCTGCAGGGGGGAGTACCCAGACATTGCCATTGTGCTGGCCTATTTGCGCTAAGTCCTGGCTCAAACTGAGCGACATCCCGGTCAGGAACTGTTGCACCGACGGATCTGCACCGATATTTTGCAGTGGCAGCAGCGCCAGGGTTTTGCCCTGACTGAGTAAACTCTGTTTATCGACGCTTTGCTGACCGAGCCACAAGCTAAAGATCAGGATCATTGGAGCAATTGCGGCCCAGAATTGCCAGCGCACCAATGGATACCAGATACCTAAGCGCTGGCGTTGCAGTAATTCCTGCCGCAGTTTTGCTAAAAATACGGCGACTTTACTCAGATCCGCCGGACGTTGTGACGGATGGCTGGCCAGACATTGGTTTATCAGGTTTTTTAGCGATTGCGGCAGCACCGCCGGTTGCCCGGGTGGTTGTTTGATCTGCTGCACAATGGCCTGCATGGTGGCATCGGCATTTTCCCGCAAAAATGGATGCACGCCATAACAGAGCTCGTACATGATGACGCCAAAGGCGAAAACGTCACTCTGAATTGTGGCGTCCACGTCGCTTTGCAGCAGTTCCGGCGCCAGATAAGGCAACGTGCCTTTAATTTGATGCGCGGTGGTGTGTTGCGACCACTGCGTGTTCAACTGGCTGGCTAACATCGGCGGTAAGCCGGCGCCTTCGGTTTCAGCTTGCTGTTGCAAGCGCAGTTGCCGGCTGGCCATACCAAAGTCGAGGATTTTGACCTGTTGTGACGGCAGACAAACCATCAGATTGCTTGGCTTTAAGTCGCGGTGGATCACACCGGCCTGATGCGCGCCCGCCAAACCTGCCGCAATCTGTTCAAGTAAATGCAGTTTATCTGGCAAGCTCAGCGGGCGTTTCAGGTACTGCTCCAGCGTTTGACCTTCGAGCCATTCGGTGACGATGTAGCTTTGCTGCTCACTACGGGAAATATCGTAAACCGTGACAATATTCGGATGTTGTAACGAGGATGCGACGCGGGCTTCTTCCAGCAGCTGCTGCTGATGAAACTGGCCCTGGCGCTGTAACTGCAGCACTTTCAGTGCGACCGGGCGTTGCAGTGCTGCATCATAGGCCTGATAAACGATGCCCATACCACCTTGTCCGGCCTGGCGCAGCAGTTGGTAATGGCCGTAAGGTGCGGCAGCTGGCAGATCGTTCAGGGGCCGGGCCTGATTGGTCGCATCCCCAGGCATCCAGGTATCGAGCTGCGACGGCAAATCCGACTGACAGAAATTACATTGGCCGGAAGCTGCTGAATGAGGCATGTCACATTGCGGACAAATCACGCTGCCTTAACCCCTCGAGCCGGATCTGAGTGTGTCGCTGGCGGTATCAAGTAGTTGCAAGGTGGTGGGTTTATGCGCACAAACGCGGTTTTTGCCACTATTTTTCGCCTGATACATCGCCTGATCGGCGCAATCTATAAAACGATAGGCCAGATTGTGCAACGCATGATGAAAGCCAGCCACCCCAATACTGGCAGTGATCTTTAAGCTTACACCGGTGACCAGAGGTTCCAGCGCAGCAATATCGGCCCGGATCCGCTCGGCATAAATCAACGCACTGTCCGGTGAGGTATTATTGACCAGCACCACAAATTCTTCGCCGCCTAACCGGCCGACCCGGTCGGCTTTACGGGCCAGAGTTTTTAACAGGCCGGCGACAGAGCGCAATACTTCATCTCCGGCAAAATGACCGTATTGGTCATTGATTTGCTTGAAGTTGTCTAAATCGATAAATATCAGGCTACAGGGCTGGCCATAACGCTTTGCCTGTTCCATCGATAAGGTGATCTGTTCTTCAATCATGCTGCGGCTGCACAAGCCGGTCAGATCGTCACAGAGTGCCCGGCTGATGGTAATCGCGTTTTTCAGCGCAAGACCAAGTTGCGCCTGCAATGTTTTACAGAACGTTTCCTGCAGCTGGTTAAAGCCTTCGCTATGGGTGGTGTCCAGATACAGCAGGGCCAGCGTTTCTCCGTTGGCCTGCAGTGGCATGGCCAACACACCAGTGACTTCGGCATCGGGGCGCGGCGAGTCAACCTGGGGCAGTTGGCCGGAAAACAGCAGTCTGAACTCCTGGCGTTCAAAACATTCGCGGGCTATCCACTCGCTAAACACAGGTCCATCATTTGCCTGAGGCGGGACATAGTTCCAACAAGCCTGTCGTTGCAGTGTCTGCCCACGTTTATCTGCCATCAGCACAAAACCCCTGCGGGCGCCCAGTACTTCAGCAATCATCGGCACAACATGTTCGAGCAGGACCAGATAGCCTTGTGTTTGATTAACCAGTGTATTGAGACGTTGCAACAGGCTGTTTTGGGCAGACCATTGCTGTGCCGCTTGTTGTAGTTGTTGGAATTGCTGACACAGATGTTGTTGTAATTCAGATAACGGCTGGGCTTGCTGGCTTAACTGTAGCAACGCGCCCAGGCTGTGTTGTTGCATATCATCAATACGATGTTGCAAATCGTGTAGTGCCCAGACTGCAAAATCCTGTTCATGGTGCTGTGCGGCTTCGTATCGCAACGAAACTTTTTGCCGGCCAAACAATAATTCACACTGCGGCGGCAAAAGCATACTGTGGGCTGGCTGTAATAAATGTTGATCAAGCTGGCTGCCAAAGCGAGATCCTTTATCCCGCAGTGCAGGGCCCTGTGGTGTCAGAAAAATCTCGGCATGTTGGCGCGATACACTGCTGTCATGCAGGACCAGCAGGTTAACTGGATCGCGCCCAATTGAAACCGGCGTATCGTCCAGCGCCAGGCGCACTGAATGATGCTTATCGCCTTGCAGCCAATCGAGATCAAGCACCATGGGGTCGTTCATGTTATGCACTCCGACACGTCAGGAGCCAGACTGCAGATGGTTCCAGTCTGTGGCTACAGATCGTTTTTGCCCTGCGCAATGTCTGCGCTGTTCAGGATAAAACCGCTACTTTGCCGAGTTTATACCCGATTTCCCTCACGTAACAGTCACAATCTGCAGATATCGGTAAATTCGCCATGGTCCAGACGCGTACCATGGCACTGGTTTTGCTCGATCAAAAGCCTTGCAGATACTGTTGCTTTGGCTGCTGTAAAATTGTTTCCCATGAACCGTAGGTTGGGTTGGTCAGCATAAACCAGCGCGCGCCCCAATATTGCTGATACTTTTCAACCAGTTCAAAACGCTGCGTCGGTGTGATTTGACTTTTCACCTTGGGTAGAAAATCGCCAAAATCATCGCCCAGCAACATAATCACGCGATATTGTTGTGCTGCTTTTAACCGGCGGCTTTCTTTTTCTGAAGTCCAGTCTTTTTGTTCAGACTTCAGCCACAACTGACTGGCATCAACGTGCTGAATGCCGGTCGCCTGCAGATTTTTTAATGTATCGGTTTTTTGCGGGCAACTGTTTTTGCTGGTGGCTCGTGGTGCACATTCCCGGTTGCTGATGTACAGCACCGTCACGCCATTTTGACCAGCCAGATTGAGGAAATCGACGGCACCCGGTACCGCTTTCGCTTTGGCTGCTGCGACCCAATTGTCCCAGCGTTTGCTGTTAAAACCATGATCCTGTTCCAGAATGGCTTGGGCAGCCGCAGGAGAGTTATCCAGAATGGTTTCGTCGATATCCACGATAATGGCCGGTGGCAGCTGTTGAAAATCTGCGGTTTGGGTTGGCAATGCCGTCCAGTTTTTATCGGTTAATGCGTCTTTCAGCGTCAAACTGGCCATCTTGTAGGTTTGCAGACTGTTGGCGCGAAATTCAGCTGAAGTCTGATACCACAAAGTGGCATTGAAATTATCGTGTGGGACAGAGACCGCAGCAGCGGCAAACAACATAACGGCGGAGAAGGCCATAGAGAAGTCCTGAAAGAGGGAAAACGCCGATCATACTGAGTTCATGCTGAATTTCAACTGATGCCGGCTTTTTTGCCGGTTTCCTGCGTTGAAGCCGCTGCGGTTAGCCGCGTGCCTCCGTGTGCAGGCAGAAAAAAGGCAGCTTTCGCTGCCTTTAAAAGATTACATGTTTGGATAGTTCGGGCCGCCACTGCCTTCCGGCGTGACCCAGCGGATGTTCTGTGACGGATCTTTGATATCACAGGTTTTACAGTGAATGCAGTTTTGCGCATTGATCTGCAGTCGGGGTTCACCCGCATCCTGAGCAACAATTTCATAGACGCCGGCCGGGCAATAACGCTGTGCCGGTTCGTCATAAATGGCCAGATTGACCTTAATCGGGATGTTGCTGTCGATCAGCTGAAGATGGCAAGGCTGTTCTTCTTCATGGTTGGTGTTGGATAAAAACACTGACGATAACTTATCAAAACTCAATTGTTGGTCTGGTTTCGGATAGTCGATTTTGGCACAGGCCGACGCGGGTTTCAGGCAGGCATGGTCAACGCTGTTGTCTTTGAGCGTAAACGGCAGTTTGCCGCCAAACCAGTTCTGGTCAACCATGTTAAAGGCGCCACCCAGAATAGAGCCAAATTTGTGCATCGCCGGGCCAAAATTGCGCGAGCGGTACAACTCATCAAACAACCAGCTTTGTTCAAAACGGCCTTTAAAGCTCTGCAGATCTTCTCCACCGCTATCACCACGGCTCAGCGCTTCAAACACCGTTTCCGCCGCCAGCATGCCGGATTTCATTGCCGTGTGATTGCCTTTGATTTTGGCGAAGTTCAGTGTGCCGGCATCACAGCCTAACAACAGTCCACCCGGGAAGGTCATTTTCGGCAGGCTGTTCAGGCCACCTTTGGCAATGGCGCGGGCACCGTAACAAACGCGTTTACCGCCTTTAAGATACTGCGCGATGACCGGGTGATGCTTGTAGCGCTGGAACTCATCAAACGGGCTTAAGTGCGGGTTGCTGTAATTGAGGTCGATGATGAGACCAACCACTACCTGGTTATTCTCCGCGTGGTACAGATATCCACCGCCGGACGTGCCTTGGTCTAGAGGCCAGCCGGCGGTATGCACCACCAGGCCTGGCTGGTGTTTGTTCGGGTCTATATCCCAAATCTCTTTAAAACCAATCGCATAGTGCTGTGGTGAGCAATCTTTATCGAGCTGGTAATGTTTGATCAGCTCTTTGCCCAAATGGCCACGGCAGCCTTCGGCAAACAGGGTGTACTTGGCGCGCAGTTCCATGCCAGCGACAAAACTGTTTTTCTGTTCGCCATGTTTATCCAGCCCCATATCACCGGTGACAATGCCTTTGACCACATGATCTGCGATGATCAAACTGGCTGCGCTGAATCCCGGGAAAATCTCCACGCCAAGTGCTTCAGCCTGACTGGCCAGCCAACGACAGACATTGCCCATCGACACGACATAATTACCAGTATTGTGCATGGTTTTTGGCACAGCAAAATGCGGGATCAGCCGCGAATCGTCAGCGTTTTGTAATAAGTAGATATCGTCTTGACTGACTGCCGTGGTTAAAGGCGCGGCTTTCTCCTGCCAGTCTGGGATCAGTTCATTTAGTGCCCGCGGTTCAAACACGGCACCGGACAAGATGTGGGCGCCAACTTCTGAGCCTTTTTCTACCACACAGACGCTCAGTTCAGAACCTGCGGCTTTGGCCTGTTGCATCAGTTTAATCGCCGCTGCCAAGCCCGCCGGACCAGCACCGACTACGACTACATCAAACTCCATCGATTCCCGTTCCATTTGCCACCTCGCTGCTGTGATTTGCGCTGCATCAACTGTTTAATAACAGTTGGCTGCTATTCTTGTGTAGTTTTTTTAAAAGCGTTGCCGGCAAGGGTATTTCAGGTTGACGTTAACGTCAACACTGGTTAGATTGTCCGGCATTGAAATGGTCTGAAGTTTACCTTTACGTAAACTTGACCCGAACACAGCAGGGGTGTGCATTGATGAAAATTCTGGTGCCGGTCAAACGGGTGATTGATTACAACGTAAAAGTGCGGGTGAAAGCCGACCAGAGCGGCGTCGACCTGGCCAATGTTAAAATGGCGCTGAACCCTTTCTGTGAAATAGCAGTAGAAGAAGCGATCCGGTTAAAAGAAGCGGGTGTTGCGACTGAAGTGGTTGTGGTGTCGATTGGACCTGGCGTTGCCCAGGAACAACTGCGTACCGCACTGGCCTTAGGTGCTGACCGCGCTATTCTGCTGGAAACAGAGCAAAACCTTGAATCACTGCAAGTGGCAAAACTATTGGCCAAAGTGGTTGGCACTGAGCAGCCACAACTGGTGATCCTGGGTAAACAAGCGATTGATTCTGATAACAATCAAACGGCGCAAATGCTGGCAGCCTTAACAGGTATGGGTCAGGGCACTTTCGCTTCGAAAGTGGTTGTAGCCGACGGCAAAGTGAATGTAACCCGTGAAATCGACGGCGGTCTGCAAACGGTGGCACTGAATCTGCCAGCAATTGTTTCGACTGACCTGCGGTTAAATGAACCGCGTTATGCGTCTTTACCGAACATTATGAAAGCGAAGAAAAAGCAGTTAGACGTGATTGCCGCTGATTCTTTGGGCGTGTCATTACACAGCCAGATTAAAGTATTAAAAGTCACGGCTCCTGCTACCCGTCAGGCCGGCGTGAAAGTTGATTCAGTCGATATGCTTGTCGACAAGTTAAAGCATGAAGCGAAGGTGATCTGATGACCATTTTAATCATTGCCGAACATAACAACGTTGTATTAAAAGCCGACACAGCAAAAACACTGACTGCCGCTTTGGCGATTGGTGGCGACATTCACGTGCTGGTCGCTGGTCTAAATTGTCAGTCTGTTGCCTCAGAAGTTGCTGCGCTGCAGGGTGTCAGCAAGGTGCTGGTGGCCGACAATGCGATGTATCAACATCAGTTAGCCGAAGAAATTACTGCCTTAGTACTGTCAGTTGCTGCGGGCTACAGCCACATTCTGGCGTCTGCGACTACGCACGGCAAAAACTTCCTGCCACGCGTGGCTGCACTGCTTGATGTTGGCCAAATCTCCGACATTATTGCGGTTGAGAGCGCCGATACTTTTGTCCGGCCAATCTATGCCGGTAACGCCATTGCGACAGTGCAAAGCGCTGATGCGGTGAAAGTCATCACCGTGCGCAGTTCTGCTTTTGCAGTGACGCCAACTGGTGGCTCAGCCGCTATTGAAACGCTGGCACCGGCGACTGCGGCTGGTTTATCGGTATTTGTCGATGAACAACTGACTAAATCAGAGCGTCCAGAACTGACTGCGGCTTCTGTGATCATCTCCGGTGGTCGTGGTATGCAAAACGGCGAAAACTTCAAGTTACTGGAAGGTATTGCGGACAAACTGAATGCAGCCATTGGTGCCAGCCGTGCGGCAGTGGACGCCGGTTTTGTACCCAATGATATGCAAGTGGGCCAGACCGGTAAAATCGTCGCGCCTGATCTGTATATCGCAGTGGGTATTTCCGGCGCTATCCAGCATTTAGCCGGCATGAAAGACTCCAAAGTCATTGTTGCGATCAACAAAGATCCGGAAGCACCGATTTTTCAGGTCGCGGATTATGGCCTGGTTGGTGATTTATTCGCGATCCTGCCGGAACTGGAAGCGAAGTTGTAAATCCGGTTGCTGGGCTCCGGAGCAAAACAGGCTGCACAGCACATGAATAGAAAAAAGCTGCGGGTTTATACCCGCAGCTTTTTTATCGCCGTCGCAGCCTAGAATAATCTTAACACCACGCCAGTACCAAGAGCACCGATAAGCTGTGTCAGATCAGCGGCTGAATTGCACGTCAAAGCTGACCGGTACGACCAATTCAATCCGGTTTAACTTCGCGATGTCCTGCAGCTTTTTCACGCCGCCATCCAGTTTAAAATCAGTGGCTTTAATTAGCACCGGTGCTTTGGTAAACGCCAGCAGACGATTATCTGCCAACTTCACCACGCTGATATCAGCAGTCACTTTATGTGTCTGATCGACAATCGTCAGTGTCAGCTCGACTTTTTCGCTGTGCACAGCGCCGGTTTTTAATGCACCGATTTTGCCGGTATCCAGGGTGCCACTGGCTTTGATTTGTGGAAATTTGCTGGCGTTAAACAGATGTTCCAGCATCCGTTCATTGCGGATCGGGATCATTGTATCAAGGCTTTGCACCGGGATCTGCACGCTGAATTGACCATCATCGGCCCACTGGCCCTGCAGTTGTTTAAAACTGTGAGTTTCAGCAACCACATTATTTTTAACCGAGACAAAACGCAACGACGATTGCGCCGGATCCAATTGCCAGCTGGCTTGCGCATAGCCTGCTGTCAATGCCAGCGCGACAAGTAATTTTTTCATAACTAACTCCATTTGGAACCAAGGGGGGAAGTGACAGTAGCATACTGGACAGTGAAAACAGGTCCAAGATTATTCGAGCCAAAGTGTATTCATCGCAGAACAAAAAAACCGCCGGGAGCGGTTTTTAACAACGCCTGCGTTAGCCTGAAAGGTAAGCGCCACGGATGGCGCAAAAAGCCGCCGGGAGGGTTTTTAACAACGCCGGCGTTGGCCTGTAAGGTAAGCGCCACGGAGGGAGCGCTATAAAAAAACCGCCGGGAGGGTTTTTATGCGGGAAAGTCAGCGGCTGAAGTTAACGACAGAAGTTAACGGATCAGGCAAACCCAGCCTTTGAGGTAATGACCTTCCGGATAAAAACTGGCGATCGGATGGTCTTTAGCCTGGCTCAGTTTCTCAATAAACAAACAATCGCGGCCGGCGTCTAATGCGGCATCTGCGACGATTTTCTGGAACAGGCTGTCTTCCATCAAACCGGAGCAGGAAAAGGTCAGCAGCAGGCCGCCGGGTTTGACGATTTGCATCGCAACGCGGTTAATGTCCTTATAGCCCCGGCACGCGCCCATCAGCTGCGCTTTGCTTTCAGCAAATTTAGGCGGGTCCAGGATCACCATGTCAAACTGACGGCCTTGCTCTTTGTATTGACGCAGCAATTTGAATACATCGGCTTTGGTGAAATCGAGTTGGCTCAGGTCCAGCTGATTCAGCTCTGCATTGCGTTTTGCGGTCTGCAGCGCCAGTTCCGACATGTCAGCATTGATGACATGGCTGGCGCCGCCGGTTAAGGCTGCGACGGCAAAAGTGCCGGTGTAGCTGAAGCAATTCAACACTGTTTTGTCTTTGGCGTAGCGTGCGGCGGCCGCGCGGCTGTCACGCTGATCCAGATAAAATCCGGTTTTATGGCCATTTACCACGTCGACCAAAATCTGCATACCGTTTTCCAGAATGGTCACTTCGCCGTTATCGCGTGGTGCATGTAACCAACCAGTCACCGGTGGCAGGCCTTCTTTTTTCCGCACATCAACATCGGAGCGTTCATAAATGCTATGGTCGGGGAATAGTTGCCGTATTGCCGCGACAATATGGCTGCGCTGATAATCGGCGCCGGCGCTTAACAGCTGGATCACTAAAATATCGTGGTACAGGTCAATGGTGACACCGGGCAGACCGTCTGATTCCGCCGCCACTACGCGGATGCCGTTGGTCTGACTCAGGTCGAATAATTGCTGGCGCACTTGCCAGGCGGCGCTGATGCGGCGCAGGAAAAAATCTGCATCGATGGCTTCAGCTTCATCAAAAGACCATACCCGCACACGGATCTGTGAATCGGGGGAATATGCACCATTGGCGATAAAAGCGCCATCGGCGCTGCGGATCGCCACAGTTTCACCGCTATTGGCGTGGCCTTTCAGCTGTTTCACCGCTTTTGAAAACACCCAGGGGTGGCGACGTTTGAGTGATTTATCCCGATCGGCTTGTAAAATGATGCTGGCGGCCATAAAAAGTCCTGAATGAAGGTACGGGCAGGTGATAGATACTGACACCTGAAAAGGGCGCCATTTTAGTCCGCCTGAACAAAAAGCTAAAGCAAAACCGCGTGTGCGACGCAGAACCACTTGAAAGAGAGGGGGATCCTGATGTTTTTTTTATCTGAGTTGCCGGCAACGATGCAGGTCATAGAAGTTGACGCCGCGCAGCAGCTGCAATTTGTCAGTCGGCCGATACCCGTGCTTAGTCGCGGTGAGGTGCTGGTTAAAGTGGTTGCCGCTGGAGTCAACCGGGCTGATCTGGTGCAGCGCGCCGGTTTTTATCCGCCACCACCAGGTGACAGTGACATTCTTGGGCTGGAAGTTGCCGGGACTGTGGTCGCAGTCGCGGATCAAACCGATGCGCACTGGCTGGGCGCTGAGGTGTTTGGCTTAGTACCCGGTGGTGGTTATGCGCAGTATGTCAGAGTGCCGGTTGCACATCTGCTGCAAAGGCCTGCTGCAATGCCAGTGACTACCGCCGCCGGTTTTGCGGAAGTATTTTTGACTGCTTATCAGGCGATGTTTAGTCTCGGTGGCTTAACGGCCGGTCAGGCCGTGCTGCTGCACGCCGGCGCCAGCGGTGTCGGGACTGCTGCTATTGCGCTTGCCAAAGCCAGCGGTGCATTTGTTGCTGTTACTGTTGGCTCAGAGGACAAAGCGGCGGCTTGTCTGGCGTTAGGGGCTGATGTGGCGGTCAATTACAAAACCACTGATTTTGTCACTGCGCTGAAAGATGCGGTCCCGCAGGGATTTCATGTTGTTGTCGATCCGGTTGCCGGCGATTACTTGCCGAAAAATCTGCAACTGCTGGCGCTGGACGGCCGTATTGTGGTGCTGGCAATGCTGGGGGGGCGTACCGTGCCGGCTTTTGATTTGACGCAGATGTTTAAAAAGCGCGGGCAGCTATTATGCTCGACGCTGCGTAATCGTACTGATGCTTACAAAACGACGCTCATCGCTGATTTTATGCAGCAATTTGGTCCGCAATTGCAAAACGGCACTCTTAGTCCGGTGATCGCTCAGCTGTTGCCATGGCAACAGGCCGACCAGGCCCACCAGTTATTGGCGGGCAATCAGCTGGTGGGTAAAGTCGTGCTGATGGTCGATTAATCGACCGGCTTTTCTGGCACAGAATGCGGAACCGGCGCTGCTGCCGCGCCAGATTCCTGCAGTGATAAATCCAGTTCAAACTGCGCTTGTGCATCGGCCGGTGCGGACACATCGTCAGTATGCGGGTAACGTGCAGACCGCATCTGGGCGTCGACGGTGGTCTGATCGACCCGTGGGTCCAGCGCGGCGGCCAGCGGCGAGCCAACCAAATCGCCGGCAGCCATCATGTAATCTTGCGGCGCGATTTTTTCCGCCTGTTTCTGCTGATAATTCACTTGCTGTAGGCGGACAAACAACAGCGCGGCGACCGCCGCCATAAAGGCATACAACATATTACTGCCGCCCAGTTGCATAAATGCCGATGCCAATAGCGGCCCGATACTGGCACCAAGGCCAAAGGTCAGCAGAATAGTCGCTGATAACGCCACCCGTTCATGTTGTTCAATATTTTGATTAGCCAGCGCTGCGCCCAGTGGATACAAGGTAAAAGCGAACACGCCAAAGACGAAAGTAAAACCCAGCTGAAGCCAGCCACTGAGCGGTAACAGTGCCATCGCCAGTACCAAAATACCGAGGATCACACTGTTGGTGCGAATAAGCCGGCTGCGGCGTACCCGATCAGACAATTTCCCCATCGGCCACTGTGCCAGCAATCCGGCCAGGACTGTGGTCGCCATGTAGGCAGCGACCTGTTCGGTATTCATGCCCTGGCTGGCGGCAAAAGCAGGCGCCAGACCATAAAATGACCCAACAATCACGCCGGCCATCGCGATGGTGGTCAGCGACTGCGGTACTTTTTGCCAGAACATTTTGATTTGTAGCGGCGCCGGTTTTAATGGCTGCGGATGAATACGCCGGGTCAGCGCTAACGGCACAATACAAAGGGCAAAACACATGGCGACCAGTAACAGCGGTTTAATCGTCAGTTCCGGGTTCAGGCTCATCGCCCCCTGACCAAGCACCAGCCCCAGATAAGACACAATCATGTAGCTCGCAAAGATAGTGCCGCGGTTTTTACTGTCAGCCTGCTCGTTCAGCCAACTTTCCAGCACCATGTATTGACACATCATGCACATGCCAACAATCAGCCGCAGGGCCAGCCAGACTTCCAGCTGCTCTGCCATGGCATGGCCAAGCGTTGAAGCGGTCACGACACCGGCACTGGCGACAAAAGCACGGATATGACCGACCCGGGCAATCAAACGATGGCCGATTTTTGAACCCAACACCAGCCCGAGATAATAGGCTGACATCATAGCGCCGATCCAAACTTTGGCGACGTCCATTGACGCCAGCTTCAGGCCAAGATACGTCGTCAACAAACCGGCAGCCAGAACCATCAGCAAGGTTGCGCTATATAACGAAGAAAAAGAGCGGATAGTCGCCGCCATGCTTCATCCTTTTAGATAACCGAGAGTTCACCACAAAACTTTGGGTACCACGTACGTGGTATCTGCATTTGCGGTATACCAAGCATCCATGGTAATAAAACAAAACCGCAGCAGGGCTGCGGTTTTTCAGGGTGTTATTTGACCCGCATACCCGGGGTGGCACCGTCGTCCGGGCTTAGCAGGAAGATCTCGCTGCCACCAGGGCCTGCGGCCATCACCATGCCTTCGGACATGCCAAATTTCATTTTGCGCGGTGCCAGATTCGCTACCATCACAGTGAGGCGGCCAACCAGCTGTTCCGGTTGATAAGCCGCTTTGATGCCGGCAAATACCTGACGCGTTTCGTTGCCTAAATCCAGCTGCAACCGCAGTAGTTTGTCGGCGCCTTCGACATGTTCGGCGCTGACAATTTTGGCGATCCGCAGGTCGAGTTTGGCAAAGTCATCAATATTGATGGTTGGCGCCATCGCTTCAATGTTATCTGTCGCAGCCGCCACAGTGGCTGCTGCAACTGGCGCAACGGGCTGCAGATTGTCTTTCGATGCATCAACCATCGCCTGCACTTTAACCGGATCCACACGTTGCATCAGCGCTTTAAATGGCTGAATGGCGTGATTCAACAAGGGCTGTTGGTAATTGTCCCAGCGCAGTTCGCTGGTTAAGAAGGCTTCCACTTCTTTGGCCATATTCGGCAGCACCGGGGCTAAATAATGAATCAGTACGCGGAACAGGTTGATGCCCATCGAACAGACATCCAGCGTTTCCTGTTGTTTGCTGTCGTCTTTTGCCAGCACCCATGGCGCCTTGGCGTCGATATACTGATTGGCTTTGTCAGCAAGCGCCATAATGTCGCGGATCGCGCGGGCATATTCACGCTCTTCAAACGACGCCGCGATACTGTCACCCTGCGCGATAAATTCGGCAAAAAGTTCTGGCTCAGCCAGTGTCGCTGACAAGGTGCCGTTGAATTTCTTCGTCACAAAGCTGGCGCAACGGCTGGCGATATTGACCACTTTACCGACCAGATCGGCATTCACTTTTTGTGAAAAGTCGTCGAGATTCAGGTCGAGATCGACGATGCCGGAGGTCAGTTTCGAGGCGAAATAATAACGCAGATACTCCGGGTTCAGATGCTCTAGATAGGTGCGTGCTTTGATAAAAGTGCCGCGGGATTTTGACATCTTGGCACCATTGACAGTAACAAACCCGTGCGCGAACACACTGGTGGGTTTACGGTAACCGGCACCATGCAGCATCGCCGGCCAGAACAGGCTATGGAAATAAATGATGTCTTTGCCGATGAAATGGTAGACCTCAGCATCCGAATCCAGCTGCCAGAACTGGTCAAAATCAACACCGGTTTTACTGCAGTAATTCTTAAAACTGGCCAGATAACCAATGGGCGCGTCTAACCAGACGTAGAAAAATTTGCCCGGGGCGCCTGGAATTTCAAAGCCAAAATAAGGTGCATCGCGGCTGATGTCCCATTGCTGCAGGCCGTCTTTAAACCATTCCTGCAGTTTATTCGCCATCTCGTTTTGTAAGGCACCGCCACGGGTCCAGTCCTGCAACATTTGCTCAAATGCCGGTAAATCAAAGAAATAATGCTCAGAATCTTTTAATACCGGCGTCGCGCCGGACACCACAGATTTTGGATTTTTCAGCTCAGTCGGGCTGTAAGTTGCGCCACACACGTCACAGCTGTCGCCGTTTTGATCTAAAGCGCCGCACTTCGGGCAATCGCCTTTGACAAAGCGGTCCGGCAGGAACATTTGTTTTTCCGGGTCAAACAGCTGGCTGATCGAGCGGCGCTTGATATAACCACCGGCGTCGAGTTTGGTATAAATCTCGCTGGCAAACGCCTGATTTTCGCTGCTGTGGGTACTGTGATAGTTGTCAAAACCAATAAGAAATTCGGCAAAATCAGCTTGATGCTCAACCGAGGTTTGGGCAATCATTTGCTCTGGCGTCAGGCCAAGTTGCTGCGCTTTGAGCATGATTGGTGTGCCGTGAGCGTCATCGGCACAGACGTAATAACACTGATGACCACGCGCTTTCTGAAAACGTGACCAGATGTCGGTTTGGATGTATTCGAGCAGATGCCCAAGGTGAATAGGGCCGTTAGCATATGGTAAGGCGCTGGTGATTAAGATTTTACGTGTCGTCATGAACCGGCTCTGTATCGATGAATGCAATGAAAACAATAGGGGACATGATACAATAGCCAGCCTCAAAGCGCGACACTGCCGGCGCAGTTGTCCGCTGCAATTCGTTTGATCGATGGAGTTGCCGCGATCTGGTTGTCGCCAATACAAGGAACAGCTTGTGTTTTCATTCTGGAAAAAAACCACGCCCGCGCCACAGACTGACTGGCCTGAATCTCTGACCAGCCTGCTCAGTCAGCCTTTTTCGCCAATTTTACCCTTAGCCCTGACTGAAATTGCCGATATTTCATTAAACAAAACTGAGCTTTCTCTCACATTGCCATTTCCGGCGTTATGGCTGCAGGCAGAGCTGCAGCAACAGCTCGATTCACACGCGTTGGCGCTGCAGGCGACGGTGCGTTGGCGCAATGAGCTGCCGGCGGCTTTTGGCACTGTCAGGCAAGTGGTGCTGGTGGCGTCTGGCAAAGGTGGTGTGGGCAAATCAACGACAGCGGTGAATCTGGCGGTTGCACTGGCGCAACAAGGTGCCCGTGTCGGGCTGCTGGACGCCGATATCTATGGCCCGTCCATTCCGCTGATGCTGGGCGAAGCCCAAAGCCGCGCCACCTCACCGGATGAAAAACATTTAAATCCGCTGCAGAAATTCGGCATTTATCTGCAGTCGATTGGCTTTTTAGTTGACCCGGAAAACGCCACTGTGTGGCGCGGCCCAATGGCCAGCCAGGCGCTGATGCAGCTGGTTAATGAAACCTTGTGGCCGGAGCTGGATTATCTGGTGGTCGACATGCCGCCAGGCACCGGTGATATTCAGCTGACGATGTCGCAGAAACTGCCGGTGGCAGGCGCGGTGATAGTGACCACACCGCAGGATGTGGCGCTGGCAGATGCGAAAAAAGGCATCCAGATGTTCCGGCAGGTCAACATTCCGCTGTTGGGACTGATTGAAAACATGAGTTTTTATCAGTGTCCACAATGTGGCCACGAGGACGATATTTTTGGCACGGCCGGCGGGCTGGAACTGGCACAGCGTTATCAGGTACCGGTGTTGGGGCAGTTGCCTTTACAGTCGGCCATTCGCGAAGCCGGTGATGCCGGCACGCCGATTGTGTTGCAAAAAGACCATCAAACCGCTGAAATCTATCAAAAAATGGCACAGCAGCTGATCTTCACTTTATACTGGCAATCCCGGCTCAGCCCGCAACAGGCTGTCGAAATAATAATGACGGATGATTAACATGAGACTTTGTGATCGCGATATCGAACAATATCTGGCGGAAGGCCGGATCCAGATCGAACCCAGACCCGCCGCCGATATGATCAGCGGAGTCAGCGTTGATATCCGGCTCGGTCATAAATTCCGCACCTTTCGCGCTTATGCCGCGCCGTTTATTGATTTGTCCGGTCCGCGTGAAGAAGTGCAGCTGGCTTTAGACTCGGTGATGAGCGATGAAATTGTGTTGACCGATGATGAGGCATTTTTTCTGCATCCGGGCGAGCTGGCACTGGCCATTACCCTCGAATCTGTCACGTTACCAGCTGACATTGTTGGCTGGTTGGACGGGCGCTCAAGTCTGGCACGGCTGGGCCTGATGGTGCACGTCACGGCACACCGGATTGATCCGGGCTGGGCTGGCAACATAGTGCTGGAGTTTTATAACAGTGGCCGCTTGCCGCTGGCGCTTCGGCCGAATATGAAAATTGGTGCGTTGAACTTTGAATTGATGACCGGAGAAGCGGCGCGGCCTTACAACAAACGCGAAGACGCCAAATACCGGGCACAAAGCGGGGCGGATGCCAGCCGGATCGGTCAGGATGATCCGGGTCACGCCTGAGCCTGTCGTCGCCATTTCCAGGCGCACAAATTAAAAAGCCCATACAAAGTGTATGGGCCGAAGCAATAAAGCAAAAATGAAGCAGGGCAATTATGCTGGATTTTTGCTTGTCTATGCAAGATCACGTTGCAGCTTTTTTACTGTGGCGTAGCGTTATCAGGGCAATGTCAGGCAAAAATAATGCATAAATAGCCAATAACGCCTGATACAGAGGGAAGTTCATAATGAAACTGGCAGATATCGGCCGCTTGTTGATCCTCGCCGCGATCTGGGGCGCATCGTTTTTGTGCATCCGGGTGGCAGTTCCGGCATTTGGCCCTGGTGCATTGATGACAGGCCGGGTCGGGCTCGCTGCTTTGTTTTTGGCAATCATCGGCCTGCTGTGGCACAAACGGCTGATTTGGCGTGGCAAAGTTTGGCATTTCCTGCTGCTGGGACTGATTAATTCGGCGTTACCCTTCTTCTTGTTTGCTTATGCCGCGCACTGGTTAACCGCATCGGTGTTATCAGTGCTCAATGCTACAGCGCCAATCTGGGGTGCGGTTCTGGGCGTGCTGTTTTTCCGTCAGCCACTGTCGGCCAGACTGGCGTTCGGCCTGGTGCTCGGGGTGACCGGTGTGGGGATCCTGGTCGGGTTTGATGCCGTGGCGCTGCAACCAGATGCTGGACTGGCCATCGCGGCTGGCGCCGGAGCTGCTTGCTGTTATGGTCTGGCGACTCACTACACCCGACGCGCAGAAGCAGTCGAGCCATTTGCCAATGCGCATGGCAGCATGTGGGGCGCACTGTTGTGGTTATTGCCAGTCGCGTTGTTACATCCTCCGATCGCGCAGCCGACAGTCTTGCAAGCCGGGGCATTGTTGATGTTAGGCGTGCTCTGCACTGGCGTCGCCTATTTAATGTATTTCGCACTGGTACGTGATATTGGCGCCACACCAACGTTAACGGTGACCTTTTTAATTCCGGTGTTTGGCGTCAGCTGGGGCGCGTTATTTTTAGGCGAAACGGTCGGCTGGCACACGTTGATTGGCGCGTTGACGGTGTTAACCGGCACCGCGTTAGTGACCGGGGTCTCGTTATCGAAGTTGTGGCAACAAATGTACGCAAAAGCGTAAAAAATAAGTTATTCAGAAAGAGTTCAGAATGCCGGCCCTATAACTGGGGCAATGCTGCGGCGTTATAATCCGCAGTAAGGTGCAAAGCGGGCTGCGCACGCAGCGAGGAGCTATAGATGTCGAGCCGAATACTGTTGTTATCTGCCATTACTGTTGCATTATTTACTCAGTTTCCGGCGCTTGCTGCGGACAAACAGGCTGCAGCCAAAGCCACACAGCAGCTGAGTAAACCGGCGGCTCCGGCAACTGCCGCCAAAGCAAAAAAACTCTTCTCTCAGGCTGAGCTGGATCAAATGCTGGCACCAATCGCCTTGTATCCGGACACTGTGTTATCCCATGTGCTGATCGCCGCCACTTACCCGTTAGAAATTATCAAAGCCACCCGCTGGTTGTCCGGCAAACCGGGCATGACTTCTGAGCAAGCGCTCAAAGCGGCCGAAAATGAAAGCTGGGACCCGAGCGTGCGTGCGCTGGTCGCTTTTCCGCCGCTGCTGACCAAAATGAATAATGAACTGGACTGGACGCAAAAACTTGGCGACGCTTTCCTGATCCAGGAAAAACAAGTGATGGCGACTGTACAGAATCTGCGGGAAAAAGCTTATACCGCCGGTAATCTGAAAAATCAGGAACACTTACGCGTTGAGCGTAAAGAAAAAGTTATTGTGATCGAGCCGGCCAGACCTGAAGTGATTTATGTGCCGGTGTACGATACCCGGGTGGTTTACGGTGACTGGTGGTGGCGTTCATATCCACCGGTACACTGGCCATACCCAACCGGCTATCGCCGTCATGCGTCGTTTTATTGGGGCGCCGGCGTGCAGGTGGCACCGAGCTTTTATTTCTCGACTTTTTACTGGCCACGCAATGAAATTGTTGTGATCCATCATCATGACTATCGGCCGCGGCATTATTATCGCAATCATGAGATTATTCAGCACGAAGAACGCCGGCATTGGCAACATAACCCGCAGCATCGCCATGGCGTGGTGTATCACACCTCCTACGAGCCAGTGCGCGAAAGCCGTGGTGAAGCATGGCGTTATGAAGATCAGGGCGACCGCCGGCGCTGGGCGGCAGAACGCCGGCAGGACAATAACGTTGCGCTGCCGGGCGACCAGCAGATCATCAGCCAACCGGATCCGGATTTAGATAATTTACGTCGGCAACAACAGGAACGGGAACAGGTATTCGCTCAACCTGCGAATGAACTGAACCCACAAACAGACCCGGTGACGGTCACTCCGGATCAAGGCAGCCCGCAGGCACCGGTACAACCAGTTGGCGAAACTGTCGACAATAATAAAGATGGTCTCGTTGACCAGCCGGTGTTTGAACAACCAGTGACGGATCTGCCGGTAATTGACGCGCCGACAGAACCCGCACCAGTCAATGAACAACCCATGCCCTCAGATCCGATGCCGCGACCAGAGTTAGCGCCAGAATCATTACCACAGCCGGAGCTGGAACAACCGGTTTATCAGCAACCGGACCCGGAACCACAGCCGGTGTATGAACAACCACAGCCCGTGGATCAACGGCCTGAGCCTGTATTCCAGCAACCGGAACCGGTGTATCAGCAGCCTGAACCGGTGTATCAACAACCTGAACCGGTGTATCAGCAGCCTGAACCGGTGTATCAACAACCGGAGCCGGTGTATCAGCAACCGGAGCCGGTGTATCAGCAGCCTGAGCCGGTGTATCAGCAGCCTGAGCCGGTGTATCAGCAGCCTGAGCCGGTGTATCAGCAGCCTGAACCCGTGTACCAGCGGCCTGAGCCGGTGTATCAGCAGCCTGAACCAGTGTACCAGCGGCCTGAGCCGGTGTATCAGCAGCCGGAGCCAGTGTACCAGCGGCCTGAGCCGGTGTATCAGCAGCCGGAGCCCGTATACCAGCGGCCAGAGCCGGTGTATCAACAGCCGGAGCCGGTCAGTCAGCCGGTGATTGAACAGTCTGGTATTCAACAGCAGTAAAATGCAGGCGGCCTGCGGGCTGCCTGTCACTGTAACAATAGTCAGTTGGTTAGCCTGAAATAATCTGCTTGGGAGAAACTATGCAGCTTTATGGTTCGACTTCGTCACCTTTTGTCCGTCGTTTGCGCTTATTACTGGCCGAGCGGCCGCATGAATTTATCAGTCTGAATATTTTTGAATCGGCTGACCGTGAACGTTTAATTGCTTTAAATCCAACGCGCAAAGTGCCGATGTTGGCCGATGGTGAGCAGGTGGTATTTGATTCCGGCGTGATCTACCGTTTTCTCAGCCAGAAGTTTTTGCTGACGCCGCTGAGCTGGTCGCAGGAAAATCTGCTGACCATCATTAATGCGGCCAATGATTCTTTAGTGGAACTGTTGCTGTGTAAACGCTCTGGTTTTGATGTCCGGGACAACAAATTATTTTTTAATCTGCAGCATGAGCGGGTCCAGGCGACGCTGAAAATTCTGAACAGCAAAGTCAGCGCCGGTGAGTTTGCGCAGTGGGATTATCTGGCGATGAGCTTATATTGCCTGATTGACTGGATCTGCTTCCGTGAACTGGTTGATATGCAACCCTTTGGCGCTTTGTTGCAGTTTAAAATCGCCCACCAACAGGAAGTTGGCGTGGCCGAGACGGATCCACGATTGGGTTAACTTTGTTTGAAGATAAAATAAGGGCTGCATTGGCAGCCCTCTTTTTTTGCTGTAGGCGGAGCCGGCAACGGCTTAGTCCAGGCCAATAAATCCGCCAGTTTGATGCGCCCACAACTGGGCATAAATACCGCCTTGGGCAATCAACTGCTGATGGCTGCCTTGTTCGACAATCGCGCCCTGATCAAGCACTATCAGCCGGTCCATCGCCGCAATCGTCGATAGCCGGTGCGCAATGGCAATCACGGTTTTACCGGCCATCAACTGATTCAGACTGTGTTGAATGGCCGCTTCCACTTCGGAATCCAGCGCCGACGTGGCTTCATCCAGGATCAGGATCGGCGCGTTTTTCAGCAGCACGCGCGCGATGGCGATCCGCTGGCGCTGACCGCCGGATAATTTCACGCCGCGCTCACCGACCTGTGCATCCAGCCCCTGATTACCGCGTGGATCACTGAGCTCCGCGATAAACTGGTCGGCTTCCGCCGCTTTGACAGCAGCCAGTAACTGCGCTTCAGATGCATCGGGCCGGCCGTACAGAATATTCTCCCGCACGGTGCGGTGCAGCAGGGACGTATCCTGCGTGACCATGGCAATTTGCGCGCGTAACGAGTCCTGACTGACCTGGCGGATATCCTGGCCATCAATACGGATCTGGCCGGTTTCCAGGTCGTAAAACCGCAGTAGCAGATTGACCAAGGTTGATTTGCCGGCGCCACTGCGACCGACCAGACCGACTTTTTCACCCGGTTTGATTTGTAAATCGAGCTGCTGCAGCACGTTCCTGCCCTGACTGGCGTATTGAAAACTGACTTTATCAAAAACAATAGCGCCGCCGCTGACCTGTAGTGGTTGCGCATCCGGGCTGTCCAGCACTTGTTGTGGCTGCGCCAACGTGGTGATGCCATCGGCCACTGTGCCGATATTTTCAAACAGGCTGCTGACTTCCCACATGATCCATTGCGACATGCCGTTTAAACGCAGCGACAGACTTACCGCAATGGCGATAGCACCGACACTGACGGCCTGCAACGTCCATAACCAGATCGACATGGTGGCGACTGAAAACACCAGTAAATAATTCAGCGCCTGCACACTGAAGTTCAGCCAGGTCACCAGGCGCATTTGCTCGTACACCGGATGTAAAAAACGCGACATGCTGTCACGGGCATATTCGGCTTCACGACTGGTGTGGGAAAACAGTTTAATAGTGTTGATGTTGGTATAACTGTCGACGATGCGGCCGGTCATATCGGAGCGGGCATCAGCCTGGCGGCTGGCAACATCTTTGAGCCGTGGCACAAAATAAACCTGCAGGCAGATATACAGACTCAGCCACACCAGCAATGGCAGTACCAGACGCCAGTCGGCATCAAACACCAGATACAACATGGTGCTGAAGTACACCAGGACATAAACCATCACATCGAGTAATTTGGTGGCGGTTTCGCGCACAGCCAGCGAGGTCTGCATTACCTTCGTTGCAATACGGCCGGCGAAATCGTTTTGATAGAAGCTGACGCTTTGTTTTAACAAATAACGATGCGCCTGCCAGCGGATCGCCATGGGATAATTGCCGAGTAACGTCTGGTGCAACACCGCAGAGTGGAGCAATACCAGCAGCGGCATACCGACTGCGGTGAGCAACCCCATGCGGATCAACGTGTCCTGTTCGGTCTGCCACAAGGTAGCCGGATCTTTTTGCACCAGCCAGTCGACGAGTTGCCCCATAAAACCAAATAACGACACTTCGAGCATCGCCAGCAAGGCAGTTAACAAAGCCATTACGACGAGCGGGATTTCCATGCCTTTGCTGTAATGCCGGCAAAATGCATAGATCCCCTTGGGCGGCTGCGTGGGTTCCGCCGCCGGAAAGGGATTGGTCAACTTTTCAAAAAACTGCAGCATGGCAGACCTCAACAAGGCCCGCCATCTGCACGGCGGGCGTTAATAATTGCAGAGAATATCGCGGCTGCACGCAAGCATGGCCTGAACCTGCGCCGGACTGATATCCAAATGGGTGACTAAACGAATGCGGGATTTCGACTGGCCAGATTGCTGATAAGTGCTGCTGGTCAGGCGGACCTGATGTTTGCCTAATTCTGCCACAAAATGGCCGGCAAGCGCAGCGTCCAGATCGCAGAAAATGATATTACTTTGTGGCATTTGCAGTGAAAACTGAGTTTCCAATCCGCTGTCCTGCACGATTTGCATCAGCCCGGTAGCCAGTTGCTGCGCATGCTGATGGTCTTCGGCGAGCCGACGGACATGATGTTGCAGCGCATATAAACCGGCCGCGGCCAGTCCACCGGCCTGTCGCATGCCGCCGCCGAGCATTTTGCGCACACGTCGGGCGCGGGCGATAAATGCATGACTGCCTAATAACAAGGAGCCAACGGGTGCTCCCAATCCTTTAGACAAACATACCGAAATGGAGTCGTAACCACTGACCAGCTGACGGGCGACCTGATAAGGATCGGCCTGGGTCTGAGTGGCAATAGCGACAGCTGCATTAAAGATCCGCGCGCCGTCAATATGGCAGGCCAGCTGGTTGGCTTTGGCCAGGGTTGCCATCTGCGCCATGTAATCCAGCCCCAGCACCTGACCACCAGTGGTATTTTCGATCACCAGCAACCGGGTGCGGGCAAAATGTGGATCGTCTGGTTTTATCGCAGCCAGGACGTCCGCGGCCAGTAAACTGCCGTCTGGCTGGTTGGTCAGCGGTTGTGGCTGGATCGAACCCAGCACCGCCATGCCGCCGGCTTCCCATTTATAGGTGTGCCAGTTTTGCCCGACGATGGCTTCGTCACCACGCTGACAATGGCTCATCAGCGCGATCAAATTGGTCATGGTGCCACTTGGCGCAAACAGTGCGGCGTCAAAACCAAGCAATTCAGCGGCATAATTCTGCAGCGCATTGACCGAAGGGTCATCGCCAAATACGTCATCACCCAGCGGTGCATCTGCCATGGCGGCGCGCATCGCTGCGGTGGGTTGGGTGACGGTATCGGAACGAAAATCAGACATCAGGTAGATCCTCAGGTGCTCGTAAGGCATCAGCATACGATGTTCACCCCGCTGCTGCAGCCTATTGTGATAAGCAGAGGCGGTGTTGCGATAAAAAACACTGGATTTATAGTTCTGTCGCGATCGCGGCATTGGCCGTCAGTTGCCTGGCAAAAAGTCGTCCGCCAAGCGCGCTAAATCACTGACCAGCCAGGCAGGGTCGAGATGTTGCGCCAGCTGCGCCGGCAAAAAGCGGATCAGCTGTGCGGCGGTGGCGGACAATCGCCGGTCACGCCGGGCCACCAGATACCAGTGACTCTCCAGCGGCAAGCCGGGTAGCTGCAGCAGTTCGACCGGCTCGGTCCCCGCCTTTAGTGTATGCGCCGACAAGACGGCCAGTCCCAGACCCGAGGCGACACTTAAGCGGATCGCTTCATTACTCTCAATTTGCATGGTTTTTTGCAATACCAGGCCCTGACTGCTGAGCCAGCTCTCCAGCATCATCCGGGTCGCCGAGCCCGGTTCGCGGATCAGAAAGCGTTCCTCTTTCAGCTCGGCCATACCAAGACCGGGCTTGTCTACCGCCCAGTGGCCGGGCGGGGCTATCAGTTGCAGCGGGTTTTTTAACAGCCGTCGCGCCAGCACCTGATTGCCCGCTGGCGGATGGCTGAATAAAAACAAATCATCCTGTTGCTGTTCAAACCGGCTGAGGATTTGAGCGCGGTTGCCAATGTTTAACGTCAGTTCAATGTGCGGAAACTGGCGGGAAAATTCGGCCAACAGCGGTGGCAGGATATATTTGGCGGTGGTGACAACACCCAGGCTCAGACTGCCACTGTTACCGGCGCGCGCACTTTGCACATATTGGGAAAAATCGGCAAAACGGCCCAGCACATCCTGGCTGGCACGGTACAGCTCGGCACCTACGCGGCTCGGGATCAGCGCGCCATGCTGACTCTCCAGCAATGGTTCGCCGGCCCAATCCGTTAATTTTTTCAGCTGGATAGAAACGGTCGGTTGGGTCAGGTGCAATTGACGCGCCGCCTGTGAAATGCTGCCGGTTTGCACTACCGCCTGATAAACCTGCAACAAACGAAAACTCAGATGGCGAATGTTCATTGATAATTATCTATATTGATGCGTGATTATATTTATTATTCCTTAATCCGCCGGACAGGCACAATAGCCGCCGCCCAGTTCTTGAGGAATTAACGATGCCCGATATAGTCATAGCTTTTTTTGCCTTTGGCCTGATCGCCGGTTTATTAAAATCGGATTTGAAAGTGCCACATTCGATTTATGAAACCTTGTCGATCCTGTTAATGCTGGTACTTGGTTTAAAAGGCGGGCTGGCTTTACACGGCCAGGTCACCGCGCAGTTGCTGCTGGGATTATTACCCATCGCTTTGTTGGGATTTGTGCTGCCCCTGTTGTGTTATCCGATCCTGCGACGCCTGGTAAAATTGCCGACCGATGATGCAGTCAGTATTGCGGCGCACTATGGGTCGGTCAGTGCCGGTACTTTTGCGCTGGTGCTGGCAATGGTGGAACGGGCCGGTTTGCCGGTAGCGGCACAAACAACGCTTTTTCTGGTGTTGCTGGAACTGCCGGCCATCATCATTATGTTGTGGTTACACCGGCGGCTGACCGGTGAAGGCAGTACCGGCGGGATCTGGCGCGAATCTTTGACCAGCCGCGGCGTATTGCTGCTTGGTGGCGGCGTGCTGATTGGTTATTGCTACGGACCTGTTGGGCTGGAACCAATTGCACCGGCCTTACTTGGTGGTTTTAAAACCATGCTGGCGCTGTTTCTGCTGGAAATGGGCTTGTGTACGGCGAAGGCCTGTGTGCCGTTACCGCTGGCGCAGTGGCGTTTGCTGATGTTCGCGGCACTGATGCCATTTTTACTGGCCTGGAGCGGGATCGCCACTGCGTTATTGCTGGACTTACCCCAAGGTAGCGCCGTGATCCTGGCCGGCCTGACTGCCAGCGCTTCCTACATCGCTGCACCAGCCGCTATCCGGGCTGCGATCCCGTCAGCCAACATCGGCCTGGCCATGTTGGCTGCACTGGGGATCACTTTTCCGGTTAACGTCTTGATAGGATTACCTGTCTATCAACACTGGGTCAGTTGGTTTTATCTCTGAACGCAGTTGATTTCAGGATTGATGCCAGCCCAGCTGGCGTCTCAGCCAATGCCAGGTGTCACTATCTGATTGGTGTACGTCGGGTTTAGTGGTTGGACTCTGCCGTAAATCTGCTTTGATCCAGGGGGGCGCCACACTGCCGTAGCCTGCAGTGGGAAACAGTTCTGGTGGACGGGTTCTGCTCAGTTGTTCAGTCTTCATTACATCACCTCTGCGTAGCGTCTCAGGACAGTCCGGCATTGTGCCGGACCTGTGTTGCAGTCAGATGATCAGGGCGTAATCAGCGGAAATGACCTCAGTCACAGCCTGATCCTCGTCTGAGTCCGGTATCCGTTCCGGCCGCAACGATGAAAGTGTAAAGGTTCGTAACTAAAAAATCTGCCATGGCCATGGTTCAATATTATTCACCTGAGCCATGGTTCTGAGTGCTGCCGTCGCAGTACTGGGCGGAAAATTTCCGTCAGATCAAGACTCTGAAACCGGCCTTGCCAAACTCCTGTCCGCATTTAGTTACAAGACAGCGATGTCATTGGCTCGATTAATTTAGTGTTTACTGAACTTAACGATGACGGATCAGCCTGGCTGTCGCTGCGGGCCAGATGCTGTTCAGCCACGCGGGTTGTTGCTATCTGGCGTAGGGCGACAATCAACTGATCCAGCTCAGCGGGTTGGGTAAAGAGCTGCACAGTGATCCGCACGATCGACAATTGATTGAGCTGGCGGCTGACGGCGAAAATTCTTGCCTGTTGCCACAAGGCCGCGACTACAGCGTCGGCGCTTTGTCCGTCCAGGGTAAATGCCGCGATAGCACAGGACTGCGCAGGATCCAACGGTGTGATGATTTGCAGCTGTGGAATTTGCCGCGCCTTCGTCAGCCAATACTGGGTCAGATAACGCAGGCGCTGTTCTTTTTGTGCCTGGCCAACTTCACGCTGAAATGCCAGCGCATCACGGATATTCAGCAGCGCGGGGACTGCCACAGTGCCTGACGCCGCTAAACGTTGGATGAGCCTCGGTGATGGCCTTGCTGCACTGTCTGAAAGCCCGTACAAGCGGCTGGATCCCGGCCACGCGGGATCGCCGGATAAATAACAGTCCGGTACCAAGCGGCGCCCCAAACCATTTATGCAGATTGGTGGCAATAAAATCGGCATCAAGCGCTGGCAACTGGTAATCGAGCTGAGCAAACGAGTGGGCGGCATCAACCATCACGTCAACGCCACAGCGACGTGCCATCCGGCTGATCGCGGCCACCGGCAGGATCTGCCCATGACGATGACATAAGTGACTCAGTACGATCAGTTTACTGCGTGGCGTGATGGCGTCAGCGTAACACTGGACCAGCGCTTGTTCGGTGCCATTCGCCGGCAGTTGCAGGGAGCGGACCTTCACTTGTTTTGTTGTGGCGAGCCACTGCAGGCTGGCCAGTACCGCATCGTAATCCTGGGTCGCACAAATCACTTCATCACCAGGGTGCAGCGGATAACCCTGCAACAAAAGGTGCATCCCCTCGCAAAGATTTCGGGTCAGTAACAACTCGTCCGGCTGTACACCACAAAAATCGGCCAGTTGCTGATAGATGGCTGCTTCTTCCTGCGGCCATTGTTGACGCAGATAAAACGCGGCCTGACTGTTCACTTGCAGCTGATGTTGCTGCCAGGCCTGTAAGACAGATAACGGCTGCATGCCAACATAGCCGTTTTCCA
This sequence comes from Rheinheimera sp., assembly GCA_034519945.1. GTDB lineage: Bacteria > Pseudomonadota > Gammaproteobacteria > Enterobacterales > Alteromonadaceae > Pararheinheimera. The sequence goes on from JAXHNX010000051.1 coordinate 112,469, forward strand.
GCTGAATAAACGCCGGATCACGCGGGTACAGCAGACTGTGTTGCTGCCAATATGCTTCATCCGTGGCGCTGTGCGCAGCAGGGGCCGGAGAGTTAGCGCTTAATTGGTTGTTTGGTTGAGACGATGGCCCCGCAGTAAACTGCTGCGATGGCGTGCTTTGCAGCATTTTCGCTGCAGACTCTGGCTCCTGAGGCCGGGACGCTTGCCAGGCCAGCCACAGACTTAACGCTAAGGCAAGGCTCAGCAACAGTGCAAGCAGCAGCACCATCGCTGGCCAGCCGCCCGAGTCCCAGCCGATACCGGACAATGCGCCCAAGGTACTGGCACCCAGATAATAGCAACACAGGTACACTGCAGTGACCAATGCCTTTGGCGCCTGAACCACAGTGGCCAGCCAGTTGCTGCATAGGGTGTGGGTCGCAAAAAATCCAAAAGTAAACAGCGCGATACCAGCGAGGATCATCCGGACATCCGGGTGTAACGTGGCACATAAGCCAAACAACATCAGCGTCAGTGCCACCGGGACCAGCGTACGTAACGGCAGGCGTTTGGTTAACATGGCGCCCCACAGTGAGCTGCCAATGCCAAAAATATAAAACACCGTAATGCCAGCGACAGTGCTTTGACTGAACAAATACGGTGGCGCCAGCAGATGAAAGGTAATGTAGTTGTACAGCCCGGTGTAACTGCCGGTTAATAAAAATGCGATGGCAAACAGCGCCAGCAATTTTGGCTGGCGGACCTGGCTGAAGACTGAGCCGACCATCTGCTGCAGACTATGAAGATCGGGACTTGCCGGTTTGTTATGTGGGCCGCGCGGCGATGTGTGCGGCAACATGCGCTGAAATTGCCAGGCGGCAGCAAGGCCAGCCAGGCCTAAACCCAGCAATGCCAGTCGCCAGCTGTAATGGTCGCTCAGCAGCGAGCCGAATGCGCGCCCCAGCATGCCACCCAACGCGGTGCCCGCGATATAAAAGCCAATGGTCTGACTTAACCGGGCCGCCGGCACTTCGCTGCTCAGATAGGTGATCGCAAGTGCCGGCATGCCGCCTAAAGCCAGCCCCAGCAGCGCGCGCAGCCAAAGTAACTGGCTATAGTTTTGCGCCAGTGCACAGAGCACACTCAGCACGGCAGTACCGGCAACCGCCACAATCATCAGACGGCGCCGATCAATAAATTCACTGAGCAGGCTGCTCAGCAACAAAGACAATGCCAGTGTCAGCGTTGATATCGACAACACCCAACTGGCATCAGACGCCGACAAACCGAATTCTGCTGAAAGCAGCGGCATCATTGGTTGTACGGCATATAGCAGGGCAAAAACGCTGCTGCCGGCCAAAAACATGGCCCATTTTAATGCCTGGATCCGTTGCAAAACCATGGTTGATAACTCGTTTGCAGGCGTTGGTGCTGGGCAGGCAGATTCTGAATAAGACATCAGGCAGTACCGGTGATTTACAGGAAGTGTCAGCGTAAAGCGTGTGACTAATAGTGTCCAATACATAAATAAGTCGCTATTAATACCGGAAATAGATTAGTGTGATGGCAACAGGAAGCAACGGGCCGGAGTAGCAAATGATCGAACTACGACAACTGCGTTATTTTATTGCCGTCGCCGAAGAGCTGCATTTCACCCGCGCGGCGCAGCGGCTTTGTATTGGGCAACCACCGCTCAGTTATGCCATTGCCCAGTTGGAAGCGGAGGTCGGTGCGTTATTATTTGCCCGTACCAAAAGGTCGGTACAGCTGACCGAGGCCGGCAAGTTATTGCTGGCCGATGCCCGCAAAATTCTGGCGCTGACTGGAGCGGCGGCACTGAGTGTCAAAGCCGCCGCCAGCGGACATGCCGGGGAACTGCGGATTGGTTTTACTTCATCCACGCCGCTCACGCCGTTGTTTTCCGCATTGATTAATATCTATCGCCGCCAATTTCCGGCAGTCACACTGACGTTGCTGGAGATGTCAACGCAACACCAGCTGGCGGCGTTACAACAACAGACATTAGATTTGGCCTTTGTCCGGCCGCAATTTGGTGCTGAGCAAGGGGCAGTGGAACATGCAGCGGCGGATGCGCTGCAATATTTAACGCTACGCACGGATCCGCTGGTGGTGGTGCTGCCGGAGCAACATCCATTGGCGACCAAACCACAACTCTGTGTGGCTGATTTGGCGACGCAGGGCTTTATTATGTATCCGCCACAAGCCGGCACCAGCATTTACCGGCAACTGCACGCCTTGTGCCTGCAGGCCGGATTTACGCCGGAAACGGTGCAGCAGGCTGCGGAAGCGTCCACTATTATCGGCCTGGTTGCCGCCGGTGTTGGCATCAGTGTGCTGCCAGCCTGTTTCGACCGCATTCAGCTGGCCGGGGTTTGTTATCGGCAACTGGCCGACGAGATGGCGGTGACACGCTTATTGCTCGCGTATCAGGCGTCAGAGCGCGAGCCGCAAAAACAGCTGCTGATCAACCAGTTTGTCGCGCTGACACAAACACAGTTGTAGTTAAACGCCGGTATGTCATGGACATAAAAAAACGCCGGATAAATCCGGCGTTTTTTATGAAAATTGAATGGTCGGTACGGCGGGATTCGAACCCACGACCCCTGACACCCCATGACAGTGCGCTACCAAGCTGCGCTACGTACCGACGAGCGCCTTATCTTACTGGCTTTCTGTCTGATTGCAATGCTGCACCGACTGACTGCGGTATTTTTAGCCGGTTAATCAGTCAAATAGCAAAGCGTCGTTGCTGATTTTCGGTTAAGGTAATGCCATTGTGCATCCATCCGGATGTCTGAAATATCCAGATGTGTAGCGCGCGCCGGGGAGGCCGATTTTTATGTGGATCTTGTTTACTTTACTGGCCGCCTCGATGCAGGCCGTTCGTAACGCCTGCCAGAAAGAACTGAGTAAAGAGGTGTCGGTGCTGGGTGTCACACTGGCGCGGTTTATTTATGCCAGCCCGCTGGCCGCTTTGTATCTGGCTGGCTTATATCAATACAAGGCAGCGCCATTGCCGGTATTTAACGGCAGTTTCGCCGGATATGTCCTTGCGGCGTCGCTGATGCAAATTTTAGCGACGGCACTGATGGTAGTGCTGTTTAAACAGAAAAATTATGCCATTGGCGTGGGGCTGGCGAAATCGGAAGCGATTTTTGCCGCGGTACTTGGTGTGTTATTTTTTGCCAGTGTGCTGTCACCGCTGGGCTGGCTTGGTGTGGGCGTTGGCGCCATCGCCGTGTTTTTATTAAGCGGCGTGCGTAACCTGACCGAGCTGCCGTTCAGGACCGTTGCGATCGGCGCGGCCTGTGGCGCGGCGTTTGCGCTGACGTCGTTGTGGATCCGCGAAGCCAGTCTGGCGCTGGGGTTGCCGTTTCCTTATGGTGCCGCCTGGGTGCTGTTATTCGTCATCAGTTGCCAGACCCTGCTGTTGCTGGGTTATCTGCTGCTACGTGACCGCGCCGTGCTGGTCTCGTTGTGGCAAAGGCCCCGGCTGACCTTGCTGACCAGCTTTTTTAGCTGTATCGGCTCGTTAGGCTGGTTCACTGCGATGAGTCTGGAAAGTGTACCGCTGGTGAAAACCCTTGGTCAGGTGGAAGTGTTATTTACCTTATTGATCTCGGTGTTCTGGTTTAAAGAAAAGCTTAAACGCACAGATTTATTGGGGTTGGCGTTGGTGGTTATCGCCGCGGTACTGGTGATGTGGGCCTGATTTTGCGTAGAATGCCGTGAAGCATTTCTGATAAACAAAGCTAAAAATATGAGCACAAATATTCTGCATCGTAACGTCAGTCCGGCTGAACTCGCGCAAAGTGGCGATTTTCTGGCTCTGACGCTGAGCCATCCTGAACAATTGCAGCCGTTTTCTTTTGTGCTGGCCGATGGCACCGTCGCCGAGGTTTGGGACACTGGTGTGATCTGCCTGACACCGGTCATCTGCGGCAACACCGACGCGGTATTGTCCTGCGGTGTACACGGCAACGAAACAGCGCCCATTGAGTTATGTGCCGCCATCTGTCAGGACGTGCTGACAGGCAAACTGCAACTCAGGCAACGGACTTTGTTTTTGTTTGGCAATCCACCGGCCATCAACGCCGGCAAACGGGAACTGCAGGATAACCTCAACCGCTTATTCTCCGGCCATCACAGCAAAGGCGAGGCGGAGCCGGGCTGGGAGCGCCAGCGCGCGGCCAAACTTGAACAATACGTACAGCGTTTTTATGAAGAAGGCGGTGAAGGGCGCGAACGCTTGTTGTATGACCTGCACACCGCCATACGTGGCTCGCAGTTTGAAAAATTTGCCGTGTATCCGTTTTTACATGGCAAGCCGTGGAGCAGAAGCCAGCTGCAGTTTTTGCTGGCGTGTGGTGTGGATACCTTTTTGCTGATGCAAACGCCGGCCTCGACCTTCAGTTATTTTGGCGCACAAAGTTGTGGCGCCCAGGCGTTTACGCTGGAACTGGGTAAAGTGCGGGCCTTTGGTGATAACGACATGAGTCGCTTTGCCACTTGTGATTCGATGCTGCGCGCCTTGGTCACAGATACAGTGCCAGCGCTGGCTGAATTTGACGAAAGCCGGTTTAATTTTTTTGTTGTGAGCCGAGCAGTGAATAAACAAACCGAGCAGTTTGAGCTGTGTTTTGCCCGCAATATTGAAAACTTTACTCAGTTTCCGCTTGGAACCTTGTTGGCGCGTGACGGTGACACCGAATATCGGGTTGACGAGCCAGGCGAAGCCATTATTTTCCCCAATGCTGATGTCGCCATCGGCCAGCGCGCGATGTTACTGGTGAAACCGGTGTCCATCGCCGGGCAGTTGTGCGACTGACAGCATGACCGCGCGCTGACATCTGTTCCGACCAACGGGCTTTTCGCCCGTTTTTACTTCACATTAGTTTTCCTTATCCGAGGCCTCGGAAAAATTCACCGTAAAAAGCCCGGCTGTGCTACGTTTTACAGGCTGGCGCAGTTGCAATGCAGTTTACGTAAAGGTAAAGTCAGCCGCGCTGGAATAAAAACAACAACAGCACAATGCAGGGGTTTGCTTGACGTCTACGTAAAGTAAAATAAACCGACGCGATAAACCGTCTGCAAAAATCCAGGGGAGAAGCTGACCCAAACAGCGCCAGACTGTCAGTCAGATGGATTCAACATTAAGGTAAAGCCGGCAAACACCAAGGTCCGCGTTACCCGCATGACAAAGAGAGATCTATGACCAACCCGAATAACGCCACGATTTCGACCGTGCACCACGCCGAATTCACCAGTGGCCACGCTTTGCAGATCCCGACACTGCGCATTTTACAGGACGACGGCACGCTCTACGAAGGTGCGACCGCACCGGAACTCGATAAAGCCACAGCGCTGAAAATGTACCAGACCATGACCTTTATCCGCGTCCTCGACGAACGGATGTTAGGCGCGCAGCGTCAGGGCCGCATCAGCTTTTATATGCAATGTCTCGGTGAAGAAGCCGCCACAGTCGGCAGTGCTGCTGCACTGGATGATGCCGATATGATCATGGCGCAATACCGTGAGCAAGGCGCATTGCGTTACCGTGGTTTCACGCTGGAGCAGTTTATGAACCAGCTGTTTTCCAACGAAAAAGATCTCGGCAAGGGCCGGCAGATGCCGGTGCATTACGGCAGCAATGCCATTCACTACATGACGATTTCCAGCCCGCTTGGCACGCAAATCCCGCAAGCTGCCGGCTATGCGTATGCACAGAAATTACGCGGTCTGGCCAACGTGACCATTTGTTATTTCGGTGAAGGTGCAGCGTCGGAAGGTGATTTCCACGCCGGTCTGAATATGGCCGCTGTGCACAAAGCGCCGGTGCTGTTTTTCTGCCGCAACAACGGTTACGCCATCTCGACACCAGCCAACGAGCAATTTAAAGGCGACGGCATTGCCTGTCGTGGTGTTGGTTATGGCATGAAGACTATCCGTGTTGATGGCGCAGATATTCTGGCAGTGTATCAGGCCACCAAAATGGCACGGGAATACGCCTTAGCCCATAACGAGCCAGTGCTGCTGGAATCAATTGCCTACCGCTTAGGCGCGCATTCCTCGTCGGATGACCCAAGCGGTTATCGCTCAAAAGAAGAAGAAGAACTGTGGCGTAAAACCGATCCGGTGGCGCGTTTTCGTTTATTCCTGCTGCAAAAAGGCTGGCTGGATGACGAAGCCGACAAAGCAGCGACTGAGCAGCTGCGTCAGGACATTCTGGAAGCGTTAAAAGTGGCGGAAAAAGTCGCCAAGCCAGGTATCGAACATCTGATCAGCGATGTTTATGCCGAACCTATCCCTGAGCTGGAACGCCAGTTGGCGGAGCTTAAAGAGCACATCCGTAAATATCCGGATGCGTATCCAATCACCTCAGGGAGAATGTAATGGCGAAAATGAATATGTTACAGGCCATCAACAACGCGCTGGATTTAGCGATGGCCAAAGACGATGGCGTGGTGTGTTTTGGTGAAGACGTTGGCCATTTTGGTGGCGTATTCCGTGCCACCTCTAAATTGCAGGAAAAATACGGCAAAGCCCGCTGTTTTAATACGCCTTTGACTGAACAGGGCATTGCTGGTTTTGCTAACGGTATGGCGGCGCAGGGTATGACACCGGTCGCGGAAATTCAGTTTGCCGACTATATCTTTCCGGCCTTTGACCAGATCGTCAATGAAACGGCGAAGTTCCGCTACCGCTCTGGCAACGAATTTAACGTCGGTGGTCTGGTATTCCGTACGCCATACGGCGGCGGCATTGCTGGCGGTCATTACCACAGCCAGTCACCGGAAGCTTATTTCGCCCATACGCCGGGCTTAAAAATTGTGGTACCGCGTAATCCGCATCAGGCAAAGGGGTTGTTACTGGCCTCGATTAACTGCCCGGATCCAGTGATTTTCTTTGAACCGAAAAAACTGTACCGCGCGTCCACAGGCGAAGTGCCGGAAGAGTATTACGAGCTGCCAATCGGTCAGGCCGAAATAATGAAAACCGGCACGCAAGTCACAGTGCTGGCCTGGGGCGCACAGATGGAGATCGTGGAAAAGGCGGTCGAAATGGCTGAAGCCATTGGTATTTCCTGTGAACTGATTGACCTTCGCAGCATTCTGCCGTGGGATGTCGACACCGTCGCCGCGTCAGTACAAAAAACCGGCCGGCTGGTGATCAACCATGAAGCGCCGCTAACCGGTGGTTTTGCCGGCGAAATTGCCGCCACTATTCAGCAACGTTGTTTCCTGCATCTGGAAAGCCCGATTTTGCGGGTTTGTGGTCTGGATACACCATATCCACTGGCGCTGGAAAAAGAATACGTCGCTGATCATTTAAAAACCTTTGAAGCTATTAAAGCGTCAGTCAATTTCTGAGCCGGAGTTATCGATGAAAAAAGATTTTATCCTGCCGGACATTGGTGAAGGCATCGTGGAATGTGAACTGGTCGACTGGCTGGTCAAAGAGGGCGATCGGATCGTGGAAGATCAGCCGATCTGCGACGTGATGACGGATAAAGCGTTGGTGCAAATTCCGGCGATTTATAACGGCGTGGTCAGTAAGCTGTATTACGCCAAAGGCGATATTGCCAAAGTCCATGCGCCGTTGTTCGAAATGATTGTTGATGTGATGGCAGGTGATGCACCTGTGGTGGCTGCGCCAGTTGCTGCTGCAGTAGGCGGCAAAGTCGTTGAAGATTTTATTCTGCCGGATATCGGTGAAGGCATTGTGGAATGTGAAGTGGTCGATTGGCTGGTGAAAGAAGGCGATATCATCGCTGAAGACCAACCGGTCTGTGACGTGATGACCGACAAAGCTTTAGTGCAAATCCCGGCCAAACATCCGGGCAAAGTTGTCAAGCTTTACACTGCCAAAGGCCATATCGCCAAAGTGCATGCGCCGCTGTTTGCCATTGAGATGGATGCGGCCCTTGCAACGGCGTCACCGGTTGCTGCGCATGCAACTGCACCAGCAGCGGTTCAACCGAGCACACCGATTGCAGCACCAGTAACGACTGCGGTAGCTGCAATCACCAGCAGCCTGCCAGCCGGTCATAAGGCACTGACCAGCCCGGCGGTACGCCGCCTCGCGCGTGAACTCAGCGTCGACATCCACCAGGTGCCGGGCACTGGCCCCAAAGGCCGGGTGTTTAAACAAGATGTACAGGCATATGTCTCTGGTGCCGCTCCAGCGGTATCCAACACAGCAGCCGTCGCTGTGACGCGTGACACTGCACCAGCGGTCGCACCTAGCACCAGCCGCCGCGTTGAGCCAATTAAAGGCATCAAAGCCGCGATGGCACGGCAGATGGCCGAGTCTGTCGCCACTATCCCGCATTTCACTTATTGTGAAGAGATTGACCTGACCGATCTCATCGCACTGCGGTTAAGCCTGAAAGACAATCTGGCCAAACAAGGCGTCAAACTCACGATGATGCCGTTTTTTATGAAGGCGATGTCGCTGGCCTTAAACGAGTTTCCGATCTTAAACAGTCAGGTCAATGCCGACTGCACAGCGCTGACTTATTTTGACGAGCATAACATCGGTATTGCAGTGGATTCTAAAGTCGGTCTGTTGGTACCGAACGTCAAAGATTGCCAGCGCAAATCTATTGTTGAAATTGCGCAGGATTTAACGCGGCTCACTGATTTGGCGCGCGATGGCCGCGTCAGCCCGGCTGATTTAAAAGGTGGCACTATCACCATCTCCAATATCGGTGCTATTGGCGGCACTGTGGCGACACCGATCATCAACAAACCGGAAGTAGCAATTGTGGCTTTGGGTAAAGTGCAGCAACTGCCGCGCTTTGATGCCAAAGGCCATGTGGTGGCGCGTTCCATCATGCAGGTCAGCTGGTCTGGCGATCACCGGGTGATTGACGGTGGCACCATTGCCCGCTTTACCAACCTGTGGAAAAAGTACCTGGAAGAACCGTCCGCGATGCTGGTGGCTATGCGCTAACGAATGCGCTAAAGAATGTGCCAGCGCTATCTAAGGCGCGTAAAACCTGCTAAAAAAGCCCCATTCGGGGCTTTTTTGTTATAGCGATGTACAAACACCAATTACGTAATTTTTATATTCCGGAAGAGCAGTCAATTTATCTGCTCAATGCCAACGACGCGAAAAAGCTCAAAGACTGGGTGGCGTTGTGTATGGATGAATTGCGCAAATTAGGCTATCGCGACATCGAACTGGTCGGTAAAGGGGCTTATGGCTTTGCTTTTGCTGGCCTTGATAAAGCCGGCGAACAATGTGTGTTTAAATTTTCCCGCATCAACCTGCCGCAACATATCCAGGAGCGACTGGCCGACGAAGCTTATATGCTGTCACAAATTCAGCATCCGAATGTGCCACGGTACATCACCTACCAGCTGGTGAAAAAACAAGGCATCCTGATGATGGGCCGTGCCCGCGGCATTGACCTTGAACAATACAGCTTGCGCCATGGTCGCCTGCCGGTTCGGCTAATCATTGATATCGCCGCACAGCTCGCCAGTTTGTTAAAAATGCTGCGCAGCCGACAAAAAGACGGTGAAGCTTGCCCGATAGTGCATGGCGATATCAAACCATCTAACCTGGTATATGACGAAACCAGCGGCCAAATCAGTTTGGTTGATTGGGGCAGTTCGGTGTTTGCCCAGACCGACGAGCAGGGGACTTACCTCAGCAATAACGTGATGGCACTGATGTCAGCCGACTTGCAAAATTCCAATGCCCGGCTCGGGGATGTGTATTTTATCGGTGCCGAACAGCGCGCTGGTGCTTTATCCAGCCCTCGTTTTGATGAGCAGGGCGTGGCTGGCACTTTGTATGCGCTGGCCTCTGGTCAGGGCTGTCGTTTTGGCCGCAAAGCGATCCCGGCGCGCAGTCTCGGCTTACCCAACGAATTTGCCACTATGCTCGACAGCCTGCTGGCCGACGATCCAGGTTTACGCGCCCAGGCCGGTGACTATTTCCTCAAAGCGATGCCGCGGTTGGCTCATCTGGTGTTGCCGGATCTGACGCTGTTTGATGACAGCCCGCAGCTGCCATTTGGGATCAATACCCACAGCCGTGAACTGGATACTGTGGTGTATTCGTCGCGCAAATCATTTTTGCGTGAACACAGTGAAGAAGACGGCATTCAGTACGTCGATGACGTGCAGCTGGAGCGTTATTACAAAAACTACCTTGAAGGTATGGGTGAAACCGAAAAAGCCTTTGTGGCGGCGGTCAGCCGGCTCGGCCGCTATCCGGTAGTGGGAGGCCTTGCGATCCACTGGCAGGCGCAGGGTGTTTATGTCGATTGTCACTTCCATTTGTATCAGCAGGCTTTGACCGAGGCCTTTACGCTGGCGCTGAATAACGTGGTGACACTGGCCCGCGCTATCGCCAAAGTCGGTACTTTTAAAGCCTGTTTGTTTGATGCGCGCCAGACTATTCACCTGGCGCGGGAACACGCAGAGCACGCCTTTACGTTGCCGCCCGGTTTACATATTCCGTATGAAGTAAAAGCCGTCAGCAATGCCGAACTCAGCAGCAAACAACATTCTTATTTTGAAGATGGTAAAGATCCGGATGAACAGCTGGTACTGCCAGATGCCATCATGGACGACCTGGCGCAGTTGAACCTGATCCGCCACACCGGTTGTATTATTTTTGAAGTCACTGCGTTTTATATGAAAATACACAGCTATTTTCACTTACTTGATGCCGACGCCGAAGCGCAGTTCGCCCGGTTACTGGCGAATATTGTCAGTAAAATTCCATTGATCCGCGGCGATGGGGTTGGTGGTTTTATGAAGTTACCGCAAAAGGCCACGCGTAAATTCAGTCATCAGCTGGTTGCGCCCACCTGTGTTTATCCGGCCAATCCGTACGCGGCGAGATAAATGCCCGCAGGTGCGTTGCGCAGCAGTAGCATCGGTTTGGCGCTGCTAAGCTGGTATATCAGCGAATAATGAAATAAACGGCAGTATTGCCGCTGTTTTGCTATGGTTTGATCAGCCATAAACGGACAGAAGGCAGTATTGTGGACAAAGCACACTGGCAGCAGCAAATCGATATTTTACAGGCGATCGCCGATCATTCCGGCGCTGTAATTGGGGCAAAAGATTTGGCCGGGCATTATCTGTATGTCAATCAGCAGTACAGTCGTTTATTCAGCCGACCGGTGCAAGATTTTATCGGCAAAACGGATGCAGAGCTGTTTAACGCGGAAACGGCGCAGCAATTTCGCCGTGCCGACCAGTTGGCGCAACAATCAACCGTTGCGATCAGTGTCGAAGAGCGGGTTGAAGTGGACGGCGTCGCGCTGGAGTTCTTATCACTGAAATTTCCCATTCGTGACCAACAAGGGCAGCTGTTTGCGACCGGGCTGGTGGCTGCAGACATCAGTAAGTTAAAAGAGTTACAACGCCAGCTGCAAAGTCTTGCCGACCATGATCCGCTGACTCAATGTTACAACCGCCGCCGTATTCTGGAAATTGCCGAAGTTCATCTAAAAAAGGCCCGTCGTTATCAGCAGGATTTCAGCATTTTGTTATTTGATCTCGACCATTTTAAACATATCAACGATGTATTTGGTCATGCCATCGGCGATCAGGTGCTGATTGGTTTTGCCGAACGGGTGCAATCTGAGCTGAGAAAACCGGACGACTTTGGCCGGATCGGTGGCGAGGAGTTCATCGCGCTGTTGCCCGATACTAACGCCCATTCAGCGTTGGCACTGGCGGAACGGATCCGGCTCAAAATTGCCGACTGGCAGTTTGCAGCGTTACAGGGGACACGACTGACAACTTGTATTGGCATTGCCGAGTTTTCATTGCAGTTACAACGGATGGACGAGTTATCCGCAGCTGCTGACCACGCCTTATATCAGGCCAAAGCGCAAGGCCGCAACTGTGTACGGATGTATTGATCTGGCTTAAGTATTTGAACGGTGGGTAAAAGCAGGTAACATGACAGCAGAAAAGTGAAGCGCAGAACTCGCCATACCGAGTCGCAAAAAAGAGTTGTTGCATGGTCAGAGTGTTGTGTTGGTTGATTGGTTTTGGTTGGTTCATGCCGGTTTTGGCCAGCACTGCGGCGCCGGATCCACATAGTTTTGCCAATTATCAGCAAGTCCGGACCCGTCATCTGCTGTTAGATTTGGCGGTTGATTTTACCCGCCAGCAGCTGACCGGCTTCGCCGAACATCAGCTCGAACGACTGGACCCGACCGTCAACCGCTTGGTGCTGGACAGCCGGCACCTGAAGATCACCACAGTGACGTTCACTAATGATGGCGTGCATTGGCAGCCAGCGGCGTATTTACTCGGGATTGAAGATGCGCTGAAAGGCCAGCCACTGACCATTCAATTGCAAGCGCTCACCAAAGCCGTGCGGGTCTATTATCAGACCACACCACAGGCCAGTGGTCTGCAGTGGCTGACCGCAGCGCAAACCAGCGAAAAGAAACAACCGTTTTTATTTTCCCAGTCTCAGGCTATCCATGCCCGCAGCTGGATCCCGCTGCAGGATACACCTGCCAACCGCATCACCTATCAGGCCCATATCAAAACACCGCCAGAGTTACTGGCCGTGATGAGTGCTGATAACAGCGCTAATACCAACAGAAACGGTGACTATCACTTTGACATGCCACAACCATTGCCGTCTTATCTGATTGCCTTGGCGGTTGGTGATTTGCATTTTAAAGCCATGTCAGCTGATACCGGCGTCTACGCCGAGAAACTCTGGCTGGACCGGGCGATAGCAGAATTTTCTGACACCCAAAAAATGATGGATGCGGCGAACCAACTGTTTGGTAAATATCCGTGGAAACGCTACGACTTACTGGTGTTGCCCTCGAGTTTTCCATTTGGTGGTATGGAAAATCCGCGGCTGTCGTTTGTCACGCCGACCATCATTACCGGCGATAAAAGTCTGATCAGTCTGGTCGCGCATGAACTGGCACATTCCTGGAGCGGTAATTTAGTCACGAATGCCAGCTGGAACGATGTCTGGCTGAATGAAGGTTTCACCAACTATGTTGAAAACCGCATCATGCAAAAGGTATACGGCCAGCCAAGGGCGGATATGGAACTGCTACTGAATGTCCGTGCGCTGCGCAATTTGCTGACACATCAGACGCCGGCAGATTCACGCTTACAGGCTGATTACAGTGGCCGTGATCCGGATGAAGCCTTTCAACAAATTCCATATGTCAAAGGCCAGTTATTGTTGCTGACATTGGCGCAGCATTTTGGTCAGGCTCGGTTTGATCAGTTTTTGCATGATTATTTTGCCCATTTTGCGTTTCAGTCGATCCAGACCGAGGCGTTTGTCGGTTATTTTCAGCAGCAGCTAAACAGTAAACAAAGCTTTAGCGAACAGGCCTTGCGCCGTTGGTTAAACGCGCCAGGATTACCGGACGAACTGGCGCTGCCGGCGTCTGATGCATTTGCCCGCGTCAACGCGGCACAGCAACAATGGTTAGCAGGCAAGGCTGGCCTGCGATTATTGCCGACCGTGCAATGGTCGGTGCATGAGTGGCTGCATTTTATTGATTTGTTACCGCGGGACCTGACGGTACAACAGCTGAACGAACTGGACCTGGTGTTTTCTTTGTCACAAACAGGCAATGCTGAAGTATTTACCGCTTGGGCAAAATTAGTGATCCCGCTCAATTATCAGCCAATTATTCAACCCCTGCGTCAGTTTCTGCTGTCGGTGGGCCGGCAAAAATTTATTGTCCCACTGTACAGTGAACTTAAAGCCAATCCGCAGTGGCGTAGTTGGGCGCGCCAGGTCTATCGCGAAGCGCGCCCTGGCTATCACCCGTTGGCGCAACAGCAACTGGACAAATTGGCGCTTTGACATTTAGTCACAGTCTGACGTCACAGCGCACTGCTATGCTGCAGCTTGTCCGGCAAAGGACCATGACGTAACAGGAGTGTATTGATGAAAATAAGTCAGATGATGGTGTTGTGCGCGGCACTAGGGCAGTCGGTGTATGCGACTGAGGCCGATTTTGTCCAGGTTAATGGCAGCGGCGCTGTCGCTGTGACGCCAACCCAAGCCCGCTTGACCCTGGTCTTTTCCGCACAACAGGCTGATGTGGCCGCTGGTAAACAAGCGGTAGATGCGCAAAGCGCGGCATTTGCCGCACTGTTGAGTAAACATCAGATTAAAGCCAGCGATGTGAACAATGCACCATTAGTTGTCTATCCGGAACAACGGGAACAGAAACTCGACCAGTTCCGGATTGAACGCAGCACGACAGTACTGATCCGTGATCTGAAGTTATATCCGGTGTTGCTGGAAGCTGCAGCAAAGTTAGGCGTCAGTCAGATCCAACCGGTAGAGCTGCAAACGGCAGACAGCGAACAGTATTATACCGAGGCGCTGCAGCAGGCATTTCAGGCCGCCAAAGCCAAAGCATTACAACTGGCCGCGCTCAGTGGCCGCAAATTAGGCAAGGTCAATCAGCTGCATGAGCAGTCCAGTGCACCGGGTCCGAGATTCAAAGGCATGATGATGGCGGCGGATTCAATGCCGGTCAGTTTTGGTCAGCAACAGATCCGTGCTGACGTGCAGGTGCAGTTTGAACTGATAAATCCCTGAGAAATGTTCTGCCTAAAGGTTTAATTTTGCGGACAAACCAAGTATGGTAGGGACCTTGAGTTAATAACCCGTCCAGACCTGATGTTTGCTGAAAAACTAGCCTTTTATGACACGCTCACAGCTCAATGTGCAGCTTTAATCTCCGACGAGACCGATTTTATCGCCAACCTCGCTAATATCAGCGCCTTATTATTTATGGAAATGCCGGACCTGAACTGGGCCGGCTTTTATTTATTAAGACAACAGCAGTTGGTATTAGGCCCGTTTCAGGGCAAACCAGCCTGTGTACGCATCGACCTTGGCAAAGGGGTGTGCGGCACGGCGGTGGCCAGCGGCGAAGTGCAGTTGGTCAAGGATGTGCATGAATTTCCGGGGCATATTGCCTGTGATGCGGCCAGTAATTCTGAAATTGTTTTTCCTCTGCGCTTGCGCGGTGAAATCATTGGTGTACTGGATATCGATAGCCCGTCGCTGGCCCGGTTTGATCAGCAAGACCAGTTGGGTCTGGCGAAAATAGTGGCTGCTTTGGAGCAACGTTTGGAACAAACTTTATGAAAGACTGGTTGTCTGTCCAGGATTATTTATACGATGTCCGGGATGTTGGTGACTGGGAAGGTGAAGAAGAACTGGTCGCCGACCGGATCAATACCATTTATCATGCGATCTGGCCGTTAATTCCAGATGAAGCAGATGTTGCATTGATCGATCGGCTGATGCGGGATGTCTGGGATCAGCTGCGCGGAAGCGAAGTAATGGTCGAAGCAGACGAGGATGAACTGGTGGACTGGGCAGTGAACCACAGCCGGCAGTTTATAGAACAATATGGCGCGCCATCGGATGACGAAGATGAAGATGAAGATGAAGATGACGACGCCGAAGATGTCATTGATGAAGAAGAGTATTAAACCATGACCAGTCAAGTCGAAGTCCAAGCCAAACCGCACAATGTTAAAGAAGTTGTGGCACTCCTGGCCGAACAATTTCCATTGTGTTTTAGTCTGACTGGTCCGGCAAAGCCGCTGAAAGTCGGTATCTTTCAAGATCTTGCAGAAAAATTGCAGGAAAACCCACTGATTAGCAAAACCATGCTGCGTCAGGCGCTGCGTGTGTACACCAGTAGCTGGCGCTACCTCGAAGCAGTCAAAGAAGGCGTTTGCCGCGTCGATTTAGACGGTGTTGATGGTGCAGTGATTGATGCCGGACAAGCTGAGCATGCTGCCGCCACGCTGAGTGAAAGCAAAGCCAAGGCGCAGGAAGCGCGTAAAGCGCGTCAGGCCGCAGAACGTGCCAAGGCGAAAGCTGCAGCCATTGCTGCAGGCACCGCGGCGCCGGCCAAGACGGCTGGTGAAGCAAAATCGGCAAAACCTGCTTACAAAAAAACTGAGCGCAAACCTGACGGTCGGGCGGCAAAAGCCGCTAATCTGACATCAAAACCTGTCGCAGAACCGGTAAAAGCGCCGGTAGTTGAACTCAAAGCGATGGAAGAAGGTCAGTTAGTGGTAGGCGGTAAAGTCCTGGTTAAATTTGGTGCCAGCCCAATCGCTGCTACTGTCGTAGAGTTAGCTAAACAAGACGTTATTGTACAGCTGGCTTCAGGCATGATTGTCAAAACCCAGCGTGGAAGTTTATTTCAGGCTTAATTCAAAGAGTGTCCGATGAGAAAATTATCAGGTATCGCCGCAGGTTTGTTTTTGGCGTTCAGTGGCGCCACTATTGCTGCACCGGTCGCGGAGAAAGTCACGCTGCCGGAACTGTCTCAGCTTGATCAACATTTTACTGCCAGCAAACGAATTGCGGCGATCCTGACCCGCGGGCATTACCTGCCGGTGCAGATTGACGACAAACTGTCGGCAAAAGTGTTCGGTCAGTATCTGGACAGTCTGGATTATTTTCACAATGTGATGCTCAAATCGGACGTAGCGACGTTCGAACAATACAAATTTCAGTTCGACGATGCGATCGCCAAAGGCCAGTTCGACTTTGCCTATCAGATGTTTAATCTGAGTCTGCAGCGCCGGGCTGAACGTTTTGATTACGCCTTGTCAGTGCTTGATAAAGGTTTTGATTTTAATACTGAAGATGCCTACGAATTTGAACGCGAAGACGCGCCCTGGCCGGAAACTACAGCGCAGCTCAATGAACTGTGGCGACAACGGGTCAAATTTGATGCGCTAAATCTGAAACTTGCTGGTAAAAAACCAGAAGAAATCAAAGATATCCTGACGAAGCGCTATAAATCGGCGAAAAAACGCCTGACGCAGACTGAAAGCGAAGATGTGTTTCAGCTGGTGATGAATGCGTATGCCCGTTCGATTGAAGCCCATACCTATTACCTGTCTCCGCGCAATACCGACCGTTTCCAACAGGAAATGAACCTGTCGCTGGAAGGCATTGGTGCTGTGTTACAGGCAGACGACGATTACACTGTGATCTCCAGTCTGGTACCGGGTGGCCCGGCCGATTTAACCAAAAAACTCAAGCCCAAAGACAAGATTGTCGGTGTAGCACAGGGGAGTGATGAGTTTGTCGATATCGTCGGCTGGCGTCTGGACGACGTGGTTGATTTGATCAAAGGCCCTAAAGGTTCCAAAGTCCGGCTGCAGGTCATGGCATCCAGTGACAGCGCCGGAGCGACACCACAGCAGATTGAAATCGTTCGCGATAAAATCCGGCTGGAAGACCGTGCTGCAAAAGGCGAAGTGTTTAAATCGCAAGTGCACCAAAGCGATAAAAAAGTCGGCGTGATTAATATCCCGAGTTTTTATAACAATCTGACCGAAGATGTGCGCAAAGAGATCATTAAACTCAAAGCTGAAAAAATTGATGCACTGGTCATTGACTTACGCGGTAACGGCGGTGGTTCATTACCTGAAGCCATTTCATTGAGTGGGTTGTTTTTTGACCGCGGCCCGGTGGTGCAAATCCGCGAAGGCAATGGCCGCATCACGCAAAACGACGACACTGACGGTACCACTTTATATGATGGGACTTTAACAGTGCTGGTAGACCGTTACAGTGCGTCAGCTTCCGAGATATTTGCCGCCGCAATGCAGGATTATGGTCGTGCGTTGGTGGTTGGTGAACATACTTTTGGTAAGGGCACAGTGCAACAGCATCGTGGACTTGGCCGGATTTACGATACTTTTGATGCCGAGCTGGGCGGGCTGAATTACACCATCGCTAAGTTTTACCGCATCAATGGTGGCAGTACGCAGCATAAAGGCGTAGTGCCGGATATTACCTATCCAACACCAATCAATCCGGATGAATGGGGCGAAAGCAAAGAAGACAATGCACTGCCGTGGGATTCTATTGCGCCAGCCAGTTATGCCAGTGTGCCGGATATTAAAGTTGCCTTGCCAATTCTGCAGGAAAAACATCAGAAACGCATTGCTGAAGAAGTTGAGTTTAAGTATCTGAATGATGACATTGCCTTGTACAACAAGGAAAAAGATTTGAAAACAGTGTCATTGAATGAAAAAGTCAGGCTGGCAAAGAAAGACAGTGACAGCAAACGCGAGTTGCAGCGTCTGAACGAACGGCTGGCCCGGTTAAAACTGCCGGCAGTCAAATCAGTCGATGACGCACCGGAAGTATTGGAAAAACTCGATCCATTGCTGGAAGAAACTGTATTGATCACCGCTGATTTGGTGATGAGCAGCAAAATCGCCAAAAAATAACGCCACAACGAGTATGACCACGAACAAAGGACTGCCTGCAGTCCTTTGTTTTATCTGAGATCCTTCAATAAGAGAATGTTATGACGACTGCAAACGCTGCCGTCCAGCCGCAATGGTCAAGCCGGCTGATGTTTATTATCGCCGCTACGGGCGCGGCTGTGGGCCTCGGGAATATCTGGAAATTTCCGTACATCATGGGGCAAAACGGCGGTGGCGCCTTTATGCTGATGTATTTGCTGTGTATTTTGTTGATCGGCATTCCGGTACTGATGGCTGAAGTGATGATTGGCCGGCGTGGCAGACAAAGCCCGGGTCTGTCAGTGAAAGCACTGGCGATTGAAGCGAAAGTCAATCCGTTGTGGCAAATTGCCGGTTGGATGGGATTGGTCGGCGGTTTTTTAATTCTGTCGTTTTATTCCGTGATCGCCGGCTGGGCTTTTGCATATGTCAGTAAAGCGGCGCAAAACAGTTTTGCTGGTCAAAGTGCCAGCGACATCGGTGTTATGTTTGGTCAATTTTCCGCAGATTTGCCCAGTTTGTTGTGCTGGACCACGTTAGTCATTGTGTTGACCTGTATCGTCGTCGCCCGCGGCGTGAAACAAGGCCTGGAGCAGGTGATCCGCTGGATGATGCCGGCTTTGTATCTGTTGTTGATTGGCCTTGCCGTCTATGCCGGTCTGACCGGTGATTTTGCCAAAGCGGTACATTTTATGTTTGCACCGGATTTCAGCAAATTGTCGGTATCCGGCATGTTGATGGCGTTGGGTCATGCGTTTTTCACCTTAAGTCTGGCCTCCGGGGTCATGATCACCTACGGCGCTTATATGCCGGGTAAAGTATCGATCGCCCGCACGTCAATCTGGATAGCGCTGGCAGATACCTCGGTCGCGTTGATCGCGGCCATGGTGATTTATCCGATTGTTTTTGCGCAGAATTTGGATGCCGGGCAGGGGCCAGGTTTGATTTTCGTGACCTTGCCAGTGGCTTTTGGCCAGATGCCGGGTGGCCAGCTGGTTGGCACTCTATTTTTTGTCATGCTGGTAATTGCTGCATTTACCTCGACCATTGCCATGATTGAATCAGTCGTCGCCTGGCTGACACAAGCAAAAGGTTTCAGCCGTGTGCGTGCCTGTATCTTGTCTGGCATGGTGTTGTGGTGTTTAAGCTTGTTGAGCGTGTTCAGCTTTAGCGGCGCCAGCTGGACCCGGTGGCATTTTCATTTTGTCGGGAAAGATGTACATAACCTGTTTGAAATCATCGACCATCTGACCTCAGACCTCATGTTGCCGCTCGGTGGCCTCACTATCGCTATTTTTGCCGGCTGGAAAATGCAACAACATGCCAGTCGGGAAGAGTTGAATACATCACCGGTTGCTTATAGTATCTGGCTGTTCTGTATCCGCTGGTTCACTCCAGTAGCGATCATCGCGGTGTTTTTGAATCTGACCGGTGTACTCAAATAATAAAGAAAAACCCGCCTGACGGGACCAATAAAGCAAATAATAAAACAAAAAATAGAGCAAATAATGACAACATCAACAACACCCAAAACGCCCAGTATGCTGGACGCGCTGCTCCCGCTTGGCGCGCTGATTTGCCTGCTGAGCTTATCTGTTTACCTGTACGGCAGTGATTCTTCGTTTGGCCCGAATCAGATGGCTTTGTTTGTCGCGGCGGCTATCGCTGTGCTGATTGGCCTGAAAAACGGTTTCGGCTGGGAAGAAATGGAACAGGCGATGATCCGTGGCATCGCCTTATCACTCGGCGCTGTACTGATCCTATTTTCGGTCGGTGCACTGATCGGCACCTGGTTATTGTCTGGCACTGTCCCTGCGTTAATCTATTATGGTTTGCAGGTGTTAAATCCAAGCTGGTTTTATGCCGCCAGTTGTGTGCTGTGTGCGATTGTCGCCTTGGGGATCGGCAGTTCATGGACCACCGCAGCCACCATCGGCGTGGCATTAATTGGCGTGGCGATGGGGTTGGGATTGTCTCCGGTTATCACCGCAGGCGCCATCGTTTCGGGGGCCTATTTTGGTGATAAATTGTCACCACTGTCTGATACCACCAATCTGGCACCCGCTGTAGCAGGTTCCGATTTGTTCTCACATATCCGGCATATGTTATGGACCACTATTCCAAGTTTGTTGTTAGCGTTGTTGTTATTTGTGCTGATTGGTTTTAATGCCAACGGTGTTGCTAACGTTGAAAAGATTGACCAGATCAGCCATGACTTACAGCAGCATTTTAATATTTCAGCGTTGCATTTATTGCCAATGGCGGTACTTCTGGTGATGGCAGTGAAAAAAGTGCCGGCATTTCCGACCGTATTTATCGGCGCCTTGTTGGGCGGTGTCTGGGCCGTCCTGTTTCAGCAGCCACTGATTGAAAAAATGGCAGACAACGCCTATCCAATGGTGCTGGCACAATTAAAAGTCGTGTGGACCACTTTACACAGCGGTTTTGCAATCGAAACCGGCAACGCCGAACTGGATAAGTTACTGAGCGGCGGCGGCATGGCAAAGATGATGAATACCGTGTGGTTAATTATGTCGGCGATGGTGTTTGGTTCTGTGCTTGAACACACTGGATTATTGCGGCGTTTTGTCCAGGCGATTTTACGCCGCGCCCACAGCACCGGTTCGCTGATCACCAGCACCATTCTGACCTGTGTCGCGACCAATATACTGGCGGCTGACCAATACATGGCGATTGTGATGCCAGGCCGGATGTATAAAGAGGAATTTGAAAAACGCGGGCTGGCGCCAGTGAATCTGTCGCGGACCTTAGAAGACGGCGGGACTATTACCAGTGCTTTGATCCCATGGAACACTTGTGGTGCTTATATGCATGGTGTTTTAGGCGTTAGCCCGCTGGAATATATGTTCTATGCATTCTTTAATGTGATCAATCCATTGCTGGCGATTGTATATGCTTACCTCGGGATTAAAATTCTACGGCTGACCCCGCCGGAGACGCTGTTACCCGTAGTGGACAGGCCAACGGCCTGATCGGACAGCCTGCGACTTCGCAGGCTTTTTTATCTGTGAATATGCCGCAAACGCAGTGTACAGTTTGGGGTGACTGTTATTTTCCGGAGTTATTTATGACCGCCAATACTGCCAAACATCGTCTTGATTATCAGCCGCCGACATATTTGATTAGCCAGACTGAACTCGAATTTGAGTTATTGCCTGCGGCAACGCGGGTGCTGGCGGTCAGCCAACTGCGCCGTGCAGTGGCAGGAGCCAGCAGTTTGTGGCTGGATGGGCAGGATTTGAAACTGACCGGATTGACGGTGAATGGTCAGGATTGGACGGCACGCGAACAACTACCGGATGGTATCTTGCTGCGGGATTTGCCCGAAGAGTTTGAGCTTTGTATCCGTACGGAAATCGATCCAGCGGCCAATACCGCGCTGGAAGGGCTGTATTTGTCGAACGGAGCTTATTGCACCCAATGTGAAGCCGAAGGTTTTCGCCGTATTACGTTTTATCCGGATCGACCCGATGTGATGGCGGTGTTCACTACGCATATCATTGCAGATCCGACGTTGCCGTTTCTATTATCAAACGGCAATCTGATTGCTAAACATCAGCTGGCTGATGGCCGTGTGCGGGTCAGCTGGCATGACCCTTATCCAAAACCCTGTTATCTGTTTGCACTGGTCGCCGGTGATTTTGATGAACTGGCCGGCAGTTATGTTACCAAAAGCGGCCGCCACGTGGCGCTGAAGTTTTATGTCGATAAAGGCCAGCAACAACAGGCTCAGTTTGCACTGGAATCGTTACAACGCGCGATGAAGTTTGACGAAGATGTGTATGGTCTGGAATATGACCTGGATATCTATATGGTCGTTGCCGTCGATTTCTTTAATATGGGCGCGATGGAAAATAAAGGCCTGAATGTATTTAACAGTAAGTTTGTGTTGGCGGATGCGCAAACCGCGACTGACACCGACTACTTTAACATCGAAAGTATCATCGCCCACGAATACTTCCATAACTGGACTGGCAACCGCGTCACATGTCGCGACTGGTTTCAGCTCAGTTTAAAAGAAGGTCTGACGGTGTTTCGCGATCAGCAATTCAGCGCAGCGATGGGTTCTGCCACTTTATGCCGGATTGACGCGATTAAAACCATCCGTACCGCACAGTTTGCTGAAGACGCCGGCCCGATGGCCCATCCGATCCGCCCTGATGTAGTAGAAGAGATGAATAATTTCTACACAGTGACGGTCTATGACAAAGGCGCTGAAGTGATCCGTATGCAGCATACGCTGCTTGGTGCCGCCGGGTTTCGCCGCGGCATGGATCTGTATTTCCAGCGCCATGATGGTCAGGCGGTGACCTGTGATGATTTTGTCCAGGCGATGCAGGATGCGAATCAGACTGATCTCAGTGCATTCAAACGCTGGTACAGCCAGTCCGGCACACCGGAGCTCAGCGCCGTGCTGGAAAATACTGCCGGTGGCGTAAGCTTAACACTTCGTCAACACACTCCGGTGACCAAAGATCAAACCCTAAAGCACCCGTTATTACTGCCACTGCGTTATGAATTACACGATAGCAATGGCCAGGTTCAGACGGGCCTGCTGCAGTTTGCCAGCGCGGAACAAACCTTTGAATTTGCCGGTCTGCAACTGCCGGTGATCCCGGTGTTGCTGGCTGATTTCAGTGCGCCGGTGAAATTCAACTACGCCTGGCAGACTGACGAACTGTTGTACCTGAGCCAGCACGCCCTGGATGGGGTAGCGCGCTGGGATGCGATGCAGCAGTTATGGTCGGATTTGGTCCGTCAGTCGGTGCAAGACGGGCAACTGGCGGCAATTCCATCTGGTCTGCTGGAGGTGGTGCGGCAATTGGTCCGGACCCCACTGTCTGATTTGGCTTTTACCGCGGAGCTGTTGACGTTGCCGGGTTTTGATACGCTGGCCGAACAGTACGAACAAATTCCGGTTGAGATGATCCTGCATGCGCTGGAGAGTTATCAGCAGACGCTCGCAACGTTATTTGCAGCCGACTGGCTGGGCTTGTACCAACGCCTGGAGCCAGCGCCTTATCAGTATTCCGAAGCACAAACCGGCTTACGTGCACTGCGAAATACTGCGCTGCGCTATTTGCTGCGGGTCAGTGACACGCCAGATTTGCTGTGGCAACAGCAATATACCGGTGCAGACAATATGACCGACAAACTGGCAGTGTTGCAGGCGCTGGTACGCGGTGCACATCCACAGGCGCAGAATATGCTGCAGCAGTTTTACCTGCAACATGGCCATAACGTGCAGTTGTTTGACAAACATTCAGCGTTGTTGGCTTCGCTTGCCACGCCGCAAGTGTTTGCGCTGCTGGATCAAGCTGAACAGCTGGACCAGTTTGACTGGAAAAATCCGAATCGGGTGCGCGCACTGTACGCCGTGTTTGGCCAGCAGAACCCGGCGATGTTTCATCAGGCGGACGGTGCCGGCTATCAGCGGCTGGCCAGTGTTATCGGTAAAGCCGATGCGATCAATCCACAGCTGGCGTCCCGACTGGTTACGCCGCTGTTGTCTTTTAAACGTTTTGCACCAGCGCGTGCGGCACTGATGCAGCAGGCACTGAGCCAGTTACAGCAAAAGAGTCTCAGCCCGGATCTGACCGAAAAGCTGAATAAGGCGCTGCATGGCTGAACAGCGTTATCGTTTTCGCCTGTTGCTCAGTGCTGATCAGGTGATGTCGTATTATCAGGGGCACGTCAAATCAGTACTGGTGCAGGCCGACAACGGCCTGCGCATTCAACTGGATTTAGTTCATTTTCGCCGCTTTTTTCAGCATTCGGGTCTGGATGGTCGTTTTGAGCTGTTAACCGATGCCAAAGGGAAGTTTAAAGCACTGCACAAAATAAATTAGAGTGAATACTTTAAACGACAGATTAAAACACACGCAACGTTTTTGTAGTTTTTAATGTTCTAATTCATGTAGTTAAGCGAATTCTCAGCAACTGGTCAGTCTTCAGTTAAACTGATAGGGAGAGGGATGTGTCGCGGTCAAGGTCATAACGGCAAAAACTAAAGACAAATCAACAGATTTACCCATCTTATAGCCTTGCGCCCTCCGGAAAATGATGTAATTATTTCTGCTACGTGCGTAGAGATCAGAGCAGTTGATCAAAGCGACCGATTACAAAAACAAAATATACCTGCAGGGACAGGGGGGAGAAACGAACATGAACAAAAGGCCATTAGCCTTCACCAAAAAGCCATTGGTGCTTGGTGTCGCGTCTGCACTGTTAGCCTTGTCTGCAACGTCCATTCAGGCAGCCAGTTTCACACTGGGTGAGGATGTCGAAGTTGTATTTGACTCAACCTTTTCATATGGTGCCAGCTGGCGGGCAGAGGACCGTAACTGGGACACCATCAGTAAAGTCAACCATCCACGTTTTAACTGGACCGGCTACAACGCCGCGACCAACGTCATTTATCCATCATCAGAGATTTGGGCCCAACCAGGCGGCTATTCCTCGAATGGTGATGCCGGTAACCTGAATTACGACAAAGGCGATATTTTCTCTGAGTTGTTTAAAGGTACTCACGAATTATCCATCACCAAAGGCGACTTTGGTCTGTTTACCCGTTTTATGTATTTCTACGATGCTGCCCTGATGGACAATGAGGGCGCTTATACCAACCCGGTGTCTGGCAAGCGCGTTGACCCGTGCCTCGATGACGACGCCCGAGATTTAGCCTGTCGCGATGTGCGGTTATTAGACGCCTATGTGTTCGCAAATTTTGCGCTGAATGATGGTGCGAATCCGCTGCAAATCCGTGTCGGTGAGCAAGTGCTGAGCTGGGGTGAAAGTACTCTGATCCAACACGGTATCAACATCACGCCAATTGACGTCGGTATTGCCCGTCTGCCAGGCGCAGATTTAAAAGAAGCTTACATTCCGGTTGGCATGGCTTGGGCATCATTAGGGATCACCGAGCAACTGTCGGCGGAAGTGTTTTACCAGTACGACTGGCAAAATAGTTACCTGCCGGTGCCAGGCACATATTTCTCTACCAATGATTTTGCCGGCAAAGGCGGTTATAACCAAAACATTCAACTCGGTTTTGCCGGTAACCCGGATTTGGATCTGAGCACATTATTGGCCGGTCTGAATGGCATTGGTAACGGGGTGAAAGCAGCGATGGCGGTGTTGCAGAACCCTGCAGCTTCTGCAGCGCAAAAAGCTGCAGCCCAAACCAGCCTGGGCCAGCTATCGAGCGCCTATCTGGCGTATCCGACTAAAGTCACGTTGCGGCCAAAAGGCGATGCCGGTGAAATTGAACCAAGCGATTCTGGCCAATATGGTCTGAAGCTGGAATATTTCTCGCCTGAACTGAACGATACCGAGTTCGCGTTGTACCACATGAATTACCATAGCCGTACGCCAGTGATTTCAGGGGTTGCTTCTGATTTCCGTACTGCAGCGATCCAAACTGACATTGCTTACCTGGCAGCGAACACGCTGACTGCTGACAATGTTGGCAATCTCAAGGCGATGTCCAAAGGTCTGATTGAATATCCGGAAGACATTAAGCTGTATGGTTTCAGCTTCAATACCACGCTGGAAGGCACTTCCATCGCTGGTGAGCTGGCATATCGCCAGGATGAGCCACTGCAAATTGATGACGTGGAAATTCTGTACGCTGGTATGCCGGAACAGCTGGCAAACGCCGGTATTCGTCCTGATTTAGCCGGTATTTCACAAATTGGCCGCTTTGATGGCAAGAAAGTCCAGCCAGGACAGTTTGCGCAGGGTTATGTTCTCAGCGATACCCTGCAGGCGCAGTTAACTGTTACCCACCTGTTTGGTCCGGTACTGAATACTGACAACTTCACAGTGTTAGCCGAGATCGGTGGTATCGATATTAAAGATATGCCAGATCAGGATGTGTTGCGTCTGAATGGACCCAACACCGATCGCAGCGGCTACCCGTTAATGGGTACCAATGCACAGGGTCAGCTGATCCTGAAAACAGGTCTGCATACCGGGCTTTCAAACGGCGCGGAAACCAATCCGTTCCCAACCAAATCCGCCTGGGGTTACCGTCTGGTGGCTATTGCCAACTACAACAACGTGATGGCTGGTGTCAACCTGACCCAACGTCTGACATTCTCCCATGACGTCAACGGCATCACACCAGATCCGTTATTTATGTTCTCAGAAGACAAAAAAGCGCTGAGTTATTCACTGGCGTTTGATTACCTGAGCGCATGGTCGGCAGAGTTGTCTTACAACGCGTTCTTTGATGGCGTCGGTACCACGAATAATACTGAAGACCGTGATTTTGTGTCTTTTAACATCAAATACTCTTTATAAGAAGGGACGAGACAGAATTATGAAAAAACTCACCCTGTTATCCAGCGCCATCGCGTTGGTCCTGAGCGCCGGCGCACTGGCGAAAGTCAGTCCTGATCAAGTTGCCCGTTTAGGCGCAGATTTAACTCCGCTCGGCGCAGAAAAAGCGGCTAACAAAGACGGCTCTATTCCGGCTTGGGAAGGCGGTATTACTGCGGCACCAAGCGGCTATAAGCCTGGTGACCATCACCCGGATCCATTCTCAGGCGATAAAGTCCTGTTCACCATTGATAAATCCAATCTGGCTAAGTACAAAGATACCTTGTCGCCGGGCCAGCTGGCTTTATTTGACCTGTATCCGACTTACAAAATGAATGTGTATCAGACCCGCCGTACTGCGTCTTACCCACAATATGTCTACGATGCAACGAAAGACATTGCTGGCAAAGCAGAGTTAGTGCAGGGCGGTAACGGCATCATTAATGCTGCGATTGGTATTCCATTCCCAATTCCGGCCAATGGTCTGGAAGCGATCTGGAACCACACGGTGCGTTATCGTGGTGTCGCAGCGACGCGTAACGGCGGTCAGGCTGCGCCTACAGCGACCGGCGATTACACGCTAATCGGTTTTGATGAACAGATTATGTTTAAGTATTCAGACAAAGCAGCCACCGCAGACGCGCTACAGGCTGAGAATATTCTGTTTCGCTTTAAACAAAGTGTGACCAATCCAGCCCGCCTGGCAGGAACTGCGTTATTAGTGCATGAAACTATGGATCAGGTGAAGACACCGCGTCAGGCCTGGACTTATAACACCGGCCAGCGCCGTGTGCGGCGTGCACCTAACGTAGCCTATGATGCACCAGGTACTGCATCTGATGGTCTGCGTACTACAGATGATTTTGATATGTTCAACGGCTCACCAGATCGCTATAACTGGAAACTGGTTGGCAAAAAAGAACTATATATCCCGTACAACAGCTATAAATTGCACAGTAAAGATGCGAAATACGCCGACATTCTAAAACCTGGACACATCAATCCTGAGTATGTGCGTTGGGAAAAACACCGCGTCTGGCAGGTCGAAGCGCAATTAAAAGACGGCATGCGTCATGTGTATGGCAAACGTGTGTTCTTTATTGACGAAGACAGCTGGCAAATCCATGTGGCAGATTTGTATGACGCACGTGGTGAATTGTACCGCGTCGCTGTTGCGCATGGTCTGAACTACTATGAAGTGCCAACGCACTGGAGTACGCTGGAAGTCTATCATGACCTCAATTCACGCCGTTACATTGCTATCGGTCTGGATAACGAAGACAAGATGTATGATTTCTCAGTGAAATTATCTGACAACGACTTCACACCAGCTGCGCTGCGTCGTGAAGGGACCCGTTAAGTCAGCATGATCGGAAAAAGCGGTTGGCAGATGGCCAACCGTTTTTGTTTCAAAACACACCTTGAGTAATCACTCTAATGAAGTTTAAATTTTTATCCGGCCTGAGTCTGATCTGTACTTTATGGCCTGCGCTGGCAGAAACCAGTATCAAACCGCAAAGTGCGTATCTGCTGCCGCATGCCGAAAAATCAGTGCTGACTGATTTGGTGCGTGTGTCAGCAGATATGTTGGTTGCCGCAGGCGAACGCGGGCACATTTTATTAAGCAGCGATGGTAAAAGCTGGCAACAAAGCCCGACACCGTTGCAGTCCAGTCTGAACTCAGTATATTTTGTCAATCCAAGCCACGGCTGGGCAGTTGGGCACGACGCCAGTATTATTGCGACTGTAGATGGTGGTAAAAGCTGGCAATTGCAGCAATTCCTGCCAGAACTGGATAAACCGTTATTTGATGTGTTTTTTACCGATGAACAACAAGGATTTGCCGTTGGCGCCTATGGCTTGTTTTACCGCACCAAAGATGGTGGTCAAAGCTGGCTACAGGAATTTCATGCGGAGCTGGCAAACGCTGATGATCAAGCCATGTTGGCGGAGCTCAAGGACACCGATCCGGACGGTTATCAGGCCGAGCTGAGCTCTGTCCTTCCTCACATTAATCGTGTGTTTGCCGGTAAAGACCGGCTGGTGATGGTTGGTGAAGCCGGGTTCTGGGCAATCAGCACTGATGGTGGCAACAGCTGGCAGCGCCAACCCGAGTTTTATAACGGCTCGTTATTTTCGGTCAGTCAAAGTGCGCAGAACACGTTATTTGCCGTTGGATTACGTGGTAATGCCTTTCGCAGCTCTGACAATGGCCAAAGCTGGCAACAAATCACATTAAGTTCGCCAGCGACACTGAACTCAGTCGTGGCGGCAGACGGACTGGTCTGGTTGTTTGGTAACAGCGGCGTGATCTTCAAAAGTCACGATGATGGCCAAAGTTTTCAGCTGATCCCACAAACAGAAGGCAAAGCAGTGCTCAGTGGCATCACGGTCGGTAAAGATTTGGTGCTGGCGACAGAAGTGGGCATCAAGACAGTGCAACAAGTGGTAAGCCAATAATTATGAGTGCAAATCGTTTTATCAATAAGTTTGAATATGCCTTGTTCCGCCATCGTGGTCTGGTGGTGCTCACGTTCGTGTTGGCAACCTTGTTTTTATTATTTAAAGCCAGCCAAATTAAATTGGATGCCGCCTTTACTAAAAATATCCCGCTGGCGCATCCGTATATGCAGACCTATATGAAGCACGCCAAAGACTTTGGTGGCGCTAACAATATTCTGATTTCGGTCTGTGATACCTCTGGTAATATATTTAACCCGAATTTCTTCGAAACCTTCAGGAAAATTCACGATCAGGTGTACTACATGCCTGGCGTCGATCGGGTGTTAGTAAAATCGCTGTTCAGTCCCAGCACCCGTTTTGTCGAAGTGGTTGAAGACGGTTTTGCCGGTGGCCCGGTGATCCCGGCCGATTTCACCGCCGATGAACGTGGTCTGTCGATTGTCCGGCAAAACGTCGATAAAGCTGGCATCGTTGGCCGCATGGTCGCAGATGATTACAGCTGCGCCATGGTCACTGCCCAGTTACAGGAAGTGAACCCGGATACGCTGGAAAAACTCGATACGATCGCCTTCGCCAGTCAGTTAGAGGCTGAAGTCCGCGGCAAATTTGAGAATGATAAAGTCACAGTACATATCATTGGTTTTGCCAAAATGGTCGGTGACGTCGCTCAGGGCGCGAAAGGTGTGCTGGTGTTTTTCGCCGTAGCGATCTTCATCACTGCACTGATGGTGTATATGTTCTCGCGTTCGATGAAGCTGACGTTGTTGCCGATTGGTTGTTCACTGATTGCCGTGATTTGGCAAATGGGTCTGCTGACCGTGGTCGGTTTTGGCATCGATCCGATGTCGATCCTGGTACCTTTCCTGATTTTTGCCATTGGCGTCAGCCATGGTGTGCAGATGATTAACTCGACTGGTAAGAATGTTGCTGCTGGTTTGGATGCGAAGACTGCGGCGCAAGCCAGCTTTCGCAAATTGTTAATTCCAGGCGGGATAGCACTGTTATCCGACACAGTTGGTTTTCTGACTTTGCTGGCGATTGATATTGGTGTGATCAGAGAACTAGCGATCACGGCCAGTCTTGGTGTTGGCGTGATTATCCTGACCAACCTGATCTTGTTGCCGGTACTGATGTCCTATATCCGTTTCAGCGACAAATACGTGCAGGCAGTGTCAGCGCCGACACCAAAAGCGGACAAATTCTGGTACACACTGTCCGCCTGTACTGAGCGAAAGGTTGCAGCGCCGGTTTTACTTTTAACGGCAGCGTTGTTTGTATTCGGCTATCAGCAAAGCAAACAATTGAAGATTGGCGACCTGCATCCTGGCGCTGCGGCATTGCATGCCGATTCGCGCTACAACCAGGACACTTTCCTCATCACCGACCGTTACGCCATTTCTGTCGATTACATCAATGTGATGGTGGAAACCGACGCCAATGGCTGTACCTTCCATCCGATTATGGAAAAAATCGACCAGTTCCAGTGGCAGATGGAAAATGTGCCGGGTGTGCAAAGTGCGGTGTCGCTGGCTTCTGTATCCAAGACCATCAATGCAGCCTTTAACGAAGGCAACGTGAAATGGCGGGTATTGCCACGTACCACTGAATCGCTGGTGCAATCGTCAAGTCGCGTGGAAACCAGTACAGGCCTGCTAAACCCGGATTGTTCGGTGATGCCGGTGATCCTGTTTCTGCAGGATCACAAAGCAGAGACCATCGAAAAAGTGGTGGCTGAGGCCAAGCGTATTGGTAAAGAACTCGGTACTGACCAGACCCGGTTTATGCTGGCATCCGGGCCGGTTGGTGTGATGGCGGCAACCAATGAAGCGGTCGCTGCAGCACAGGATCCAATGACCTGGTACGTTTATGCCGCAGTGATTGTGTTGTGCTTACTCAGTTTCCGTTCATTACGCGCGACCACCGCGGTCATAGTGCCACTTTACGTGGTGACGATGTTGGCGACAGCGCTGATGACTTATCTGGAAATTGGTCTGACAGTTTCGACGTTGCCGGTAATAGCCTTGGGCGTTGGTATTGGCGTCGACTACGGTATTTATATCCTGACGAACATGACGCAGCCACTGCGCGATGGTGTGCCGCTGCGTACCGCCTATTTCAACGCGTTAAAATCCACTGGCAGTGCCGTGCTCTTTACCGCGGTAACACTGGCTATCGGCGTCAGCACCTGGGTATTCTCGGCGCTGAAATTCCAGGTGGATATGGGCATAATGCTGACGTTTATGTTTGTGGTGAATATGCTCGGCGCGGTGTTTGTATTGCCGGCGTTGGCAGCCTTTTTCTGGCCACAGCGTAAATAAACGGCATTTCGGGCCCAAACTGCATAAAGATGCAATTCGCATCTTTATGCAAAAATCCTTATACAAATGGCCGAAAGGCCATTTTGTTATCTAATCCCGCTGAATATCTTGTCAAATCTGGCTTTTACAACTGGTAAAACCAGATAGAAAGGCAGAAATAAAGCTCGAAAAGCACTACAATTCTCAATAAACTTCGCACCTGACACGCTCTGTACACTATGCACAAATGTCCTGCTCCCCCCCGGGCGGCGACAAAACAAGGATACAAAAATGGCACTGATAGACGGTCAACCATCTGTACTACTACAAAACGTAAGCAAACTCATTCGTCAGAAAGTAAAAGATCAGGTCGACCTGGTCGAAAAATTCGCCTTCACACTATATGGCAACGTCGCGCATGACGATCTGGTTGGTCGGATCGACAGCGATTTGTACGGCGCTGCACTAAGCCTGTGGCAGACCTTTAACAGCCATCAGAGCGATGAAGCAATGATCCGTGTATTTAACCCGGAAATTGCCAAACACGGCTGGGAATCCAAGCACACCATCGTCGAGCTGGTGATTAAAGACATGCCATTCCTG
Source organism: Rheinheimera sp. (assembly GCA_034519945.1). Taxonomy (GTDB): domain Bacteria; phylum Pseudomonadota; class Gammaproteobacteria; order Enterobacterales; family Alteromonadaceae; genus Pararheinheimera. The sequence continues at coordinate 144,453 of JAXHNX010000051.1, forward strand.
GTTGATTCATTACGCATTGCGCTGAATCGCCACAACATTACTGCGCACCTGTTATTGCACCATCCGCTGCAAACTTTCCGTGATGATAAAGGCAATATCAGCGAATTCCACAAGCTGGGTACCAAAGCCAATCCATCGACCAAACAAACCGTATTCCATGTCGAAATTGATCGGATGACCGATAAAACGGCGATGGAGCAACTGACCGCTGAACTGAGCTCTGTGATGCAGGATGTGTCGCTGGCGGTGATTGACTGGCAACCGACCCGGGCAAAACTGGAGCAAGTCATTGCTGATTTGCCAAAAAATGCCGGTTTGGCTTCAGCCGAACAACTGCAGCAGGCGACCGATTTCCTCAACTGGCTGGTGAAAGACAACTTCACGTTGCTCGGTTATCGCCAGTACGCCATCGTGCCAATTGCCGGCGATTACAAAATTGAAGGCATCGCTGACAGCGCTTTAGGCCTGATGCGTCGCAGCACGTCACGCGATTTGATGTTAAGTGACCTGCCGGATGTGGCGCGCAAACAGGCGCTCAGTTCAGATTTGTTGATCCTGACCAAAACCAATAACAAATCCCGCGTGCACCGTCCCGCCTATATCGACTACATCGGCATCAAACGTTTTGACGCCAAAGGTCAGGTCGTTGGTGAAGACCGCTTTATCGGTTTGTATTCCAGTTCTTTGTACAACAACAGCGCCGCGGATATTCCGCTGTTAAAAAACAAACTGGCCACAGTGATGGAACAGTCAGGTTTTGCTGTCGGTACCCACGCGTACAAAGCGTTGTTGAATATCCTGGAAACTTATCCGCGGGATGAGTTGATCCAGGCTGATTATGATGAGCTGCTGGATGTTGCCACTGGCGTACTGCAGATGCAGGAACGTGATATGACACGGCTGTTTTTGCGCAAAGACGCCTTTGGCCGCTTTGTTTCCGCCATGGTCTATGTTCCGCGTGAGCGCTATAACACCCAGCTGCGTAAAGACACCCAGAAGATCCTGCAAGGTTTCCTTGGCAGTGATGAGCCGGTGGAATTTACCACTTATTTCTCTGAATCCGTGTTGGCACGCACCCATTATTTTGTGCGGATCAACGACAGCACAGTCGAGTTCAATGTGAAAGAAATCGAACAAAATCTGATTGAAGCCGCCCGTACCTGGGAAGACAAACTGGCCACCGCTTTGGTCGGCAGTTTCGGTGAAGTGCGCGGCCGTGAGCTTGGCAACAAATATGTCAACGCATTCCCACGCGCGTACAAAGATGAAATGTTGCCCAATGACGCGCTGGTAGATATTGCCAAACTCGAAGCATTAAGTGCGGACCACCCGCTGGAAATGCTGTTTTACCGGCCACAAGAAGAGGCTGCCGACAGCAAAGCCGTGCGGTTGAACCTGTTTCACAAAGACCGCCCGATCCACCTGTCTGACGTCTTACCGATGCTGGAAAACTTTGGTCTGCGCGTGATCGGTGAAACGCCATACGCTGTGCGTTGCCCGGATGGCTCGGTCGGCTGGGTATTGAATTTCAGTATGGAAATAAACGGCGCTATGCCGGCTGATTTTGAAAAAGCCCAACAGCTGTTCCAGGACGCGTTTGATAAAGTCTGGAAAGGTGATTTAGAAGACGACGGGTTCAACCGGTTGATTTTAGGCGCCGGTCTGACTGGTCGCGAAGCCTCATTATTACGTTCTTTCGCCAAATACAAACGCCAGATCGGCGGTACCTTCAGTCAGGCATATATCGAATCGACCTTTGGCCGCTACCCGCAGCTGGCGAATTTACTGGTGAAACTGTTTAACAGCAAATTTGATCCGGCAGCTACCGCGACGGCAGAAGCAACTACAGCAGTCGAAGCGGAAATTCTGGCTCAGCTGGAACAAGTGGCGAACCTGGACGATGACCGGATCATCCGCCGCTTCCTGGCGATTATTCAGGCGATTGTCCGCACCAATTACTTCCAGAATGCTGCTGATGGCAGCCAGAAACCCTATATTTCCTTTAAAGTCCGGCCGTCACAGATCCCGGATATGCCGCTGCCATTGCCATTCTTTGAGATCTTCGTCTATTCACCGAAGGTAGAAGGCGTGCATTTACGCTTTGGTAAAGTTGCCCGCGGTGGTCTGCGCTGGTCAGATCGTCGTGAAGACTTCCGCACTGAAGTGCTGGGTCTGGTCAAAGCCCAGCAGGTGAAAAACACTGTGATTGTGCCGGTTGGCGCCAAAGGTGGTTTTGTCTGTAAAAAATTACCGACAACCGGCGGTCGCGAAGCCTGGCTGAACGAAGGCAAAGCCTGTTACCGCACTTTTATCCGGGCACTGCTTGATATCACTGACAACATCGTAGCTGGCGCTATTGTGCCGCCGAAGTCAGTGGTGCGACTGGATGAGGATGATCCGTATCTGGTGGTTGCTGCGGACAAAGGCACCGCCACGTTCTCAGATATTGCCAACGGCATTTCGCTGGAATACAACCACTGGTTAGGCGATGCATTTGCTTCCGGTGGCTCAAATGGTTACGACCACAAAGGCATGGGTATCACAGCGCGTGGTGGCTGGGAATCGGTCAAACGCCACTTCCGTGAAGTCGGCATTGACTGTCAAAGCACTGATTTTACCTGTGTTGGTATCGGCGACATGGCGGGGGACGTGTTTGGTAACGGCATGCTGTTATCTGAACATATCCGCCTGCAGGTTGCCTTTAACCACATGCACATTTTTGTAGATCCAAATCCGGTCGCAGCCAGCTCTTTTGTTGAGCGTCAGCGCATGTTTAATCTGCCTACGTCGACCTGGGATGATTATAACAAAGAGCTGATCTCTGAAGGCGGCGGCATTTTCCTGCGTAGTGCCAAATCAATCAAACTGACACCGCAAATGCAGCAAATGCTTGGCGTGACCGTGGCCAGCCTGACGCCAAATGAATTTATCCGCGCATCGTTGATGATGGACGTCGACCTGATTTGGAATGGCGGCATCGGCACTTATGTTAAAGCTTCTGATGAAACACATGCCGAAGTGGGTGACCGAGCTTCTGAGCCACTGCGCGTTAATGGCAAAGAAGTCAAAGCCCGCATCATCGGCGAAGGTGGCAACCTCGGCACCACGCAACGTGGCCGTATTGAATACGCGATGAATGGCGGCCGCATTAATACCGACTTTATCGACAACGTCGGTGGTGTGGACTGTTCAGACAATGAAGTGAACATTAAGATCCTGTTAAACGCGCTGGTTGCCAGCGGCGACATGACACTGAAACAGCGCAACGATCTGCTGTACAGCATGACCAACGACGTTGCAGACATCGTGATCAGCGACTGTTATCGTCAGACCCAGTCTATTTCTGTGTCGATGTTGCTCGGCGCTGAGCAGCTGAAAGAATACACCCGTTTTATCCATGCACTGGAAAAAGACGGCAAACTGAACCGGGAACTGGAATTCCTGCCAACGGATGATGCCTTAGCTGAACGCATGGTCAAAGGCCAGGGTCTGACCCGTCCGGAAATGTCGATCCTGACGGCCTATGGCAAGATGGTGCTGAAAGAGCAACTGGTGACACCAGAGGTATCTGAAGCGCCATATTTCAAACAGCTGTTGCTGGGAGCTTTCCCGAATGTGTTGGTGGATAAGTTTGCTGCTGAAATGGAAACGCACCCACTGAAGGCCGAGATCATCGCGACCAAACTGGCCAATATGTTGGTCAATGATATGGGCGCGAACTTTGTTCAGCGTATGATGGAAGAGACTGGCTCCAGCGTATCGGAAGTCGCGATCAGTTACGCCATTTCCCGCGAGTTGTTTGATCTGCCTGGGATCTGGGGCAAGCTGGAAGCGCTGGATACCGCTATTCCGGCTGAACTGCAAACCCGTTTGCTGTTCCAGTTACGTCGCACCATGCGCCGTGTCACTCGCTGGTTCCTGCGTCACCGCAATAAGTCTCTGAGCATTGCTGACACCGTTGAGTTCTTTAAACCTGCGCTTGATCGCGTCAGCATGAAACTTGACACTTTGCTGGCTTGTGCCGAAGCGGATTCTTTGTCGCTGTACGCGCAAAAGCTGCAGGAACAACAAGTACCGGCCGAAGTTGCCCGTTACATGGCGCAACTCAGCACTGTGTTCTCGGTAATGGATATCGCTCAGGTTGCGGCGGCAGAACAAGCCGATCTGTTACTGGTCGCTGAAATTTACTTCAAACTTGGTGACAAGCTGGATCTGCACTGGTTCCTCGAGCAAATCACTCAGCAACCAGTGGCGAACCATTGGCAGGCACTGGCCCGGGCATCGTATCGTGAAGAGCTGGACTGGCAACAACGTGCTTTAGCGCAGGTGGTCGTACACAGCTGTAATGGCAATTGCGTGGCCGAAGATGTGGTTGGTAACTGGCTGGTTGCCAACGACAGCGTGTTAGCCCGCTGGCGCCTGATGCTGGCTGAGTTCAAAACCACGAAGAGTCATGAGTTCGCCAAGTTCTCCGTGGCGCTGCGTGAGCTGATGTTGCTCAGTCACCACTGTGATTCAGTGAAGTAAAACGCTGTAAATAAATGCTTCTGTCCATGCTGACAGACAGGTAAAATGCCCCGCAAATTGCGGGGCTTTTTTTAAGGACTTTTTATGTTTTATCAGTTGGCGCGCACTGTGATGTTTCAGACGGATGCCGAAAAATCGCATCATTTCGCTCTGGCGAGTCTGAAGTTACTGCAACACAGTCCACTGCAGGTTTTATGGTCGCAACAAATCCCGTCAAAACCGGTAACAGTCGCCGGCATCACTTTTGACAATCCGGTAGGCCTCGCTGCCGGACTGGATAAAAACGCGGACTGCATCGATGCATTTGCGGCGATGGGTTTTGGTTTCATCGAAGTTGGCACCGTGACACCACGGCCGCAGGCTGGCAATGACAAGCCGCGTTTATTCCGCCTGCCACAGGCCGATGCCATCATTAACCGGATGGGTTTTAACAACAAAGGCGTGGATTACCTGGTCGAAAATGTGAAAAGCAGCCGCTATAAAGGCGTGCTTGGTATCAATATCGGCAAAAATAAAGACACGCCAAACGAGCAGGGTAAAGATGACTATGTCGCCTGTATGCGCAAAGTCTATCCGTATGCGACTTATATCACGGTTAATATTTCTTCGCCGAACACCCCCGGTTTACGTGATCTGCAGTTTGGTGACGCGTTGTTTGAATTGTTAGTGGCAGTTAAAAATGAGCAGCTGGATCTGTCCGCCAAACACGGTAAATACGTGCCGGTCTTTGTCAAAATAGCACCGGATATGGACGCAGTAGCCGTTGAACAGGTGGCTGAAACTTTGTTACGTAGCAAGATGGACGGCGCTATCGCCACCAACACGACGCTGGATAAATCAGCTGTTGCTTCGTTAATGCATGGGACAGAGATGGGCGGTCTGAGTGGTCAGCCGGTCCGGCAAAAAAGCACGCTGGTGGTCAGTCAGCTGCGTCAGGCCGTGGGACCGGACTTTCCAATCATTGGCGTCGGCGGCATCGACAGCGCTGCAGCAGCGCAGGAAAAATTCGCCGCAGGTGCGCAGCTGGTGCAGGTTTATACCGGTTTTATTTACCAGGGACCAGCACTGATTAAACAGATCGTCAGTGGCTTATAACGATCCTGATCTGATCATGCACAGCTAGTGCAAAATGGTATTTAACTGCTTGATCCGTTTCAGATATAACGGTGTTATCGCCATATTATATCTGGAAAGACTGTGACTGAACCGATCGAACCCAATTGCGACTGGCACTGGTGTTGGCAGCAAGAGCAGCTGTATCTGCAGACGGCTGCTGGTTTGCAACGCACTGCACTATGCCGCAGCGTAGTGGCAGGTGTTGTTGATGCTTTTACGCTGGGTCAGGCCGAGATTTACTGGCAATGCCTGTTTGCGCTGGAACCGTTGCATTGGCCACCGCAAGCCGTGTTTTCAGCCTGTGTCGATGCGGTCGCCCAGCTTGAGTTTGGTCAGGCCTGTGCCCATAAAAGTTTTTATCTGCAAAGCCAGCATAGCCGCTGTCACCCGCAAGCTTTTGATTTGGTGGAACTCTGTGGCCGTAATCGGGCTTTGGCTTTAGTGCTTGCTGCTGATACCAGTCAGTGTCGACTGATGTTGTTGTCTGAACTGGATACGTTGACCGGACGGGTGTTTCATGCCGGCCACAGTTTTAGTAGCTTGCACGATCGGCTGATACCTTACCATCCGCCGCACACACCACTGCGTAAATCTGCTTAATCTGGTCGGAGTTCTGCTGCTTTTGCCGAAAACATCGGTGGTTTCGCAGATTAATGCTAGGCAGTTGGCGGCAGATAGGTAAAAATACGCCGTTTCTGAGCCCATACAGGTAGACCGCGTGAACACTGAAGTGCAGAATTTTGACGAGATCCGGCCGTACTCCGATGCCGAAGTGCCAAAGGCTGTCGAACAAATCATTTCAGATCCTGAATTTACTGCCGCAATTATCCGTTTTAAATTTGGCAAAGCGTTTGGCAGTCTCAGTAAAGTACTGAGCCCACTGTTGGGCTGGTATATGCGCCGGCACTGGCGGAAGTTACAGACGGTGCAGGATGTACAACGTTACGTCTCAGGTTATCTCGAGCAAGCGCTAAAGCACACCACAGACGGCGTTAGCTGCAGTGGGCTTGATGTGCTGCCAAAACAGCAGTCCTATCTGTTTGTCTGTAATCACCGGGATATTGCGATGGACCCAGCATTGGTCAACTGGTGTCTGCACGAGCATGGCTTTGATACCGCCCGTATTGCGATTGGCGACAATTTGTTGAAAAAGCCTTGTGTCACCGCACTGATGAAGCTGAACAAGAGTTTTATTGTACGGCGCAGTGCCAAAGGTCCGCGTGAAATGCTCAAAGCGCTGAGTCAGCTGTCGGCATATATCCGGCATTCTCTGCAACAGGGCCAACATATCTGGATCGCACAAAAAGAAGGTCGCGCCAAAGATGGTTTTGATCAGACCGATCCGGCCATTTTGAAAATGTTTTATATGGCCGGCAAAGCCGAAGGCCAGGAATTTGCTGCCTACATGCAGCAACTGAACATTGTGCCGGTGGCCATTTCTTATGAGTATGATCCCTGTGATGAAGCCAAAGCGCTGGAGTTATATCAGCGGGCGGAAGACGGTGGTTACCAGAAAGCTGAATTTGAAGATATCGATAACATCATCAAAGGGATCACTGGTTACAAAGGCCGGATCCATCTGCATTTTGGCCAGGTGATCGACGCAGGGTTTACCACTCCGGAACAGCTGGCTGAGCTGATCGATAAACAAATCTATCAGGGTTATAAAATTTATCCGGCGAATCAGTATGCTGCAGGTGAGCCTGTGTCAGATGAGCAGGCAGCCGCCAAATTTGCTAATCGCCTTGCCCATATGTTGCCGGAGATCCAGAGTTACGCCCGCACTATGTATGCCAATCCGCTGAAAAATTTTCATAAAGTGCAGGAAGAATAAATGGCCCGTCACATTACTTATACGTTCAAAGGGCAACAGCGGCAGATCGCGTTTAGCTATGACAAATTTCATGATGTGTATGAAGCGGTCGCCGCTGCTGAAGGCATCGATTTGCAGAAATTTCTGCAGATGGAACAACAGATAGCCATGACCACCAAACATAAGTCTGCGATCAAAGAGTTTCGGTTAAGTGAGTTTAAGCGAATGGGTTTTGCCAATATCTACTTACACAAAGAAGATACTGAGCAGACACCCTAGCTGGTTGTGTCTGCACAACTACCACAGTGTCAGTTGCCTGACTGACAGCTGACTGGTAATGCCTGACAACTGCGGACCTTTTGCCCAACCTTGACCCCATTGGCGGCAAACCAGCCTAAAGGCATTTCCAGTGCGGCGATCACATCGCCCGGTGATTCATGTAAATCTTCACTATTGGCGGCCATCGCCTGTATTTTACTGATCTGCCAGTCTGGACTGATAAACGCCACATCGAGTGCTGTTGGGGTATTTTGCATCCACAAAGTCATTGGTCTGGGTGATTCGTATAACAGTAACATGCCATTAAGCACCGGTGCCTGTTCCATCAGGCCACGCATGCGCCGTTCAGTGGTATCGGCCAGCTGCACTTGCAGTGTCTGGCTGCCTGCCTGTAAAGGAATTAACGCAAACACCGGCGCCTCGGCCTGGGCTCTGCCAGCCTGACAAACCACTAGTGGTAACATGCACAACCAACTGCTCAATCGCATCGAAAATACTCCGTCATTTTTTGTTATTGTGCCGCTGACCCCAGCCGAAAAGCAATGCATCTGTCAGACGACAACAAGCAAAAAGCCGGGTTTCCCCGGCTTTTTGCTTGTACTGAGTGCAGATTTACGCAGTCAGTGCCTGACGCGGGTCGACATAGCTCAGGTTCAGCGCTTCAGCAACATGCTGATTGACGACCTGGCCATTGATCACGTTCAGACCGTTTAACAGATGTGAGTCGTCCAGCAGTGCCTGTTTATAGCCTTTGTTTGCCAGTTTAATGATAAATGGCAAAGTGGCGTTATTCAGTGCAAAAGTAGAGGTGCGAGGTACAGCGCCTGGCATGTTGGCGACACAATAATGCACCACATCATCAACGATAAAGGTTGGTTCTGCGTGTGTGGTGGCACGAGAGGTCTCGACACAACCACCCTGGTCAATGGCGACGTCGACAATAGCTGAACCCGCTTTCATCTTACGGATGTGCTCACGCGTCACCAGTTTCGGTGCGGCAGCGCCTGGAATTAATACACCACCAATTACTAAATCGGCTTCCAGAATGTGTTTTTCTAACGCATCGGCTGTGGAGTAAATCGCTTTAACGGCGCCATTAAATTGCGCGTTGATGCGGCGTAACACATCCACAGAACGATCCAGCACTACAACATCGGCGCCGAGACCAATCGCCATTTGCGCAGCATTGGTACCGACCATACCACCACCGATCACCACAACTTTGGCAGGTTCAACACCTGGCACACCGCCTAACAACATGCCACGGCCAGCGCAGGATTTTTCCAGTGCACGGGCACCGGCCTGGATTGACATCCGGCCGGCAACTTCAGACATTGGCGCCAGTAAAGGTAAACCGCCACGGCCGTCGGTTACCGTTTCATAAGCAATACAAATGGCTTTTGATTTGATTAAGTCTTCAGTTTGCGGCAGGTCTGGCGCTAAGTGTAAGTAGGTAAACAGGATTTGGCCTTCACGTAACATGGCACGTTCAACGGCTTGTGGTTCTTTCACTTTGACGATCATGTCTGCGATGGCAAAAATTTCAGCGGCAGAATTCAGTACTTGGGCACCAGCAGCCTGGTATTCAGTGTCACCGCATCCAATACCGTCGCCTGCGTTATGTTCAACATAAACAGTGTGGCCATGCGCCACCAGTTCACGCACGCTGGCAGGAGTCATACCGACGCGGTACTCGTGGTTTTTAATTTCTTTTGGTACGCCAATAATCATAAAAGTCGCCTTTCTGAGCTGTTGTAGGGGGAGGGATATTTTTCGCTAGTATAAAGACATAAATGTAGAATTGCTGGTTGTTTTATTTTGATAGCGCAGCATAATGTATCGATATTCTAGATATAACAGGATAAGTGACTTGCCAGCCATGACGCAGCCCAACGGGCGTAAACTGGACCGTATTGATCGGAAAATTCTGACCGAATTACAAAACGATGGCCGTCTTGCCAATGTTGAACTGGCGAAGCGGGTAGGGCTCAGCCCGACACCATGTCTGGAGCGGGTGCGCAAGCTGGAGCAGGAACAGTTTATTCTGGGCTATAACGCCAGAGTCGACCCGAATAAAGTCGGTGCAGCGCTCTTGGTTTTTGTTGAAATCACCCTGAGTAAAACCTCACCGGAAGATTTTGACGAATTTAATAAAGCGGTGCAAAAACTGGATGAAATTCTGGAATGCCATCTGGTCTCTGGCAGCTTTGACTTTCTGCTAAAAACCCGGGTGGCCAACATGGCGGCCTACCGGGAATTGTTGGGCGAGACCTTGTTGCGTTTGCCCAGTGTCCGTGAAAGCAGAACCTATGTTGTGATGGAAGAAGTTAAACAAACGACTTTTGTTGCGGTGCGGGGTTGAAAGCGGCAATGCTGGATAAAAAATCAGCAAAGTCCAGTCCGGAGCTGTTTTCAGACGTGGAAATATGTGCAGCAGCAGGGGCAGTCTGGTATCTTTGCTGCGTTTATCGAATGTTTTTCATAGGGTCATGCTGTTGCAAGCTAAAACTGTATTTTCGCTGAACGGAGTCCAGCGCCTGGTCGAAGTCGGATTGATTGCCTGTCTGGGCGTCGCCGCGTTTATGTTGCTGGCACTGCTGAGCTTTGACCCGGCCGATCCAAGCTGGACTCAGACCGGCTATCACAGTGATATCCGTAATATCGCCGGTCCGGTAGGCGCTGAAGTCGCTGACATTCTGTTTGCCGTATTTGGCTGGCTGTCCTATCTGGTGCCTCCATTTCTGGCTTTTTGCGGTTACCTGCTGTTTCGTCGTTTTACTGATTTGTTGTCGCTGGATTATTTTGTCCTAGGTATGCGTCTGCTTGGTTTGTTGTTGACCGTGATCAGCGCTTGTGCCATCAGCAGTATTAATTTCGATGATATTTTTATGTATTCGAGCGGCGGGGTGGTTGGTGATGTGCTGGTCGCATTGCTGCTGCCTCAACTGAGCTTTGTTGGTTCCAGTCTGCTGTTATTATGTAGTTTTTGTATTGGCCTGACGCTGTTGACCGGTATTTCCTGGTTGACGGTTGCCGATCAGCTGGGTGCGCTGACTGTCAGCATTGCCCGTCACCTCTGGAATTTTAACGCCAGCCGCGATGCATTGCTGCGCCGGCTCAGACCAAAAGCAAAATTGGTTGCACCTCTGCACCGCACAGACTTAAAAATGCCGCCTTACCAGGCCCCGGGGAAACCGGAGCCTGTTGTCGCTGTTCCTGTTAGCACAGTTGCAGTCCCCGCAGAGCAACCGGTCGAGACTAGCGCGGCGCTGCGGATTGAACCTGAATTTAGTGTGGCTACCGGCAGCGAGGCCGAACGGGTGCAAACGTCTGATTCGGATATGCCACATTTCAGCGCTTACCAGCCGGTGGCCGCAGACAATTTAGCCGTAGAGCCGGTCCTGACTGCCGCCACGGAGTCGGTGCCAGCTGTCGTGGTTCAGCCCAAAGCCGCCAGTCCGATTAAAGTAGACCCATCGGTTCAGAGCCGGGCTTTTTTCCCGGAAGCCGGTGCCCGGGTCGAGCCATTACCTATTCAGCCGCTGGATATCCGTACTGAAGCACGTGCTTTTGTCAGTATCGATGAAATTGCCGACGACGAACTGAGTTACAGTGCCATTGATGAAAGTTATGCGGACGATGAGCTGGCCCAAAGTTTCTTGCATACCCAATCACCTTCGCAGGTCATTGCCCCAATACAGCCGTTAGTGCCAGAAGACGACGACGATACGCAGGACGAAGTGTTGTATCCGCAACATCAGACACCGGTCGACGCCTTACCATCCATCAGTTTACTGGAACGTCCCAACCGCACCGTGAATCCAATTTCAGCAGAAGATTTGGAACGGGTGTCACGCCTGGTTGAAGTCAAGTTACTTGATTTTAATGTCGATGCCAAAGTGGTTGGTGTCTACCCGGGGCCTGTAGTTACCCGGTTTGAGCTTGATCTCGCTCCCGGCGTCAAAGTATCGAAAATAACCGGTTTATCCAAAGACTTAGCCCGTTCACTGTCGGCAATCAGCGTGCGCGTGGTTGAAGTTATTCCGGGCAAATCATTTATTGGTCTGGAATTACCGAATCAACATCGTGAAATTGTCCGCTTGTCAGAAGTGATTGGTGATGAGGTATTTGAACAATCAAAATCACCGTTAACCATGGTGTTGGGTAAAGACATTGCTGGTAAGGCGGTAGTGGCTGACCTGGCCAAGATGCCGCACCTGCTGGTCGCAGGGACCACCGGCTCCGGTAAGTCAGTTGGCGTTAACGTGATGATTTGTAGTCTGCTGTATAAATCGACACCCGATGATGTACGGTTCCTGATGATTGACCCGAAAATGCTTGAACTGTCGGTTTATGAAGGGATCCCGCATCTACTGACTGAAGTGGTCACCGACATGAAAGAAGCAGCCAATGGTTTGCGCTGGTGTGTAGGTGAGATGGAACGGCGTTATAAACTGATGTCCATGATGGGGGTGCGGAATCTTAAAGGCTACAATGCCAAAGTCGCCGAAGCCATTGCCGACGGCAAACCGCTGCGGGATCCACTGTGGAAAGCATCAGACGATATGCGCACTGAGCCACCGATGCTGGAAAAATTGCCGTCCATTGTGGTGGTTATTGACGAATTCGCCGACATGATGATGATTGTCGGTAAAAAGGTCGAAGAGCTGATTGCCCGGATCGCGCAAAAAGCCCGCGCTGCCGGCATTCACCTGGTGTTGGCAACACAGCGGCCGTCAGTTGATGTGATCACCGGTCTGATTAAAGCCAATATTCCAACCCGGATCGCTTTCCAGGTCTCGTCAAAAATCGACTCCCGCACCATTTTGGACCAACAAGGTGCTGAGAGTCTGTTAGGCCAGGGCGACATGTTGTATCTGCCGCCAGGTTCAGGCGTGCCAAATCGTGTGCACGGAGCTTTTGTCGATGACCACGAAGTTCATGCCATAGTCGCGGACTGGAAAACCCGTGGCCGGCCAAATTATATACCGGAGATTTTGTCCGGTGAAACCACCGAAGAAAACCTGTTACCCGGTGAAACGCTGGAAGATGAAGATGCCGAAGCTGATCCGCTGTTTGATCAGGCGGTGGCCTTTGTCACTGAAAGTCGCAAAGCGTCCGTGTCCGGCGTTCAACGTCGCTTCCGCATTGGTTATAACCGCGCCGCGCGGTTAGTGGAAACAATGGAACAGGTTGGAATTGTCAGCGGTCCTGGCCATAACGGCAACCGCGAAGTCTTAGCGCCACCACCGCCAAAAGGGTTTTAAATGAAGCATTCAGTGATTGCATTAGGTCTGTTGTTTGTCACAGGGTTGGTTAACGCGGCAGAAACGGCTGCAGAACAGCTCAAATATAAACTGGCGCGGCTCAACAGCTACCAGGCCAGTTTCCAGCAAACCGTCACCGACGCCAGTAACAAGAAAGTGCAGGACGGCGAAGGTTATCTCAGTCTGAAGCAACCGGCGTTATTTCGCTTTGAAACCATCAGTCCGACGCCGAACCTGTTGATCGGCGACGGGAAAACACTGTGGCATTATGATGAGACGCTGGAAGAGCTGAAAGTCTATGACGCCAGTAAAGAAGTCGATAAAACGCCTTTTGTGCTGCTGACGTCCAGCGACGCCAAACTCTGGGCATTGTATAACGTCACTGGTGAAGGTGAAACTTTTGCCATCACGCCAAAAGATAAAAATAATCCGGTGCAAAAACTTACCTTGCAGTTTTCCGGTGTAGATCTCGCTAAGATGGCGGTAGCCAGTCAGGACGGGCAAACCAGCAGTTTTGAATTCATCGCGATGCAAAGCAACGTCAATATTGACACTGCCCAGTTCAAATTTAAAGCGCCGACCGGCGTTGATATTGTTGATCTGCGCGGCAAGTGAGCAATCTGTCTTTTAGTTTTGCGCCTGACGTGCGGCCACTGGCTGCACGGTTGAGGCCCAAAACCCTGCAAGATTATGTCGGGCAACAACATCTGGTTGGTCCGGACACACCGCTGCGCCGGGCGATCGAAGCGGGTCAAATCAGTTCGTTGATTTTGTGGGGCCCACCAGGGACAGGCAAAACCAGTCTGGCTGAGCTGATCGCCGCCAGCGCAGACGCAGCGATTGAAAAAATTTCTGCGGTAACAGCCGGTATCAAAGAAATTCGTGAAGCCATCGACAATGCACGGATCCGGCTGCAGCAAGGGCAGCGCACCTTGTTGTTTGTTGATGAAGTGCATCGCTTTAACAAAAGTCAGCAGGATGCGTTTTTACCGCATATTGAAGATGGCACTATTGTGTTTATTGGTGCCACCACCGAAAACCCGTCGTTTTCACTGAATAACGCTTTGTTGTCGCGGGCCCGGGTCTGCGTGCTGCGCAAAATCACCAGTGATGATCTCCGCCAGTTACTGAACCGCGCTTTGAGCGACAATACACTTGGCTTGGCTGGTGCCGTGACGTTAGAACCCCATGCGGCAGAGCTGTTGTTACAACTGGCCGATGGTGACGCCCGCAAGATGCTGAATCTGTTGGAGCTCGCGGCTCAAAGCTCAGGTGATGGCCTGATCAGCACTGACTTGCTGAAGCAGCTGGTAGAGCGGCAACTGCCCGGGTTTGATAATCAGGGTGAGCTGTATTACGACCTGATCTCTGCTTTTCACAAATCTGTGCGCGGTTCACAGCCGGACGCAGCTTTATATTGGTATTGCCGTATTTTAGAAGGCGGCGGTGATCCGCTGTATGTCGCCAGGCGCTTGCTGGCCATTGCTTCGGAAGATATCGGCAATGCAGATCCACGAGCGTTGTCACTGGCGCTGACTGCTTTTGATACTTTCCAGCGTGTCGGGCCCGCTGAAGGCGAGCGCGCGATCGCACAGGCTGCGGTCTATTGTGCGCTGGCACCGAAAAGTAATGCGTTATACAGCGCCTTTAATCAGATGCGTGCTTTTGTCCGCGAACAGCCCTCATTTGACGTACCAATCCAATTGCGTAATGCCGCCAGTGGTTTATTAAAACAGCTTGGTTACGGTGAGGGCTACCGCTATGCCCACAATGAGCCAGGCGCTTATGCCGCCGGGATGGCCTATTTACCGGCAGAAATGCACGGCATGCAGTTTTATCAACCGACTGATCGCGGGCTGGAAAAGCAGCTTGGCGAAAAACTGCGTTACCTGCAGCAGTTAGATGCTCAGGCACAACCTGGCGGTGCAACAGATGTGGATTAACTATGCAGCGATTGCCGTGGGTGGCGCAGCCGGTGCATGCCTGCGTTTTGCGCTCAGTGAAGCGATGTTACATCTTTTTGGTAGAGCATTTCCTTTTGGCACATTGCTGGTTAATATTCTCGGCTCTTTTGCCATTGGCCTGCTTTATGGTTTAATCCTGACAGAGCAGTTAACGCCGAACCCATGGCGGATCTTGGTCGGCATTGGAATTTTGGGTGCATTTACCACCTTTTCAACTTTTTCGATGGACACTGTGTTGATGCTGCAGCAGGGCGCTTTTGGCAAAGCGACGCTGAATGTGCTGGCCAACGTGGT
This sequence comes from Rheinheimera sp., assembly GCA_034519945.1. Lineage (GTDB taxonomy): Bacteria > Pseudomonadota > Gammaproteobacteria > Enterobacterales > Alteromonadaceae > Pararheinheimera. The sequence continues at coordinate 159,713 of JAXHNX010000051.1, forward strand.
GTTGTGTTTAACCCTGACCTGGCTTGGTATCAAGCTGGGGACTATGAAGTAAGCAAACATGTTAGATAGCAAATATTTACGTGCCGAACTGGCCGAAACAGCCGCGCGTCAGGCGACCCGCGGTTTTGTACTGGATGTCGAAAAGATCAATGCGTTGGAGCTGCAGCGCCGTGAATTACAAGTGGCGACTCAGGAGCTGCAAAATCAGCGCAACAGCAAATCTAAAGCCATTGGTCAGGCCAAAGCGCGTGGTGAAGACATTGCACCACTGCTGGCTGAAGTGGATGGCCTGGGTGCTGAATTAGACCGCGCCAAGCTGCAACTTGATGCCGTGCTGGCAGAGCTCGATGCCATTGCCGCGACAATCCCGAATTTGCCGGATTTGTCGGTGCCGGTCGGCAACGACGAGCATGGCAATGTTGAAGTGCGTCGGGTCGGTTCACCACGTCAATTCGACTTTGACGTAAAAGACCACGTGGCCCTTGGCGAAGCGCTGGACAAAGGTCTTGATTTTGAAAGTGCCGTGAAGATCGCCGGTTCCCGTTTTGTCGTGATGAAAGGCCAAATCGCCCGCCTGCATCGTGCCTTGACTCAGTTTATGCTGGATCTGCATACCGAACAGCACGGCTACACTGAAATGTATGTGCCGTATCTGGTGAACAAGGATTCGCTGTTTGGTACTGGTCAGCTGCCGAAATTCGGTGCCGATCTGTTCCACACCCAGCCAGCGACCGAAGAAGGCGTTGGCATGAGCCTGATCCCGACCGCAGAAGTGCCGGTGACCAATCTGGCGCGCGATCGGATTTATGATCTGGCCGAATTGCCGGTCAAAATGACGGCGCATACGCCTTGTTTTCGCAGTGAAGCCGGTTCTTATGGCCGTGATACGCGTGGCCTGATCCGTCAGCATCAGTTTGATAAAGTCGAACTGGTGCAACTGGTGCACCCGGCACAATCGATGGCTGCACTGGAAGAACTGACCGGTCATGCGGAAAAAGTGCTGCAGCTGTTAGAACTGCCGTACCGGGTCATGTTGCTGTGCACCGGTGACATGGGCTTTGGCTCCTGCAAAACTTACGATCTGGAAGTCTGGTTGCCGGCGCAAAACACTTATCGCGAAATCTCATCGTGCAGCAGCATGGGTGATTTCCAGGCGCGTCGTATGCAAGCGCGTTTCCGGCCAGAAGAAGGCAAAAAGCCTGAGTTGCTACATACGCTGAATGGTTCTGGCCTGGCGGTCGGACGCACGCTGGTGGCTATTCTGGAAAACTGTCAACAGGCTGATGGCTCTATCGCGATCCCATCGGTATTACAGCCTTACATGGCTGGTAAAACCGTGATTGCCTGATCTGTAACGATGCCGGCGGTGCAAATCGCCGGCTCTGTCGATAATTTGAAAGGTCCAGGGTGAGATGACAGAACCACAAAAACCACAGTCAACCGATCAGCGTAATCCGGGGATCACCAAGAAAGTGGTGGTCAAACGCACCCGGACCAGTCCGGTCAAAGTGTTTCTGCGCACCGTGTATTGGTTGATTACACTCTCTATTCTTGCCATTGTGCTTTATATCAGTTTTGAAGCGGGCTGGATGATTTATAAAAACACCTCACACTAAGCCTTTGTCCAAAGCGAGTTTTATGGCTAAGTGATGCTGCAGTCAGACTGGTTTCACAGACACTTAGCCGGCTTAGGTAAACCTGCTATCCGTGTCGCTTGCTTCGCAGGCCCTTCCGGAAACAACATAAACAGGTATTTGCTGTTCCCTTTTTCCGGGCCCAGTTTTTCCGCCATGGCTTTAACCAGAATGCGGATGGCTGGAGAGGTGTTGTACTGCTGATAAAAATCCCGCACAAACCAGACCACTTCCCAGTGCGCTGCTGTCATTTCGATGGCTTCGAGTCTGGCAAATTCTTGCGCCAACGCTTCAGTCCAGCAGTGCAGGTCAGCAAGATAACCATGTTTATCTAACACGACGTTTGCCAAAGCGTTTTCGGCGTTTGCGATTAGTTCTGACATAAAATGATCTGTTTCGCCTGTAAAGTAAGTGCAACCCACTGGCTGTCGCTGAGGCTTTGTACTTCTGCAGGACAGACCAGGCTTCGCGCCTGTAAATCGTTTTCCAGTACACAAAGCCGGCATGGCCAGTGCTGAGGCTGTAATAACAAATACACCGCATCCTGGCGCAGTAATACGCAATCCTCTGCGCCGGCCAATGACAGCAACGCTGGTACTGTGGGTTGAGTTAGCTGGAATAATCGCATCAATGCACCAAAATATGGCTGGCAGCGTCCAGCAACTGTTGTTGAGCGCTTTGGTCGACCACCTGCACTGGGATCCGTAATTGCGCGGTAGTTAATTGATACTGCTGTAAAGATTGCAGACAAACGCAGACGGCAGCGATGTCGTAGAGGTCAAACAGTTTTTGGCTGACGGTGAAATCTTTCACGGCAATCGTGGTCTGCAGGGGCAGCAATTGTAAGACCGCAGCTCCCCGGTAGAGCAATGTCACTTCGTGTTCGGTTGCGGCCAGTGCTAACGACAGATCCTGCGCTTCGCGGGCAGTCGCTGCTTCAAAGGCACTGGCTTGATGGACGAGCAGAATTTTTGCCATCAGAACTGTACCACCCGGTCGGCATTTTCCAGCCGCATGCCAAATTCAGCGAGGCCAGCTAAAGTGAAACCGGGTCTGACTTTGGTAAAGCCACGTTTCTCTGCTGCGGTCGCACAGTACAGTAATGGGATTTGGTTTAACTCGGCAAAGGCGATCAACCGGCCTGCCAAATCTGGCTCATCGGCGGGCAAATCGATGTCGGTGCAAATGGCTTGGACGGCCTGCTGATAAAAAAACAGATGATTGATTTGATGCCCGAGTTGTAGCGCGGCATTGGCAAAACGCAGCACATCATCAAGTACCGGGCTGGCAAAACAATCTGATTGAACATACAACACGAAGCTGGCCATAGGCTCCAACAAAAAAATGCCCCGAAAGCGGGGCATTTTAAAGCATCCTCAGACTGTTGTCGTTAGTCGTCGCTGCCAAAAACCCCCAGCAACTGCAGTAGCGAAGTGAACAGGTTAAAAATGTTCAGATAGAGGCTGACGGTTGCGCGAATGTAATTGGTTTCGCCGCCATTGATGATGCGGCTGGTATCAAATAAAATCAGACCCGACATAATCAGCACGACCACGGCATTTAGCGCCAGGTGCAGCGCCGGTACCTGAAAAAACAGATTGGCGATCCCGGCGATGATGACTAATACCAAACCGACAAACAAAAAATTACCCATAAATGAGAAGTCTTTTTTGCTGGTCAGGGTATAAGCCGACAAACTGAAGAAAATCAGTGCAGTTGCCCCAAAGGCCTGCATGATCAATTCTGAGCCGTTTGGCAGGGCGGCAAACCGATTCAGCATCGGGCCAATGGATGCGCCCATGACTGCGGTAAAGACAAACACCCAGGCGATACCAGAGGCTTTATCGGCGGTTTTCATCACGACAAAGACTAAAGCAAAGGCCAGCAGCGATAAACCGATACCCGCCATCGAACTCAGTTCTAACGCCATCGAGATACCAGCGGCAACAGCGCTGCCGGTCAGTGTCATCGCCAGTAACATATAAGTGTTGCGCAGGACTTTGTTGATAGCCGCGCTGTCGTGGCCAGACAGCACTTGTGATTGTTGATATTGCATAGACTCTCCTTGGTTATGTCAGGACTATACCGAATCCGAGCTGTAACTGTCATGTTATGCAGACCTTTAGCCGAGAAAAAGATTCCATTGCTGCGGTTCGGCAGTCAAAAAAACACCAGCTTGGATAAAAAATATTCTTTCAGTGAATTCAAAGTGTTAAATCGAGAAAAAAACCTTTGAATTTTACCGCGTGTTGATTAATATACGCGCCACGGAGAGATGGCAGAGCGGTTTAATGCACCGGTCTTGAAAACCGGCGAGGGTTAGTAGCCCTTCAAGAGTTCGAATCTCTTTCTCTCCGCCAAATACAGAAAACCCCGCCTTTGTGCGGGGTTTTTGCTTATATTCGCGATGCGAATTGATCAAGCCGGTATTGCCGGCCTGATCTGTGAGCTCTATTGCACCTGACAGGCGAAACAGACTGAGTAAATGCCATTCGGATCATTAAACTGACTCAGCACCTGCAATTCCTGATTTAACTGCGCCATCAGTTTTTGCACAGGCGTCAGCGTCACCGCTTGTTCCGGTAACAAACCCAGCATTTTGGCGCTGCCAAATAATTGCGCCATCAATTTTTCCTGCTCTGTCATTTCCTGTTCAATCAGTTGCACATCAAAATGTTTCAGGCTGGCCGTTGCGGCAGCTGCAGCAATTGCATCATCCAGGCTTCCCAGTTTATCGACCAGGCCCAGCTTCAACGCCGTTTGACCGGTCCAGACGCGGCCTTGTGCAATTTTATCGACCTGCGCTTTGTCGATTTTGCGGGTGGTGCTGACATGGGTAATAAATTCGTCATAGCCATTTTCAATACTGCGTTGCAGCAGTTTTTCTGCATCTGCCGGCAAGCCTTTAAATAGCGGCAGACCAGAAGAGAAACCAGCCAGCTCAGTGGTACCCACACCATCGACATTCAGACCCAGCGTTGACATGGCATTTTCGGCCGTGTGAAACATAGCAAAAATACCGATTGAACCAGTGATGGTGGTAGGGGCAGCAAAAATCTGATCAGCAGGCGCTGCTATCCAATAACCGCCTGAAGCGGCAACGGCACCCATCGAAGCAATCACCGGCTTGCCGGCGGCTTTTAACAGGCGGATCTCCTGAGCGATTTGTTCTGAAGCAAAAGCACTGCCGCCGCCGCTGTCGATGCGCAGAACAACCGCTTTTACTTTGTCGTCATAGCGAGCTGTACGCAGCAATTTAGCGGTACTTTCACCACCGATCATGCCGGCTTTGACATTGCCATCGACAATGGCACCGCGGGCAACAACCAATGCAACTTTGTCAGTCAGTGGGTTTACCACCGGAAATGGCGGAACGACCAGACTCTGGTAGTCTTTATAACTGATCTGAGTGAAAGTATGATTGTCGGTATCTTCACCGACCAGCGCGATAATATCCTGACGGAATTCTTCGCGGGTTTTGATGGTATCGACCAGTTTGGCATCCAGGGCGTATTGCGTCATATCGCCGTTTGCAGCATTAATCCGCTCATACAGCCGGGCAAAGCTTTCATCGAAATTGTCGGCGGTAAAACCGCGGCGGTTGGCGACCTGCTCTTTGTAGTTCTGCCACAGTTCGGTCAACCAGACGCCATTGGCTTCTTTGGCTTCCGGCGACATATCGTTGCGGGTGAATGGTTCTACCGCGGATTTATAGGTGCCGACTTTAAATACATGGGTGGAGATCTGCAGTTTCTCCAATGCCGCTTTGTAATACATCGGGTAGCTGCCATATCCTTCGAGGATCACGGCGCCCATTGGATTGAGGTTAATACTGTCGGCATAGCTGGCCAGGAAATATTGGTTCTGACTGTAATAAGCGCCGGTTGCAAACACTTTTTTGCCGGTTGCTTTAAATGCTTCCAGAGCACCACCGACTTGCTGAAGTTTGTCTAATGAACCACTGCCTAAATCGGAAAGTGCCAGTACCATCACTTTGATCCGATCATCTTTGGCGGCTTCATTGATGACTTTAACTAAGTCACGGACCAGAATTTCCGGTCTGTCGTCTTCCGAACCGGTCGACTCATTGATGGCTTTTTCCACCGGGTCGACCCATTGTTTTTCTTCAACCAGATCGCCTTTTAAGTTCAGCACCAGCGCAGTTTTATCATTGACTTCAACGTGCTCTTTATCACTGAACAACACGGCGATAAAGCCGATAAACAGCAGGGCAAAGACAAAATTCAGTACAAAGTTGCGGATAAACCGGAATCCCTGCCATACAGAGTGCAGCAGACGACGGATAAAACCAGGTTTTTGCTCAGACATTTAACTAACCTACGTCACATTTACAGTTATCGCTAAGATACTCAATTCACCGTCAGTGTTCGACGGCAATTTGTAAGAAAATGTTCGTAACCCGGCGAGAAAGCCAACAGTCGCGGCTTGTCAGCTCAGAAAAAAGGCGCTACATTCCGCACATTCAACAGGTATGACCAGAGAGGTCGCAGTGTCTTATCCACATTTATTGTCAGCACTTGATTTAGGCTTCACCCAACTAAAAAACCGGGTGATCATGGGCAGCATGCACACCGGACTCGAAGAAGAGAAACAGGGTTTCGATAAACTTGCCGCTTTTTATGCCGAGCGGGCAAAAGGTGGAGTTGGCCTGATTATTACTGGCGGCATCAGTCCGAACTTGCGCGGATCGCTGGTGCCATTCGGCAGTCAGCTCAGTTGGTTCTGGCAAACTGGCAAACATCGGTTGTTAACTGATGCAGTTCATCCCTATGGCGCAAAAATCTGCCTGCAACTGTTGCATGCCGGCCGTTATGGTTATCATCCATTAAACCAGGCTCCGAGCGCCATCCAGTCGCCAATCACCCCCTTTAAACCTGCTGCGATGTCATCGCGTCAGGTGCGCTCTACCATCAAAGATTTTGCCAGTTCAGCTGCATTGGCGCAAAAAGCTGGTTACGACGGTGTCGAGATCATGGGTTCAGAAGGCTATCTGATTAACCAATTCATTTGTCAGCGTACCAACCAGCGTCAGGATGAATGGGGTGGCAGTTTTGAAAAGCGCTGCGCACTGGCACTGGAAACGATCCGGGCGGTTCGGGCCAAATGCGGCCAAGACTTTATCATTATCTACCGGCTGTCGATGCTGGACCTGGTTGAAGATGGCAATAGTTACGACGAAGTGGTGCAGCTGGCCAAAGCGGTGCAACAAGCCGGTGCGACCTTGATTAATACCGGCATCGGCTGGCATGAAGCACGGGTACCAACGATTGGCACTATGGTGCCACGCGCGGCTTTTCGCTGGATCACGGCACAAATCAAACAACAAGTCAGCATTCCGGTCGTCGCAACCAACCGGATTAATACACCGGAAGTCGGCGAAGACATTCTGGCCAAAGGCGAAGCCGATTTAATTTGTATGGCGCGGCCATTTCTGGCGGATCCTGATTTTGTGAATAAAGCGGCTGCCGGCACGCCTGAGCTGATTAATACCTGCATTGCCTGTAATCAGGCGTGTCTTGACCATATTTTTCAGAAAAAACGCGCCACTTGTCTGGTCAATCCACGGGCCTGTTATGAAACGGAACTGAATTTTCATCCAGCGGCCACCGCGAAAAAGATCGCTGTGGTTGGTGCAGGTCCCGCCGGACTGGCATTTTCGGTCTATGCCGCGCAGCGCGGGCATAGCGTCACTTTATTTGATAAAGACAATCGCATCGGTGGCCAGTTTAACTACGCCAAACAAGTGCCGGGTAAAGAAGAGTTTCATGAAACGCTGCGTTATTTTGACCAGATGCTGAAACACCATGCGGTCAAACTGGAACTGGGCAGTCTGCAAACAGCAGAAAGCCTCGCTGCTGGTGGTTTTGATGAAATTGTCATTGCCAGTGGTATCAAACCGCGCGCGCTGCAAATTCCGGGCAGTGACCATAAAAAAGTGCTGAGTTATCTCGATGTGCTGCGTGACCACCAGACAGTTGGCGACAAAGTTGCCGTGATTGGTGCCGGCGGCATCGGTTTTGATATTGCCGAGTATTTGACCGAACCGCATTCGCTGACATTACAACCGCAAGCCTGGTTAAAAGACTGGGGCATCGATGCCAGCTATCAGGCTCGCGGCGCATTGTTACCGGCAGAGATCAGTCCGGCGCCGGCGCGCAAAATTTATCTGTTGCAGCGCAAAACGTCTAAAGTTGGTGCCGGACTTGGCAAAACCACCGGTTGGATCCACCGCAGTTCGCTGAAGAAAAAAGGCGTCGAGATGTTCGCCGGCGTGCAGTATCTGCGCGTCGATGACGCTGGTTTGTGGATTGAACTGGATGGGCAGGAGCGTTGTCTGGATGTTGATCATGTGGTGATTTGCGCCGGTCAGGAAAGTTTGCGTGCATTGCATGACGAGCTGACTGCCAAAGGCGTGAACAGCCACCTGATCGGCGGTGCTTTTGTCGCCGCAGAATTGGATGCCAAACGGGCGATCCGGCAGGGTGCTGAGCTTGCAGCAGTGATTTGATCGGTGATTTCAAATCACCAAACGCCCAGAATCAAACAAATCACACCTGCAAAGTCATTCATCAGATCGGCATAAACCGATCTGATGTTCCCCTGGCTGAAAACAATTTTTTCAGATTTCACTTGCCCCGCGGGCTATTCCCAAGTTAAGTAACTGTCATACAGCTGCAACAGCGTGCTTTTGGTGCAAGGGCTTCTTTTTGCACCATTTTGGCGCGCGTTGTCATACTGTTGCCATCGGGCCGCCATAAAGTGGTTCGGACGCCGCAGTGGTATTTCCCACATTGCAGGGAATTATCGGCGTAACTGCCAATCATGGTATTGGCCTTGCTTAGTGTTATGGCATAACCAGCAAGTGCAGTTTGTCGAAATCTACAGGGAGTCTATATGTCAGGTGTGTTAACAATGATTCTGGCTGGTGGTGAGGGGACGCGTCTGGCGCCACTTACCGGGATCCGGGCCAAACCCGCAGTACCTTTTGGTGGTAATTACCGCATTATCGATTTTGTGTTGAACAACTTTGTTAATTCGGACTTGCTGCAAATTTTCGTGATCACACAGTTTAAATCGCACTCCCTGATGAAACATTTAAGCCGGGCCTGGCGTGTTACAGGCCTGACCAGCCGTTTTATCGATCCGATCCCAGCCCAGATGCAAACCGGTAAACACTGGTATCTGGGGACTGCCGATGCGGTCTATCAGAATTTACACCTGATCTCAGGCCTTGATCCGGAACATGTCTGTGTGTTTGGTGGCGATCACATTTACAAAATGGATGTGCGCCAGATGCTGGAGTTTCATCGTCAGCATGAAGCAAAGCTTACCGTTGCTGCAATCCCGGTACCGGTTGAGCTGGCTCATGAATTCGGTGTTATTGAAGTTGATGCAAATGGCAAGATGATCGGTTTTGAAGAAAAGCCGAAGTCGAATCCAAAAACGATTCCGGGCCGGCCGGATTTTGTGTTGGCCTCTATGGGCAATTACATTTTCGAAGCCAAAACTCTGGTCGAAGTGCTCGAAGCTGATGCTGTTGAGCCAAATTCCAAACACGACTTCGGGCACAATATTATTCCCAAGCTGTATCCACTTGGCGAAGTGTATGTGTATGACTTTTCGACAAACCGGATCCGCGGTGAAAAAGAAGAAGTGCGCGGTTATTGGCGAGATGTGGGGACTATCGATTCTTATTACGAAGCCAATATGGATTTGATTTCCATCGTGCCGCCGATTGACCTGTATAACAAATACTGGCCAATGCGCAGTTATACGCCGCCGATGCCGCCAGCGAAGTTTGTGCACGATGAAGCCAACCGGACCGGCCAGGCTATCAGTTCAATGGTCGCAGCTGGCTGTATCGTCAGTGGTTCGATCGTGTATCATTCTATTCTTGGTTACAACTGTCACGTACACAGCCATGCTTATATCGAGAAAAGCGTGTTGATGGGCAATAACGATATTGGCCGGGGTTGTCGTATTCGGCGCGCGATCATCGATAAAGACGTGCGTATCGCGCCGGGCACTGTGATTGGTGAAGATCCGGTATTGGATAAACAACGTTTTCACGTGTCACCAGACGGTGTGGTGGTGATCCCGAAAGGGGCCATGGTCGGTTTTGACTAGCCGGTTTTATTTAATGGTAAAACTGCAGCCGGTTGGTCTGTGCTGATGGAAAATAAGGATTTGTAATGCGGTTGGCATTTATCTGCAGTGAGTTTGAAGGGCTGCTGAAAACCGGTGGTCTGGCCGACGCAACCCGTGGGCTGGCAGCGGCACTGCAGGATGCCGGACATCAGGTGCAGGTTATTATGCCGCGTTACGGTGCCTTGTATGGCGTCGAACAGACGGCAGATTGGCAATCCTTGTATTTTGAGCTCGGTCATCAGACCTATGGCTGTGCGGTGCGCCATACAGTGGTCGACGGGATTGAGGTGGCGCTGATTGAACATCACCAGTTTTTTCAGCGGCCACGGCCTTACGATGACGGTGAGCAGCCGTATCCGGACAACTTACAGCGGTTTGCGTTTTTCTGCAAAGCTGCACTGGTCTATCTGCAGACGCAGCCAGAACCTATCGATATTGTGCATGGTCATGACTGGCAAAGTGCTTTAACCGCCTGTTATTTAAAAGAAATGCAACAGGGCGCATTAGCTGATAGCCGATTTGTCCTGACAGTGCATAATGCCGCTTATCAACAGGGGTTTGGCCGCGAACAGCTGGGTCTGTTGGGGCTGGATCACTGGCAATTTCCGACGGAACTACCAACGACTTTGTTGGCGCTTGGCTTATGGCAGGCCGACAGTATTAATACGGTGAGTCCGGGTTATCGGGATGAGTTATTGACCGAGCCGGCCGCGAATGGACTGGCCGCACTTTATCAACAAAAACAAAATCGGTTTGTCGGTATTCTGAATGGCTGTGATTATAGCCGTTGGGACCCGTCGGCTGATTTGAGTCTGCCAGCTCGTTACGATAGCAGTGATCTGGCGGGTAAAGCGTTATGTAAAGCAGAACTGCGCCGGCAAACCCAGCTGCCTGATAGTAACACACCATTATTTGTTAGTGTCAGTCGCATCACCGGACAAAAAGGTTTTACGCTGCTGATCCCGGCCTTACAGCAATTCCTCAGTACGACGGATGCACAAGTGCTGTTAATGGGAACGGGCGAACAGCAATATATCCAGCCACTTAGGGGACTGGAACAGCAGTTTCCGCAGCAATTTCGCTTATTGGAAGGTTTTGACGAGCCGTTGTCGCATCAGGTCGAAGCGGCCGGCGACTTTTTTTTAATGCCAAGCCTGTTTGAACCTTGCGGCCTGAACCAGATTTATAGCCTGCGTTATGGCACTGTGCCTGTTGTACGGGCAACGGGTGGTCTAAAAGACACCGTCACCGACCTCAGCGTGCGTGGAGCAACCGGCGTGGTATTTGAGGCGCCGACCGTCGCAGCCTTGCTGGAGGCATTGTCAGTTGCATCCGCGTTGTATCGTAATAAGCGTCGCTACCGCAGTGTCCAGCAACGGGGTATGGCGCAAGTGTTTGACTGGCAACAGGCTGCAACTGCCTATCTGGCGCTATATCGTCAAACGCTGGCAAATGCAGAATAAATTAACTGCAATTATTTGAATATAAACAATATTTGTCTGAAATAGCCGCAATCGGCAGTGGAAGAGGCAATTTCGGTTGTCGTTTCTTATTGAAGTTTGCTAGCCTTAGCGGGTCTTTCTCAAGGGCTTTTTTATGGACGCAATGACCTTACTCACGACCCGCTATTCCTCCTCCCGCTTAACTGAGCCTGCACCTGCAGGTGAAGCCTTGCAGCTGATTAAACAAGCCGCATTGCGGGTGCCTGATCACGGCGGCCTGCGTCCGTGGCGGTTTGTGGTGTTTAACGGTAAATCTGCGCTGACTAAACTTGGTGATATTTTCGCTGAGGCTGCTCTCGAAGATGATCCAACCATTGCCAATGATTTGCTGGAGCGGGCCCGGCAACTGCCACTACGCGCACCGATGGTGATCGCCTGTATCGCGAGATGCCGCGAACACCATAAAGTGCCGGTCACCGAACAGGTGCAGTCAGCGGCTTGTGCCGTAATGGCGATGCAACAGGCGGCGTTTGCGCAGGGGTTTGGCGGTATTTGGCGTACCGGCGCTTATACCCAATATGAATTTGTCCGCCAGACCATGGGACTGGCAGAAGATGATGAAATTGTCGGATATCTGTATCTCGGAACCTGTGCCAGCGAAATGCCACAGCGCCCACAGTTAGAGGTGAATGAGTTTTTCAGCGATTATCAGTAGCGAACTAAAATTTGCAGATAAAAAAACCGCCGAAGAGGCGGTTTTTTTCATAAGCAATTGATTAGAAATCGGCATTGCCAGGTGTACGTGGGAAAGCAATGACATCGCGCACGTTGCCGACGCCGGTCACGTAAGAGACTAAGCGTTCGAAGCCCAAACCAAAGCCGGCGTGTGGCACTGTGCCATAACGGCGCAGGTCGCGATACCAGCTGTAATCTTCTTTATTCAGACCCATCGCATCCATCCGCGCATCCAGCTGCTCCAGACGCTCTTCACGCTGGCTGCCACCGATGATTTCACCGATACCCGGCGCCAGAATATCCATTGCGGCGACAGTTTTACCGTCTTCGTTCATCCGCATATAAAACGCTTTGATGTCTTTTGGATAATTCTGCAGGATCACCGGCGCACCGACATGAACTTCGGCCAGGTAACGTTCGTGTTCAGACTGTAAGTCCACACCCCATTCCACCGCATAGTCGAACTTCTTACCGCAATTTTGCAGGATAGTAATAGCGTCGGTGTAATCCATCCGCACGAAGCTCGACTCAACAATTTGTTGCAGGCGACTAACCGCTTTGTCGTCGACGCGCTCGGCGAAAAACGCCATATCGTCGGCACGCTCGGCCAGCACAGCTTTAAACACGTATTTCAGCATGTCTTCAGCCAGTTGCGCCACGTCTTTTAATTCCGCGAACGCCACTTCAGGCTCGATCATCCAGAACTCGGCGAGGTGACGCGTGGTGTTGGAATTTTCAGCACGGAATGTCGGGCCGAAGGTGTAGACGTTGGACAGTGCGCAGGCATAGGTTTCGACGTTCAGCTGACCCGATACGGTCAGGAACGTCTCTTTGCCGAAAAAGTCCTGTTTGTAATCGATGTGGCCTTTGTCATCACGTGGCAGATTTTCTAAATCCAGCGTACTGACGCGGAACATTTCACCAGCACCTTCAGCATCGGCGCCTGTGATGATCGGCGTACTGATCCAATAAAAACCCCGTTCATGGAAGAAACGGTGAATGGCTTGCGCCAGGCAATGCCGGACGCGGGTGATTGCACCGACCATATTGGTGCGCGCACGTAAATGTGCCTGTTCGCGCAAATATTCCATGCTATGGCGTTTTGGCGCCATCGGGTAGGTATCCGGATTTTCCACCCAGCCCAGTACTTCAACCAGGCTTGCCTGAATTTCATAGGATTGACCCTGACCTTCAGATTTCACCACTGTGCCTGTCACAATGACCGAACACGCAGTCGTCAGGCGTTTGATTTCAGTCTCGTAATTATTCAGTTCAGCGGGAGCGACGGCTTGCAGTGCTTCGAAACAGCTGCCGTCGTGTACGGCGAGGAAAGAAATACCGGCTTTGGAATCGCGACGGGTACGGATCCAACCTTTGACGGTAATAGTGGCACCGGCGGCATACTGGCCGGCAAGAACGTCTTTAATCACTGCATGCGTCATGCATCAGGCTCCAACTTGCGCTTCAGAAAAGTTTGATTTTAATTCAGGAGGTGTAATGATACGCAGGCAGCGCTTAAGCACAAGCAAAACTTGTCACAAACCGAAGGAACCGCGCCGTGGATGAACCTGTTGGCAGCAGACCGCGTAAAAATCGTCGTAGAGGCCCGGATTGGGTGGTGCTGAGTTTCCATTGGTTGTCAGTCGTCGGCTGGGTCATTCTGATTGTTGCTTTGGGGTTAAGCCACCTCGCCAAACCGGAAATGAACTCAGGTCTGACCCGTTACTGGGGGATCCAATTACGTGACTATTGGGAACCCACGCTGACCGGACAGTTGATTTATCTGCTGTGGTGGTGTTGTCTGGTCAGTCTTATCAGCATTGTACTGAACCAGTTCCGCTTACGTCGCGCTACCGATCGTCAGCAATACAACTCTGTCGCTTTGTTACTGATTGCGTTGGCTGCTTTAAGTTTTTTTTATCAGATCTGACATCAAGCGCCCGGTAAGGCAGGCGACTGATGCAGCACTTCCTGTTGCACAATAAACTGCAAAGCAGCTATCAGCTGGTCGAGTTGATCCGGCTGAATGATATAAGGCGGCATCAGATAAAACACATTGCCAAAAGGCCGGATCCAGACGCCTTGTGCCACCATTAAGGCTTGCGCCTTGGCCACATCAATATTGCCTCGCATCTCGACAATTCCGACTGCACCTAACACCCGTACTGCTTTGACGGCGGGATGATGTGTCAGCCCTTTTAACTGTTGCAGTTGCTGCTCAATTTGCGCAACCTGCTTGTGCCAGGCGCCGGTCTGAATAATCTTCAGACTGGCGCAGGCGACAGCACAGGCCAATGGATTCGCCATATAAGTTGGGCCATGCATCAAAGCGCCGACCGCCCCCTGACTAATCCCATCCGCGACTGGCGAACTACATAAAGTGGCGGCCAGTGTTATGTAGCCACCACTGAGAGCTTTGCCAAGACACAGAATGTCAGGCTGGATGCCGGCATGATCGACCGCAAATAGCTGACCAGTCCGGCCAAAACCGGTGGCAATCTCATCGCAAATCAGCAGGACCTGAAACTCATCACAAAGCGCACGGGCCAGACGTAAATACTGCGGATGATAAAGTCGCATCCCACCTGCGCCCTGCAGCACAGGTTCCAGGATAAAGGCCGCCAGCTGCTGATGATGTTGCGCGAACATCTCGCGCAGCGCATCGCCATCAGCGTGTTGCCAATCTTCGTCAAATGCGCGTGTCGGCGCCGGTGCAAACAGATGTGCGGTCAGTTGTCCCTGAAACATCGCGTGCATACCATCGACCGGATCACACAGCGCCATCGTCGCAAAAGTATCACCGTGATAGGCCTTGCGCAGACTCAATATACGGCTTTTCTGTGAGTTACCAATGGCAAGCTGATATTGCAGCGCCATTTTTAAAGCCACTTCGACTGCGATAGAACCGCTGTCGGCATAAAAAATATGTTGCAGGTTCGCTGGCACCAGTTCAAGTAGCAGTTTACCAAGCTCGACTGCCGGTGCATGGGTGATCCCACCAAACATGACATGGCTCATCTGCTGTAACTGTTGACTGACCGCGGCGTTTAACTCTGGGTGATTGTAACCATGAATGGCAGCCCACCAGCTCGACGTGCCATCGATCAGCGTACGGCCATCATCGAGGGTGAGTAAACAGCCAGCGGCGCTGCGCACCGGATAAACCGGTAAAGGCGAGGCCATAGATGTATAAGGATGCCACAAATGCTGGCGGTCAAACTGCAGATCGATGCTCATAAAATAACCAATGGTAAACCTGAAGAACTGGTACGCGTTGACAAGGGGCAGCGCGCCGTTAGACTAGCGACAAACCCAATCAAAAACAAATGAAATACAGGGACTTTTATGCATTCGCTTTTTACCGATCCTAGCCTGTCGCAGGTCCGCCACGATTGGACACTGGCTGAAGTTAACGCGTTATTCGCCTTACCTTTTAACGACTTAATGTTTCGCGCCCAACTGGTGCATCGTGCCAATTTTACTGCCAACGAAGTGCAGGTCAGCACACTGTTGTCGATTAAAACCGGCGCCTGTGCCGAAGATTGCAAATATTGCCCGCAAAGCGGTCATTACAACACCGGTCTGGAGCGCGAGCGGCTGCTGGAAGTAGAAAAAGTACTGACGCAGGCCAAAGCGGCGAAAGAGCAGGGCGCCAGCCGGTTTTGTATGGGCGCGGCCTGGAGCAATCCAAAGCAACGCGATATGCCTTACATCATGGAAATGATTCAGGGCGTGAAGGGCATGGGTCTGGAAACCTGCATGACGCTGGGTAAGCTCACGGCGGATCAGGCACTTGAACTGGCCGGGGCTGGGTTGGATTTTTACAACCACAACCTGGATACTTCGCCGGAATTTTATGGCGAAATTATCACGACCCGGACTTATCAGGACCGGTTAGACACACTGTCACACGTGCGTGATGCCGGGATGAAAGTGTGCTGTGGCGGTATTGTCGGCATGGGCGAGAGTGCCAATGACCGCTCGGCGCTATTGCGCCAAATCGCCAATCTGCCGGAACATCCGGAATCGGTGCCAATCAATATGCTGGTGAAAGTGGCCGGTACGCCGCTGGAAAACGTCGATGATTTGGATGGCTTTGAATTTATCCGTACCATCGCCGTGGCGCGGATCATGTTGCCAAAAAGCCATGTCCGGTTATCCGCTGGCCGCTCAAGAATGAATGAACAAATGCAGGCGCTGTGTTTTATGGCGGGCGCCAACTCGATTTTCTACGGCGACAAATTACTGACCACCGAAAACCCGGAAGCGAACGCGGATATGCAGTTGTTTGCCAAGCTTGGGTTAAAACCTGAGCAGCGCGGTGATGTGTCGGATGAAGCGCATGAAGCCGCGATGGCGCAGGCGATCCAGGACCAGCTGGCACCGGCGTTATTTCATGCCGCTGTCTGACATTGCATGCAAACTGCTGAGATCCAGCGCTGGCTGGCCGCGCGGCGCGAACAAGGCCTGTATCGGCAGGAACAGCAGGTACAGACTTTGCCGGGCGCTTTGCTGCGCTGTCATGGTGCGCTTTTTGTCAATTTCTCCGGCAATGATTACCTGGGGCTTGCCGAAGCGCCGCCGCTCAGACAAGCGCTTGCCGACGCTGCGCTGACTGATGGCGTGGCCAGCACAGGCTCACCATTGATCACTGGCTATCAGCCTGCGCATGCCGAACTAAGCGCCACTTTGCGTGACTGGCTGGGCGTTGAAGACGTGTTATTGTTCAGCTCTGGTTTTGCCGCTAATCAGGCGATGCTGAGTGCGTTGGTCAGCCCGCATGATTTGTTGCTGTTGGATAAATATTGTCACGCCTCTATGCAGGATTTGCTGACCAGCGGTCAGCGGGCGTTTAAGCGCTATCCGCATCAGGATCTGGCCGCGCTGGCGGCGCTGCTGCA
Source organism: Rheinheimera sp. (assembly GCA_034519945.1). Taxonomy (GTDB): domain Bacteria; phylum Pseudomonadota; class Gammaproteobacteria; order Enterobacterales; family Alteromonadaceae; genus Pararheinheimera. The sequence continues at coordinate 176,594 of JAXHNX010000051.1, forward strand.
ACAGTCCGGCACTAAAGATCAGTCTGTGGTCGTAGCCACCGAAGGGGTGTTCAGCATGGACGGCGATGTCACCGACTGCGCGGCATTGCAGGCGCTGTTGACGCCACAGCAGCCACTGTTGCTCGATGATGCGCATGGTATTGGTGTACTAGGCGCTGAGGGCCGTGGCAGCTGGGCTGCGCAAGGTGTTCAGGCGACGGCTTTGCAGTGTCTGATGGCAAATTTTGGCAAAGCGCTGGCCGGACAAGGCGGTTTTCTTGCCGGCAGCCGTGATGTGATTGATTTTATCCGCCAGCAGTCGCGGCATTACATTTACAGTACATCGTTGTCGCCGGCATTATGCCGCGCCATGCAAACCAGCATTGCACTGTGCCGGACAGAACAGTGGCGCCGCGACCAGCTGGCCAACAACATTGCTTTGTTTCGACAGCTGGCGCAGCAGGCCGGGCTTGGCATCAGTGCTTCTTCCACCGCCATTCAGCCGGTGTTGTGTACCGACAATGCCAGTGCATTGGCCTGGAGTGCTGCGCTGAAACAAGCCGGCATCTGGCTGCATGCGATCCGCCCGCCGACCGTGCCGCAGGCAAGGCTGCGCATCAGTCTCAGCGCCAGTCATAGCGAATTACAAATCCGTCAGTTAGTGCAGGCGCTGGTACACACGCAACCTGCAACTGAACCGCACCAAACGACCACCATACCGGAGAATAGTCGTGAATAATCTGCTGCAAGCGGACCAAATTAATGCCCATTTCAGTAAAGCTGCAAAAAGCTATGAACAAGGCGCACGGCTGCAACGGGAAGTTGCCTTTGACGCACTGCGGTTTTTGTCCTCGCAGCAGCACGGAACCTTGTTAGATTTAGGCTGTGGCCCAGGCTGGTTTCATCACAATCTGAGTAGTCACTGTGACCATTTGATCGCGTTGGATTTAAGTGCCGCGATGCTGCAACAGGCAGAACGCCATGGTATCGCCAATGAATTTATTCGGGCTGATGCTGCGGCTATTCCACTGGCAGACCGCAGTGTTGATACCGTTTTTAGCTCGCTGATGCTGCAGTGGTGCGCTGATCCGGCTGCGGTGTTTGCTGAAATCGCCCGGGTACTGAAACCCGGTGGACGTTTTGTGCTGACAACGCTGGTCGAAGAATCGATGTTTGAATTTCAGCAAGCCTGGCGTTTAAGCGGGCAGGTACCGCCGACCTTAGAATTCAGTCCGGTGGCGGATTATTTGCACAGTGCACGCTCACAAGGTTTGCCCTGTCACGCGCAGCAAAAGACCTTTCAGCTGTTTTTCCCTGATGTGTTCACACTGGCCCGCGAATTTAAGCTGATTGGCGCGAATTACACCGGTCTCAAACCGGCAGCGATCCCAGGCCTCGCCGGGCGCGCTTATTGGCAACGTTTTGCTGATGCTTATCAACGCAATCTGACCACCCAAGGTTTACCACTGAGTTATCAGGTGTTGTTTATCTTTGGTCAGATGCCGGTGGAATCGTGCGAATGACAAAGTATTTTTTTGTTACCGGCACTGACACAGATGCCGGCAAAACTTATTGCAGTAGCGCGCTGCTGCGCGGGTTGGTCGCAAACGGAGTTCGCTGCGCTGCGTTAAAACCAATTGCCAGTGGCGTGGATGCGGCTGGGCACAACACCGATGCCAGCGCGCTTGCTGCGGTCACCGGCCAGAGTGTCACTACCGTCAATCCAATATGTTTTACGCTGCCAACCGCGCCTCATCTGGCCGCGCAGGCACAAGGCGGTTCCTTGACGCTAGCACAGCTCGATGCAGTGCTCGCGGCAACCAAGCCTGATCCGGCCTGTGAGCTGACTTTGGTGGAGGGGGCCGGTGGTTGGTTGCTGCCGTTAAACGCAGAGGAATATCTGGCGGATTGGGTGATAGCACAGCAATGGCCAGTGGTATTGGTGGTCGGGGTAAAGCTCGGCTGTCTGAATCACAGCCTGCTGACCGTGCGTGAGTTACGCCGCTCCGGCGTGCCGCTGCTTGGCTATATCGCCAATGTGCTGGATCCCCAGATGCATTATCTGCCTGAGACGCTGCAAGATCTGCACGGCCGACTGCAGTTGCCATGTCTGGCAACTTTGCCATTTGCGCCGCAAGGTCCAACTGATGCGCAGTGTACTGAGCTTGCGCAGATATTTCTGCAGAATTTTTATGGCGTTTAATAGCCGATTTGCGCCGACATACCGTATCAGCCTTGATATCGGCGTAAACGCCCATATGATGCTTGCAGGTCATCTGAATTAAGAGGTAATGATGAAACGTATTCTGTTGTTTATTATGACGAACTTAGCTGTGATGCTGGTTCTGTCTGTCGTGTTGAGCATTTTGTTCAGTGTGTTTGGCATCGATCGTCAAAGTATGGGCGGCTTGCTGTTACTGGCGGCAGTGTTTGGTTTTGGTGGTTCATTTATTTCACTGGCGATGTCGAAGTGGATGGCAAAACGGTCGACTGGTGCCGTGGTGATCACGCAACCGCAAAATGCGACTGAGCACTGGTTGTTTAATACTGTGCGCCGTCAGGCGCAACAAGCCGGGATCGGTATGCCTGAAGTGGCTATTTACGATTCACCGGAAATGAATGCATTTGCCACCGGCATGAGCCGCAATAACGCGCTTGTTGCCGTCAGTACGGGTCTATTGCGCAATATGCGTGAAGATGAAGTTGAAGCCGTGCTCGCCCATGAAGTGTCACACGTCGCCAATGGCGATATGGTGACGCTGACGCTGATCCAGGGCGTGGTTAATACCTTCGTGATTTTCCTGGCGCGCTTAATCGCCGGCGCTATCCACAACGCCATGCGCAGCAGTGATGATGAGTCCTCTGAAAGCGGCGGTTTCGCTTATATGATGACTGTGTTTGTGCTGGAAATGTTATTTGGCGTGCTGGCCAGCATCATCGTGATGTGGTTCTCCCGCAAGCGCGAATACAGTGCCGATGCAGGTGCGGCGAAACTGGTGGGTGCCAATAAAATGGTGGCAGCGCTGGAACGTCTGCGCAACAACCATGACAGTCAGCTGGAAGGCTCGATGATGGCCTTTGGTATCGCCAACAAGTCTGCGCGCAGCGAGATGTTCTTAAGCCATCCGCCGCTGGAAAAACGCATTGCCGCATTGAGAAATGCTGCATAAACAGTGATATTCATCTGACAAAAACAGGTCGCATTGCGGCCTGTTTGTTTAAATACCTGTCTACACAAATTTCCGGTTGCCGCGATTAAGTTTCTGACGCAATATAATTTTTTAGCTTTGACCACAGCTCAACAGGCCCTAAAAATCGCCGATTGTTCTGCAACCTTTTGCAGCGGCGACTGGTCAGAAAACGCAAGCCTAATAATTTTCAGGAGCATAAAAATGACAAAATGGCTGATTTCATCTGCGCTGGCACTGGTGCTGGTCCTTAGTGGTTGCGCCAGTAACGGTGGACAAACTGCGGATCAAAAGCGCCAGTCGATCGAACAAATGCGCGCCGGCACACTGAACAAACTGTACAAACAAAAACCCTATGCTGCGGATACTATCGAGCGAGCTGCTGGTTATGCGGTGTTTTCCAACGCCAACGTCAACCTGATATTCGCCAGCGCAGGTGGTGGACATGGCGTGGTGCACAGCAATAATGGCACTGTGACTTACATGAAAATGGGCGAGATCGGTCTTGGGCTTGGTATTGGTGCCAAAGATTACCGGCTGGTGTTTGTGTTCCACAATCAACAGGCATTAAATCGTTTTGTTGATGATGGTTGGGCATTTGGTGGGCAAATGGATGCAGCAGCAAAAGCGAATGAAAAAGGCGACGCGATCGGCGGCGAAATTACCGTTGATAACATTACGATTTACCAGCTGACTGAAACGGGTCTGGCCTTGCAGGCCACCATCAAAGGTACCAAGTTCTGGCGCGATGACGCGTTAAACTAAGCGCCGGATTTGCCGGGGATTACCACGCAGACTATGGTTAGAGCAGAATAACACCAAGGAGTAGCTATGCCTGTAAACGCACATCTGAATATTGAGATCCGGGTACTGAACTTGTTTAACCTCGATAGCAGTCTGGAAGGGATTAAAGCGCACAAAGACGCAGACGACGAAACAAAGGCAGCCATCGCCCGGCTGTATCAAAAAGGGCTGGTGACACAACCTGACGGCGGCTACCTGACTGATCTTGGCCGCAGCTGCGCTGAACATGTGCAGACCGCTCTTAGGATCTTAGCCGTTTAAGTTTAGGTTTAAGCTGCCTCATCATCTGACGGGCCTGAATTAAACCGCCAGGCTCGCCATTAAATTGCCAGCGTAAATAACCATCCAGACAAGCGGAGATCTCCGGCATCAGCGCTGGGTGTTTTCCGGCCCATTCCTGCAAATATTGTTGATAACTTTGTTGTGGCAACTTGTCCTGCAGATGCAACATAGGCTGAAATAGCTGCTCTACTGGCTGCAAGCGTGGCCGGTGCCACCACCAAAACGCCAGCCAAAGGCCCGGCAACATCAATAACCACCAGGCATGGTGTACTTGCAACTTGATCTGTTGTCGCCAGTTGTTGAACTGGCCAAACAAACCTTGTTGCTCGGTCGCATCAAAGCTCAGTACCCACATCGACCAGTAATAGTCCATATTCCGCAGTGGCTGCATCAGCCAGATCTCCAGCCGTTGTCGCATCCAGTCGCCGGCCAGGCCCGAGAACTCAGAGGATGCAGCACTGCCGGACAGTTCACGCAATAATGCCGGTTCAATCAATGCTGTTGGATCAAAGGTCCACCAGCGGTCATCCTGATAGTATTCGACCCAGGCATGGGCATCTTTTTGCAGCACTTGCAGATAAGCGCCATCATCTTGCCATTCCCCACCGAGGTAACCGCCGACTAGCCGGGCTGGCACACCTGCGGCACGCAACAAAAACACCGTGGTGCTGGCATAATGGCTACAAAATCCCAACTTTTTCTCAAACAGGAAATTGTCGATCTGTTCCCCGTTGATTTCTCCCGGTGACAGACTGTACCGGAACTGTTGTTGCTGAAAATACATGCCAATCCGGGTTGCCAGCGCTTTTGCTGCAGGAGCCTGTCGCTTCAATTCCAGTGCCAGTTGTCTGGCTTTGGCATTTCCTGCCGGTAATTGCAGATAACGCGTAACGTCGCCACGAACCGGCAGTGGCTGCATTGAACTGCTGAGCTGATAACTGATGCGCTGGCTGAGTGGTTGTTCTGCCACAACCAGTGCTTCTCTGTTTACCGCGACATTACCGCTGTGTTGGTGTGGCAAGCCTAAAGCAAACAGACTGAATTGTTGATGGGGCTCGACGATCACGGTATAGCGGTACTGTGGTCTTTCTACAGGTGCGGACGTGGTGTTGAGCTGAGGTCGTTGTGCCCGCCAGGCCCGGCCATCAAACACATCGTAAATTTTTGCCCGGAAATAGCGGGTTTCCGCCGGCGGCGCTGTGCTATCAAATCGAACGCGAAAAGCCAGCGCGTTTGATTGCAACAAACTGGCGACAGCCCCTGGCGCCAGATTGTCACTCAGGCCCGTCTGGTTTAACTTTGCGCCCGGCAACTGCCATAACGGCGGCAGGCGCGGAAACAACACAAACAACAGCACCGTTGCCACAGACATCAATGCCGCCACACGGCTCATCTGCCGCCATTGCCACTGCGGTTTTTCCCGACAAAAACACAAATGATGACAATGCAAATTCAGCAGCAAAGCAGTAAAAATCAGCACGGCCAGCCACAAATCCTGATGCAGAATAAAAGCGCAGGCTAACAGGAAATAATGCACCCACAGCAGCTGTGAAATATCAGCGGGTCGCCGATCAGACAAACCGAGCAGCCGGAGCACCGCTGCTAACAATAGAAAGTGAAACATCAGGTGCATAACGCCAAGCTGACGGGCGCTAATTAGCAGTGCCATTACCATAGCAGCGGCCAGCAAGTTGTTTTTGGTCAGACTCCACGGCGGACCACCACGATACAATTGCCACAATTTTGCCAGTAATAACAATGCAAACACCGCCAGGCTCCAACTACTGTATGCCGGCAGTAATAATGCCCAAAGCAATAGTTGAAACAACCACAGTCGCCATTGCAACGTCTGAAACAATTGTGGGCTGATCTGAGCGATCGCTTTTACCATAGCGCCAACGCCTGTAATACCTGGCGTAAATGGGCTGGCCCGCTGCCAACCGCAATATCAGTAGGCGTTCTTCGTAGTCCAAACGGTTGTTGCATCTGCTCAGCCCGAAGCGCCCGCTCGGCTAGATCGGATAGCTGCGCCTCCACTGTATTGAGCCGCAGGTCTGCACACAGCCACAAATCACTGCCTGGTAAAGTTGTCGCACTGAACTGATGGACCAGCAATTGTTGTTGGCGGCTAAATCGCTTCCAATCGAGCTGGCGCCAGGGATCGCCCGGCTGATATTGACGTTGTCCGCTCCATTCCTCGGCATTTTTTTGATTTGGGTCGGCTTGTGCCCCCTCAAAATGGGCAGGGATCGGCGCTGGGAACACCCAATAGTGGCAGTCCAGTCGCACGTAACACCAACACCGCACCAACCCAAAGGGATAAACTGACTGTAACTTCAAGCGTGGAATGGCAAAATAACCGCGTTTTGGTGCAGGCAGTTCAAGGATCACCGTGGCGTCATTGACCGGGATTACCCGGTCCGGTTGTTGCCAACCGGCATCGAGCGCCAGCGGCAGCCCGGTCCGGCGCTGCAGTGTCAGCAGAATTGCTGCGCTTTGACCGGCAAAAACGTCGGCGAGTGGCCGCGCGGACAGTTCACAGTGGTGTAGATTTAGAAATGCCAGTACGATCGTGCTGACCACCAACACCAGTAACAGATAGGCTAACAGCAGGATCAAGTTATTCTGGTAGTTAGTCCCCAGGATGTACAGCAACAGAACCAGCGCCGCCATGCCAAAGCCAAAGCGGGTTGGAAATACAAACATAAATCTTTGCCGCAGGCGCACCATCTCAGAGGTCGGTTGCCGTTTATCCAGCCAGCGCCAGATGCGCTGACGGAATTGTTGTTGCAGTCGGTCAATGAGCCTGACCATGTCAGATATTACACGGTGTCTGTTGCAGCAATAACGTGCTGGCAGCAGTTTCACCGGCATGCCCACGTGGCTGCAACCGATGCTCGGTCACCGCACTGAACACCTGACGGATGTCGTCTGCAGTGACAAAACTGCGCTGATCCAGCAGTGCACAAGCACGTCCGGCACGCACCAGCGCTTTGGCAGCGCGCGGCGATAGTGGCTGCAGGTCATCGCGTTGCCGACTGTGTTGGACCAGATCCAACACGTAATGCAGCAGACTGTCGCTACATTTAATCGTATCTACCAGCGCCTGTAACTGCAGCAATCCTGCGGTGTCGAGTACCGCCCGCATCGCTTCAACACGCCCGGCTGGTTGTTGTAACAATTGCAATTCAGCAGCCCGGTCCGGAAAGCCAAGACTTAGCCGCATCATAAAACGGTCGAGTTGTGATTCTGGCAGTGCATTGGTGCCACTGTAATTTTGTGGATTCTGGGTCGCAATAACAAAAAACGGTGAGGGCAATTCGCGGGTAGCACCGTCGATGGATACCTGATGCTCTTCCATCGCTTCAAGTAAGGCGCTTTGGGTTTTGGGACTGGCTCTGTTGATTTCATCGGCCAGTAACACCTGACTGAACACTGGCCCGGGCTGGAATTTAAACTCCTGTGTTCTGGCATCAAACAGGTTAAAGCCGGTTAAATCAGCAGGTAACAGGTCACTGGTAAACTGTACCCGGCGATAACTCAGGCCAAGACTTTGCGCCAGCGCGTGCGCCAAAGTGGTTTTGCCCATGCCTGGCATATCTTCCAGCAATAAATGGCCTCCAGCCAGCAGGCAGGTGAGTGCCAGCCGGATCTGGGCCGGCTTACCAAGGATCACCTGATTCAGTTGTTGTTCGACAGCGTGTAATGCATGTAACACTGGAATGTCCTTGTTTGTCTGGCACTTTGGCAAATAGTCACAAAATTCGTATACTGGCGCAACTTCTTTAGGCACAAGGAAAAAGCCCTTGAAAATCCTGTTTGTCTGCCTTGGCAATATTTGCCGTTCACCGACTGCGCATGCGGTTTTTCGTCAACTTGCGACAACACATGGCTTGCCTTGTGACGTGGAATCAGCTGGAACCAGCGCCTCGCATAAAGGCGATGCGCCGGATCCGCGCAGTATCAAAGCGGCACCAGATTATTCGTTTAAAGGCATCAAATCCCGCCCGGTATTAAGCACCGACTTTGTTGAATATGATTTAATTCTGGCAATGGATCAGCAAAACCTGGCTGATCTGACTAAACGTTGTCCAGCTGAGCACCAACATAAACTGAAACTGCTGATGCAGTACCACCCGGAGTTTCCGAAATGGCAGGAAGTACCAGATCCTTATTATGGCGGGCCACGCGGTTTTGCCGTAGTTTTTGATTTGATCGAGCATTCGTGTCAGCAATTAGTCCGGCAGTTAAAGCAAGGCTGACGATTAAATAGACGTTTATACGTCCAGATTGAAATTTATCCGGTGAAAACGTTGAATTTCAGCGCGGCTGCCTTTAACTTGTGCGGTGGAGCCATAACCCAAGCGAAATTTACATCCACAAACACCTGAAATAGGAATCTTAAAGTGACTACCTGGACGCCTCAAAGCTGGCGAGCATTTCCGATCCAACAGCAACCCCATTATGACGATCAGGCTTTATTAGCCTCGGTAGAGCAGCAGCTGCACAAATATCCGCCGCTGGTTTTTGCTCAGGAAACCCGTGATCTGTTTAGTCAGCTCGGCCAGGTGGCCGAGGGCAATGCATTTTTACTGCAGGGTGGCGATTGTGCGGAGAGCTTTAGCAACTTTAATGCGCCGAAGATCCGCGACACTTTTAAAGTCCTGCTGCAGATGGCGGTGGTGCTGACATTTGCAGGTAGTTGCCCTGTGGTCAAAGTTGCCCGCATGGCCGGCCAATATGCCAAGCCACGCTCCAGCGATTTAGAAACCATTGACGGTATCAGTCTGCCGAGTTATCGCGGCGATATCGTCAACAGCTTTGAATTTACTGAAGCGGCGCGTCAGCCAGATCCAAACCGGCTGATGACGGCTTATCATCACAGCGCGGCGACCCTGAACTTATTACGCGCTTTTGCTCAGGGCGGCCTTGCTGATTTGCATCAGGTCAGTCGCTGGAATATGGGCTTTGTTGAAAGCAATCCATTAAAAGGCCGTTACCAGGATATCGCCCAGCGAATTCAGGAAGCGCTGCGTTTTATGGAAATTTGTGGCATCAGCGCGCAGACCTCGCCGTCGATCCGCGAAACGACGTTGTACACGTCGCATGAAGCCTTACTGCTGAACTATGAAGAAGCGCTGACGCGCCGCGATTCATTAACCGGCCTCTGGTACGACTGTTCCGCCCATATGGTGTGGATTGGCGAACGCACGCGGCAACTGGACCACGCGCATATTGAATTCTTCCGCGGCATCCATAACCCGATTGGCGTCAAGATTGGTCCTGGTATGGATGAACTGGACCTCATCCGCTTAATCGACGCGCTGAATCCGGACAATATCCCTGGTCGCCTGACCTTGATCACTCGGATGGGCGCTGACAAACTGGCAGACAAACTGCCGGCCTTGGTGCGTCGGGTGCAGCGTGAAGGCCGCAAAGTGGTCTGGAGTTCAGATCCGATGCACGGCAATACAGTTAAAGCCAGCAATGACTACAAAACCCGTGATTTTGAAGCCATTTTGCGTGAGATCCGCAACTTCTTCGCTGTGCATCAGGCCGAAGGTTCGCATGCCGGCGGTATCCATCTGGAAATGACCGGCGAGCACGTCACTGAATGTACCGGCGGTGCCTATGGCTTGTCGGAAAACGATTTGAGTCAGCGTTATTTCACCCAGTGTGACCCGCGCTTAAATGCCGATCAGGTGTTAGAACTGGCGTTTTTAATCGCAGATACACTCAGAAGCGTGCGGAAATAAACTACCGGGTTGACCGGTCAAGGACAACCGATGCAGGATCTGCAAACCAAAGTGCAAACCAGTGGACGTAAATACCGGGTAGGCATTGTTGGCGCAGGTAGCATCGGTTGTTTTTTAGCGGCTATTCTTGCGCAGGATGCTGATGCAGAACTGCTGCTGTTTGGTCGCGATTATATGGGGCTCGAACTGGCGGCTCATGGCCTGACGGCCCGCTGGCAAAGTGGAGAGGAACCGCTTCAGGCTAATGTCAGTACCGTTGCCTTTTATACGTCCTACGTTAGTCTGATCGAAGCTGACATTGTATTATTGACCGTCAAGGCCACGGCGCTGGCCACCTTGCTTCATCAAATCAAACCGCACCTGCGGCCGGATGTACCGGTGGTTGCCCTGCAAAATGGCATCGGTATCAGCGACATCATCCAGTCACAACTGCATAACCCGGTGTATCGGGCGATAGTTCCCTTTAATGTGGTGCGTGTCGGACCCGGTGTTTTTCAGCAAAGTAGCAGCGGTACACTGATTTGGCCTGCCTCAGCTCCGCTGTGGTGCAATATCTGCAGCAAGTCTGGCGGCTTTACCGGTTGGACGTCGCTGAAAGTACCGACATCAAGGCTGCAGAATGTGGCAAGTTATTGCTCAATCTGAATAATGCGCTCAATGCGGTGTCCGGCTTGCCACTCAAAACCCAGCTTCTCAACAGGCATTGGCGCCTGCTGTTAGCCGCTGCTATGCGCGAATGGCTGGTGATTTGCCAACATGAGCGCGTGCAGCCTTACCAGTTTACCGCGATAAAGCCCGCGCTTTTGCCATGGATTTTGTGTCTGCCTGACTGGTTATTCCGCCGTGTAGCCGCCAGAATGCTGCGCATTGACCCACAAGCCAGACTGTCAATGTCTGCCGATATCACTGCCGGCAGACGCACTGAAATCGCTTTTTTAAATGGCGCCGTCGTCACGCTCGGACAACGGTATGGCATTCCAACGCCAGTCAACGAAGCCATTGTTGATTGGGTGCATCAAAAAGAGCGACAACCAGATGTGGCGGTGAACCCGTTTCATTTGTGTCAGCAACTGCAACTCTGCTGATACAGACGCCCTAGAGCACCGATCAGTTTAAGAAGCGAACAGCAGAGCAGCCTGAAAAAGGCTCAATCGAGGCGACACAGCGAAGGAATAGTGGCGCTCTTTCGAGCTGTGGCAACAAAGAGTGAGTCTTTTTCAGGCGCTCCTGTGCGGGCGAAATTAGCATGGCCGCATGCGGCGTTAAATTTTCTCGTTTTAGAACCACTAAAGCTTTAAAAATCTGCCTTGCCTGCGGCCATTCTGTGTTTCGCTGCTGTCGCTTTTTTAATCTAATCAGTGCTCTAGTATTTCTGCCGCTTCAGGCCGGTTTCTGCCATGATCTTCGCGCTGATCTCTTCAATCGACAACGTGGTCGAATTTAAAAATGGTACCCGCTCTTTCTGATATAGATTTTCCACTTCATCCAGCTCCAGTTTGCACTGGCGCAACGACGCATAGCGGCTGCCCGGCCGGCGCTGTTCGCGAATTTGACTCAACCGCTCCGGTGTGATGGTCAGGCCAAACAGCTTAGTACGGTGCGGACGCAGTGCTGCCGGCAAACTTAATGAATCCATATCCTCTTCAACAAATGGATAATTGGCCGCTTTGATGCCGTATTGCAATGCCAGATATAACGAGGTAGGCGTTTTGCCACTACGGCTGACGCCGACTAAGATGATATCGGCCTTGGCATAGTCTTTTAAGTTGGCGCCGTCGTCATTGGCCAATGCGTAATTCACGGCGTCGATGCGAAAATCGTAGGTTTTTTCATGAATGCTGTGGGTGCGGTGCGTTTTAGGTTTGGCCGGAATACCAAGTTCTTTTTGCATTGGTTCGACAAAAGCGTTCAGAAAGTCATAACAGACGCCTTCGGAGCTGTTAATAATCGCACGCAGCTGTTCGTCGACAAAAGTTAAAAACACCAAAGGCCGTACTCCGGTAGTTTTATAACGATCGTTAATCCGTTGTTTGGCCTGTTCGGCTTTCAGAGTAGTTTCGACAAATGGGATGGTGACATGATCGAATTCGGCTTCAAACAGCGATAACAAAGCATGTCCGAACACTTCGGACGTAATACCGGTACCATCAGAGATATAAAAGGCTGTACGCATCTGAAACTCCGTTTGTTGTTATAAATTTTCAAGAAAAATTAGCATTTTAATTCAGACGGCCAGCAGTGTAGAATTATGTTGCTTTAGTGGCTGCCGCTGTAAGCTTACATAACCTGCAACAAAAATTGGAGACATACTGTGCAAGAATTCGTTGTTTGGTATCAGGATTTGGGCATGCACGATGTCCCGCGGGTTGGAGGCAAAAATGCCTCTTTGGGTGAGATGATTAGTAACCTGGCCGGCGTTGGCGTGCAAGTCCCTGGTGGCTTTGCCACTACAGCAGAAGCTTTTAACCAGTTCCTCGAGCAAAGTGGTGTGAACGAGCGGATTTATCAGCTGCTTGATGGCCTTGATGTCGACGACGTCACAGCCCTCGCCAAAGCCGGCGCGCAGATCCGCCAGTGGGTGATTGACACGCCATTTCATGCCGAATTCGAAACGGCGATCCGCCAGGCCTTTGACCAGCTGTGTGCCGGCATGGGCAACGATGCCTCATTCGCGGTGCGCTCCAGCGCCACAGCAGAGGATATGCCAGATGCATCTTTTGCCGGTCAGCAGGAAACCTTCTTAAACGTACGTGGGTATGAGCATGTTATCGAAGCCATCAAACACGTATTTGCCTCATTATTTAACGACCGCGCTATTTCTTATCGTGTACATCAGGGTTACGACCACCGCGGCGTGGCGTTATCAGCCGGTGTACAGCGCATGGTGCGCTCTGATTGTTCTTCCAGCGGCGTGATGTTCTCAATTGATACTGAATCAGGTTTTGAAGACGTCGTTTTCATCACATCAAGCTATGGTCTTGGCGAAATGGTGGTGCAGGGTGCCGTCAACCCTGATGAATTCTACGTACACAAACCGACCGTCAGTGCCGGCCGTCCTGCAGTGGTGCGCCGCACCTTAGGCAGTAAGCTGGTGCAAATGGTGTACTCCAGCGAGCAAAGCCACGGTAAACAAGTGCGTATTGAAGATGTTGCTGCGGACAAACGCCGGCAGTTTTCATTAACCGATGCCGAAGTAGAAGAATTAGCCCGTCAGGCGGTGACCATTGAACAACACTATGGCCGGCCGATGGATATTGAATGGGCCAAAGACGGCATCGACGGCAAGCTGTACATTGTACAAGCGCGGCCAGAAACGGTGCGCTCGCGCGAAGACAGCAATTCGATGGAACGCTACCAGTTACAGGGCAGCGCCGCCATCGTGACCGAAGGCCGGGCCATTGGTCATAAAATTGGTTCCGGCACGGCCAAAGTACTGGCCAGTATTGCCGACATGGACCAGATCCAACCGGGTGATGTGCTCATTACCGACATGACCGACCCGGACTGGGAACCGATCATGAAACGGGCGTCTGCCATTGTCACCAACCGCGGTGGCCGCACTTGTCACGCCGCGATTATCGCCCGTGAACTGGGCATTCCGGCCGTAGTTGGTTGTGGTGATGCCACCGAGAAAGTCAAAACTGGTCAGCAAGTGACAGTGTCTTGCGCTGAAGGCGACACCGGCTTTGTTTACGATGCCATTCTGCCATTTAACGTCGTGACCTCGCGCGTTGATGCGATGCCACCACTGAAAATGAAGATCATGATGAACGTCGGTAATCCCGAGCGCGCTTTTGGTTTTGCCAAGCTGCCGCATGCCGGGATAGGTCTGGCGCGCTTAGAATTTATTATCAACCGGATGATTGGTGTGCATCCAAAAGCACTGCTGAACTACAACGTGCAGCCGGCCGATGTCAAAGCACAAATCGACGAAATGATCGCGGGTTATGCCTCACCGGTGGAATTTTATGTCGCCAAGCTGACTGAAGGTATTTCGACGTTGGCTGCCGCATTTGCCCCGGAACGGGTGATTGTGCGGATGTCGGATTTTAAATCGAACGAATACGCCAACCTGGTCGGTGGCCGCCAGTATGAACCGCATGAAGAAAACCCGATGATTGGTTTTCGTGGTGCTTCGCGTTATATCTCGGAAGACTTCCGCGATTGTTTTGCACTGGAGTGCGACGCGTTAAAACGGGTGCGCAACGACATGGGGCTGACCAACGTTGAGATCATGATCCCATTCGTGCGCACTTTAAGTGAAGCCGAAGCGGTGATTGGCCTGCTGGCCGAACAAGGCTTAAAACGCGGTGAAAATGGCCTCAAAGTCATCATGATGTGTGAACTGCCGTCCAACTGTCTGCTGGCAGAAGAATTCCTCGAATTCTTTGACGGTTTCTCGATTGGTTCAAACGACCTGACCCAGCTGACTTTAGGCCTTGACCGCGATTCCGGGTTGATTGCGCATTTGTTTGATGAACGCAATCCGGCAATCAAAAAGCTGTTGTCAATGGCCATTTCAACCGCCAAAGCCAAAGGCAAATATGTCGGGATCTGCGGCCAGGGCCCATCAGATCACGAAGATTTTGCCGCCTGGTTGATGGATCAGGGCATTGACTCAGTGTCACTGAACCCGGATACCGTACTGGAAACCTGGTTGTATCTGGCAGAAAAATACGGCGGCTAATGCATAAGTTCTGCTGAGACTTGCACATAACAAAGCCAGCCTTTGGGCTGGCTTTGTGTTGTCAGGCCAGCTGGAAGCCTTATAAATAGTGGCTTTTGTAAAATCATCCGCTTGCAATGTACCAGTTCAGCCTGCAGACTGTGCATCAGTTTTATTGCATACAGGAGGTGTCATGTCTTTAACCACACTGCAACGGGCGCAGGGCGCGCTGACGGCAGCATTGGCTGCCGATGCACTGGGCACCCAATTTGAGTTCTGTCAGCCGGCAGAACTGCGGCGCAAGCCCGCCGCTGAGCTGTTGCAACTGCAGGATTGTGGTCCATGGCACACGTTGGCCGGGCAACCGACCGAAGACGGCGAACTGATGTTGCTGCAGGCCAGAATGTTGCAGTATTGCCGTAGTTATCAGGAAGAACAGGCGCTGTCGGCGTACCGCTATTGGCTCAGTACTGACCCTTTTGCGCTCGGCGCGTCGTTGCAACGTGCCATTGTGGGTGGCGCCGATGAAAGAGACTACACAGCCAACGCGCTGGCACGTTTAACGCCTTTATGTATTCTCGGCATCCATTTTTCACTGCCGCAAATTGCCGCCTGGGCGATGGCTGATACCGCGTTGACCCAAAATTCACTGCAGATGCAGCAGTTAAGCGGTCTGTACGCGATGTTACTGGCTAAAGCCATTGATACCGGCGCGGATGCTGAAACGCTGTATCAGGATGTCGAGATTTGGGCGCAAGAGCTCAAAGTAGATCTACAGATCCGCCAAAGTATCCAACAAGCTTTGTTTATGCCGGGAAGCGCTGAGTTGCGTCAGCAAAATCCGGCATTGGCGGCTTTTCAGAATTTGTTATTTCAGCTGCTATATGCCAAATCACTTGGCGAGGCCATGGTCGACACCATTCGACTCGGTGGCGATACCGGTTCGAATACTGTGATAGTGGCAGCGGTATTTGGTGCTTTAGCCGGTATTGCACATGTGCCGCAGGAATGGCGCGACGCCCTGAAAAACTGCCGGCCACAGGACGGTGTCACAGGCGTGGAACAGCCGCGTGACGAAATGTTCTGGCCCGTGGATACGGAGCTGCTGGCGCAACAACTGGCAGAGCTGACACCGGCCAATGGCGCTGAAACGAATAGCTGAGTAAAGCCTGTATTGCTGGCAGTCAGCGGCTACCATTCGAATAATTACTGAAGTATATTGAGTAATGGACGAATAAATTATCAGGTGACTGTGATGGCAGTGCAAGGCAAACAAGCTACAGCGCGCAGCAAACCACTGTGACGAGCCGGCATTTTACCAACCAGTCTGCTACCAAGGCAGGAGCCATTGCGGCTTTTGCCCGTTTTATCAGCCCGCAGCTACCCGCGGGGGCGCTCAACACCCATCCATTAGATCTCATCAGCAAAAGCCATGACGCCAGCTTTTATCAGCTGATCCCGCAGCTTATTCTGCATATTGATAAGCTTGAACATGTACAGCGGGTTCTGACTGGCGCGCAGCGCTATCAGGTGGGGCTGACCTTCCGGGCTGCTGGCACCAGTTTATCCGGCCAGACGCTGACCGATCAGGTGTTGGTGCAACTTGGTAATGGCTTTAGTTATAGCCAGATAGAGCAGGAAGGTTTGTTAATCAAATGCGGCCCGATGGTCAGAGGCGGCGACGCCAACAACCTGCTAAAACCCTATGGCCGGATGATCGCGCCGGTGCCGGCGTCACTGGCGAGCGCAACCATTGGTGGCATCTGTGCCAACAACGCTTCCGGGATGAATGCGCTGGATACTTATCAGGTGTTGCACGCGATGAAACTGGTGCTGGCGGATGGAACTGTACTCGATAGTGGCGATCCCACCAGCGTAGCCGCGTTTCGACAACACAAAGCCGCGCTGCTGACCGATTTAAGTGCAGTTGCAGCGACACTGCGTAGTGACGCCGAACTCAGTCGCCGCATCCAGCGTAAGTACCAGCTGAAAAACACCACCGGCTATGGCCTGCGCGCATTATTGGATTTTGCTGATCCGCTGCAGATGCTGTGTCACTTAATGATTGGTTCAGAAGGGACACTGGGTTTTATCGCAGAAGTGACACAGCGCACTATTGCCGTAGATAAATGCAGCGCCAGTGCGTTTTTACTGTTTCAGGACTTGCAACAAGCCGGTACAGCGGTACAGGCACTGGCGGGGTTGGGGCGTCAGGTCGTCGGTGCCTGCGAATTACTGGATGACAAGGCGCTGGCGGCGGTCCGGCATCAGGCCGGCGTCCCACCGGTTGTGGCTGGTCTGGAAGCCGGTGTGACCGCGCTATTAGTGCAAACCGGCGCTGATACCGCTGAAGCCTTAGCCAGTCAGATGGAGCTGATTGAACAGACCATCGCGCCGTTCAAAGACCCGCGTAGCCTGGCGTTCAGCACCGACGCCCAGGCATGTCAGCAATACTGGAACGTACGCAAGGGGGTGTTTCCGGCCGTGGGTGCCACCAGGCCGGCCGGTACGACGGCTTTGATTGAAGATGTTTGTTATCCGGTGGCGCGGCTGACTGAAGCGTTGGCGGCCCTGCGTACTTTGCTGAATCAACACGGCTACGCCGATGCAGTGATCTACGGCCATGCGCTTGACGGCAACATGCACTTTATTTTTGCCCAGGGATTTACCACCGAGGCAGAACAGCACAGATATCAGCAGCTGATTGATGCGGTGGTCAGTCATGTGGTTGATGGCTTTGACGGTTCTCTGAAAGCCGAACACGGCACCGGTCGCAATATGGCGCCTTTTGTCCGGCGCGAGTGGGGCGATAAAGCCTATGCGGCGATGCGCCGGATCAAACAATTGCTGGACCCAAACGGGATCCTTAATCCAGGCGTTTTACTGAATGACGACCCGTTGGTGCACCTGAAACAGTTAAAACCGTTGCCGGTCAGCAATCCGCTGATCGATGCCTGTATCGAATGTGGTTTTTGTGAGCGGGTTTGCCCATCACGCAATCTGACGATGACACCGCGTCAGCGTATCGTGGCAAACCGGCATCTTGCGACTTTAGATGCAGAAGGCAAAGCGAATTTGTCTGCCGATTTGTTGCAACACCATGATTATCAAGCGGTGCAGACCTGCGCCGCCTGTGGTCTCTGTGCCACGCAATGTCCGGTTGGCATCAATACCGGCGATTTAACCCGGCAAAGCCGCAGTCAGGCCAGCCCGGAAGGCCTGTTGACGCGGACCCTTGCCCAACAATTTGCCGCCGTGACCACCGGCGCTGGTGTGGGTCTGAGCCTTGGTCATGCTGTCGCGCACCTTGTTGGCACGGGGCGACTGCAACGGTTGACGCAACGCCTGCAGCCCTATGGCATGCCGGTATGGCTCAGTACGATGCCCCAACATGCCAATACGCTGGCCTGTGCCGATGTAGCAGCTGACGCTGATTTTATTTATTTGCCAAGTTGTGTCAGCCGGGTGATGGGCGCACAGACTGATAATCCGGATCAGCGTAATTTAACCGAAATAGTGCGCGCGCTCGCTGACAAAGCCGGTTTACGCTTTGTATATCCCGCTTCACTGGCCAGTCAGTGCTGTGGATTGCCGTTCCAGAGTAAAGGTCAGTTCAAAGCCGCGGCGGCAAAATCGACGGAAGTATTAGCGGCGTTGTGGCAACAAAGTCTGCAAGGGCAGCGCCCTGTGTTAGTCGATACCAGCCCCTGTACCCAGAAGTTGCTCGAAGATGCCGGCAAAGACAGCCGTTATGCCAGCCTTCAACTGCTGGAGCCGGCCAGTTTTGCCCTGCAATATCTGGTGCCAAAGCTGCGGCTGACCGCAACAGAACACAGTATCGCCTTGCATCAGACCTGCTCCAGCCGGCGGATGCAGGTTGATGGGGCGCAATTACAACTGGCCAAACTGTTAAGTCACAACGTGGTCGTTCCAACGGATATTCATTGTTGTGGTTTTGCCGGTGATAAAGGCTTTCAGCTGCCGGAACTTAACGCCGCAGCATTGACCCCGCTTAAAGCGCAGGTCAAAGCATGTCAGGGTGGTTATTCAACCAGTCGCACCTGTGAGATAGGTTTGTCTGCGCACAGCGGTTTGATCTACCAATCTTTGTTGCAGTTGCTGGACCAGCAATCCGCGGCAGACGATAACCAACAAAAAGCAGTCGACAACAGAGTCTGCGTTTTTTTCTACCACTACTAAAAAAGACAGCACCATGCTGCTTGATCCCAATGCTTTATTATCAATCATCACCACACCACAAATCAGATAACCAATCAGGGTGAGGCCCGCGCAAATTAACGCGTAGGGCAGCTGTGTACGGGTATGCTCCAGCAGGTCACAACCGGCAGCAACCGCACTGACGGCGGTGGTATCTGAAATAGGTGAACAGTGATCGCCAAATACACCCCCACCCAAAATCGCGGCCAGGACCAGCGGTGGCGGTAAACCCAGATTCACCACCAGCGGCATGCCAATCGGGATCAGGATGGCAAAAGTGCCCCATGAAGTGCCGGTGGTAAACGAAATCAGCGCGCCGGCTAAAAACAGCATGGCGGGAACCAACCACAGCGGCAGAGATTCTGCGACCAGCCCGGAAATATACAAGCCGGTGCCAAGATTTTTTAAGCTCTGGCCTAATGCCAGTGCCAGCAACAAAATACTGACCAGCCCGAGTAACTCACTCATGCCTTTAAAACCGATATTGACCAGTTGCTGATGGTTATATTGTTTACTCAGCAGCAACATCAGATACGCCACCACACAGCTTAACGTCGTGGCATACAACACAGATTTAGAGCCAGAACCCTGGGATAAATCACCGTTACCGGTCCACAGCATAAAACCGACCATGCCTACAATCATGGTCAGCAGCGGCACCAGCATATAACGGGCTTTGGTTGGCGCCACTTCCTGTTCGTCATGGCCGTCGATTTTATTCAGTTCCAAATTGGCACGACGCATTGGCCCGAGATGGCGGCCAGTCCAAATGGTAAAGACAACCAACGCCAGCGTGAAAATGGCATAGAAGTTCAGCGGAATAGTCGACATCAACACCGACACCGGGTTGTCCTGCAGCGCATAAGGTGAAATCAGCCCGAGCACATAGGCACCCCAGCCATTGAGTAAAATCAGGATGCAAATCGGTGCGCTGGTGCTGTCGATGATATAAGCCAGTTCGGCCCGGCTGATTTTAAATTTATCAAACAAACCACGCGATAAAATGCCGGCGGTCAGTACCGACAGGTTGGATTCGATAAAAATCACCACGCCGGTAAAAAACGCCAGCAATTTACTCTGCCGGGCGGTTTTGGCGACGCCCCGGTTGACCAGACTGGTCACCAGCGCCGCAACGCCGCCGGAATAGCGCATATAGGCCATTAAGGCGCCAACCATCAGTGCAAACAACAGCAGGCGGGCATTGCCCGGATCTGTCAGCACAGTAGTCATCGCTTCAAGTGTATTGACCGCCCCCAGGGTGGAGGCGCCAAACAACGAACTACCGCCTTTGACTAACAGCAGCAACTCTGCGCTGAATAACGATAACACCAATGCGACTATTACTTCTTTACGCCACAACACCACCGCAATCGCCACAACTGCCGGTATCAGCGTCATCCATTCAGCCAAAAGTACACCTCAATTCAACTAATTAAAAATTCGGGTCGGCCGCTGTTATTGTAAAGCCAGCGCCAGACTATCGGACCCGCTCAGACTGTCAGGAAAATACTTTTCCAGCAAGGCCCACAGCACAGCAACAGTTTGGGGGTCAGCTTCGCCGCTCAGCCGGTTGGGCACAAAATGCCGCTGGAATGCCAGCAACACATCGCGGCTTTGTGCATCCCATTCACCGGTGACGACAATGCCATAACCATAACGCTGCAGGGCGCGTTGCACCATGCGGGGGGTGGGCAGAGCCCTGATGCCTTGCCAGTACTTTAGCAAGGTTGCATTGTCATACCAGGCGCCAATACCCTGGCTTGCCAGCCATTGCCATGGAAAACGCGGCCCCGGATCTTGTTTTCGCGACGGCGCGATATCACTGTGCGCGACAACACGGGTCGGGCTGATCTCCGGATTTCGCGCCAGAATGTCTTTCATTAAGCTGGCCAATAACTGCAGCTGTGCCGGGTCAAAATCCGGCGTCAGGCATAATTCATTGTTAACTGGATTGGTAGTGGCTGGATCGGTAAAAGGTACTGTGCGTTGATGACACCAGCCTTGATTGACCAGTTCAATGCCGATCGACTGGTCATTTAACGCGCTGCGATCTTCCCAGCGGCTGGTGCCGGCATGCCAGGCCCGTTGTGTTTCCGGCACCAGTTGATAAACCTGCAGCGCTTTATCTGCCGGGTAGGTCGGGTCAAAACTTTCCGGGAGCAGATAATGCGCGCTGACCGCAGTTGCGCCCGGTTGTGTTAATGCCTTGAGCGACTGTTGCCAGTTAATTGCCGTGTAATGCAACACCAACAACCGGACCCGTTCATTGCGGTTCACCGACTGGTGCTCAGTATTGATCAACACCGGGCCGGTCTGACTGCAACTTTGCAGTAACACAGTGCATAACATTGCCAGTAACAGATGTACTGTGCGGTAACCAAAAAGGGCGATGCGTGGCCTGTTCAAATAAACCATGTTCTGCTCCGGAATATCTGTAGATAACGACTATTTTTTAGCACAAATATTCATCGGATAATATATTTGAGGAATAATATATTACGACTATAATCTCGCCAATATGCCACTGCAACTCGGTATTTTATTAGGGTACTGACCAAGTTTGCGAATTTTATCGCGAAATTCAGGCATAAGTCATTCGTCAAAAATGTCAGCTTTTCTTCTTAAGCAATATTGTGCGCAGAAAATGCTTTACCACGGCCTTCGCCTGTAATATTTTCAGGGCAAAAAGGTAAACAGCACTTTAAAGGAAAACCACCAGAATGTCCTGTTTAGTCAAAATTCGCTCGATCAAGGATACCCTGTCGGCCAATGAGCTGAAAATTGCTGATTTTGTGCTGAAATCACCGGCGTTGATCCGGGAGCTGTCGTCACAGAATCTGGCAGGCGCGGTTGGCGTCAGTCAGAGTAGTGTGGTCAAGTTCACGCAGAAATTAGGCTATCGCGGTTATCCGGATTTTAAGTTTGCGCTGAATGAGTCGGTGTTGTCCGAGCCCGACAATACCGCGCTGCACGGCAAAATTGTGCTCAGTGACAATTTGCAGCAAGTCAGCGACAAACTGCTGGCCAGCAAAATTGCCGTGTTAAATTCCACAGCCACACTGAACAGTACCGAGGGGGTGGAACAAGCGGTGCAAATGCTGCGCGATGCGCACCGCATTCATATCAGCGGCATTGGTGCGTCCGCACTGGTCGCTAAAGATTTTGCCTATAAACTGCAAAAACTTGGCTTTTGCGCCATGGCAGAAAACGACAGTCATGTGCAGCTTGCGGGCGTCGCCACGCTTGGCAAAGGCGATTTGTTATTTGCCATCAGCCAGTCTGGCAATACCCGGGAGATTGTCGAGATCAGCCGGCAGGCCCGCGTCAATCAGGCCAATGTGATGAGCCTGACCCGCTATGGCCAGTCCCCGGTCGGGGATCATGCACATCTGCAACTTTATATGGCGACTGATGAAGAATCAGCGCGCTTATCGTCGATCCTGGCGCGCACTGCGCAGGAATATGTCATCGACTTATTATTTATCGGCCTGACGCAAGCCTGCAAAACCGGCCGTAGTCTGATGGAAAAATCAAATCAGGCGGTGGCGCAGTTTTACCGTTCGCGCTGAGCTCAGACTTGCTCAAGCAAGCGCTACGGATACAGCAAATAGGGGGCCCGTCGTCTGGCAAACGCCGTTAAATCAGCTTGCCAGCTCTGGCGAATTTGCGCGGCAGTCTGGCCTTGTTCCAGTTGCTGCCGCAGTTGACTGCTTCCTGCCAGTTTGTCAAAAAAGGCGGGCTTATCAATCAGACGTAGGCCCTTTGCGGCGAAACGTTGTTGCCACGCCAGCCAGACTTCCACCATCAGCCCTTGTTCCGGCACCCGCTGGCGAAAGTCCTCGGCGCCGATTACTGTATCGCGCCAGGGCGGATTTAATGCCGCACCCGGAGTACTGACCGGCGTCAGTGACCAGATCGCCGGGTCATCAAGCAGCAACGGATGGCCCAATAGCTGAAACGGCCATGCCGTGCCACGGCCAACCGAGACTGAAGTGCCTTCAAATAAAGCCAGTGTTGGATACCAGGTGACGGCCTGAGTATTAGGCAAGTTTGGGCTCGGCGCGACGGGTAAATCGTAAGGCTGGTCACGTTGGTATTTTGCGACCGGCAACACCGTCAGCGCTAATGCGCTGGCGCCGGTTATCCAGCCTTCGCCTTTAATCATCAGCGCCAGTTCGCCAAGCGTCATGCCATGCAGCAGCGGGATTGGATGCAGGCCTACAAAAGAGCTGAATTCTGTTTGTAGCAACGGCCCATCCAGCCAGCGGCCATTTGGATTGGGCCTGTCGAGTAGCCAGAGCGGGATTTTCGCTGTCGCGGCGGCTTGCATCACATAATGCAAAGTCGACAAATAGGTGTAAAAACGCGTGCCGACATCCTGCAAATCAAATAACAGCAGATCAACCTGGGCCAGTTGGGCGGCGCCCGGTGCTTTTTGCGCGCCATACAAAGAGTAAACCGGCACGCCAGTGCTGCTATCCCGGCTGTCAGCCACTGCTGCACCGGCATCCGCGTCACCACGAAAACCATGCTCTGGCGTAAATATCAGGCTGACCTGCAAGCCCAGTTCACTGAGCACATCGACGAGATGACAATGCCCCAGCCGCGAGCTTTGATTGACCACCAGCCCCAGCCGTTTGCCCTTCAGTTCTGCCTGTCGTTGTTTGAGTTGTGCGGCGCCAACCCGGGCAGACACATCCTGTGCGAACTGCGTCTTGTCGGGAAAACAGCTTGCGCTTGCGGTTTCAGCGGCGAACAAGGGGCCGGCACTCAGACCCGCCGTCAATATCCAGATCAACAGTGTTAAACGGCACATGGCTGCACGGCCAGGGTTTGGATCGCCCGCTGCAGGTGACCATTGGTTTGCTGTAACAGCTCAAACGCAGCCTGTACATCACTGGGGCTGATGGCCAGCCGGTCCGGGGCTGAGTGATATAACAGGATGGCCAGTTTGACGCTCTGATCAGCCTGCTGCAGCAGGTACGCGGCCTGTTCTAAGCTGCAACCGGTGGCCTGACTGATGATGTTGAGCGCCCGCGCTTTTAATTTGGCATTGCTGGCATGCAGGTCGACCATCAGGTCCTGATACACTTTGCCACTTCTTATCATGGCTGCGGTTGAAATCATATTGAGCAGCAGTTTTTGCGCGGTGCCGGCTTTTAACCGGGTGGAACCACTGAGCACTTCAGGGCCGACTGCGGCGCAAATGGCCAAATCAGCACAATGCAATACTTCAGTGGCCGGATTACAGCTGATGCCGGCCGTTAATGCGCCGAGACTGCGCGCATAACGCAGACCGGCAATCACATATGGCGTGCGGCCACTTGCGGCAATGCCAACCAGCACATCGCGGGCACTAAAACCGATGGCGGTTAAATCGGCCACGGCCAGGGCCTCGTCATCTTCTGCACCTTCTTTGGCGCGAAACATCGCACTGTGGCCGCCGGCGATCAGGCCCACGACTTGCTCAGGTTTAACGCTGAACGTTGGCGGGCACTCCACCGCATCCAGCACGCCGAGCCGGCCACTGGTGCCCGCGCCGAGATAAATCAACCGGCCGCCGACCGCAAAGGCGTCCACTATCCGGTCAACCAAGGTTGCCAAAGTTGGGATCGCCAGCGCCACGGCATGGGGCACAGTTTGGTCAGCCTGATTAAGGGTTTTTAATAAACTTTCGCTGTCTAACCCGGCCAGGTCAAGCCGCAGCGCGGCCCGCGACTCGGTTGGCAACTGACTTAACTGCCGCGCCAACGCTATCGCGGCAACATCATTTGCAGACGATGTTGCCGGCGGCGGCATGCCTGGCTTTGCAACATCAGCCAGTTGTCGCGCGATTTGAACAGCGCCGCGCACACTATCGGCTTTGGCGCTCTGACACCAGCTTTGTACCCGTGCCGATAAATATGGCACGGTCGCAGCGGCAAGGCCGCCAAGTACAACCACGGGTAATTCGGTATCAGCGCGTGTCGCCCTGATCAATAGTTCCACGTCGGCAGCATGTTTGTGTAATACACCCAGTGCCGCCGGGCAACTGCCGGCCAGTTCAATCACCCGGGGTGCAAGCGCAGCATATTGATTGGCATTGGCCTGACGCAGCCAGGTCAGCATGTCGGTTTTATTCTGGCCAATGACAGAAAAAATATACTGGGCCAGCGACGAGTAGCTCTGTGAGTGACAATCCTGCTCCCAAAGGGCCGCGCGCACTGCAGCTTTGCCCATTGCCGCGCCGCCGCCTTCATCACCGATGTTAAAACCCCAACCACCGACTTGTTGTTCTTGCTGGCTTTGATCAAGCCGCATCGCCACAGAGCCAGTGCCAAGTGCAATCGCCACCACAGGCGCGCCGCTATTGGCGCCATGCAAGGATGTTTTGGCATCAGTGGTGACATAACAACCGGCAAATTGTTCCGGCTTGAGCGTGGTCAGCAAATGCTGTTTTAAGCGGTCATCGCCAGCGCCGGCAATGCCAACGACCAACACGATTTGCGCCGGCGTCAGCTTTGCTTGTTGCAGGACAGTGGTGATGAGTTGTAAGACAGTGTCGCAGGCACCGGTTAAATCGTTGGTCAGATGTGCCGGGCCGCTGCTGGCCTGCGCCAGCTCGACACCTTGTGCATCACAAAGCAGCGCCAGCGTTTTGCTGCCACCACCGTCAATTCCGAGCAGATAAACAGGCATCAGACACCTCATCAGACCGCTGTGCAGACAAATTTTCAGACTTTGCAGTCCAGGAAATAACCAGCTGGGGCTTGCCGCTTAATGCCACCAGCGTCGCCAGCATAAAACCGATACAAAGTTGCCAGGTGAAGGCTAAATTAAATTGCCAGGCTGGCGGCAAATACCACTGCTGAATATAGGGCTGCTGTAACGCGGCAACTAAAAAGCCAGTCAATAAAGCGAGGGCACAGCTGGCGGTATTCCCGCGTTGACTAAACAGCGCCACGGCGAACACCGCCAGCAAACCACTGTAAGAAAACACCATCACGCCAAGGGCAAACGCCAACAACGGCGTATCACTGTATTGCTGCCAGTAAAAACACAACATCGCCATTGCCCCCAGCGCCAGCATGAGCAGAAACATCAATACTCGTGCCAGTGGCACTTCGGCACGGGCGGACAAACGTGTACCCAGTCTGGGTTTTAGCATATCTTCCATCAGCACAGACGCCATAGAATTGAGCCCCGAAGTCAGCGTCGACACCGCGGCCGCGATGACGCCAACAGTCACTAAACCACGTAAACCGGCCGGTAATTCATGCAGTACATAAAACATAAAGACGGTAATGGTTGCACCGGCAAAACGGCTTTGTGGCGCCAGTCCTTCTGCACTGTGGTAAGCGGGATCCTGATAAAATAGAAACAACAACAAGCCGATACCCAGTAAAACGGTGACACCACTGGCACCACCAATAACACCGACCCGACCAGCGCCCAGGTGCCCTGACGGGCATCACGACACGACAATGCGCGTTGGGTTAAATCCTGATCCAAGCCAAAGGAGGCAATAAACAGTAAAAAGAATCCGGTAAAAGTCGACAATAAATTAAAAGCACCCGCCGGGCTCAGGTCGGTACCAAAATCAAGCAGGCGTAGTTTATTGCTGCTGCCGTCAGAGGGCATTTGCAGTGATTGCCAAATTTGGCTGCTATCGCCCGGCAATTGCCAGTACAGATAACCAAGCACCAACACGGCCGCCCCGACGTAGACGGCACATTGGATCGCATCGCCATAAATCACTGAGCGGATCCCGCCCCAAGTCGAATAAGCAAAACTGACCAGACACAGTAGGGCAATGGCGCCCAACACATGGCCCGGGGCTATATCAGTAAACAGAATCATCGACAAGGCAATCGAGGCCATATAAAGCCGGGCTCCACTGGCAAACAAACGACCGATCAAATACATCCAGCCAGCATGGCGTTTAGTTTTCTCACCAAATCGATGCTGCAGCAGCGCATAAGCGGTCGTGACTTTATATTGATAAAACTTCGGCAGCAGAAAATGCGCGACAAAGAACGCTGCAGCCAAAGCTCCGAGATTGGTGGTCAGATAGGTTAAGTCGCCGCGGTAAGCGTAATCCGGCGCGCCGAGAAACGTGGCGGCAGATTGGGCGGTCGCCAGCACTGAAATCGCAATGACCCAGGTTGGAATTTTGCGGTTGCCGGTAAAAAATTCGCGGCTACTGCCAATATTGCCGCGGTTAAACCACCAGCCGGTTAACGCCAGCAAGACAAAATAACCAACGAAAATACTCCAGTCTGTTGACTGAAACGCCGAATTCATCTGTGCCCCTGTGACTTTTTTTGCTGCATTTGTTTATTTTCCAAGCATAGGGGGCATTAAATATTATTTCAAACTATTTCATTGGGAATAATATATTCTTGATTTTCACCGCAAGCTCCGGCATAACTAACAGTATTTACTGCTTTTTCTGTGTGGAGAGAAGATGCAAACCCGCGGTTTTTCCCGTCTTGCGCTGGCTGGTCTGTTATTGCTGCTATTGATTGGCGCAAGCGGTGCCTGGCTTTGGCACCAACAGCTGCAGCAACAACAGATCCGCTTTTGGCTCGGGCAAAAACTGATGCTGGACCTGCGCCACTTTTGCACTGACGAAGTGACTGTCGAAAAGCCATGTCAGCAACCAGTCACTATACTGCCACCTTTATGGCAACAAAAACTGCGTGAGTTGCAGATTGGTGGTGTGGTGTTATTTGCCGTCAATCTGCAAGAAGCCAGGCAGATCAGTGCTTTGACCGCAAGCTTACAGCAAACTGCCACTGACGGCTTGCCGCTGTTGATCGCGACCGATCAGGAAGGCGGCCGCGTGGCCCGGCTGCCGGAAGCGGTGTTGCCGGCATTTCCCGGTGCCATGGCGCTTGGTGCCACGTTTGCCAAACACCAGACGCATTTTGCCAGTGCGCAAGGCGCGGCGCAGGCGCAAACCTTGCGCCAACTCGGCATCAACATCAACTTTTCGCCATCATTGGATGTGAACAGCGATCCGGCCAATCCGGTGATTGGCGTCCGCGCTTTTGCTGATGATCCGCAGCAGGTAGCGGCGCTTGGCATTGCGTTGGCGCGCGCGCTGCAACAAGGTGGCGTGGCAGCGACACTGAAGCACTTTCCGGGGCATGGCGATACTGCCACCGACAGCCATACCGGTTTACCGCAGGTTGACCATGTCCGCGCCGTCGCTGAAACCATCGACTTAGAGCCGTTTCGTCAGGCCGTGCAAGCCGGCGCCGCACGGCTGGTGATGACCGCACATATCCAGTATCCGGCACTGGATGACAGCCAAATCCAAACGCAACACGGCGAATGGATCGCACCACCAGCCACTTTGTCCAATAGCATTCTGACCGGCGTGCTGCGCCAGCAGCTTGAATTTGACGGCGTGGTGATCACGGATGCGCTGAATATGCAGGCCATCAGTGACGCTTTTACGCCGCTGCAGGCGGTGACTCACAGCTTTAACGCCGGCGCTGATATTGCGCTGATGCCGCTGGAGATCCAAAGCCCGGCCGATTTTGCCAGGCTACAACAGCTGATAGATGAACTGGTTGACGCAGTGCAAAGCGGTGCACTTGACGTGCAGGCGCTTGAGCAGTCTTATTTACACATACGCGATCTGAAGCTATGGCTGGCACAACAAACGCAACCTGCGGCGCTCAGCGCAGATGAATCAATTGCGCTGTACCAGCGTCAACAACAGCTCGACCTTGATATTGCAGGCAATGCCTTAACTCTGCTGGACGGCGACCTCAGCGCTGTTGCCAAGGCCAAAGCCTGGTATTTGCTGATGCCGGATGCAGACAAGTGCCGGCGTTTTAGCCTTGCGCTGCAAAACGAATTCCCGGCAGTACCGCTGCAATGTTTTGATCTTCGCAGTGATAAAACCTTGCCGCAACTGGAAGCAGGCACAGTCGTGATCGGCGCTTATGTTGCGCCGGCACAAAGTGCGGTTGAAGCCGGCGTGCTGGCGGATTTACGCCGGGATGCTGCATTCAATGCACCACTCAGTGTCGACCAGCAACTGGCAAAGCTGCAACAGCAACTGGCTGTGGCACGCAGCCAACAGGCCACCACCGTTGTTGTCGCGCTGCGTTCGCCTTATCAGTTGCCGCTATTTGCCGGCAAGGCAGATGTTCGCCTGGCAACATATGGCTATCCGTTTAGCCTGCAACCGGATCAGGAACCCGGCGCCGTTTTTGTCGCACTGGCGCGCTTATTCAGCGGTAAGACAACAGCAACCGGCGCACTGCCAGTGCGTTTGGAATAAAGTGGCTGGCCCGCACCAGCGCAATGTGGCAGTGTAAACCGAGCAAAAAAGATCAGAGGGAACATCGATGTTACTGAACGCACAATCAAGCCCGGCAGCGGTCAGAGCCGCTGCGCGGCAGGGCCTCTGGCATGGACCGACCGCCGGTCTTGCTAATGGTTATGTGCAGGCCAATCTGGCGATACTGCCCAAAGCGCTGGCGGACGATTTTCTGAAGTTTTGCCTGGCCAATCCCAAACCTTGCCCGCTGCTGGCGTTTGCCACAGCGCCGGGGCAAACCAATTTTATGCTGGCAGACCAAGCGCTGGATATCCGCACGGATGCGCCGCGTTACAATATATTTCAGCACGGCGTGCTGACCGATTCGGTCACTGACCTAACCGCACACTGGCGCGATGATATGGTCAGTTTTCTGATTGGCTGCTCTTTTTCGTTTGAAGAAGCACTGCAACAAGGTGGTATTGAGTTGCGCCATCAGACTGAACAAAAAAATGTGCCGATGTACAACACCAATCTCGGCTTGACACCAGTCGGGCCTTTTCAGGGCAATATGGTGGTTAGCATGCGGCCGATGCGCGCGGCCGATGCGATCCGCGCCATTCAGATCTGCAGCCGTTTTCCGACTGTGCATGGTGCGCCTGTGCATTTAGGTGACCCAAAGTTGATTGGCATTAAAGACCTGCAATCGCCGGATTATGGTGATGCCGTCAGCATCGGCGCCGATGAAATTCCAGTGTTCTGGGCTTGTGGCGTCACGCCGCAGGTGGCGATTAAAAATGCGCAAGCAGATTTAGCGTTTAGCCACAGTCCTGGTTGTATGCTGGTGACAGATTTAACCAATGCCAGTCTGGCGGTGTTGTAAATGCAGCGGCAAATGCTAAGCCCAGACATCCCGGTCCGGCTGCGCATTCACAGCGAGCAGGCACTGCTGTTGGATCTAACCGCGCTGGCGCCACAAGGCCCGGGGCCAGACCTGATGCAGGTGATGCAGAACTTGCGGACGCAGCTACCACTGTTGCTCGGTGATGCGCTGTTGGAGCTGGTGCCGTCTTACAGCTCAGTACTGATTATTTTTGACATGCTGAAAACCGACCACGGCGAGATTTGGCAGAAAATTATCAGTGCACAACTGCAGCTATTCCGGCCAGATCAGCAGGCAAACAGGTTTAAAACCATCGAGTTGCCCTGTTATTACAGCCTGGAAAGCGGGCCGGATCTGCAACCAGTCGCAGCCTTACATCAACTGACGATCGCAGAATTGATCAAACTGCACAGCGGCCAGGCTTATCAGGTGTATGCGATTGGTTTTGCACCGGGTTTTGCTTATCTCGGCTTTACCGATCCGCGCATCAATACACCAAGACTTGCCAACCCCAGACCGCAGGTAGCCGCCGGCAGTGTTGCTATTGCTGATCGCCAGACCGCGGTGTATCCGGCCGCATCACCGGGTGGCTGGCATTTGCTCGGCAATTGCCCGACACCGCTGTTTGATTTAACCGCCGACCCAATGTTGCCATTTGCAGTCGGTGATACGGTGCGTTTTGTGCCGGTTGAACGCGGCGAGTTTTTGCGGTTAGGGGGACAGTTATGAGTGTTCTGACCCACCAATCAGAACAACCAGGCTTATGGGTGCTGCAGAGTCATAGCGGCGTGCAGTTACAGGATGCGGGCCGCTTTGGCGGCGCCGGCGCGGGCCTGACGCAAGGCGGCGCTGTTGATCTGACCGCAGCCCGGCTTGCCAATGCGCTGGTCGGCAATCATAACCACGTCGGCAGTACATGCCCGGCAGTGATTGAAATCACCCTGGGGGCCGTGGCTTTTCGGGCGGAACAGCCGGTGTTAGTGGCGTTGACGGGGGCGGCGATGCCAGTGCTGATCAATAGTCAGCCGGTACAACGCTACCGTACGCTGCTGTTACAACCCGGCGATTTGCTGGAGATTGGTTATAGCCGGGCCGGCGCCCGCGCATATCTGGCCGTGGCCGGCGGGTTCCCGGCACCGGTTATCTGCGGCAGTGTGGCGACTGTGCTGCGGGAAAAAGTCGGTGGGCCGGATGGACAAGGCAAAGCGATCAGTGCCGGTACTTTGTTATCCTGTGCGGCCTGGCATCGGCCAGATCCACAAATCTCGTTGCCTTATCAGCAGCATTACCGCCACCAGAGTATCCGCGCTATCCCGCTGATTGCCGGAGCGCAGCTGGCAGATCTCGACCCGCAGTTACCGCAGCTGCTGAGTCAGCGTTTATTCCGCGTCACGGCCCGCAGTGACCGCATGGGTATGCAATTAGGCGGTGAGCCTTTGCCGGTCAGTGCACAGCAGCTTTATTCTGAAGGGATCTGTTTAGGCGCGATGCAACTGCCACCGAATGGCTTGCCGATCGTGATGCTCAATGATCACCAGACCATCGGTGGTTATCCAAAAACCGGCGCTTTAACCCGTGGCGGCTGTGAACGCCTTGGCCAGCTGATGACCGGTAACTTTGTGCGGTTTTATTGGTTGGATGTGGCTGACGCTGTAACGCAGGAGCGTCAGCGTCTGCTTTTGTTGCAGCAGCAGCTGGATGTAATTGCGGCTGATTGGCAGCTGTTGCCGTCACAGCACATCGAGGAGCGCGCAGATGCAAATGAATAAACCACTCAGTTCGCTACAAACGCCAGATCTGCCAGATGCCATACAGATTGAAGCGTTATTGGTGGCCCGCGATCCGCGCGGGATGGCACAGGCACGGCAGGCGCTGCAACCGGGTTATTTAGCACGTGCGGCAACTTTATTAAACCAGCCTGGCCGCACAGTGCTTATCGGTACTGGTTTTCCGGTTGCCGGCACATTTGAAACGGATGGGCCCGTCGGCGCTATTGCGATATACCGTATGCTGCAGCAACTTGGTGTGCAGCCGGTGTTGGTGTGTGGTGAGCCATTATTGTCGGTATTGCAGGGGCATTATCAGGTTGCAGCATTTCCGCTCGGTATTGATGGTCAACAGCGGGCAAGCCAATTATTGGCGCAATATCAACCGGCGGCGATACTTTGCATTGAAAGACCGGGGCAGGCAGCAGATGGGCGATATTACAATATGCGCCATGAAGATATCAGCGCCAAAGTCGCTGATTTAGATGCGCTGATGCGGCTTGCCCGATGTCCCACTGTCGGTATTGGCGATGGCGGCAATGAAATCGGCATGGGCAAGATTATCGACGCAGTCCGTGCTCTGGATATCAAGCCCGCGGTGACCAGCTGCAGTGAACTCATCGTCGCGGATGTATCGAACTGGGCAGCCTATGGGCTGGCTTTTCACTGGTCGCTGCAAAGTGGGTTAGATCTGTTTGCCTGCTGTGACGCTTTGCCAAGCCTGCAGTTTTTATCCAGTCACGGCAGTGTCGATGGAGTGACCCGGCAAAATACCCTGACCGAAGATGGCCTCTCGCCAGAGATTGGCGCGCAGTTATGCCAACAGATTTATCAATTGTATCAACAACACCGGTTAGCATCGGTGTAAGGACCTGAATTGTCAGACGTTTATTTAAACGGTAGTTTTATGCCCGCCAGTGAAGCCCGCATATCACCAATGGATCGCGGTTTTTTGTTTGGTGATGGCATTTATGAAGTGATCCCGAGTTATCAGGGCAAGCTGGTTGGTTTTACGCCGCACATCGACCGGATGCAGCGCGGTCTTGCTGAGATTGGCATTGATTTTGACTGGAACCATGCCAGGTGGCTCGACATGATCAAGGAACTGCTTGAGCGCAACGGCAATGGCGACCTTGGCGTCTATTTGCATGTGTCACGCGGCACCGACAGCAAACGCGGCCACGCTTTTCCGGCCGGCGTGATTCCGACGGTGTTTGCTTTCACTTTTGCGATTAATCCGCCGCCAACCGGTTTACCGGGCTCAGCCAAACCTATCCAGGTTGCCTCCGCCAGTGATTTACGCTGGAAACGCTGTCATATCAAATCAACAGCGCTGTTGGGCAATGTGCTCCATCACCAGCAAGGCGTCGATGCCGGTTATCAGGAAACTATTTTGTTTAACGACCAGGCTGAGTTAACCGAAGGCAGTTCCTGTAATGCTTTTATTGTCAAAGATGGCGTGATCAGCACACCACCGCTGGACCAGCAAATTTTGCCTGGCATTACACGTTTGTTGTTGTTACAGATCTTACGAACCCATAGCACACTGGCGGTGCAGGAAAGGGTGATCAGCAAAGCCGAAGTGCTGGCTGCGGATGAAGTCTGGCTCACCAGCTCATCAAAGGAGTTGATGCCCGTGGTTGCCATCGATGGGCAGCCAGTTGGCTCTGGAGAAGTTGGCGCTACCTGGTATCAGGCCCAACAATTATTCGCAGCCTATAAATTCACTGATCAGCACACGGCAAAAAGCTAACTGAAGCGCCCCCGCACCACCTACTGGTGTGGGGGGTTAAAAATATATATATTTCATAAAGATACAATTCATTCTGGTTATAAATCAGCATCTTTCTGCTGTATTTTAACATCTTGTTGTCACGCCTAATAATTGAATATTCCTAACTTATAAATTAATTCGCATAAGCTATTTCTCATAAAATAATTTATTGCTATCTTTGCTGTGGGCGAGAATAAAATTTCGCCTTGATGGACCGTCTGTGTGCAGACGGTGGCAGCGGCAGCGCTTTTGTAGTCGGGCTGGTTTGGCAGCAAATCAGCGTGAAAAGCAGGTCAGCGGTACAGACAATAATAATCCGGGACTTAGCAATGAAAATAACAACATCACCGCAGTATCCGACGACGCCGGTCCGGCGTTTTGGTATCAACCTCATTACCAGTGCACTGCTTGCCAGTGCTTTATGCGCGGCGCCAGCGATGGCTCAGCAGGCCGGGGGTATTAAAGGCAAAATCAGTGCCGATTCGGCCCAAAGTTCAGTCGCAGGTCTCACCATTACTGCCAGCAGTAATGTAATGCCAAAACCACGCACCGCAGTGACCAAAGCCGATGGCTCTTATTCCTTGCCATTGTTACTGCCGGGCAAATATGACCTGACCATCAGCAACACGACCGGTGTTGTGCGTAAAATGCAGGTTGAAGTGCAACTTGAGCAAACCTCTACCGTTGACGTTAATCTCGGCGCTGGTGGTGCCGATGTTGAAGTGATCCAGGTCTTGGGCAGTTCGATTGCACGCGAAGGTAACTCAGCACTGACCAACTCACTGGGCGCAGAAAATATCGAATCTCTGCCGGTGGGGCAGGAATACCGTGATTTGTTAAAACTGGTGCCAGGCGTGCAGTACTCCGAGAACGGTACTTTAGGCCCATCGGCCGGCGGTTCCGGCGTTGATAACAAATATGGTTTTGATGGGGTGGATGTCTCTTTACCGCTATTTGGCAACCTGGCGTCAGATCCTTCAACCCATGATATCGCCAGTGTGTCGATGGACCGTGGTGGTGCCAAAGCGGTTGGTTTTAACCGCGCCGGTGGTTTTTCGATTAACACCATCTCTAAATCCGGTACCAATGAATTTGAAGGTTATGTCGAGTACAAGCTGGCGGATAAAAGTCTGACGGCAAAAAGTAAAGATCCGGCCAAAGCGTTTAAAACCGAAGAAAGCTGGATCACCATGGGGCTGGCCGGTCCGCTGATTGAAGACATGTTGTATTTCTATGGCTCGTATTACCGGCCTGAAGAAGAGCGCGCAAATAAAGAAACCAACTATGGCCCGGTCAAAGATTACAGCAGTGAACGCGACGAATATTTCGGCAAACTGACGTTCGCACCGACCGATGACTTGTTGTTTAACCTGAGCCTGCGCGATTCCAGCCGCGAATCCGATGGCGCATCAGTGGGCTCATCTGATGCAGATTCAGTGTCTGTCGGGGAATTGTCGGATCAAACCATTCTGACATTCGATGGTTCTTACCTGCTCAGCAGCAACACCAGTCTGAGTTTTAACGCCGGCCGGTTTAAACTGGATACCGCCAGCAATCCGGACAATCGTTTTACTTTCCAGCCAGTCATTGGCAATAAACTGGATTTAAACAATCTGACCGGCCTTGGTACTTTGGCGGTCCCGACGTTAATCGCCAATGCCACCACACCGGCGCAGCTGGCATTTAACAACTTTGCCCAGCAGCTGATTAATCAATATGGTTATACCAATGCAGCCGGCGCCAAAGCAGGCGGTGGCCGGGTTGGCGGTGCGCCGCAAATCAACAATCAAAACTTCTACCGTGACAGTCTGGAATTCGCCATTGACCATGAACTCAGTCATGGCGATACCACGCACAAATTGCATGCCGGCTTTAAGTATTCTGATATCGAAGAAGAATTAAGCCGCTTATCCAATGGTTGGGGCTCAATCGCTTATACCGGTGGTTTACAAAAAACCGCCGCCGGCGTGCCATATTTTTACCAGACCTCGACTGAACAAATGAGTTTGCTCGATGCCAGCGGAAAAACAGTACCGCCAATTAACTCTGCAGCCCGTTCCTATAACTTTGAAATCAATGACACTATCACGCACGGTGATTTTGACTACAACATTGGTGTGCTGATCAGTAAAGACGAGCTGTTTGGCCAGGGTTTACGCGAAAAAGCCGGCACTGTGTCCGGTTTTGAACTGGCACCCGGCAACAAGTACAAAATGTACACCATTGACTGGAAAGATATGATCCAGCCACGTCTGGGAGCCACCTGGCGCTACGATGGCGAAAATACTATTTTTGCCAACTACGCCTCGTACAACCCGGAAGCAAGCTCGCTGGCCCGTGCAGCATCCTGGGATCGCAGCACGCAGCGCACGTTGTTAGTGCGGTTTGATGAAAACGGCAACTATCTGGAAACAGCCAACCGCGGTTCGTCCAGCGGTAAAGTCTTTGCCGATGACCTGAAACCGCGCCGTATCGATGAATTCACCTTAGGCACCACCAAAGCGCTGGACGGCGGCTGGTTCTTGCGCAGTCACATCCGTCACCGTGAAGGTTCGCATTTCTGGGAAGATATCTGGAACTATGCGCGCTCACGTGAAGGCACTTATGGTCCTAACGGCGGGGTGCCAGAAGATTTACGTGCACTTGGCGATTACGTGAAGAATTTGGAAGACATCCGCAAAGAAATCGGTGGTTCCACTTACGTCATTGCCGAAGTCGATGGCGGTTACACCAAATACTGGGAAGCCAGTTTTGAAGCCGAGTGGGTTGGTGATCGCGCTTATCTGAACGCGTCTTATGTCTGGAGCCGTTATACCGGTAATTTCGATCAGGACAACACTACTTATACCAATGACGCCAACACTTTTATCGGTTCGTCTTATTACAACGACGATAAAGGCAAATACGTCTGGGATAACAAAGACGGTACACTGTCGGCCGACAAGCCACATCTGCTGAAAGTTTATGGCTATTACACGCTGGACTGGGAAGCCAATATCGGCGCTTATTTCCTGTTTCAGTCAGGACAGGCATGGGAAAAATGGTCAGGTGCTTATTACGGCCTGAACCCACGTGGTGCTTATGAAGCTGTCAGCGCTTATGCCGAAAAAGCCGGCAGCAGACGCAGCAGCAGCCATTGGCAAATGGACCTGAACTATACGCAGGACTATGTGATTAATCCGGAACTGGTGGTGAAATTCCGCGCCGATCTGTTTAACGTCTTTAACCGGCAAACCGGTTATGACATTGAACCTATTGATTATGATCCGGAATACGGCACGCCAAGACGCTGGTACAACCCTCGTCGGGTGCAGTTATCGGTCCGGGTCGATTTCTGATCCAAGGTGCAGCGCCGCAAGCAGTTATCCTGTTTGCGGCATACCGAACAAAAGCAAAAAGCCAGTCAAGCAAGACTGGCTTTTTATTGCGCCCACTACCGTGCTAAAACTGGCTGACCTGTAGCACCCATTGGTCTAATAATGGCCTGCCTTTGGCAACCCCTTGTTCTGCATTCACCAATCCTACAAAGACCCAGGGCCGTTGCTGGCGGTCAAACACATAGCCGGCAAGCCCGGTGCCATTGCGTAACGTGCCGGTTTTCAGCCGGGCACTGTCACGGGCCGAAGTTGTCCGCAGCCGATTCTGTAGGGTGCCATCCACGCCGGCACGCGGCAGACTGCTGGTCAAATCCAGCCCCCAGGGTTGCTGCCAGGCATGTTGTAATAACGCCGCCAGCTGACTGGCACTAATGCGTGCCAAACGGGACAAACCGGAGCCATTGTCCAGCACCAGACCCTGGGTTGGCAGTTGGCGCTGACTCAGCCATTGCAATACCACTTGTTCTGCGGCCTGCACAGTATCTGGTTGTGGTAAATCAGCAGCAACGGGCGCCATACGGCCCAATTGCATTGCAAGTGTACGGGCCAGACCATTATCAGAATTTTTATTCAGTTGCTGCAGCAGTTGCGGCAAAGGCCGGCTGAAATGTTGTGCCACCACCACCGCATCTGTGGGTGTATTTCCCTGTTGAACTCGCAATGGTGCGCCAAAACGGCCACCAAGCTGCCGCCAAAACTGGCTCAGGCTTAATTGCCACTGCGCATCCGGACTGAGCCAGGCCGCTTCTTCTTCATGCAGGCAGTTCCGCGGAAATTCGCCGGACAGCACCAGTTCAACCCGGCCGTCCGGCAATGCGCGTTCATTCAGCACCAGCAAATCAGCATTAAACTGGTCACAACGGCCGTCGGTTAGTTGCAATTCAGACCTGAGCTGTAAATCGTTCAGCGCTGGCAAACTGGTCAGCTGAACTGTGCTGTCATTGCTGCGCAGCTGCAGTTGCAGCATTTGTTGATTCAGCCCGAGCGCATCCGGAATATAGTTGTAACGGGCGCGCGGCGACTCATCAAAAGGCGGGGCTGCCGGGTCGGGCAGCAACGGATTAAACCAACTGCGATCTAACAGCACACCGGCGCGCAACTCGCGAACGCCTTCATGGTAAAGCTGTGCCAGCAGCGAGGCCACGGCGGCGTAATCCAGGTCCGGATCGCCTTTGCCGCGCACATATAGTGGAGTTGTCAGAATGCCACTTTGCCGGGCTTGTACCAAATCTGCCGCCTCGGCCAGAAATTCGGTTTCGCCGCGCCACAAAGGCCCGAGTTGATCTAATGCCACAGCACTGGTGAGCAGTTTTAATGTGCTGGCGGGTTGAAGCAATACATTGGCATTGTGCTCTATCAGCGGACTGTCAGTTACAGACTCACCGGGCATTGCCACCGGCAGTACCACGAGCGCGACCTGGTCCGGCTGCAGGCCTGCTGCGCGGATTTGCTGGTTTAAATCATGGCGCAGCTGCGCACCGGGTTGACTGGCGCAACCGCTCAGCAACAGCGCCAAAATCATCGAGAAATAGTAGCCGGAGGCCGGTTTTAACATCATGAAACCTCAGTGTGGATCAATGGGTGGTTGGCAGCGGCGGCAACAACCAGTCCTGTTGCAGCCGTTGATATTCGCTGGCAGGCAACAGCAGATACAGGGGCTCTGCCTGTGGTTTTAACCATTGCAATAATGCCGTCAGATGATCAGGCGCTAAGGCGGTACAACCGGCGGTTTTGCGGCCATCGGGTGATTTCAGATGCATGAAAATACAGCTGCCGGCACCGGTCTGGCGGGCTTCGCCGGAACTGACGTTATGGTCAATAAACAAACCTTGTTCGTACACCGCGTCCGGTTTTGTTATCAAATCGCGCCGCATCGGCTCTGAACTGCCAGCGGTCCATTCCGGCCGATACTGGCGGATATCCAGTGTCTGGTTATACAAAGGCGAAGTGGGGACATCGATACAATAATCAAATCGGCTCATCTGCTGATACGGCATCTGGGTGGCAAGCGTTGGCAAAGCGCCAAACGCCGCACTTAACCGAAACAAACCTGCCGGCGCTTTACCGTCACCTTCTTGTTTTTGCGGCCCGTTTTGCACCGGATGTAAGCCGAGGCCCCATGCGGTACCGTTTCGGCCAAGGTCAACCTGACTAGATTGACCTGTGCTTTGCCATGGCTGTCCGGCAACACGGGAAAACTGATATAACTGACCGCTGCTCGCTTCCCAGGTATCGCTGACGACGACCACCAACTGTGTGGTGACGGCCGGGATCACTGAGATTGCCGGTAACAGTTCGGTCGCGGGTCGAATAGGCTGGCTACAGGCGGCAAGGAGCAGCGTGCTGCAGACAAAAGATAAGGAAATACATGATGTTGCTTGCCGCAGGTTGGAGCGGGCGTTGATCATGCGTTTGCCAGATAAAATGATTGATTTTAAAGCTGATTTCATCAGTTGTTGTCGTTTTCGCATCACTTCGCCTGTGCTTGTAATTTGATCTTGGGTCAGTATACTTGAATAAATAATTCCTACCACACCGATAGGTTAAGAATGATTGGAATAACCCCCCAGCACCGCTCTGTGCTTGCCGCGCTGTCTGCTTTGGTACGTTGCAGTCTGATGTTCATCAGCACAGGAGTTTTGACGATGATATCTCCGGCAACCGCCAGTTCGCACGATATTCCATTGCTGAGCGCCGCGCAATTGGCGCCGGACTATTGGCTGGCTCGCAGCATAAAACCAGACCAGATCCTACGCAGTTCCACGCAAATCGCCGCCAGCAATGCCCAGCTGCTCCGTACCTTGCCGGACATGCTTGATCTTGCCACAGCTCCGGATTCGTACAGCAAACAAGATTTGCTGACGCTGATCAATCAAAGCTCGTCGTTGCCAAAAGCGGCGCGGTTTTATGCCGACCGCCGGCAGTTAACGCCAGCGGATTTTGCGCGTTATCAACAACAGATGGCGCTTGCAACCTTAGCTTCAGGTGACAGCGCCAGCGTGCAGGCTAGCACAGTGCAGGCCAGCTACGCCCTGGTCAGTAGTCGCGGCATGATCCGCGCTTTTCCGACCCTGGATCGGGTGTTTAATGACGGCATGGATACCGACATTGACCGTTTTCAGGAAACCGCGGTGTTTCCAGGGCAACCGCTGCAGGTACTGCATTATAGTCAGGACCGGGCCTGGGCTTTTGTCCGGCATTATCACTATAGCGGCTGGCTACAAGTCAAACATCTGGCGCTGACCGACAAACAGACTGCGCTCAATTTTGCCAATAACCCGGACTTTTTGCTGGTGACCGGCGCGCGGGCCTTGACCAATTTCACCGCTGAACAGCCAGAGGTATCCGAAGTTGCACTGGATATGGGCGTGCGGCTGCCGCTGTTAAAAGATTTTCCGGCGTTGGTGCATGATCAGAATCCGGCGTTTAGTTATGTGGTGCAGCTACCGGTACGTCGTCCAGACGGCACTTTAGCTTTGATGCCGGCGCTTATCGCGCGCAGTCAGGACGTCCGTACCGGCTATTTGCCGCTGACCCGCGCCAATATTATCCGGCAGTCGTTTAAGTTTCTGGGCGAACGTTACGGCTGGGGCCATGACTACAATGCGCGTGACTGCTCCGGTTTTATCGGCGAGGTATACAAGACCTTCGGTATGCTGCTGCCTCGCAATACCAGTAGTCTCGGTAAACAACGCTTTGCCGCCGAAATGCAGCTCGACAGCGCCACAGATGTCGAAAAATCTCAGGCGCTCAGTCAAACCGATACCGGCGATTTACTGCTGATCCCTGGCCATGTGATGCTGGTGCTGGGGCGGGCCGATAACGGGCAACTATTTGTTATTCACTCGGTCAATGGCCTGAGTTATTTTCAGAACAATGGTCAGTATTATCAAAGCAAACTCAATGGCGTCAGTATCACACCGTTGTTGCCGCTGCAGCTCAATCAGCACATCAGCTATCTGCAAGCGCTCTACAACATCAAAAGCCTGACGCGGGAGACCTATGCGCATCCTTAACATCGACACCTTTTTGTTAGAAGTACCATTAAAAACACCTTTTGTTACGGCGCTGCGCCGCGTTGACCGCGTGCAGGATTTAGTGGTTCGCATCGAACTGGAAAACGGTGTCTGTGGCTTTGGCGAAGCCGCGCCGACGCTGGTGATTAGCGGCGATAGCCTGCAATCAATGCAGGCGGTGATCCACACGGTGTTTAAACCGATGCTGGTCGGGCAATCCATCTTGAATTTCCAGTCGCTGCTGCATCAGCTACAGCGGCGGGTGGTCGGCAATAGCAGCGCCAAAGCGGCAGTGGAGATCGCACTTTATGATGCCCGGGCGCAATTATTTGCAGTCCCGCTTTGTCAGCTGCTCGGTGGTGAACCGACAAGTCTGACCACCGACATTACCATTAGTATGAACCCGGTCGGTGAAATGGTTTCAGACGCCCATGCCGCAGTAGATGCCGGATATCAGCAGCTGAAAATTAAACTCGGCAGTGAGCCGGAACTTGACGTCGAACGCGTACTGGCCATTCATCGGGCCGTGCCTGGCCATATTAAACTGCGGCTGGATGTGAATCAGGCCTGGACCGCTAAACAAAGCATCCGCGCCTTGCGCCAGATTGAAGCTGCCGGCATTTTGCCCGAGCTGGTAGAGCAACCGGTGCCGGCGGCCGATCTTGCTGGTTTAAAAGCAGTGAAAGATGCAGTGCTGACGCCGGTGATGGCCGATGAAAGTGCCTATAGTCCGGCCGATGTCGTGACGCTGCTCGTGCAGGATTGCTGTGACATTATTAACATTAAACTGATGAAAACCGGCGGCATCAGCGGCGCATTGCAGATACTGGCGCTGGCTGACGTGGCCGGTAAACCCTGTATGCTGGGTTCTATGCTGGAATCGTCGATCAGTGTCGCCGCCGCCGCGCATCTGGCCGCCGCTTATCCACAGACCATCCGCTATCTGGATCTGGATGGGCCGACCTTGTCCAGTTTTGACCCGGTTAGTGGCGGTACACGCTTTACAGGCCCGACCATAGTGCTGAATCAAAATCCCGGTTTAGGTATCGGCTCCATCCGGGATTTAACACTGTGGCCCCTGGCCGCCTTGCCAACGCCGCAGCACAACTAGCAAAATCAGCGGTGGGCAGTGCGCTGGCATTGCCCCGTTGCCTGAGTCGTGGTCAGATTTGTGGCCTGAGTCGCCGCCTGAGTCGCCGCCTGAGTCGCCGCCTGAGCCCGCGCATGCGCCAAGGCCAGTTCACCTAGACGCTTTAACATTGGCAAACCCACAGTGGCATAGTCGTATTGGTCATCATTTAACACGCCATCCTGATTCACATAAAGTGCCGCCGACAAGATAAATTCAGCACCGCTGCAATCATCCCGTACATAGGCGCTGTCGAGCAAAAAACCATAAGCGTCACCGACCTTATTGTGAATATGCACACGCGGATCAATCTGCGCGTCCTTTGCGCCGCCATACAGCAGGAACTTGACGTAAGCCGGCCAGTACAGCGCCGGGTCATAACGGGGATCCTGACTTTCGCCAGGCAATTGTGCCATCTGCTGCTGCAGAAAATGTAAATCCGCCGCTGGCAACTGTAAGCGCATGGCTGCAGGCACTGACTCAGGCAGCATAATCAGCTGGGTCAGCCGGTGCATATCAGCCAAGGTCCAGCGGTTCTTTTGACTAAAATCCAACGGTTTACCCTGCAGCAACCCGTCTTTGAAATAATCGTTGCCAACGGGCGTCAAGGGCCGTGCAGGCATGGCCGGTGCGACGCGGGCAGGCTGGCGAAATAACAAGCGGCCAGTTGCGTCGTAAAACACAACGGCATTGGTGGCCCGGTTGTCTTGTGCACTCAGTGGTCGCTCCAGCCGGTGTAAAATCTGTGCTGCAGTAAAACCCAAAGCGGCCAGCCTTGTGTTGATATAGTGCTGGCCCATCAATTCATACAAGCGGTTGTAAGCATCGTTATCGCTGACTAACAGGATTTTTTTCACATAATGACGCACGGTTGGCTGGCCGGAGGCTGCGCTGCTATCGCTGTCCACTAAAGTATCACCGGGCAATAAAGGTTCGGTCTGCATCACAGAATCAGCAGTGACGCCATAAACAGCCAGTTGTTGCAGATATTCCAGCGCCAGTGCCGCGATGGCCAGTTTTACCGTCGACGCCGGATATAAATACTCGGCATCGGCGCGGTATTGCTGTTGCCGGATTAAAGGGCGGCCATCGTTGTCGCGTTGGATCTCGGTCAGCAGCAGCTGCAAGCGGAATGTCTCTGGAGAACTTGCCAATTCGGGCTGTTGCAGCGATGCAGCGCTGGTCGCTACCCAACTGGTTAACAGTGGACTGTTTGCGCTGGCAGCGACTGGGCGCGGCGCCACACTACTCTGACAGCCAGTCAACAGCCAGCTAATGCTCAGACCCACGGCGACCAGCCGAG
Source organism: Rheinheimera sp. (assembly GCA_034519945.1). GTDB lineage: Bacteria > Pseudomonadota > Gammaproteobacteria > Enterobacterales > Alteromonadaceae > Pararheinheimera. The sequence goes on from JAXHNX010000051.1 coordinate 219,993, forward strand.
CAAGTTTCCGCGTGCATTTCAGTGGCAACATAGTAGTGGACTCCGGCTCAAACAGCATGAATAGATTATTCGTCTACCGTTTTATATCCGGAATATCATCAATTGACAATCGGCCAGTAAGGATTGACTAACCGGCATGACTGCTTGGCGTACAGTGCAGAATATCGGCATTTTTTAAGAAAAAGCCGGCTGAAGCGGCAAACTCCAGCGGCAAGCCAAGCTTCACCTGCCATTTCTGCTGGATGCTGCGTGGCTGAGCTGACTGTAAAATTTGCTGGTATTTTTGTTGTAATTGCGTCATTAGCGCCGGATCTGAGCCTGGCGACAAGCCAAAATAATTCTCTGAACACAGCAAGCGCCAGACCGGAGTTAACGTTGGTGCATCAGGATGTTGCGCCTGCAGCACCTGTTCTTCCAAATCCGTCGACAACCACAGCTGTGCGCGGTTTTTCAGCAGCATCTCCATGCCTTGTTGGTAACTGCCGACTGTTTCAATATTAATTCCTGCCGCCTTAAACTGCTCACTGAGCCAGCCGGCGCGTAAACCGGCGACGACCAGCCGGTGTTTTTTGATATCGGCAAAGCTCTGTAATACTGGCAGATCAGCGCGTGTGGCATATAAAGCGTGAAACCGCCGTGACACCGGGCCGATGTAAGTAAAACCAAGCGCCTGTCGTTGTGGCGTTTTGCCCATCGTAAACAGCAATACATTTTTTTGCTGCAGTGCGGTGTCATAAGCGCGCGGCCACAGCATTAACTCGACCGGGGCCGGCAACTGACCATCAAACAACAGTTGTAATAAGTCGATCGAAATCCCTTTGATTTGTTGATCTTCGAGGTAATTAAACGGCATTTTTTCCGACGTCAGGATCCGCAGCGGCGCTTCAGTTGCAGCAGCTTGCCCGCAGGACCACAGGAAGATGACCCAAAGATATTTGCGCAATCGCCATATCCTCTGAATGATCGGTGTAGTGAGCATGAAAACAAAATCCCTTGTTGTCAATTAAGTGACAAAGCAACCGACAGCGCAGACCACAATGGGATCAGCAAGACGGGTGGACAATAGCGACGTTGCAACAACAAGACCCCGCCGACGACGGGTAGCCAATGCCAGTGGGTCGTAACTGCATGGGGTAAGATCAGGTTCACCCAGCTGACCGCGAGTAACGCAACCACAGCACTGTTAACCGCAGCCACTGCACCTTGCAACGGCCGGACGCGGCCAAGCTGGTACCACCAGGGAAAAATAGCGCATAACAACAATGCGCCCGGTAAAAACAACATCAGCGTTGCCAGCAATGCGCCGCTGATGCCGTGACCGGCAGTCACCCCCAGATATGCAGCAAAACTAAATAGCGGGCCCGGTAAAAGCTGGGCAGTGGCATAGCCGGTCAGAAAATCGCTGGCACTCAGCAACTGGCTACTGCCTTGCTGTAGCAATGGCAACACCACATGACCACCACCAAAGACTAAAGCACCGGCGCGATAACAAAGGTCGGCGAGCAGCAGCAATGGCATCGCTGATCCGTCAGGTGTGGCAAACCACGGCAGTGCAAAAAGCAGCAGAAAAAATATACCCAGCAGTATCAGACTGCGGGAGCGCCGGGTGGGGGAAGTGACTGTGGGGGCTGTCATCACAGGCCGCAGCCAAAAGGCGCCGATGCCGGCAATGCACAATAAAATTGCCAGCTGCGCGCTGGCACTTTGCCAATAAAAAAATGCGGGGACAGCCAATAACGCCAACAAACGCTGCGGCCAGTCCGGCGTCAGGCTGACGGTCATTTGCCAGACGGCATGCGCCACAATTGCCGCTAATCCCCAGAAGGCGCCTTGTAGTGCGGCTGGCGGCAACCAGGTTAAACCGGCAACTCCGGCCAGGCACATCAATAAAAAGGAAGGCAGGGTAAAGCCGCAAAAAGCCAACACAGCACCAACCAGGCCGGCCCGGTGCAGACCAATGCCCATGCCCACCTGACTACTGGCAGGACCTGGTAAAAACTGACACAGCGCGACCAGCTGCTGATATTGCCCAGCGCTCAGCCAGGCTTTTTCTGTGACAAAACAACGCTCGAAGCGCAGCAGATGTGCGGCTGGCCCGCCAAAAGAGCTGCAACCAAGCCGCAAAAACAACAGAAAAATTTCGGCATAGTACGCCATCAATCAGGCCCCGCATCGACAATGACGCCTGATGTTAACCAGTCAATTGGGCGGGGCCAAGTCTTTTAGCAGCCGCACTGCGCCGACGTGTTGGGGTTGACCGGACCGGTCGCCAACGGAAAACCTTCATCCTGATAGCCTTGCAGGCCACCAATCATCATTTTCACCGGGTAGCCCAGCCGGGCGATTTTTAACGCCGCCTGATCGGCGCCATTACAGTGTGGCCCGGCGCAATAGACCACCAACAACCGTTGTGGTGGCAGCGCCTGCAATGTCGCAGGACTGATTTGCCGGTGAGGCAAATTCAGCGCGCCAGGAACATGGGATTTGGCATACGCTGCTTCGCCGCGCACATCTAACAACACAAAATCATCCGCATTGCTATCAAGTGCGCTGTGCACATCACTGCAATCGGTTTCAAACTGCAGACGTTGACTAAACCAGCTGATCACGGCGTCTGCTGACGCCGCCGGGTACTGACAAACTAATGAAAGGTTTTGTGATGTGAGCGCTGGTTGTGCGGATTGATTCATAGCTAAGGTCATTTGGACTACTCCTGTGGGTTGGATGAACTCAGTGCTATTTCAACAAACTGTGCCTACCGGCAACATTGGCTAAAATGACAAGAAACGCCTGTTTTCAGCCAAGCTCTTGTTCCGCTGGCGTATGAGCGGCACAATCAAGTGGCTTACCAATATTGCCGAAAAATCAGGAAAATGATGACGACAGTACAGTTAACAAAGGATCAGACACATCGGGTGGTGATTTGCGCGTATCACGGCCTGTCGATGCTGGAATATGGTGCCGCTGTGGAGATTTTTGTCAGCCACGGCCGGACCAATTCGCCGTGGTATCAAAGTCAGGTCATAGGGACCGATGGACCGGTGTTACAGCTGGGCGACGGTAGCGCGTTACATCTGTCAGCTGATTTAAACCAGTTGCAGCAGGCTGATACTATTGTGTTGCCGGGCTGGCGCAATATTGAAGAAATACCGCCGCAACCATTGCTGCAGGCGTTACAGCAGGCCGCAGCACGCGGTGCCCGCCTGGTCAGCTTTTGTTCCGGTGCGGTGATCCTGGCTTATGCCGGGCTGCTGGATGGAAAAACTGCCACCACACACTGGAAATACGCCAATGCATTCCGGCGGCTGTTTCCAAAAGTAAAGCTCGATACCAGCCCTTTGTACGTACAGGCCGGGCAGATATATACCTCGGCCGGCAGTGCGGCCTGTATCGATTTAGCATTGGCGCTGATTGAAGCTGATTTTGGAGCAGCCCAGGCCAATCGATCGGCGCGGCGACTGGTAGTGCCGTTTAGCCGCCAGGGCGGGCAACGGCAATTTATCGAGCTGCCGGTCTCCACCGCCAGTAAAACGCTGAGTGCGGTACTGGACGCGGTACTGGCAGATCTGACGCAACCCTGGGATATTGACCAGCTGGCGCGGCAGGCGGGTATGAGCCGGCGTAGTTTTGACCGACATTTCCAGCAAAGCGTCGGTCAAAGTGCCAAGCAATGGTTACAGCAGGCGCGGATTGAGCAGGCCAAATTGTTGTTAAGTCGCGGCGAGCGGGTGGAGTCTGTCACCGGTCTTTGTGGCTTTGCCAGCAGCTCGGCGTTTCGTCTGCAATTTGCTCAGTGGACCGGCGTGTCGCCGAGTCAGTACCGTCAGCAGCAATTACAACATGTTGCGTTGATCTCAGCATAAAGGGCTGGCTGAGCCGCATGGGGCTTGCCAGTCTGTCATGCAGATCTTATGATCGCGCCTCTTTGCTGCTGCGCCACGCCATACCGGAAAATTTCATGTCATTTGTTCATCACGAAGCCAGTTCGCCGTTGTTGTTCGCCATTCTGCAACTGGTTCTGCAACAGGACCAACAGCTGGAACGGGCGATGGCGCAGGTGTTTGCTGCTGCGCGCCCGGCAGTTGGTTTACAAAGCCAGGTGGTAGGGCACTGTGGTGCATTTCTGCGCAAATTAAATGCCTGGCAACAATTGGCCGGGGCTGACGCCAGTTTAGCGGACACTGTGGCACTGTATTATGCGGTGCAACGCGGCTCAGACGAGTTGCGATCACGCTGGCAACAATTACCAGCAGCGCTACAGGACGGCTGTCCGGCTTGGCTGGAGCAAATTGGTCTGGCCGAGCTTGGCAGTGCCTGGCCAGTAGAGCGCGCCGCATTGGCGCAGGCTGCCCCGCGTTTTGTCCGCATCAACAGTTTAAAAACCAGCCGTGAGGCCCTGCAGCGAGCCCTGGTACAAGCCGGCATCCAAAGTAAAACAGTTGAGGGCGTCGATTCGGCGCTGGAGATCACTTCCGATGGCGCTTTGTTTCAGACAGAGGCGTTTAAACAGGGCTGGTTTGAACAACAAGATGCCGGTTCGCAATTAATTGCGGCCGCTTTACCGGTGAAGCCTGGCAGCCGGGTGATCGATGCATGTGCCGGTGCCGGTGGCAAAACGCTGGCGTTGGCTGCGCGGATGCAGGCCAAAGGCCGGTTGTTGGCGATGGATGTTGAACAGTGGAAGCTGGACAACCTGCAGCAGCGCGCGAACCGGGCAGGCGCTGCGAATATTGAAACCCGGCTGATCAGCAGCAGTAAAACGATTAAACGGCTGGCTGGCAAAGCTGATTTTGTGTTGCTGGATGTGCCTTGCAGCGGCAGCGGGGTGCTCAGACGCAACCCGGACGCAAAGTGGCGGGCACCAATGCGTCTGGCGGAGCTGCGGGTTTTACAACAGGACATCCTGCAGCGCTACAGCAAAATGCTCTGCGTCGGCGGCGAGCTGGTCTATGCTACCTGCTCAATATTTCCGTCGGAAAACCGCGCGCAGATAGACGCCTTTTTAGCCAGTCGGCCAGACTTTCAGCTGCTGTCTGAGCAAAACATCAGCCCGGCAGCGACGGGTTTTGATGGTTTTTATGCCGCACATTTACGCCGGATCAGCGATCTGAGCTGACCGGTCAGGTTTTGCTGGTGTCTGCCGTCGGTGTAGTTTCCTCAACTTCGTAAGCTTTGCAAGTGCTGATCAACGCCTGTAAATGACTCCCTAAATCTTTGCTGGCAAATTGCTGAGTTTGCGCGACAAGGGTTTTCAGTGTAACCAGTGCCTGTTCAAGGCCTTGTTGGTTTATCAGTGTTTTGGCATATGCAGCCGCATCCGCGCCTTGTTCCAGCAGTGCTGCCACACTGTCAAAATTCAGTTCCTGCGAAAACATCTGCTCAATATCTGCCAGCAATTTCGCCACTTTGGTTGACTCGACCAGAGCGCCTTCGACGGTGATCAGTTTCCCCATTGGATCTGCCGCCAACCGACTGGCTACACAAGCCGCCACTGTGCCGGCTTCGGCACTGCCGGCCACAGCCGCCAGTCCTTGTTCACGAATTTGTTTCACCGCTGCCGCGATTTGCGGATCCTGTTGCAACCATTGTTGCTCTAAAGCAGTTTTTGGGTTTTCACTGAGGTAACCACAACTGGTCAGCAGGAATAACAGGCCAGCGGTGAATAAAGGACGGGTAACAGACATTTGCAGCTCCATGGCAAGAAAACAGGGGATCCAGCGAACAAGAACGCGCTGTGCATGTTTCTTCAGATGGCGCCTTAAGCTCAAATTTCAAGGGATTTTAGCGGAAATTATCGTTTTCCCCGCTATTTGCTTAAATAGTCAGTTGTTTCCGGTTACGGTGTTTGCGTCAGCGCTGTTAACAGACGCTGGCGTAATGCTGTCATTTGTCTGGCTTGGTTCTGCGGCGAAGTCATGTTGGTGCTGTGTAGAGCAACCTGCAACTGCACCTGGTATTGGTTATAGAGTTTGTTCAGGACCGGGCTTTGACTCAGTGCAAACAACTGCTGCCACAGATCTTCAATCTGTTGCAGCTGCCCGGCCGATGCCACAATCGGATTGGCCTGCTGGAACGCCTGACTAAGCTGGCGTAGCTCCAGATCAAGTTTGCGTAATACAGGTTCGCTGCTTTGTGAACTGGTTACTGAATGCGGTAACGGTTGTGTCGCTGCGCCCGGTACTTGTTCCGGTGCCAGCAGGATCAGCAACATGATAGTAATTTTCACTAACAGAAAGCGATGCATCAGGACCTATATGAACGCCTCCCATTTGCGAGGGCAATGGGTGATGTTGTTGGTCAGGCGGCAGTTCTATATCCGGTCTTTGATGCAGACAAGTCTGCCGACCCTAATGATTTCCGCTGCTTTAGTCCTCATTCTCCTCGCGGGCTTTCACCCAGGTTCTGATTCAGGCTGCTAAAGCATGGTCTTCCCAATCTTCATCACGTCTATTGCGCCACGGCAAACTTTTAGCGTACATCCTTTGTTAGTTAAAAATCATCTATGCGTTGAGTGGGGCCTGATAGTCACTCTGATGTGCTAACAAGGCCCAGACCACACGCGCTGTTTTGTTCGCTTGCGCAACCAGCACCACATTCATTGGCCGTCGGCAGCGTAAATTCGTTAACCATTCACTTGGATTTTTCTGGTGCGTCAACACCGCTCTGGCCCCGTGTATCAGCAAGGTTCGCAAATAGGTGTCCCCCCGTTTGCTGATACCATGCAGTTTGACCTTGCCACCTGAGCCCGTTTGTTTCGGCACTAAACCCAGCCATGCGGCTAATTCCCGGCCACTTTTAAACTGCTTCACCTCGCCAATACTGGCCACCAGTGCAGTCGCCGTTAACACTCCCACGCCGGGAATTTTTTCCAGACGCTTGCTATCCGGGCTTTCGCTAAACCATTGCCGGATTTGACGTTCCAACTCTTTAATCCCGCCATCAAGCTGAGCTATCTCCGCAACTCGGCTGCGTAAACTGTCAATCAACTGGGCTGGCACTTTGGCCGAAAGCTTTGCCAAAACCGCTCCAATTTCGGCCGCAAAGGCCGCGCGGCTTTTGCCCATCACTTCACCAAACTCACTGACCAGTCCACGCACCGCATTGATTTGCGCGGTCCTGAACTTCACCTGTAACTCCCGCATCCGGTGCAGTGCCAGCACTGCTTGCTGCGCTTCAGTTTTCACCGCCACAAACCGCATCCCCGGTTGTTGCATCGCTGTCCAAATGGCCTTGGCATCCAACGCATCATTTTTATTACCAGTGACAAAAGGCTTCACTTTGTGACCTGCAATCAACCGCACTTCATGCCCCATTTTGCCAAGCTCTCTGGCCCAATGATGCGAGCCGCTGCAAGCTTCCATCGCTATCAATGACGGTTTCTGGTTCACAAACATCGCCAGAAAATGGGCTCGCTTTACCTGCTCAGAGTGGATTTTGCCGCTGGTCTCATCCACGAAGTGCACCTGAAAAACGTCCTTTGCGATATCAACACCAAATTTGCTAGAGTTCATCTCGGATACCCCTTGTCTGTTGTGACTCACAACCATTTTGGCACTTTTGATGCCGTTGACCTGGGGTATCCACTTTCACCCTGCATACCCCGAACTAAGGTTGGGGGGCGTTCATATCATTCTCCTCAGAAATACCAGCCATAAGACAGGCTGATAAAATCAAGACCAGGATTTGGCCGCTTAAAGCCAGCGTTTGAATAGTGCAGATAACGCAGGGTCAGGCTTTCAGTTGGACTCAGCCAAGCGACGACGCCCAACCGATCTTCAAATTGATAATGGGTACTGACGTCTTTGCCGGCAAAACGGGTGTCATCCAGTAACGACACGCCGATGCCAAATTCAAGGTCCCACTGCAGGTCAAACGCCTGTCCAAGCGGATATCGCAGTACCGGTGATACCGCCAGCACGGCATTGCTGTCAGAACTGTTGGTGGGGCCGTAACGCCAGAAGTTGGCGCTGGCTTCAAACAACATGGTCAGACGTGGGTCCAATCCGGATAACCAGTCGACATGATGCTGATAGGCCAGCTTTAACCCCTGCACATCACCTTCACCCTGCAGATAATCTACCGCTATGGCCTGATCCCGACCTTCGGCCTGTGCCAGATTCAACAGACCGGTGCCAAACAGTGTCAGCAGTAACGCTTTGAAAATTGCACGGTTAATACGAAGGTGGAGTTTGGTAGTCATTAGATGTTCCTTACAGTCAGCAGCGACTTGGCGCTTTATCGAATGGCTGCTATTATCTGGAACGTTCAGTAACAAAAAGTACCTTAACAGTTGCAGAGAGTATCAAAATGGATCGATTAACCCCATTGCTGGCACATTTTTCACCTCAGGCATCGGTCTATTTTCATGGCACCAGTTGTCAGAAAACGCAGTTTTGTCCACAAAGTGGCCGCGCTTATCTGCACTTGATTGAAGCCGGCAGTGGCAGTGTCGAGGTCAATGATCGTCGATATGCCATCAGCGAACCTTGTTTGTTGTTTATTCCGCGTGGTAGCGCGCATCAGTTTGTTGTGGACCATCAACAATCGTTGTTACTGTTTTGCGCGACGTTGGACTGTGGGGAAGTGGCGGGGAATCCGTTATTGGCGGCGTTGCCGGATCTCAGTTTGATCCCGCTGTCAGGCTGTTCGTCGCTGCGTAGTACTATTTCATTGATTTGGCAGGAAAATCAGGCTGAATATTGTGGCCGTGAAGCCGCTTTGCAGCGTCTGACAGAGTATTTGTTGATCCTGTTACTGCGTCATATCATGGCGGTAGAGCCGCCACAATCCGGCTTGTTTGCCGGCCTCGCCGATAAACGGCTGGCTGCACTGATCACGGCACTGCATCGTCAGCCGCAACTGGACTGGACTCTAGACAGCATGGCACTGGAAGCCGGCATGTCACGCGCGCGTTTTGCGGAGCATTTCCGCAAAGTTGTTGGCCAGACTCCGGCCGAATACTTACAGCACTGGCGCCTGACGCTGGCCCGCAAACAACTGTTGTCCGGCAATGCACTGAAACAAATCGCGCCGGCTGTGGGTTACCAGAGTGTCGCCGCATTTCACCGCGTATTTCGCCAACGTTTTGGCGTCTCGCCGAAAGAATGGCTGGAACAACTACAAAGCCCGCTGGCAGATGCGGCGGCTTAACAGATTGCCGTAGCCGCCGGTGTTTTGACTAGCGAACCGGCGACCGTCGTCGTGTTCAGGTCTGCGTATTGGCTGAAGGAACCAATTTGAAAACACCAAATTTCAGACACAAAAAAACCAGCAAATATGCTGGTTCTTGAGTTGGTTGCGGCAGCCGCCGGTGTTTTGACTAGCGAACCGACGACCGTCGTCGTGTTCAGGTCTGCGTATTGGTTGAAAACACCAAATTTCAGACACAAAAAAACCAGCAAATATGCTGGTTCTTGAGTTGGTTGCGGGAGCCGGATTTGAACCGACGACCTTCGGGTTATGAGCCCGACGAGCTACCAGGCTGCTCCATCCCGCGTCCGAAAATTACATTTGAGCAGTTAATGCAATCTATTGTTTTGCAATGATTTAGTTGGTTGCGGGAGCCGGATTTGAACCGACGACCTTCGGGTTATGAGCCCGACGAGCTACCAGGCTGCTCCATCCCGCGTCCGTCATTGCGGGGCGCATCTTATTGCTTTTAGATATCGATAGCAAGTAACTATTTACGAAAATACAGCGACTTCGCACTGATTGCTGGTTTTATCAGCATCTTGTGTTTTAAAGCATCAATTTGCGGCTCAAACCGTGCGTTGCGCAAGGCAACAACCAAATTCGACGGCAGCCCGGTGCCAACTTCTGATATACTTCGCGCAATTTTTTTGGTGTGGATTTTCTTATGTTGCAATTCTGGGCGTTAACCTCCAAAGGCGTTGAAGAAGTACTGGCCAGCGAACTGACCAGCCTCGGCGCCACCGTCAGTAAAGTCAGCCTTGGCGCTGTGCGGTTCGAGGCAACGTTAGAGCAGGGCTATCAGATCTGTTTATGGTCGCGCCTCGCTACCCGGATCATGCGCCAGCTTGATCAACTCTCTGTGAACGAACAGTCTGATGTGTATACGGTCGCCAACGAACTGGATTGGACCACGCAGATGGATTTACGCCAAAGTCTGGCAGTAGAATGTGTCGGTAAGCATGCCACTATAGATAACAGCCAGTTTGGTGCGATGCGCGTCAAAGATGCCATCGTTGACCAGTTCAGAGCTAAATTCGGAGAAAGACCGGATGTCAGCCGGCTGGAACCCGACGTCCGCTTCCAGCTGCGGATGGAACGCCAGCATTTTTATTTCCTGAAAGATTTCTCCGGCCCTTCATTGCATCAGCGTGGATACCGCAAAGAGCAGGGCGAAGCGCCGTTAAAAGAACAGTTGGCTGCCGCCATGCTGATCCGCTCCGGCTGGCAGTTCCAGCAACCACTGGTCGACCCGTTTTGTGGTAGCGGTACTCTATTAATTGAAGCAGTGTTGATGGCGCGCCAATTAGCGCCCGGCCTGAAGCGATTAAAATTTGCTTTTGAAAATGACAGTGACTTTGACGCGAATGTGTATCAGGAATTACGCGCCAAAGCGCTTGGTCAGCGTCAGACATTAGCGCCGACCAGCAAATTTATTGGTTTTGACACCGATCCTCGTCAGTTAGACAAAGCCCGCCAAAACGCCGCGCGTGCCGGTGTTGCCGAATTTATCGAATTTAAAGCTGGTGATGCGACTACCTTAGAAGCTGCCGGCACTCAAATCCCGGGCGTGGTGATTTGTAACCCGCCATACGGTGAACGTCTGGGCGATATTCCGTCGCTTTTACCGGTATACAGCGAATTTTCCGTCCGGCTGAAACAACATTATGCCAACTGGCGTCTGGCCATTATCACCAGCAACAGTGATCTGCTGCGGTCGCTGAAACTTTCCAGACTGAAGTCATACAAATTTAATAACGGCCCGCTGGACTGTGAATTTACTTTGTTTGACCTGACGGAAAAACAGGTGCAAATCACCAGTAAAACGCCATCGATGTTTTTTGCCGAAAGCGAATCTTTTGCCAACCGGCTGAAAAAGAACGTTAAACAACTGGAAAAATGGGCGAAACGCGAACAAATCAGTTGTTATCGCCTGTACGACGCCGACATTCCGGAATATAACGTCGCAGTGGACTGGTATGACGGTGAAGTGGTGATCCACGAATATGCCGCACCTTCCAATGTCGATGAGCAGGTCGCGCAAAAACGTTTGTTTGATATCGTCAATTTAGTGCCGCAGGTGCTGCAGGTGCCAACCGATGCCATAGTGCTAAAAGTGCGCGAAAAGCAAAAAGGCAAAGAGCAATATCAGGCACTGGCCAAAGCCGGCCAATATAAAACGGTCACGGAGTATGGCGCTAAGTTTTTGGTGAATTTACGCGATTATCTTGATACCGGCCTGTTTTTGGATCACCGCCTGACGCGTCGTAGCATCCAGCAGCAAGCCAAAGATAAAGCGGTACTGAATCTGTTTGCTTATACCGGCACTGCTTCGGTGCATGCTGCTTTGGGCGGTGCCCGCAGCGTCACGACCGTCGATATGTCTAACACTTATCTGGACTGGGCAAAACGCAACTTTGCGATTAACGATCTGGCCGGAAAAAACTATCAGTTTGTTCAGGCCAACGTGCTGGAATGGCTGGCAGACTGTAAAAACCAGTTTGAGCTGATTTTTGTCGACCCACCGACCTTTTCGAACTCAAAACGGATGGAAGACACCTGGGATGTGCAGCGCGACCACGTCAAATTGCTGACGATGATCAGTAAACTGGTTGCACCACAGGGCAAAGTGATTTTCTCCAATAACAAACGCAAGTTTAAAATCGCCCGGGAAGAGCTGGAAGCTGCTGGTTGGTCGATCAAAGACATCAGCGCCGCATCGCTGCCGGAAGATTTTAAACGTAACCCGCAGATCCACGTCTGTTTTGAGCTGACGCGGAGCGCCTGTTGCTGACGTTGTACAGCACCTGGGGTTGTCATTTGTGTGAAGAAGCCGAGGCACTGTTACGCGCGGCTGGCGCCGACTTCAGTCTGGTTGATATTGTCGATGACCCGGCCGCTTTTGCTTTGTACCGCGTCGAGATCCCAGTGCTGATTTATCAACGCGCAGCACAAACCACCGAATTAAAATGGCCGTTTGATGCGGCCGCACTGCAGTTATTTATTACACAGCAAGCGCTGTGAACGGGAAAAATTAAGCGTGGAATTACTCAGATTTCAACAAGCCTGCCTGGCTTTTGGTACTCACCCGGTACTGGACCATGTCGACTTTAGTTTGTTTGCCGGCGAGCGGGTTTGTCTGGTTGGCCGTAACGGCGCCGGCAAATCGTCGATGCTCAAAGTGCTGACTGGCCAGCAGACGCTGGATGACGGCCAGGTCGTCAAGGAAAACAATGTTGTGCTGGCACGGCTCGAACAAGACCCGCCGGCACGCATTGACGTGACTATCGCCGATTTTATCCGCGAAGGCGCCGGCGACCTTGCTGATAAATTGCAGCGTTTTTACCAGATCTCCGCTGAGTTTGACGCCGACGACGAAGCTTTGCTGCGTGAATTTTCAAACTTACAAAGTGAGCTGGATGCGCGGGATGGCTGGCAGCTCGAAGCGCGCGTCACGCAGTTGTGTGAACAGTTTGTGATGGCGCCGGACGCGACGCTCGCCAGCCTGTCTGGTGGCTGGCTCAGAAAAGCCGCACTGGCGCGGGCCTTAGTCGCCAAGCCGAATATTTTATTGCTGGATGAACCGACCAACCACTTAGACGTTGCTGCGATTCAGTGGCTGGAGCAGTTTTTGCTGCAATTTGCCGGCGCTATTATTTTCGTCTCGCACGACCGGGCATTTATCCGCAACGTGGCCACCCGCATTATCGATTTGGACCGCGGTCAGCTGACGTCTCATCCGGGCAATTACGCCGAATATCTCGACCGGAAAGTTAAAATGCTGGAAGTCGAACAACAACATAACGCGTTGTTTGACAAAAAGCTGGCCGAAGAAGAAGTCTGGATCCGTCAGGGCATTAAAGCACGGCGCACCCGCAACGAAGGCCGGGTCCGGGCATTAAAAGAGCTGCGAAAAGAACGGGCCTCACGCGTTGAACAACTCGGCAAAGTCGATTTTGCCATTGAACAGGCGAATAAATCCGGCAAGCTGGTGTTTGAAGGCAAAAAACTGAATTTAGGTTTTGGCGGTAAAGCACTGTTACAGGATTTCAACTTCCTGTTGATGCGGGGCGATCGGGTTGCGCTGGTAGGCCCCAATGGCGTCGGTAAAACCAGTCTGATTAAAGTGTTGTTAGACGAATATCCGGTTGAAAGCGGCGACATCAAACGCGGCACTAACCTGGAAGTTGCCTATTTTGACCAGCACCGGATGGCATTGGATTTAGATGCCACAGTGCAGGACAACGTCGCTGAAGGCCGGCAGGAAATCGTGCAAAATGGTCAGAGCCGGCATGTGTTAAGTTACCTGCAGGATTTTCTGTTTGCACCAGCCCGCTCACGTACGCCGGTACGGGCTCTGTCTGGTGGTGAGAAGAACCGCTTGTTGCTCGCCAAGTTATTTGCCAAACCAAGCAATTTGTTGATCCTCGATGAACCAACCAACGACCTTGACGTCGAAACGTTGGAGCTGCTGGAAGATATTTTGCAGCAATATCAGGGCACTGTGATCCTGGTCAGCCACGACCGTGAATTCGTCAATAACACGGTGACCAGTGCGTTGTGGTTTACCGGTACGGGCAGGATTGTTGAAATTGCTGGTGGTTATGATGATGTGCTGGCATATCAGCAGATGCAACAAAGTAAGACTGAAGTTAAAAAAGCTTCGAATGAACAAATAATTACAAAACCAACGGAGCAATCAGCCGCACAGGCTTCAGCTTCGTCGTCGAAGAAGTTATCATACAAAGAGAAACGCGAACTGGAACTGTTGCCCGCTGAGATCGAAACCCTCGATCAGCAGCTCAGTGCCTTACAGACGCAGGTCAATGATCCGGAATTCTTCCGCCAGAGTGCCGATGTCACCACAGCTCTATTGAACCAAATACAGCAGACTGAGTCGAAGCTGGCGCACGCTTATCAGCGTTGGGAACAATTAGAAGCATTAAACCAGCAGTAGCAGGGGAATTGAATGAAATTTTCGCCGTTGTTTGTCGCCATGTTACCGGCCGTTGTGGCCTTTACGGGGCAGGCAGCCACTTACCAGGTCGTTGAACTTGGGCCGGTTGACGGTTATAAATCAAGTTTTGTCGCTGGCCTGAATAATAACAACCAGATTGTCGGCAATTTAAGTAACAGATTTAACTATCCTATTGATTTAAATTCGATTGATCTAACAAGTACGGCCATTACCGCCAGCTTAACTGCAGCGGAGATTGAAGAGGTTAAAAAGGGCAATATCAACGCGAAGGCGCTGACTGTGCTGACCAACTACCTGCAGATCGCCAGTGGCTTGTATACGACGCAACGTTTTGCCGGCACTTATCCGGCGCGTCTCGATACCAAGCAGTTGGTACGGGTTCGTGAAACTGCTGCGGTGCAAACTAATAACGAATACCTGCTGGGTATCAATGATCTGAATCAGATGATTGGTTATGCCACTGCGCCATTTACTAAACAATCATTTACACCAGAAGCGACCACGACTACACCAAACCCGGTCGCGCAACAGCTGTGGGTACCGGCGCCGATGCATATGGCCGGCGTGGTGTTCACTGATAAAGGCAAATATACCTTACCACCAGCCTATACCGATTATGGCGGTGGTTACAGCGTGGGCCGCGGTCTGAATAATAACGGCAAAGTTATTGGTTATGGCAGCAGTACCATGACCACAGAAGCACAAACGGCGATCGCTGCATCCTGTGACGGCAAAGCAGAACCAAAAGATTTGTGTTATTACCGTAACGCAGTCGCAAATAGCTATGAAACCCGTGGCATGGTGTGGCAACTGGATGTAAACGGCAAACCAGGTACACCACAAATCCTCGGTTTTCTGGGCGATAAAAACTCCGGCAAAGCACATACCCGGACCGAATATCCGACCGTTGCGTATAGCAGCACACCAAATGAAGTGAATGATCTCGGCTTGGTCGTGGGTGCTTCAATGTACTCGGACAGTGATGATATTCGTTTTTATTCATCGGGCTATTCTGGTCGTGATGAGGTTTACCATGCTTATCACGCGACTATTTTTGACGGCACTGAGCTGAAGTCATTTATTGATACCAAAGAATGGAACAGCAGCTATGCGACCGGGGTGAACAATAAAAATATCATCACTGGTTATGCCGTGAAGACCATTACCAGCGTCGATCGGAATCGCTTCTTTATTTATGATTACAACACTCAGAAGCTGACATTCCCGGCGGATTTGTTTGCCTCCGCCTCGACAGCGCCGGAAGCGATTAACGATAACAATATCGTGGTCGGTACAACTGAAACTGCAACAGCTGGTACATCGACTCGTCGCAATGTTGGTTTTATCTATGACATCGCAGCCAATAGCTTCAAAGATATCAATACCTTATTGAGCTGTAAGTCGGCCTATACCATTGTTACCGCTACGGACATTAATGAAAAAAATGTCATTGTTGCGACGGCCGTGAAAGAAGTAGAACGTCGTGACAGTAAAGGTGACGTGATCAAAGACAGTGCCGGCAATGTACTTAAAGAAGAGATCGCTGTCGCGGTACAATTAAATCCAATTGCGAACGGTACTATTGATAACTGTGATACCAGCGCTGAAACAACTTACGAGCGTCAAGGTGCCAGTTTTGGGTTATTTGGCTTGTTGGCCTTATTGCCATTTATTTGGTTGCGCCGCCGCGGCTAAGTCAGTGTTCGATTGGAAAGAAGCCCGCAGCAGCGGGCTTTTTTTTACCGTTTGTTCTGCGGTTCTGAAAGATATTAAAAAATAAATTAATTTTTTTGTCCTCAAATTGCAATAAAGTTCAGCTTGTTACTGAATGTCAAACAGTATATCCGCTATTTTGATTTGAACCTTTCTGCACTCAGGTCTATCTATTAAATGTGCGCCGGTGTTGCACCCCAGCAGCCGGTGCTTTCTTCGAAGAACACATTGAGTTGAGGAAGACTGCCGTATGAAAAGACAAAAACGTGATCGTTTAGAACGTGCTCATGCCCAAGGTTATCGTGCTGGTGTCACAGGTCGTTCGAAAGAGCTTTGTCCGTATCAGAATTTGGATGCGCGCTCGCAGTGGTTGGGGGGGTATCGCGATGCGATGGAAGACCGCGGTGGTGGTCTGTTTAGTAAAGGTCAATAATCCAGTCTGTTGTGACTGACGTTTAGAGGAACAAACCCCGCAATGGCGGGGTTTGTCGTTTCAGGCATTGGTGATGTCGCTTAGAAGCTGGACGTATCCTGAAACAGGCCGACTTTTAATTCTGCTGCCGCATATATGTCGCGACCATCAACACTGACCACACCATCGGCAATCCCCATGAAGAGCTTGCGTTTAATCACCCGCTTCATATCAATGGTATAAGTGACTTTCTTCGCCGTTGGCAGAATTTGGCCAGTGAATTTCACTTCACCAACACCCAGTGCGCGGCCTTTACCCGGCCCACCGGCCCAACCGAGAAAGAAACCAACGAGTTGCCACATCGCGTCCAGGCCTAAACAACCAGGCATCACCGGATCACCCTGAAAATGGCAGGCAAAAAACCATAAATCAGGATGGATATCAAATTCGGCAACAATCTGGCCTTTGCCATATTTGCCGCCTTCCTCAGAAATATGCAGCACCCGGTCAATCATCAGCATGTTGTCTATTGGCAGCTGACTATTCCCTGCACCAAATAATTCACCTTTGCCACACGCGATTAATTCTTCTTTTGTAAAGCTATTCTGAGTCATGTATGTTAGGTCCAAAAAAAATGCCGGATCACTTTAGCGAACAGATGTACGCTAAACAAGTCCGATTAGTCGCTTTCTGTGCATGTGACAGATTAATTGGCCCATGCGTCAGCCTGATGACACCTTATACCCGCCACAATCCAAAGAGAACCGTCGCAAATGAGCAAGCCAGATCAGACCCCGCTCAGTAATGCACAGAAGCAGCAGCGCTACCGCGAGAAACAACGTCAATCCGGTAAAAAGGAACTTCGGGGTTATTTGACCCCCGAAGCACTGAGCTGTTATCAGGAAATAGTGGATAAAACCGAATGGAATGACAGCCTGCTGCTGAGTAACGCGATCCGGCTGATGTATGCGGCGCACAAACTTGGCCAGGTAGGTTTGTTAAATAGCTGGTTAAACGAGCATAAACGCTAAGCAGCGCAAATTGTGACATCTGCTGGTGTTCTGCCATATAATGCCCATCTTATTTCTGCCATAGGTGTTGTGATGATCCTGTTTGTCCGCGATTTAACTGTCATCGATTTCTCTTACCTGTGTCCGCAGCGTGGTTTGCTTGGCGAAAGTTATATCGTTGATGTCGAACTGCACGGCGGTTTGGATGCCACCTCGATGGTGCTGGATTTTGCCCATGTCAAAAAACTGATTAAAAAAGCCATCGACAATCTGGTTGATCATAAATTGGCCTATCCGGCGCTGAACCCTGCGATCCGTAGCAGCCAAATCAATCAAACAGAATTACTACAGCTGGACAGCCAGCGCGGGCCAATTCAAGTTGCATCGCCGGCGGAAGCATATGTGGCTATTCCGGCAATGCAAATCAACGAACTCAGCCTGACTGAATTCTTACAGCAACAAATCAAACCGCTATTGCCGGTTAATGTTGAGCAGCTGAATTTTGTGCTCAGACCAGAAAAATCAAATGGCTTTTATTACCATTACAGCCATGGCCTGAAAAAACACGATGGCAATTGTCAGCGCATTGCGCATGGACATCGTTCCACCATCGAAATTTACCAGCACAATATGTTAAGCCCACGGCTGAACAAACTGTGGAGTGAACGCTGGGCCGATATTTATCTCGGCACCGCAGAAGATCAGGTCAGTGCCGACAGTTGCCAGTGGGTTCAGGTGCAGCCAGACAGCTATTTTTTCCGCTATCAGGCGCCCCAAGGCTGGTTTGAGATTGCATTGCCGGTGGCTCACTGCGAGATCGTGCCTTGCGACACGACAGTGGAATGCCTGGCGGAATATATCGCGGGCTGTTTAAAAACACAGGAGCATGCGCCTTACAAAGTCGTGGCGTATGAAGGCGTGGGCAAAGGCGCCATCGCCTTTGCCTGAGTGGCGCTGTCTGCCAGTCACAACAAAGCCCGCAATCGACGCGGGTTTTTTTATACTGGCACAGCAAAGGTTTGGTCTGGGGCTTCAGCTTGCGGCCATGGCAGGCCAGGCCAGGCGGTGCGCTGAGACAACGGTTTTAACACGGCGACTGTAGCGGCGACCGGCAACAATGTCAGGTCAAGCTGCAACAAACGTTGTTGGCGGAACAGATGGCATGGCAGCACATCGCTGGCACTGGCGCGGCTTAACAGCTGTTTTAGTGTATTTTCACTGGCCTTGAGCCCTTGGACGGCAATCAGCAAATCACCGCTGCTAAAGCCGGCCTGATGTGCCGCGCTGCCGTTACGTACCGCGGTCAGCTTCAGGCCTTCTGATGTTCCTTCAAACAAAAAACCTGGCTCTACCGACGGTAACAACGTTTTATCGCCGCTCAGATCAAGCTGGTGTTCTGGCTGACGCCAACTCAAATGTAACCCGAAGATTTCTGCCGCGCGTGGCAACGGCAATATTGCCGCGGTATTTACCCACGTCTGCACTGTGGCAACCAGCGCATCAGACTGGCTGTATGACGCCAGCAGATCAAAGAATGTGTCATCGTTGCTGCCACTTTCCGGCGCGCCATAATGCTGCCAGCAGCGCTGCATCAGGCCGTCCAGTGTCAGCCCGAGCGCATGGAGTTCTGCATCCAGACAAAACGCCAGCAGCGCTCCTTTGGCGTAATAACTGACTATCGCATTGGCGGCGTTTTCGTCCTGACGGTAAAACCGCGTCCAGGCGTTAAAACTGCTGTCAGCCAGGCTTTGCCTGGTATTGGCCGGCGCCCGCTGCAGCCGGCTGATAGTTTTGGCAAGTCCTGCCAGATATTGTTCCAGACTGAGCTGACCGGTGCGTAACAAACTTAAGTCATCGTAATACGAAGTGAAACCTTCATAGAGCCACAGTTGCGTGCTGTATTGTTCGGCCGCCAGCTGATAATCGAGGTATGGCGTGGGGCGCGCCCGTTTGACCCACCAGGTATGGAAATACTCGTGGCTGCACAGCGCGAGGAAATTCTGATACTCCTCTGTGTATTCCTGCGGTAATCGGGGATTGGGAAGGTCAAACCGGTTGCACAGCAATAAAGTTGAGTTGCGATGTTCCAGGCCGCCGTAGCCGCTATCTACCACCCAGGTTAAAAACCAATATTCGGTTAAATCAGCAGGCAGGGCGCCAAATACCTGTTGTTGTGCCTGGCACAGTGGCAGCAGATCAGTGGCAATACGCTGGATGTCGGTTGCTACTGCACCGCAGAGCACCAAATGGTGCAGGACACCATCGAGCGCAAAACTGGCAATATCCAAAACGCCGGCCAGCAATGGGCAGTCAATCAGCTGCGCGTAGCCGCTGGCCAGGTATTGACCAAATGCCAGCGCTGCCGTGTCAGTGGCTCGCGGCAGACCTGTCGCGAGTTGCCACTGTGCCGGAGCTTTACCTTGTAAGACGCGGACATGATGCGGCTGCAGTTCCAGACCTTGTACCTGCAGACAAGTAGCGGCCGGATTGATCACAGCTATGTCGCTGCTGAGATAATTTGCCCGTACCGACAAATCAAAGGCATAAACCCGGTAGCGCACGGTCACCGGCAGCACACCAGGTGTCAGCGACCAGCGTTGTTTATCCAGCTGTGTGAGCCGCAATACACCTTCGGCGTCTTGGGCGCGAATATCCAGCAAGTGGCGGGCAAAATCACGGATCATGTAAGAACCGGGGATCCAGGCCGGCAACGTCAAAATCACTGGGTGTTGAGCCTGCGGCACAAACTCCAGCGTCACATCAATATAATGGCCGGCTAAATCTGCCAGTTCCAGCTGGTAACGGACTTCAGTCATCACATATACTTCCTGCATCCTGTTTTGTCGGATTATAACGCCGACGCCACGCAATAAGGAGTTGAAATGGCACAAGAAACGATTTTCAGTAAAATAATCCGTCGGGAGATCCCGGCAGAAGTGTTGTATCAGGATGAACTGGTCACCGCTTTTCGCGATATCCATCCACGGGCGCCGACCCATATCCTGATTGTGCCGAATGTCTTAATTCCGACCGCCAATGATGTTGAGGCGGAACATGAAGCTGCGCTTGGCCGGTTGTTTACCGTTGCGCGCAAACTGGCGGCTGAAGCAGGAATTGCAGAGAACGGCTATCGGCTGATTGTGAACTGCAATGAACATGGTGGTCAGGAAGTGTTTCATATTCATATGCATCTGGTTGGCGGGAAGGCACTTGGACCTATGCTGGCCCGTTGATTGAACAGCATCTTTAGCTGGCAATATGCCGTGTATTCACTACAATGCGCGGCTTTTACAAGATAGCGGCGACAGGATGGAGAGTAGTGATGATGAATGAAACGCAAGTGGCAGTCCGTATCGAAAAAGCGGTGACCCGTGTCACCAAAACAGTGTTTCCTGGCCGCACCAACCATCACAACACCTTATTTGGTGGTGAGGCACTGGCCTGGATGGACGAAGCTGCATTTATCGCCGCAACACGTTTTTGCCGCAAACCGTTAGTCACTGTCTGTTCTGACCGGGTGGATTTTAAAGAATCTATCCCTGCAGGTAGCATTATTGAACTGGTGGCCCGGATCGAACATGTTGGCCGTACCAGTATTCGCGTCAATGTCGATATTTTTGTTGAAGATATGTACAGCGACGATCAGCACCGCGCTATCTCTGGCTCATTTACTTTTGTTGCATTGGGAGCTGATCGCAAACCAACTCCGGTACTGAGCTGACCTGCATCCGCCAATGCTGCGACTAACAGGCACTGAGGCGGGTTTAACGCCAGTTATCCTGACAGCAGCTTTGGTATAATCGGCCTCCCGATACACATGGATATCCATCCTTGCTCCGAATTCTGGAAGATCGCCACCGTCAGTTTTGGTTATTGCACAGCCTTGGATGGTTGGGTTTTGCCTTGGTTGCGTTTCTCGGCTCGTTATTTCAGGAGATGCGAGACGCATATCTGCTGGTGGTTGCGCTAGACGCCTATGCCGGCTGGTTATTAACCATTCCATTGCGGTACCTGTATCAGCGTATCCGTAGTTTTCATCCGGCAGCTCTGATTGGGTCTGTGTTACTGGCATCGCTGGTGACCGCGGCCTGTTGGTCAGTGATTAAAAACTTCAATTATTGGGAAATCTACCGGCACGGCTTCCGGCCAAAAGACTGGTTGCAATATCTGGAGCAAACGCCGGTCAGCTTTTATGTGATGCTCAGCTGGAGCGGTTTATATTTCGGCGTGCGGTATTATCAAAGTCTGCAGCAGGAAAAACAAAAGCTGCTGACTGCGTCAAATAAGGCGCACGAAGCGCAGTTAAAAATGCTGCGTTATCAGCTCAATCCGCATTTTTTGTTTAATACGCTGAATGCGATATCGACATTGGTCATGATCGGTGAGGCCGACACCGCCAATAAAATGCTCAGTCGCCTCAGTGACTTCCTACGCTATTCGCTTTATAAAGACCCGATCAAAAAAGTCGCGTTACAACAGGAGTTGCACGCAGCTTCGTTGTATCTGGAAATCGAAAAAGTGCGGTTTTCTGAACGGCTGACGATTGAATATGATATCGCCGAAAACACTGAACAAGCGCTGGTTCCAAGCCTGATTTTGCAGCCTTTGGTAGAAAATGCCATTAAATATGCGGTAGCCCGACAGGCCGCTGGTGGTCTGGTTGCAATTAAAGCCCGTAAGTTCGGTCATGACTTATTGATTGAAGTGGCAGATAACGGCCCGGGTATGCCGATTGATTCTGGTCTGCCTAAAGAAAACAGCGGGCTTGGCCTGGTGAACACCCGTGAGCGGCTGGCCGCATTGTACGACAAGAATTTTTCGCTGGTGCTGACGCATAATCAGCCGCAAGGCGTCAAAGTGAACATCCGGATCCCGTTTGAGGTGGAAGAAACTGATGAAGAACATTCTGAGAGTCATCGTCGTTGACGATGAACCGCTGGCGCGTAAAGGCATGTTGTTACGGCTTGCGGCATTTAAAGAATTAGAAGTAGTGGCAGAATGCAGTAATGGTGAAGAAGCGATTGCTGCGGTACTGACTCACAAACCAGACGTATTATTTCTCGATGTCGAGATGCCGGTGCTGGACGGTTTTGCCGTGTTAAAACACCTGCAAAGTGAAATGACGCACCTGCCGTATGTAATTTTTGTCACAGCCTTTGATCATTATGCGCTGAGCGCGTTTAACGTCAGCGCCGTTGATTATGTGTTAAAGCCGGTGGAAGCCGAACGCTTGCAGGCGGCGGTCGAAAAATTATTACGCGCTTATGAAGCCCGTGATGACCACAAACACAAAGGCCAGTTGGCGGAAGTGGTCGCTAAACTAACCGGTGAAGATACAGCCCAAATTCTCGGCCGGCTTGATAATGAGCAGCCGGTGATGAATGACAAATTTCCGGAAGCGATCAGTATCAAGGACTCCGGCGAAATCACCCGGGTGCTGGTTGCCAGCATCGACTGGGTTGATGCTGCCGGTGATTACATGTGTATCCACACCAACGATGGCCAAACTCACATTTTGCGCCGGACGATGAAAGAGCTGGAACAGGAATTGGATCCACGTCTATTTGTGCGGGTGCATCGCTCGGCGATTGTGAACGTTGCGACTATTGCCAAATTGCAAATGCTGGCGAACGGTGAGCATCAGCTGATGCTGACCAACGGTCAGTCGGTGAAAGTCAGTCGCAGTTACAAAGACCGCGTTAAAACGGTATTTGGCAGTTAAAGTGCTGGATTAAGCAGATGGGCGTCCGTACTGACACCCATCTGCTGTAGGCGTTTTGGCAAACCTGTTATGGATGTTGCTGTAACATTTTGTCTTGCCAGCCAAGTAAAAACGGGTCTGCTTTTTTGTGTTGCTCACCGGTTAGTGCGAGCGGATATAACACGGCCTGACCTGCCTGTTCGCCAGCCATCATCAGATGAGCATGACCGGCCATCAGTTGTTCCACGGCAAAAGCCCCAAGCTTCGTTGCCAAAATCCGATCTGACCCGACCGGGCTGCCCCCGCGCTGCAGGTGCCCCAACACGACGGCTCGACATTCAGTGCCGCTTTGCACCGATAATTCAGCTGCTAAAGCGCTGGCGCCGGCTGGAAACATAGTTTCGGCCAGCACAATAATGTAACTGCAGGCGCCATTTTGTTGCTGATAGCTGCGTATATCCGCAGCAATATCTGCAATATCGACGGTCTCGCCATACTCTGGACAGATAATCTGTTCCGCGCTACCGGCGATACCTGCTGACAAAGCCAGATAACCTGTGTGACGTCCCATCACTTCAACCAGAAAAGTCCGTTCAAACGCATCGGCGGTATCGCGGATTTTGTCGATTGCATCCAGCGCCGTTTGCAACGCTGTGGCAAAACCTATCGTCAGATCGGTGCCATCCAGATCATTGTCGATGGTGCCGGGCAAGCCGACTAATTGCCCGCGGTAATGATGAGACAACGCCATACAACCGCGGAATGAGCCATCTCCGCCAATAACCAGCAACGCATCGATGTTTAATTCGTGCAAAATGGCGGCAGCATGCGCCGGCCCATCGGGTTGTTGCAATGCTTTGCAGCGGGCGCTTTTGAGGATGGTACCACCGAACCGGCCGATCTGGCGGACTTCAACGGGCGATAATGGCTGCACTTCACGTTGAAAAATGCCGTTAAAACCATGACGAAATCCAACGACTTCGACGTCGAATTTCGCGGCGGTTAACACCACCGCACGCAGAGCCGCGTTCATGCCCGGCGCATCGCCACCTGAAGTTAACACGCCAATCCGGTTGATTTTTTGCATGATCCCGTCGCCATTTTGCTCAGTGAAGTCTGCAGCATAAGGCGAAATACCGGCAAATGTCTTGATATAACGCAAATGCGCGGCTGGCTGCGGAAAAACGCGGCCGAACCCAGGGATAACAGGCGACAAAACAGGCAAAAACAACGACAATAGCGCGCTTTTTTTCAGTCTAAGGGTAGGGTATGCATCAGGCGTCTGGCCGCAGTTTGTACGGATTTTTCTTAGCGCTGGTCACAGCAGTTTTGTGGGGGATGTTACCGATAGCACTGAAACATCTGCTGGTCGATTTGACCGCCAATACCATTACCTGGGTCCGTTTTTTGGTCGCTGCTTTGTTTGTCAGTGTCGTGTTATGGCAACAAAAAGCTTTGCCATCAGTGCGGGGGCTCAGCCGTAAAGCGAGCATTCTTCTGACCATCGCTATCGGTGGTTTGTTGTCGAATTACATCTTATATCTGATGGGTCTGCACCTGTTATCTGCAGAGACTGCGCAAGTTGTGATCCAGCTGGCCCCATTTCTGATGATGATGGGCGGGATTTTCATCTTCCGCGAGCAGCTATTGCTATGGCAAAAAATCGGCGCCACTTTGTTGCTTTTTGGTCTGTTGCTTTTTTTCAACGAGCGTTTGGTGCTGTTACTTACGCAGTTTGGTCAGGATAGTATTGGTGTGCTGTTGGTTATAATTGCGGCCGTCACCTGGGCTTGTTATGCGCTGGCACAGAAGCAGTTGCTGATGACCTTCAACTCCCAGCAAATTATGTGGTTTATCTATCTTGCCGGTGCCTTATGCTTTTTTCCGTTGGCGAACTTCACCCCTATTTTGCATCTATCGGGTTTACAGTGGGGGCTGCTGGCGTTTTGTTGTTTAAATACAATTATTGCCTATGGTGCATTCGCGGAAGCACTGGAACACTGGGAAGCGTCTAAAGTCAGTGCTGTGCTGGCGATCACGCCACTATTGACCATTTTGTTTGCAAATATTGTGAGCTGGCTGTTTCCCGATGCAGCACCAGCGCAAGCGCTGAATTTCTGGTCGGTCGCGGGAGCCTTATTGGTGGTCGCCGGTTCGGCGATCACTGCGTTGTCGCCGCTGTTAAAACAACATCTGGCGGACAAGCAACAAGCAGCCTGAACCCAATGTTGGCTAAACGCCGGTGATTAAAATCAGTAGTAATAAAAAAGGTCGCAGCTGCGACCTTTTTTAATTTAAGACATCGATTATTTAACGGTCACAATCTTACAGGTGTTCGAAGCACCGACAGTTTCCATCACATCACCGTGTGTCAGGATCACTAAGTCACCACTTTGCAGACCGGCTGCTTTTTTCACTGCTGCAACGGCTTCATCGGCAATATGGTCGTTGCTGATACCATGACTGTCAAATGACACCGGATACACACCGCGATATAACGCCATTTTATTCAGTGTTTTCACATGACGCGATAAGGCATAAATTGGGTGAGAAGAAGTGATACGGGACATCAGTTTGGCGGTGTAACCCGATTCGGTCAGGGCAATAATGGCTTTGATGCCAGCCAGGTGATTTGCCGCGTACATGGCAGACAACGCAATAGTTTCACTGATCTCAGTGAAAGTTACGTCCATTCGGTGTTTAGACGACAACACTTTTGGATGCTTTTCGGCACCGTCACACACCCGGCCCATCGCTTTGACGGTTTCGGTCGGATATTTGCCAGCAGCCGTTTCAGCAGACAGCATCACGGCATCAGTGCCATCCAGCACCGCATTCGCCACGTCCATCACTTCTGCGCGCGTTGGCATCGGGCTTTCAATCATGCTTTCCATCATCTGCGTTGCCGTGATCACCACACGGTTCAACTGACGGGAGCGGGCGATAATACGTTTTTGCTGACCCACCAGCTCGGCATCACCAATCTCCACGCCTAAGTCACCACGGGCAACCATTACGGCATCAGAAGCACGGATAATATCATCCAGTGTTTCATCATCGGCAACAGCTTCTGCGCGTTCAACTTTAGACACTATCAAGGCTTCAGAACCAGCAGCACGTGCCAGCTGACGCGCCAAACGCAGGTCATCGCCGGTACGCGGGAAGGAGACCGCCAGATAATCAACGTCGATATCCGCCGCTAAAGCGATATCGTTTTTATCTTTATCAGTCAGAGCCGGCGCCGACAATCCGCCGCCCTGGCGATTAATGCCTTTATTGTTGCTGAGCTTGCCGCCAACAGTGACTTTGGTCACGATGCGGCTGCCATCCACGTGTGAAACGACCAGCTGGATGCGGCCGTCATCCAATAACAATAAGTCGCCCGGGAATACATCGCCTGGCAGTTCTTTGTAGTCAATACCCACTTGCGTTTCATCGCCGAGGCCTTTGGCAAGGGCTGCATCGAGCACATAGTCCTGACCTTCAGTCAGTTCTACGCTGGAATTCTTGAATGTTGAAACCCGGATTTTCGGGCCCTGCAGATCACCTAAGATAGCGACATGTGCACCACATGCGGCTGCCGCAGCGCGTACCATTACCGCACGTTGAATGTGGTCGTCGGCACTGCCGTGGGAGAAATTAAAACGGAATACTGATGCACCGGCCTGGATCAGTTTTTCGATGGCGGCTTGTGTATTCGTAGCTGGACCCAGAGTGGCGACTATTTTGGTTCTTCTTGGCATTGGCAACTCCTGCCTGTTGATTGGCAAAAACCGGGCGGATGCCCGGTTCGAACTGGATTAGTTTAATGTAATTAAATTACAGAATATAGCGAGCATCTGAAAAAAAACTACAAATTTGGCCATTCAACTGCTCCGATCAGCTGTGAAAATCCTTTTTATCAAAGCGTGAACCACGCAAGCTGTCTTTTACTTTCTTCAGATTTTCCCGGAATTTAGTGCCGCGACGCAGCGTAAAGCCGGTGGCGAGAATATCAATCAACACTAATTGCGCGACACGTGACGCCATTGGCATATACATATCGGTATCTTCCGGCACATCCAGTGACAACACCAGTGTACATTCTTTCGCTAATGGGCTGTCATAGGCGGTAATACCAATGACTGTAGCATCGTTTTCGCGGGCGATTGTCGCGATATCACAGAGGTTTTTCGTGCGGCCAGTGTGTGAGATGCAGACCACTACATCACCTTCAGCACTATTAATAGCACTCATCCGTTGCATCACGATGTCATCAAAACAAACCACCGGTACGTTAAAGCGGAAAAACTTGTTTTGTGCATCATGCGCCACAGATGCCGAAGCGCCGAGGCCAAAGAATGAAATCTTTTTCGCTTGTGTCAGGACATCGACTGCACGATTAATCGTCGGAATATCAACATTTTGCCGCGCAGCATCCAATGCAGCCATCGTTGATTCGAAAATTTTGGCAGTATAAGCTTCCGGGCCGTCGTCTTCTTCAACGTGGCGGTTTACATAAGGCGTACCATTTGCCAGACTTTGCGCCAGGTGCAGCTTAAAATCCGGAAAGCCTTTAGTATCGAGGCGGCGACAAAAGCGGTTCACAGTCGGTTCTGACACATCAGCCATTTTCGCCAGCGCTGCAATACTGCTGTGAATGGTCGTTTGCGGGTTGGCCAGGATCACATCTGCCACTTTTCGCTCTGACTTACTAAAGCTGTTGACACTGTTGACGATTTTTTCCAGCACATTCATCCGCGGTTACCTGCTTGTTATGAGACCTGCGGGGGCAGGTTATGTAATATAATTTGTAGTCTGACAAGAACGGCTACATCAAAAGTGATAAATTTACCACACTATTGATGATAGTTGTCAAAGACTGCTTGCAGCCTTTGACGCATCAAATTCTTTCGTTAATGTGTAATTTAATTACATCTTATTAGGTTTACAAGCGCTTTTCAGTCGGCTAGTATGCGGCTAAGTGTTGTAAAATTACATCTATTCAAGGGTCATTTGCATGACAGCAACAGCACAATCAAACAAAGCCTGTGATTTAATTCTGTTTGGCACCAAAGGCGATCTTGCGCGCCGTAAGTTACTCCCTGCTTTATACCAACTGGAACGTGCAGCGTTGCTGCATGCGGATTCGCGTATTATCGGCGTGGCACGGGACGCATTGACTCAGGCTGACTACGTCGAACTGGTTGAAACTAACTTACATAAGTTCATTAAAGAGCCGATTGATGCCGATGTCTGGCAACGGCTGCAAGGCAAGCTGTTATATGTGCAGATTGACCTGACCAAAGAAGCGGATTACCTGAAGTTAAAAGAAGTGACCAATCCGGCGAAACGTATCCCGGTCAGTTATTTTGCGACCGCGCCGTCGTTATTTGGCAACATTTGTAAAGGTCTGGATTCTGCTGGTTTATCGGCAGAGCCATCGCGGGTAGTGCTGGAAAAACCTATTGGGCATTGTCTGGAGTCGTCGAAAGTTATCAACGACGAAGTCGCACGTTATTTTAAAGAATCACAGATTTACCGCATAGATCACTATTTGGGTAAAGAAACAGTGCTGAACTTATTAGCGCTGCGTTTCGCCAATGCCATTTTCGCCTCGAACTGGGACCACAACGCCATTGACCATGTGCAAATTTCCGTCGCCGAAGAAGTCGGCGTGGAAGGGCGTTGGGGGTATTACGATGATGCCGGTCAAATGCGTGACATGGTGCAAAACCATTTATTACAGGTGCTGTCGCTGATTGCGATGGAACCGCCGGCGCGTCTTGATGCGGACAGCATCCGCGACGAAAAGTTAAAAGTACTGAAGGCGCTGCGGCCAATTAACCTGCAAAACGTGCAGGAAAAAACGGTTCGTGGCCAATACGCCAGCGGTTTTGTCGCAGGTAAAGCCGTACCGGGATATCTGGAAGAAGAAGACGCCCGGCCGAACAGCAAAACTGAAACTTTTGTCGCGATCAAAATTGATATCGACAACTGGCGTTGGGCCGGCGTGCCGTTTTATTTGCGCACCGGTAAACGCATGCCAAATAAAGTCAGCGAAGTGGTGATTTGTTTCAAACCGCAACCGCACAACATTTTCCATGAAACCTATAAACAGTTGCCTGCCAACAAACTGATCATCCGCTTACAGCCGGACGAAGGTGTTGAGATCCAGATCATGAATAAGATCCCGGGCCTTGGCGAAACGATGCAGTTGCAACAAAGCAAACTGGACTTAAGTTTCGACGAAACCTTCCAGTCTCAGCGCATCGCGGATGCTTACGAACGTTTGTTGTTAGAAGCGATGTTAGGCAACCAATATTTGTTCGTACGCCGCGACGAAGTCGAACAGGCCTGGACCTGGGTTGACGGTATTCTGGATGCATGGCGCATTAACAACGAGCCGCCAAAAGCCTATCAGGCCGGTACCTGGGGCCCGGTTGCCGCTATTTCACTGTTAGCGCGCGATGACCGCAACTGGGACGAATAACATGCAGCTGCAGCAATTTTCTGATCCACAAGCGCTGAATGCGGCGTTTGCCGCGCAAATCAGCGCACAGCTACAAGATGCGATCGACGCACGCGGTCAAGCTGTGCTGGTTGTCTCGGGCGGCCGTACGCCGTTGCCATTGTTCCAGACTTTAGCCAACACCGATCTGGATTGGTCTAAAGTGACCATCACGTTGGCTGACGATCGGTATTTACCAGATGATGCGCCGGACAGCAATGAACGCCTGGTTAAGGCTGCTTTATTACAGCACAAAGCCGCTGCTGCGCGTTTTGTCAGTCTGTATGCCAAAGCGGACAATGCCGAAGCTGCTGTGCCAGAACTGTTGACGCGGGTTCAGGATTTACCACGGTTTGATGTGGTGATACTGGGCATGGGTGAAGACGGTCACACTGCATCGTTATTTCCTTGCTGCAAAGAATTAGCGGCGGGCCTTGCTGACGACGCAGCAGATTTGTTGGCGACCAATCCGACGACAGCGCCTTATCAGCGCATTAGTTTCAGCAAAAAACGCCTTGCAGCAGGACGCGCCATTTATCTGCATTTGATTGGCAGTAAAAAATTGCAGGTGCTCGAGCAGGCGGCTGCCGGTACTGATGTGGCGGCGATGCCAATCCGTGCTTTTATTCAACTGGCTTCTCCACAGCTGTCAGTTATGTACGCAGATCAATAGAGGTTTATATGCACCCGGTCATACTACAGGTTACAGAACGGATTTTGGCCCGCAGCGAAAAAAGTCGCGCCATTTATCTGCAAAGGATGGAAAAAGCCCGGCGCAAAGGCCCGCATCGCGGTGCCTTAGCATGTGGCAACCTGGCGCACGGTTTTGCTGCGTGCACCACGCAGGAAAAAACTGACCTGCGTAGTCTGACCAAGGCCAACATCGGTATTATTTCCAGTTACAACGACATGTTGTCTGCACATCAGCCGTATGAAACTTATCCGGCCATGATTAAACAGGCCTGTGCTGAAGTGGGTAGCGTGGCGCAGTTTGCCGGTGGTGTACCGGCAATGTGTGACGGCGTGACTCAGGGGCAACCGGGCATGGAACTGAGTCTGCTCAGCCGCGATATTATTGCGATGTCTGCTGCAGTGGGACTGTCTCATAACATGTTTGACGGCGCGATGATGCTCGGCATTTGCGACAAGATTGTGCCGGGTTTGTTGATGGCAGCCTTAAGTTTTGGTCATCTGCCGTTTGTATTTGTGCCAGCAGGCCCTATGCCTTCCGGTATTCCAAACAAAGAAAAAGCCCGGGTGCGTCAGCTGTACGCTGAAGGCAAAGTTGGCAAAGATGAATTGCTGGATTCAGAAGCCAAGTCGTATCACGCGGCCGGCACTTGTACCTTCTACGGTACTGCCAACTCGAACCAGTTAGTAGTTGAAATGATGGGTCTGCATTTGCCAGGGTCGTCTTTTGTTAATCCGGGTACTGAATTACGCGATGCGCTGACTAAAGCGGCGGCGCGTCAGGTGACCCGTCTGACTGATTTGGGTGCCAATTACACGCCAATCGGCCAAATTGTTGATGTCAAAGCTGTGGTGAACGGTATTGTTGGCCTGCTGGCCACCGGCGGTTCGACCAACCACACCATGCACTTGGTCGCAGTTGCACGTAGTGCTGGCTTTATCGTCAACTGGGACGATTTCGAAGATCTGTCCAAAGCCACGCCATTATTGGCAAAAATCTATCCAAACGGCGAAGCCGATGTAAACCATTTCCATCAGGCCGGTGGCATGTCGGTACTGATCCGTGAACTGTTAGATGCCGGTTTGGTGCATGAAGACGTTCACACGGTCGCCGGTTTTGGCCTGCGTCGTTACACCCAGGTGCCAGCACTGCAAAACGGCGAACTGGTATGGGTTGACGGTCCGGCGAAGTCACTGGATGACCAAGTGATCTCTTCAGTCGCGGCACCGTTCAAAACCTCGGGTGGTGTCCACGTGTTATCCGGCAATATCGGCCGCGGCGTGATTAAGACCTCATCGCTGCGTACAGGCACCGATATCGTTGAAGCCCCTGCGGTCGTGTTTAGCGACCAACATGAACTGGATGCTGCTTTTAAAGCCGGCAAACTCGACAAAGATTGTGTGGTTGTGGTGCGTTTCCAGGGGCCAAAAGCCTGTGGCATGCCAGAACTGCATAAACTGACACCACCGCTTGGCGTGTTGCAGGACCGTGGTTTTAAAGTTGCCCTGGTCACTGATGGCCGGATGTCCGGTGCTTCAGGCAAAGTGCCAGCCGCTATCCATGTCACACCAGAAGCTATTGAAGGCGGTCCGATTGCCCGCATTCAGGATGGCGATATCGTCCGCGTTAACGCGCAAACCGGTGAGTTACAGGTGTTGGTTGATGCAGCAGAATTTAATGCCCGGCCGCTGGCAACCTGCGATATGTCAGAAAGCTATTACGGCATGGGCCGCGAGATTTTCGGCGGTCTGCGCACCGTGCTGACCGGCGCTGAACAAGGGGCCTGCAGTCTGTTTACCACTGAGGAGCACCTCAATGGCTAAAACACAGATCCGCTTCGCCATAGTCGCAGACATCGGCGGCACCAACGCCCGGTTCAGCCGGGTGGATTTGGAAACGCTGGCGCTGGATAACGTTGTGGTATATCCGTGCGCGGATTTCGCCACATTGTCACTGGCGCTGCAGTACTATCGCGAACAGCAGGAATTGACCGATATCGTGCATGTCGCTGTGGCTATTGCCTGTCCGGTAACCGGCGATTACGTCAAGATGACCAATTTCCATTGGGAATTTTCCATCGCGCAAATCAAAGCCGAACTGGGCCTCGCTGAATTTGTTGTGCTAAACGATTTCACCGCGGTGGCGATGTCATTACCGGCGATTAGTGCAGCCGAACTGGTGAAAACCGGCGCCGGTGAGCGCGATCTGACCAAGCCAATGGCGGTGCTGGGTGCCGGTACTGGCTTAGGCGTTGCGCATTTAATTCCGACGGCACAGGGTTATATCCCATTGCCCGGTGAGGGCGGTCACACCGACTGGACAGCACAAAATGACCAGGAATGGTTTATTCAGCGGTATCTGGCTGCACATTATGGCCATGTCTCGCCGGAGCGGCTGTTGTCGGGCCCTGGCCTTGAAAGCCTGTATCTGGCGCTGGCTGCGTATCAGCAACTGGATGTGCCGGCAAAAACTGCGGCAGAAATAGGCCAACAGGCACTGGATGGCAGCTGTGCGCTGAGTCAGGCCGTTGTTGCACAGTTTTTTGCCTCGCTCGGCAGTCTGGCCGGTGATTTAGCCCTGACCTTAAGCACTTTTGGTGGTGTTTATGTTGCAGGTGGCATCACGCCCAAATTGCTGCCGTTGCTGGAACAAAGTGAGTTTCGCAGCAGATTCGAAGCCAAAGGACGCTTTGCCGCGTTCAACCGGCAAATCGCAACTTATATCGTCACTGCAGAACAACCGGGCTTACTCGGCTGTGCAGTTTATTTAAAACAAAAATTGGCGGGCTGATTATGTCGTTTTCAAACTGGCAGTTACAACCAGACACCTTATTTGCACAGGGCCCAGTGGTTCCGGTGATTGTGATTAAAGATCTGGCCACCGCAGTGCCAATGGCGAAAGCCTTGCTGGCCGGCGGTATCAAGGTGCTGGAAGTAACTTTGCGCACTCCGGTCGCTTTAGAAGCCATTGCATTGTTATCCAAAGAAGTACCGGATGCGATTGTGGGCGCCGGCACTGTCACCACCGCTGATCAATTGCAAAAAGTGGTTGAAGCTGGTGCAAAGTTTGCCATCAGCCCTGGCCTGACCCGTGAGCTGCTGGTTGCTGGCAAAGAAGCACCAATTCCGTTAATCCCGGGCATCGCATCGATTTCTGAGTTAATGGAAGGCACTGGTTTGGGTTATACCCACTTCAAGTTCTTCCCGGCGGAAGCTGCTGGTGGTGTCAAGACACTAAAATCTATTCATGGTCCATTCTCTGATATCCGTTTCTGTCCAACAGGCGGCATTAACGAGAAGAATTTCCTTGAATATTTAGCGCTGCCGAACGTGCGTTGTGTCGGTGGCAGCTGGATCGTACCGGATGACGCCATTGTCGCCGGTGACTGGGACCGCATTACGCAATTGTGTAAAGACGCAGTGGCAAAAGCCAAAGGCCTAACGCTGTGAGTTTGCAGAAAAAAACCGGCTAAACGCCGGTTTTTTTGTTTAGCCCCGTAATGCGTTCCCCAGAGACGCCAGAGCGTCAAAAAAAAAAAAACGCTCCAGTACTTGCCAAAGCTTGGGATCGGCACATTGGGTGATGTTGACCCGCATAAACTGATCGGCATCCGGCCATTGGCTGAAGTTCAGGCCAGGTGCCAGCACGACTTGTTTAGCGGCCGCGTAAGCTGTTAACGCACGGCTACTGATCCCCGCAGGCAGACGTAACCACAATGCAAAACCAGCTTCGGGCAGATACCATGGCTGGATACCGCGTATAGCAAACTGAGCCACGACGTCGCGACGCAAGCCATCAAGGCGCTGCTGGAGCTGTTTCAGATGACGGCGGTAGCTGCCGCTGGTCAATACCTGATACACCACACGCTCCACAGTCGCAGGTGTCGAGGTGCTCGTAATTAGCTTCAAATCGGTCAGCGATGCGACCAGTGCCGGCGACGCTGCTATATAGCCAACGCGTAGGTCAGCCGAAATGGTTTTCGACAAGCTGCCCAGATAGATACCTTCTTGCAGGCCGGTCAGACTTGCATAACGTAGCGCCGGTTGCGCTTCAAAATCTGCGTAAATATCATCTTCAATCAGCAATACCTGATGTTGTTTCAGCAAAGACAGTACCTGCACTGCTTTGGGTGGACTGACGCAAGTTCCAACCGGATTCGACAACACCGAATTGGTCAGATAGGCCCGCACCTTGTGGTTGTCCAGCAAGGCGTTTAGTATCTGCAGATCCGGACCGTCAGCAGTGCGGGGCAGATACAGCAGTTCCAGCTGATGCAGGCGCAACATGGCTTGAAAGTTATAAAACCCCGGGTCGTCGACGATGATTTTGTCACCGGGTTTGAGCAGTAGACGTAGCACCAAATCCAGCGCATGAGTGGCGCTTTGAGTCAGCAATAATTGCTGTGGCGCCAACTGGATGCGCAATTCCGCCAGCCGGTTCACCAGATACTGACGTAGCGGCAGATAACCTTGGGCCGGACCATAGTCGGTCAGTGCTTGTTCTTGGCGGGCGATTTCTTTCAGGGCTGCGCGGATCTCCTGTTGTGGCAGATAGTCTGGCGTCAGCCAGCCAGCGGCCGGTTTTAGCCAGTGTGATTCGCGTTGCAACGTCTGGCGCATCAGCGCAACTTCATCGGCCAGCTCACTCGGACTGTTGTTTTCCTGCAACTGCAAGGCGGGATGGCGCCGTGCGACAAATACGCCACTGCCGGGCCGGCTCAACACCAGACCTTCCGCATTCAGCCGTTCATAAACATCAGCCACGGTAAATTTACTGATGCCCAGATGCGCGGCCAGCGCACGCACCGATGGCAAGCGTGCACCGGCCGGCCAGCTACCGTGCAACACTTGCTGGCGCGACTGCTGCAACAGCTGTGTGGTCAGACCCTGCGCTGAGGCTAAATCCAGTTGGAAATCTTTTAATGCCACCTGCATCGGTAACTCCCGGTCATTGAGCGACTGTACCGGCTGACTGACCTGTACAGTACGAAACTAAGAATATCAACTGTCCTGAGTGTACAGGTGTTTTCGCGTTACCGTTACCGGACAGCACATGCAACTGGAACGAAGTACGAT